>JAGARN010000012.1 GCA_017622235.1 Spirochaetaceae bacterium | reverse complement strand
CCGTTTCCCTTGTTGTTAATTTCGCCTGGTGGCCATAGTGGAGAGGTAATACCCGTTCCCATCCCGAACACGGAAGTCAAGCTCTCTTACGCCGATGATACTGCTTTTGCGGGAAAGTAGGTAGCTGCCAGGCTTTTTTTTTATTTTGTTACCTATACGGCGGAGTGGCTAGTTGTTTCGGGATTGTTTATATTGTAGTTTTGTTTTGGTCACGTCTTTTTATTTTATCACAGATTGCTTTTTGTAAAAAAATTTGATATATTTTCCTAGCTATGAAAAAAAAATTAGAAGAATTGTCAAAGCGATATATTGAACTCAATGATTTAATTCAAGATGCAACTCTTGTAAAGGATGCTAAACGTTACAAGGATGTTATGCGAGAACATTCTCATCTAACGCAAGTTATGAATGCATATGATGAGTATAAAAAAATTCTTCAAGGAATAGAGGACGCACAGCATCTTATAACTGAAGAAGATGACCATGATATGAAGGAAATGGCTAGAGAAGAGTTAAAAGAATTAGAAGCCATTCAGCCGGAAATGGAAGCAAAATTAAAGTTCCTTTTGATTCCACCAGATCCTTTAGAAGAAAAAAATATTATTATGGAAATACGTGGTGGAACTGGGGGGGATGAAGCTTCGTTGTTTGCCGCAGATTTGTTTCGTATGTATGTTCGCTATGCGGAAGGAAAGGGTTGGAAGTATGAAATTATGGATGCTAGCGAAACAGAAGTTGGCGGATACAAAGAGATTTCTTTTTCTATAAGTGGTAAATTTGTTTATGGGAGTTTACGTTGGGAAGCAGGGGTTCATCGTGTTCAGCGTGTCCCGGAAACAGAAGCCCAAGGTAGAATTCATACAAGTGCTGTTACTGTTGCAGTTCTTCCTGAAGCTGAGGAAACCGAAATAGAGATTAGACAAGAAGACTTAAGAATTGATGTGATGCGTGCGGGAGGATGTGGTGGTCAGTGTGTTAACACAACAGATTCAGCAGTTCGTTTAACTCACCTTCCTACCGGGCTTGTGGTTATTCAACAGGATGAAAAAAGTCAACTACGAAATAAAGAAAAAGCGATGCGAGTTTTGCGTGCTAGACTTTTTGATTTGGAAGAATCAAAAAAACAGGCGGAACGTTCAGCTGCTAGAAAAAATATGGTTGGTTCTGGGGACCGTTCTGAAAGAATAAGGACGTATAATTTCCCGCAAAATCGTGTAACAGACCATCGTATAAATTTAACTTTGTATAAACTTGATCAATTTATGCAAGGCTCTCTTGATGAGATGATTGATGCATTAAATATTTCCGCAAAAGAGGCAGCTTTAAAAACTTCTGTAGCTGTTGAATCATAGTTTATGGTAAAAAAAACTATTGGACAACTTCGGCAAGAAGGAATTGCTTTTCTTACAAAAAGAACAGATGAAGGTAAGTCTTCTATTCCTTCTGGAGTTGTTTCGACAACACCGGTTTTGGATGTTGATTGTATTCTTTCTTTTGTTGCTAATGTTAGTCGTTCATATGTTTTGTCTCATCCAGAGTATGAGCTTTCGAATTTGCAATGCGAGTTTTTTTTAAAATCAATTAAGCAGAGAAAAAAGGGATTTCCTGTAGCATACATTATAGGAAAAAAAGAGTTTTATGGTCGTAATTTCTTTGTTACGCCGGATGTGCTTATACCAAAGGCAGATACAGAATTACTTGTGGAACATTCTTTGTTGTTGGCAAAAGAAATCCTTTTAACAAAAAATTCTCTTCGAGTTGCTGACGTATGTACCGGAAGTGGTTGCATAGCAATTTCTTTTGCTAAAGAATTGGAAAAACAAATTGCTTTGACGAATGTTGAAATAGTTGCCACAGATATTAGTGAAAAAGCTTTGTCTATTTCAAAAAAAAATGCAAAAAACCTAAATTGTTCTATAAGGTTTTTTCAAGGAGATTTGCTTGAACCATTAATTGAAAAAGGTTATAAGTTTAATCTTTTGCTAACTAATCCGCCATATGTTCCTGCCCTTGTTGCGAAAGAACTGCTTAAAGATGGAAGAAGCGAACCATTTTTAGCGTTAAATGGGGATTGTGAAGGGACAATAGATGGTACTGGTGTAATTAGTCGAATGATTTCTCAATTTTCGTGTGTACTAGAAAAAAACAGTTATGTTTTAATTGAAGCTGGAGAATATAATATTTCAAAAGTAGCAACATTGCTTTCAGAATATGGATTTGTTGAAGTTAGGATTTTTTCTGATCTTGCACAAATGCCACGACTTGTGCAGGCTAAGTGGTGTAACTAGTGTTGTTTTTTTGGTGAATTTAACTTATAATGGACTTAATTTAATCGGGTAATTAAAATGATTTGTTCAAATATTTTAGAGGCTATGGGAAACACGCCTCTTATTCAGCTGCAAAGAATGGTGGATTCTGATAGTGCTAGAGTTTTGGTAAAGTTTGAAGGACTTAACGTAGGAGGTTCGATAAAAACTCGAACGGCTTACAATATGATTCTTGAAGCAGAACGCCAAGGTCTTGTGAAAAAGGATACAATCATCGTTGAGCCTACTAGCGGGAATCAAGGAATTGGACTTGCTCTTGTTGGTGCTGTTCGTGGATACAAAACAATCATTATTATGCCGGATTCTGTAAGTGAGGAACGCCGTAAACTTATCAGGAATTACGGTGCAGAAGTTCGTCTCATTCATGATAGCGGTGACATTGGAAAATGTATTCAGGATTGTATTGATACAGCGTTTTATATGCAGCACATGGATTCTAGGGTGTTTATTCCACAACAGTTTAGTAATTCTGCTAACCCTCAAGTACATAAAACAAATACTGCACTGGAGATATTAAATCAAGCGAATTGTCCAATAGACGGATTTTGTTCTGGCATTGGTACTGGTGGAACAATAAGTGGAATTGGAGAAAAACTTAAAGAAAAGAATCCTCACATTACAATTTGGGCTGTGGAACCTGAACACGCTGCAATTTTAGCAGGAGGAACAGTTGGAACTCATCTTCAGATGGGAATAGGAGATGGACTTATTCCAGAGAATTTGAATCAAGAAATATATGATGATATTTATATTGTATCAGATTCAAAAGCAATAAAAACCTCAAGAGATTTGGCTAGGTTAGAAGGAATAATGTGTGGGATTTCCAGTGGAACCAATGTAGCTGCCGCCATTGAACTTGCAAAGAAGCTTGGGTCGGGTAAAACTGTTGTGACTGTATTGCCTGATACAGCAGAGCGATATTTTAGTACGCCTCTATTTGATCAAGATTTAATCTTTAGTGAATAAGTTTTTCTTTTGTATTATTCGCTACATTGACATATTAAGTGTTTTTAGATTATCATAGTAGTAATATAAATATGTGTGTATAACTTTATATGAGGGATAATACATGATTTTTGACAAACAGCAATTTAAGGAATCTTTGACCAAAAGATTAAAAAGACAATATGGCAAAGATATTACCCATGCTAATGCACATGACTTATTTGATGCAGTTTCTGCTTCTGCCCTAGAATTGATAATGAACAACTGGATGTCAACAAGACGTCAGTACGAACAAAAACCTGTTCGTCAAGTTTATTATCTGTCAGCTGAATTTTTGATGGGACGTGCTTTAAGCAACAATCTTATTAATACAGGGCTTCTTGATGGAATAAAAGAAGTTTTGGGTGAAATGAACATTAATTACAATCTGTTGGAAGATCAAGAGCCGGATGCAGGACTGGGTAATGGTGGTCTTGGTCGTCTTGCAGCTTGTTTCCTTGACTCTTTAGCAACACTAGATTATCCAGGACATGGTTACGGAATCCGCTACGAGTATGGTATGTTTGAGCAGCATATCGAAAATGGCTACCAAGTGGAATATCCAGATAACTGGCTAAAGCATCGTGACCCTTGGGAAATTAAACGTAGTGACTTAGCTGTTACAGTTAAGTTTGGAGGAAATGTTGCTGTACGTCGTGGAGAAAACGGCAAGGATTGTTTCTATATTGAAAACGGGGAAGTTGTAACAGCAACTCCTTTTGATATGCCGATTGTAGGTTACGATACCAATACAGTAAATACATTACGCTTGTGGCAGGCTTCTTCGCCAAATGGTTTTGATCTTCAGCTTTTTAATAATATGGAATACAACAGAGCAGTTGAACGCCAAAATAGTGCTGAAAATATTTCTCGTGTTTTATATCCTAATGATTCAGGTCCAAGCGGAAAGTCTTTACGTTTAAAACAACAATATTTCTTTACATCTGCAAGTTTGCAAGATTTAGTACGAAGTTTTGTTAGTGAGCATGGTACAAACTTTGCAAAGTTCGCTGATTATCACGTTATCCAGTTGAATGATACTCATCCTGTTGTAGCAATTCCTGAGCTTATGAGAATTCTCATGGATGAATATTACTTGAGCTGGGAAGATGCTTGGTCAATCGTTGTAAAAACATTTGCTTATACGAATCATACAATTCTTGCTGAAGCTTTGGAAAAATGGCCTATAGATATTTTCCAAGGTCTGTTGCCAAGAATTTATCAGATTGTAGAAGAAATTAATCGTCGCTTTATGATCGAGTTGCGTGAAAAATATCCTTCTGATTACATGAAGCAAAATCGTATGGCAATAATTGCTAACGGAATGATTCATATGGCATGGCTTGCAATACACGGTTCATTTAGTGTAAACGGTGTTGCGGCTCTTCATACAGAATTGCTTAAAACACAGGAGCTTAAGGATTGGGCTGAGTTGTATCCAACCAAATTCAACAATAAAACCAATGGTGTTACACAACGTCGTTGGCTTTTGAGTGCAAATCCTGAACTAGCAAAATTTATTACAGATAGAATTGGTCACGGTTGGGAAAAAGACTTGTCTAAATTAAGGGAATTGGAAAAATTTGCTGATGATAAGGATACTCAAAAGGAATTCTTAGATATTAAACATCGCAACAAAGAGCGGTTGGCAGAATTCCTTAAAGTGTCTCAGAATGAGTTCCTTGACCCTGATTCAATATTTGACGTTCAGATTAAACGCCTTCACGAATATAAGAGACAGCTACTAAATATTCTGCATATTATGTATCTTTACAATCGTATCTTGGAAGACCCAAGTTATAACCCACCTGCTCGAACATTCATTTTTGGTGCAAAGGCTGCCTCTGGTTACCGAAGGGCAAAGAGCATTATAAAATTGATTAATACTGTTGCGGAGCGAATAAATAACGATCGCCGTGTGCGTGGTAAACTTAGGGTTGTTTTTGTAGAAAACTATCGTGTAAGTGTTGCAGAAAAGCTTTTTCCTGCATCAGATGTTTCTGAACAAATCTCTACAGCCGGAAAAGAAGCTTCTGGAACTGGTAACATGAAGTTTATGATTAACGGAGCTCTTACTCTTGGAACGTTAGACGGTGCAAATATCGAAATTGTAGAAGAAGCTGGTGCAGAAAATGCATTTATCTTTGGTCTTACTGCTGACGAGATTCTTAAAATTGAAGCAGAACACAGCTACAATCCACAGAAATATCTTGACCGCAACCCACACTTGGCAAAGGTTATTAATCAACTTGTAGACGGAACTTATGACCCAACTTGTCAACTTTTCAAAGAGTTGCATGATTCATTGGTATACGGTGTTGAAGGTCAGAGACCAGATGTGTATTATGTTCTTGCTGACTTCGATGCTTATGTTGCTGCACAGGAGAAGGTTGCCGAGTCTTATGGTGACCGAATGGCATGGGCAAAAAAAGCTATTTTGAATATTGCACGTTCTGGAAAATTTAGTTCTGACCGTACGATTGAAGATTATGTAAGGGACATCTGGAAGTTAGAAAAACTTAAGTTCTAGTTTTGTAAGTTCTTTTACATTACAGTGTAATTGTGTTTATATCCCCAGTGTTAGAAAGCGACATTGGGGATTTTTTTATAAAAATACTTGAATAGAATAAGCAAAATATTTTATATTTTAGTTATTCTGAGGAGGAAGAAATGCAAAGAAAATTTTACATAATTTTAGTGTTCCTTTTAATTGCTACAACATTAGTGACTGGTTGCAAAGCGAAAATGCCTTCGGAAGATACAGTTTGGGTTAATGAAGAAGATGTTTTAGGATCAGTGCTTGTAAACACAATGACCTGTTACAAAGACGGTACGTTTAAAATGGATTCTTCTGTTTCTATATTTGGAATTCCAATTAGTATAGAGGCTGCTAGTGGAACTTTTGTTGGGAACATAGAAGAAGACGGCAAAGCAGTTTTTACTGTAAATAATATTTCTAAAGAATTATTATCTATGGTAAACGCCAGCGAATATGTTCAAATGCCAGAATCACTAGAAGTTACAGTACAAAATGGAAGTTTTAGTATAGACTTAGGTATTGGGAAAGAATTAACTTTTTTGCGTCAGTAGTGTTATTTCACATCTGGTATTTTGCTAATAAAAAAAGCTTGACTTTATAGCCAAGCTTTTTTTATTAAATCTTAGTCTGCCATTTTTTTGTAGGCATCAAATTCTTGTAGCATTTGTTCATCTTTGTTTTTGTCTAGCAAACTTACAACTATATCAAATAAGAGACACAAAATAAATGCTGGAAGAATTTCGTAAACATCAAATATACCACCTTTTAGGTTATGCCAGACAATAACGGTTATTCCACCAGTTAGCAAACCTGCGATTGCACCTTTGGCTGTTGCTTTACGCCAAAATAATGATAAGAGAATAAGAGGTCCAAATGTTGCACCGAACCCTGCCCATGCGTAACTAACAAGACCAAAGATTGAACTGTTTTCGTCAAGTGCTAGAACAAATGCGACTGCTGCAATTAAAAATACTGCAATACGGCTTACGTTCAATACTTCTTTTTCAGAGGCATCTTTTTTTATAATGCCCTTATAAATATCTTGACTAAAAGCAGAAGAAGCCACAAGCAACTGTGAGTCTGCTGTACTCATGGCAGCGGCAAGAATTGCACAAAGGAAGATTCCTGCAATAAAAGCTGGGAACATTTTTTGTATTGAAGCGCTAAAAACAGTTTCTGCAGCAACAGGAGAAAGAATTTGAGGTAAGTATACTGTTCCCAAAGAACCGACTATCAAAGCTCCAATAAGAGCAATAATAACCCAAACTGTAGCAATCCTTCGTGAAAGAGCTACTTCTTTGTTGGAACGTATGCCCATAAAGCGAATCAAAATATGTGGCATACCAAAATATCCCAATCCCCAAACTATTGCAGAAATGATAGACATCGCTCCATAATTTTGGTTTGCAAGGAACTTAGCTTGCATTTCTTGACCAAAATCACCACTCATAGCTTTTGTTCCAAAGGCAGAAACTTGAGCAAAAGCTTCTGAAGGTCCACCTAAAGTAAAAATCATTACAAGACTTGCAATAATAAGGGCTATAAACATTAATGTACCTTGAATAAAATCTGTTGCACAAACTGCAAGGTAGCCACCCATTATTGTATAAGCGAGTATAACAACAAGACCAATTACAAGCCCAACATGATATTTCATACCAAATACAGAAGTAAATAATTTGGCACAAGCAACTAAACCAGAAGCAGTGTATATTGTAAAGAACAAAACAATAAAAATAACTGAAATAGCTGAAAGGATTTTTGATTTGTCTTTAAAGCGGTTTGTTAAGAATTCTGGAATTGTAATAGAATCCCCAAATGCGATTGTACATTTGCGTAAGGGTTTTGCAACAATAAGCCAGTTAAGATAAGTTCCAATAACAAGACCTAGTGCTGTCCAAAAGGCTTCTTTCATACCTCCAAGATATGCAAGACCAGGTAAACCCATCAAAAGCCAACCAGACATATCAGAAGCTTCTGCACTAAGAGCTGTCATCCAAGGTCCAACTTTACGACCTCCTAAAAAGAAATCGCCAGAATTGGAATTTCTTTTCATGTACCTAAAGCCAATGTAAACCATCATTGTAAGGTATAAAACAAAGGCTAAAATAATACTTACTAAACGTGCATTCATTTTTTACTCCTTCTCAAATAAAACTTTTGGTTTCTATGCTTAGTAATAACCTTTTCAGTATAACTTGAATAGGACATAGCGTCAATTAGTAAAAATATTGACGCTTTTAGTGCTTTTTATTTATTGAAAAAAAAGCTATACTTATCATATGGCTGGATTTTACGAAACATTTGATGTGGCAGTAGTTGGTGGAGGACACGCAGGGATAGAGGCTTCACTTGCAGCTGCACGTATGGGACTAAAAACAATACTTATTACACAAACGATAGATTCAATCGGAAGGATGTCGTGCAATCCTTCAATAGGAGGTATCGCAAAAGGTAATATTGTTCGTGAAATTGATGCACTTGGCGGAGAAATGGCTCGTCTTATTGATTCTTCAATGATTCAGTTTCGTATGTTGAACAAGAGCCGAGGTCCTGCTGTTCAAGCACCTAGAGCTCAGGCTGATAAATTGTTTTATGCTCAACTTGCCCGGCAAACTTTAGAAAGCCAAAATAATTTGAGTATTTTACAGGATACTGTAGTTGATTTAGAAACAACTCTTAGTACTACACCCTTGCCGCCGGGCAGTAGTGGTACAATGGAAGTCGGCTCTTTACCAGGGGAAGTAAGACCGGTTGCATCAAAAATAGCTCAGCCTATGCGACAAATACTAAGTGCAATTATAACGGAACGAGGTCGAAGAATTCCTGTAAGAGCTGCTGTTCTAACAACAGGAACATTTCTTGGTGGTAGAATTTTTATTGGTGCTTATGATGCTCCTTGTGGTCGTCTAGGGGAACAAGGTGCTTTCGGTTTGACCCAAGCATTGAACCGATTAGGATTTACAACTGGTCGTTTAAAGACAGGAACTCCACCACGAGTGCTTAGACAAAGTATTGATTTTTCTCAACTAGAAGAACAAGCAGGAGATGTGGATATTACACCCTTTTCTTTTGATACGGAAAAAGTGGAACGTCCTATGGTTTCTTGTCATTTAGTTTATACTAATCCAGAAACCCATCGTATAATCAGAGAGAATATTGCTCGTTCACCATTGTACAGTGGCAAAATCAGTGGTACAGGACCAAGGTATTGTCCTTCGATAGAAGATAAGGTTATGCGATTTTCTGAACGTGAACGACATCAGTTATTTGTTGAGCCAGAGGGTCTTGCTACAGAAGAAATGTATATAAACGGATTTTCTTCATCTTTGCCAGAAGAAGTTCAGGATGAATTTTTAAGAACCCTGCCTGGATTTAAGCAAGCTGTGGTAAGTCGTCCAGGTTATGCTGTGGAATACGATTATATTGACCCAACTCAACTTTTTCCTTCGTTAGAGGCAAAAACTGTTGCAGGGCTTTTTGCAGCAGGGCAGATTAATGGAACATCTGGTTACGAAGAAGCAGCAGGGCAGGGGCTTGTGGCTGGAATAAATGCTTGTGGTTATGCAAATGCCCACAAAAAACTATACGGTGATAGTTTATTTGTTTCAGACAGAAAAAGAGCTACTGATATTCCATCTTACAAACCTTTAATTCTTTCTCGTAGTGAAGCTTATATAGGAGTGCTTATTGATGACCTTGTAACACTTGGTACAAAAGAGCCTTATCGAATGTTTACAGCTAGGGCTGAGTATCGGCTTAAATTACGACACGACACGGCAGATAGACGACTTACAGAAAAAGGATACAACTTTGGGCTTGTTCCGCAACACAAGTTTTTAAGGTTACAAGAAAAAATCACTTTAGAAAAAGACGCTTTGGAATATCTTGTTGCAAATCCAGCAGCTGAAAATCCTGGCTTTTCAGAAAAAATTTGGCAAGCTGCACAAATAGACTTCAAATATCAACATTACATAGAAAAGCAAGATCGCCGAGTAGAGAAAATGCGTAGAATGGAAAACGCAAAAATTCCGGCAAACTTTGATTATGGAGCAATTCCTTCTCTTTCTGCTGAATCTAAGCAAAAATTAGAGGCGGTACGTCCTTTAACGTTGGGTCAGGCAAGCCGTATTTCTGGAATACGTAACTCTGATATAATGTTGCTAATGGTTTATTTAAAATAAAAACAGGACTAAATATTGATTAATATTTTAATCCTGTTTTTGTGATATGTTTTGGCAACTTATTCGTATTCAGCTACGTTAGATGCCAGAATGGATTTTATTTGTTCTTCCGTCAAAACGCCGTTATTTACGAGGTCAAAACATTCTTCTGAAACTGTTCTGTTAAAGAACATTAAATCGTCTGTGGCGATTGAAACATTTATTCCGGCTTCAACTAATGTTTTAATTGGATGTTCTGGATACGAAGGAACAGCACTCAACATTACGTTGCTTTCGGGACATATGTTAAGTCGTACATTTCTGTCTTTAATAAATTGCATTACGGTTTCATCGGTGGCTGCTCCAATGCCGTGTTGAACTTCTTCTAGGTCAAAAAAGTTTATAAAGTTTCGAACAGATTTTGCATCAGAGAATTCACCTACGTGGGCTTTGCGTTTTATGCCGAGTTTTCCAGCAAGTTTATAGATTTCTTCAAAGTCTTCAATTCCATCTTCTACTTCTGGTCCATACAAATCAATACTTTTGAAAATACCACTTTCTAGGAGAGGTGGAGCCCATTCTTTTATCTTGTCTATTCCAAAAGTTTTTCCCATGCCAAGTTCTGGGCGAAAATTTATTTTACCACAAAATTTATCTTTTACTGTCTGTACAACTTTCAGTAAGTTATCTACGCCACCGCAATGATTAACGAATCCAATATCGACACTTCCTTCAAGAACAGTAACACCATCTGCAACTGCATCTTGAATAGAAAGAGTTAACAAGTCGGTTATGTCTTTTGAAGTTTTTGTACGAGGTCGTGTATATTGACCGATAATTTCATGCATTTCGCCAAGTCCGTTTAATTTTCTTGGAAAGTCTGGAATATAGAAACCAGCCCATAAAGCATAGGATGCGTAACGCATTCCAAGATTCAAGTGATTGTGAGCATCAATTTTTGGAAGTGAAATATAATCTGCTATGGACAACATCTGCATTTTAATCTCCTAGTTACAACTCTACCGTTAATATATCGGCTTATTTTTTTAAAACTTTAGTAAAAATTTAAAAAAAATTTTTTTTTAGCCTATCAGACTTTACAATGTATCTCAAGTACTAAAATAAGCTACAGGGTAAAAACTGTATTTAAGTAATATTTTTTTCAAGTTCTTCTACTAAGTCTTTGAATTTATCCAAAGCTGCTTTTACTGGCTCTGGAGATTCCATGTCTACTCCCGCAATACGCAAAGATTCTATAGGATACCGTGAGCCGCCAGACTTAAGGAATTTAAAATAATCGCCCCGTTCTTCTTTGCCACCTTTGGTAACCTTTTCTGCAAGTGCTAATGCTGCAGAAATGCCTGTTGCATATTTATATACATAGAAAGCATTGTAAAAGTGAGGAATGCGTAACCCCTCTAGGTCGCTTTCTGGTTCAAATATCATTTCAGGACCAAAATAAGTTTCAAGCAATTTACGATATGTTTTACGTAACGAATCTACAGAGAGTGGTATTCCTGATTCTACCATTTGATGGGTTTGCATTTCAAACTCTGCAAACATTGTTTGGCGATGTAAGGTGGCCAAAATATCTGAGGCACGGTTGCTTAAAAGATATGCACGCATTGCAGAATCAGATGTATTTTTTAGCAAGTAGTCAAAAAGTAATTGCTCATTAAACGTAGATGCAACTTCAGCCTCGAATATCGTATAATTATATTGCATAAAAGGATTCGATTTTGCAGAGTAAAATGAATGCATTGAATGTCCGCCCTCATGAGCCATGGTAAAAACATCCCGCAACACTTCTGGCTTATAATTCAGCAAAATGTAAGGGTAACCAGTATATGCACCAGAAGAAAATGCTCCTGAGCGTTTGCCCTTGTTTTCGTAGCGATCTACCCAACCCCCTAATAGCCCTTTGCAAAGAATATCCGTATATTCTGTTCCTAAGGGATTGAGAGCTTGCCGTAAAATTTCTACCGCATCGGCATAAGTATAATAAGTTTTGACTTCGTTAGTGAGAGGAACATAAACGTCGTAATGTCGTAATTCATTCAGTTTTAGTGCTTTTTTTCGTAAAGAATAGTATCTATGCAACACAGGTAACTGTTCATGAACTTGGGCTATAAGATTGTCGTATACGGATTCTGGTACTTTATCTGGAAACAGTGCCATCGAACGTGCAGAAGTGTAACCCCTACTTCTAGCTTCAAAAATATCCTGATTCACGCTACCTTCGTAAAGTGAAGCGATTGTATTTTTGTGTTTTTCAAAAACGTTATAAAACTGAGTGTAGGCTGTACAGCGTACTTTTCTGTCTGGATTTTCTAAAAGTATAGAATAAGTGGATTGGCTAAGGGGAATTTCCCCTTGTTGTGTTTCAACACTGCCAAATTCCATATCTACATTAGTTAGCATTGAAAATGTTTTTTTTGCTGTGCGGCTAGCTTCACTTTGTAGGGTAAGAAGTCGTTCCTCTTTTTCTGAAAGAATATACGGTTTTAGCCGTAGCAATTTTTTTAGCCACACCCTGTAATCATCGTAATCGCTTTTTTCTATCCATTTGCTTAAAATGGATTCGTCTATGGATTGTATTTCAGGAATTAAAAAATCAAAACAAGTTTCTGCAGCAGTGGCAATCATAATATATCGCCCTTGTTTTTCTTGAAAGCTGCTATCAGAAGCGTCGCCAGCCGTTAATAAAAAAGCATAACTACCAACTAGTTCAGAAAGTTTTTCTAGTTGCTCAAGTTTTTTTATAGCTGCTAGTAAGGTTTCTGGTGAATCTGCTAATTTACCCTTAAATGTGGCAATTTCCTCTGCTAAGGGCTGAATTTTTGCCAAGGCAATTTCCCATTCAGCATCTGATTTATAGAGTGTTGTCAAATCCCATTTATCTTCTTGTGGGATTTGGTTTCGTAAAGGAATAGTATTTTCGCTCATAAAGTACATTATAGCACGTTTTTTTAGCAGCGACAATGAGGTTTTTTTGTTGAATTTGTGTTATGGATTAAGCATGAATGTTCCATATTCATCTTGAATTGTGGTTTTTATACTTTCCATTGGTTTCCAAAGAACAGAAAGTGTGAATTTTGGACTAAAATCATAACGTTTAAGTCCATTTTCTGTAATAATTCTTGGAGAAATCTGAAACTCAGAGGTAAGTTTCCAATCGTGTAAATCGTGAGAAAGTTTAATATTCAAAGATTTTAGTTTAAATCCAGAAGATTCGCGTTTTGTATCATCGCCAAAAGCAAAAGAATTAATTAGATCCTTAAAAATATTTGTTTCACCAGGAATCCTTGGCTCAAAATCGGTATAATCTTGAACGTAACGATATACTACTTCGTTTCTTGATGAGGTAGAAAAACTTAAGTCCAAGACATTGTTAATTTTCAGCGTAAAACCTGGCGTAAATACAAAGTAACTACTAGTTGGACGTTGCATATTGTAACTTAATTCTGTTGAAAGTGTGGGTGCAATACTCAATTTATCGTTAAAATAGTTAAACTTACCGTTACCATTATAATTTAGGGTAAGACTTATCGGTTGAAAATCTTTTTCGTCCGTGGTTTTCCAACCAGTAGCGTTATTATATTCGTAGTTTTTTGTGTACTGCATGGAATATACAAGTTTTAGATTAAAAGCTGAAAGTGTTACGTTGAAATTTGAAGGAGTTTTATCTTCAATATCGTAGGAAAAGGATTGCGTTAATTTTAGTTTGTTGTCGAAGGCACTTAGTGTGGCATTTTGTGTCAGTGGGATAAAAATCCATTCTTCTTCTGTTGCACTTTTTTGTTTTACACCAGAGGTTGCTGATACCGAAATAAATGGAAACCCCAAAGATAATGTTCCTGTATAAGAATCAACTTTTGGCGGTAGATTTGTGGAAAGTACTAATTTTTGGTAAAAATCATCTTCTTGGGCGTAAAGTGTAAAGTCTAAAGAGTGGCTAGAAAAACTTTCTTCGTCCCAGGATGGTACTTCATATTTCCATTCCGGATGGTCAACTGTGCCAGTAAATTTGGTTCTTAACAGATTTATATTTGTATTCCAAGAGAGGCTTGTATTTTTAAAAATTGGATTGTATACAAAGGGTTTTAGAGCAAGGCTGTTGGCATTGGTTATATTCATTTTTTGAGAAGCATAATCGTTTTTAAGTGCTGTTTCTCTGCCAGCTTCTTCATTGTATTGTGGATGTCTTTGTACTACAGGTGAAAAAACTATTCTATTTGTCAAAGATAAAAAGGAATCTCTATAACCAAGATTGCTAGAAAGTTCTATCGGTGATTTGAATAATACGAAGGTTGATTTTAAATCATTCCACTCAAAATCGCTACGCGTTTCTGGGGCGGTGTAAGCCATTTCTGTTGAAAGTGATGGTGCAACGGAATAATTCAAAGAATAAGTTAAACCGTTTATTTTGGTGGCAGAAGGGATAGAAACTTTAAGTAAGGGCAGTGTAAGATTTTGTAAAGTATTTTCTTCTGATGATATTTCGCTGTTGTTTTCGATAGAATCTTCCGCCCCATTTTGTTGGGTTTTATTTTTTTCTTCTTCTGAAAGAGATTTATCTTTGCTAGAAAAATCTGGTGGTGTATTAAGTTGTGGCGGGGTAACATCTATTGTTTTTGTGGCAGCAGATACTTTCGGGTAAGAAAGGATTGTTCCTGCAACCTTTGTAGACAAGGATAAAGGTTTAATCTGTGAAGGATAAAAAAATTGGCGGCTAGGACTTGTTTCAGCCTCTTCCACAGAAAGGTCTGTAGTATCAGTTTTTGCCGAAAATAGCATAGAAGAAGCTGTTGAAAATGAAAGAGAGTTTATGTAAGGTTTCACTTTGCTAAAAGATGGATTGTAGGCAGTTGAAAGAGTCCATGAAAACGAAGAAAGTTCACCGGTATTTGTTTCACTCGATTCATCTGTTTCAGAAGAATTGTTGAGCAAAAAATCCATCCAATCCATAGTTTCTTTACGCTCAGCAATAAAATCTGAATTAAAAAATGGGTCTGTGTAAATTGGCAAAGAAAGATTCAATGTAAAAGGAGATTTTATCGAAAGATTAAAATCTGCCTTTAGTCTAAAAGGTAGTTTTAAGCCAAAAAGGTAGGCTGAATTATAATATGTTTCTCCTGTGATACTGTAGGGAGTATATATTGAAATTCCGTCTTGTGCGAAAGGAAACAGCGTTCTGCTCATTCCTAAATAAGCAGAAAAACTTAAATTTGAAATGCCACTATCTTCTGGTTTGAAAACTCCACTTACACCTACCATTCCCCCAAGATTTGAGTAATAGTCTGCCATTACTTTTAGCGTATTTGGATAAGTTTCTTTGTCGTCTTCGTCAAGGTTTCTAAGAACCAAACCTTCAAGTTGCTGTTTTTTTTGTGTGGTTGGTTTCATAAAACTAAGAAAAGAATCATTATCGTCAGACTTATCTAGTGGCTTTCGACCGATTACATAAGTTGTGGTTTGGACGAAGTAACCTTCTCGCTGTTGATAACCAAAAACAGGATTAAATACCAATTCATCTTTTGGATAATAAAAAAAAGGAAAGTACATTACCGGAATATGCCCCACATACAACAATGCATTTGCAAAAGCAAATTCATTCCCAGGTAAAAGCCATATGCGGCTACCTTTTATTTTCCAGTGGGGATTAGGGTCGTCGCAAAAAGTTAATGCGCCTTTTTTAAATACTATTGCTCCAGAATCATCTTTTGCAAATACATCTGAGTCTACAATAAGAGATGAACCAGAGGGAACATTCAGGGCATCTGTACCCGATTGTTCTACTCTGCCACCGTTAAAGATTCCTTCTTGGCTGTCTACATTTAAAAGCAGACTGTCAGCGGTAATGGCTTCGGTTTTGCCTTTAGAACTTCTGTCCATAAGGACAGAGCCTTCTGCGTAAAGGGTATTTTTTGTTCTGTTAAAGTGAACGGTATCGGCTGTGATTTTTGTTGTATCGTTACCTTGCTTAACAGAAACTTCAACGCCACCTGTAAAAATAATTATTTCATCGCCGCTAGTTTCTTCTGTGTAATATGATGTTTTACGGGCATTTTCTATGGTAACAGTACTTTTGCTTTGAGCAAAAAGATTGGTTGTTTCTGAAAAAAACAGTAATGTAAAGAGAAAGATTAAAGTGCAGAAAAACTTTTGTTTTTTTGTCACTGGGCTACCTTTGTTGCTTTTTGCAACATTTCTTTTACAAAACGACCAGTGTGGGATTCTGTACATTGGGCAATCTGCTCTGGTGTTCCTGTAGCGATTATATTTCCACCACGAAAGCCACCTTCTGGCCCAAGATCGATTATATGATCAGCTTGAAGAATAACGTCAAGGTTGTGTTCAATCATCACCACAGTGTTGCCTTGATCAACTAACCGCTGAATCACTTCCATTAGTTGTTTTACATCTGCAAAATGAAGCCCCGTAGTTGGTTCATCTAAGATATACAGGGTTTTGCCAGTGGAACGCTTTGAAAGTTCATTTGCTAGTTTTACACGCTGGGCTTCGCCACCAGAAAGTGTAAGAGCAGATTGTCCCATTTTAACATAACCCAGCCCCACTGAAAGCAAAGTTTCTAGTTTGCGAGCAATGTGAGGAATGTGAGCAAAAAAATCTGCTGCTTCTTCTATTGTCATCGCAAGAACCTCTGCAATGTTTTTTCCCTTATAGCGAACATCCAAAGTTTCTTGATTAAATCTTGCTCCACGGCAAACTTCACAGGGAATATAAACATCTGGCAAAAAATTCATTTCTATTGTTATAGTTCCGTTCCCTTGGCAATTTTCGCAGCGACCACCTTTTACGTTAAAGCTAAAACGTCCTGATTTAAATCCCCTTGCCTTTGCATCTGGCAAAGTAGAGAATAATTCTCTGATACTATCAAAAACTCCCACATAGGTTGCCGGATTTGAGCGGGGAGTACGACCAATCGGACTTTGGTCTATATTTATAACCTTGTCGATATTTTCTAAGCCACTAATTTCTTTGTAGGCTCCTTCAACATGAGAGCTACGCATTATTCGATTTGAAACGGCGGGAAAAAAAACATCGCTTAGCAAAGTTGATTTTCCAGAGCCTGAAACTCCTGTAATGCAAGTGAACATTCCCAGTGGAATATCCACAGTTATATTTTTTAAGTTATGCTCTGTAACACCAGAAAGAATTATTTTGTTACCGTTACCTTTCCGCCTCTCTTTTGGAATATCCATTTTTAATGTTCCAGCCAAATATTGCCCTGTTAAACTTTCTTTTACTGTGGCAACATCCTCTGGCGTTCCAGAAGCAACAACATTTCCGCCATGAACTCCAGCTCCTGGACCAAGGTCAATAATCCAATCGGCGGTACGTAGAGTTTGTTCATCATGCTCTACAACGATTAGAGTGTTGCCCAAATCCCTAAGGTAAGTTAGGGTGTCTATTAATCGTTGGTTATCTCTCTGGTGCAGACCGATAGAAGGTTCGTCTAAAATATAAAGCACACCCATAAGACTAGAACCGATTTGGGTTGCGAGCCGTATACGTTGAGCTTCACCACCAGAAAGAGTGGCAGCTTGCCGTTCTAGCGTGAGGTAATCCAAACCTACGTTTTTCATAAAGCTAAGTCTGTCTTGAATTTCTTTTTTTATTTGCTTAGCAATCTGCTCTTCTGTTTCTGTTAATTTAAGGTTGTCAAAAAAATCTATTGACTCTCCAACAGAAAGTTGTGTTAGCTCATGGATATTTTTGCCACCTACAGTAATTGCCAAAGCAGTATTTTTTAAACGTCTACCTTGGCAACTTGTACACACTTTTCGAACCATGTATTTTTCGTAACTTTCTCGCTGTGCTTCTGAAAAACTTTCTGCCATACGATGCTTCATGTCTGCTAGTAATCCCGGCCAAGGTCTGTTATATACGGAGTGACCTTCTCCACTTTGCTTATGATAAATGTAGTGTATGCTTTTATTTCCGCTACCATAAATTAAAACTTGTTGCTGTTCTGTTGTAAGAGAATCAAAAGAATCACTGAGTTTGAAACCGTATTCATCTGCTACAGCCTGAAAACGTGTTCTTTGCCATGCTGATGTTGGGTTGTAAGAACCAAAAGCTCCTTCGTCAAAAGATTTGCTCTTGTCAGGAATAATTAGGTCTAGGTCAAATTCCATAGTTTCCCCAAGACCTGTACAATCAGGGCAAGCTCCGAATGGGTTGTTAAAAGAAAAAAGCCTAGGCTGAAGTTCTGGAATTGAGATACCACAATCTGGACAAGAATTTTTTTGAGAGAAAAAATGTTCTGTTTCTGTTTCTCCCATACGGCGAGTTACCACCAAGAGTCCATTTGCACTTTCAAGTGCTGTTTCCACAGAAGAAGCCAATCTTTTGCGTATATCCTTTCCTATTACAATACGGTCAACAACTATGTCAATGGAATGTTTTTTTTGCTTATCTAGTTTTACGTTGTCTTCTAGTTCCACCATTATTCCATCAATTCTGGCACGAATAAAACCTGCTTTTTTTGCGTCATCTATAATTTTTTGATGTTCACCTTTTTTGCCGTGAATTACTGGTGCCAAAAGTTGAATTTTTGTACCTTCTGGCCATTCCATAATTGTGTCAATTATTTGGTCTGTGGATTGTTCCCGAATTTCACGACCACATTCAGGGCAATGGGGTATCCCAATTCTTGCATAAAGCAAACGATAGTAGTCGTATATTTCAGTTACTGTTCCCACCGTGGAACGAGGATTTTTATGTGTCGTTTTTTGTTCAATAGAGATTGCCGGAGAAAGTCCTTCGATGTAATCAATGTCGGGTTTATCCATTCGTCCAAGAAATTGCCTTGCGTAAGAAGAAAGGCTTTCCATATAACGACGCTGACCTTCTGCAAATATTGTGTCGAATGCCAAGGAACTTTTCCCAGAACCAGAAAGACCAGAAATAACTACTAGCTTGTTGCGGGGCAGTTCCACATCTATATTTTTTAAGTTATGTTCACGTGCACCACGCACAATCAATTTATCGCTTTCTGCCATTTTTACTCCCATAAAAAGTCAATGAGAAAATTTCAATTTTCGAAATTAACTTTTTACGCTGTTTTGCAACCTAGTGAAAAACAGCAATATATATTTAGTTTGCAACGCAAACTATAAAAGATAAAAACTGACGATATTTTAGGCAGTTTTTATCTTGCCTCCATATTCATCCCTTACATTTTACTGTTTAACATGAAAAAATACTAGTATTTTTACCTTTTTGAATATAGGGGCTTGTGATTGACCATAAAGACTTGCTTTGATATATTTATAGTAATATATCGTATTCCATAAGGAGTCCACAATGATTAAGACAGTTAAGGACATTGATTTGAAGGGCAAACGCATCATTATGCGTGTTGATTTTAACGTACCCATGAAAGACGGTGTTGTTCAGGATGACACTCGTATCATGGCAGCATTACCCACTATTAAATACATTTTAGAGCAGTCTCCACGGAGTTTGGTTTTGATGAGCCACTTGGGAGATCCCAAAAAAGATGTTAAAAAAGCACAAGAAAAGGCAGAAAAAGCTGGAAAAACTTGGACAGATGAAGATTCAGAAAAATTCATCAACGGTAAAAACCGCATGGCTCCAGTCGTAAAATATTTCTCAGAAAAACTTGGAAAAGAAGTTACATTCCTTCCAGATGCACTTGGACAAAAAGCAGCTATTGACGCTTTACCAGAAGGTGGCGTTGCAATGTTGGAAAATACAAGGTTCCACAAAGAAGAAACTTCAAAAGATGCTGCTGAACGTGACACAATGGCAAAAGAACTTGCTTCTTACGGAGATATCTTCGTAAACGACGCTTTTGGTACAGCTCACCGTGACCAAGCATCAACTGCTTCTATCGCAAAATTCGTTGAAACAAAAGTTGGCGGATTCTTGATGGAAAAAGAAGTTAAATACATCCAACCAATGGTAACAAACCCAGAAAAACCAATGATTGCTATTATTGGTGGTGCAAAAGTTTCTTCAAAAATCGCTGTTTTGGAATCACTTTTGAAAAATGCATCTGCATTAGTAATTGGTGGTGGAATGGCTTACACATTCTTAAAAGCACAAGGTTACAATGTTGGAAAATCACTTGTTGAAGATGATTTTATTGATACAGCAAAAGACCTTCTTGCAAAAGCTGCTGAAAAAGGTGCTAAAATCATTCTTCCTGTTGACCACGTTGGTGCTACAGAATTTAGTCCAGATGCAGCTCCAGTTGCAATTGATTCAACAGACATTCCAGCTGATTTAATGGCCATGGATGTTGGTCCTAAAACAATCGAAATCTACACAGACACAATTCTTAACGCAAAATCAATTGTGTGGAATGGTCCAGTTGGTGTATTTGAATTTGATGCATTTGCAAAAGGAACAGAAAAAGTTGCTCGCTTAGTTGCAGAAGCTACTGCTAAAGGTGCTATGTCTGTAGTTGGTGGTGGAGACTCTGTTGCAGCTGTAAACAAATTCAACCTTGCAGATAAAATGAGCCACGTTTCAACAGGTGGTGGAGCTTCTTTGGAATTCCTTGAAGGAAAAACTTTGCCAGGAATTGCATGCCTTGAAACAAAATAAGGACGACTAAAACGCGAGTTTTGCTTTAGCAAAACTCGGTAAGCAAATCTTTGATTTAGGGTTTAATACAAACCCTAAAAACGGCCGAGTCAAGGCCTTGAGCAAAGCGTGCCTTGACCGGACGTATTTGCGACCTTGTTTGGAATCACGCTAAGCATATTTTGTAATTAGTATAACGCTCTGTGGCAATTTTGTTACAGAGCGTTTTTTGTAAATAAAAAAAATTACAGTTTTATTAAATCATACAAAACAGAAACCGCTTCATTTGCGGGGCAAGGGATGTCTGGTTCAATTAGTAAGTCTTTTTTTGTTTGATCGATTCGATACCATTTTTTGAAAGAAATACAAAGTTGAAGTTTAGAATTTGGTAACTGAAAAAATAAAATATCGCCATAACTTTCAGGTTTGTTGCTAGAAGGTTGTCCAACAATTTTTCCAAGGTTGTTGTCTTGAATTAGCATGGCAAAATCCATGGCTGCACTGTAGGTTTGAGTGTTTGTTAAAATGTAAACATTCCCTGAAAAGTTTGTGTCGTATTTTTTATTAGTGTTATATCCTTTCCTGTAGTATTTTAAAATAGGACCAGCTCTAACAGCACAATCCCAGATTTTGTAAGAATCTATGTTTAAGTGTCTTATAAATTCATTTGCTACATTTGAGTTCCCGCCACCGTTTCCTCTTAAATCCACCGCTACATTGTTGATATTTGTTTTTTTTACGTCAGCGAAAAACTTTTTTACAGTTTCGATGTATTCATCATTATAGTTGCATTGTTTGAATGTAAAGATTGCAACATCATTTTTTGAATCAATGGTGTACCAAATCCATGACTGAGGATTTCCCTCAATAGTTGCAGATTCAACTTTGTTTGGAGCCAAATACTCTACCATTGTGGAATCAGAGATTGAATCAATTTCTTTTTGGGAATAATTTTTGCTTTGGAGAAATGCTATTACATCCTCTTTTGACGGATAAAATGACTCTGAATGGGGAATTAAATTGTGAGTAAAACCTTCAAATCCAAATTTTGTATTGTAAGTGAAAGTTACAGGTTTTGTCGTGTCTATACCGATTAGAGCAAGAATGTCATTTCTAAAAACATAACTTGAAAAGAAAGAATTTTTTATGGAAATATCAACTTCGTAAGAAAAACGAGTTTTGAATACTTCATAAAGTTGGTTTATATCAGTTCCGTTAATAGCAACTGGATTTCCAAAGGCAAATAAAGGTGTGAAATCGTCAACAGCCAATAATTCGTTTGTATAAACACTGCATCTTGTGTGACCGTCTTTCATTAATGCTAAGATTTCTGAAACTTGCTGATACAATTCTGTCACAGTAAAGAATTCTTTTGTGGCAAAGAATTCTTTTTTATTTTGATATTCTGTAGCAATTAATTTTTGTATTTGGATTGCTTCTTCTGTTTTTTCAAGCCAAATTGGATGTCTTTCTTTTAGTTTTGCATAAACAAAGTCCAAGTCTTTTAAAGCTTCTTCTTTTGTTAATTTTGTTGATAAAGAAACTGAATTTTCAAAGTTTTTCACCACTCCACGGTGGGGATTAAAAACAGTTTCCCAAAGAATAAATCCAATAAGAAATATAGAGAGGAAAAAAACAATAATAAATAATATGATTTTTCTTTTCATAGAACCTCTTTTGCAATTCTTTGCAATATTTTATATAATTTGGACATTATGCCACAAAATGTTAAATCATTCAACATAACTAATATTTCTCAAATTCTTGATTTTGTAAAACCTATGTGGACTTTTTCTGGATGGGAAGATTCTTTTAGGAACATCTATGCAGAAACAATTTTACGCAATAATTATTTTGAGAATGATTTTGCTTTTCAAATTATGGAAGGAAATCGGCTTTGTTCGGCAATGTTTCTTCAGCGACCCTATGATAAAAATAATTTTGAACAGTGGTTCTCTGAAACTTCAGCAAATTTTGATGAGGAAGAAAAAGAAAGATTAAAACTTTGTGCTGAGTATCTTTCGTTAATGGATTCAAAAGTTCATCATTTAATGAATAATGATGATATAAAGCTGTCGCTTTTTGTTGGCTTGCAAAAGGGTAGTGGGAAAATCCTCTATGAAGAAGTTTGGCAATTATTAAAATCTTCTGGTTATAAAAATATGTATCTATGGACAGATTGCGAATGTAATTGGCAATGGTATATAAAAAATGGTTTTACTCTACTGGAAGAGTCAACTTATAAAAAATTTAATGATGAAAATAAACTATTTGAAACATATATTTTTAAAAAACAAATAGTTTAAATTCATCACAAAGTTAATCAAATATACAATTTCACATCAATTAGGCTTATTGTTTATTGTAAACAGCACCATCCCACGAAAGTTTGCCGTTACTTATTGTTGCTTTTGATGTTCCTCCGTAATCTGATGTCAGGATTGCTTCATCTCCACTATAAGTGTAAGTTCCTGAATCCTCTACTTCTTGTTCCTCGTCGTATCTTTCTGTTAGCGAATATGTAGTATCTGAAAAGTCCAATATAAGATAACCTCCGTCTGAATAAAAATGAATCCATCTACCTACAAAGGGATTGCTTGATTCTGCCTCTTGAGCACATCCTGTAAATGCCATTGTCAAAGACAAGAGCATGACCAAAGTTGCAACAAAAATTGCTTTTTTCATTTTGATACCTCCATAAAAAATACCATGCTTAAAGCGTGTGTTAAATAGAACATACCATGTTTAAAGTTGGTTGTCAACCAAAAGCACCTGCTGATAGCATGGAATTATGAATTTACGGGAACTGTTCGCACGGAATTTCAAATATTACAGAAAGCAAGCACAAATATCGCAGATGAAACTGGCGGAAATGTGCGAAACTTCTTCAAATTATGTTGGTGAAATAGAGACGGGGAAAAAATTTCCTTCTCCAGAAATGATGGAAAAAATTTCGGACGTTCTAGGAGTGTCTCCTTGGTGTCTTTTATATGAGGAAGATGCTTTTGAACCTTCCAACAAAAAACACGCCGTCAATATAGAAGATAAACTTTCCATAGTAAAAAAAGAGCAGCTTTCACTTGAATTAACTACAGAGGTCAACTCAAAAATCAAAGAAATACTTTCAAGATACTAATCATTCACATCTTTATGGCAAGTCATCCACTTGCCACAGACTTACCAATCGGTATATAATTAGTCCATGGAAAAGAGTTCGGAAACAAGAGAACTGATATTGAACAGTGCAACAAAACTTTTTGCAGCCAAAGGCTATGACGGGGTTGGGGTTCAAGAAATTTGCAATGAATCCCAAATCACAAAGCCAACTTTGTACTATTATTTTGGAAGCAAAACCGGGCTTTTGTCTGCAATCATAGAGGAAAAAGGCTCTGCATTTTTGAAGGCTTTGCAATCTGCTTCTAACTACACCGGGGATTTTGTGGGAAGCCTTACAAAAATCTTAGAATCAACAATAGACTTTGCAAAGGCAAACCCTGATTTTTACAGGCTGCACTGCACATTGAAGGCTGCTTCTGGCGACTCTGAGGCATGGAAACTTTACGAGCCGTTTTATGCGAAAATTCAGAACCTTATGACCGACTTTTTCCTAAACTCTTCCAATGAGATTGGGAACATGAGGGGAAAAGAAATCTTGTTCAGCAGGATTTTTTTGCAAACCTCACAGGCTGTTGCCTTGGACATAATTCAAGATCGCTTGGAAAAAAATAACTCAATGAGTTTTTCTGTTATACACAGCTTTGTCTATGGTGTTGCGGCCGGATAACGTAAAAAATAAACAGATATGCAAAATATTCCATGAGGTTTTATGGTCACCCAAAAATTCAAGAAGGAATTTATGTGATTTAGGGAACGCCCTAGGAGTTGACCTTCCCCACAAAAACCCAATTTTCCGGCACAAAAACCTTTTCCCCAAAGTGCAGGTTTTCCCCGGTCAAAAGGTCTTTTCCGTGTCCAAGGTAGTTTTTTCCAATGCAAACCTCTTTTCCCTGCCCAGAAGCATTTACTGCCACAAGGATTTTTTCGTTGCCGTAGCTTCTTTCAAAAGCGAAGGTTTCGTTTGTCACGGAAAGCTCTTTGTAGCTGCCAAGCTGCAGGGCAACTTGACTTTGCCGAATCCTTGAGAACTGACAAATCACCTTGCATAGAGAGTCAGAATCCACAAGAGGTTGGGCAAAATCAGGAACAGCAGAAAATGGCGGCAGGCTTGGACGTAGTTCAAAGTCTCCGTGGCTTCCACGCTTGCCACGGACTCCAAGTTCGCTTGCGTAATAAATCGAAGGGATTCCCGGAATTAAAAAGAACAGGGCATAAAGCAAAAACAAATGCTCCTGCGTTTTTAAGGTGCTTGCAATTCGGTTTACGTCGTGATTGTCCAAAAAATTGTAGGGCAAAAAGTTTTTGTAAATGCCGTTTTCCCCAAATTCCCGGTTCAAGTTGTAGGAAAGCTCGAACAGGTTCTTGTCGTTCAGTGCCGACCACAACGCCTTGTAAATCTGGTAGTTTGTCACAGAATCCAATCTGCCGGGTCTTGCCCAATCGTTGTAATCCCCATGAACAACTTCACCCATTAGCCAAAACCCAGGCTTTTTGTTTTTGCAGTGGTCGCTCAGGGCATCTAAAAAATCCTTGGAAATCACGTCTGCTGCGTCTAATCGAAGTCCGTCAATCTTGAATGTGTCAATCCAAAAATCCACCGCTGCAAAAAGATAGTTCCTTACCTGTTGATTTTCAAGGTTCAGTTTCACCAAATCCTTGCAGCCTGCCCAGCCTTCGTAATCAAAATTGTCCCCAAGGCAACTTTTCCGGCTAAAATCCACATTCAAATACCAATCCTTGTAAGAAGAATTCCAGCCGTTTTGCTGCAAATCTTTGAAAGCAAAAAAGTGCCGCCCCGTGTGATTGAAAACTCCGTCCAAAACCACGGCGACTCCCCGGTTATGGCACTCCTTGCAAAAAGCGGCAAAACTTTCGTTGTTTCCAAGGCGGCGGTCCACGTGGAAATAATCCAAGGTGTCGTAGCCGTGGGCGGTGGACTCAAAAACGGGCCCTATGTAAAGGGCGTTCACACCAAGGCTTTTTATTCTATCCAGTTCAGCAGCAAGTTTTTCAAAGGCGTTGCCAGCAGAACAGGAAAAATCGTTGCCTTTTGGGCAGCCACAAAGCCCCAAAGGATAAATGTGGTAAAAAAATTTGTCAGAAAAAAGTGTGTTCATAAAAAACCTCTTGAAGTGATGTCTGTTTTATATACCGAACGGTACATAATTCGACAAAAATATATATACCAAACGGTATATAAAATGTCAAGGGTGTAAAAAAAAAATTTGTTTAAATGTAGTATTTCGTGTTACAATTCCTACATGGAATATTTTAAACTTCAAATGGGATGTTTAGCTGTTGTTTTCTTTATTGTTTTTATTTACCTAAAAGAAAATGGTGTAAAAAAAAATAAAAGAAATTATTCACTTTTTACGGCAATTTATATTACCGCCATCTTATTTATACTTTTTGATGGAATCACAGCCTACACTGTTAATTATTTAGATTGGGTAAATTATAAATTAAATCTTGTTTTACATTTATGTTTTTATTTAAGTATAGAAACGATTGTTTTTTTAATGTTTTTGTATATTCTTTCAATTACAGATGAATTTCCTTCGGAACTGTGGAAAAAAATACTTTTTTTCTTCCCTTTTTTCTTAAGCATAATTGTAAGTATTTTATTTATAGAAAAAACGGAATTTGTTCAGGGTTATATTTCCAATTATTCGGTTGGAATTTCCTCTACGTCTTGTTATGTAATTGTAATTTTATATTTTATGCTTACTGTTGCAACTTTTTTTCGTGGTTGGAAATTTGTTGAAAAAAGAAAACGAATGACGATTATTGTTTATTTAGGGACTTCAATGTGTGTTCTTATTGTTCAGTATCTTTATCCAGAGATTTTGATTACTTCAATCGTTCCTGTAATTTTTGTTTTAGGAATTTATCTGAATCATGAAGAACCTGCCGTAAAAAAATTAACAGAGTTCAATAAAAACACTGTAGTTGATTTTGCAACGTTGGTAGAAAATAGAGATAACAATACAGGTGGTCATATTAAGCGAACTACAGCGTATGTAAAACTTCTAGTTGATGAGCTTCGTTCAAGAAAGTACTACAAAGATTTACTAACCAAAGATTTTATGAATAATTTAGAAATGACAGCTCCTCTTCATGATATTGGAAAAATTGCTACTCCTGATGCTATTCTACAAAAACCGGATAAATTGACTGATGAAGAATATTTCGAAATGAAAAAACATTCTGAAAATGGAGCAAAAATAATTAAAGAAACTTTTGGAAAGCACGGTAATGAGGAATTTATGAAAATGGCATATGAGGTAGCGTTATATCATCATGAAAAATGGAATGGTAAAGGCTATCCTAAGGGATTAAAAGAAAAAGAGATTCCTTTGTCGGCAAGAATTATGGCAGTTGCCGATGTTTTTGATGCAATTTCGCAAAAAAGATGTTATAGGGATGCAATGCCACTAGATATTTGCTTTGAAATTATCGAAAAAGGTAAAGGTGTTGATTTCGATCCTCTCTTAGTGGATATTTTTCTGGAAAATCGTTTGCAAGTAGAAAAAGTTTATAACGAAATATAAGCTTTTTTGATATAAATTCTACTGTGTTATTGCAAATTTCACTTTTTATAAAAAACATGATACACTGAGCCGTATGAAACGTGATATAAAAGAAACAGATTATTTCCCAAAATTTATAGGGATAGTTTTAATTGCAATAGACTATGTTCTAGCAACATGGTTTGGTCTTATAATTTATAAATTTGTTGTTTATAATGGGTCTTTCCCTTGGTATATTAATTTTTTAATTGCAGATATTTTTGCAACAGTTCTTATTTTTTTATTTAGTTGCCTTTCAAAAAATGCTTCAATCTACGACCCGTATTGGAGCGTTCAGCCAATTATCCTTTTAGCTTGTTATATTTTTAGACCAGAAGCAAAGTTTTTTCCGCCACCTTCCAATTTAACGATTTATTTATTTTGCATAATTTGCTTTTGGGGATTTCGTTTAACCATAAATTGGGCATACACATTCAAGGATTTAAACACTCAGGATTGGCGTTACACAATGCTTAAAAATAAAACGGGTAAATTTTATCCGTTTGTCAATTTTTTTGGAATTCATCTTGTTCCTACATTGATTGTATACACTTGTACTTTACCAGCATTATTTGCAGCTGTTAATAGCAATAGACAGATGAATGTCTTTAGTTTCCTTTTTGGATTGGTTTCAATCGGTGCGGTGTTTTTGCAAGGTATAGCTGATTATCAAATGCATAAATTCAGGAAAGAAAAGTCTCAAAATCCAGAAAATCCTGATTATCAATTTATGCAGAGAGGACTTTGGAAATATTCTCGTCACCCGAATTATCTTGCTGAAATTTTAATGTGGTGGGGAATTGCTCTTTCTGTTGTTTGTGCAATGCCAGAATATTGGTTTTCGATTTTAGGTGCAGTTTTAAATACCTGTTTATTCCTATTTATCAGTATTCCAATGGCAGACAAGAGGCAATCCCAAAAAGAAGGTTTCGAGGAATACAAAGAACGAACAAGAATGTTGCTTCCATTACGTAGGTTCAAATGAAAAAAGAACTTATAAGTCATTTGCGTGTTTTAGCAGATAGGTACGAAACACCTCGTTTTACAGAAGGTGATCCAAGTTGTGTTCTTTGCCGCTACTCTGAAACAGCAGATATTGAGTGTGCTGCTTTTATTGCTGCTATGTTAGCATTTGGTCAGCGGCAACAATTTTTGACTAAAACAGATTATATAATGGCTCTTGCGGATTCTTGCGGTGGACCTGCAACATGGCTACGAACTGGAGCTTACAATAAAGATTTTATTCCTCCAAATGTAGCTATGGACGCAAAGTTTTATCGCTTTTATTCTTATCGTCAACTGTTAGATTTGTTTGATAAACTTGGCGAAATTCTAAACCAAGAAACTAATCTTGGCAGTTATGTAAAAAGCAGACACCAAAATTTTTGCGAAAAAAACATTTCTTGTGGTAAACCAGAGCCACATCTAGCAGAATCTTTGAGCAGTTGTTTTAATGGATGCCGAATCGTTCCTCAGGGTATGGCTTCTGCTAACAAAAGAATACATATGTTTTTACGTTGGATGGTAAGGCAGAATTCGCCGGTGGATATAGGTCTTTGGAGTTGGTATAGTCCTGCAAACTTGATTGTTCCACTAGATACTCATGTTGTACAGGAAGCAATAAAACTTGGGCTTTTGCCCCCAAAGGCTGTTGCAAATGCCAAAACGGCAAAACTTCTTACCGAAAAGTTACGGCAAGTGTGGCCACAAGACCCTTGTCGTGGCGACTTCGCATTGTTTGGTAACGGAGTAATGGCGACACTTTAAGTTGATTTTTGCCGTAACGTACTTTATAAAAGATTAGGCTTTTGGCTTATAATATAATTTACAGTGGCAGTAACCTTCAAAGTTTGGATCTTTGAGTTGTTCTTTGAACTCTTTGCAAATGCATTTGTTTTCTGGAATCTGTTCCGTTCTGCAAGGGCAGTATCCCCCGTTATTCTTTAGGCTCCGTTGAATGTTTCTCACGGTTTCTTTGTCCTTGTTTAGTCTAAAAGACATATTTTAACCTCGTTAAATTAGTATCAGCGGTTTTATTGCCGCCTAATTTAAGTTTAGTCCTTTTTGTTGTTGATTGCAGACAAAATATGGTATATAATGTACGAAATTTTAAACTTGGAGGAGAAAATGAAAAAAAGATTGTTTTTGTTTGGCTTATGTTTGATGGTTTTATTTTTAGGTTCTTGTTTGTCTACAAAAGAGGCGACAAATTCTTCTAAAGAAACAAATGTTGCAGTTTCAAATACGGAAGGAGAGGAGTTTGTGCCTCCTGCTGCTGGGGCAGAAGTTCAAGTAGGGCAAGAAATTTTTTCTGATGTAGATGGAATTATTATTGAGCAGTATGACCCTTTGCCTTCTTTTTTTTCGGATGTTGTTGTAGTAGAAACTTCTAGCGAATATTTTTATAAAGGCAAAGTTTGCGTGTCTGATTATCAGCTTGTTTATGGTGATGTTTTATCTCAAAAAACAGGTGAAGTTAAACAAAAAGATTCCATTGGAGTTGCTACAGAAGAGCTAATAGGGGTGTTTTGTCGTTCTAAAACATTGGATGCTTATTTGGTTTCTGTTTCGGATGTTATTCCTGAGTTTTATCAAGGCTATTGGTATTATTTCCCTGGTATGTTTATTTCTAGCGAGATGAAATGGCTTGATTATTTTCCGCCGAATGAGGAGAACTTCAAGGATATGTATGCCCATGCTAAAGAATCTCCTATGAGCCTAATTCGATTTTATTGGCCGATTTTGTTGAAAACGCAACTTACCGAAATGCCTACTCTTTTGGAAGATGGAACTGCTTCTCAAATCATTAAATATCAGGATATGCCACTCGCTTTAAGGTGGCAAAATGGTTTTTATTCCTATCTTGAAAATGAATACACTCTTGGAGATGATATTTACCTTTACTTGCAAATTGGAGGTATGACATATTTCAAGAACGCTCCTGTTTTTGATTGCTATGTCAGGGATTTTTCTCTTGTTCCGCCAGAAGAAGTTGTAGAAGAACGAATAAAAATAATATTGGAAGAATAAAACCTCTTTGTACGGCTAGAAACTTTATTCTGATTGGTGTATAATTAGCGAAACCCGTCAATGACGGGTCATATCCCTTGTTTTTAGGAGAAGACTATGGTTTATTCGGCAGAAGTGGAACATATGTGTCCGCTGGCTAAGGCCGCTTATCATGGACCTGCTCCCATTCCAGAGGAAGGAAAATGGGTTCAGGCAAAGGAAATCAAAGACATTTCCGGTTTTACGCACGGTATTGGTTGGTGTGCCCCTCAGCAGGGTGCCTGCAAATTGACTTTGAACGTCAAAGAAGGAATCATTGAAGAAGCCCTTGTAGAAACAATTGGTTGTTCCGGCATGACGCATTCAGCAGCCATGGCATCAGAAATCCTCGTGGGCAAGACGCTTCTTGAAGCATTGAACACGGATTTGGTTTGCGATGCCATCAACACGGCTATGCGTGAGTTGTTCCTTCAGATTGTCTACGGACGCACACAGTCTGCGTTCAGCGAAGGCGGACTTGTAGTTGGAGCTTCTCTTGAGGATTTGGGAAAAGGACTTCGCTCCCAGGTTGGAACGATGTTTGCCACAAAGAAAAAAGGCCCACGCTACTTGGAAATGGCGGAAGGTTATGTTGAAAAAGTCGCAGTTGACAAGGACGATGCCATTATCGGTTACAAGTTCATTCATTTTGGAAAGATGATGGACTTTATCAAAAAAGGTGACGACCCTGCCACCGCCATGGAAAAGGCTCGTGGTTCATACGGACGCACGACAGAAGAACAGGGCGCGGTCAAGTTGATTGACCCAAGGCACGAATAAGGCGGGAGGAACAAAATGGCAGAGAAAATAACATTTGAAAGCTACGAACGCCGTATTGATAAAATCAAAAAGGCATTGAAAGAAAACGGTATTTCTTCCATAGAAGAAGCCAAGGAAATTTGCGACAAAGCTGGAATAAATCCTTACAAAACAGTTGAGGAAACACAGCCTATTTGTTTTGAAAACGCAAAGTGGGCTTATGTTGTGGGAGCTGCAATCGCAATAAAAAAAGGTTGCAAGAACGCAGCCGATGCGGCGGAAGCCATTGGAATTGGACTCCAGGCTTTCTGTATTCCTGGTTCTGTTGCAGAAGACCGCAAAGTAGGTCTGGGTCACGGAAACTTGGCTGCTCGTCTTCTTCGTGAAGAGACAAAATGTTTTGCTTTCCTAGCAGGACACGAGTCTTTCGCCGCAGCAGAAGGAGCAATCAAGATTGCCGCAAAAGCAGACAAGGTTAGAAAAGAACCACTACGCTGCATCCTAAACGGTCTTGGAAAAGACGCAGCACAGATTATCAGCCGCATAAACGGGTTCACATATGTGCAGACCAAGTTTGACTACTACACAGGCGAACTTAAGGTTGTGAAGGAAATTCCATATTCAAACGGAGACCGTGCCAAGGTAAAATGCTACGGTGCCGACGATGTTCGTGAAGGCGTTGCAATCATGTGGCACGAAGGCGTTGACGTTTCCATCACAGGAAATTCAACAAACCCAACACGCTTTCAACACCCAGTTGCTGGTACATACAAAAAAGAATGTGTTGAAAAAGGTAAAAAATATTTCTCCGTGGCTTCCGGTGGTGGTACAGGTCGTACACTTCACCCAGATAACATGGCTGCAGGTCCAGCTTCTTACGGTATGACAGATACAATGGGACGTATGCACTCGGACGCACAGTTCGCTGGTTCATCATCAGTTCCAGCCCACGTTGAAATGATGGGATTCTTGGGAATTGGTAACAACCCAATGGTTGGTGCAACTGTAGCTGTAGCCGTTGACGTTGCAACTGCTTTAAGTAAATAAGTTTGGTTTTGTAGACTTAACTTATATATGGAAAGCCACTTCAAGTTTTTGGAGTGGCTTTTTTTGTAGTAAAAAATCTAAAAGTGATGTATATTTATTTTTGGAGGAAACTATATGATGTATAATTATATGACATTAAATGACGGAACAGGAATTGTGCATTCTGAAATTATCTACAAAGATAATCAAGAAAATGTAAAAGTATATTTTGAACAGCCCGTTGAAAATGGATTTGATTGTGCTGAATGTTGGCTTCCTTCATATACTTGGACAAAAAGAGAAGGTTTTTCTGAAGAACAGCTAAAATATTTACAAGAATTTTTGGAAAGTACAGCTCATATTATTATTCAGTTGGCTAGATGTGGGGGATTTGATAATGCCTCAAGTTTTTAAAATAGGCTCTTATTGGGTTTATTTTTGGACAAATGAAAATAATTCTGTAGAACCTATACATGTTCATATTTCAGAGGGAAAGCCAGTTCCTCATGCTACTAAAGTATGGATTACAAAAGAGGTAAGTGTTCTTTAGCAAATAATAATTCAAAACTTCCGTCTATTGTTGTTAAATATGAAGTAATGCCACGGATTTTGAGGTTACAATTTATGGAACCTCAAAAAACGGCTGAGTCAAGGGCTTGAACGCAGTGTCCCTTGACCAGACGTATTGGAGATTGCTACGCAATTCCTGTGATGAAGAAAACGTCTTCCCCCACTATTGCAGGCAGGCACGGTTGTATGTCACGGCTTTTTTTATGGTTTTTTTTCACCTGGTGTGGTTGCTATCTTAGAAAAAAATTATCTAGCAAAAACGTAAAACTAAGTATATATTATACGTAGAGGTATTGATATGATGTATCCTTTTATGACACTTAATGATGAAACAGAAATTGTACATTCAGAAATGAAAGATGGAATTGTAAAAGTATATATTGAAACACCTGATGATAAACTCTGTTTTAAGCATGCAACATGTTATTTACCAGAAAAAAAATGGGAAGATATTTATGGCTATACAGAAACTGAATTGGAATATTTAAAAGACGTTGTATATTCCGAAGCACATTTGATCCTTGAATTTTCCCAAACAGGGGGGCTTTTGAATGCCTCAAGTATTTAAACTTGGTTCTTATTGGGTTTATTTTTGGACAAATGAAAATAATCCTGTAGAACCTATACATGTTCATATTTCAGAAGGAAAACCTGTTCCTCATGCTACTAAAGTATGGATTACAAAAGATGGTAAGTGTTCTTTAGCAAATAATAATTCAAAACTTCCGTCTATTGTCTTAAACAAACTACTGCGTGTAATAGAGGCTCGTGCTTTTGAAGTTGTAGCAAAATGGAAAGATTATTTTGGTGAAATAAAATATTATTGTTAAATATGAAGTAATGCCACGGATTTTGAGGTTACAATTTATGGAACCTCAAAAAACGGCTGAGTCAAGGGCTTGAACGCAGTGTCCCTTGACCAGACGTATTGGAGATTGCTACGTAATTTCTGTGATGAAGAAAACGCCTTCCCCCACGTGTTGCACGGGGTCTGGAAAGTGTAAACAGGTAGTTCTTTTTCAAAAGGGTGGTATAATTTAAATAAATTGCACGCAAAAACAAAAAAAAACACGTAAAAGCAAGAAAATTCCCAAATTAAAACAGAATTATTCCCGCTTTGCGCACCTTGCAACAGGGGGCTACAGAAATTTTTCCGTTTTCGTTCTAAGGAAACACTGATTAATTCCATAGAGAATTAATCAGTATTAACCATGAATGTTGCTAAAAATTGATTCTAAAACAAAAAGCGGCGATAGCGTCTTTCCAAAACTGGTCCTACGCTGTTCGCCGCTCGTTTATGTGAAGAATGTTATTCTACTTTGCTGTCGTCCTTGTTCTACTACAGATATTTCCATAATTCTTCATGTTCTTTTAAAAAATCTTCTCTCCAGCTGTAGTTCTGTTTGATTCCTTTAAGTTTTTTCTGAAGCTCAACTGAGGAGTCAATTTTGTTGCCACTGAAGGCCTCTGATAACTCGGCATATTCGTTTGTTCCAATGAATGCAGCGTCATCAGGTATGTTTATTTCGGAAAGATTATCGCTTCCGAATGCACCACGCCCTATAAATAGCAGGCTTTTTGGAACCGTTACGGATGTAAGCGCTGTTTCACTGAATGCACCACCATCAATAAAAAGAAGCCCCTCTGGCAGTGTAACCTTTTCAAGGGCCTCGCATTCAGAAAAAGCCTCAGCCCTGATAACTTTGACAGATGAAGGAATCACTACGGATTTTATCTTCTTGTTGTAATAAAACCCGCCGATGGATGCAACCGGCACCCCCTGGATAGTTTCAGGAATCACCAGGTTCTTTGCATCGCCCTTGTAGTTCGTGATTGCAATAAAAGTTCCGTCATCGGAAAGTTTAAATTCAAAGTCACTCTCAGGTGCCGCCTTTGCGCTTCCACCTTTTCCATTGCATCCTGCAAAAGAGAGGACTGCCATCAATGCCAAAGCTAGACCTGCAAGCATGGCAAAACGTTTTGCTGTTTTCATAAACAACTCCTTATAAGTTTTATTTTTTAGGCCTAAAAGCCTTGTTTTCCGAATTTTAATTGATGAGGAATTTACCCTTCCAATAAATCAGAAAGTCTATTTTCTTAACAGACGAAATAGAAGGGGCATAAATGGGGAATTTGCTGTCAAAAAAATGGAGAACTGTTTTTGCCTCCTCTGTTTCAAAAAAATCCTTGTATCGTTCCTCAAGTTCTGCATACTGTTCCAGGGCATTTGGAAGTCTTTCTGCAAAACTTCCCCTGTTCATGAGATTCAGAGAGAAATAACGCTTTACAAATCTGTCAATAATCGGCTTTGAGTCGTTAAGTCCTGCAAGCATTTTTGTTGCAAAGGAAAGTTCAAAAAACTTTCCTGTGTTCTCTCTGCCATTCAGTTTTCGTAATATCGTTTCCAGCGTGAGATTTTTTTCTTTTTTACATTCGCTAAAGACAGCAAAAAAATCTTTTTTCCAGTTCGCGCTTCTTGATGTGACTCTGTAAAATCTGCACCATGTCTTTTGAAATTCTTCGTCGAAATTTCCGCTTTTGATTTTGTCCTGAAGCCTTAAATATGTCGCAAGCCCGCAGTTTTCTTCTGTTGAAATGCCAAGTATTTTCTCAACATAATTATTATCAATACAGATTTTGTTAGCCATATACCCCTTTCCAAATATTGCCGCAAATCCGCAATGTTTGTGAAACAAACGAGCGGATTTGCGGCAATGAAATTTGTCAATTCCATTGCCCATTATATAATGGGCAAAAAAAAATTAAAAAGTCTGTCAGCTAGATGCAGTCTTATTGATTATGGGAATTGTTTTGCCTCAATTTGCAAAAGATTGTGTAGATAAAATGCCTGTGCCGGACTACTTTGCAGGGACTTGGCAAGGCTCTGTTTCCACAGAAAATGCCGACTACGACTACGAAATAACTTTACAGGCAAAGGGCAAATGCAGCGTAAAAGTTACAACCTACAACGCTGCCGGCGTTGAACTTAGCCAAACAGCCAACGGCACATACAGTCATGACAAGGATTTTTTCAGGTTGAACGCAAACTTTCGTGGCGGTGCGATAGAAAACCTTCGTAAATTAAATTGGAAGAGCGTATACGTCTTTAGCGACGACAAAACCTCGTTCAATATTTTAGTTCCAGCGGACGGAAATGCAACAAGTGCAAACAGCCGTGTAACGCTGGTAAAAGTGGAGTAGCTAGTATTTGGTTCGCTTGTACCAACCAACCGACTTTCCATTTTGGAAGGTCGGTTTTTTTGTGGTTTACGTTATAGTTATATTGGGGTAAGAGGATTTCTTATTACTGAACCAAACTTAATTCTGCCCTCTGCCGAACAATCGGAGCAAAACAAAAAAGATGTTGATAAAATCCAAGTACAATTCCAAGGCACAGATGATAGCAACTTTTTGAAAAACTTCAGTGCCGTCATTGTACGAAGATACTTTCAAGATTTTTTGTGTGTCGTAGGCGGTAAGTGCAATAAAAATTACCAATGTGACAATGGAAATGATTAAGTCTAAAGTTGATGAGCGGAACAAAAAGTTTAGAAGTGTTGCAATTATTACACCAAAAAGTGCCATCATCAAATAGCGACCAATGGAATTGAGCTTGCGTTTTGTGAACATTCCGTAAATTGTCATTGCTCCAAACATTGCGGCACTTGCCAAAAAAACCCGAAAAATTGAAGCTGTTGTGTAAACGGCAAAAATTGAAGAAAAAGTCATGCCGTTCAATATGGAATAACCTATGAATGCGACCGTTGCGGCGGTTTTCGATATTTTTTGAATCGAAGCAGAAAGCCAAAACACCAAAACCAGTTCTGCTATTGCAAGAAACAAGAAACCAAAGCGAGTTCCCCAAATCAGATTTATAAGCGTATAGCTGTTCGCCGTGTAAAGGGCGGAAAATCCACTGATTACAAGGGCGATTGCCATCCATCCATAAACTTTGGACATGAACTTTCTGTTTGCTTTTTCAACTTGTTCTTGTCTTGTTAATGTTTGTGTTGCCATTTTTTCCTCTGTTATTGAAGATTTGCATGGGGTTTTTTTTCCCATACTTTAAATCTAAGTTTTTTTTGGGCAAAACTCAAGAAGGAAACTTAAGGTTGCCACACAATTTTCTGAACTATCACAAACTTACGATAAAAAATGATGTTCACGTTTTTTTCTTGACTTTCAAAGTTTTATAATATATATTTAACTTGATTAAATTGTATTCAATTTAATAAGATGCACTTTATATGAGGTTTTTTATGAACATTTACGACTTTTCAGTAAAAACAAGAAATGGAGAAGACATTTCGCTTTCAAACTACAAAGGCAAAGTGTTGCTTATTGTAAACACGGCAACGGGCTGTGGTTTCACTCCACAATATGACGAATTGCAAGATTTGTACGAAGAGTTCAAAGACCAGGGTTTAGAAATCCTAGATTTCCCTTGTAACCAGTTTGCAAACCAAGCCCCCGGAAGTGACGAGGAAATCCATTCATTCTGTACTGGTCGCTTTGGCATCACTTTTCCACAATTTGCAAAAATCGATGTAAACGGCGAAAATGCAATTCCTCTTTACAAATGGCTAACAGAAAACACAACTTTCAAAGGTTTTGGAAAGTCCCCAATGGGAATGATGCTTTCGCTTGCCGCAAAAAAAACTGACAAAGATTACAAAAACAACGGAAACATCAAATGGAATTTTACAAAATTCCTAATTGACCGGAATGGAAATATTGTAGAACGCTTTGAACCAACTGATATGGGAAACCTTAAATTAAAGATTCAGGAAAACTTATAATATTTACTTTTTCAAGGAGGAAAGACAAAATGCACTATGAATACACACCTGAAAATGTTTGCACCCAGAAAATCAGTTTCGACATCAATGAAGATAAAATCACAAATATTCAATTTTACGGTGGATGCAATGGAAACCTAAAAGCAATCGCAAAACTCCTTGATGGAAGTACTGTTGATTATATTGAAAATAAACTAACGGGAAATACTTGCGGGCGTCGTCCAACTTCTTGTGCAGACCAACTAGCAAAAGCCGTTTTAGAAGCCTACAACTCCCAACGATGAAATAAAAATTGGGCTATTTTTTTTCGATATTTGAAAAAAAATCCAAATATGATAAGATTAATTAGTCCAATTTAGTGGGGGAGAATATGTCTGAACAAACTTTTGATTGCTTAAAACTTGGGAATCAACTTTGCTTTCCGTTGTACGCAGCCTCTCGTGAAATCATAAAAAAATATCGCCCTCATTTAGAAAAACTTGATTTGACGTACACACAATACATTGCAATGATGGTTTTTTGGGAAGAAAAATGCCTCAACGTAAAAGACCTTGGAAAAAAGTTGTTTTTGGATTCAGGAACTTTAACTCCAGTTTTAAAATCACTGGAAGCAAAAGGATATGTTTTTCGCTATCGGTTGCCAGAAGATGAACGTGTCGTTATGGTAAAAATTACAGAATTGGGAGAATCGCTAAAAGAACAAGCTGTAAAAATTCCAGAAGCATTAACTGCCTGTGTGCCACTTCCGAAGGAGGAAGCCTTTCAACTTTTTCAGCTGTTGCACAAATTGCTAAATGTTATCAGCGAAAACTGATTCTCACGCTAATATTAAAGTCAAAAAAACTACTGCATTTTTTTCTACAAGTTTTTCTTCCCCTTGACAAAAATCATCTATCTTAGTAATTTATTTATAGTGTTTCTAAAAAGAACTACTAACACAAACAAAGTAATTTACCAACTTTTTGGAGGAAAATAAAAATGAAAATTGGAATTTTAGGATACGGAAACCTTGGAAAAGGCGTTGAATGTGCCATCAAACAAAATGCAGACTGTGAACTTGTGGCAGTTTTTACTCGTCGCGACCCAAGCACGGTAAAACTTTTAACAGAAGGTGTTCCTGTTGTAAAAATTGATGATATTTTGTCTTACAAAGATAAAATTGACGTTTTGATTATTTGTGGCGGAAGTGCAACTGATCTTCCAAAACAAACTCCAGAATATGCAAAATATTTTAACGTAATAGACAGTTTTGACACTCACGCAAAAATCCCAGAACATTTTGCAGCAGTTGACCAAAACGCAAAAGCAAACAAAAAAACAGCTTTAATCAGTGCCGGTTGGGATCCTGGAATGTTTAGCCTTGCTCGTCTTTATGCAAACGCAATTTTGCCAAATGGCAACGATTACACATTCTGGGGAAAAGGCGTTAGCCAAGGTCACTCAGACGCAATTCGTCGAATTGCAGGTGTAAAAAACGCAAAACAATACACAATTCCAGTGGAATCTGCATTGGCTGCTGTTCGGGGTGGAGAAAATCCAGAACTTACAACTCGCCAAAAACACACTCGGGAATGTTTTGTTGTTTTGGAAGATGGTGCTACAGAAGCAGACAAAGCTCGTGTGGAAAAAGAAATTAAAGAAATGCCAAACTACTTTGCCGACTACGACACAACAGTAAACTTTATTAGCGAAGCAGAATTACTCCGCGACCACTCGGGCATTCCTCACGGGGGATTTGTTTTCCGCACAGGCAAAACTGGCTGGAACAACGAATTTGATAATGTAATTGAATATAGTCTAAAACTTGATTCAAACCCAGCATTTACTTCAAGCGTTATTGTGGCTTACGCTCGTGCAGTTTGCCGCATGAACAAGGAAGGCATGACAGGCTGTAAAACAGTTTTTGATGTGCCACCAGCTTACCTAACAACCATGAGCAACGAAGAAATTAGAGCACATTTGTTGTAGTTTCGACTTCGCTCAACTATCGGTGTCTACGGGTAGGAGTTGCCCAGGAAAGATTCTCTGCGGTCACAAGCCCCCACTGGAAGATGTAACGTCGGAAGGTGGGGGATTTTTTTAAGTATTATTCTTTTTCATGAGCATAAATCCATTCTAGCAACTTTTCATCTCTTAATCCTTCATATCCTCCAGTTTGACTAATTACTTCAGAATGAATTTTCAAAGCTAGTTTTTTGGAATTATTCTCACTTGACAATAACCTCATAGGATTCCTTATTTTTAGTCATAATCTTTCTAAAACTTCCAAAAATTTGCTATAATCAAATTATGGAAAAACAGAATGATTTTTTTGAAGAATACGTTTCAATCAATAATTTAGAGCATTATTTTTTACATTACCCTACCGAATCAGATTTTTTGGTTTTGTTTTTGCATGGAGGACCTGGACAATCGGAAAGTTACCTTGCTTACAAAACTGTTTCCAAAAACAGAAATTACACCCTTGTATTTTACGACCAACGAGGAAGCGGAAAAACAAACTTAAAAGATGCTTCACAAGAAAAAGTTACCTTAAAAATTCTCATTTCTGATTTGGACAAAATCATTGATTATTTAAAGTCAAAATATCACCAGAAAAAAATAATTATCCTTGGGCACTCTTGGGGAAGTATTTTGGGATTAGAATATTCAAAATTATTTCCAGAAAAAATCTCAGCCTATGTTGGAATGGGGCAAGTTATCAATTTTCGGCAAGAAGAAAAAGTAGGTTTTGAATATTGCTACAAATTGGCAAATCAAAAAGACAAAAAAAAGCTTCTAAAACTTGGAAATTATCCTGAATCAGTTACAAAAGAAAATGCTTTGGCAAAATGTAATAAATTTCGGGTGATTCAAATGAAATACGGTATCTGCGGATACAAAGAAGGAACTTTTTCTATGTTAAAGATTTCTCTAAAAAGCCCGGTATTCTCTTGGAAAGATTTAAAAGGAAATATTGCAGCCTCAAAAAGAAACACCTTGCTCATGGATTATCTCATTGACTATGACACTTCCGACTTTTTGCAACCACCCTTCCCTGTGTATTTTATTTCTGGCGAAAATGATTGGCAAGTACCTTATGTTTGCGTAAAAGAATATTTTGACAAAATTACAGCCCCGGACAAAAAGTTTTTCTTGCTCAAAAATGCAGGACATTTAACAGACTTGGAAAACCCTCAAGATTACAATAATGCACTAAACGAAATTTGTAAACGAATATTGAAAGGATAATGATTTTTTGTCGCTTCCCTTGCACCTATACACACAAAAAACATATCTTTTCAAGAGTTTTCAAAGTACATTTTGAAAACTCTTGATTTTTAAAAGTTTTCAAAGTATATTTATATTATGACTACAAGGGAATCATATTTTTCACAATTAGAAGCTTTTAAAGATAAACAAATCATCAAAGTAATTACAGGAATTAGACGCTGCGGAAAATCATTTTTGATGAATCAGTTTATCCAACGTCTTAAAAATTCTGGAATCAGGGAAAATCAAATAATTTATTTTCGCCTTGATGATTTAGAAAACGAATATTTACTAGATTACAAAGTTTTACATTCAGAAATTAAATCAAAATTAAATCCAGAAACAAAAAATTACATTTTTATAGACGAAATTCAACTTTGTGAAAAT
>JAGARN010000011.1 GCA_017622235.1 Spirochaetaceae bacterium | reverse complement strand
TTTTACAGGACTAAAGGCTGAAGATTTGCAACCGATAAACGAAGATAAGCGACGTATAGAAATTCGTAACGCAATAAACGACGACATTCTAAGTTCTTCTAAGATAAGGGATGTTCGCTTTTTGAACTTGCAGGTTATTGAGCAATAAAAATCCCACCTTCCTTCTCGCACAAACAAGAAAGAAAGTGGGATTTGTTCACATTATGTGGCAATTTTTATAAATTATAATACTTTTCAAACTCAGCAGGAGTTGGAATTGCATTCATTTCCCGACACTCAGCACGTTTTGAAGCAATAAATTTTGTCAAAAGTTCTTCTGGGAAAACACCACCAGCTGTCAAATAATCGTGATCAGCTTCCAAAGCGTCCAAAGCCTGTTCCAAAGAAGTTGGCAAACTCTTTAGCTTAGCCTTTTCTTCCTCTGGCAAATTATAAAGATTCACATCATAAGGTCCCCAGCCATTGGCGTGTGGGTCAATCTTATTTTTTACACCATCAAGACCAGCCATCAAAATTGCAGCATAAGCAAAATACGGATTACAAGTTGCATCCGGATTTCTAAGCTCAAACCGACGCATTTTTGGACTTTTGGCGTAAGCTGGAATACGAATAACCGCACTTCTGTTAGAAGTTGCATATCCCACAGTAACAGGAGCTTCAAAACCAGGCACTAAACGCTTAAAAGAGTTTGTACTAGGATTTGTAATAGCACACAAAGAAGCAATATGTTTCAAAAGCCCACCCATAAAATAATGAGCAGTTTCGCTTAAATTAGAATATCCATTATCATCAGAGAAAACAGGTTCCCCGTCCTTTAACAAAAGCATATGAACGTGCATACCACTACCAGCTTCTCCCATAACAGGCTTTGGCATAAATGTGGCAGTTTTCCCATATTTTGCAGCAGTATTGTGAATAATATATTTTATCATCATAGAAGCGTCAGCCATTTTAGACATTTTTCCAAGTTGAGGCTCAATCTCAAATTGCCCCGCAGCCCCAACTTCTGGATGATGATATTTCACCTTTATCCCCATTTCTTCCATTAATAAACACATTTCGCTGCGACACTCATAACTTGCATCAAAAGGTTTTGCCACATGATAAGCCTTTTGCTTTGGAATAACGCAGCCCATTCCTTCCACATCACTATTCCAGTGAGCTTGATTTACATCAATTTCAAAACCAATAGAGTTTGGAGAGACCTTCCAGCCCACATTATCAAACAAATAAAACTCAAACTCAGGCAAAATAAGCATTTCATCAGCGATTCCAGAATCCTGCATATATTTTTCCGCAGCCAACACAATATTTCGTGGATACTGAGCCAAAGGACGATTTTCCTTATCAATAATCATTGCGTTTCCAGTCATAGAAAGAGTTGGAATCTCGCAAAATGGGTCAATACAAGCAGTTTCTGGGTCTGGAATAAACACCATATCACTTTTTTCAACCACAGCATAACCGTAGTTAGAAGCATCAAACCCAATACCACTTTTCAAAGTTTCTTCAGAAAAGTTTTTTGCAGGAATTGTTACGTGGCGGAACTGACCATTAATATCCACCATTTTAAAATCCACCATCTTAATATCATTTTCTTCAATCATCTTAACGATATCTTTTACCGATTTTGCCAAAACAGGCCTCCAGATAAAATTGCCACACAAAAGAATAGCAATAAAGTTTTATTTTCTTTCATTATATAAATAAATTTTACTGTGTTCAATAAATTTTTTTATAGTTTTAGTTTAATATTCTTTTAATTCAGCAAGTTCTTCCCAGCGGGAATATTGAATTTCAAGTTCTTTGTTTAATGCATTGTATTTTTCAGTTATTTCTTTTAGTTTGCTAAAATCATTTTCGCCGCCGGAGAGAAGGTTTTCAAATTCTGCTTTTTTTTCTTCTGCGTGTATAATTTGTTCTTCTAATTGTTCAAATTCTTTTTGCTCTTTAAATGTACGGCGGCGAGGTTCTGTGGAATTTAGTGTAGCTTTTTGAACTGTAGTTGCGTTTTGTTTTTCGGAAACCGTTTTTTGTGATTTTGTAGCATCTTCTTTTAATAGTTGAATATATTCTGTGCAGTTACCAACAAAACCGCTAACACCCCCTTTGCCATCTAAAATTAACAATGTATCGACTGTTTTATCCATAAAGCAACGGTCATGAGAAACAACGACAAGGCAGCCGACGTAGTTTTCCAAAAAGGATTCAAGGATTGAAAGCGTAAAAATGTCAAAATCGTTAGTGGGTTCGTCTAGTACAAGAAAGTTTGGATTTTTCATTAAAAGTCGAACAAGGTAAAGCCTCTTTTGTTCTCCTCCAGAAAGTGCTGTAACTGGTGAGTACAGGATTCTGCCTTCAAAAGCGAATTGTTCCAAAAGACGAGCGGCGGATAGGGTTTTCCCATTGCTGAGAGTGATAATTTCTGCCTGTTCCTGAATGTATTCTAGTACAGTTGGAACGGTTTTTCCAGGTTTAACCATTTCTAGCTGGGGATTTTGTTTGTAATAACCGAATACGGTATTTTCTCCGGTTTTGATTTGACCGCTATCTGCTTTGATTGTTCCTGTAAGTAAATTTAATACTGTGGATTTACCAGTGCCATTGTTACCAAAAATGCCAAGTCGTTCACCTTTGCGAAAACTGTAAGAAAAGTTTTCTAGTATAGGTTGAATGTTGCCTTTAGAATCAGGCCAAGCTTTGCAAACATTGTTGAGTTCTAGTATCGTTCCGCCAAGCCGCCGCCCTTTTACTTCAAAAGCAAACCCTTTATCCTGTTGAATTTTTTCTCGATTTATCATTCGGTGAATTGCGTCAACTCTTGCCCTAGCTTTTGTTCCTCTTGCCTGAGGTCCGCGCATGAGCCATTCTCGTTCTGTTCGTAAAACCGATTCAATGCGGCGTTCTGTATTAGCGTAAATTTCTGCTTCTGTAGCTTTTTTTTCAAGGTAAGAGGAATAATTGCCACAGTATAGTTTTACTTTGCATCTTTCAAGCTCGTAAATTGAGGCACATACGTTATCTAAAAAATATCTATCATGGGTTACCATAAAAACAGCTTTTGTGGTGTTCCTCAAATAATCCTCTAGCCAAGCGATAGAAGCAATGTCTAGTTGATTTGTAGGCTCATCTAATAGCAACAATTTTGCATCATCAATTAATACTTGAGCCAAAGCAACTTTTTTTATCATTCCACCAGAAAGGGTTGCCATGGTCTTATTTAAATCAGTTATTCCCAGAGTTGTAAGAATTTGGCGGACTTGGTTTTCGTAGTTCCATAAATTCTGGCGATCCATTTGTTCTGTCAAAGAGTCTATCTCTTTTTGAATTTTGTCATTTTCTTTTTTATTAGCTACCGATAATTGTTGGCAGGCATCTTCGTACCTACGAATAATATTTAGTTTGCTACTTTTTGACTTAAAAATGTGGTCTTTTATAGTATCTGTTTCCACGTAGGAAGGATTTTGTGGCAAAAAAGATACAAGGCAATCTTTTGCAGTGACAATGGTTCCACCGTCTTTTGGTAAAATTCCTGCGATACAATTAAGTAATGTGCTTTTGCCTGTGCCGTTTTTTCCGATAAGAGCGGCTTTTTCACCTTCGTCTAGTCCAAATGTAACATCAACAAAAAGTGGAGCGTCTCGCCCTTGTTTTTCTAAGTTTTTTACAGAAAGCAGATTCATTATGTTGCCTTGTTATTCTAACCTCATTGAACCGCTACTGCCCCAGTCTCTTTGGATATAAGTGGCTTTGGGAATTACCATTATTTCTACACGGCGATTTTGGGCACGACCTTCTTCTGTTGAGTTATCTCCTACAGGCATTGTGCCTCCGTACCCTTTGTATGTAAAATTACTAGTGTCAATGTTTCTTTGCTGTAGTGCTTGGATTATTGCCTGTGCTCGCTCTATGGAAAGGTTAAGTTCTCCTGTTGGTTTTCCGACACTTGCGGTGTGCCCTTCTACAGTAATAGTGAATTCGCCACTTTGTGCTACTGTTTTTAACATTTCAGCAACAGAATCGAGTCTAGCTTGTTCTTCTGGGAGTAATTGTGAAGAATCCGCAATAAACTGCAAATTCTGTATAGAAATTTTTGTTCCTGTTTCTGTGGGTAAAACCATTACATCAGGGATTTTCCATTCAAATTGGTAATTTTGCAATTCTTTAGTGACTACATAATAGGCTTCGTCTTTTACATTAGGTTCTGCAACGTGTACTAATTTATCTTCATCTAGTAAAATTACTACTTTGCCCTGTTTTAGAAGTTCCATATTTTCTGGAACAGAAAGAATCTTCAACGCATCGTTTCGTGATATTACTGGGTCTGTTCTATTTGTACCGTAAAGTTTCCGTGCTTTAATTCTGAGTGGGTCTTTACCGATTCTGTCAAGGTAGCGAGATTCTTCGTCAGAAAAATCATATTTGATAATTCCGTTTTGTTTAGCAACAGAAGGGTTTGCCATATTTCGTTCGTACAGCAAGTCCATGTTTTCGTCCCAAATCTTAGGGAAAAAGCATGGTTCCCCTTGAGCGTCTACAAACTCTCCTTGTACAGGTAGATTTCCTCTAGCGTCAATAATGATTCCTGTGTATTTTCGGCTAGAAACTTGCTCGATGGGAGTTCTAGGGCTGTAAGGCTGGTTATGTTTTACAAGGGTGCTGCTTAAATCTTTAAGATTGAGCATATGTTCAAGATAAATGTTTGTATTTGTACGACTAAAAGTTCCTGGTGTTTTTTTTCCTTCATCTATAATTTCAGTAAGGATGGTAAAGGGAAATAAACCATTAAGTACTAAATCTTCTAGCTTATATGTAGAGTCTACATTCAACGCTAAAATGGAATCTTTTATCAATAACGGTAACTGGGTGTTTATTCGGTTAATTGCGGTGTTTTTACCTGTAGGGAAAGGCAAATTTGCAGCATTCATGTCTAAAGTTAAAGTTGACATAAAGGAATTGTCCGTCCAATCAACTAAACTTTCGGATTCAACTGGTTGAGCTATTAATGTCCAACTAGCGACTAATATTGCGAAATATATGCATACTATGCGTAATAATCCAGTGGCTGAAAAAAGTCTTTTCAATTCTAATATACCTCAATCAATTATCGGCACATAAAGGGTCTTTCCTATAGATAAAATTCCATTTTCTGTTATGTTATTTGCTTCGCAGAGTTCCGCCACAGTAATACCGTATCTTCGAGAAATCCCCCAAAGAGTGTCGCCCTTGACTACAGTATAAATATGTTCATAATTTGGAAGCCGCATATGTTCAATTAATGCTAGAGCCTCTTGTGCTGTACCAGCTGGAACTCGTAGTGTGTATTCCGTGGCGGGTGGGGTTCTGCCCTTTATTAGCGATTGATTTAGAAATTGTAAGATAGATGCGTCAATATTCATTTCTTCTGCCAAAGCAGTTAATGAAACTGATTTTGTAACTGTTATTTCATCCCAAGTTAGCATATCATCATCGGTTACTTTAGGAAACTCAAGACCGTAGTAATCTTCGTTTGTTATTACTTCTGCCACAGCAAGAAACTTTGGAACATACATTTCTGTTTGATTAGTAAGTACTCCTTTGTCTACCAATTTCCAGTAATCAGAAGTATTATCGTTCCGTTTAATTAATCGGCTCAATCCTCCTGCACCAAAATTGTAGGCTGCAAGAGCTAATTCCCAGTTGTTAAACATTCTGTAGTTGTCTAGCAATTTTTGGATTGCTGCATCTGTGGATTTCCATGGGTCAAGTCTTTCGTCAATCCATTCGTTTTTTTCAAGAAAAGGTTCAATGCTGTTTTCCATGAACTGCCAAACCCCAAGTGCACCGGAACGAGACTTTGCTGTTGGTTTGTATTCGGACTCAATTACGGGTAGGTACTCTAAGCAAGCAGGCAGACCGTGTTCTTGTAATTGTTGGCGAATGTATATTCGATAAGGGGCTGCGGATTCTAAAACGCTTGTTAACCATTTTACCGTATAAGGTTTTTGGTACTCTTGTATATATTTTTGTACGTGGGGATGTGGGACAAGGGGAATGTCTAATTCTTGTCTTAATGTTTTTTCTTGGTTGTTTGAATATTCTGCTACACTTTCTATTCCGTCGTTTTCTTGTGGTTCAGATTCTGGGCTTTCTTGTGCATTAGAAAAAAACTGATTTCCTTCTGTTTCATGAACTGAAAGTTCTTCTTCTGGTGGAAAAGATGTTTCTTGTTGGGTTTGCTCTATTTTTTGTGAAAATTCCGATTCAGAAAGCCCAGAGGAATCCCCAACTTCTGGTGTACCATGAACGAAGGACGCAGCTAGCAAGTGTAGACAAAGAGGTATGACATGGAAACGAGAGATTTTTTTTTGCAAAATCATAGCATCTCGCCAAAATAGATTCCTGCCCATTCCCAGCGTCCGTGTATTTCTGGGTCAATAGGAAAGTCAACTTTGCGAAAGTACAAATACCAAACCGAAACATATGTACTCCAGCCCCAAGTTCGTAGGTATGCTTCGTTAGGGTTAGAAGCCCCATCAAGTTCAGAACTATAACGAATTCTGTTGCCTGTCATAAATTTTCTGATAGAAAAGTTTTCTTGGCTATTGCTAGCGTACTCATCTTGTTTCCAAGACATAGCAAAAAAATTCACCTTGGATTTGTAATTATCCAATGCTCTATAATTATAGTTTGAAATTGCTTTTTTTACAGCGTTTTCTAATGCTTCTAGACTTTCAAAAGTCCAATCCTTTGGAGAGTTATTAAAATCGATTAGATTTCTGGCTTGGTTATAGGCGTTGGGTGCTCCAGCGATTTGTATCGTTGTTGCATCTGGTTGATCCAAAAAAGTGGAATAGGCTTCAAGTGCTTTATCCCATTCTCCTTCCCGTTCATATTCCACCGCAAGCCTATAATATAATTCTGTAGTGTTTACCAAATCTGGAAAACGTTGAATTATTTCCCTAAAGTAAGTTATTCGATTAACAGCAGAGTCGCTAATTTGAATTAAATTTTGTAGGCAAAGGAAATGAATAGAATTACCTTGCACAGAAAGGTCTGGATAGTTCATTATTATTCTGTCAAAATAATACTCTGCGATAGGTTCTGCTCCAGTTTGCAAATAAACGTAGGCTGTCATCAGTAACCAATATGAATTGTATATATCTTCTGGGTTGTTTTCGACATAATCAGTTAAAAACAAAATCAACTGATTATACTCCTTTGCAGCTAATAAATTGGTTGCCAAACGATTTATAACGGTGTATTTCCCTTCTGGCAGGAGTGTGCCTGTTTGAAGTAAGTTATACAACTGGTTTTGAGTTTCAGTATAATAATCTGTTTCTTGTGTGCAACAAATTAGAGACAAATTAGTTATAATAGTAAAGCAAAGTATTTTTAATACTTTAGCTATAGACGTTCTAAGCGGCATTTTTTTATTTTAACATGACCTTAAGTTATTGGCAAGACGTCTTTCATAGTGTATGTTATAGGTGGGGAGTTTTATGTCAGAAGAACTAGAACCTAAAAACAAAGGAAATATTTCCAAAACTCAGAATCTTGTATTAGCGATTGGGCTTGTACTTGTAATCGTTGGTATCTTAATGTTGGTTGTACTTTCGCCAAAAGTGAGTATTCATAAATCTTTTTTTGGTCCTGTATTTATGTTAGTTTTGGGTGGACTTATTGTTTATTTTACTTTTGTAAATACTCAAAAACATTGGATGTTGTTTTGTGGCGTTTTTATTTGTTTGTGTGCGGTTTTATTTTTGATTTTGGAATCTCAAATTTCTCCTTGGGTGTTTGAAGATTTGTGGCCAGTTATTGTTATTATTGGAGGCATTTCGCTTTTTGCTTCTGGTTTGTATCGAGCTAAACGGATGCAACTTTCTTTTTTTGTACCATCTGTGGTGCTTTTAGTTTTGGGGATTTTGTTTTTGCTTTTTTCCATGAATGTTATAACGGTTTCTTTTTTTGCTGCGGTATCAAGGTGGTGGCCTTTGATGTTTGTTTTTGCAGGAATAATGCTTGTAGTGTTGTTCCTTGTTTGGACTAAAAACGGTTCCCATGTAGTTGTTGCCGAAGAGGATGACGATGATGATTTTTCTGATACGAAAAAATGAGGGTAGCGTGTAAATTATGAAGAAACTGCTATGTTGCGGTTTTGTCATTGTGATGGTTGTTTTGCTAAGTGTGTGTTTTTGGGCCTGTAGTAGTACGCCAGATGTTCAACCGCTTCCTGCTGCCGAAGAAACAGAACCTGCTTCTCTTGATACTCCTGTGGTTTCCTTGTTTGTACCGGAATCTGTAGACCGTTCGTATTTTTCTTTTCCTGATGCAACTATTATGGCAGATTTGCAAATTGGGTCTCCAGAATCTTTGCGGCGAGCAGTTGCGAATATTTTAAAGACTTCAACTTCTTATACCCAATCGGATAAAGTCGCACTAACAGTGGCTTATGAGATTATGAATATGGTGTGGAAGTCTGAACGAAATACCATAGAAATCCCTTCTGGGGATTTAGAAGCCAATCCTTACACAGGTGCTATTGAATCCGCCCGCATAGGTATATACGATTTAAATACCGGTAATTCTGATTTTTTTACATTGGTTCTTCCTTCCTTGGTTTTGGTTTTAGACCGCAACGATTCAGAGTATTATGCCCTTTCCCTAGATGCATTGAACAAGGCTTTGCAACTTTGCCCTGAATCTGTTTTAGTTCGCTACTTGCTGGGGCTTTTGTACACAAAGCTTGGGGATTTGCAAAATGCTTTTGATATGTTCAAAGTGGCAGCGGAAAATGCCCCCACTTGTTTTGAATTAAGATATGCTTGTGCAAATAATTTGTTTTTACAGGGGATGTATAGCCAAGCTATGGCAGAGGTTTTGCAACTTCTTGCAACTTCGCCACGAAATCTCACATTGCTTAAATTATGTACAGAAATCTCTTTAGCTCGAAAAGATTATCTTTCTGCTGAACAATATATTGCTCAGGTGTTGCAGCAAGAGCCGGAAAATTCTCAATATTTACTTTATAGAATTCAGGTATTGGTTGAACAAGGTAATTTTATAAAAGCTGTGCCTTTGTTAGATGTTTATTCTAGGACAGACCAATCTTCTAAAGGTTATTTGATTCTTCGTTCTAGAGTTCAGCATGAATGGAATAAAAATTCAGTGGCGGCAGCTGCTACTTTAGAAGAAGCTTTGATGCTTTATCCAGAAGATTTTGAAATAATTCTTGCAGCTGCAGAGCTTGCAGCAAGTTCAGGTGGTGTCGTTCGGGGAAAAACCGCAGGTCAGCTTGCACAAGAAATACTCGAACGAGATTCTAGTAATTCGAAGGCATTGAAAATTTGTGTAGACGATGCAATAAGGCAGAAACAGTGGCAGCGAGCTTATGACTATAGTTCAAGTTTAATGAAAAACGGTGTTTCTACACTTGATTTGCAACTTTCTCATATTTCCATATGTGTTAATCTTAATCGGATTTCAGAGGCAAAGGTCTTGGCTCAAAAATTAAATTCTGATTATCCAGATTCTGATGAAGTTACAGAAGCCTATATTCGTGTGCTTGCGGCTGATGGGCAGAAGTCCACGGTGTTGGATATGATTCAGCGATTACTCCCAAAGGCATCTTCCAAGCTAAAAAGTTTTCTTTACTATCAGCGTAGTATTTTTGCTGCCAGTGATAGCGAAAAACTTGCAGATTTGCGTCAAAGTTTAACGGCAAATCCTCGTAACCAAAGTCCGCTTTTTGAACTATATCAATATTATTACGATAAACAAGATTATCGTAAAGCTCAATATTATCTTAAACAAGTAGTTGCACTAAATCCTTCTGATCAAGAAATGCTTCAACTTAATGCAGAGCTAGACGCTTTGCTTTCTAGGTAATTTAGTAGATTTTTGTGAATAAATTACAATGCATATCGTAGAAAAATATGTTATAATTTATTATGAAAGTTAGTTGCAAGTATTATATGCAACATCATGGAGGTTTTTTATGCAAAGATATGTGTGTACTGTTTGTGGATATGTTTATGACCCTCAAAAAGGTGATCCAGACAGTGGTATTGAACCGGGAACAGCTTTTGAGGATATTCCAGAAGACTGGGTATGCCCTGTTTGTGGAGTAGGCAAAGCCTCCTTTGAAAAGGAATAAAACCTACGTAGGAATGGTTTAAAAAAAGCTTTTTCTGTTGGAAAAAACTTGCAGATTTTAAATTTTCCTCTTATCATGTAAGCATGGGAATTACATTATATTCATTAGGAGCCGCTCAGGAAGTAACAGGCTCTAAGCATATTTTCGAAATTGACGGACGTGCTTTTATGGTTGATTGCGGGGCTTTTCAAGGTCGCCGCAAGGAAGCTGATCAAAAAAACAGAAACTTTGAAGTTCCTGTAGATAAAATTGAATCGGTTATTCTAACCCATGCACATTATGACCACTGTGGACTTTTGCCGCTACTTCCTAAAAACGGCTATAAGGGAAATATTTACGCAACTCCGGCTTCCAGAGATTTGGCTAATCTTATTATGATGGATAGTGCAAATATCCAAGCTAGAGATGCTGAGTATTTACGTAAACAGGCAGCAAAAAAAGGTGAAAAATTTACTTGGAAGCCTCTCTTTACGGAGGCCGATGTAGTTGATGCCGCCAACCAGATTGTTACTCTTTCTTATAATCGAAAAATGTATATTGCTCCGGATGTTCAGTTGGAATTTTTTGATGCAGGTCATATTTTGGGTTCGGCTTTAGCTTGTGTTACCATAACCGGACAAAAAGGGCAGGCATTGCAAAAAAATGGTGCTAAGACGGCAAAGTTATGGAATAAGATTGGTAGCCGTAAATCTTCTGATTTGAAAAATTTTGTTGAATCTCAGGCTGATGATGAAATAAGAATTTTATATACAGGAGATTTAGGTCGTTGTCAAAAGCCTATTATTAGAGATCCTGCTCATGGAGTGCCTGCTCCTGATTACATTGTAATCGAGAGTACCTATGGCGACCGAAAACACGAGGATTCTCATGTTGCAATGGATGAATTGGTTAATATTGTAAAGAAAGCAGTTAGGCAAAAAGGTAAAATTATTATTCCTTCTTTTGCTATAGAACGAACTCAAGAGCTTGTGTACTACTTTCATTTGTTGGTTGACCAAAAGAAAATTCCAGAGATTCCAATCTATGTTGATTCTCCTATGGCAACTAATGCAACCGGAATTTTCCAAATTCATCCTGAATGTTACGACAAAGAAACCCATGATGCTTTTTTGAAACATCATAAAAACCCCTTTGGTTTTAATTCATTGTCTTTTGTTCAGAGTGTAGCTGAATCCAAAGAGTTAAACAAAAAACCAGGTCCTATGGTGATTATAAGTGCAGATGGAATGTGCGAAGCAGGTCGTGTGCTTCATCACCTAGCTAATAATATCAGTAATCCTAATAATCAAGTTTTGCTAGTTGGTTTTATGGCAGAAAATACATTAGGTCGTCGTCTTAAGAATGGAGAAAAAGAAGTGCGTATAATGGGCGATTGGTTTAATGTACGAGCCGATATTCGCCAAATTAATGCCTTTAGTGCTCATGCAGATTATCAAGAATGTCTTGAATGGCTTGATGCAATCGATACTTCTAGGCTAAAGCGTATTTTCATGGTTCATGGGGAACCAGATGCTCAGGCAGCATTTAAAACTTTTCTAGAGCAAAATGGATATCCCAATGTTACAGTGGTTAAATACGGTGAAACATACGATTTGTAGTTAAGTATTTTTGCATAAGACATTGTTTTGTTCTAAAAAACTACTATCTCTATTGACAAATTGATGTCATATGGATATAGTAGTTAGACAAATCCTTTTGGCACTCGCCTCTGTAGCTCAGTCGGCAGAGCGCAACCATGGTAAGGTTGAGGTCAGCGGTTCGATCCCGCTCGGAGGCTTACAGTAGCGGGGCCGAGATAATTTAATTAGGAGTCATTATGGCTAGTAAGAAAAAAACAGCGGTAGAAATTATTGCTTTACAGTGCAGTGAATGCAAACGCAAAAACTATACAACTTATAAAAATCGCAAAAATATTCAGGGTAAGTTGGAATTAAATAAATATTGTCCTTTTGATCGCAAACATACTTTGCATAAGGAAACAAAAGCAAAATAAGGTTTTGAGGCTGTTGAATGCAGTCTTGATATATTTAGGTCAGTAGCTCTAATGGTAGAGCGTCGGTCTCCAAAACCGAATGTTGAGGGTTCGAGTCCTTCCTGGCCTGTATCTTTATGAAAATAGGAACTGTTATGGGTAAGATTGTTCGTTTTTTTAAAGAATGTGTTGCGGAACTTAAAAAAGTTGTGTGGCCAAGCCGTACAGATGTTGTTTCTTCTGTAAAGGTTGTTTTGATATCTACAGTTGTGGTGGCAGTGGTTTTGGGGCTGCTTGATTTGGTTTTTGTAACCGGAATGAATCTCGTATTCTAAGACAGGCGTACTAGATGGCAAAGGGTTGGTATATTCTTCATACCTATGCTGGGTATGAGGGCAAGATTGAAAGGACTATACGTTTTCTTTTGGATAAAGGGGACTTAGATCCTGATGTTGTATTGGATGTAAAAGTTCCTGTCGAAGAAGTTGTAGAAATAAAAGATGGAAAGAAAAAATCCTCGACAAAGAAATTTTTACCAGGATACATTATGCTGGAGTTGGAGTTGCCTGATATTGGTTGGAAGGCAGTCTGTACCTCTATTCGTCGTATTCAAGGTGTTACTGGTTTTGTGGGAGCTAGTGCAGGTGAAAAACCTAGGCCTATTTCAGCAGAAGAAGCTAAGGCTTTGTTGCAGAAAGCTGGTGAAATAAAGGGTGAAAAACCTGCTCGGCTTAAACAGTCTTTTTCTGTTGGAGAACAGGTTAAAATTATTGATGGGGCCTTTGCTTCCTTTTCGGGTAGTATTGAAGAAGTTAATCTTGAAAAGAATAAGTTAAAGGTAATGGTTCAAATCTTTGGACGTGCAACGCCTGTAGAGGTAGATTTGCTTCAGGTGGAAAAGATTTAATTTTTTAAGAATCGCTGGGTTCGCCAGAATCCATGAATTCTTGTTTTGGGAGAGTTGAACTGCGTTGCAGCTCTCAGCTCGTTAGATAGAAACTTATGTGTTTTTATCACACCAATTTAAGGAGTGCATATATGGCTAAAAAAAAGGTGACCGCCGTTATTAAGTTGCAGTGCCCTGCGGCAAAGGCAACTCCGGCTCCACCTATTGGTCCTGCTCTTGGACCCCATGGTGTTAGTGCGCCTGTCTTTGTTCAGCAGTTTAATGATCGCACTAAGTCAATGGAACCGGGATTGGTTGTTCCGGTTGTTATTACTGTTTATCAGGACAAAAGTTTTACATTTATCCTCAAAACACCCCCTGCAGCAGTTCTTATAAAAAAGGCTGTTGGGATTGAAAAGGGTGCTGCAAATCCTTTGCGTGATAAGGTAGCTACTTTGTCAAAGGAAAAGTTAGAAGAAATAGCTAAAACAAAAATGCCTGATATTAATGCTAATGACATTGAAGCAGCAAAAAAAATTGTTGCTGGAACTGCCCGTAGTATGGGTGTAGAGGTGGAGCGGTAGTATGAAGCACGGAAAAAAATATCGAGAATCCCTTACAAAATATGATCCCGCTAAGCAGTATGATTTGGAAGAAGCTTGCAAATTGGTTAAAGAGCTAAAATACGCAAAGTTTGATGAAACAGTAGAAGCTCATGTAAATTTGCGGTTGTCAAAAAGTCAGACTGTTAGAGATACGCTTGTATTCCCAAATCAGTTTAAGGGTGAAAAGAAAGTGTTGGTTTTCTGTAAAGAAGATCGCATTAAAGAAGCTTTGGATGCTGGAGCTGCCTATGCAGGTGCTGATGAATACATCGAAAAGGTAAAAGGTGGCTGGTTGGATTTTGATGTCGCTGTAGCTACACCTGATATGATGAAAGATGTTGGTCGTTTGGGTATGGTGCTTGGACGCAAAGGTTTGATGCCTAATCCTAAAACCGGAACAGTTACAGCAGATATTGCTAACGCCATTAATGAACTAAAAAAAGGACGTACGGAATTCCGTGCAGATAAGGGTGGTGTAGTACACATCGCAGTTGGCAAAGTTTCCATGGATACTGACAAGATTGTAGAAAATGTTAAAGCACTCTTGTCTGAAATTGTAAGAAAAAAACCTGCTGATGCAAAATCTGGTTTCGTTCAAACGGTTTCTGTGAACTCTACTATGGGTCCCGGTGTTTGGGTAAGCTATAAGGAAGGAGAATAACCATGGCAATGAGAGCAAAAAAACTTCAGCCTGCAAAGGTGGAGGCTATTGCTGCTGCTAAGTCTGTTTTGGAAGGTTGTTCAGACTATATTTTTGCAGATTATAGAGGATTAACCGTAGAGCAGATTTCTGAGTTGCGCAAGCAGTTGCGTGCTAAGAATTGTAGTTTTAAGGTTATAAAGAACAATTTTGCACGTATCGCTTTTCAAGAGATGAAAGTTGAAGGCGTTAATGATTATCTTAGTGGTCCTACAGCAATCGCTCTTTCAACAGAGGATACTAATGAGGTTGCAAAGATTCTTTATGACTTTGCAAAAGAGGCACCAGCCTTGCAAGTAAAAGGTGGTTTGATTGAGAAAGAAGTTTATGATTCAGATAAATTGGAAGCCTTCTCAAAACTACCTGGAAAGAAGCAGTTGATTGCTATGATTATGTCTACAATCAACGCTCCTGTTCAAAAGCTTGCTGCAACATTGCAGGCTTATGTGGACAAAAAATCAGAGGGTGGCGAGGCGGCTGCCGAATAATCGGTTCCGTGATAATACGGCAGTTTGTCGTTGGTCATTCTGTGAGAAAAAATGCAGTCAGGCTTCAGATGCTGTCGTCCTGTCTGTGATATAAATTATGCCTAAATTAAGGAGAAGATAATATGGCAGCCCTTACAACAGATCAGATTCTTGATGCAATCGCTTCTATGACAGTTATGGAAGCATCAGAGCTTGTAAAAGCTATGGAAGAAAAATTCGGTGTTACAGCCGCAGCTCCTGTTATGGTAGCTGGTGCTGGTGCAGCTGGTGCTGCTCCTGCAGCTGAAGAGCAGACTGAATTTAATGTAACTTTGGAAAGCGTTGATGCTGCAAAGAAAATTGCTGTTATTAAAGCGGTTCGTGGAATAACAGGCTTAGGTTTGAAGGAAGCAAAAGACCTCGTTGAGGCAGCTCCAAAACCACTTAAAGAAGGTGTTTCTAAAGAAGAAGCAGAGAAGATTAAGAAAGAAGTTGAAGAAGCAGGCGGCGTAGTTAAGATTGCTTAATTCTTGCACCTTGTATATGCCGTGCCGGGTTGCCGGTACGGCAGTTCTTCATTATGATTTTGTTTACTTAAAAAATCGTTTCCGAAAAGTGCTGCCTAGAAGATTGATTTTTCAAGGTGGCTATATCTGTATAAATGACATTGCGTCAAGGGGGATTTGATGTTCGCAAAAAGCCGGACGATCAACCGTCAGTATATTGGTAAAAACATCCAGAATTTCATGGAACTTCCCAATCTTATAGACATTCAGTTGTCTTCTTATGAAAGTTTTTTGCAAAAAGAGAAGCTGGATAATCATGAATCTCTTGCCGAGCAGGGGTTGCAGGAAGTGTTTTCCTCCACCTTTCCTATCGAAAGCCCTAACGGTGATATGTTCCTTGAGTATGAGTATTATGAGTTAGATGAGGAAAATATAAAATTCTCAGAGCTTGAGTGTAAACAAAAAGGACTTACTTATTCTGTTCCACTTAAGGCTCGAATTAATTTGAATTTTCAGCAAACTGGCGAAATTCGCCAAAAAGATATATATATGGGTGATATCCCGCTTATGACCGACAGAGGTACTTTTATCATAAACGGTGCAGAGCGTGTTGTTGTTTCCCAAATTCATCGTTCTCCTGGTGTAATTTTTAGCCATGATAAAGGTGTTTTTTCAAGTCGTATTATTCCTTATCGAGGTAGCTGGCTTGAGTTTGAAATTGATCAGAAGAAAGAGCTTATATATGCCAAGATTGATAGAAAAAAACGTATCTTGGGTACTATGTTTTTGCGTGCTTTGGGAATTGGCACAAGAGAAGAAATAATTCGTTGCTTTTATGATGTAGAATCAGTTAAAGTTGGGTCTACACCAGAAGAAAAAAAAGCTCTGGTAGGGAAAGTTCTTGCGGATGCTGTTTTTGTTGCTGATAATGATACAGGTGAAACAAAGAAATTGTTCCGTGCTGGTGAAAAGTTGCATCTTCATGATGTAGATGAGCTTGTGCTTCATAATGTAACAGAGCTAAGTGTAATTCGTTTTGGAAAAGCGGGTAGCGAAGATGATAAATCTCTTAGCTCTCAGATGATAATTAATTGTTTTGAAAGAGAAGAGATTGGTTTTGCAAAAGATAATGCTTCTTTTGATGAGCCAACAAAAGAAGATGCTTTGGCAGCTGTTCATATGGCATTAATGCCAGGTGAACCAATGACAGCAGAAAGCGTAGAAAAAGACTTAACAACAATGTTCTTCTCTTTGCGTCGATATGATTTAGGTCGTGTTGGTCGTTATAAATTGAATAAAAAATTCAACTACGACAAGCCTTTTGAAGAGCACACGCTTGTAAAAGAAGATATTATTGCAACGATGAAGTACTTAATGAAGGTTTTTGTTGGTGATGCAAAAATCGATGATATTGACCACCTTGGAAATCGTCGTGTGCGTTCTGTAGGCGAACTTATGACAAATCAGCTTAAGACAGCCTTTAGCCGAATGGAACGTATTGCAAAAGAGCGAATGAGTTTAAAAGAAACCGAAACAATGAAGCCTCAGGATTTAATTTCGATTAAACCCATTGTAGCTGCTATAAAAGAGTTCTTTGGTTCAAGTCAGTTGTCTCAGTTTATGGATCAGGTTAATCCTTTGGCTGAGCTTACTCATAAGCGACGTCTTAATGCGTTGGGTCCTGGTGGACTTTCTCGTGATAGAGCTGGATTTGAAGTTCGTGATGTCCACTATACGCATTACGGAAGAATGTGTCCTATTGAAACACCAGAAGGTCCTAATATCGGTCTTATTGTTTCTTTGGCGATTTACACTAGAGTAAATGATTATGGCTTTTTGGAAGCACCTTATCGTAAACTGGAAAACGGAAAAGCAACTGATAAGGTTGATTATCTTTCAGCTATAGATGAGGACAGGTATTATATTGGTCAAGTTTCAGTTAATATGAAAGAAGACGGTACCTTTGCAACAGAACAAATTTCTTGCCGGCATCAGGGGGATTATACAACTCGTTCCCCAAAAGATGTTCAGTATATGGATGTTTCGCCAAAGCAAGTTATATCTGTATCTGCTGCCCTTGTTCCATTTTTGGAGCATGATGACGCTAACCGTGCCCTCATGGGTTCTAATATGCAACGTCAGGCTGTTCCTTTGTTATTTCCAGAGCCTCCTCATGTTGGTACAGGTATGGAAGGAAAGTGTGCTTATGATTCTGGTGTTCTTGCAAAGGCAAAACGTTCTGGCGAAGTTGTGTTTGTTACATCAGATTTAGTTCGTGTTAAACCTGATAACCAAAAAGATGCAGATGATTTTGATGAATATCCTTTACTCAAGTATCAACGAACTAATCAGGATACTTGTTATCATCAGCGTCCTGTTGTTGAGCTTGGGCAGCACGTTGAAAAAGGTTCTGTTCTTGCGGATGGTCCTGCGACTTTTAATGGTGAACTAGCACTTGGTAGAAATATTCTTGTTGGTTTTGTACCTTGGAATGGTTATAACTATGAGGATGCTATCCTTATTTCTCAACGTGTAGTAAGAGAAGATATGTTCACATCTATTCATATCAAGGAATTTTCGCTGGAAATTCGTGAGACAAAACTTGGACCAGAAAAAATTACTAGAGATATTCCAAACACTAGTGAAAAAACCCTGAACAATTTGGATGCGGAAGGTATTATCAGAATTGGTGCAAAAGTTCGTTCTGGTGATATTCTTGTTGGTAAAGTTACTCCAAAAACTGAAACCGAAACTACTCCAGAGTTTAAATTGCTCAATTCAATCTTTGGTGAAAAAGCAAAAGAGGTTAGGGATTCGTCGCTTCATGTTCCTCATGGAATTGAGGGAACTGTAATAGATGTACAGCGTTTGCGACGGACAGAAGGTGATGATTTGAATCCTGGTGTTGACGAAATGGTAAAAGTCCTTATCGCTACAAAACGCAAACTTCGCGAGGGTGATAAAATGGCTGGTCGTCACGGAAACAAAGGTATCGTTGCACGAATCCTTCCCATTGAAGATATGCCATATCTTGAAGACGGTACGCCGTTAGATATTTGCTTAAATCCACTGGGTGTTCCTTCTCGAATGAATATTGGGCAAATTATGGAATCAGAGCTTGGTCTCGCCGGTAAGTATTTGAACGAGTGGTATGAGGCTCCTGTATTCCAGTCGCCAACTAACGAACAAATCGAGGCAAAGTTGGTAGAAGCTGGCTTTAATGCTAATTCTAAGGCGATTCTTAGAGACGGTCGAACAGGAGAGCCTTTTCAGAATGAAGTATTTGTAGGAGTTATCTACTTTATGAAGTTGCATCACTTGGTTGATGATAAAATGCACGCTCGTTCTACAGGTCCATATTCACTTGTTACGCAGCAACCTCTTGGAGGTAAGGCTCAGTTTGGTGGTCAGCGTCTTGGAGAAATGGAAGTATGGGCTTTAGAGGCATATGGTGCAGCTAATACTTTGCAAGAGCTTTTGACAATTAAGTCTGACGATATGAACGGACGAACAAAGATTTATGAAACCATTGTAAAAGGTGGTCCTTCAACGGCTGCTGGTGTTCCTGAATCTTTCAATGTTCTTGTTCAAGAGCTTAGAGGTTTGGCGTTAGACTTTACAATCTACGATGCAAAGGGTAAGCAGATTCCGCTTACAGAACGGGATGACGAACTGATAAAGAAAACTGACAGTTCTAATTTCTAAGTTATAGGGAGTTAAAATGCGGGACATTCAAGATTTTGATAGTTTGATGATTAAACTCGCTTCGCCAGAGGCTATTCGTTCATGGTCATACGGTGAAGTAAAAAAACCAGAAACAATAAATTATCGTACGCTTAGACCAGAGAAGGAAGGTCTTTTCTGTGAGCGAATTTTTGGTACAACAAAAGAATGGGAGTGTTTCTGCGGAAAGTTTAAGTCGATTCGTTATAAAGGTGTTGTCTGCGATCGTTGTGGCGTTGAAGTAACACATTTTAAAGTTCGTCGTGAACGTATGGGGCATATCGAACTGGCAGCTCCTGTTTCTCATATTTGGTATTATCGTTCGGTTCCCTCTCGCATGGGATTGTTATTAGATTTGCAGGTTGCGGCGTTGCGTTCGGTTTTGTATTACGAAAAATACATTGTTATTGATGCTGGTGATACAGACCTTAAAAAGATGCAGCTTTTGTCAGAAGATGAGTATATCGAAGCACAGGAACGCTATGGAGGTTCTTTCTCTGCAGGAATGGGTGCGGAAGCAATAAAAACTTTGCTGGAAAACCTTAATTTAGATGAGCTTGCAGCTGATTTGCGTGCAAAAATGGTTGAAAAAGGTGCAAAGAGCGATAAAAGGTTGCTAAAGCGAATCCAGATTGTAGAGGATTTCCGTTCATCAGGCAATAAGTGTGAATGGATGATTTTGGATGTTATTCCAGTTATTCCGCCTGATTTGCGTCCTATGGTTCAACTGGATGGGGGACGTTTTGCAACCTCCGATTTGAATGATTTGTATCGCCGTGTGATTAATAGGAATAATCGTCTTAAACGTCTTATGTCTCTTGGAGCTCCAGAAATTATTATACGCAACGAAAAGCGTATGTTACAAGAGGCGGTTGATTCTCTCTTTGATAATTCAAAACGGAAGCGTGTTGTAAAAGGTTCGTCAAATAGACCGCTTAAATCAATTTCTGATATGCTTAAAGGAAAGCAAGGGCGCTTCCGTCAGAATCTCTTGGGTAAGCGTGTAGATTATTCTGGGCGTTCTGTTATTGTTGTTGGTCCAGAACTTAAACTTTGGCAGTGTGGTTTGCCCACAAAGATGGCGTTAGAATTATTCAAGCCGTTTATAATGAAAAAACTTGTGGACAAAAAGGTGGTGTCAAATATAAAAAAAGCAAAGATGTTTGCAGAGCAAGAGTCTCCAGAAGTGTTTGCTGTTTTGGATGAAGTTGTTCGTGAACATCCTGTAATGCTTAACCGTGCACCTACTTTGCACCGTCTTGGTATTCAGGCATTTGAACCAGTTTTGGTAGAAGGGAAGGCGATAAAGTTGCATCCTTTAGTTTGTCATGCGTTTAATGCAGACTTTGATGGTGACCAGATGGCTGTTCACGTACCATTAACGCAGGCGGCTCAAATGGAATGTTGGACCTTAATGTTGTCTGCCAGAAATTTGCTTGACCCAGCAAACGGAAAAACTATTGTTTATCCGTCTCAGGATATGGTTTTAGGAATTTATTATCTTACCAAAGAAAAACCCTTACAAACCGCTAGAAAAAATGGTCCAAAGCGTTTCAGCTCTGAAGAAGAAGTTTTTCTTGCAGCTGAATCAGGCGTCATAAGTTGGCAAGAAAAAATAAGAGCTCCTGTAAGAAAGGCTCCTTTTAATGGACAGGTTATTGAAACCACAGCAGGTCGATTAAAGTTTAATGAAGAGATGCCAGAAGAAGTTGACTTTGTAAATGGGTTGCTTGGTGATAAAGAGTTAAAGGCTTTGATTGAACGTGTCTACAAAGAAAAAGGTTCTTGGCTTACAGTACAAATGCTTGATGCTATAAAATCGGTTGGTTATAAATATGCAACTTTTTTTGGTGCAACGATTTCAATGGACGATATTATTGTTCCAGAACAGAAAGTACCAATGATTGATGATGCAAATAAGAAAGTTGAAGATATCCAAAGACAGTATCTTGCAGGACATATTACTCAAGAAGAGCAGCGTAACCGTATTATTGATACTTGGTCAAAGGTAAATGAAGATTTGACAAATATAATGATGGATAATCTTGAACGAGACAAAAACGGTTTTAATACAATTTATATGATGGCAGAATCCGGTGCTCGTGGTAGTAAAAAACAGATTAGCCAGTTAGCGGGTATGCGTGGTCTTATGGCTCGTCCTAATGGTGATATTATAGAGTTGCCTATTCGTGCTAACTTTAAAGAGGGACTTTCTGTTATTGAATTCTTTATTTCAACAAACGGTGCAAGAAAGGGTCTTTCTGATACAGCTCTTAAAACTGCGGAGGCGGGTTATTTGACACGCCGTCTTGTGGATATAGCTCAAGATGTTGTTGTTACTGAAGACGACTGCGGAACAATCAATGGAATTGAATATTCCGCAGTAAAAGACGGTGACGAAGTAATTGAATCTTTGCGTGACAGAATAGTAGGGCGTTATACTCTTGAAAGAGTGTTGCATCCTATAACTCATGAGCTTTTGTGTGATGTTAACGAATACGTTACAGACGAGTTAGCTGTAAGGATTGATGAAGCTGGTGTTGAAACTGTAAAGCTTAGAACAGTTCTTACTTGTGAAAGCAGATATGGCGTATGCTGTAAATGTTATGGTAGAAACTTGGCTCACAACAAAATTGTTGAAATTGGCGAAGCAGTAGGTATTATAGCTGCTCAGTCTATTGGTCAGCCTGGTACTCAGCTTACTATGCGTACTTTCCACGTTGGTGGTACAGCTTCTAAAGTTACCGAAGAAAACCGTATTGTTTTAAAGCATCCAGTCCTTGTGCAGAAGATACTTGGTAATAACCGTGTTGTTATGGGTGATGGATCCTCTCTGTTTACTCGAAAAGGAACTATGGTTGTAACAAGGGTAATTAATCAATTTGCTCTTGAGTCTAAGGATGAATTAATTGTTGCAGATGGCGACCGAGTATTCAAAGATGCTCCTTTGTTTAAGCGTGGTGGCAAAGAAGTTCTTGCAACGGATGTTGCACGTATATTGATTCGTGGTGATGTATTATATTTAACAAGCAACGATCAGCGTGTTGAAATTCAAAACGGTTCTTCTGTAGTTGTTAAGGAAGACGAATTTGTTGATGCAGGTGAAACTATCGCAACCTTCGATCCGTATTCAGAGCCTATTATTGCAGAAGTCGATGGATATGTTCACTTTGAAGATATTATTTCTGGTTCAACATTGATTGAAACGATAGACGAAAAGACAGGAAAGATCGAAAAGACGATTAGTGATTTGCAATTAGAAACCAAGCAGCCACGTGTTCTTATCACTGACGAAGTTGGTAATGAAAAAGGTAGTTATTATTTGCCTGCTGGTGCTGTACTTCAGATAAACGACAATGAGACAATCAGTGCTGGTACAATTATTGCAAAGATGCCTAAAGAAGCTTCAAAAACAAGTGATATTACTGGTGGTTTGCCACGTGTTGCTGAGTTGTTTGAAGCAAGAAAACCAAAAGTTCCTGCTGTTCTTGCACAGATTACAGGTACAGTTCAGTTTAAAGGCATCAAGAAAAATAATCGGCTTATTGTAATCGTTGATAAGTACGGTAAAAGTTTTGATCATCTTGTGCCAATGACAAAACGACTCTTGGTTCGAGATGGCGACCCTGTAGAAGCTGGTGAAAAATTGTGTGACGGCTCATTAAGTCCTCATGACATTCTTGCAATTCAGGGTGAGAATGCTTTGCAAAACTACTTGATGGATGAAATCCAGCAGGTATACCGAACCCAAGGTGTTAGCATTAATGATAAACATATTGGTGTTATTGTTCGCCAAATGTTGCGTAAAGTAGAAATTGTTGCAGTTGGCGACACAAAGTTTATATATGGTCAACAGGTTGACAAATATAAATTCCATGCAGAAAACCGTCGTGTTATTGAAGAAGGTGGTCAGCCAGCTATAGCTAGACCTATGTTCCAAGGTATTACGAAAGCAGCAATTAATACAGATTCTTTTATTTCTGCTGCTTCTTTCCAAGAAACCACAAGAGTTCTTACGAATGCCGCTATTGCTGGTGCAAAGGATAATCTGCATGGTTTGAAAGAAAACGTAACAATCGGACATCTTATTCCTGCTGGTACAGGTATTAAGAACTACCACAATGTTAAGCTTTTTGATGATAATGTGGCAGACTTGGATGAGCAGATGAACGAAATCATTGAGCGACATCGCTTAGAACGAGAACAAGAAGCTCAGATGTCGGATATTTCTTTCGAAACAGAAGAAGATTGATTGGAATAGCACCATGGTAATTGACACTATGGCGATATATCTGATAAAATTGCAACACTTGCCACAAAATTCTGGCAGGTGAGTTGCTATGCTAAATTTAGCCGGAGTGCTGCCGGTAGAATATAGGAGAGAGGCTAATGCCTACAATTAATCAGTTGATTCGGCAGGGACGTAAATCAGTTGCGAACAGAACTAAGTCTCCCGCACTTCAGAGTTGTCCGCAAAAGCGTGGTGTTTGTACACGTGTTATGACTGTTACGCCTAAAAAACCGAACTCGGCTCTTAGAAAAGTTGCTCGTGTTCGTCTTGGCAATGGATTTGAGGTTACTGCATATATTCCCGGTATTGGACATAATTTGCAGGAGCACTCCGTTGTTCTTATTCGCGGAGGTCGTGTAAAAGACCTTCCTGGTGTTCGCTATCACATTATCCGTGGTGCAAAAGATACCCTCGGTGTTGAAGATCGTAAACGTGGACGCTCTAAATATGGTGCAAAGAGACCAAAGGCATAAGGAGGCATTAGATGGGAAGAAAAAATAAAAGTGTTAACCGTCCTGTTGCCCCTGATTCAAAGTACAACAGTGCTGTGGTTTCTAAGTTCGTTACTCGTATGATGATTGATGGAAAAAAAGCGACTTGTGTTCGCATTGTCTACGAAGCAATGGATTTACTTAAAGCAAAGACAGATAAAGAACCCCTTGAGGTTTTTTTGAAGGCTTTAGATAATGTTAAGCCAGTGGTAGAGGTTAAGTCTCGCCGTGTTGGTGGTGCAACATATCAGGTTCCTATTGAGATTCGTGAAAGTCGCCGTGAAGCTTTGGCCATGAGGTGGATTATTAATGCAGCTCGTGGAAAAAGTGGTCATGGTATGGGCGAATGTTTAGCAAATGAATTGTTAGATGCTTACAACAATACAGGAACTGCTTACAAGAAGAAAGAAGATACTCACAAAATGGCAGAAGCAAACAAGGCTTTTGCTCATTATCGGTGGTAGTTTTGTTGGCTGCTTCCTTGAGAAGTAGCCATATTTCTTTAGTTTACTTCAATAAAAGCAAGTTTACCACTTGCTTTTTTTTTATTTAAAGTGTATAAATAAAAACCGCTATTCGTATTGAATTGTAGGTACTATGCGTTTTGGGAATAACGCATAAGGGTTCTTTGAGAGTCAAGCAGATGTTTTTTTCATCTGGCGAAACCGTAAAGGCTTGTTTTTTTAAGCCAGGAAGTTCGCAGCCCTTTGATTGGTTGATACTGTCGTTGATAGTGTCATTGGTTTGCCTTCATTGGGTTCTAAAAACGGTGTTACGTTTAGAGGCTCCGTGATACCAAACCGTTCGTCAGGCATAGGTTTGATGGTTATAGGTGGTTCCGGCCGAAGTAGCTTGTATTTATAAGTTACCAAAGCATATAAAGTGTTTTGACCTGCTGTTTATATCCATTTTCAAACCTTTGTTACATAGTGTGTAGGAGTACTCGATAAAAAACGGGTATTCTTTAAATATAGCACAGTATTTTATTTTTTATATACCTGAGCATTCTGGTATAGGAGGATTACATGGCAAAGGAAAAGTTCGAAAGAACGAAACCGCACATGAACGTGGGTACCATTGGTCACGTTGACCATGGTAAAACAACTCTTTCTGCGGCAATTACTCAGCACTGCGCAAAAAAATTTGGCGACAAAGCTCTGAAGTATGATGAAATTGATAACGCCCCAGAAGAGAAGGCTCGTGGTATTACAATTAATACCCGTCACCTTGAGTATCAGTCAGATAAGCGCCACTATGCACATATTGACTGTCCTGGTCACGCAGACTACATCAAAAACATGATTACAGGTGCTGCCCAGATGGACGGTGCAGTTTTGGTTGTTTCTGCTCCTGATTCAGTTATGCCTCAGACTCGTGAGCATATCCTGCTTGCTCGTCAGGTTGGTGTACCTGGAATCATCGTATTCTTGAATAAGGTTGACTTGGTAGACGATCCTGAGCTTTTGGAATTGGTAGAAGAAGAAGTGCGTGATGTACTTGTTTCTTATGGCTTCCCTGAGGATACACCTATTGTTAAAGGTTCAGCATTTAAAGCTCTTTCTGAGCCTGATAATGCTGATGCAACAGCTTGTATTGATGAGTTGTTGGCAGAGATGGATAGCTATTTCAAAGATCCAGATCGTGCTGCAGATCTTCCTTTCTTGATGCCTATCGAAGATGTATTTACAATCTCTGGTCGTGGTACTGTAGTAACAGGACGTATCGAACGTGGTATCATCAAATTGAACGAAGAAGTTGAAATTGTTGGTATTAAACCTACACAGAAAACAGTTATTACAGGTATCGAAATGTTCAACAAGTTGTTGGATCAGGGAGAAGCTGGTGATAACGTAGGCTTGTTGCTTCGTGGTATTGATAAAAAATCTGTTGAACGTGGACAGGTTCTTGCTAAGCCAGGTTCAATTAAACCTTTCACAAAGTTTAAGGGACAGATTTACGTATTGTCAAAGGAAGAAGGTGGTCGTCATAGCCCATTCTTTAGTGGTTATCGCCCACAGTTCTATTTTAGAACAACAGACATTACAGGTACAATTACTTTGCCTGATGGTGTTGACATGGTTAAGCCAGGTGACAATACCGAGATTATCGGTGAATTGATTCACCCTGTTGCTATGGACAAGGGGTTGAAGTTCGCTATTCGTGAAGGTGGACGTACAATCGCTTCTGGTCAGGTAACAGAGATTACACAGTAATTTGTTTGAAGTAGGTGCTGTCTGAGTTGTTCGGTCAGCACCTATCTTTCCCAGGAGGAATAATGGCTACAGATAGGATTCGAGTTAGGCTGCGTGCATTTGATGTTGCCTTAATCGATCAGAGTGCTAAAGCCATCGTGCAGACTGTTCAGCAGGCAGGGGCAAAGGTTTCAGGACCTATCCCGCTGCCAACGAGAATCAATAAGATGACTGTGTTGCGTTCGCCCCATGTAAACAAAAAATCACGGGAACAGTTTGAAATGCGTACACATAAAAGGCTTATTGATATTATTGAGCCTTCAGCGGATGTAATGGATTCGTTGATGAAACTGGAACTGCCGGCTGGTGTTGATGTAGAGATTAAGCAGTAGTTTTGATACTGCAAAGAAAAAGTACGGTTCCCCGGATCAGGGAATGGCGGCTATTAATGAAAGATTTAATCTTTCAGTTTTAAGGAGAATATCAGAATGAAAGGTCTGATTGCAACAAAAGTGGGGATGACCCAGGTGTTCGACGAAGACGGTAACCTGACGCCGGTTACTGTGATCCGCGTTGACCCTAATGTGGTTGTTGCTCGCAAAACAAAGGAAACGGCTGGTTATGATGCTGTTGTTCTTGGTCTTGGAGATTTAAAGAGCAAGCAGGTTTCAAAGCCATATGCTGGTCAGTTTCCAGAAGGAATCACTCCTAAGCGGCATCTTAAGGAATTTCGTGACTTTAGTGGCGAAGCTGCTGTGGGTGATGAAATTGGTGTTGAGTTATTTGAAGGCACCAGATATGTGGATGTTACCGCTACCTCAAAAGGTAAGGGTTTTCAGGGTGTAGTTAAGAGATGGGGTTTCCATGGTGGACGTGCAACTCATGGTTCAAAATTTCATCGTGAACCAGGTTCAACTGGACAGTGTACGTCTCCTGGTCGCAGCTTTAAAAATGTAAAGATGCCTGGTCATATGGGGTGTGAACGTGTGACTGTTCAGAATCTCAAAGTTGTAAAAGTTGACCCTGAGTTAAAGGTAGTGATGGTTCGTGGGTCTGTACCCGGGAATAAAGACTGTACGCTGATCATCAAGTCCGCGGTAAAGAAATAACGGCAGAGGAAGACGATGGAAAAGAAAGTCTATTCAGTCGATGGCAAAGAGCTAAGGACAATTAATCTTGATGATAAGGTGTTTGGCCTTCCGGTCAATGAAGATGTTATCTATTACGCCATCAATAATGAGTTAGCAAACAAGCGTGTTGGTACAGCTTGCACAAAGGATCGTTCTGAAGTGCATGGTAGCAACGCTAAACCCTATAAGCAGAAGGGAACCGGTCGTGCTCGTCGTGGTGATAAAAAATCTCCATTGTGCAGAGGCGGTGGTGTTATTTTTGGTCCTAAGCCAAGAGATTTTAGCTATGTTTTACCTAAAAAGGTTAAGCGTTTGGCAATGAAGTCTATTCTTAGCTTAAAGGCACAGAATGACAGGCTTACTGTTGTAGAGGATTTTACTATTGAAAGTGGAAAAACAAAGGATTTAGTAGCAGTTCTTAAAAACTTTCCTGCTGATGGTCGCACAGTTATAGTTTTAAAAGACGATGATGCAAAAATCAAGCAGGCTGCTCGCAATATTCCTGCTGTTTCGTTCCTGTCATACAACAGATTGAGAGCACATGATTTATTTTACGGAAAGAAAATTATCATGTTGGAATCAGCAGCAAAGAATCTTTCTGGATTTTACAACAAGGAGGACGCTGAATGATGGCATATGAAGATATCCTTATCGAGCCTGTGCTGTCTGAAAAAGCAACTCAGTTGCGAGACGAAGGAAAGTATGTGTTTAAGGTAAGTCCATCAGCTGATAAGATTCAGATTAAAGAAGCTGTAAGAAAGCTTTTTAATGTAAAGGTTGTTGGATGTACTGTAGTCAATGTAGGTGGAAAAGAAAAACGAGTTCGTTATCGAACAGGAAAAACTTCCAGCTGGAAAAAAGCAGTTGTCAAGCTGGCACCTGGTGAGACTATCAAGGTTTTTGAAGGCGTTTAGCTTTCATACCTAGATGTTAGTTAAGGGGAACCAATAACTATGGCTCTTAAAGTATATAAGCCGATAACCGCAGGTACTAGAACTCGTGTAGACTTGCGGAAAGACGAGATAACGACTGACAAGCCCGAAAAAAGCTTGACACATGGTCGTAAAGCGCAAGGCGGTCGTGGTGCGAAAGGACGAATTTCAGTTCGGCATCAAGGTGGCGGTCATAAGCGCAGGTATCGTGACGTGGATTTTAAGCGTGATAAGCATGGAATACCCGGCACGGTTAAAACAATAGAGTATGATCCAAACAGAAGTGCTAATGTGGCATTGGTGTTCTACGCAGATGGAGAGAAGCGTTATATTATTGCACCAAAAGGTTTGACTGTAGGACAGAAAATTATGTCTGGTCCTATGGCAACTCCTGTTGTGGGAAACGCCCTTCCGTTAGAGGCTATTCCTGTTGGATTTACTGTTCACAACATTGAATTGACACTTGGTCGTGGCGGACAGTTGGTTCGTTCAGCTGGTGCAAGTGCACTTGTTGCTGCAAAGGACGGCGAATATGTAACGATTCGCTTGCCTTCTAGCGAAATGCGCCGTGTTCATGGAAAGTGCTATGCAACAGTTGGTGTTGTGGGAAATGAAGACCGCATGAATACCAGACTTGGTAAAGCTGGTCGTAGCAGATGGCGTGGTGTTAGACCTACTGTTCGTGGTATGGCTATGAACCCTGTTGATCATCCCCTTGGTGGTGGTGAAGGTGCTGGAAAGGGACGTAACCCTGTTACTCCTTGGGGGCAGCCTTGCCGTGGATACAAAACCCGCAACAAGCGGAAGGTGTCAAACAATTTTATTGTTTCACGCCGGAAGAAGAAGTAGCAGGATAGGAGATAACCGTGTCAAGATCTGTTAAAAAAGGTCCTTTTATAGAGAAGAGCTTGTACAAAAAGGTTCTTGAGATGAACAAGGCTGCGGATCGTAAAGTAATAAAAACGTATTCGCGATGCTCTACAATTATTCCAGAAATGGTAGATAATACGATTTCTGTTTATAATGGAAAGTCCTGGGTTCCTGTTTATATTACAGAGAACTTGGTTGGTCATAAGCTGGGCGAGTTCGCTCCTACCCGGGTTTTCCGCGGACATGCCGGTTCTGACAAGAAGGCTGGAAAGTAGGTGGATATGATGGCTGAAAAAACTGGATATAGAGCCGTTTCTAAATTCCTTATCGCATCACCCACAAAGGTTCGCCCAGTGGCAAATGTGGTAAAGATGAAAACCTGTTCTGAGGCTATGGCTATTCTTGAGAATATGCCACAGAAAGGTGCTGTGCTGATTCAAAAGACTATGAAGTCTGCTGTTGCTAATGCACTGTATGCAAACAAAAAACTTGATGAAGATATGTTATATGTGAAGGAAATTCGTATTGACGAAGGTCCGCGTCTGAAGCGTGTGTGGTTTCGTGCCCGCGGTCGTGCTGATATGCTTCTGAAGCGCATGTGTCATATTACCGTCGTAGTTGATGAAAAGGCGGGGGAATAAGATGGGACAGAAAGTTAATCCTATCGGATTACGGCTTGGTGTAAATAAAACTTGGCAGTCTCGCTGGTATGCAGATTCACGTGAGTATGCAGACCTAGTTCTTGAAGATTTGAAAATCAGGAAAATGATTGATAATCTTCCAGAATGTAAGAATGCTGACATAGCCGAAATCGAGATTGTTCGTCATCCGCAGCGGGTAACAATTATGATTCATACAGCCCGCCCCGGTGTGATTATTGGAGTTAAGGGTGCAAACATCGAAAAAATCGGTGTAGAGATTCAAAAGCATTTAACAAAAAAGGTTCAAATAAAGATTAAAGAGATTAAAAGAGCCGAAGTGAATGCTTCTCTCATTGCACAGAATGTCGCAAGGCAGTTGTCAAACCGTGGTTCATTCCGTAAGGCTTTGAAGCAGGCTGCTGGAAACGCAATGAAGGCTGGGTCACAGGGTGTGAAAATTCGCATTAGTGGTCGCCTTGGTGGTGCAGAAATGTCTAGAACAGAAGAACACAAAGAAGGACGTGTTCCTCTACACACATTGCGAGCTGACATTGATTATGGCTTTGCGGAAGCTCATACCACTTTCGGTAAGATTGGTGTTAAGGTGTGGGTTTACAATGGAATGATGTACGGCCATGAGCAGAATGAAGACGCTGGTCAACTTGTAAAGAAGCCTAGACGTGATCGTTCTGAGCGTACGGAACGAGCTTCCCGCTCTGACCGTGGCACAAAGGCCTCAAGGAGTTAGTGATGGCACTTGCACCGAAGAGAGTTATGCACCGTAAGGTGCAACGTAGCAGAATTAAAGGCAATGCTACAAGAGGCAATACCATTGATTTTGGTGATATTGCTTTAGTTGCTATGGAGCCTATTTGGTTATCTGCTCGTCATATTGAGGCTGCCCGTGTTGCGTTGAATCGTAAAATCAACCGTAAAGGGCAGGTCTGGATTCGTGTATTCCCAGATAAGCCTATTTCAAAGAAACCCGCCGAAACTCGTATGGGTAAGGGTAAGGGTGCACCTGAATTCTGGGCGGCAGTAATTAAGCCAGGTCAGATTCTGTTTGAGATTGGTGGAGTTGATTTGGCATTGGCAGAGCAGGCTATGCATCTTGCTGGTAGTAAATTGCCTATCAAGACGAAAATAGCGTTTCGTCCTACAGGGGACTAAGGAGTAACTGATGGCTAAAAAAGAAAAAGAACTGTCGTATTCCGAGTTAATTGTAAAACGGAACGAGTTAAAGAAGAAGTACATGGATTTTCGATTTCAAATGATTATCGGCCATGTAGATAATCCCATGCAGAAGCGTATAATGCGAAGAGAAATCGCTCGTATTAATACGTTGATCCGCCAGAAAGAACTGGCTGGACAGGATAAGTAGGAGCTGACCCGTGGAAGAACAGGTTGTTCAGACTAATAAAGCTGCAAAGCGTTCATTTGTTGGTATTGTTACCAGTGATAAGATGGACAAGACGATTGTTGTTTCTGTAACAACAAAGAAGTTGCATCGGCTTTATAAGAAGTACGTAACCCGTGTCAAGAAATGTAAGGCACATGATGAGTTGAACGACGCTCGTATTGGTGATAAAGTTCGCATCGTAGAATGCCGCCCGCTTAGCAAAGAAAAATGCTGGCGTCTTGCCGAAATCATTGAACGGGCTAGATAATTGAGGAGATGACGAAATGATTCAGATGCAATCAAATTTGAACGTTGCGGACAACTCCGGTGCTAAAGTTGTTCAGTGTATTAAGGTTATTGGTGGTTCTCATCGCCGTTATGCAAGTATTGGTGATGTGATTGTGGTTGCTGTAAAGGATGCAATCCCCACATCTTCTATCAAAAAGGGATCTATTGAGAAGGCGGTTATTGTTCGCATCTCAAAAGAATATCGCCGACCTGATGGTACTTATATTCGTTTTGATGACAACGCTTGTGTTATCATCGATGCAAATAAGAATCCAAAAGGTAAGCGTGTATTTGGTCCCGTGGCACGAGAACTTCGTGACATGGATTACATGAAGATTGTGTCATTGGCACCAGAAGTTCTGTAAGGAGAATTGAATACTATGGAAAAGAAGTTCAAAATCCGTAAGGACGACATGGTAGAGATTATTGCTGGTAAAGACAAAGGAAAGCGTGGTAATGTTGTGCGTGTGGTCAGAGACAAAGATAGAGTTATTGTTTCTGGTTGTAACATTGTCAAAAAAGCAATAAAAAAGCGAAATGCTCAAGATCACGGCGGTATTGCTGAGATAGAAGCACCGCTTCATATTTCTAATGTAGCGATTGTATGTAAAAAATGCGGTCCTACTAGAATTGGATATAAACTCGACGGCGACAAAAAAATTCGTGTTTGCCGTAAATGTGGAGACACACTATAATGAGTAATTATGTACCCCGGCTTAAGAAAGTCTATAAGGACACTATCGCCCCAGAGCTTTTTAAGGAGCTCGGTTATAAGTCCGTCATGCAGATTCCAGAAATTAAAAAAATTGTAGTCAGCATGGGCGTGGGTGAAGCTCTCTCTAATAAGAAACTCCTTGATGCCGCAGTAACTGACATTACGGCTATAACCGGTCAGAAGGCTGTGAAAACAAAGGCTAAGAAGAGTATTGCGAACTTCAAACTGCGCCAGGGCAATGAAGTAGGAGTGATGGTAACATTGCGTGGTGCCCAGATGTACGAATTTCTGGACAGATTAATTAATGTTGCACTTCCTCGTGTTAAGGATTTCCGTGGGATTAAATCTTCAGGATTTGATGGACACGGTAATTTCTCTCTTGGTGTTACGGAGCAAATTATTTTTCCTGAGATTGATTTTGATAAAATCGAAAGAGTTTCTGGGTTGAATATTGCAATCGTTACAAGTGCTAATACTGACAGCGATGCTCGTGCTTTGCTTGCCAAGTTTGGAATGCCCTTTAGGAAGTAAGTGAGGAATTCATGGCCAAAAAATCTATGATTATTAAGGCAGAGCGTCCACAGAAGTACAGCACTAGACAATATAATCGCTGTCAAATTTGTGGTCGCCCTCGTGGATATCTTCGGAAGTTTAAGATGTGTCGTCTTTGTTTCCGTAAGTTAGCAAGTGAAGGCCTGTTGCCAGGTGTCACAAAATCCAGCTGGTAGAGGTAGGAGAATAGAATGAGCGTTTCAGACCCCATTGCAGATATGCTGACAAAGGTTAGGAATGCGGCAATGGCCCGCCACGAAAAGGTAGATGTTCCTGCCTCCAAACTCAAGTTGGAAATCGTGAAAATTCTGAAGACCGAAGGATATATTAAGAACTTTAAAAAGGTCAATCAGGATGGGCTTAATTGTATTCGCATTTTTTTGAAGTACGACGAAGCGAACCAGTCTGTTATTCATGGACTGAAAAAGGTTTCTACACCAGGTCGCCGTGTGTACTCTGGTTATAAGGATCTGCCCCGTGTTCATAACGGATACGGTACAGTAATTGTGTCCACTAGCCACGGTGTTACAACCGGTAAAAAGGCTGCTGAAAAGATGGTGGGCGGTGAATTGATTTGTACAATCTGGTAGGGGAGTAAATATGTCACGAATTGGTAAAATTCCTGTAACAATCCCAGCCGGTGTTACAGTCAATGTTCAGCCTGCATTGGTTGAAGTTTCAGGACCAAAGGGAAAGTTATCTCAGCATTATACGTCCAATGTTGTTGTTGAAGTAAAGGACGGTGCTGTTTTGGTTTCTCCTGTCGACGGTTCAAAGGCTGCTAATGCTTCTCAAGGTCTTTATCGCAACCTTATCTACAATATGGTTGTGGGTGTAACAGATGGTTTTTCAAAAACTTTGATAATCAACGGTGTTGGTTTTAGGGCAGAAGTCAACGGAGATAAACTAGTTATGAACTTAGGTTATTCAACGGATTTTATTGCTATAATTCCAGAAGGTTTGACTGTAGTAGCTGATGGGCAGAGTAAAATTACGGTGTCAGGAATTGACAAACAGGCTGTTGGCGAATTCAGTGCACAGCTCCGCAAGTTACGTAAACCTGAGCCTTACAAAGGGAAGGGAATTCGTTACGAAACAGAAACCATCAGAAGAAAGGTCGGTAAGTCCGGCGTTAAATAAGGGAAGAGCGATATGTTGAGAAAACTTAATGATAAAGACAGAAAGCGGCTCAAGAGAAAGGTTCACATTCGTAAACGGATTTCTGGTACAGCTGAGCGTCCCCGTCTGACAGTTACACGTAGTAATTGTAATTTGTATATGCAAGCTATTGATGACACAGAGGGAAAGACATTGGTTTCTATTTCCACACTGGAAAAAGAATTTGCTTCCCTTAAGCCGAACAAAGAGGGGGCTGAAAAACTTGGAGAAGCAATGGGAAAGCGTCTTGTTGCAAAAAAAATTAAGACCGTGGTGTTTGATCGCAATGGCTATTTGTATCACGGTGTAGTAAAAGCCCTCGCTGACGGTACCCGCAAGGCCGGGGTTGAGTTCTAGGAGAGTCTATGGAACACCAGAAGAATTTTGATAGAGAACAGCCTAAGGAATTTGTGGAAAAGCTTATCAAGCTTAACCGTACAGCAAAGGTTGTTAAAGGTGGTCGCAGGTTTTCATTCTCGGCACTGACTGTTGTGGGAGACCAGAAAGGCAGAGTCGGATTTGGATTCGGAAAGGCAAATGATGTTACAGAAGCAATTAGAAAGAGCATAGATAAGGCCAAGCGTAATTTGGTGAATGTGCCAATAAAGAACGGTACGATTCCTCATGATATTATTGGTAATTATAAGAGTTCTTCTGTTTTGCTTAAGCCTGCTTGTTCTGGTACAGGTATTATTGCAGGTGGACCAGTTAGAGCAGTGCTAGAAGCCGCAGGAGCAACAGATGTTCTTGCTAAGTCTCTTGGCTCAAACACTTCTGTAAATGTGGTTCGTGCTACTTTTGATGCTGTTTGCAACCTTATGGATGCCCGTACTATAGCAAAGAACAGAGGTAAATCTCTGAAGGATTTGTGGGGGTAATCATGGCAAAGGCTAAGACAAAAAAAATAAGGATTACGCTTGTTCGCAGTACTATTGGACAGAAGCCAGCAAAGCGTGCTACTGTTCGCAGTTTAGGTCTTAGGAAAATCAATTCCGTTGTTGAACAGGAAGCAAATCCCGCTATTCTTGGTATGGTTGCATCTGTTTCGCATCTTGTAAAAGTTGAGGAGATGAACTAATGTCAGAATTTAATTTAAATGCACCTGTTGGTGCAAATAAGAAGAAGCGAAGAGTTGGTCGTGGTTCTTCCTCTGGTCTTGGAACCACATCTGGTCGTGGTAATAAAGGTCAGCAGGCTCGTTCTGGCGGTAAGGTATATATTGGATTTGAGGGTGGACAGATGCCCTTGTATAGACGTATTGCTCGTCGTGGTTTTTCAAATTATCCTTTCCGTAAGGAATATGACATTGTAAATCTTTGCGATTTAGATGCAAGGTATACAGACGGTGAAACTGTAGACAAAGCTTCTTTGATTTTGAAGGGACTGATAAAAAAATCTGCTGGACTTATAAAAGTTCTTGGGAATGGCGATTTTTCTAAGAAACTTACAGTAAATGTGGATAAAGTTTCAGCTTCTGCAAAAGAGAAGATTGAGAAAGCTGGTGGAACAGTGACTGTTACCAACGAATAAACGGAGCAAAGAACGACATGGCAAACAATCCTATTGTAAATATGTTTAAAGTAAAAGAGCTTAGAGAAAGATTGCTTTTTACTTTTGGAGTTCTAGTTGTATTCCGTTTAGGTAGTGTGTTGACAATTCCTGGTATTAATCCACAGGCTTTGACAGCATATTTTGACACGATGACAAGAGGTAATGCTTTTGTCGATTATATGGACTTTTTTGCTGGTGGTGCGTTTTCCAATTTTTCTGTGTTTATGTTGGGTGTTATGCCTTATATCTCAACGCAGATTATATTGCAACTTGCTTTGATTATTTTTCCATCTCTAAAGCGTATAGCTCAAGATGATGGTGGTCAAAAGAAAGTGCAGGCTTGGACACGTATTGGAACCGTGTTTGTGTGTTTGATTCAATCTTTGGCAGTAACAGTTTATGCAGCAAGTATTCCCAACGCTATTGTGTTGGAAAGCCAACTTGGTTTTAGATTGCTTGCAATGCTTACTGTTACGACAGGCACTATGGTTACAATATGGCTAGGTGAGCAGATTACTTCTCGTGGTATTGGTAACGGTATTTCTATGCTGATTTTTGCCGGTATTGTAGCACGTCTTCCATCTGCAATTTGGGAACTTGGACGCATGGTGAAGAACGGGGACATAAACTTTGTTTCTGTTATCGTTGTTATTGTTATGTTTGTTGGAATTGTTGCACTTGTTGTTTACGAACAGCAAGGTCAGCGAAAGATACCTGTACATTATGCTAAACGTGTTGTTGGACGCAAAATGTATGGTGGTCAGAGTTCCTATATTCCATTCAAAATCAATCCATCTGGAGTCATTCCCGTAATTTTTGCTTCATCGTTTTTACAATTTCCGCTCCAGTTTGCCACATATCTTGGTCCGAATGTAAGATGGCTTAATAGGTTGTCTGCGTTCTTAACACCATCTGGTTTGTGGTATAACATATTACTTGTAGTTTTGATTGTATTCTTTGCGTATTTCTATACACAGGTAACACTGAACCCCACAGAAATTGCAAAGAGTATCCGGGAAAACGGCGGCTCGATTCCTGGAATCAGAACGGATAAGACAGAAGAATATATGCAAAAGGTTTTGAATCGGCTTGTGCTGCCCGGTTCTTTATATCTTGCAGTAATTGCTGTCTTGCCAACGGTTATCCAAAATCTTTTTGGTTTTCCTCAGTCAATTTCAATGTTGATGGGAGGTACTTCACTTTTGATTTTGGTTGGTGTGGATCTTGATACAATGAGTCAGATTGAAGCATTACTAAAAATGCACCATCATGATGGTTTGGTCAAGAAAGGTAGAATTCGTTCACGAAATCTGTAGATTTTGTGTAGAATCTGTAGAATAAGATTTGGGATTATGTTATAATCGCTGAACTTGGATTGAATGTTTGATACAGAAAATTCAGGTTGCGATTAAACTGTTTACCCAAGGGGGATTTATATGAAGGTACGAACCAGTGTAAAGCCCATTTGTGACAAATGCAAGGTTATCAAGCGATTCGGTGTTGTCCGTATCATTTGTTCAAACCCAAAGCATAAGCAGAGACAGGGCTGAGGAGTAACAGATGGCTCGAATTGCGGGAGTTGACCTCCCTAACAAACATGTCAATATTGCATTGACATATATTTATGGAATTGGACGATCTTCTGCAAATGAAATTTGCAAGAAGACCAAAATTAATCCTGATGTTCTGATTAATGATTTATCTCAAGAAGAATTGTCTTTATTGAGATCGGTTATCGATAATGAGTACAAAGTTGAAGGTCGACTTCGCTCAGAAATCGGTTTGAATATCAAGCGGCTTATGGATATTGGTTGCTATCGTGGTCTTCGTCACAGAAAAGGTTTGCCTGTTCGTGGTCAGAGAACTCGTACGAATGCTCGCACACGCAAGGGTAAGAAAAAGACCGTTGCAGGCAAGAAGAAGTAAGATGGAGGTAAGCTAACGTGGCAAGTGCAAAAAACACAAAGAAGCGTAAGGAAAAAAAGAGCGTTTACGAAGGAAATGTGTATATTCAGGCGACGTTCAACAATACAATCGTAACTATTACTGATTTGAAGGGTAATGCTTTGTCTTGGGCATCTTCTGGCGGACTAGGTTTCCGTGGTGCAAAGAAATCTACACCTTTTGCAGCTCAGTCTGTAGCAGAAACCGCTGTCCAAAAAGCAGCTAGTTATGGTTTAAGAGAAGTTCATGTTTTTGTTAAAGGTCCTGGCGTTGGCCGTGAGTCTGCTGTGCGTTCTCTCGGTGCATTGGGGTTGAAGGTAAAATCAATTTCAGATGTTACCCCTATTCCACACAATGGATGCCGACCTCGAAAAACACGTCGTATGTAATCAAGGAGAACTGGAAGAATGGCTAGATATACAGGTCCTGTTTGTAGACTTTGTAGAACAGAACAGAAGAAGCTGTGCCTTAAAGGTGAGCGCTGTAAGAGCGACAAATGCCCTCTTAACAAAAAACGTGGTGCACCTGGTAAAGATCCAAAGGCTCGTGCTGGAAAAAGAAGTGAATATGGTCTCCAGCTTCGTGAAAAGCAGAAAATTAAGCGTATTTATGGAATGTTGGAAAAACAATTCCATTTAACGTTTGAAAAAGCCCAGCGTATGGGTGGTGTAACTGGTGAAAACTTAGTTCGATTGCTTGAAAGCCGATTGGACAATGTTGTGTTCAGGATGCATTTTGCTATGAGTCGTACTCAGGCAAGGCAGCTTGTTTCTCATAGACATTTCCTCGTAAATGGAAAGCCTGTGAATATACCAAGTTATGAGTTAAAACCTGGAGATGTTGTTGAAGTAAAGGAAGGTAGCAAAAAGCTTACTGTTATTTTGGATTCTCTCAGTGAGGTTTCAAAGTCAGGTGTTATGCCTTGGATAACTGTAGATGCTGATGCTATGAAGGGAATATTCAATGTTTATCCACGCCGTGAAGAAGTAACCGATCTTCAGGATGTTAAAGAGCAACTCGTGGTTGAGTTGTATTCTAAGTAAGAGGAGTTCCCATGGCCCGCAAAAATCTGCTTAAGGGTTTTAAGAAGCCGAAAGAGTTTAAATTTGAACAGTTGGATTCTAATCTCGATTATGGAAAGTTTACTGCTTATCCATTTGAGCCAGGATTCGGAACAACAGTTGGTAACACTCTGCGCAGGGTATTGCTTTCATCCATACAGGGATACGCCATTACTGCTATCCGTATAACATCCTATGATGCGGATAATGTACCTCATGTTATTTCCAGCGACTTTGAAACAATTCCAAATATTGCAGAAGATACTTTGGAGGTTTTAAATAGTCTTAAGCAAATTAGACTTAAGTTATCTGGTGATGACGAGGATGCTGAGCATAAAACTTTCTTGTTTGAGTTTAAAGGACCAGGTACAGTAAAGAGTGAAGATTTTGTAAGCGATGGTCTCGATATTCTTTCAAAAGATGTTACTGTGTTTACAATGATGGAGGGTGCTCATTTAGACTTTGAGATTCAAGTTGATTTAGGCAGAGGTTATGTCCCAGCTGAAGCAAATGAGCAATATATCGAAGTAGTAAGCACAATTCCTATGGATGCAATTTTTACGCCTGTTCCAAAGGTTAAGTATACCATTGAGCCTTGCCGTGTAGGCGAGAGAAATGATTATGACAAACTTATTCTTGAAGTTTGGACTGACGGAACAATTTCACCAGCTGATGCATTAGCGGAAGCTGCAAAAATTGCTAAGGATTATTTTCATCCTTTCATCAACTTTAACGATGCAGATATGGGTCACGATGATGAACTCGATGAAGGTGACGAACGAATTCGACAGTTGTTAAACACACCTGTTGATGAGCTTGAACTTTCTGTTCGTTCTTCAAACTGTCTTAAGAATGCAAATATTCGTACAATTGGTGAGTTGACAAGAAAGACAGAAGACGACATTGCCAAAACAAGAAACTTTGGAAAAAAGAGTTTGACAGAGATTAAAGAGAAGCTTTTAGAGTGGAACTTAAATCTTGGAATGACTGATTACAGCCACCTAAAGGATGCTGTAAAATTATCAAAGAAGAAGGAAGAATCTGATGAATCATAAGAATGGATTTAACCCTCTTTCGCGAAGAACAGCACATCGACGTGCTATGTCGCGGAATATGGTAACATCGCTTTTTCGCTATGAGCGTATTACCACTACAAAGGCTAAGGCATTAGAAGTAAGAAGAGCTGCGGAAAAATTGATTACTCGCAGTAAAGTTGACAGTGTTCACAACCGACGACAGGCTGCTAGGTATATTCAGGACGAAACAGTATTGGCAAAATTGTTTACAGATATTGGTCCTCGTATGAAGGATCGTCCAGGTGGATATACACGTATTCTAAAATTGGGTTTCCGTCAAGGCGATGTAGCTGATATGGTAATCCTTGAATTGGTTGATTATAGTTTGGAAGATGCGGGTAAGTCTGGTAAAAAAGACGCAAAGCCTTCGTCTAAAAAGGATTCATCTACAAAAAAAACACCTGCTAAGAAGGCAACTTCTAAGACAAAGGTTGATGATTCTGCTGAAAAGGCTTCGGAATAATGCCGCAGGTATTCCTGCATAGGAGTGAAGATGTCTAAATCACATCGTGGAAAAGGTATTTCAAGTATGCCAGCTCATGGACGTGGCGTATGTGCTCGTTGCAAAAAAGATGGAATTAAGGTTCTGTACGAACAGGAAATTGACGGACAGAAAGCTAAGATTTGTAAGTATTGCAAAGCGGCAATAAAGAACGGTAAATCTATCTAATTTTGCCGAGAAATAGCCGCCCTTTAAACAGGGCGGTTTTTTTACATTATTTTACTTAAGTAATAGACAAACTTCTTAAGTTTTATTAAAATGTCAATGAATATTTTTTGGAGGTTAAAATGAAACGGATTGCTAAAATTGTTTTAGTTGCTGTAGTAGCATTTATCTGTTTTGGAATGTTCGTTAGTTGTTCAAAGGAAGATTCAAACACAATTAAAATTGGTGGTATATTTCCTTTGTCTGGCGATGTAGCGGTTTACGGTACAGAATGCCGTAATGGTATTGAGCTTGCTATTAGCGAGATTAATGCTGCCGGTGGTGTAAATGGCAAGCAAATTGTTCTTGTTGGCGAAGACGATGAAGGAAATCCTGAAAAGTCTGTTAACGCATACAAAAAGCTTGTTACTAAAGATAAGTGTGATGTTATCATTGGGTCATTAACATCAGGTTGTACAGCTGCTATTTCTTCTCTGGCACAGGCTCAGAAGGTTTTATTGTTAGCACCTGCTGCAACACAAGCTGATATTACTGATGCAGGAGATTATGTATTCCGTGCTTGCTTTATTGATCCTTTCCAAGGAACAGTAGGCGGAAAATTTTCTGCTGAAAACTTGGGTTCAAAGCGAGCTGCTGTTTTGTATGACATTGGTAACGATTATTCTGTAGGTTTGTACGAAAACTTTAAAGTTGCTTTTGAAGCAGCTGGAGGCACACTTGTTGCAGAAGAATCTTATAGCACAGGAGATAAGGATTTTAACGCTCAGCTTACAAAGATAAAAAATGCCAATCCTGATGTTGTATATTTGCCAGATTATTACTCAACAGTTGCTTTGATTGCAAAGCAGTTAAGAGCACAGGGAATTAATACTCCTATTGTTGGTGCAGATGGTTGGGATGGAATTATCGATAATGCAGGAGAAGAAGTTCTTAACGGATTTTATTCAAATCATTATGCATCTGATTCAACAGACGCAAAGGTTGTAAGCTTTGTTGCAAATTACAAGGCAAAGTATGGTTCAACTCCAGTTTCATTTGCAGCACTTGGTTATGATTGTGTTTATTTGTTAAAAGATGCGATGACGGCTTCTGGAGCTGAGGATTCAACAACTCTAAAAACTGCACTTATGAACACAAACGGTTCATATGTTACAGGAAATCTTACATTTGATTCAAAGCGTAATCCTGTAAAATCTGCTGTAATGATGGAAATTGTTTCTCAGGACGGGAAATTAACTCCAGTATACAAAGCTACTGTTAATCCGTAAAGTTAAATATCTTTACAGAATGCAAAGACCGACAGAAATCTGTCGGTCTTTTTTTATGCTATAGACTCAAGTAGCTGTTTAAGGCTTTGAAGTTCTTCTTTTGTCAAAGTAATCCCTTTGCCCATTTTTTTGTGGTCTGGAGACCAGCTACGAATATCGTATTTTGGATCTCTACCGCCCCAAGAAACCATGTTGAGCTCCATATTCCAGCCGCCTTTTCCTTGAGAAAGAATGCCGAAATTTTGTGTAATTTGAAAACTAAAATCTTCTGCCATTTTTTTCTCCTGTTCAAAAATATGCTTACGATAATATTATAGCATGAGATATTTCAAAATGTTCTGGTTTTAATCAAAAAAAAACTTTTTTTTGATTAAAATCGACATAAAAACATTGTATGAAATAAAATTCTGTTGTATTGTATTTGTGGAAGAAAGTTAGCTCAGGGGGCTTTAAATGCAAAGAAAGTTTTTTTTGTTTTTGTTATTTGTAGTAATTTTTGCTACGATGATGTTTTTTGGTTGTAGTTCTACTCCAGAAGAAGAGGTTATTGAACCAGTTGAACCTACTGATGTAATAGAAGTTCCTGTTGATAATGTAGAGCCTGTAATTGAAGGTGTAACTGAGGGAATCAATAAGTCTTCTCTTGAGGCGGTTGCATTAGCAAGAGAGGCAGCTGTTTTGTCTGGTGCTGCAACATTATTTACAGAAGAGTTTGAGAAATTAGAAACAGAATACGAAGCCATAAAGCAGGCAATCGCTTCTGACTCGGCAATGGATAGAAGCAAAGAACTGGCAGATATTCAGTTACGATATCAGGCTATGGAACGATTGGCAACTGCAACAAAAATGCGTTCTTCGATTGAAGAAAATGATTTTACAAAAATAGACGAATCTACATTAGCTCAGGGTGATGCTTCTGTGGTTAAGGCAAAGGATTTGCTTTTTGTGGAAGGTTCTGGATCTTCTGCAAAATCAGAAGCTGATTCAGCTTGTAAAGCTTACGAATCCCTTTTGTTAGCTGGATTTAAAGGAAGGGCAGATTCTGTTCGAGGATTAGCATATGAGAGTAAAGAAAAGGCTGATTCAATAAAATCAAATAAGGGTGATAAGGAAGGTTACTCTGCTGCGGCTTTAGTGCTTAGTGGTGCAGATGCAGCTTATGTAGAAAAAAATTACGAAACTGCGTATTTTGGTTTCCAAAAAGCAAATGAGCTATTTGATGAAGTATACAAACGTGTTCTTGAAAAAAGAGCTGCTGCAGAAGAAGCAATAGCAAGGGCAAAACAAAAGGTAGATACAACTGCGGTTTTTGCTGCTGAAGCTGACGAAATCGCTCCGTTACAGGAGGTTGAAAAATGAAAAGGATAGTATTTGTCGTTTTTACTTTGCTTATAGGTTCAATTTTATTTGCAGCAAGTTATGTCGATAATGAATATCAACGATTGGCCAATTCTTATACAGCAAAGGCAGAAGAAGCCTTCGAAGAGGGAGAATACGATTTAGCTGTTGAATATACAGCAAAGGCAGAAGAAAATGCAGAGTTGTCTAGGGCATATATTGAAATGATGTTAGCTCGTGCAGATGCTGATACTCAGATTAGGGTGGCAAGAAATAGACTTACTTGGGCAAGAGGTATAAAAGCTGATGTAAACTATCCAATGGCATATTCGGCAGGTGTTCAAGCTGTAGAGGATGCCCAAGCTGCTTTTGAATCAGAGGATTATGTTCAGGCATATGCCTTTGCTCAAGCAGCATTGCTTGCACTTTCAGAGGTAAAAGAATTAGTTCCTTTGCCTAAGTATTATGTCGTTCGACCTTGGGCAGAAACAAAAGATTGTTACTGGAATATTTCTGGTCGCTCATATGTGTATGGCAACCCTCTGCTTTGGGAAAATTTGTATCAAGCAAATAAGTCAAATATGGAAGATCCAAATAACCCGGATTTGATTCATCCTGGTATGCGTATCGAGATACCAAGTATACATGGTGAACTTCGAGAAGGTACATACAATCCTTCTGGAAGTTACACTCCTTCTGCTAATCAAGGAATTATCGAAAAATAGTTTTGTTGTCGAAAAATTTTATCTGACTTTAGAAACAGGGTTTTGTTCAGAACGAAGCCCTGTTTTTTTTAAGAAATTTGATATTGTCTGTAAAGTTCAAGTGCAGCAACCATAAGCCCGTGTGGAAAATCTGAACTTCCCATATTTTGAAATACAGTTTCTTCTTCCATGACAAAATATTCCACATACTCATCTGGGTCAAGGTCTTGTGTGCCAAAAGAGGTTAATTCTTCTGCTAAAAAACAATGAACCTTATTTGACATTATTGCAGGATTTGGACTAAAGCTGCCTAGATGAGTGAGTTTATTTGCTTTATGCCCTGTTTCTTCTAGTAGTTCTCTGTGTGCAGCTTGCTCTGGTTTTTCGCCAACGTCTATTACACCACCAGGAAATTCTGTGCTTAAGGATTTAGAACCATGTCTCCATTGTTTTACCATCAAGAATCTTGATGGATTTAATAATCTGGGAATAACAATTACCCAATCAGGAGCGTCTAGTACAATGTATTTGCCCTCGCTTCCTTCTGGTGAAGTACTAGTACGTTCTGTAACGGATAAAACTTTTGTTTGTAGTAATTCTTTAGAGGACTTTTCTTTCCATTCAAGATTTTCTTTCATATAAACAAACCCTTTGACAATATAAAAAAATCGGATTATTCTTATAATCGTAGTTTTGTTAAAAAAACTCAAGTAGGAGGAATTATGGCTGTTATTGCAATTTCAAGACAGGTTGCTGCTTTGGGTGATGAGATAGCTGCGGCTGTGGCAAAAAAAACAGGCTATGTATTTATAAATAGACAAACGATAGAGAAAAGAATTGTTGATTTAGGTTTTCCTGCAGAAAAGTTAAAAAAATATGACGAAAGAAAGCCTGGTTTTTTTGCTTCTTTGGCAAAGGATAGAGATGAATACTTGGATTATTTGCAAACTGCTGTTTTAGAAGCAGCAGCAAATCAGGATTGTATCCTTATTGGTCGTGGTGCGTTTATTATACTGGAAGATTTGCCTAATTTGGTTTCCTTAAGGTTTGTTGCAAAGGATCAGATTCGTCGAGAGCGTTTAATGAAAGAGTTTAACTGGGACGAAAAACAGGCTCAGCAGCGTATAGCAGAAAGTGATACAAATCGTCTGGGTTTCCATAAAAGTTTCTTTAATCTCGATTCCGAAGATCCTGAGCATTTCCACTTAGTTATGAATACAGGTCTCTTGGACGAAGAATCTGCTTCAAAAATTATTGTAGAGTTGTGTCAGCAAATTATTACTCCAGAGGCAGAGCAACAAGGGAAAAAAAAGGTTAATGAGTTGCTAGAGGCTCAGCATCTTGTGAACGCTCTGATTTTTGAACATAAATTGAATATCAGTTTTCTAAAAGCAGTGATTGATGATGACAAAGTTGTGCTTCAAGGTGTTGCAGACTCTTCAGCGTTAGTTGAAAAAGCTGTTGCTATTTCATCTACAATTATGCCATCTCGTTCTGTAGAATCAGCAATAAGTGTAGTGCAAGATTTTAAAGCTTATCCCTAATAGTTGAGTTTAATGAGGGTTTTGGAATACTTGTGATACTTGACCTTTGAGCAATTAATGTTCATACTGTCCTTATGAGGATTGCTGATAAGTTTACACTTGCACGTATAGTGCTTGCACCGGTTTTTTTTGTCATTTTCTTTTCTTCGGAATGGTTCGGGTTTGATCTCTCTGCTTCCGTGTTTATTATGGTGCCACTATTAATATTTGCTGAGTTTACAGATTTTCTGGATGGTTTTTTTGCACGTAAATTGGGGCAAGTGAGTGATTTTGGAAAGTTATTTGATCCTTTTGCTGATGTGTTGTTGCATTTAACAACTTTCTTTTGTTTTGTGCTCTCTGGTTATTTATCCCCGTTGATTTTTTTGTTGATTTTGTACAGAGAAATGTCGATGAATTTTGTTCGGATGCTTGCTTTAAAAAAAGGTGTTGCAATCGGAGCTCGTATTGGAGGAAAACTAAAAACGGTGCTGTATGTTGTTACCGGATTTTTCTTTTTGGCCATAGAGTGTTTTAAAAGGTTTGGTTGTGATTTATCAAGTATGCAGTCAATCTTTGGTACATTAGGAACGGTTTTGTCGGTTTTATGTCTTTTGGTATCTTATATTTCTTTTATTGAGTATTTAGTTTGCTTTAAGTCAGTATTGAATATTGAAGAGGTTTGAATTTATCGAAAAAAAATAAAAAAAAGTGAAAAAAAGAAAATAAAGTGTTGACAAAAGAGCAAGAAGTATGATAAATTAACGAACGTCGCACGAAAGATGAGCGACGAGATATTTGACACAACAGGGAAGGAAGAAAGACGACGAGTTTGAAAGAACTCGTAAGCAGCGAGGTGAGGAA
>JAGARN010000010.1 GCA_017622235.1 Spirochaetaceae bacterium | reverse complement strand
ACCTCGCCGGCGGGGTGTTTGCGGAGGAAAAATATAGCTTTGCATAAACAAAGAAAGCACGCAAGAGGAGATGCAAATAACCGAGGCGATCTGAGGGATGGCGAGGATTTTTGCGAAAGCAAAAACCGAAGTCCGAATACTTATTACCCTCAGTCTCGCCGAATTGTCTTGCATCTCCTCTGAGAGTGCCTAGTTTTTACACAAACCTGTAGTTTTTTACTGTAACCTCGCCGGCGGGGTGTTTGCGGAGGAAAAATAGAGTTTGCATAAACAAAAAAAGCACGCAAGAGGAGATGCAAACAACCGAGGCGATCTGAGGGATGGCGAGGATTTTTGCGAAAGCAAAAACCGGAGTCCGAGTACTTATTACCCTCAGTCTCGCCGAATTGGCTTGCATCTCCTCTGAGAGTGCCTAGTTTTTATGCAAAGTTGTAGTTTTTTACCGTAAGTCCGCTGGCGGGGTGGCGAAGTAAAATAGAGATTTGCATATACCATCATTTCACGTTATACTTACATCATTATGCGACCGTTTAAAGTTGTTTCACCTTATGAACCCTCTGGAGATCAAGGTCAAGCCATTGAGAAATTGGCGGAAGGTTTTTTACGTGGAGATAGATACCAAACCTTAAAGGGCGTTACTGGTTCAGGTAAAACTTTTACTATGGCAAAGATTATAGAAAAGGTTCAAAAGCCAACTCTTATAATTAGCCACAACAAAACTCTTTCTGCTCAACTTTATCGCGAATTCAAAAGTTTTTTCCCAAATAATGCAGTCGAATATTTCGTTTCGTATTACGATTATTATCAGCCAGAAGCCTATGTTCCTGCCCGAGACCTTTACATCGAAAAAGACGCCTCTATAAACGATGAAATTGACCGTTTACGTTTAGCTGCTACTTATAGCCTTATGGAACGCCGAGATGTAATTGTAGTTGCTACTGTTTCTTGTATTTATGGATTGGGAATGCCAGAACTATACAAGGATATGCGTATTCACTTGGAGAAAGGTCAAAATTTAGACCCGAATTCATTCGGAAAACAGTTAGTTTCACTGCAATATGAAAGGAACGATGCAGTTTTAGAACGTGGACGATTCCGTATTCGTGGAGATGTGATAGAAGTTTATCCTGCTTATATGGAAACAGACGAAGCTTATCGTATCGAATTAGATTGGGAACAGATTAACCGCATTCGCAGGTTTAATACGATTTCCGGTCAAGTGATTGAAGAACTGGACGAAACAACAATTTATCCAGCAAAACACTTCGTTGTTCCCCCAGAAATGTTAAAATCTGCCACAGACAGAATTCGTGAAGAAATGGAAGAACGTGTTGAATTCCTTCAGTCTGCTGGTAAACTTCTCGAAGCCGAACGACTAAAAACTCGCACCACCTACGACCTTGAAATGCTAACCGAAATGGGATATTGCCCCGGAATAGAAAATTATTCAGGTCCAATTTCTGGTAGAAAATCAGGACAGCCACCTGCCACATTGCTACACTATTTTCCAGAAGATAGCCTTTGCTTAATTGACGAAGCTCATGTTACCGTTTCCCAAATTGGGGCTATGTACGAAGGCGACCGTTCCCGAAAGCAAAACCTTGTGGATTTTGGATTTAGGTTGCCTAGTGCATTGGATAATCGACCATTAAAATATGCAGAGTTTGATTCTATGGTTCATAGAACAATCTATGTTAGTGCAACGCCCAGGCAACAAGAAATCAGTCGCAGCACTCAAGTTGTGGAACAACTCATTCGTCCAACAGGTCTTCTTGACCCCATCGTAGAAGTACGTCCAAGTGAAGGTCAAATGGAAGACATTTATTCTCAGGTTAAAGAACGTATCGAAAAAAAAGAGCGTTGCCTTTTGCTTACTCTTACAAAAAAAATGGCAGAAGATTTAACGGAATACCTTGATGGGCTTGGTTTAAAAGTTCGCTACATTCATTCTGAAGTTGAAACCATTGAACGAGTTGAAATATTAAAAGGTCTTCGTGCAGGTGAATTTGACGTACTAATTGGAATAAACTTGCTTAGAGAAGGAATTGATTTGCCAGAGGTTTCATTCATAGCCATACTTGACGCAGACAAAATCGGGTTTTTGCGTTCTGCTACCAGTCTTATTCAAATTATTGGGCGTGCTGCTCGTAACGTAAATGGTAAAGTTGTAATGTATGCCGATAAAATTAGCGATGCCATGAAAGAAGCCATAGATGAAACAAAGCATAGGCGGCAAGTTCAAGAAGCATACAATCAGCAACACGGAATTACACCTGCTACAGTTTCCAAAGCTATAGAAGATATTCTTGTAAGACAAAACGAAGACAAAAAAGCTGCCGTAGAAACAGAAACTAGCATACTAACTAAAAACGCAAATTTATTTATACCAACGCAAAGGCGAAAATTGCTTAAAGCCTTAGAAAAGCAGATGATAGAATACGCAGACTGCCTAGCTTTTGAAGCTGCAGCGGCTTTACGAGACCAGATTGCAGCTATAAAAGCCCAGTACGGAGAATAATACCACTTTTATTCTAAAAATATTCACTAAGCTATTTTTTTAGCAATGCTGCAAATGGATTATAAGTGTCGCCATCGTCTACTTGGTTTTCCATATATTTTTGAGCAGCATTATCTTGTTCGTTGCTTGACGTGGGTTTTAAGCTAATTCTACGATTTTCTGCATCAATAGCCTTAACTGAAACATCTATAGCTTGCCCTACTTTGAATTTTACCCTCAAGTTAAGATTACGATTTTCTCCCTGTAGCTCCGAAATATGCACTAAGCCATCTAATCCTGGCTCCAAAGTTACAAAAAGTCCATAATCCGTTACTCTTGCGATAGAACCTCTGTATTTTGAATCCACTTTGTATTTTTCTATAACGGTGTTCCATGGATCAGCTTGCAAAGATTTCATACTTAGGGAAACTTTCTCGTTTTCCAAATCAGCTTTGATAATTACAGCCGTTATTTCTTGTCCAACTTGCAACACAGAAGCAACATCATCTATTCGTTGGCGACTTATTTCTGAAATAGGCAACAATGCTTGAAACCCATCAACATCAACAAAAGCTCCGTATTTTTGTAGCGAAACAACTTTGCCATTTACTGTTGCACCAACTTTTAGCTTTTGTTCTAAATCTTTAAGTTGAGTTTTATGTTTTTCTTCTAAGATAACTCTATTGGAAATCAAAATATTCTTACCGTTTTCTTTGTACTCTTGAATTTTAAAAATTAAAGTTTGCCCTAAAAAATAGGAAGCTTCTTCTTTTTGTCTAAAACCCATTTGAGAGTATGGACAAAATGCTCTTACACTACCTATCTTTACTTCATAACCACCTTTAATTTCTTTTTCTACTCGTCCTTCCACAGGAATTCCGTTTTTCCACGCATTTTCTAGCATATCTTTTCCAGCTGCTTCGCCACTTATTTTTGTTGTAAAACGCATTTCGCCCTTTCTTTCACCGATAAAATATGCTCTAAGTTTTTGACCTGGCTGTACTGAACACTCACCGTTTTCATCATTTAACTCACTACGATCAAGTACACCTTCACTTTTTTCGTTCAAATCTAAAAAAATGCAGTCATTGGTGACGGCTACAACTTCTGCTTCAATTTCTTGTCCGTTTTGCAACATTCCCATAGCAACCTCTTTTTATTTACGCTTAATGCATATTACTATGAAAGTGTTTTTTTTACAAGGAAACATAAATAACTTTCGTTTCACTTGTTGATATATTTTATGAATTATTGAAACCCCAACAATAAGTCTTGACCTGACAGGTAAAGTTAGCGTATATTACTAATTATGGCTAATCGTCAACAAAAAACGGAGACAGGTGGATTCTTTCAGCGGCTAATGGATTCAATTTTTAAATCTTCAGATCCAGAAGCAGAAAAACGCCGGATAATGAAGGGAATTGCCAAAGACCTTTCAAAGACTAAGTTTAAATTTTACAAATACAATGGTGATGAAGTTCAACCTGCGTTTGCAAAAACTTTTTATGCAATTTATAAAACTGTAGCTCCTGCAAATTCTTTTTTTCAAACTACTCAGAACGAAAAAGCTCTGCAAAACTTGGTTATGCATTCTTTGATGAGCAATAAACAGTTAGATTTGATAGAAAAGTTATCAGAAGAAAATATTGTTGCTCTTTCAAAAACCGCAACCTTGCAACAGTTAAATGATCAAGTGCAAAACTGGATTGAACAATTTGTTTCAGATTTTGACAGTTCAACTATTACTAAAATTGATACAGTCTATACTCAGCTTTTGCTTTTTAAGGCTTTTTGTGCATACGATTATTACTTTATGTTAAAAAAATTCGATTCCTCAATGAGGGAACTCGATTTTAACTCAGCACCACAGTTTGAACCAATAAACGGAAAGTACATAGTTGAAGATTTGAAAGATTTTATGAGCATAGCATGGGTAATAACCGAAAGCGAGTCTTGGTCAGATTTATTCGCTATGCTAAAAAAAATAAGAGACATAGAACCCATTCCCCAAAACACTTGGTTGAAGTTACTTACAAGACTTAGAGAAATAAAACGTTCGCAAGTTTTTGAAATGATGCTCAGATTAATTCAACAGGAACCTACATATCAGTTAGTACTGAAGGAATCTGGTGAACACATAACTGATCAGTACATAGGTAAAATTCGTCATCAAGCAGAAATTGTTATAAACGAATTAAAACGCCAACAGAAAACTTCAAAAATAGACTCTTTAGCTTCATCAATCTTTGGAACAACATCTGTGCAACGCATGAAAAATTACACAGAGGAACAAAGTTTGGTGTTTGAAAAACGCAACCTTGGTGCTTTTGTTTATCATCAACCTATGAACTATGCAAAGGCTTTTATCTTAGATTATATAAAAAAAGATGTACGGGAGCTTTCAGACTTAGTTTTGGTTCGTGGCAAATGGGCTACTGCTGCATTATCAACATCAATATCAGACTCTTATCATGCTATCTTAGAATTATCAGATAAAATCCTTGAATTTGATGAATCCCTAGCAGAAAGTTCAACCTTGTCTGGCAAATTAAAGAACCTTATTACTCGTTGCGAACGTGATAAAGAAGCCATGAATATTTTAAACACTGTTCTTGGCGACATAAATGATAGTGCTAGAGCAATTTTGGTAACTTGTGTTCAGAATTTAGTTATATTTGCAAAAAACATTAAAATGCTTGTAGAAGATTATCAAAAGCAAAGACCTGAACTTATAACAAACTGGAAAGAACTTGAACACTTTGCAGACAAACCAGTAAACACAATATTAGTGAGTGTATACAAGCAAATCTATAACTTTGTAACTCTAATGCAAAGTTTTTTAAACTAGTATCGCTATAAAAAGGCTGCCCTAGAAGTTAATAAACTCCGTAAAGGGCAGCTTTTTTCAGTTCTTACCTGAATAAAATCCAGACTAAAAAGATTAGAAAGCTTGAACAACTTCGCCGTTGGGATAGCGAGTTGCAATGAAATCTGTAATTTCTTTACTTTGCAAGGCCTTTACCAAAGCAACAATTCGTGGGTCAGATTGATTTCCATCTTTTACAGAAATAATGTTTACATAAGGAGAATCCGCTCCTTCTACATAAAGCCCATCAACCTTAGCAATTAAGCCAGCTGGAATTGCATAGTTGCCATTTATAACAGCAGCATCCACATCTGCTAAGACACGTGGAAGTGTTGCAGCTTCTAATTCTGTAAATTTAATATTCAAAGGGTTATCAACAATATCTATGGGTGTTGCAGTTATGCCAGCTGCAGGATTTAGTTTTATCAAGCCGGCGGATTCAAGTAAAAGCAATGCACGACCTTCGTTTGTTGGGTCATTAGGAATTGCAATAGTGGCATTGTTCAATTCTTCCATGGACTTAATCTTTTTGGAATAAAGTGCCATTGGTTCAATATGAATTCCCCCTGCATTTACTAAGTGATAACCTTTTTCTGCATTAAATGAATCCATGTATGGAAGATGCTGGAAAAAGTTGGCAAGAATTTGACCGCTTTCCAGTGCTTCATTAGGTGTTACATAATCGGTAAATTCAATAACTTCAAGAGTTATTCCCTGTGTTGCTAAATCATCTACCACCAACTTTAACATTTCTGCGTGAGGTTCTGGTGTAGCACCAATTTTTAGCACAGAAGTATCTTCGCTTTTTTCGCAACCAACAAGAACCATTGCAACAACAGCGAATACTAACAGTAAAGATAAAATTTTTTTCACATCATTCTCCTTTGCCGTACTAAACAGCTTTGTGATAAAAAAATCATGACGAAATTACTTGTTTATGTCAATCCACAAAATTAAATCTGGTTTACAGCACTTACAACTGCTTTGATACCAGCTCGCCCAATATTAGAGCTTTTTCCGCAACCCCAATATTTTTTTCCATTCTGTAGCGTAATTTCAATATATGCCATAGCATCCGTATCTGAACCAGAACCAACGCTATGCTCATGAAAAGCACTAATTGAAAACTTAGGAACTGGAGTTTCGCTAAGAGCCGCAACAAAGGCATCTAGTGGTCCGTTTCCTTTTGCTCCAACAGAATAAACTTTGCTTTGCCATTCTACAGAAGTTCGGCACATAACTTGAGCCTGGTCGGAACCGGATTCCAGATGCGTTTCTGCCAAATCCACAATAGCCAAAGGTGATTTCTTTTTAAGCCATTGCTTTGAAAAAATTTCGTATATCTCTGCTGGTGTAACTTCTCTTTGCAATGTATCTGCAGCAGCTGTAATTACTGCACCAACAGCAGGATGCATTGCCTTTGGTAGGAATATTCCATAATCTTGTTCCAAGATCCAGGCTGCTCCACCTTTACCACTTTGGCTATTAATTCTGATAATCTCTTCATATTCACGACCAACATCATGTGGATCAAGAGGCAAATAAGGCACATCCCAAATTGCATCAGCTGGCATTTTAGCACGAGCGGCCATACCTTTACGAATTGCATCCTGATGTGAACCAGAGAAAGCAGTGAAAACTAATTCACCAGCGTATGGATGCCTTGGGTGAATTGGCATTCCTGTCAATTTCATATATGCTTCAGCAACACTTCCAATATTTGAAAAATCAAGTTGCGGGTCAACACCTTGGGTATACATATTCAAAGCCACGGTAACAATATCAAGGTTACCAGTACGTTCCCCGTTACCAAAAAGAGTACCTTCTACTCGGTCTGCACCTGCGAGCAATGCAAGTTCGCAACTAGCCACACCTTCACCACGGTCATTATGATTGTGTAAACTAATAATTACACTGTCACGGTCAGAAATATGTGTTGCAAAGTATTCAATTTGGTCAGCATGAATATTTGGTGTTGCACATTCAACTGTAGTAGGTAAATTCAAAATAATTTTGTTTTCTGGTGAAGCTCCCCATTCTTTTTTTACTGCTTCACAAATTTCAACAGCAAAATCAATTTCTGTGTTTGAAAAACTTTCAGGGGAATATTCCAAACGGATTTTTGTTCCTTCTGCCATAGGAAGGCAATCTTTTACACAACGAACTCCATCTATTGCCACTTTTACAATTTCTTCTTTGCTCATATTGAAGGTATATTTTCGTTGAGCTGGTGAAGTTGAATTATAAATATGGAATATAGCTGACTTTGCACCTTTGAGACATTCAAATGTTTTCTTAACAAGATGTTCTCTTGCCTGACATAAAACTTGAATTGTAACATCATCAGGTATTCGATTTTCTTCTATCAGGCGACGCAAAAAATCATATTCTGTCTGAGATGCACTTGGAAATCCTACTTCAATTTCTTTAAATCCAGTTTTTACTAGTAAATCAAAAAAAGCAAGTTTTTGTTCAACTCCCATGGGAATTGCCAATGCTTGATTTCCATCTCGTAAATCAACTGAACACCAAATTGGCGGATGAGTAATTTCCTTTTCTGGCCACTTGCGGTTTTCTAAAGGAATCTTACCGAAGGGTTTGTATTTGTTAGCGTTTTTCATGTTGTTTCCTCCAAAACTGAAAAAAAAGACCCGCTGCCTTTGGGCAACGGGTCTGTAATTTAATAAGCACAGCTTACACAGCACCAAAGCCTTTTAGGCAGAAGAGAGAAAAATCTGCTAGTAGTAGGTATGATGTCGTATAACGCATGATTACATTATATTTACCAGTAGCTTTTATGTCAATCCTGCTGAGTAAAAAAACGCCACAGTTCTCCCGCCAAAATCATATGCCCAGCGGCATTGGGATGAACCCTATCCGCAGAAAAAACGCAACTATGACGACTTTTGAGAGCCTTATCCACAGCACTTTGCAAATCTACGCAAGGAACATTTAATTCACTAGCCAATGCGGAAAGGACTTCTGCATATTCCCTAACTTTGCGACACATCGCATCTTCTAGACTACATTCAAACATAAACGGTGGCATAACCCATATTTTTTTTACCACAGGCAAGGCTGTTTCTATCATTTGGCGACAATTTTCTGCATATTGCTCAATAGAAATTAATTCTTCAGGAACACCGTAGCTGTCAAAATGTCGCCATACATCGTTAATACCCACCATTAACGAAAGATAATCGGGACGCAACGAAAGCACATCATCCTTCCACCGAGCAAGCAACTGACTCGATGTGTCACCACCTACACCACGATTTATCACCCTAATTTTTTTTTCTGGGAAAAAACCTGTTAGGGCAGCATTCAAAAAATACACAAAACCGCTACCTAAGACATCTGCATCCCAAACCTTTGCGTTCATGTTGCGACCACCCTCAGTGATTGAATCACCGGCTGCAACCCAAAGGGAATCTTTTTCAAAAAACATATGTCAACCTTATTAAAATCTTGCTAAAATTAGTCTTGAGCTTCTGGAACTTTTGAAATTTCTTCTTCTCTTTTTGCTTCTTTCTTGTCTTTTATGTCAGCAATTCCGATGAATACTGCAATCAATCCAATAAATGCAGATAAAACAGGTGTACAGCCTTTAAGAAAAGAAATAATATCTGTACCCCAATCAAGACCAACTGGCAGAGCAGCAAAAACAGTAAAAGCAATAAATATAATACCAACTATCATCGCAACCATAGGTAATAACCTCCTTCATCAATTATCGCATAATTTTTTTTTTATTGCAAGGAAATGAAACATTCCACAGGGAGGTGATCCGAAAAACCTGCTCCTTGCCAAACAGAATAGCGAAAGGGAATTGTTTCTCCACTTTCATCAAGGCAACACCATAACTGTGATTTTACAGCTTGAAATCCTTCCATATCTAATTCTCCAAGGGTAAAAATATGGTCTATTTTTTCCCATTTCCCTTGATACCAATAACTTCCACAACATTCTGGGTCAAACGTAGAAAGCCAACCATTTTTTAGCAACATTCCATTCATCGAAACGCAGCAATTACAGTTATTCGATTTTGCAAACTCAGAAAGGTCTTTGTTAAAGTCGCCACAAATTATCGCTGGAATTTTAAGACTGCCATCGGCATTTTCTAATTGTGTTAAACGTGATACAAGAAGCTTTTCTTGTTGACTTTGCCACAGTACTGCTTCTTCTTGCCCACCAGATTTGGACTTCCAGTGGCAAACCATAAGCTTAAATAAATCAACTCCATATTCTGAAGTGGCATTATTTCCTGCCACAGTAGCAGTAACTGTAACTTCTAGCAAAGGTCTTAGCTGGGGTTGCTGACCATAAAGTCGTGAATCAAGTTGATGCGTTGTCATGTTTTTTAGTGGAAGTCGAGAAAACACGCCACAACCGATAGCAGCATCTTTTTCTGCTGCAAAACACATATATTTGTAAATTCTGTCGCCGTGCAAATGTTCTTGTAACATATTCATAATATCATACATAACGGCTTGGTTTTCTATTTCTTGGAGTACAAGAATATCAGCATCTAATATTGTTATTGCTTGGCAAAGCTTATCTAAGCGTTGCAAGTATAGTTCTTGATTCCATCTTGATTTACTACCGATGAATTCAGAATATTCCGTTCCAGTTGTTGTTGCGTCAAAAAATGTTTGTACATTCCAACTTACTAAGTGAATTGAATCAGGAATTATGCTAGAAGAATTCTCTTCTAACATACAACCGAAAAAAAACATAACTGATAAGCAAATAAAAGATAACTTGTTTTTTAAGGAAATTTGAATCATAAAACACCTCTTTATTTATATTTAGTGTTTTATGATTCAAAATGCTCACATTATTTTTTATACGTTGAATTTAAAGAAAATTATATCGCCATCTTTTACGATATATTCCTTGCCTTCTTGACGATATTTTCCCGCCTCACGAATTTTGGCTTCTGTACCATATGCAACCAAATCATCGTAGTGATAAACTTCGGCTTTGATAAAACCTTTTTCAAAGTCGGTGTGAATAACACCAGCCGCTTTTGGAGCAGTGTCTCCGGCATGAATTGTCCAAGCACGACATTCATCACTTCCAGCTGTAAAAAAAGTACGTAAACCCATAAGATGATAGGCAGCTCGTGCTAATGTAGCAAGACCAGATTCTTTTAACCCAATTTCTGCAAGAAACTCTAAGCGTTCTTCTTGACTTTCCATTTCTGCAAGATCGGCCTCAAATTTTCCGCAAATGACAACCACCTCTGAATCTTGTTCTGCCGCAATTTTTTTTACAGTTTCGATATGACAGCTGCCATTTTGTATACCATCTTCATCTACATTGCATACATACATCATGGGCTTCATAGTAATAAGGTGGCAATCATATACTGCTGCCTTTTCGTCATCTGTTAAATCTGCAAGTCTAGCTCCTTGACCATTTTCAAGCAACGGTTTTATCTTGTTTAGTGCAGAAAGAACAACAGCAGATTTTTTTTGTTCATCTTTACCCATAACCCTAGCAGAACGAGTTGCTTTTTCTATGCGTTTTTCCACCGTATCTAAATCTGCAAAAGCAAGCTCCATGTTGATTGTCTCGATATCGTCAGCAGGGTCAATTTTGTTGCTTACATGAATTATGTCTTGGTTTTCAAAACAACGAACTACATGAGCTATTACACCAACTTCTCGGATATGAGCTAGAAATTGATTCCCAAGCCCTTCTCCTTTTGAAGCACCTTTTACAAGACCTGCTATATCCACGAACTCAACAGAAGCAGGAATACGCTTTTTGGGTTCAAAAGTTTGGGTCAAAAAATCAAGCCTAGAATCTGGAAGGTCAACAATTCCTACGTTAGGGTTAATAGTGCAAAATGGATAGTTGGCGGCTTCCGCAGGAGCTGCTGTCAATGCAGAAAAAATGGTGGATTTACCAACATTAGGCAATCCTACAATGCCACAGTTTATAGCCATAATAAATCCTTTTAGTTGTGTAAAATTTTACCGAGCAATTATTTTTTCTAAGTCCGGATTTTTTGCCAAATCTTTCTTTAAGCCTTCGGCACGAGCTTTGTTCACGTAGTCAGGGCTTTGGAAAGAATATGTAAAGTTTGTATGAACATCGTAAGTTCCCATCATTAAAGCATAAGCGTCTTCCGTCATTACTAGTTCTTCGTCTGTGGGGATTACAAAAATCTTTACCTTAGAATCATCTGCACTGATAAGAGTTTCAGCATTACGAGTACGAGCTAACATATTTTTTACCGGATCAAGTTTTATTCCAAGATGCTCAAGACCGGCACAAGCTTTTTCTCTAACTTTAGGAGCAAATTCCCCAACACCTGCGGTAAATACGATTGCATCTATTGGACCAACAGCAGCCATATATGCACCAAAATATTTTTTTAGTCTGTAACATTCCATATCTTGAGCTAGCAACGCACGCTTGTCGCCGGCTTCTAATGCTGATTGAACATCTCTTCGGTCAACGTATTTACCTGTAATGCCTAAAAGACCTGATTTTTTATTCAAAGCAGTATCCATTTCAGCTGCTGTCATACCAGTTTTGCGCATAATGTAAAAAGGCAAAGCGGGATCGCAGTCTCCAGAACGTGTACCCATCACCAAACCTTCTAAGGGTGTTATTCCCATGGTGGTGTCAAAACACTTTCCATTTTTTACAGCACACATAGAAGCCCCATTACCAATGTGAGCGATAATTACATTAGTATTTTCTGGTTTCTTGTGCAACAGAACACTTGCACGCTTTGCTGTGTACAGAAACGAAGTTCCATGGAACCCATAACGACGAGCAGAGTATTTTTCGTACCATTCATATGGGATTGCATACATAAACGAAGTATCGGGCATTGTTTGATGCCAAGCTGTATCCATAATGGCACAGTGCGGAACGTCTGGCAAAACTTTTTGAGCGGCTTCAATACCCATAATGTTGGCGGGATTATGCAAAGGACCTAAATCTTGAACAGAACGGAATTGCTCCAATACCTCAGGATTTACGATTACAGATTTGGTAAATTTATCTCCACCATGTAGAACACGATGTCCTACCGCCTTTATTACAGACATATCTGTAATAACGCCAACATCTTTGCTTGTAATTGTTTCTATGATAAGTTCTATAGCTTCTTTGTGAGTTGGACAAGGTTTTTCTTTTACGAATTCATCTTTGCCTTTTGCGTTGTGAGTAATTGCAGCTCCATCTTGTGTTACTCGCTCAACAACGCCAGAAGCCAAAACATCTTTGTTCTCCCAGTCGTATACCTGATATTTTGCGGAGGAACTTCCGCAGTTTAATGTCAAAATTACCATAAAATTCCTCTATAAAAATAAAAATGTCTAAAATATTATATGCTCAAAATCAATAATTGTGAAGTACTAGTCAAAAAAACATTATTGCTTCCGATACATAATTATGCTGCCAATGGAAAAAACTCAATTAATTGACGAAGTTTTATTCAAGTTGTTTATATCAGATATTGGCGAAAAAGAAGCACAGCAAATAATAGAAATCTTAAAATATAAAAATCTTTTCCCTCTGAGAGATTCGACGTTTCCTGCAACACGACTTATTGGTTTTTTGACAGATTTTTGGAACTGGGAACATTCTCCGTACATAAAAAATAAAGTGCAACAACGGCATGGAATACACAAACAATATGTTGCACGTTGTGCCGCTGCTATTCGTAATTACTGGTTGCCATGGTTTGGTTCTACCTACTTATTGCAAGATCTTTCGAGACAGGCTCTGCAAACATTTGTTTATTCATTCAGTACGACTGGGATACCTGTCTCTGCTCAAGCTAGAAATGATATTATTCGAAGTGGAACAGTTGCCTTAAAATGGGCGTTTCGAAATGGTCTTTTAGCTACTGATATAACTACAGGAATTATTTACTATAGCGTAAATTCTCCAGAAATACTAATTCTTTCCGAACAAATGGTTCAACAACTTTTTAAACAATCCTGGAAACACGAAAAAGCTATGTTAGCAAATAAATTAGCCATGATTACTGGAATGCGTGCAGGAGAAATACAAGCACTTCGAGGTTGTGATATATGTTCTGATTGTATACATGTTAGACACAGTTGGAATAGATTAGATGGCTTAAAACCACCTAAAAACGGACATAGGCGTATTGTTTATATTCCTTTTCCAGAAATAATAACAAAATTAAAAGAATTATCTTGTGGCGAAGAGGATTTTATTTTTCGTTCTGGAAAGCATAATAAGCCGATGGATGCAAAGTGTTGGTTAAGAAATTTGAGGCTTGAATTATCAAAAATCGGTGTGGAAAATAAAGTTATAGAACAAATCCATTTTCATAGCTGGCGACATTTTTTTACTGTGCATATGAAAAACACTGGACGTTTGGAAACACGGCTACTCCAACGCATGACAGGACACAAATCAGCTTCTATGATGGAATATTACGCTGACCACCCATTACAAGATGATGCAAAAAAAGTTAAATCTGCTTCTGAAAAAGTTTTTGCTTCCCTCTTGAATTGATTTTTATACAAACCCATGTTTTTCACGCAACAACGCCGCCAGCAAAGTTACGGGAGAAAGCTACAGGTTTGCGTAAAAAAAAGGGTGCGTAGGGGAAAATGACAATCGCCCCATTCGAGCTTTAGCTCTTGTGGCGACTTGGCATTTCCCCCGAAAGCAACCGTATTTATTTCGCACAAACTCTATCTTTTACCGCAAACACGCCGCCCACGGGAGTAGGGGGAAAAGACTTTACGAAAAGCTTCTAAGCATATTATAATGGGTCTATGAAAATCTACGCTACAGGGCGTGCTTTTATTGATTATTTTACTCCCTTACAAATGGAAGCCTGCGGTAAAAATGGTTCGCCACATATAAGTGCTAACCACTTTGATTTCCTATTACAGCAAATTAAAAAAAACTCTTCAGAAAATCTTTTGCAAGAAACAGGTGGTTCAGTATGCAACACGGCAAAAACTATGGCTTACCTAGGTCATAATGTTACGTTTGTAGGAACTATCGGTATAGAAGATATGGAGAATTCCAACCATACGATAGAAAAGGTAGTCGATGAAGAAGGAAACTTTTTTTTAGCAACAATAAAAAAATATGGAGTTACGCCACACCTTTCATTTTGTTCTGGAAAAACTGGTCGTTGTCTTGTAGCAAAAACATTTAGAGGTTACGAAGTCGTTGCAGCTTGTCCTGGTGTTGCTCCAGAAATTAAAGTATCCCAGTTAGATTTAGAGCTTATACAACAATCAGATTGGATAATAGTCGAAGGCATGGATTTAGACAAACCAGAGTTCTCGTCTATAATTGCAGAGCAGTATTTTAAACGAAATTCTGCCATGGCTCTTTGCTGCGGAACATCTTTTGGTGCAAGAAGTACAGCAAATTTTATTTTGAATAACGCTAAGCAACACATACACAAATCAAACATTCCACCAGTAATTATTTTTGCCAATGATGCAGAAGCACAAATTATGGAATCTACGGGAGTTGATATAGCAGCTTTATCTAAGGACGATGGAAGAATTTTCGTTGTAACACATGGTTGTGGAGGTAGTAGTGCTTATATCAATGGCAAACGACTATTTCAAGAATCATCAGAAAACATGAATCCACAAAAGGAACCCACAGGAGCAGGAGATGTCTTTGCTGCATTCTTTTTGCATTCCATTGGAAATATTAAAAGTGAATCGCTATTAACAACAGAAACAATCAGCCAAGCACTAAAACAAGCCTCAAAAGGAGCATCTCTTATTGTGAATGTACCGTTATGCAATATACAAAGTGCAATTTGCAACCCTTTTAATTAATTCACCGCATAACTGCATTTATAGCAAGATTAGTTGCAACTTCTTTCCCTACCAAAAGCTTAACTAAAGCCAGTGTAAATTCTTCTGCTACCCCAGGACCTGCCGCTGTAACTAGGTTACCGTCTTGTACACATCTTTTCCCTGTATACTTTGATTTAGCCGTAAGATTTTGCCATTTTGAACCAGCCCATTTTTCCATTTGCTGTTCCATTCCCGGGTAGCATGTGTAGTTCTTACCAGTAAGTAACCCTAACTTTGCAAAAACAACCACAGGAGCCGCACAAATAGCAGCAGTTATTCCACCTGCATCATAAACTGCTTTTATAAGTTGTGTGGCATCTACACACTCAGCCACATTGGCAGCTCCTGGCATCCCTCCTGGAACAACAACCATATCTGGTAATTCTAATGTTCCAGCAACAAGTTTTTCGGCTACATCCTTTGCGAGTGTTTCGGCAACCACCTTTATTCTGTGCGAACCAGTAACTTGCAAATTGCTACCACAAGAAATCATTAAAACTTCTACACCTGCTCTACGCAAATAATCCACTGGGGTTAATGCTTCAACTTCTTCAAATCCTTCCGCAAAAAAAACAAACGCTTTCATCTACACTCCTTCAAAAACTTAAAATATTCTGTAAGTTTTTTTACAACAATTAAATTTTCTCTTGTAAATATACCTAATTATTTGTATCATGTATATGCTATGCAAATTTTAATGATTGATGCACCGCCTTTGTTCCGTGATTTTTTAAAAAATAAACTCACGGCAGAAAAAATCACTGTTGATTTTGCACAAGGGAATCGTGATGCCTTTACAAAAATGCTTTCAGTATTACCAAACCTTGTGCTTGTTAATGCCGACAAGTATTTAACCGGAATTGTTGAATTCATGGAGAATAAGCATAGCAATCCAAATACAGCTAGTATTCCAACCATAATAACAGGACCAGAAGTAAATTCTGATACATTAATGGATTTAATGCATCTTGGTGTAACAAGATATTTTACCAAGCCTTTTCATTTTGACGCTTTTTTTGACACAATAGCAAAATCCTTTAGAATAAGTTTTTCGTTAGACACAACTCCCTGTATTCTTGAAACTCATATCAACGGCAACTTAATATTTATTGAAATTACACAAGGGCTAAACAGAGACAAGGTTGCATTACTCAAATACAAACTTGCAGACTTGATTTCAATAAACAAAATAACTTCTCCAAAATTGCTTTTACTTATGTCTGGAATGCCACTTTGCTTTGTAGACGGTTACAATCTTGAACTTTTGTTAAATAGCATAGTGACAGCTCCTAATATACAGAAAAACGATATAAAAATTCTTACAAAAGACTCGTTCACTAAGGAATTGGTAGATGGACATTCAGAGTACAACGGTATTCAAGTAGAAACAAGTATTATTCCCATACTTAATTTTCTTGCTGATAGTTCTGGTGCTAGCGAAATAAGTGATTTAATTTCGGAAAGCATTCTTGCAAAAAAAGAAGAGCGTTCTCCATGTATCGTGGATTTAAGGTTTGCAAGCGATGAAGACGACAGACGCATGGCAATAAAAACGGTGCGAAAAGATTATTAGCTCATGAATATTAATTCTCTCGCATCTACTCTTCATGAAATTAGGACTCCTATTCAAACTGTATTAGGTACAGCAGAGCTTCTTAAAGAAACATCACTGGATTCTGAGCAACAAGAATATGTTCGGCAAATTGCTTTTAGTGCAGACGTTATTTACACTTTGGTAAGTGATATCTTAGATTACAAAAAAATAAAAAACGGCAAACTGAAACTGGAAAATATTCCTTTCAATATACAAAATATTGCTGAACAAAGCTTGGATTTAGTAAGCATAGAAGCTTATAACAAAGGTCTAGAACTTGCAACAGAAATTTCTGTCGATACACCAGAAATGATTTATGGCGACCCAGTTCGTATGTTGCAAATTTTATTGAATATGGTAAAAAATGCTGTAAAATTCACAAACAAAGGTCATGTTGTAATTAAAATCTCTCCTGACTATCAACATTCAGGCTTTCTTTTATTCAAAGTTTCAGACACCGGAATTGGCATACCTAAAAAAAAGAAAAAGCAAATTTTTAAAAGATACGTACAAGCATCCTCTAACACTGTAAGAAAATATGGTGGTTCCGGGTTAGGTTTGTCAATTTGTGTTAAACTCATAAAGTTTATGGGAGGAAAGATTGGTGTAACAAATAGCCCTGAAGGTGGTGCAGAATTTTGGTTTAGGATACCACTACAGGTGGTAAAAAACAGTCATAGTGCAAAAAGAATTGATTTACCAAAGGAACATAGAGTTTTAATTGTAGATGACAGCCCATTTATTCAACAAAATATGCTTTTAAAACTTCAACGGTTAAACATAAACAATGGCGAAGTAGCTTCTTCTGGTAACGAAGCACTAAAAAAAATGAATCAAGCTTGGACTGAAGGTCGAGAATTTTCAATCGTTTTCATAGATATGACAATGAGCGTAATGGACGGATGGCGATTAGCTTCAGAGATAAGCAGCAACAAACAAATCAATGGAGCAAAGCTATATTTAATGATACCAGAGGGGCAGCTAGGTGGCGAAGCGAAAATGAAAATGCTTTCATGGTTTAATGGATATTTGTATAAACCTATTAAGCAAAATAAATTATATTCACTACTAAAAGATGCTATTGAAACACCTTTTGATTTACCTGCTGCGGAAGAAAGTTCAGAAACTCTAACAACAGAAATAGCTGTCCCGGCTGAGCAAATTAATACCACCGAGACAGAAAAGATTTCTGTTACTACAGAATTAAAACCTTGTACTGGTTGCTTTGTGTTAGCAGTTGACGACCATCCCGTAAACCTAAAGATAATGTCTACTTTTTTAAGTGGTTTTGGTTGCAAAGTAATTACAGCAAGTTGTGGAACAGAAGCGATTCAAGTTGTACAATCCAACCCCGAAATAGACATTGTATTCATGGATATTCAAATGCCAGACATAAACGGAACAAAGGCAGCAAAAAAGATTCGAGAATTTGGTTATAAAGGCATAATAATAGCTTGTTCAGCAAATTCTGATACGGAGCTAAAAGAAGAGTATAGACGAAACAACATGAACGATATGTTAATTAAACCTTTTAAAAAACAGCAACTTTTAGAACTTATTGAAAAATGGTGGAGGAAAAAAAATTAGTTATGAAAACAAACTATCACACCCATTCAACTTATTGTGATGGAAGTAACACTCCAGAAGAAATTGTTCAAGTTGCTATAAGTAAAGGCTTTACAGTTTTAGGTTTTTCTAGTCACAGTCTTTTTCCATTTGGTACAGATTGGCATATGCCACCCCAACAATTTAACACATACAGAGAAGAAATAAGTTTTTTGCAAAAAAAATACAAATCCCAAATTGAAATTTTGTGTGGTTTAGAATCTGATTATTTGCCACCTTTGACAATACCCCGCAAAGAAAACTACAAAACCATGAATTTGGATTACTTAATTGGCTCAACTCATTATGTTTCCACAAAACAGGGTTGGTTCACTGTAGATGGGTCAACTGAAGAAGTTGCCTATGGATTAAATACTTTGTTCAAAGGAAATGGGAAAAAACTTGTACAAAAATACTTTGCTCTACAACGAGAAATGATACAATGTGGAGACTTTGATATAATTGGCCACGCAGACGTAATACGAAAACGCAACAGCGAATTACATTTTTTTGATGAAAAAGAAAGCTGGTACAAAAGAGAACTTGAAGCCACTGCTAAAGAGCTGTCAAAAAAAGGAATTATTGCAGAAATAAACACAGGAGGCATCGCTAGAAAAGTAATAAATGACGTATATCCGTCTGCAACTTTTTTGCAAATACTACATCGCTACAATGTACCGATTACAATAAACTCAGATGCCCACAGTGCAAATGACTTGGATTATGCATTTGATTTTGCAAAAAAATGTGCAGTATCAGCCGGCTACAAAGAAACGCTTTGCCTTAAAACTACAAACAAAGGTCTTCTGTGGCAACCAGTACCACTCTAACGGTTTCTTCGCTCATCTGCGGATTTACAATCCACACAAAGTACTGCATAGGGAATATATTCAAGTCTTGCTTCTGGAATTTGTTTTCCACATTTCATACAAAGCCCATACTTACCAAGTTCAATTCTTGTAAGTGCTGCATTAATAAGATTTAAGCGATTCATGTCTTTCTCGCCTAGGTATTGCAGCATATTTAAATCCACGGCATCAGAAGCTTCGTCAATAGAATCCCTTGCGGAACTTCCCGAAAGAATCTTTCTTGAATCGTCATCATTTGCAACAAGCGAATTTATTATATCTTTTTTTTCTTCTAACATTTTTTCTTTCATACTTTGAATAAAATCTTTTTCCATAACATTAATCTCCTATGTTGACAATGAATTGAATTACCCATAAAATTATACGAACGAAATGGGAAAATTACAACTTAAATTTTTGTACATTTTCACATTTTCATTTTATGGAGGAATTGTGGCAAAAGAGGAAGCAATAGAAGTCGAAGGAATTGTCCGAGAGGCTCTACCCAACACAATGTTTCGTGTTGAATTACAAAACAAACACATTATTCTTGCGCATCTTTCAGGCAAAATGCGTAAACATTACATCAGAATCGTTCCCGGAGACAGCGTAAAAGTTGCACTGTCTCCCTATGACCTAAACAGAGGTCGCATTATTTTCCGAGAACGCTAGCCCCTAAGTTAAAAGCTTCCTGCGTGCTACTCTGTGTTACCTCCTGTTTTTGATTTTGGCTTAAACAGATATTTGATAGACCGCAGGACGCCACTAACGCCACTTGTAATTGTGGCAATGGCTAAAATCGGACCAATAGGAAAGAATATTAAAAACGAATATCTGAAAAAGAATAACCCAAGCACTAAGGTTAATCCGTTTTTCAGAAGCATGGAAAAAGACTCCCCACGTGTTGGTTGGTACTCTTCTTTTTGCCCCGATGTCCACGTATAGGTATACCTACGATTTGAATCGTATGAACTACCACTTCCTCCAAACATATCCCAGAATGGATCATAGCTTTGCTGTGAGTATTGCTGACCTGTGCTATAACTTTGTGAACCGGTAGAACCGTAACGATCGTATTGACTTCTCTGAACTGGATCGCTCAAAACTGCATAAGCTGCATTAATTTTCTTAAATTTTTCTTCTGCAGTAGAATCCCCCGGATTTCTGTCTGGGTGATATTTAAAAGCGGCATCTCGATAAGCTTTTTTTATCTCTTCAGCAGTTGCAGTCTTAGAAACACCAAGATCTGCATATAAGTCATCCATTCTTTAACCTCACTTAATAAAAATAATAAAATCCCCATATTGTTACAAGTTTTTTAGTTCGTTTTTTTTATTATTACCCATGTTGCACCATTTCCACCCATTTTTTTATCAGGATGCCCAGACATTCCTAATCGGTCATCTCGTTCTATAAAGGTACGAACCATAGACGCAAGCACGCAGTCTCCAACAAGCCCTGTTGTATGATTACCTTTACCATGAACAATAAGAATTTTACGCAATCTACGACGACAACAATCTGTAATAAATTCATCCAATTTTGTCCAAGCTTCATCTCTAGTTAAACCGTGTAAATCTATCTTAGCACCAACAGGTAATTTCTTTAGATATTCTTTATCAGTGTTTTGTACTTGTTGCCTATGTTTTTCGGCTACAGTATCTTTGTCCACAACACCATAACGCCTTAGCCACACATCCATGGGATTGGCTTTAGGCTGCTGATTCTGTTGATCAGGACAGTCTTCTGTGTCAGCTTTTGGAATAGCTGTTGCTTTAGAAATCTGGTCTTCTGCAGAGGGGGCATTTGGTAGCCTAGGTCTCGGCTTGTTTTCAGTTTTTTTTTGCAACTTAGCATTCTTAACTTGTATTTCTTCCCACTGCGAAAGAACTTCGCCAAAATCCATTTTCTTCCCCATATAACAGAAATAAAAACTGGCAACATTTTTGGCAGTTTTTATCTTACCTCCTTGAGTTACTGAACAGGATTTTCTGTTAAAAGTTGCCTAGAAATTACAACAACAGCGTTTTGAGGAATCCATCCCCCTGTACCAGAAACATCAATATAATACCATGTATCTGTTTTTTCAAGTATCTTCACATAGCTAAGTGGAGGGATTGGAATGCTGCCTTGGGATTTTTCTTCTGGAACGACACGCACAATTCCTCCACAAAATATTCCTACATCGTTTCTCAGCGGCGTACTATAAGCATAGCAAGTTACAATTAATACCACCGCTAATACTACACTAGCAACAGCAAATAAATTTCGCTTAACAAAAAACAATACTATACAGAATATGACACACAATGTTGCAGTAACAGCAAGCACAACAACTATAACAAAAGAAGGTTCGTTTTTTTCAGAAACGAGGGCTAATTCAGTTTCGTAAAGTTTTCGTTCCCTTGCTACAGCTGAAAAAGGTAAAGAAAAACGCTCCTTGGCTCTAAGGGTTGCTAATTTAACAGCCTTATCTCTGTCTACAACCTCTTGTTTCCTTCCCGAATCTTCCACCGTTTCAAATTCATATGCAAAGGCTTCTTTCAACGCAGCAGGGATTATTACATTTTGATTAAGTGTTTTTTCTTCTGCCAAAGCGGCTCTTAAAAAAAATCCAACTAATTTTAATTCCACACGGGTACCGTTATAAGAAACTGCCGATACTTCTACTTGTGGCACAGAATATTCACCTACTTCTAGTGCAATCCATTCAAATTCGGCGATTGGTTCTGCCTCTTGCGAAAAAGACAAACTTCCGCTTTCTGAGCCTACAACATCGTATTGTTTTTCAAGGTTGAACAATGCATTTTCTTGCAAGTGCCAATTTATAGCTAAAACATAACTTGCATACAACAATGATATTTTTATTTTTATTGGCTTTGCAACAGTTGTTTCAACAACGCCAGATGACACCAAAATTTCATTGTTATTTTCATCAAAAAACTGAACTTTAAGCTCAGGTTTTAATGTAAGAGGATTTTGATAAACGATTATAGATTCAAAAGGAATTTTCGTTTTTTTCCCTTTTATGTAAACTGTCAAATCTGGAATATTATATTCCCCTGGTTCAGAAAAAGAAAACCACAACCGCAGCTTAGTACCACTTTGATTATCTTGAACAAATTCATCTTTAGAGGAAGAAACAAAACGGACTCCTTCTGGTAGTTGCTCAATAACCGTACGAACACTACTCGGTGTTACCTGTGGAATTTGTAACAAAAAGCTACATTCATTACCAACATAAACCCAAGACACTTCTGGTTTTACAGCAAGAAAAGTATTGTCTTCTGCAACACATGGAAAATAAAGCAACAAAAAAAATGTAAACAAAATTAATAATCTATTGGCAAATCTGTTTTTTCTTGACTCTGTTGATTCTTCCATTGAGTCTGCTCCTTTTCTCTGATTAAAGAAAAAATTGTATTTTCTAAAGGCGTTTCTGTATGATTTTCTGCGACAGGAACAATTTCTTGGGAACCATCAGCGGATTGAGTGATTTCATGAGCAAGAGAAAGTTCTAAATTTAATTTTGCATCTATACTTGAACCGTCAACTAAAAGTGCTTGCTTAAAATACGAAGCAGCATCCTTGTAGTCGCCGTTACGGTAAGCTATTATTCCTGAATTGTACAGTGCAGCAAAACGAATATTTTGTGGAGCATCAGGTGAAATCTCTTGTAGCCTAGAAATCGCCGCCTCTGTTTCCCCTTGTGCAAGATAAGTTGCCGCTAATCCATACACTCCAAACTGTTCTAAGGTTTTGTTGCCATTTGAATTTCCGTAATCCACGGTTTCCATAAAATTTGCAACCGCAGCTCTGTAATCTTTTCTGTACCAATAAAAAGTTCCTTCAACAACGTCGGCAGCTCCCTTCCAATCGACAGAACAACCTTGCAACATAAATGTTATACCCAAAAGCAATATGAGAGTTGCATTTGTCTTTTTACGGAAACGACTTAAATCAAACTCTGACAGAAAAAAACCTGCCAACAAAAAAATAATTGTAAGTACACAAAACAAAGGCCACCTAGGAACACTTTGTATTTCGTATACAGAACCAACCCAAGGGGAATGATTCTGTCCATCCTTAATTATATCCAATACTTTGTAAGCAGAACCAGGACTGTTAGCCGGGAAATAATAAGCTTTTGCAGCTTCTGTACCTAGACCCGAAAGTTTGTGTTTTTGCGAAAGCGAAGAAACTTTTTCATTTACTTGAGAAACAATAGTTTGAAGATTTTCTTCTTGCAAAGCGGTAGCAACAACCGTTTTACCATCACCAGAAATAATTTCTGTTTGAGCTTTTGAACCGAAACCTAAAAACACGAGTTGTATTCCTGAACTAACAACGCTTTCCGCAGCTTGTAGCATCATTCCATCTGTTTCTTCGCCATCTGTAAACACAAGAATAGTTCTAGCTGCCACAGATAATAGTGGAAAGGATTCAGCTGCGGCGTTTATTCCTCCCCCAATGCTGCTGCCCACAGAAGTCATAAGCTGTGGCGAAAGAGATGCAAAAAGTGGTTTTAAAGCATTTTTGTCGCTAGTTTGTGGCACAGCAGTTACACCATTACCTTTTGCAATTACCGCAGAAACTTCTGAACTATTCATATTTGCTAAGAGAGCTTCTCCGTAAGAGGCAGCAGCTTGTAGCCTAGAAATTGGTTTTGAACCTTTTATTGCCACATCTTGTGCTGTCATACTCCATGAAACATCAAAAACATAGGAAACCGCACTTCCTGTTTGATGTGCTGTACCAAGTTTTGTTCCCCAAGAAATACCACTAAAAGCAGCAATTAGCATACACCAAGCTAAACTCCAACAAACAACTCTTGAAATAATTGAATGCTTCATTCTGTTGAACAATGAGGCGTTACCAATTCCACCTTTTTTTACAAGGAATTTATACTTTGCAATGCAAAAAACAAACACAGGAATCAAAAAAAATAATCCGTAAAACGCCCAGGGTCTATCACATGAAAAATAATTCATCAAATATACACTCCCATATACAAGCGACGTAAAACCCATGCAACGGCAAAAACTATAACAGAAATTCCCAACAAAACGTAATAATAAGAGGTTTCCGCTGTTTTATAATAAAAACTTTGAACAGTTTGTTCGCTAGCAGAAATAGAAGCTAAGGCAGTATACAAATCACCACTGGAATCTATATCAAAATACCGCCCGCCTGCTTCTTTTGCGATACGTTCCAAAACAGATGAATCAAAGCTTGATTCAAGATACCCAGAATAAACTTTTCCCGAAGTAGGGTCAACATATTCTATGGGAACAGAACCAGAAGTTCCCACACCTAACACATAAAGCACAATATCATGTTCTAATACAAGACGGGCGGCTGTTTCTGGATGAATCCTGCCAGCATTATTTTCCCCATCTGTTAGCAATACAACACATTTTTTTGGGGAAGAAGACGAAGCAAGATGATACACTGCCGTACTTATTCCCTCACCTATAGCTGTTCCATCCCCTAACATCCCTGGCGAAAGCCATTGTAATCTATCAAAAAAAACACGCCGATCCGTTGTTGGCGGAACAAGGAGAGCAGCCTCTGAACCCATGGCCACCAGCCCAAAACCTGTTCCATCCGCTTCTTGAACCATAGTTGAAATTGACAAAATTGCAGCTTCTAACCGAGTTCCACCAGCTATATCACGAGCAGTCATTGAAGGGCTGGCATCTAATACAAAGAGAATATCTGTACCCTTTGAAGTGTATACTTTTTCTTGTCTCGTAATTACAGGATCTGCCAAAGCAATCACAAGACAAACATATCCAACAGCAAACAAAAACGAAGAAAAAAAGCCTGCGATATAATCTAAGGGCTTCCGCCAAAGAAAATTTTGTCCATTCCAATCTGCGGTAATTATGGGAAATGAAGGTTTAGAAAAAATCCTTAATTTACGAAGAACATAAAACAAGGGTATCAGCAACAGCAACAAGAAAACAAAGGGATAATTAAATCTTGGCATTATGAATCCCTCGCTTCAAAAACAGAAATAACTTCTATAGCAACATCTATCAACCTTTTTGCTTCTTCTAGCTCAAATTTACCTTCTAAAGAGTAGCGAACATAGTCACATCTTCTAAAAATATCACAAAGTCTATCTATTGCACTTTGTTGTTCCGAAGAAAGTAAATCTTCAAAGTTTTTATCAAAAAGTTCTTGTATTTCTAGACTAGTTGCAGAATAAAAAGGCATAGCAAATCTTTTTTCCAAATATCTTCGCAACACTCTTTCCAGTTCTTCAGCAAAAATTTTATCTGAAATATTAAGTCGGCTCAATTTTTTTAATTTTTTTAAGGTTTTACGATAATTTTTTGACATTCTTATTTTTGTTCGCCATTCTCGCCACAAAATTGAAACCTTTTTATAGCGTAGACAAACAATAATCAACAGAATAAATAAAACAAGCCCCAAAGCAATAAACACATACACCACATAAATTGAGCCGGGAAGCAACAAGGGAGCAGCCGCTGGTCTAAGTTCTACGGTTTTAAGTCTTTCAGTAAGAGATTCGACAGCAACAGAGGGTAATGCAATCTTCATTGGCAACTGGTCTTTCATAATTTCTTTAACTGCGGGGAAAATACCAATATCAATTTCAGGCAAAGAAATAGAACCTGTACGCCAAGGGATAAAAAATATACTTAAGTTATATCCTTGTTCTATTTTTTTTAACTCCAATCGAACTACCGTAAAATCGGAATCTTCATATTTTGTTTCTAACGTAACTTGCTGAAAATCTACTTCTTCTGGCATTAAAAGTAATTGCGTTTCAAGAGTACATCTAAGTTCAGCGGTGTCGCCAACAAAAACATCCTTTGGAATTAAAACAGACGAAGAAAAATTTATGTGAGGTACTGTTTGCGACCAAAGCCAAGAGGAACTAGACAAAAGACACATAGCAACCATTGTACAAAGCAATTTTTTCATTTTAATTCCTTTAGAGAAAAAAATTGCTGTAACTTTTGTGCAACATCCTCGTCTGTAGATATTTCTAATGGAACTGCCCCTCTGCGGCTACAAATTCCACGCCACCTTTCTAGTCGTTGCCGCCCCTCTTCTCTCCATTCCCGTCTAAAAGACGCAGCATTTGTTGGAAACCTTTGCACAAATCCACTTTCTGCATCAACAAAGGGAACTGTTCCTATTTCTGGCAACTCTAAATCGCAAGAATCTGTAATTCTAACCGCAACTACATCGTGTTTTGTACAGAGAACCGCTAAGGGTTTTTCGTATCCGGTTGTTCTGAAATCAGAAATTACAAGTACGAGAGAACGCTTTTTTAGCATTTTTGCAGTTCCTTTCAATGCCTTCCCCAAAGCAGAACCAGTGTTTCTTTCCACTTTATCAGCATATGAACTTTTAAGCACATTATCAAAATGAGAAAGAAGCAGTAAAACCTGATCATGACTAGCTTTTGGTTCAACTCCAAACAAAATATCCTTTGCAAAAACAACACAACCTACCGGACTATTTGTATGAGTGGCAGCAAAAGCAGTTAAGGCAGCAATTTCAAGGGCTGAGTAAAGACGACTTTTTTGGCTAGAACCTGTTTGCATTGAAAGCGAAGCATCTACAACAAGAAAAAGTATTAATTCCCTATCTTCTTCAAACTGCTTAACAAAAGTCTTTCCCATACGAGCCGTTACATTCCAGTCTATTGAACGAACATCATCGCCTCGCAAGTATTCACGTACTCCGCTAAATTCAATGCCACGACCTCGGTACACAGAACGAAAAGCACCTGCCCTTATACCGTCAGATATTATTTTTGAAGAAAGACGTAAAGCATTAGCTCGTCGTAATAATGAATCAGCCTTTAATTCAGGTGCTTTCATCACGGAACAGGTAGTAAAGCCAATATTCTGGCAATAATGTCGTCAGCAGTTACACCATCTGCGGCCGCTTCATAAGAAAGCACTAACCTGTGGCGTAAAACAGCTGGAGCAACTGTTTTAACGTCTTCTGGCAAAACAAAAGAACGTCCCTGAAACAAAGCTTCTGCCTTGGCACAGCGGCAAAGAGCAATTCCTGCCCTCGGAGAAGCACCGAAAGAAATATAAGAATGAATATCGTCCCTGCCCCTAGCAGCAGACGTTGCAATGTTACGATTAGCTTGGACGGCAGCAGGTCGTGTTGCAACAACGATTGAAACCATATACTCTAGCAGCTTTTCGTCGCAAACCACTTGTTGTGCTAACTCTTGCAAATTTTGAAGATCTGTTGCAGAAAGGATTTTATTTACCGGAACTAATTCACGCTGTCCGCCACTTTTAAGAATTTTAACTTCTTCGGCAGGCGTGGGATAAGTTACCAACAATTTGAGCAAGAAGCGATCAAGCTCTGCTTCTGGCAAAGAATACGTTCCTTCTTGTTCTATCGGATTCTGTGTTGCTAAAACAAAAAAGGGTTCTGGCAAATTATAACTCTGCTCGCCTATTGTTACTTGTTTTTCTGCCATGGCTTCTAACAAAGCAGATTGAACTTTTGCCGGTGCACGATTTATTTCATCTGCAAGAACAAGATTCGCAAACACAGGTCCTTTTCGCACAGAAAAATTACCACTGCTTTGTTCATATATGAGAGTTCCCGTAATATCAGCTGGCAACAAATCAGGCGTAAACTGAATACGCTTAAAATTAAGCCCAGAAATATCAGAAAAGGTTTTTACAGCTAAGGTTTTTGCCAAACCTGGTACACCCTCTAACAACACATGACCACCTGTAACTAAGGCAGTAAGTATTCCATCAATAACAGACTGTTGTCCTACAATACGTTTAGCCACTTCTTCACGACATTGTTGTACCAATTCTCTACAATGAGCTAACTTAGTAGAATCTATTTCTTTTGAACCCATATTTCCCTCTGCAAACAAAATCTGGTTTAACCATGCCATTGACACAGTAACCCGCTTTTAGGATAATACACTTTATCATGTTACACTGTTTAGCACAAGAATTAAACGATACTCTCAAATCTACCACAGCAGGTGAAATGTTATCTGATTTTGGACAAAGAATGTATTTTCCAAAAGGGATAATTTCACAAAGTGCAGAGGCAAAAACCCTTGGCAAAAAAGCCAATGGAACAATAGGCATGACTCTTTGTCAAGGTGTGCCTGTAACCTTGCCTTGTATCCAAAAACAGATTCCAACACTTACACCTGGTGAATTAGTTGCATATGCACCAACAGCTGGAGACCCTGAACTTAGAGCCTTGTGGAAAGAAAAAATAATACAAAAAAATCCTTCCCTAGCAGAAAAAAATTTCTCCTTACCTGTTGTCGTTCCTGGTTTGACGGCAGGAATTTCGTACCTTTGCGACTTATTCCTTTCAAAGGACGATATACTTTTGGCAGCAGAACCATCGTGGGATAACTATGTTCTAATTGCAGAATCCAGAAGAGAAGCTCAATTTAAGCAATTTAATATGTTCACTGGCATGGGACTTGACCACAGTTTTAATGTTGCTCACTTTGAAAAAGCGGTAAAAGAGAATAGTGCAAAAGGCAAACTTTGCATACTCTTAAATTTCCCTCAGAATCCATCAGGATATTCACCAACAGAAGATGAAGCTAAAAAGATTTGTGCCACATTAAAAGAAGTTGCAGAAAGTGGTTGTAAAATTATGGTTTGGTGCGATGACGCATATTTTGGATTGGATTATGAAGAAAATATTGAAAAAGAATCTTTATTTGCAAAGCTAGTAGACTTGCACGAAAATATCTTTGCAGCAAAAATAGATGGTCCAACAAAGGAAGACTTTGTATGGGGATTCCGCTGTGGCTTTATTACTTTTGGTGGCAAGGGTCTTACTCAAGAGCATTATGATGCACTCATAAAGAAACTTATGGGTGACATTCGTTCTTCAGTTTCATGTTGTTCAACACCACCCCAATCAATTCTGTTGAAAGCATTTAAAGAACCTTCTCTGGAGCAAGAAAAGCTTACTTACCGAAAAATGTTAGAAAAACGATACAAAAAGGTACGGCTTTTTTTAGAAAGCAAGAGAGACGACCTTGTTCTTCAACCTATGCCCTTTAACTCAGGATATTTTATGAGTTTGCATTGCAATGGAATTGATGCAGAACTTTTAAGACAAAAATTATTAGCAGAAAAAGGCATAGGAACCATTGCTATAGACTCAAAAACTCTTAGAGTTGCATTTTCTAGTATAGATGAACAACTAGTAGATTATGTTTATACTGCAATTTACGAAACAGCTCATGAAATGGCAAAAAACTAATAAAAGCGGCAAAAAGGCAAAGTTTTTCTTTGCTTTTTTGCTAGCAGCGGTATTTATAACAACTTCTTGTACTGAAAACAAAAGTAACCCTGTAATAATTTGGACAAATAGGCAAGAGCTTGCATCCTATGCTGAATTATTTAATTCCTCTCAAACAAAAAACAAAGTTGTAGTTATTTATAAAGAAAAACCTGCTGAATCACTTCCACACGCAAAAGATGAACAGCCACCAGATATTGTTATAGGTTCTTGGTTAAAAAACAGCACAGTGAAAAAAAATTTTCGTCCTTTGGATTATCTGTTTAGCGAGCAACAAATAAATCAATCAATATTTTATCCAAATTTGTTAAACTCTGGCAACTTAAATGACAGACAATATTTGCTACCTGTGAGTTTTAATATTCCAGCAGTTATTTTTGCAAAAGAAAACCAAGAATTTGTTAAAGAAAATCACATAATCGACTTAGAGCAAATACGAGACACCGCCGCTACATATAATAAATTCAACAAATCAAATATCTACACCCATATGGGATTTGGCACAACTTGGGAAACTGATTTTATGTATCTAACGGCAAAAATGTTTGGTAGCGAATTTAATGCAAAAGGCAATCTCTTTACATGGAATCAAGAAAAACTAGACGAGGCGGCGCAGTTTCTAAAAGACTGGACTAAAACAGCAAACACTTCGACTACTGCTGAATCTGACTTTGCCTTTAAATACCTTTACACACCGGGTTATAAACAAGTTGTAAGTGGCAACTGCCTTTTTGCATACACAACAAGCAATGCCCTTTTTGAATTTCAAGAAGATAAACTTCTTGAAATTGATTTTCGTTGGATACATAATGACTACAAAATTCCTGTGGAAGATGACATGATTTTTTTGGGATTGTACAAAAAAGGTCAGAATTCTGCGGGTGCAGAAGATTTTATCACTTGGTTTATGCAAATAGACAATCAACAAAAGTTACTAGAAAGAAACAAAACCATGGGACTTAGCGTAAATTCATTTGGCATTGCTGGTGGCTTTTCTGCAATACGCAACGTAAATGAACAAATCTTTCCAGTATATTACCAGAGTTTGCTTGGCAATCTACCTGCCGCTGAATACCTTGTAGCACCTGCGACTTTACCAGCGGCATGGGAAAGTATTAAAGACAGAGTTGTAATTCCTTGGTTGCAAAGTGCAACAAATACTGATAACGAAGCTCCCACAAAAACAATGGATTCATTGATTAGCGAATGGTCTAAACAATTCAGTTAATTTATTTTTCTTGATTATATTTCAATTTTTTTTCTAAACTTAGTTTACAAAAATCCGATATTAGAAGCGAGGTTGCTTATGTTTTCTAATATCAGTACAGCAAATGCATATTCATACCACTCAGCCATTTACAACAGTGGAGCAAAGGTTCAAGTTCCTGTAAACCCTCAATACGTTGTATATTCTCAGTTGGAACATATTTCTGGTGTTGCGGCAAGGAAAAATCAACAAGGAATAAACCTTAACAAAATTCAGATTTTGAACACTCTAATAGACAACCTTGTATCTCTCAAAAAAAATCCCGAACCATCTAAGCTCCCAAGCACACCTACCGACAACCAAATTGAAAATCTAATTCAAACTTATCAAGATCAAATCCATACAGCAATAAAAGCCGCAGAAGCGAATCCTTTTGCTTTGACAGGAGTCGCATTACAGCCAGGAGCTATTTTTAACATTGCAGTTTAGGCAAGGCAAGAGGCTTGATAGTTTCTTGTAATATTCTATTTTTTATCATTTCCATTTGCAAATCCAGTTCCGCACTTTTTTTTGCACATTCCTTTAGTTCTTCCGTTATTATTTTTGCTTCGTACTCTGGAATGTTTTTTTTGTATTGAAGTTTGTGCTCCAAACTTGCCCAAAAATCCATGGCTATGGTTCTGAATTGGATCTCCACTTTCATTGATTTTTTTTGGTTCATCAAAAAAATTGGAACTTCCACAATCAAGTGAAGGCTTCTATAGCCACTTTCTTTTGGTGTCTTTATATAATCTTTTATCTGGACAAGAGTAATGTCGTCTTGCTGCAAAAGACAATCAGCTAAAACATAGATGTCTTGCACAAAGGAGCAGATAACACGAACTCCTGCAATGTCAAGTAGATTTTCTTCTATGGCTTCCACCGAAAAAGGCAGATTCTTGCGTTTGAGTTTGTCCAAAATGCTGTCTGGTGATTTCAGCCTGCTTTTTATGCTTTCTATGGGATTTCGGTTATGCTGAATGGAAAACTGTTCATTTAGAACATTGAATTTTGTTTCTATTTCCAAAATGGCACATTTGTATCTGGACATCATCTGTTGAAAAGGTTGCATATTCTGTTTAAGTTTTTTGCTGAATTTGCTGTCCACCAACTCACGAAAGAAATAATCTTTTATATTTGCTTTGTTCATAAAAAAAAGATAATGAAAAAAAAGCAAAACGCAAATATTATAATTATTTTTTTTAGAAAAAGCTCTATTATCTACTACCAGTTTACAACACCTATATTACACGTATTGAATAAAAGCCCTAAAAACGGTATATTTCTTCTGAATACGTTTAAATTTTATGCCGTGTTCAGGCATACAATTATAGGAGCTATTATGACAATCAATGACATCAAGCACCCAAAAATCAAAGCATGGGTAGAAGAAGTCGCAAAGATGTGTGAACCAGACGAAGTTTACGTTTGCGACGGGTCAAAAGAAGAGTATGACAGACTTATGCAGGAAATGATAAAGTCTGGTCTTGCAACTCCTTTGAAAAAGCGTCCGAACAGCGTCCTGTTCCGTTCTCAGCCATCAGACGTTGCACGTGTAGAAGGCCGCACATACATTGCCAGCGTAAAAGAAGAAGATGCAGGTCCTACAAACCACTGGATTGACCCAAAAGAATTGAAAGCCACAATGACAGGTCTTTACACAGGTTGTATGCATGGTCGCACAATGTACGTAATTCCTTTCTCTATGGGTCCTGTTGGTTCCAACATCGCAAAGAACGGAATCGAAATTACCGACTCAGCATACGTTGTTTGCAATATGGACATTATGACACGTGTAGGAACAAAGGTTCTTGACGTACTTGGAACAGACGGCGAATTTGTTCCTTGTCTTCATTCAGTTGGAAAACCTCTTGCCAAGGGCGAAAGCGACAACGGCGAATGGCCTTGCGCAGACATGGAAAACAAATACATCTCCCAGTTCCCTGAGGAACGCACAATTTGGTCATATGGTTCTGGTTATGGTGGAAACGCTCTTCTTGGAAAGAAATGCTTTGCTTTGCGCATTGCTTCTGTTCTTGCACGGGATGAAGGCTGGCTTGCAGAACATATGCTCATCCTTAAGCTCACAAACCCCCAGGGTGAAGTTAAATATGTTACTGGTGCATTCCCTTCAGCTTGCGGAAAGACAAACCTTGCCATGCTTATTCCTACAATTCCCGGATGGAAGGTTGAAACAATCGGAGACGACATTGCATGGATGAAATTCGGTGAGGATGGTCGTTTGTACGCAATCAACCCAGAAAACGGGTTCTTTGGTGTTGCTCCTGGAACAAGCGACAGTTCCAACAAAAATGCAATGGAATCCATCAAAGAAAACACAATATTTACAAACTGCGGTCTTACAGAAGACGGCGACATCTGGTGGGAAGGAATCGGTTACCCTGCTTCTGGCGAGTTGATTGACTGGCACGGAAACAAGAAACCAGCCCCTGCAAAGGACAAGAGTCCCAAGGGTGAAGAAATTGCTCATCCCAACGCACGCTTTACAGCCCCTGCTTGCCAGTGTCCTTGTATCGCTCCTGAATGGGAAGACCCAAAAGGTGTTCCTATCAGTGCCTTCTTGTTCGGCGGTCGTCGCCCAAGCACAATTCCTTTGGTACATCAAAGCCGTGACTGGAATCATGGTGTATTCTTGGGTTCAATCGTTGGTTCAGAAGTTACAGCAGCCGTTATTTCAGACCAAGTTGGACAGGTTCGCCGGGACCCCTTCGCAATGTTGCCTTTCTGTGGCTACAACATGGGCGACTACTTCCAGCACTGGATCAACATCGGAAAGAAATCCACAGCAGACAAGTTGCCAAAGATTTTCTACGTCAACTGGTTCCGCAAGGACGACTCCAACGACAAGTTGCCCGGCGGCTTTATGTGGCCAGGTTACGGCGACAACAGCCGTGTTTTGGCATGGATTTTCGACCGCTGCGACGGCAAGGACAACGCTGTTGAAACAGCAATCGGTTACATGCCAAAAGAAGGTGCTCTCAACCTTGACGGCTTAGACGAAGTTTACAAGGCAAATGTTCCTGCAATCACTTCTGTGGACAAGGAAGGTTGGCTTAAAGAAATCAAGGATATCCGTGAAAACCACTATCCAAAATTCGGAAGCCACTTGCCCAAGGAACTTACAGCTGAACTTGATAAACTTGAGGCAAACCTCAAAGCTATGTAAGGCTGTCTAACAAAAACAATAAAAACCGTCCGTTTAAGCGGGCGGTTTTTTTGTTAAGTTTAGTTGCTTTAAAACTTGACATTTAAATCGCTACAGATTTACAATTTGAACAGAGGTGCTTTTATGGAAGAACAAATGGCTTCGGCCGTGAACAAAAAAATCTGCAACTGCAAAAACGTAACTTACAACGATGTGGCAAAGGCTTTGCATGACAACAAAAACTTTGTGCAAGTGGAAGAAGCCTTTAAGGAAGTACAAAACATAACCGGATGTTCCACCGGCTGCGGTGGCTGCCATGACGAGATAATGAAAACCATTTCTGAAATAATGGCTACATAAAGCAGGTGCATAACCTTGCAAGGGTATTTATTCAACTAGAAAAAAAATATATAATACACCCATGGGTTTAGATATTTTTTTAGCAGTTCTAGGTGGAATCCTTTTGTTGGTTGGAACAATCGGTTGTATTGTTCCAATATTACCAGGTTCTCCTTTGGCGTGGCTTGGGCTTTTGGCAGCTTATTTTTGTCAATTTTGCAATTTTTCATTAACCACACTTATTATCACAGGAGTTGCCGCTGCTGCTGTTGCCGTTTTAGATAATATTGCTCCAATTTACCTGACAAAAAAAACCGGCGGAAGCAAAGCTGGGTCTTGGGGAGCTACAATAGGTCTTTTTGTTGGTCTTTTTATAGGTCCTATAGGAATAATCATAGGTCCTTTTTTGGGTGCATTAATTGGAGAACTAATTCATGATAGCTCAAACAAAAACCGTGCATTAAAGTCTGCAGGTGGTGCCTTTTTAGGATTTCTTATCGGCACTGGAATGAAACTAATTTGTTGCGGTTTTATGATTTGGATTTTTGTCAGATCTTTTTTTGTATAAATTTATTCACCTATATTTTGCATACAACTTGAACAAAATGCTATTTCTATATAAAATATGAGTATGAAGGTATTAGTTATTGGTTCTGGCGGTCGTGAACATACGATAAGCTGGGCATTAGCAAAAAGTCCAAGTATTACAGAAGTTATTTGTGTTCCAGGCAACGGTGGCACTGCTTCTGAAAGCAAATGCAAGAATATTGACCCAAGTCAGTTTCCTTGCTTCAGCAATATGAATATTTTAGACACATATGTTGCAATCGCAAAAAAAGAAGGGTGTCAAATTGCCGTAATTGGGCCAGAAGACCCATTAGCAGCTGGAGCAGCAGATATTCTTTGGAACGCAGGTATTCCTGTTGTTGGTCCAAAATCAAAAGGTGCATCCTTAGAGGCTAGCAAAGATGTTGCAAAACAATTTATGCAAAAATATGGGGTTTCCTGTGCAGAAAGCAAAACCTTTTGCAATGCTGACGATGCAAAGGCTTACATAAATAAAAAAGGTGTACCTATAGTTGTAAAAGCGGATGGACTTGCAGCCGGAAAAGGTGTTGTTGTAGCCACAACCATGAATGCAGCTTTAGATGCTGTTGATGAATTTATGACACAGGGAACTTTAGGTTCAGCAGGAAAAAAAATAGTAATAGAGGAATATCTACAGGGTACGGAAATATCCGTTTTGTCTGCTGTTTCTGTAACTCCAGAAAATATTGTTTCTAACAAAGCCTGTATTATACCCTTTGTTCCAGCCAGAGACCACAAACGACTACTGGATGGAGCAAAGGGTCCAAATACTGGCGGTATGGGTGCAATCGCTCCTTTGCAAGATGTAACACCTGAGCAAATGCAAGCTTTTGATGAAGAAATATTAAAACCTACATTAAATGGCATGATTGCAGAAGAGATGGATTACAGAGGTTTTATTTTCTTTGGAATAATGCTAACAAAAAATGGACCAAAACTGCTTGAATATAATGTTCGCCTTGGTGATCCAGAAACACAGGCTGTTTTACCACTAATGGACTTTGATTTTTATCAACTTTGTAAATCAATAATTGATGGTTCTCTTAAAGATTTTAATTGTAAATGGAAACCTGGGTATGTATGTGCTCCAGTTGCTGTTTCTGGTGGGTATCCACAAAAATACAAACGTGGCGTTTCATTAATTTTACCACCAGAACACAAAGAAAACATAAAAATATTTTTCGCTGGTGCAACATTAGATAGACGTTCCGCCACTTCTACAAACTTGGTAACAAGTGGCGGAAGGGTTCTTGCAGTTTCAGCTTATGGTAGTACACCAGAACAAGCTAGAGAATATGCATACGAAACCATGGAAACAATTCACTTTGAAGGAATGTTCTACAGAAAAGACATTGGAATACCAGGAGCAGCCGATTCAAAATAACGCTAGGACTAGCTAAGTGCTTTTTTGGCCTTTTCCAAAGCCATTATTACTTTATCACACCAGCTATCGAACTCTTCGTCTTCGATTTGACACTCTGGGTGGCTCATAACATAGTTGACCGTATCTGTGATTCCTTGATCTACTCGTTTTGTTGCTACAAAATCTGGAACAAGCCGCTTTAGTTTACTGTTATCAAAAACAACAGAGTTTGATTTGTCGCCAACAAGACTACCGGTAAAATCATAGTCGCTTACCTGAGCTAAAAAGTCAGAAGCAACATGATATGGCTTAAGTTCAACACCAAGTGTTGCTGCAATACACTCATAAATCTGATTCCAAGTAACCGTTTCATCAGAAGTGATTTGAACTGCTTCACCAACTGCATGAATGTTGGCCATAAGCCCTACAAACGCCTTTGCAAAATCACTATTATGAGTTAAAGTCCAAAGACCTAAACCATCACCATGAATTATTACTGGCTTTCCTTCTTTTATACGTTTAACAACTTGATAACTACCTTTCTTACCATGTACTCCTAAAGGAACACTTCGTTCATCATAAGTGTGACTAGGGCGAATTATAGTAACCGGGAAACCTTCTTGACGATATAAACTCATTAAATAATCTTCGCAAGCAATTTTATTTCTTGAATATTCCCAATAGGGATTTGCCAATGGAGTTTTCTCAGAAATAATATAAGAGCTACAAGGTTTTTGATAAGCAGATGCAGAACTAATATACATAAACTGCCTAACTTTACCCTTTAGCAATCTATAATCACGTTCAAGTTGAGATGGAACAAATCCAATAAAATCGCAAGCAACATCAAATGTCATTCCTTCAAATTTTTTTGCACAGTCTGACTCATCATTTATATCCGCAACAATGGTTTTTACACCTTGAGGCAATTCCTCAGTTCTGTTACCTCGGTTCAGAAGATAAAGTTCCCAACCTTGTTGTACCAAAAGTTTGGTTATTGCCATGCTAATTGTTCCTGTTCCACCTATAAACAACGCTCTCATAGACCTCTCCATATATTATTTTTCTTCAAAGGCAAGTTTTTCATATTCAGGAATAGGAACAGGCTTTGAATAATAAAAACCTTGAACCATATCACATTTTGCCTTTCGTAGAAGTTCCACTTGCCATTCTTTTTCGACACCCTCAGATACAGTTTTCATATCCAATTTTTGAGCTAACTCGATAACACTTTCAATAACAGATGTTCCTCGGTCAGAAACTTTATCAGGCTCAGAGAAGAATTCTTTATCCAACTTTAGAACATCAACTGGAACTGATTTTAGCATATTCAAAGAAGAATAACCACTACCAAAATCGTCCAAAGAACAGGTAAAACCAAAGGAATGCATTTCGCTAATTATATAAATTAGAAGCTCCATATTTTCAAAAATAACGGTTTCTGTAAGTTCTAATTCAATATATTTTGGGGGAATATCATATTTCTTGCATATTTTTTTAAACTCATCCAAAAAATTCGGTTTGTTAAGATAAGAACGAGAAAGATTCACAGAAACCCTATGAGGTTCATACCCCCGGTCTAATTCAGAACGCAACATTTGACAAACCTTCTCAAAAACAAACAAATCTACGTTAAAAATAAAACCATTTCTTTCAAATAAAGGAATAAATTTGTTCGGCGGAATCAAACCTCGTTCCGGATCAACCCAACGCACTAAAGCCTCTGCCCCACTTACAGTATTTGTTGATATATTATATTTTGGCTGTAGGTACACAACAAATTCGTTATTAGCAAGTGCTTCTTCCATGCAATTTTCTATGCGTTTTTCTTCAAGCAAACGAATTCTATCTTGCTCTTGAAAGAAGGCACAACGAACGAGACTGCCTTGCATTTTTTTTGCACTATGCAAAGCCATATATGCTCTATCTTCAATGGAAAGCATATCCATGGATGTGTCTTCTATAACGTAAACACCAGCACTAAGAGAAATTATGTAGTTTTCATCTGTTCCCACAACAGTTGTGTTATAAATATTCAGCTTTGACGCAAGCATCTGAAGCCGTTCGCTCAAAACATCATTTGTATAATATTTAAGCAACAAAACAAAATCGTCTTGCATCACTCTTGCCACTAATTCCCCAGAAACTAATATACTAGAAACATAGTTGTAAACATATTCGAGGACACGATTTCCTGCTTCATACCCATAGGTATCGTTTAATATCTTTAGGTTATCTATATCAAGCATTATCAGTGCATAGCTACTGCCATCTGCTTTTTTCAAAATACTTTCAGATTCGTACTTAAACCAAATATTATTTCCACCACCCGTTACAGAGTCTTTAAAAGCCATATCATATAAATCTTGGCGATTTTTACGATAAACCCAAACAAAGAAAAAGCCTAAAGAAGCAATTAGCAGCATTTCCAATACCGCCAACAGAATAGTAAGTTCCGTAAATTCTTCGGATGCCTTTGTTATTGTTTTGGCAGGAAACATAGTTACAAGGTAACAATTACCAAAATCTAATGGATTTAAAGATGTAAAATAAACTGTATCATTTATTTCCATGCACGAAAGAGTTGTTTCTCTATCAAATATTGAATTTTCTAGTTCTGTTCTGGAATAATTTTCAGCATATTCAGCATTTGCAAGAATAGTGAAAAAACTATTTTCAAAAGTTGAAAATTCTGCACGATTATTACCAATTATGATATTACCATCTTCTGCCAACAATAAAGAAAAACTATCGTTTAAAGAATCGTCTAACACAAGTAGTTTTTCCAAAGATTTTATATCATATACGCCCAATAAAACACCTGCAACACCTTTGTCTTGGTACACTGGAACACTACAAACAAAAATTTCTTGCCCATCTACACGAGATTCTTTTAAAAATTGAACACAAGATTCTCCAGCTAAAGAACGCTTAAAATATTCTCTATCACCAAGATTAAAACCAGTTATTATTTTGTGATCAGAAGTTGAAGCAACAGCTGTTCCGTCTGGCAGAGCTAAATCAACACGAATAGCACCCAGCGAAGTTGTTTTTCCTTCTAAATACGAAAGAACAGCATCTGAGAAGAGGTTTTCGCTTTTGTACAATGTTGATGCCATTTGTTCTAATGCTAAATGGTTACGTGCAACTCTTTCGTTTACAAGTCGTGCAGACTGTAGTGCAAGTTCCATAACGTGAGAATTGTTATCTTTCTCAAAGTTTTCATTTACACGTTGCAAATAACCTGCATAAACACAACTAACTACAGCCATGACAACTGCAAAGGCTATTACAAAGGGAATAACTAAATGACGTGTTCTTTTCTTGTATAAAGCTCCTGTATCCATGCATACACCTTCGGGTACAGTATATCATTGAAAACAGCATAAGACAAGCTAAAGAAAAGCACCAACTAAATAATTAGCAGAGTTTTTTTATTTTCTCCAATATCTCTACAGTACAAAACAAAGGACTATATTACCATTTACCAGAAGCTCCACCACCACCAAAACTTCCACCGCCGCCAGAAAAACTCCGGAAAGAAGAACTGCTAGAGCTGCTGCTAGAACTGCGAGAAATACTTGAACCACTAAAGGTAGTTGTAGGCATTATTATTGTCCTGTTGCCACTGCTAGAACCTTTTTTTGTTCCACCCTTCACAGAAGTCGTTATTCCAGCTGCAACAATACCCGTGAATACGCAGAAGAACACACCTGCAACAATCATAGATTCTTTATCTGCACCAGAATCATCGTTAGCCACAGAAGCTGCTACAAGACTCTCATCCGCTGTAGCTACACCAACCATGTTCTTTATACCCTCAGTTATTCCTGTTCCGTAATCGCCGTTGCGAAAATGTGGCGTAATAACATTGCGAATAATTAAACCACACTTAGCGTCTGTAAGACTTGGCTCAAGTCCATAGCCAACTTCAATCCTAAGTTCACGATCTTCTACAGCAACAACAAGCAATGCACCGCTATCAGTTTCGGCTTGTCCTAGCTTCCAGTCTCTAGCTACTTTGATGGAATAATCTTCTATAGCAGTTCCCTCAAGAGATGGGATTGTAAGAACAGCCATTTGAATTCCTGTATTTGTATTCACATCGGTAAGGAATTTTTCAAGTTCTGATTCTTGCTCTTCAGATAAAACTTCTCCCGAATCCTTTATTGGACCTGTCCAAGAAGGAACATCTAGTGAATAAACAGGAAACAAAGATAACAATATAATCGACAAGCCAATCAATATACGCCAAATTTTAGAATTTAAATCCATTCTGAGTCCTCCAAAATGACAAGCCCATCAGGAAGTTCGTTGGGGTTATCAACAACATCATCTTGTAACGGGAAATACTTTTGCAAAAGCTCACCACACCGTTCAACTGCACGAATAAAAGCACCTGTAGCGTCATCAGTTCCTAGACCTTCAGCCAAATCGGTGGCTATTAGATTCCATAATTCAGGAGAAATCTTTTCGTTTATTCCGCTATCAGCGATAATCCGTACCTCACGTTCCATGTAGGAAACAAAAATTAAAATACCAGAACGGTTTTGTGTTGCGTAAACACCACTTTCCACAAAATGCCGCAAGGCCCGATTATAAACCATTTGACTTCGTGCCATTCTTGGAATAATAAGTCTGTCTATAGCAGGAAAATTTGCCACCCAAAACAAAAGTGCCACTACGCCAAAACAAGAAATACCGTAAAAAGCGGGTAAATGCCATGTAGCTGAACCCCACATTATTTTGTCAAGTAAATTTTGAAGTGGCTCAGCAAAGGGCAATAACACCACAAAGAAAAAAACACCCACGACCAAAGCCATACACAATTCATACACAGAATAACGAGCACTCTCAGCTGTTACAGCTAAGGCTATTTCACCAGAAGTACCAGTTTCTGCTTTTTTTACAGCTTCTCGAATTTTATGAAACGAATTATCTGTCAACTTTAACTTTCGCAACATTGTTTTTTTCTTCATGGCTATACCTACCTAAATTTGAAACCTAAACTAGAATGAAACAGAGGGAGCAGATTGAGCAGATGAACCAGCTTCAAACTTTGCTTTCTGCGTAAAGCCAGACATATTTGCAATTATATTCTGTGGAAATTTTCGAATAGCAGTATTATACGATGTTACTGCACTGTTAAAATCCTGTCTTGCTGTAGCAATTCTATTTTCTGTTCCCTCAAGCTGATCTTGTAATGCCAAGAAATTCTGATTTGCCTGAAGTTCTGGATAATTCTCTGTTACGGAAAGCAATCTTTGCAAAGCTCCCCCTAAAGAGTTTTGTGCTTCTTGAAACTGCTGCAACTTTGCAGGATCATTTAAATCTTCCGCAGAAATCTGCACAACACCGCCAACTTTTGAACGAGCGTCTGCAATGTCGGTGAAAACTTGTGATTCATGAGAAGCATAACCCTTAACTGTTTCAACAAGGTTTGGAATCAAGTCATATCGGCGTTGATACTGATTCTGCACTTGTGCCCACTGCTCAGAAACTTTTTCGTCCAAGGTTACCATTTTATTGTAACTGCTTGTGTAAAAAGAACAACCTACAACACAAAGCAAAACGATTACACCAATAACTACCAGCAAAACTTTTGTTCCACCGCTCATAAAAACCTCCAAAGTGTCATACAACAAAAAATCGTCACCTAAAACAATACAGGCGACACTAAATAATATATCAATTTTTTTTTATTTTGGGCAAGTAAAAAAATAAACTTATAGGAATCTTCATTCCATATTGCGTTTTTCAATTATTCTTGCAATAATCAAAGAAATTAAAATCCTAAAGGTTTCAGTTAAATCTTTAGTTATGGGAGAGCAATTATGAAAAAACCTAGCTGGAAGAACAGAATTAAGTACTCCTTTGACAATATGATGTCAAAGGGAACTCTATCTCTAATTCTGTTGCTATTTCTTATAACCGCAGTTGTAGTTGTTATTTCGGGTATTATCTCTGCTTTAGCCGACCCACAAGGCGATGGTATTTTCAAATCCATGTGGATAAGTTTGATGCACGCTATTGACGCAGGAACCCTTGCTGGAGATGACGGCAGCATAATTTTTATGGTTTTGATGTCTATAGTAACAATTTGTGGTTTATTTATTACAAGTATGTTGATTGGTGTAATCAGCACAGGTCTTGAAGACAAGATGAATTCTTTGAGAAAAGGTCATTCTATTGTTTTAGAAAAGAAACACGTAATTCTGCTCGGTTTTAACGAAAATGCACTAAATATTATACGTGAACTCATAATTGCAAACGAAAATCACAAAAATAGCGTTATAGTAGTTATGGACAACCAAGACAAAAGCGAAATGGAAGATACAATTAATCAACGTATTGAAGACACCAAAACAACTCGTATCATCTGCCGAAGCGGTTGCATGGACAACATTGCTGATGTAAGCATTTGTTCACCAGAAACCTGTCGCTCCATAATAGTAAATGCCGAAGATGATTTTATGAGCATAAAAGCAATTCTTGCCTGTTCCACAATACTTGATGAAAGCGAAAATAAAGACGCTTATATTACAGCATTGATTTACGACAAAGATAATATGGAAGCAGCACGTATTGCAGGCAATGGCAAAGCAGAAATTTTGTTCTTTCAAGATTCAATCGCCCGGATTATGGCACAAACTTGTCGCCAACCTGGCATGACTACAGTACTTACAGATTTGCTTAGTTATAGTGGCGATGAAATTTATGTAGAATCAATTCCTGCCGTTACAGGTCGCAAAATGTCAGAATTAAATCTTTTGTTCCCTAAATCTACCGTAATTGGAATTGTCCAAGAAGGTAAACCTATAATTAATCCCCCTATGGACACTGTTATAAAGGCTTCGGACAAATTAATCCTTATTGCAGAAGACGATGGGGTTTCTGTTCCTATGCAACAGGCAGCCTCTATACAGAACGAAGTTTTTGCTTCAGAAAAAGAACTTAAAACTTATGCTCAAAACACATTAATTTTAGGCTGCAACGAATTGCTTGCACAAATACTAACCGAGCTAGACTCCTACGCAACTACAGGCGACACTGTTACAGTAGCTGCTTTTGCAAGCGAATTACAAGACAAACTACCAGAGAATTTTAAACTTAAAAATATTGGGCTTAAAGTACAAGAATGCAATATATTTGACCGCAACGAATTAAAGCAGCTTTTAGCACAAAAACCTGCAAACGTACTAATTCTTACAGATTCTTCTTGTGAAGATAACGACGCTGATGCTCATACATTGCTTTTGTTACTACAACTAAGAGACATTGCTCGTTCTGACAACTTAAAATTCTCTGTAACAAGCGAAATGAGAAGCGTAGAAAACCAAGAGTTAGCTCAAGTTACAAAGGTTACAGACTTTGTTATAAGTAGCAACATTACAGCTTTAATGGTAACGCAAATTTCTCAAACAAGAGAACAATTCGCAATACTAGACAATTTACTTTCCGAAGAAGGCTCAGAGTTGTATATGAAAAATGTTTCTCGCTACGTAGAATGTGGCTCTAACATGAATTTTTATACAGTTTGTGCTTCTGCTGCTCGTTATGGCGAAGTAGCAATCGGCTACAAAAAAATCATTAATGAAAATGATTTTGAAATTGTGCTTAACCCAGCCAAAAACGAAACTTTTTCCTTTACAGAAAAAGATAGTTTGATACTGGTAGCTGAAAACTAACAAAAAAAACAAAACCTCTGCTAATTATAAAAGCAGAGGTTTTGCATATTTTTTCTACTAGGGATTGACCACTGTTATTTATACCGTTACCTTTATGTATATGCAAAAAAATAAAATTTTTTCTATATTTCTCTTGCTTTACGAAACAGCAAGACTTATTGCTATAGTCTTTACAAGACCAGAGCTTTCAATAGAAATTCTTCCTGCTTCTTGGTACGCTGCAATACCTCTTTTAGCATTACCTCTTTTACTTTCATTTCTTATGATACAACATGAAGATACTAATACACAAAACACTTGTCGCAATCTATATTTAATTTGCAAAGTTTTTTCCATGCTAGGACTTCTTATTTATTTTGGAGACGCAATTCCTTTTTCACTCAACTATGGTCAAATGAATGATTATTATTCAATAAAACGTTCTTTTTTTCTAATGATATTTTTTTTGATAGATGGTATACTATCCGTAGGTGTTTTTTTGCGTGGCAAAAAAAATAATTCCACACCAGAACACATAAATTTAACCGAAACGCCAGATCAAGGAGAAAACGGTCTATGCAAATAATACCTATAGCTAGTGGAAAAGGTGGAGTTGGAAAAAGTCTACTTTCTGCAAATTTAGCCATAGCACTAGGTCAGTCTGATAAAAAAGTAATACTTGCTGATCTTGATCTTGGAGCTTCTAACCTTCACCTTGTAATAGGACATCAAGCTCCAAAAGTGGGGCTTGGCACATATCTGACTGGTCAGGCAAAGTTTGAAGACATTATAGCTGACTCAGAATATAAAAACGTAAAATTTATCCCTGGGGATTCAGAAATTCCTGGACTTACTGCCATAAAAATCAGCCAAAAAAATGATTTAATTCGCAAATTCCAATCGTTAGATGCTGACTATCTGATTTTGGACTTGGGAGCAGGAACACATCTAACCATTTTGGATTTATTTTTGCTTTCACCACAGGGAATTGTTGTAACAGCTCCAACTGTAACCGCCACCCTAAACGGTTACCTTTTTTTGAAAAACACAGTATTCAGGATGATGTACAATACTTTCAAAAAAAACTCCAAAGCCTATGCTTATCTGGAACACCTTAAATCCGACGCTGCTAGTTTACAGCGACTATACATTCCTAAACTGGTAGAAAATATTGCTACGATTGACCCAGCCAGTGCTGCATTATTCCGCCACCGAATGGAACAATTTAAACCGAGATTAATTCTCAACATGATTGACGATCCAAGAGATGCGGATAAATCGTTAAAAATCAGACGTTCATGCAACGAATATTTAGGACTTGACCTTGACCATTTAGGAATAATCTATAGAGATACTTTGCAAGACAAAGCTCTTGCCTCTAGACTACCTATAATTATTTACAAACCTCAATCTTTATTAGCACAGTCAATATATCGAATTGCAGAAAAGATAATGGTTTCTGAAACCTTAACTTTTGATAACAACATAGAAGACAGTTTTGAACTAGCAGAAGCAGAAGCAGCAGATGATTTTGAAGCAAAGATGTCTTATGTTGAGGATTTGCTTGGTTCTGGAGCACTCACCACAGGTGATCTAGCAGAAACAATTAAATCTCAACAATACGAAATTACCCAGTTACGGAAAGAAAACCAGCTTTTAAAATCAAAACTGATAAAAGCTGTTTCACAAGGATACAAACTTTAGTTGCATGGAGAAATTATAATGCCACTAGCAATAAACTACCCTTCTTGGATTCATCCAGAAATTTTCCCTGGAATACCTGTTTTAGGTTTGCTCCGTTGGTACGGACTAATGTATATTTTTGCCTTCGGTACAGCTTTTTTTGTTATGCGTCGCCTAATGAAAGAAGGTTATCTTGACACTCCTAACTACAAGGCAACAGAAGACGATCTTTATAGTTTTTTTGCTACGGGAATTCTTTTTCTATTAATTGGGGCAAGAATTTTTTCTACACTGATATATGACACTAGTGGAATCTACAGGCAAAAACCTTGGCTTATTTTTTGGCCTTTTGACGAAGCTGGCAACTTTACAGGTCTTGCTGGAATGTCCTATCATGGTGGTTTTATTGGCGGACTTATAGGAATGATTGTTTGGTGTATAAGAAAAAAACGCCCTATTTTGCAATGGATTGATTCCATGGTTATCGCTATCGCCGCTGGTTACACATTTGGTCGCTTAGGCAATTTCTTAAACGGTGAATTATTTGGCAGAATCACCACAATGCCGTGGGGAATGATTTTTCCGAATGCACAAAGTTTTTCTGCTTCAATTCCATGGGTTCAAGAGTTTGCAGAAAAAGCCGGTATTGTAATTGAAGAAGGGCAACGTCTTGTAAATCTTCCTAGGCATCCAAGTCAGCTCTACGAGGCTTTTTTTGAAGGAACTGTTCTTTGGGCAATACTTTGGCTTTTACGCAAACATAAACCTTTTAACGGTTTTCTTTCAGCAATTTATACAATAGGTTACGGCTTTTTCCGTTTTGTAATAGAGTATTTCCGAGAACCAGACATTGATATTGGCTACAGAATATCCACTACAACAGATGCCCCAACATATTTGAATACTTCTCTACTAAATATTTCAACCGGGCAAATTCTATGTCTTTTAATGATTGTTGGCGGAATCATACTGCTTATAACAAGTGCTTTGATTGACAAGAAAAAAAAGGCAACCTCAAAAAAGGCTGCCTAAGTTTGAAATTATTAAAAATTATTTCTCTATCAGCTTTGCAAGATTTTCGGCTGTAAAACCAAAATATTCTGCAACTTTGCCACCTGGTGCAGAAACACCAAAATCCCTAAGGCAAAAGATATCCTCGTCTGTTGCCGTAAAGCCTTCCCAGCCCATTTTTATTCCAGCTTCAACAACGATAATTCTTGCATTATCACCTGTAATTGTTTTACGCAACACTTCTGGTTGCCTTGCAAAAAGTTCTTGATCAACAACTGAAACAACTCTAACAATTTTGTCTTTTATCATTTCCGCAGCATTAAGTGCCATACTAACTTCTGAACCTGTGGCAAGTAACGTAACATCAGGACGCTCACCTCCCTTACGCACAATATAACCGCCACACTCAATGGTTCTTTTCCAATCTGGATCATCTTTTTCGTACACAGGCACGTTTTGGCGTGTAAACAAAAGACAAACAGGATGATCTTTTGCATTCATTGCCATTTGCCATGCAACGCAAACTTCTTCTGCATCTCCAGGGCGTAAAACTTGTAGACCAATCATTCCTCTAAGACTCGCTATAGTTTCTACAGGCTGATGTGTTGGTCCATCTTCACCCACATAAATTGAATCATGTGTCAAGATATAAATTACAGGCAACTTCATCAAAGAAGCCATACGAATCGCAGGACGCATATAATCTGCAAAGACTGCAAAGGTGGCACAAAAAGCCCTCATTCCTCCGTGAAGCACCATTCCAGCCGCAATATCTGCCATGGCAAATTCTCGAACACCGAAACGAATTGTACGTCCATTCCTATTTGAAGCAGAATATATTCCATACTCCTTAAGTGCAGTAGCATTTGGTCCCTCTAGGTCAGCAGAACCACCAACTAAAGTCGGCAAAAGCTTTGCATATGCTTGTAACATTTTTCCAGATGCGGCTCTTGTAGCCAAAGATTCTCCAACATTAAATTGTGGCACTTCAACGGTAGGTGTCTGTAAGCTATAAACATAATCCCAGAGTTTGCGTTTTTCTGGATTAGCAACAGACCAAGCTTCAAAAAGCACATTCCATTCAGATTGAGCTTTTTCAAAATCATTTTTCTTTTCAGCAAAGTATTCATAAGCTGTTGCAGGAACAAAAAAACTTGCATTTGGATCAATCCCCAAAGCCTGTTTTGTTTTTGCAACATTTTCTTCCCCAAGTGGTGCTCCATGAGAGGAGGCACTGCCAGCCAAGGGAGAATAATTTCCAATAACAGATTTAAGCATAATAAGCGTAGGATGAACTGTATCCTTTTTTGCTTGTTCCACCAAAGAAACAATTCCTTCAACGTCATACATTGAACCGGATAGGACTTGCCAACCATATGCTCTATAGCGACCTGCAATATCTTCAGAAAAAGTGTCGTCTGTGCAACCATCAATGCTTATGCGATTTTCATCATAAAAAACAATTAGTTTTCCTAACTGAAGATGCCCAGCAATACTACTAGCCTCTGAAGAAACTCCTTCCATTAAACAACCTTCGCCCACCAAAGAATATGTATAATGGTCAACAACTTTGTGCTGTTCTGTATTAAAAGTCGTAGCTAAAAAACTTTCTGCTAAAGCCTGTCCAACAGCCAATGCTATACCTTGACCTAAAGGGCCACTTGTAGTTTCTACTCCATCAGTACAACCATATTCAGGATGACCAGGACATTTAGAACCAAGTTGTCTAAAACTTTTTATGTCATCGATAGATACTTTGTAACCACTTAAATGCAGTATTGAATAAAGCAACATTGACCCATGACCAGCAGAAAGCAAAAATCTATCCCTATTTACCCACTGGGAATCAGCAGGATTGTGTTTTAATACTTCACCATACAAAACTGCAGCCAATTCCGCACAACCTAAAGGCATCCCTGGATGACCAGACTTTGCTTTTTGAATAGCGTCAATAGAAAGGCTACGAATCGAAAGTGCAACAGCTTCTAAAGCTTTTTTATTCATCATTTACTCCAAGTTAGCTAATAAATTTATTTGTTTTGAAATTTCTCGATCTCTGCAAAGAGTTTTTTTTCTGGAAATTGCTGTTCTAAAGCACGCCTTACTTCCACCTTTTGGAACAAATCAGCAAGCGTTGAAAGTATTTCTAAGTGATCTTGGCGACTGCTTGTTAAAAGAATAAATAAAGACGTAACAAGACGCTCATCAGGAGCATTCATATCTAAGCCTTTTTTTGAAAAGCACAGAATTATACGTTGCGATTCTGGCTTCGTTAAAAGCAAAGGTCTTGGATGGGGAATAGCAACACCGTTTCCAACAGCTGTACTCATCAACTGTTCCCTATTCACTAATTCTTTTAATAAAGTTTCTCCAGATAAATCCTCTGGTAAATCCACAACATTACAAACATTTTTGTAAACTTCTTCCGGCGTAGAACCTTCTACATCGTAAAAAATTCCACCCTTTTTTATTAACTCGCATATATCAATCTTTTCCATAGTCAACCTCCCTGACTTATTATTTTTTCACAATGGAAAATTGCTTTTTACGTTGTACCTCTAAAGCACTTTTAAGTTCTAAAGAAACACCTTCAAAATTGTATTCCATTCCTTCTAAAGAAGCAGCGAAATTTTGAATTTCTTCTTTACTGAATTCATCATTACCACTATGCAACAAAGTTTCCAACATTACACGAGCATGGCTTAATAACTGAGTCAAAATTACCAAAGGTTGTTGCGGCATAGATTCCAAAGCAAAGGTGGCTGAATCTAGTTCAAAAATCAACAAAGCAATTTTTTGGTGCAAAATCAGCAAAGAGTGTCTAATTTCGCCTAACTCAAAATCAGCAAACCAATTATATTCTTTTTCAAGCTGCTCTTTTCGCGAAGAAAGGAATTTGTTCATTCGCCTAAGCTGACTCTCTGTAACATTGCAACTTTCTGGCAACAAATCTTTTACAGAAATGTCTTCTTTGTTGCGTTTTTGGTACAGCAAATCCAAAATAAATGAATCCACAATGGTTTTTAGTAACGGAAAGTCAACCGGAGAATAAGGAATTGTTCCATAAATATGACTCTTGCTTTGCGGCGCAGAATCTACTTCTTCTGACCCTGCTAACATCCAGGCACCTACAGCCGGAACATCTTGCCCTTTGAACCAAAGCCGAGTTTCTACTCCATACAACTCTAAACCAACTTTTCTAAAATATTTAAGCCCCTGTTCTATTGTACCGCAGCTCGGTACACAAAGTCGCTCATGGTAAGTAAAAAAAACCTTTGCCAACTGATCTTCTATAGAAACACATGGTCCATAAATATTGAAACTATCCAACAACGCTTCTTCAAGCAAATCATACCATTTCGTACGCTTTTTGTCCAAGGGCAACTGTTCAAAGGGCGAAGTTTTATATTCATGCAATGGATGTATTTTCACTATTGATTTATCCCAATCTACAACGGTAGCCAAAAAAACATCTCCGTTCTTAAAATCGCAATCAACATATACCGCAGACATATCTGTTACGGTAAGTTTTACCTTTTGTGGAATTTCCTCATCGTAACCAGAAAAGTCTATTTTGTCGCAAGCTGGGTCTGCCATCATATATTGAAGAGCATATTCTTCTCCAAAAAGCGTAAACAGTGGCAAAACATCTCGAACTTGGAATTCCATAACTTTATGTGGTAACAAAACATTACCATACAAAAAATCTATTGTTCCAGATACATTTTCTGAATCCACAAAAGGAATACACCTATGCCCTGGTAACAAAAATCCACCTTGTACTTCAAACTTGTGTGGCTTTATCGAAAAAAATGAGTCTGTAAATGCCCCAGCTCTAGTAACGTATGTTCCATCTTGAAGAACAAAAACAGAGGGGTTGGAATCCAAAAAACCTTGAATCTCTTGCTCTTGCACTTTTAAACCCACGGTAGATAAACCTGATACGATTTCCTTGACCGTAAAAGGACCACATTGAGTTCTTAAAAATTGAGTTAATAGGTTTTCTGGCAAAACATCCATCATTCAACATAATACACTGCTTAGCAGTAAAAAATCAACACCACCAAATTTTTGGATATATACCAAACAAATGTATCATTTTGACACAAGATTAGCGTTACCAAATGACACAGTGATGTTTTTAGATACATTTTAAGAAATATACTTTAATTATTAGTTTTCTATCATAGAGTAATTAGAAAACTACACATTACCATATAAGATTAATTCCTTATATTGCAACAATTTAACAAAAACAAGTAAATTTTACAAGGTTTTTTGAAAGTTGGCATGAATTCTGCTATGTTTAAAGTGTAAGGCTTTGAAGCCAGCAGTAAAACTGCAACAAAACAAAATATGGAGGTATAACATGAACTCTTTAGCATTTTTTAACCCACGGTTTACATCAGATTTATTCGATGTAATTGACAGGAATTTAGCAGATTTCTCTCCTTCACAGGCTACCCCTGCTATTGTGAACCCAAAGGTTGACGTAAGAGAAACTCCTAATGCCTATATTTTAGACATGGACTTACCAGGTATGTCCGACAAGGATATTGAAATTAGCCTAAAAGACAGGGTTCTTTCAATTTCTTCAAAGAGAGAAGAAAAGAAAGAAGAAAAAAAAGAAGGAGAATGGCTCATTCGGGAACGCCGCTCAATGTCCTTTAGCAGGCATTTCACATTGCCACAAGACATTGACTCAGATAAGGTATCCGCTGAATTTAAGAGTGGCGTACTAACGATAGACATACCACGTATGCCTGAAACAAAAAGCAAACAGATTACTATAAACACTAAGTAATTTTGTTTACCCTAAAAAGCGGAAACTCTTAACAGAGATTCCGCTTTTTTTTACAATAAGCTACCTAACGAATATCTTCTGGAATAGCATTTATTGCTTCCAAAATTTCTTTCATCTGAACTTTATCAAGACCAGAAACTTTGCAAGTACAACGCCTTGTTGCTAAATCATCACCGTCAAATGTAACCATTGAAACAATGTTGCCTTGTCGGTCTGCAATAGCTCTTGCTAAATACGCTAACATACCCGGCCGTTCTTGAAGTACAAAAGTTGCTCGTACACCATCATGTCTTGCCCCAAACATATCAACAAAAGCTCGGAATAAATCAGTTTCTGTTATTATTCCAACAAGTAAGTCACCTTTCATTACTGGTAAGCAACCAACATCAGAATCTGCCATAACACGAGCGGCTTCTTCTACAACCTCTGTCTGCTGAACGGTCAAAACATTTCTTTCCATAACTTTTTCCACTTTGAGTTTTGAAAGCAAATAACTTATTTCGTACATATCAAGGGTTGTTGCCGCAGACGGACCGGCTTTTACTAAATCTTTTTTTGTTATTATTCCAACAAGCCGATTGTTTTTGTCTAAAACCGGCAACTTACCGATTTTTTCTCTTGTCATCAAAGCCCTAGCATCATTTACAGACATTTCTGGAGAGACAAAAACAGGGTTTTTGGTCATTACATTCGCTACAATCATCGTTTCCTCCTGTTTCAATTCAAAACTGAATACAAAATACAGTAATCCGCATACAACGGATTTTTAAATATAATTAAAACTTTAACCACCTAAATATGCTGCTTTTACCGCATCATCTTTTATCAAATCCAAAGCATTTCCAGTTGTTGTAATCAAACCAGTTTCAAGAATGTAAGCACGGTTTGCAATAGAAAGAGCCTTGTATGCATTTTGTTCCACAAGCAAAATTGTTGTTCCAGCCTTGTTAATTTCTTGGATAATCGAAAAAATTTCATCAACAAGAATAGGAGCTAAACCCATAGAGGGTTCATCTAACAACAACAATTCTGGCTTAGACATAAGTGCACGTCCCATTGCTAACATTTGTTGTTCACCACCAGAAAGAGTTCCTGCCACCTGTTTAATTCTTTCTTTGAGCCTTGGGAAAAGTTCATAAACCTTTTCCATATCTTTTTTTATTTCCACGGTATTTTTTCGTGTAAAAGCACCCATTTCTAGGTTTTCTTTTACCGTAAGATTTGCAAAGATTCGTCTACCCTCTGGAACTTGAATTAAACCGTGACGAACAATCATATCTGGAGCTAAAGACGTTATATCTTCACCTTTAAATAAAACTGAACCACCAGATTTTTTAATTATATTAGAAATGGAATGTAAAGTAGTAGTTTTTCCTGCACCATTTGAACCAATTAGCGTAATAATTTCTCCTTGCTTTACCTCAAAAGAAACTCCACGCAAAGCCTTTATTGCACCATATGAAACAGATAAATCTTTTACTTTAAGCATTATTCGCCCCCTTGAACATTTTCTGAGCCAAGATATGCTTTAATTACATCCGGATTATTCTTAATTTCTTCTGGCGAACCATTTGCAATTATCCTTCCATAATCAAGTACCATAATCCGTTCACAAATTCCCATAACAAGATGCATATCATGTTCAATAAGTAAAATCGTTAAATTAAACTCTTTGCGAATAAATGCAATCAACTTCATTAATTCATCAGTTTCTTGAGGATTCATTCCTGCAGCAGGCTCATCTAAAAGCAAGAGTACAGGATTCGCCGCCAAAGCTCGCACAATTTCAAGCTTACGTTGTTCGCCATAGGGCAAGTTTGAAGCTAACTCATCTTTCTTTTCTTCTATTTTGAAAAGTTGAAGCAGTTGATTAACCTTTTCTGTCATCATATTTTCATCACGGCGAAACCGTGGCGTGCGGAACAAAACATCCAGCGGCGAAACCTTTCGCTGACTATGCAATGCTATACGCACATTATCTGCCACCGTAAGTTGATTAAACAACCGAATATTCTGAAAAGTTCTAGCAATACCAATTCGATTAAGTTGAGCCGGAGTCTTTTTAGATGCCACATGAACTTTCCCTGAACGATCCCAGTAATCAATTTCACCTTCTGTAGGAACATAAATTCCTGAAAGCATATTAAAAACTGTTGTTTTTCCGGCACCGTTAGGACCAATAAGTCCAACTAAATCACCCTCATACAAATCGCAAGAAAAATCATTAACTGCTCTTAAACCGCCAAACACAATGGATATATTGTTAGCTTGTAAAATTTTTCTCTTATCGTTAGCCATTGTTTTCTCCCTGAGGAACAGGATTCTTCCGTTGTTGGATTAAAGCAACAAATTTATCCCAAAGTTTGACAAAAGAGATTTCTTTCATTCCAAAAAGTCCTTGTGGTCGGAACAACATTACAAATATCAAAATCAGTGGGTAAATTAGCAAACGGAAATCCTGAAGGAATCGCAAAACTTCTTGTAGCGTGGATAACACAAAAGCTGCTATAACTGAACCTGTTACAGAACCCATTCCACCTAAAACAACAAAAATTAGATAATCTATACTTCTGTTAAACGAAGCCATATCAGGTTTCACAAAACCAATAAATGGTGCATACAATGCCCCACCAAGACCAGCTATTGCAGATGCAACTGCAAAACCTATCATCTTGTACTTAAACACATCAATTCCAGTAGAATTTGCAGCTATCTCATCTTCTCGCACAGCAAGAATTGCACGACCATAGGTTGAACGAACAAAATTTTGCAACAGAACAATAACCAACACCAACATTCCTATTATAAGGAAGTAGGCATAATCCGCTCGAGCAGCCAAAATTGTTGTAAATCGCAAACCATTTGCTCCACCAGTTATGGATTTAAGATTTACCAATACAACACGAATTATTTCTCCGAATCCAAGTGTTACAATAGCAAGATAATCTCCCTGAAGTTTAAGCGTAGGAAATCCAATAAGAATGCCAAAGATAACCGTAACCAAGACTGCTATAATAATACTTAATGGCATAGGCAAACCTACTGTTTGAGTCAAAATAATCGTAGTGTATGAGCCTATTGCCATAAAACCAGCTTGTCCCAAAGAAAGCTGACCAGTTATACCGCAAACAACATTTACACTGATAGCCATAATTGCATTAATACCTGCTAAGGTAAAAATCTGTGCAGTATAGGCATCTATAACACCAAAAGAAATCAATATTCCAGGAACAAAAATCACCACAAGGGCAAAACACCCAGGAATTAGCATATTACGAAAAATCTTATTCTTCATAGCCTACCCCCTAAACCTTTACCCTTGTTTTTTCACCCATAATTCCAGTGGGTTTTACCAAAAGAATGATAATCAATATTGAAAAAGATATTGCATCTGCAAACTGTGATGAAATAAATCCTTTTGTTAAAGTTTCCGCGATACCAAGAATATAGCCACCAAGCATTGCACCTGGAACAGAACCTATTCCGCCAAGAACGGCGGCAACGAAGGCTTTCAAACCCGGCATCGTACCCATTGTAGGTGCTATCTGAGGATAAGCAGTTGCATACAAAACGCCACCGGCAGCAGCTAGAACAGCACCTAATGCAAAAGTAAAAGATATTGTGCGATTAACAGAAATGCCCATTAAACTTGCCGCCTGCAAATCATAGGAGACTGCTCGCATTGCTTTTCCTGTCTTTGTATAGTTAATTATGTAATTTAGAATCAACATCAATACAGCTGAAAGCAAAATTACAATTAGCTGTATATTTGAAATAGAAAGCATCCCAAATGATAAGTTCACAGTCTTCATTGTTGGATACTGCCTAGGATTTGGTCCAATAAAAGGTAAAACTCTAGCACCATTTTGTAAAATCAATGAAATTGCTATAGCTGTTATCAAAGAGTTAAGTCTTGGAGCTTGACGCAAAGGACGATAAGCAAAGCGTTCCATCAAAATTGACAAAATTGCACAAACAAACATAGCGAAAATAAAAGCTAATAACATTCCCACAGGAGTTGTACCAAACTGCATTAAAACAAAATAACCAGAATACGCACCCACCATCAAAATATCGCCATGTGCAAAGTTAATAAGTTTTACGATTCCGTACACCATGGTATATCCAAGAGCAATTAGAGCATAAATACTGCCTAGAGAAAGCCCATTAATTAATTGCTGAAGGAAAAGACTTCCGTTATCCATATATTCTCCAGATTTTTTAGATAGGACATTTTAATCCGCCTAGCGACACAACAGTCCTACTTCAATTTGTTAAGTTTACTACAGTTTTGCCATAGGGTAAAGGGATTGTATCATAAAATTTTAACTTTTTCAGAAGTATTTAAAACCAATAATTCAACAAATATAGTCTTGTATTGGTTCCCCATTTTTTTTGATGATAGAATATAACAAAACCTGCAATTTAACATCTTCTAGCATAGTCCCAGAGCTGCGTATATCCATATCGGTTTTTGCAATCATCGCCAATATTTTAGAAACAGATTTTATATCCCAAAGTTTTGCTCCTGAACGATATTGGCTTTGAGCTTTTTTTGAAGAAAAACCTTTTATCTTTAAATCAAAATCTGAAGGATAAGGGTTTTCTTGCGTTATAATATGCCACAATTTTAAGCGTCTAAAACAATATGCCAAAACAGCTAATAACTGCACTCCCGAAGATTCTTTAGACATTCTAAGTTTTTGTAGCACAATTAAAGCATTTTCAAATCTTGCTTGCAAATTCTTTGAAGAATCACACATCCCTTCAAACAAAGTAAATGCCGATTCCTGCCGATTACTTACAAGAATTTTCTCTACATCATCACAAGAAACTCTGTGTCCAGGCTCAAAACAAAGGAAAAATCGGGAACATTCACTACGCAATGCATCCGTATTGTTTTCTACCATGTCCAGAAGTAATTCAATCGCCTCGGAAGAAATAGAGTAACCGTTTCGTTTAAAAAAGTCTGCAACCCATTGCTCTTTGCGGTTATCAAACATTTCCCAAAAAATACGTTTGTTTTCTTTTGGAACAATGGATTCAAGTTTTTTATCGCAAGAGTTTTCATCTGAAACCAAAATCAAAACAGATGAATCCTCAGAATTTTTTTCGACTGAAGTAAACCATTTAGAAATCAGTTCTATGTCTTCTTTTTTCTTAATCTGTTCTGCACCGTTTAAAACAATAAATCTTGCAGAAGCGAACAAAGAACCGTTAAGCAAAAGCTCCATAACATCTTGAATTCTTGTTTCTGCAACATAAAAAATATGTTCATCTAATTGCCCAAGACGCTTACGTGATTGAATACGAAGATTTTCTATTGCGTCTTTTTTTTCACCAAGTTCTGGGCCTGTAAAGAGATACAAAGAAGAAGTTGCCATTAATACTTCCTGACAATTCCTGCCAACACTCCTAGAATATTTACATCTTGGCAATATATCGGTCTAAATTCTGAATTTTCTGGTTGAAGTTTTATTCTATATGTTTCACGAAAAAATCGTTTTAGGGTAACAGCGTCATCTAATAACGCCACAACAATTTGTCCATTAGAGGCAGTATTTGTTTGTCGAACTATGGCAATGTCACCATCTAAAATTCCTGCGTCTATCATAGAAGTACCACGAACTTTAAGAGCAAAGTACTGCCCTGTTGCAGGAACAAGAGAACTTGACAAAGACACATAGCCATCAAGATTTTCTTCTGAAAGCAAGGGTTTTCCTGCTGCCACAGTTCCAAGCAACGGAATTTTGCAAATTGATTCTTTTTCTGCACTTTGACTTTCATCAAGCAACACACGAATTGAACGAGAACGTTTTTCAGATTGAAACAAATAACCTTTCTTTTGCAAAGCAGCAAAATGGCATTGAATCGCCCCAACAGAAACATCAAAGTGTTTAGCACACTCTCGTATTGTTGGCGGCCAACCATTTTCTTCTGTATAACAACTAATAAATTTAAGAATCTCGTGTTGCCGCTCTGTTAAACCTTTCATCAATCACTACTCTTCTTCAAATTTATTCTCAAATAAAGCTGTAATAGCAGCAATAGCAGCTTCTTCATCCGTTCCATTTGCAGATAAGGTAAGAGTAGCATTGTATCCTGCTGCCATTGTTATTACACCCATTATAGATTTTGCATTTACAATAGTTTCGTCCTTTGTAAGCAATATCTCACAATCAAATTTATTGGCAGTTTGGGCAATAATAGAGGCAGGGCGAGCATGAATACCTGCTCTGTTCCTTACTGTAATAATTTTTTCGATCAAAATAGTTCCCCTTTGCAAAGTATAATTTTATCAGTATGAATCATCACTGCCATAGTATGCAGCCTGAGCCGTACCTGTTTCTATCCACTTTAAAACATTTTGATTAAATTCTTGAGCAGAATAATAACCCATTGATTTAAGCCTTTCATTCATTGCTGCTGTTTCTATAATAATTGGTAAATTTCGCCCCGGTTTTACAGGTATTTCTATCAATGGAATTTTTACACCCAATATTTCTTGTGTTATCGTTTCTGTGCCCAATCTATCATAGACTTTGTTGGCATCCCATTCTTCAAGTTTTACAATCAACTGTATTTCTTTTTGCTCACGAATAGCACCAACTCCATACAACTGTGAAACATTAATAATTCCCAATCCACGAATCTCCATATGATGGCTAATCATTTTGTTCGCACCTTGTCCAAGAACAGTGTTTCCGTTTACACACCTAAGTTCAATAATATCGTCAGCCACAAGTCGGTGCCCTCGTTCAATAAGCTCAAGGGCTGTTTCACTTTTGCCAACTCCAGAATCCCCTGTAAGGACTATTCCTACACCGTAAACTTCTACCAAAACACCATGAATCGTTTTCTTAGGAGCGAAAATATCAGAAAAAACTCGCAACAAACGAACAGAAAATTCCGTAGTTTCCAAAGAAGTTTGAAGAATTGCACAACCGGCCTCGTCAGCGATTCTAGTTATAACAGAAGGAGGTTCTAATCCGTGGGTAAAAACGCAACAAGGTATTTCATATGAAAATAATTGGCGAATTCCCTCTAGGTTGTTATCTTCTGCCAACTTAAAAAGAAAAGCTGTTTCACCACGCCCAAAAACCTGCACCCTGCGAAATGCAAAAGACGCATAAAACCCAGATAAAGCCAAACCTGGTCGGTTAAAATTGGGTTCGGTTATTTCCCGAATCAAACCCATACGACCACTAATACATCTTAGGTATAACGAGTTGTGAGCTTTTAAATCTAAATCTAACAAATCTAGCACAGTGAAACTTTTATCTGCCATTACAAAGTACTATACACGGTAGCGTGTTTTTTTTCAAGGTAAAAATTATTCCAACTCCAACAATGGCTTTGATTCTATCGCAATATCGTAACCATTATACCCCATAGCGGAAAGCATTTGCGTAACTTCAAGTTTGACCCGAGCTTCTGTTGCATCTAATAACCCATGTTTTATCAAACGTTGCTGTGCTTCTTCTTTACGTCTTGAAATTTCTGCAAAAAGTTCAGCATTTGTTATTTTGCTGAATAAACTTGACTTTTCGTCAAATTTTTCTATTCCATCAATATCTATTGAATGATCGAAAATTTGAACGGGTGGCAACTGTACGTTAATGCATTGATTTTCTTTGTCCATAAAAAACTGACAATCAGTTAATTGAATACCTGATTTTATTTTACCAACATAGCGATATATACTGTAACTTTTTGCCATACCTAGGCGAGTTTTTTTTAGTAAAACCACATCAGTATAAATTGTTGTAAGAACAGACAACTCAGAACAAGCCAAAAGTTTTTGCAATACCAAGGCACTAGAATCGGGAATCTCCGTTTGTACTTGCAACATTTTTTCTAAACCTTTTCCCGCACGGTTTATTGAATGCCTTAAAAAAATATACACACACAAAAATGTAACTAATGGCATTACTGCAACAATAACGGAAAGAACTGTTGTCTTTTTAGGAAAAAACAAAAATATGATAGGCAAACACATAACAATCGCAACAAAAATTATCAAAAAAGTTTTTAATGAAAAGAATTGTTGTTTTTCCGTTTTCATTTTACTACCTCAAAATTTTATTTAATACAAAATCTTTTTGTCGCCAATTCTTATTTACCTTGACTTGGAGATCCAAGTCAATTCGATAAGGAAAAATTTCTCGAAGTTGGTTAATCGCTCCCAATCTAATACTTTTTATCATAGAAGCACCCTTACCGATAACCATACCTTTTTGACTATCTTTTTCTACACATAAGAATGCTCTAACCCACAGTTCTTTTCCGTTACGACGCCATTCCATATCTGCAATATCAACGTAAATAGCATGAGGGATTTCTTCGTACAAGCGATTGATGGCTTGTTCTCGAATAATTTCTGATATGCGAAAATCAACCTCTTGATCCGTGTAGAATTCCTCTGGGTAAAGAATTTCTCCTTCTGGAACAACTTTGTAAATTGCACGTAAAACTTCATCTATATTTGTGTCTTTTTCCGCAGAAATTTCAAACACACGTTCCTCTGGAACAAGAGGCAAAAATTCTTTGATAAAATTCTTTGTTAAAGAAACATTAGCTTCTTTCAAATCAATTTTATTTATTGCAACAATAATTTTTTCGCTGCAAGACGCAACAAGGTGGCACGTCATCTGTTCCTCTTTGCCAGGCAAACGTGTTGCGTCTATAATATACAAAATTGCATCAGAAGATGTTAATTGGTCAGATGCGATTGTTTTAAGGCGAGTGTTAAGTTTTTTTTCTGAATCATGATAACCTGGTGTGTCTACAAATACCAGTTGACCAAGAGATGTATTTACTATGCCTCTAACAGCATTTCTAGTAGTCTGCGGCACAGGAGAAACGATAGAAATTTTTTCTCCGCTTGCTGTGTTAAGAAATGTAGATTTACCTGCCGAAGGTCGCCCAATTATGGCAACAATACCAGCTCGTTTTTGAAAAGAACCATCGCCCTTAATGTTCCCTTGTTCCATATCCATGAAACTAAATATACAAAAAAAACAAAAGGGCGACTAGTACTAAACTCTGATACTATTCAAAGATGTTCAAAGCAGTAATTCCCGGATAACGAGCCCCTTCGCCAAGGAATTCTTCTATTCTGAGAAGTCTATTATACTTTGCAACTCGTTCTCCACGACAGGGTGCACCAGTTTTTATTTGCCCAGAGTTTAATGCAACTGCCAAGTCGGCAATAAAAGTATCTTCTGTTTCACCGGAGCGATGGGAAACGATACTAGAATATCCAGCTGAATTGGCCAAATTTACAGCATCCATTGCTTCTGTTACCGTTCCAATCTGATTCAATTTAATTAATATTGAATTTGCACATCCTGTTTCAATGCCTTTTTTTAACCTTGTTGTATTTGTAACAAATAAATCGTCTCCGACTAATTGTGTGGTATCGCCTAACTCTGATGTAAGCTGCTGCCAGCCATCCCAATCTTCTTCGTCCAAGGCATCTTCTATTGATTGAATCGGATATGTGGCACAGATTTTTGTCCAATGAGCAATAAGTTCTTGGCTGTTATAGTGCTTTCCTGTTTTTGGAAGAACATATTCACCAATCTTTTTGCCTTTCCATTCGCTAGCTGCTGCATCTAAAGCTAAAACAAAATCCTCCCCAGCTTGATACCCTGCCTTGTTTATTGCCTCAAGTATAAACTGAATAGCGACTTCATCACTTTCAAGGTTTGGTGCAAACCCACCTTCATCTCCAACAGCTGTAGCCAAGCCTTGTTTGTTTAAGATTGCCTTTAACTCATGATAAACTTCTGTACAAGCTCTAAGACCTTCTGTAAAACATTGGAAACCAACTGGCATTATCATAAACTCTTGAACGTCTAAATTATTGGAAGCATGAACGCCACCGTTTAGTATATTCATCATGGGAACAGGCATTTTATTTGCATTTACCCCACCTAAAAACTGAAAAAGGCTCAAACCTAAAGATTTTGCTGCTGCTCTACAAGTCGCCATTGAAACAGATAATATACTATTTGCGCCAAGATTTGATTTATCTTGAGTTCCATCAGTTTCTTTCATTATTGCATCTACAGTGTATATACAAGTTGCATCTGTACCATGCAAAGCTCTATCAATTATATTGTTTACGTTTGAAACAGCCAAAGAAACGCCTTTTCCGCCAAAGCGATTTTTTTCACCATCTCTTAACTCTAAGGCTTCGTATCTTCCCGTTGAAGCACCGCTTGGAACAGAAGCTCTTGCCCTTGTTCCGTCTGCAAGTGTAACTTCTGCTTCTACTGTGGGATTTCCCCGTGAATCAATAATTTGCCTTGCCACAACCTTTTCAATATGTTGTTTTTTCATACAAACCTCTTTTTCTAGCTTCTTAAATTAAGCATAAGACAGGAAACTATAAAATTCAAATTCCCAAATATGCTATTCCACTGGAAAATATTTTTTTGCAAAAGTATCTACAGTAGCCCAATATAACTCTGGATTAGAATCAAGTGCTTCTGCGTGTTCTGCGTTGGGCATAACCAACTTTTGCTTTGGGCAAGCAGCTGATTCATAAAGAACATCTAACATTAAAAATGGAACAAAGGTATCTTCTTGGCCATGAATAAACAGAGTAGGTATTTTTGAACGAGCTACAGCCGCCACACAATCACCATCACCAAAGTAAAATCCGGCTCTTACCTTTGATACAAGAGAACCAACTTGTAGCAATGGAACAGGTGGCAAACCAAATAATGTTTTAAGTTGTAATGCAAACTGATTATTTATACTTGTATAGCCACAATCTTCAACTATAGCCTTGATATTTGAAGGGATATTTTCTTGACCACTAAGAATCATAACAGTTGCGGCTCCCATAGAAATACCATGCAGTAAAATCTGTGCAGTAGGATTTTTTTTCAACAAAACATCTATCCAGTCCAATATATCATAATGATCTAAATAACCCATACCAATGTAGCGACCTTCACTAAGACCATGGGCTCTTAAATTTGGTACAAGAACGTTGAATCCCTGTTGATGATAATGATGTGCAAAACTAGCCATTGTTCCTGCAGAAGATTTATACCCATGAACAAGAACTACAAAACTATCTGATGAATATTCTGAAGGAAGGTAGTACGCCTGTAATTTTAAACCGTCAAAACTTGTTATTACTTCGTTTTGTGCTTGCCCAAAAAACCATTTTTCAACGGGAGATAATTCAACTGCACCGTTTTCTTCCGTTGCGTCTTGAAGCAAATCTTTTTCGGACAAAGAATCCAGTGCAAATTTAAACATATAATTCCCTGCTATCAACAAACCCACAATAAGCAAAGAAACAACAACACACAAAACGATAATCATCACCTTTGCAGTTTTTCTCATACATTGAATTATATCAAATTTAAATTCCTGTAGCAAATTTTAGTTCACATTAATTTGAACAGTCTTTGTCTGACCTGTAGAATCAAGTCTAACAGTAATATTTATAAAACCAGGTTGCAAAGGTACATACCACACAAAGGGTTGACTCTTAGAACCAAAAAACTCACCATTTACAAAAAGAGTAGCAGATTCACCGCTACCTGTGCAATCCACACGAATTTTTTGTGCAGCAGCAGGAATTGAGCTGTCATAGATAAAAGTTGCTCCATCAGTGGGATAAAGAATTTCCAACTGCGAAGAAACAAAAAGTCCACCTTGATTGTTTCTTCCACTGAGCCAACGCTGATATTCCTGAGGATACCGTGTTTCTGTTTTGCCATTTGATTGGTAATGCCAATCGCAAAGAGTGCGGCTTGCAGCAGATGTTGTATAAACATATTCTTCTGTAACAGAAGGGCAACTATAGTTTGGAGTCATACCAGAAAGGCTACAAATTGGTACTTTGCGGTAATGTTCTGGTTCTGGGAAACCAGTTGTTTTTTCAGGGTTCAATTCTGCAAGTACATCCAGCAACTGCCGCACCACCTGAGCTGGGATAGAACTGCCAGTTTCACGAATTACAGTATCACCACTAAAATTCCCCATCCATACCCCAACTGTGTAGCCTGTTGTAGAACCAAGAGCGATTATATTTTGGAACTGGTTTGATGTTCCTGTTTTAAATATTGCCGGATATTCTGTGTTAAAAACTTCTGCAAATCCAAAACCTAAAGAACGTGCCCTTCTATCAGAAAGAAAATCACAAATAATTGCAACTGTATCTGAAGAAAATATATTTTTAGTTATAAAATTTTGCTTACCAGTTGCATTTTGCACCAAGGTATTTTGAGCAACATAAGTTGTATCTATAAGATTGCCCTCATTTGCAAAAACACTAAAAGCTCTTGTAAGTTCAAAAAGAGTAACTTCTCCACTCCCTAACGCCAAAGAAAGCCCCGTACGTTCACGTTCCCCTTCTAGCGAATAAAAACCGAGTTCAGAAAGTTTTTCCATGTAGTTGTCAACTCCCAAACGATATAACAGGTACACGGCAGGAATGTTCAAACTTGAGGCAAGGGATGTACGCATTAAAACTGGTCCGTTATATTGGTTATTAAAATTTAAGGGAACATAAACTTCATTTGAGCCAAAATCCATTGGCACATCTGCCATTACAGAGGAAGGAAGGAAACCTGATTCCAGAGCCTGTGCGTATATAAAAGGCTTCATTGTACTGCCGCTTTGGTTTTTAACCAACACAGCATCAATCTGTCCGCCATCTTCGTTTTCATAATTTCCACCATACCAACAAATAATCTCTCCAGTGTGATTATCCAGAGCAAAAACTCCACCATGTGAAAGACGAGCATCCTGATTTTGCTCAAGAAGATTGTTTACCAACGATGCAGCTTGCTCCGTAAGAGATGCATCTACAGAAAGCGTAACTTGAGGAGGAAATTTTTTTTGCTGCATTTTATGCTCATTCTGAACATAGTTTATAAAATGTGGCAATTCCATTGGATAAGTGTAGCGACTAGTTATTGCTACTGCATTTATCCATTGTTCAAGTGTGGCGGAAAAACCTGTTGCACTTCCTATTTCCATAGCAGCTGCATAAGAAGCTTCCGGATTTTGAAGCGGATTATATGTAGCAGGCCGCCTAGGAACAACAGCCAACACATGAATCTGAGCCTCTGAAAGCTGTTGTGGCTTTAAACCGTAATATGTTCGTGCCGCAGAGCCTATTCCCTCTGCTTGCATTCCAAAAGGAATATTGTTTAAGTAAAGTTCTAATATTTCTTCTTTTGAAAGTTTTGCCTCTATGCGAATCGCATTCCATGCTTCTTTTAACTTTGTCCATAACGTTACAGATTTATCTTCTTGCCTAGGAATCACAATTCTTGCTAATTGCATAGTTATTGTCGAAGCACCACTTACACGCCGACCTTCAGAAAAATTTTGCACAGTGGCACGAAGTATAGAAAAAATATCTATGCCTCCGTGGTTAAAAAAACGCTCATCCTCGGCTGCAATAAAAATCTCTGCTATCCTAGGGGGCAAAGTTTCTAAATCATACCACTCCCTGCGAAGACCATCTTCTAAAGGCAAAACTTGTAGCAACCTGCCATTTCTGTCATAAAACCTTGTACTATAAGGTTGCTCTAAAAAGACCTTTAATTCAGGGAAAGGCATTACAAACAAAAGAAATTTAAAAAGCAACCACAAGCCAACAATACAGCCGGCAACAATAAACACTTTTCGCCGCAACATATGAATATTGCTAGCTGGTTCTATCGTTGCCTGCTGATTTTTATTTTTTTTCGCTGATAACAAAAACACCGCCCTTTGAGCGACCAAATATTTCTGGCTCGTACATACATTCCGCAGTTGCTGAAGGTACGTTAAACTCACCGTTGCGTACAGCCCGGAACATAAATTCTACCTGCTGCTTACCACGACGGAAATAATCCCAGAAGTATCGAACTTCATTATCGTAAATTTCTTGAGCAGAAAGGCCGTAGTTAAATTCACCATAGAAATAATCCCAGTCATAATAATCTGGCTCAGATTCTTCTTCAAATGTTGAATCCACGTATTTTTCTGTAGTGGCAAATGCTGCATTCAAAACTTCTGCCCCAGAAGGAATTGGTATTCGTGTTGCAACAAAAGTTCTGTCTCTTGTGGTTGAAATTGTTACCTTTGCCTTGTAGATTGAACCTGCTGTTAATTGATTATTTGTTACAATCTCCCCAGTCTTTACGTCCACAATATCAACAAATACGCTGATTCCTTCATCTCTTGCATACTGTTCTTCTGCAGGAATTGGATACTTCATCGAAACCGTATAGAACAAAGTTCCTACACCATCTTTGCTGAATTCCAAATCTAATGGCTCACCAGTTTTGTTGCCGTCGCTTACCAGTTGGCTCAACGGAACATTTGTGTCATGAGGTTTTGCAGCTGCCCCTTTGAATTTTGCTTCTGCAAGAGTTTTCCCCGCAAGTTTTGCTTCTGCAGAAAAATCCAAACTTTCTAGGTTGTTAGCTTTAATATAAGTCGCTACTGCCTCAAGAACCCTTGCTGTACTAGCTGTTGTTCGCCAATACCCATTTGAAGCTTGCTGCAACGCAAGAAGATTATGTAACAAGCGACCATTCATATCCTCTGTGTAATCGAGTTCTGTAAAAAATTGCAACAAAAGTGCATTCTGCTCACTTTCATCATTAAGGAACATCCATGGTGCAGAAAAGAACTCTGGGTCTGTTATATCCACACCCCTTGTTGTAGGACGACAATGTGCACGAATTTCTTTGGCAATGGATGCAGCTTTGCCTTTATTACCAACCTTAAGATACATCAACCCACACATTGCTTTTTCAGAAAAACCAGCTCCTTCCATAGCTGCAACATCATCAATTTGTTTTTCTGTAACATCAGTAAGCTTTGAAATAACCCAAAGCGTATATGTTGAAGAAAATGGGCTACGATACCTCACCTGGTCTTGATAAGCGGCTCTAAGATATGCAATTAAAGAATCCATATCTATGCTTGACGGAATTTTTACACCTTTATCTCTTGCTACAGCAATAAGTTCTGCAAAACGTAATGTTGGAGCAAAGGACGAATAATTGCTACTCCGCCAGTATGGGAATCCTCCATCCGCCTTTTGTGTAGAAGCCCAACTTTTTATTTCTTTTTCCACAAGGCGATTTGGATTAGAAACCTCACTTTTCAATCCAAACACATCAATATATTCGCTAAAATACATTAGCGGAATCATAGAAGAACATCGTTGTTCCAAACAACCATACGGATACCGGAAAACATAATCCACTGCCTCTGTAAGTGTTCCAAGACGTGTTGGGTCAAGGCTAACAAAAAGATTACTGCCATCATCGTTTTTAACCCCAGAAGGTAATACAATTTTTTCTGAAGCCGAAGCTGAACCTTTCTTTTCAACACTACCAGAAGAAACTTCTCCAACTGTTGTTACCATTTCAAAGATATACGGACGATCGATTTGCAAGGTTTTAATTATACGCTCATTTACAACATCAGACTTAACCGTAAAAATTACTGTTACCCAACCGTGTTCTTGGCTGGTTATATCAAAAAGCAAAGGTACAGTTTTGCCAGCTGGAACTTCAATACTCTTGGAATTAGTTCCAGTTACTATAGCTCGACCAGCTTTGCGTATAGAACCTTGGTCTTCCGCAGAAATGCCGGCAGCTTCAACGCCACTTAACACTTCTACAGAAACAGAAACTTTGTGAGCTTCTCCATCAACACTAGAAATTACTACACCGGCATCAGAAACATCTCCTTCTCTCAAGCGCCGTGGCATAACATCTCTTACGCTAACAGGATTATTTACCAAAAGTTCATCTTCTGTTATACCAAAATAGCTATCGAGCATACCCACAGCTGTTACACGATATTCGGTAAGGTTATCTGGTAGAGTAAAAGAATGAGTTACTGTTCCATCTGGCCCTGTTATCAAAGCCGGTACAAAAACAGCGGTAGGATCAAAGTTTTTACGTTCGTCCATTTTTTCCCCACCTTCATCACCGCCGTATAGGTTGCGTACCTCGTAAGTTACTGGATCAATCAGCAAAGACCTAGAATCACCACCTAAAACACCACTTGGGAAAAGATAATCACGGTAAAAATATTCCAGTGGATTTGGAACATGATAATTAATTAAATCAATAACTCCTCTGTCCACAGCCATAAGGGTAAGTTCCGCACCAACTAAGGGCTGTCCTGCCTTTGTAGCAGAAAGAGTTATTGTGGCTTCTTCTCCTGGACGATAAGAAGCTTTATCTTGAGTTACTTTTATTTCAATTTCACGAGGTTCTATATCCACGTGCAGAGCTGTTGCCCCAAAATATCCTTTAGGTTTATCCATATCCTTTGTTTCAAAGTCATGGGAGGGCGGTCCGTTTCGCACCGAATAAGATGAAACTGTAACGTAAACTACAGGAAGGTAGCGGTCTGTAATGGGAACTTCAAGAACAGAAGTGGGTTCTTCAAGCTTAATTAATTCTTGACTGAAAATACCTTCACGTTCTACGGTCATGAGATAAGTTCCTTTTGGAAGTGGACTTTGCAACATTATTTGTGCAGTATCTCCAACTTGATAAAGATCTTTATCTGCCAAAAGTGTTATAGCCTGAGAGTCGCCACTATAATAATAGTTCCAATCTGAACCGCTAACATAAAAACTTCGTTCCGTAACCGCAGTGCGACCCTGACTATCTTGACCAGTAAGACGTAAAATATACGCACCTCCCTTTGGCGGTGTTACAGAAAGGCTACCTTTTTCTGCCATAGTAACAGTGCCACTCTGTTCGCTTATCATTTCTCGCACATATCGTGTAATAAGCTGACCATTCAATCCTATTTGTCGCACTTGCTTCCAATCTTCTCTTAACAACTCGTAGGAAAGTTTTTTATCGGCGGCTTTTGCAGGCAAGGCTCCCGTAGAAGGAGATGCACCATCTGGCTCTACAAGAATAAAGTCAAAGTCTAGTTTGTCCCCTTTCTTTGGAAAACCTTTAATATTTGTAACACCAGAAAGACCAATATAGTACTGAGCGGGATGAACAGTTGTACTACCACTAGCAGAAATCGCTTGTCCACCTGCATCTGTTACAGTAGATTCAAATCTGTAGCGATAAGCCATTCCTTGTACTTTTTCATCGCCTGATAACTGAGAAGCACTTGCTGTACCAGATTCGCCTAACACTCCATTTTCTGTACCAAGAGCCGTGCGACCATCGTAACCTTGCCGTGGCCCAAAACGGAATCCTTCAAATTCTGAGCCAGATAAACTGAATCCCGTCGGTTCCCTATACCAGTTACCGTACCAACTAGCTCCAGCAAGACTCCCTCCACCTAAATATGCAGCGTAAATATCCGCAGAAACACGATCACCGCTAACATATGTCAGTTCTGGCACTGTTACAGATGATTCAAATCGCAACCTTTCAAAATACGCCACCGTAAATGAGATTTGCTGTTTACCAGAAGTATTACCAAGACCGCTAAAATTTCGTTCATATTCCAAAACATATGTTCCAGGCGTAAGGTCTTCTGGCAGCTTAAATGTAGCAGTGAAACCACCATTTTCTGAAGCCTCTCCTTTTTGCACCATCAAATCTTCTGCACGCCACCTGTTTTCTTTTAGGGTAATTTTATATTTTTCTCGATAAGGCTCATACTGACCCAAAGTTAGGTTACGATCAATTCCACGGAGCTGCAATGTTTCTCCTGGCTTGTATAAGCCTCTATCGGTAAACATAAATGTTACCATCTGAGAATCGCTGGCAGAAATTGGCGAAACAGTTCTAGCCCCTACTCCCCAAAGTCGATTATTTGTGGGGTTAAACAAAGCCCTATCTCCGTCTTTTTCTGCTGCAACATAAAAATCATTTGTATGTATTCCCAGATTGGAAAAATGAATTATTGCCAACCCGTTCTCGTCCGTTTTACCTGTTGCAAAGGGATAAGTATACGCATTTCCTAAAATCTCTTCGTAAAAATCATAACTGTTTTGGACATTTTTTTTGTATATCGAAACATCTGCATTCGCCACAGGTTCACCTGTAGAAAGCTTTGTTACCAAAACTAAGGCTCTGTTGTAACCGTAACGAACGGTAAGACCTAAATCTGTAACCTGAACAAATTGATGATTAGATGCTGTTCTAACATTTTCAGTTTCCCAATAATCAATATAGGTATAATCTAACTGAGCTTCAAATTCTACCGCTCCTCTGTAACCATTTGCAGTTGGCTCAAGGAATGGTTCCAAATCTACAGTTTTTATAACTCTTGTGTTTTTTGGAATTAATTCTTCTGTTAGCTCCTGTGCCTGATAGTGTTCTTCTGTATTTTTGTGGCTTAAACTTCTAATGGAATACCAAGAACCTGGCAGAATATTTTGATACTCAAAAGCCAACTTCGGTGGAAACTGAGCCTCTAACATTCCCAAACCGTAATCTTTAAAACCGGCATAACTTGCAGCCTCTGGAACAGTTATTGACTGAGGTCCACAATTTTCTTTATAAACACGCCCGTTTTCGTCGGATATAACACCGCCTGCAATAGAAATTGTGTAAGTTTGCCCAAATGTTACAGGTAATCCGAAAACCTTTAATACTGAGCCAGTCACAGCTATGTTTTCTTTAGTTACATTCATAGCTGGTTCTGTCTTTACAGCGACAGCAACTTTTGCCAAATCCATTTCTGTATTCAGGCGATGGCTAAACTTAAAGTCCACAGGGTTAGGATATTGAGAAGAAGAATAACGAGATTCGGAAATATCGGTAAGCGTCAAAGGTGTTAAAGTATGAAAGCTATGAATATTTTCTACACTTGTGGGCAAAAAACCTGGTTCAGAACTAGCTCCTTTTCTTAATATTACATTTACAGTGGTATTTTCCTCTGGAGCTTTTTTTAATTCAAGAATTACAATCTGCTTTTGTTCTTTTACAGGTTGAGTTGCATCATAATCAAAAGTAATACCATTTGCGTCAACTACTTCTAAATATTTTGTAATTTCGCTCAACTGAACAGGATAAGAAAAATACAAGGCAATAGAACGAGCTTGTTCCGGAGGAATGTCGCTATTATCCACCCAACCACCCTTTTGAATTGTGCTATAACCCGGCGTTATGGAAACAAGTTCTAATTCTTCCGTTTTGAAAGAAAATTCCGTTTGCCCAGAAAGAGCTGTTCCGTCAATAGCTTTCACATTTTTTGAAACAGAAACTTTATACTCCCTTTGTGGAATTGTTTGTTCTGTGGAATCAAAACACAAAAGACTTGTTCCATACCAACGATAAACTCCCTCTAAAGATGGTTCGATTTTCATATACTCACTAGTATTTGAAGGCACACCAAGTTTTTCTACTGCGACAACAGGCTTAGAAAACTGCACATAAACGGAGGGATACTTCATGGAAGAAGGTAATTCCCCATTAGGCTGCATATCAATTACGTAAAACCCATCATCAGTTTGCAATTCAGAATCACTAGCAACGACTTCATCGTTTTTTGAACAACTAGCTAGCGAAAATATAGACAAAAATGTAAACATAAAAAACAAGATATAATGCAACAACTTCATATAAAACCTCTTTCACTTTCATGATAAAATTATTGTATCGTTTACCACAAATCATGTAAAGTCTTAGAATAAAATGATTATGATATTATTAATACCATAGATTGACAATCTATATATTTTTTATAATAATGTATGTTGACAGGTTAAAGTCCGCTTTACCTAATAAAAAAAATTGAATTCAAAATGTTTAGTTGTTAAGATTTGCCGTTTTTGCAAATCTTATTTAGTTGAGAGATTTTTTTTGGAGGTATAAAATGAACAAGAAAATCTTAGTTGTAGCTATGGTGATGATAGTTGCTTGTGCTACAGGTGTATTCGCTCTGGGTATTGGTGTTCAAGGTGGTACAACTATTGGTGGCGGTCCAGGAGCTGCCGTTACATTCAAACTAGACAGTGCTCCATGGGTTTTTGCTGTTGATGTAGGTGGCTTTGGTGGAACTCTTTCTGTTGGTGCAACAGCAGATATGTGGATTGGAAACCCTTCTTTCAACAGTGTTTTTGGTTGGTTCTACGGTTGGGGTATTGCAGGAAGTGTTGCCATTGGCGATGACCTTGGTCTTGCTGCAGGTCCACGTCTTTTGATTGGTGCAAACGCAACATTAGTAGATGACTTCATTGAACTTTATGTTCAAGCTGCTTGGCAGCCAATGGTTGTTATTCTTCCTGACTTTGGTTTTGACTTGGTTAGTTTCCCAATTTCAGGTGGTATCCGCTTCTGGTTCTAATAAGAACTTTAGTTGAGGAAAAAGGTCTTGATAAAAATCAAGACCTTTTTTTGCACTTAAAACTAATCTTTTATAAAAGAATTATTCCTAAAATGCCAACAGGAATTAAATAAGCTGCAAACCATTCTAACTTACCTTTGCGAATAATCTTCATCAATAATGCCAAAGCAAAAAAACCAGAAATAAAAGCCGCAATACAGCCAGCCACAAGAGGAATAACGCCAACAGTACCTCCCATCTGACCGATATCTTTTACTTCAAGCAAAAAAGCACCCAATATAGCTGGTATCGAAAGCAAAAAAGAGAATTCCCCTGCTGTGCTGCGATTTACACCACATAGCAAAGCACCAGCTATGGTACTTCCAGAACGAGATATCCCTGGTAGTACTCCAATCCCCTGTGCGAAGCCGATTAAAAGTCCTTGCAAAGGCTTTACACTTAATTGACTACTTTCAGCTTCACCCTGCATATCAATGTTTTTTTTCGCAACACGCCGCCTTTCAAGCCATCCAGAAAAAATTAGTAATAGAGCTGTTACAATAAAACCACAACAAACTATTTTTATGGGTAAATCTGGAATCAAATCAGAAAGAACCAAACCAAATACCCCAGTAACAGCTGTTCCTAGTACTAAAGCTAAAATTGTACCAAGAGCGGCAGAATCTTCTGGCTTAGAACGGCGACACAACCATCGACCAAAAACACAAAGCAAACTCCAGATTTTTTTCCAAAAGAAAAGAACTACCGCTCCAAGAGTTGCTAAATGCAAAAAAATATCAAATAACAGCGGAATTTCCTCAAGATTAAAAAGTCTTTGTACGATTGCCAAATGTCCTGAACTAGAAATTGGCAAAAACTCCGCCACTCCTTGTAAAATTCCTAAAAAAATCCCCTGAAAAATTGTCATAGCAAAGAGTATATCACATCACCTAAAATTCGCCAAGCATCGTAAAAATAGACTCTGGGTTTATACACCCTGCTACAGTGGAATATTTCCGTGCTTTTTTTCAATCATTTCAGTTGATTTTTTATTTTCAAGAATACGGAAACATTGTGCAACTTTTTTACGAGTTTCTTCTGGGTTAATAACTTCTGAAATATAACCACGTTCAGCAGCTGTTTTTGGAGTCATAACAGTATCTTTGTATTCCTGAGTTTTTTCTGCAACAAATTGAGCTTGATTTGGATCTTTTAGCTCTTTTGCATAAAGAATCTGAATAGCACCTTCTGCACCCATAACAGCAATTTCCGCTTTTGGCCAAGCAAAAACAAAATCTGCTCCAAGATGCTTTGAACACATAGCAATATAGGCACCACCATAAGCTTTTCTTGTAATAACAGTTACCTTTGGAACAGTTGCTTCAGAATAAGCATAAATAAGTTTTGCACCGTGACGAATAATTCCTTTTTGTTCTTCTTGAGGACCTGGAATAAATCCAGGAATATCAACAAAGTTTAAAAGTGGAATATTAAATGCATCACAATAACGAACAAATCTAGCAGCCTTGTCAGAAGCATCACAATTCATAATTCCACCAAGACCTGCTGGGTTGTTTGCAATAATTCCTACTGTTTTCCCCTCTACTCGAGCAAAACCTGTAACAACACTTACAGCAAATTCTTTTGCAACTTCAAAAAAACTGTCATCATCTACAATACAATCAATTACTTCACGAATGTCGTAACCTTGAGTGCTACGTTCAGGAATAATTTCTGTAACTTTTTTTGCTTTTTTCTTTTCATCAAATTTAAAATTACCAGCAGAATCTTTTTCACCGTAATAGTGTGGAATATAGTCTAAAAGCTCACGTACTTTTACAAAACAATCATTTTCATCTGGACAACGGAAATGTGTTACACCGCTTTTTTGAGAATGTATCGCACCACCACCAAGCTCTTCTTCTGTAATATCCATAAACATTACACTTTTTACAACCTTTGGTCCTGTTATAAACATATAGCTTATTTTGTCTACGGTAAAAATAAAGTCGGTAATTCCCGGTGAATAAACTGCCCCTCCGGCACAAGGCCCTGCTATAATTGAAATCTGTGGAATATATCCTGATGCACGAACATTTTGATAAAATAAATCTCCATAACCAGCAAGAGAATTCACACCTTCTTGAATACGAGCTCCACCAGAATCGTTAATTCCAATAACAGGACAACGGGCTTGAATTGCCATATCAATCAGTTCTGCAATTTTGTCGCCGTGCATTTTTCCCAAAGACCCACCCTGAACAGTAAAATCCTGTGCATACACGGCAACTTTTTTGCCATTTACAGTACCAAATCCCGTAATAACACCATCATAAGGAATTTCTTTTTTTTCCATTCCAAAACTTGTGCAGTTATGTTTCGCTCCAGAATAAATTTCCATAAAGGAATCTTTATCAACAAGTGCGTTGATTCTTTCTATCGCATGAAGTTTGTTTTTTTCGTGCTGTTTTTGTAGGTTATATTCCATTTTTTCCTCTTTTAAATCAATTTCGTGTTATCATTACGACAAAATAAGTAATAATGTCATTATGAATTTTTATATTTCTTTTGTCAAGTAATGTTATTACCTTGTATTTTCACCACATTGTTTTTTGCACTAGATATTGAATTGTTTTCCTTGTATAATAAAGCGATGAATTTGTTACCTTGGTGGAAAACCCGAATAGCATATCAGATATATCCTCGTAGTTTTTGCGATTCTAACAACGACGGAATTGGCGATATCCCAGGAATTATCTCAAAGCTAGATTATCTTGTAGAACTTGGCGTAGGAATTTTGTGGCTTTCTCCTGTCTATCGCTCCCCAAATGACGATAATGGATATGACATAAGCGGCTACCGTGAAATCAATCCTGAATTTGGCACTATGGACGACATGAAAAATCTTATTGCAGAAGCCAAAAAACGTGGGCTAAAGCTTGTGATGGATTTAGTAGTAAATCACACTTCTGATGAACATCCTTGGTTTCAAGAGAGTCGAAAGTCCAAAGACAATCCTTACCGTTCATATTACATCTGGCAACCGGGAAGAACTGCCAAAACAGGAAAAAAAATTCCCCCGAACAACTGGAGCAGTTTTTTTACTGGTTCAGCATGGGAATACGACAAAACAACAGATGAATATTACCTTCATCTGTTTTCGAAAAAACAACCAGACCTAAATTACAATAACCCTGATGTAATTTCAGCTGTCAAAGATATTATGACTTTTTGGTTGGATTTAGGAATTGATGGTTTTAGGTGTGATGTAATAAACGTAATATTTAAAACTTCCTTGGCAAATGGAAAAAAAAGACTTGCCCTTACTGGTCGTGAATGGTATCACTGCCAAGAAGGATGCCACAAAATTTTAGCAGAATTACGACGAGATGTTCTATCTAAATATGATTGTGTCGCAATAGGCGAAACCGTTCTTGTAAATACAAAACAAGCAAATGAACTTTGTGCTTCAGAACGGAAAGAATTAGATATGGTGTTCAGTTTTGAACACGTAGAATGTGACCAAATTAACAACAAATGGTTTAAGTTGCCTTTTAAACCGCAAAAATTTATGGAAACCATCGAAAAGTGGCAAAATGAACTAGATTGGAACGCACTTTACTTTGAAAACCATGATCAACCTAGAAGCGTAAGCCGATTTGGCAACAAAAAATATTTAATTCAATCTGCGAAAATGCTTTCAATGCTACTTCTTACCTTGCGTGGAACTCCATTCATATACGAAGGTCAAGAATTAGCCATGGAAAACGGTGAATTCCAAGACATCAACGAATTCCAAGATATTGAATCCCACAAAGTGTGGCAAATCGCAACAAACCTGCATTTCCCGTACTGGTTAAAAATGAAAATGTTACATCGTACTAGCAGGGATAATGCAAGAACACCAATGCAATGGAATAATTCAAAAAATGCAGGTTTTTCACCGGATGAAACTGTAAAACCGTGGCTAAAAATTAATAGCAACAAAGATTATATAAATGTTGAAGCAGAAAAAGCAGATTCCAATTCAGTATTTAACTGGTACAAAAAACTCATCTTGCTACGCAGAAATACCCCTGAGCTTGTGGGTGGGAAATTTAAAATGATTTATAAAAATCGCAACATTTTTGCGTATCAGCGTACTCTTTCAGAGGTTGCAGGTGTTCCTGAAAAAAAATCTATTGTGGTTATTAATTTTAGTGGCAAAAAACACTCTTTGCCAACAGAACTAAAAGCTGCCTTGGATTCCCTAGGTTCTAGTGTCGTTTTATGTAGCGTATATGAGGAAACTAAAAATTTGCCACCCTACGCTGCATTTATTGTTCGTTCTGCAACTAACAAAACAGATTTTAATTCTTCCGGCGAACAATAAATTCCAAAGGGGCATCTTTATTCCCTGCTGAATCAAGCTTTTTATGCTCAAAATATAATGTTTCTTGTGCAGACACAGGGTCTTCACCTTTTTGTGGTGAATTTGCCAACCAAGAACCATCTGAATTCAGCTTATACGAATGTTTGTTGTCCATAAAATATAGTTGCAATACTTTTTTTATTTTTTTAAACAAATTTTCTTGTTGAACAGGGAACATAAGTTCAACACGCCGTTCTAAATTACGTGGCATCCAATCAGCACTAGAAAGAAACAATTCCTGAGAACCGCCATTATAAAAATAAACAATCCTAGTATGTTCAAGATAACGATCTATTATACTAGTAACCACAATATTTTGACTTTGACCAACAACTCCGGGAACAAGCATACACACGCCCCTCACATTCAACTGAATTTTAACACCAGCATTACTAGCTCTGTACAAAGCCTGTATTATGTCGCCATCACCAAGACTATTCATTTTTGCCATGATATGACTAGGTTCCCCTGCCTTTGCTCGGTTGGTTTCGCGATCAATCATCTCTATCAATTTTGATTTTAAGTTTACCGGAGCCATTATAAGATGCCGCATAGGCTGAATCACAGAGTAACCAGAAATTATGTTAAAAAAAACCGTTGCATCATTGGCAATTTCTTCATTAGTCGTAAATATAGACATATCGCTATAAGACCTTGCCGTTTTGTCATTGTAGTTCCCTGTAGCCAAATGAACATAACGACGAATCGCATCTTCTTCCTTACGCACAACAAGTAAAATCTTAGCGTGAACCTTAAGGTTCACTATCCCATGAACTACTATAACACCAGCTTTTTCTAGCTGTGTAGCCCATGAAATATTTTGTTTTTCATCAAATCGGGCTTTTAATTCCACAAAAGCTGTAACTTGCTTTCCATTTCTGGCAGCTCTTTCTAAGGCCTTTATGATTGGAGAATTTCCACTTGTACGATAAAGAGTCATTTTTATTGCCAAAGTGTTGGGATCATCTACAGCATCGTTTAAAAAACTAACAACAGGTTCATAAGACTGATAAGGAGTGTGAAGGAGCAAATCGTTTTGCTTTAGTTGATTCCACAGAGGCTCATCTTTACTTATACTTTCTGGAAAAAAATGCTCCCACTTTGCATAACGCCATGGCAATGATTCAGGCCATTCAGCCAACGGCAAAAGCGTTGTTGGGTCTATTATTCCACTAACTTGATAAACATCTTGGCTTGAAAGCTGTTGTTTTTCCATAAGTAGCTCAAGTATTTGTGGGCTAGAATCTGTACAAAGCAAACGTACCGCAAGCGATGACTGTCGTTTTTCTAAAATTACTTCCATAGCGTGAATAAAATCAGAACCAGATTCTTCGTCAACAGCAATATCGGCATCTCTTGTAACCTTAAACAACATCGTTTCCGTTACAGAGTATCCAGGAAAAAGCATTGTTCCATATTCTCGAATAATATCATCCAAAAGTGCAAAAGATTTTTTTCCACTTTCGGAAGGCAACACAACAATCCTAGAAAGTCCAGCTGGCACTTGAACAATAGCAACAGGTTCTGTCTCTGAATCAGAAGCAAAAATTTTTTGTGTAACATCAATATCGGGCAAAGTTTTTAACTTAAATGCTGCATAAAGACGTAAACTTGCAATATGAGGAAACTCATTCCCGTCTGTTCGTAAAGGCGTAAGTAGTGGGAAAATTTCGTTTAAAAATAACGCTTTCGCAAATCCTTTTTGCTGTTGAGTATAGTTTTCTGGAGCAACATATTCAATTCCCACTGTAGCAAGTTCAGGAATAACTTGCTGGGTCAATACATTATATTGCAAGTTTGTTACCTGATGCACACGTTCTGAAATCTGCAATAGTTGCTTTGCCGGAGTCATACCAGCAATATCTACACTTTCGGGATGAGTTTTTTCTTTGTGTTTTAAGCTTGCAACCCGAACCATAAAAAACTCATCAAAATTTGAAGACACAATAGCAAGAAATTTCAATCTTTCAATTACAGGTATATCTTTACGGCAAGCTTCGTTAAGAACTCTTGCATTAAATTCAATCCATGAAAGTTCTCTACTAAAAAAAACAGGATACTCACTCATTATTACTTAATCCTTAACTCAAGATAACCTTATAGCCAAAAACTGACTCAAACACATCTGTTTTTTGTGCTACTGCCACTCGCTCTAATACAAGATTGTGTGAATTTAAGCATTTTATCTCAAGACTATCACTATGAAAAACAATAGAAAAATCGTTTATTTTTTGCAAATGCCCCCTATCCAAAGCATCTGCAAGTCTAAGAATAGCTGTTAGTTTCAGAATAAGTATGCGATCTGCTCTACTACTCATTGCATATTGAACACTATCTTGCGGTCTATGCCGTCCACGGTGATAATACGCCACTTGCGAAATTATAGAAACATCATCTCGGTTAAGTCCAAATATATCAGAATGATTTATTATATACATACTGTGCTCTTCGTGATTATCTGCCCTGATAAACATTCCAATGTCGTGTAAAATAGCCGCAACTTCTAGCAACAAACGCCCTCGTTCTTCTAAGCCAAGCTCCGTTTGTAACGAATCAAAAAGTTTAAGAGAAATCATTCTAACATACTGAGCGTGTTTTTCGTCAATTTTATATTTGCGTGCTAAATTCAGGGCAGAAGCTGTAACCTGAGAATAAAAATTTTGCCACAAACCCTGCTCTGAGCCTAACATTCTGTTTAGAATAATTCCTTCCCTAATGTTAGTAAAGGGAACAAGTATTTCTTTGGCTTCTGTAAAACTAAGAAAATATTTGTACGCCATAAGCCCAATATGAAGAGCCTGTGCATCTGCATAAGGTATTTTAAACCTTGCTACACATTCCTCTATTGAATAATCTTGAACTTCATCAACAAAGGTTAAAAAAGAGTCTCTTTCCACAATTTTTAATTTTGAAGAAATATCTTTTCCGCAAATTTGTGCAGCAACTTGAGCTTCTGAACCTACTGCAATAAACTGGGCAATATTTGCAAGTTTGAGCTCTGTATCTAAGGAACCCCTAGTAACTCTTATAAATTCTTCTAAAAAACGCCGAACTTCTTGCAAAGAGCCTGTCATAGATTTAAGCTGCTGTTCAATTATTACCGTACCTAAACGAATACTATGTACACCAGCCATTTTTCCGTGATTAATTAGCATTATTGCAGAAGAACCACCACCAACCTCTAAAATCATGGAATTGTTTTTATCAAGATCAACAGCATTTTTCTTTAAACAATCAGAAACAGCAATATACATCATAAGGTTTTCTTCGATGCCGTCTATGACCCTAACACGAAAACCAGTTTTTACCATAATTCGATCCAAAACGGCATCCCTGTTTTTTGCTTCTCGTAAAGCACTAGTTGCAAACACAGTTATACTCTCATTTGGAATATTCCAAGCAGATATTTGTTCTCTAAAACGCTTTAAAATTTGCAAACATTGTAACAAAGTTTCCCTTGAAACAGCACCTTTTGTGAACACATCACGCCCAAGGGATGCAGGCAACTCAGAACGGTCTACAACAGACCACTGTGCTACATTATTTGCCGAGGAAGTATTAATTTGTGCCACCAACAATCTAATACCAGTGGACCCGATTTCTATAACCGCTTCTGGCCCTGTCATTGAGTTCTCCAACAAAGAAATGTCAAATCAAAGCTTGTCAATAAGCATCGAACACTTTCCAGAAGGAATTGGCAAAGTCTTTTTTTTCTGTCCTAAGATATTTATTGTAAAATAATACAATTTTTCACTTTCCATCTGGATTTCCCAACCCCGTTGAGTTTTATTTGACAAAATAGTAATAAGATTACGTTTTAGCGAAAGGTTTTCTATTCCCATAATTTCTAAGTTTGGAATTATCCAATCCACGGTTTTTCGTGGCAAACTTATAGAAAGACCTATGACATTTTCTATCATCAAAGCGATTGTTGATAAAGCAGCATAATGCAAACAACGCCGCCGTGGAAAATTTGGGTCATCAGTCTTTGTTGGGATTCCTTCTTTGCATGGAAGATAAGCATCCCACAAATCCCCTTTTATCTTGGAATCATGGGGAAACACTCCGTCCAGCATATAATACAAATGCCGTATAGCACATTCTCTTGCCAAATCCCATCTTTGGTATTTTTCTAGGCCCTTAATAACCATAAAGTTAAAGGGTGGATAAACAGAACCTCTAAAGCCTTCGCCGTTTTCGCAAAAATCAGGGCTATCCGCAGAAAGTGAAGGAAAAGGATGTTCCGTTCCAAAAGTAGCTGGATTATTTAAATGTGCAATAAGTTGGCTAGCTCTATCTTCATTTGGCATTTCCGCTAAAAGTGGCCAAAAACCCGCTATCGTCTTTTGTGGAAGTTGTTCCCCTTGTTCATTCAAATCATGATAAAAGGCCGTTTCACTATTCCACATCATGGAATTAATTTTTGTTTTTAACGAAAAATACATTCGCTTGTACTGAAAATTCAAATCTTTGTCGTTGAGAATATCCCCAAGAGCAGCCATATACATAGCACTAACAGCCATAGCTGCATTGAAATCCACTGGATAAAATGCTCCTTCTCTTGGGGAATCATACATTCCACAAGTACAAGTCGGTACGGAATAAAGTCCATTTGGCTGTTTGAATTTTTGTTCAAGCCAATCCATATACCTTTGCAAAATTGGCATAACTTCTTTGACTCTGCGTTTGTTTGCAGATTTATGGAAAAGATTAAATTCAGCCCATGCAAACAAAGGAATACCTATCCCCTCTGGATTAGATGCTCCACAAATAGGTTGATTCGTATCTAAATCATATTTCCAACGAATTGCTCCATTTTCTTCTTGACGAGAATAAAAGTAATCTATGTTCTGGTTAGCCGGATAATTCCTATTAGAATACACTAAGAAAAACGAAGAAAAAATAGCTTCAAACTGGTCTAATTGCTGCTTTCCATTTTGAGTGTAGATAAAATACCCTTCAGCTGAAAACTCTTTTGTATCTGGATTTAACCAAAAATCTTGTATCCAAGACCATGTTTTGTCGTATATATCCACAAAATCCTGATCATAGAAATGTATCTTCGGGAAATCACGTTTGTTCACAGATGCTCCTGACTGCTTCCAAAAAAAAATGGAAACTTCTATTTGTATAAAATCACTAATATAAATTCATTATATCATATTTTTTTTAAAAATTACAATTTTTTTTTGTTTTTTTGCTGTTTATAAAATACTTCCAACAAAATCTCTCTATTTCCTATATTTTTAATTATTTATACAACGGTCTTGCAGTCTAGTTAATTCCAATATATAATGTTCCCTAAAGAATAGCTTGCAAATTAGACGTTATAGTTTTTTTACGGAGCATAAATGATTCACAAAAGAGTATCTTTGCCAGTAAACTATCGCAACAAAGGGGTAAAAAACAATGATTTTTCACCGTACCTTACAACTTACATAATAGAAAACCAGGATGAATTCTCTAAAAATCGCAAACGCCCCTTAGTTTTAATTTGCCCCGGTGGTGGATACAAAATGCTTTCTCAACGAGAAGCTGAAAGTGTAGCAATCCGCATGAATAGTTTAGGTTTTCATGCCTGTGTCCTTTGGTATAGCGTTGCCCCAATGACTTTTCCTGCAGCGTTACTTGATTTAGCAGAAGCAGTGAATTATTTAAGAACAAAGGCCTCTGAGTTAAACATTGACCAAAACAAAATTCTTGTGTGCGGATTTTCTGCCGGAGGACATTTAGCTGCCTCTTTGGGAGTTTATTGGGACAAATCATTAATTCAAAAATATTTACCATATAGTGCAGAACAAATCAAACCCAATGGTCTTGTACTTTGTTACCCTGTAATCACTACAGGAAACTTCGCTCATCAAGGTTCTATAGACAATGTACTTGGTGAAAATTCTAACTTTACAGAAAAGGATGTTTGTATTGATAAATTGGTAACAAAAAATGTTCCTCCTGTTTTTTTGTGGCATACATATGAGGACACAACTGTACCTGTAGAAAATAGCCTCTTTATGGCTATTGCACTAAGAAAAGCAAGCGTTCCCGTCGAATTACATCTTTTTAGAAGAGGCATACACGGTTTATCCCTTGCTTCTTACGAAACATATGGTTCTCAAGAAGGACAAATTCAATCTGAATGCCAAATTTGGCCGGATTTGTTCGCAAATTGGGCAGCTAGTTTATAAATCTAGGAGGTAACACCATGAAAAAAATTGCATTAATGATTCTTATTGCAACTGTGGTAGCATCTGGGCTATGGGCCAACTCTGGAGTATCTGTAGGTGGCGGACTTGATGTAAACATGGGCAGCAATATGGAACCAACAGGTTCAGGAAACATAAACATAGAGTTTAAGCCTATTGGTTTTTTCGGTTTTGGAGCAAAAATGTCTGCAAAAACAGATTTCGACAACTTTTTTTCTGCCAGCCCATCTATATTTGCAAGACTTTATCCTTTTTCTAATGCCTTTGCAGAAGGTTCTATTGGAGGAAATTTTTCTTGGCAAGATAGCAAATTAGCTAACAAAAGCATTACAGCAGGAGCATCTATCGGTTGGCGGATTACAACAGGCAACTCTTATATTGAACCTAAGATTAGCCTTGACTATGTTTTTGGTGCAGCAGAACCATTTAGCTGGGCAGCAGGCATTGGAGCAGGCTACTCGTTCTAGTTAGCACATACCACATTCTGTAAACGCTACAGAAGTTTGTCCTTTGCTTAATTCTGTAATATACTTCTGTAGTGATTGCTTGTGGCAAGAAAGTATTTTACCTTGAATTTTCACAGCAACATCAAATTCTTCTCTTATTTCTGAAGCATCAATAGACATTAAAAATCTTTTTACAAGTTCGTATTGATCATATGAAACTGAAAAATCAAATACAGTTTTCTCAACAAGTTCATGAAAAAAAGCTAAATTAAGTACGGTTTTTGCACTTTCACTATAGGCTTTTACCAAACCTCCAGTTCCCAAAAGCGTACCTCCAAACCACCTTGTAACGGTTAGCATTATGTTAGTGCAGTTTTTACCCTTAAGCACATCTAAAACAGGACGTCCAGCTGTACCAGATGGTTCGCCATCATCAGACATACCCATAACCTCTGCCTTTGACCCAATCACAAAAGCATGAACCACATGGGTGGCATCCAAATACTTTGCTTTTTGCTCTTTAAGCAAACTTCGTGCTTGTTCTTGTGTTGCAACAGGAAAAACCTCTGCAAAGAAACGTGACTTTTTTATTACAAGTTCAGCTTTTGCGTACTCAGACAAAACATCCATTTCAACTTTCCATGTCTGGTGCAGGAAGTTCTATCACAGGAACTTCTATGCTTTGTACATTTTTATCAAAAATTGAATTTTCTCTTTCATCCCTAATTAAAGCATCATAAAAAGCGATAACTCCTACCATCATTTTTATTAGCACATAGTAAAAACCCACAAAGGAAACTGTATCGCATATTTTTATTATAAAAGAATAATGCAAACCTTGATTTCCCGAAGCGATAACATCCATAAATTTTATTGAAACTATCGAACTAACAAAAGAGCTCAAACAAGCTACACACAACCATATTCCACCAATACGGAATAAAAAAAACAGTAATCGCCACATTTTCCCTTTTTGCAAGCTATGAGCTTTTCTAAAAGTTTGCTTTATTGTAAATGCAGGATTATCAGTAAAAACCAACCAAACAAAAGCATTCGGCCAAACAACAAATAATGCAAAAACAACAATACAGATAATTGTCATAAATGGCATAACATTCATTATTTTGGTAATAGCTTCTTCAAAAAGCAACTGAGAAGTTTTTTGTTCAGAAAAAGTTACAGTAAAAGCTACAATAACCGCAACAAAAGATATTATTATAAGCATAGTCGAAAACAAAAGAGATAGCTTTATCCCACGCTTCCAATCACGAAAACAGTCAAATATATGACCCAGAATAGCTGGTTGTCCTCTATACAGAAGGGCTAGCAAAGACATATAACCAAACATTAGCATTACAACCACAGTTGTACATAAAAGTAAAACAATTAACGGAAACAACAAAGAAGACGAAATCAATGAAGCAAGCAATGCAATCGGTGTCAGAGTTGAGCTGAGCAATAGAACCAAAAGCAAACCTATCACAGCTTTACCTGTATTAATTTTTAGAAAGGAATTCACAGAATCAAGTAGAACTTTATTACATTCCATAAATCATTCCTTTGTTTGCTTTTTTGAAGCAGAAGAACTCCCTACAACCGCCCTAGGTTTTGTTAATTCTAAGGATGCCACTTCTTTTGTCGCAAGACGCACCCCCTGTGCCTTCAATCCCTTTTCTTCGTAGGAAGAAGCCTTGAAAACTTCTTCCAAAACTTTTGCCCTAGGCTTTGGTACGTAGTGCAGCTTGAATGCAAAGTCCTTTGCCGTGCTGATGTGCAGAACTTCCATTCCATCTGGAACAATCAAATAATCTTTGTTCATTATGTATTGTTCAATTCGGCAACGCTTTATGTATGCGTATTGGGTTTTCACGTCCCTGTAGATTATCGTAAACAGCACTTTTGATATTTCTTCTTTTTCTGCAAACCCGCAGTACCACATCCCGGAATCCACAAAAAGTTTTTCCGGCACATTGCATACTGTGTATATTCCGCTTTTCCTGATGAACAAAATCCTGTCAAAAGGTGTGACCCGGCATATTTCCACGCCGCCTGAAATAGCAGTTCCCAGGTAGCCAGTCTTGTCGTCATAACGCAAAGGCATATCACGTTTTACAACTTCTTTTACATCAACGGCAGAGAATTTTTTTATTTGGGTTCTGCGTTTTGTAAATTGGCTTTCCAGTGTTTCCAAAGTTCCTTCAAGCCATGAAACCGCATAACCCACAAGATTTTTCAGGAGCTTTTCGATTTCTTTCAGTCGTTTGTTGATTGCGATGACTTCTTGTCGGTTCTTGTTTATGTCGTAAAGTGATATGCGGCGGATTGGAATTTTAAGAAGATGAGCCACGTCGTCTAGCGTTACAGGGCGAATCAATTCAGCCTTGAATGGTTCAAACCCGGTGATGACAGCCTTGTTTACGGCGGCTTCGGTCTTTTCTTCTTCTATTCGTTTGTACAACCTTTCTTCTATAAAAATACGTTCCAAAGTCCTTAGATGAAGTTTGTCTATGAGCTGGGATTTTTCCAGTTCCAGTTCGTCTTTAAGTATGCCCACAAGTTTTTTTGAATGGTAGCGAATAACATCGCTTACCGTCATCACTTGGGGCATGTTGTCCTTTATGACAAGCAAGTTGCAAGAAATTGACTGTTCGCAGTCGGTGAAGGCGTACAAAGCACTTACAACGTCTTGTGCATAAACGCCACGCTGGAGTTTTATTTCAATTTCCACTTTTTCTGCGGTGTAGTCGGTCACAGAAGAAACTTTGAGTTTGCCTGACTTGGCGGCTTTTACAATGGATTCCGTAAGTTGTTCCGAATTAGAGCCGAAGGGAAGTTCCGTTATCACGATTCTTTTTGGGTCGCTGGTATCCAATTTTGCTCGTGTTGTGATTTTTCCAAGTCCGTCTTGGTAGTCAGAAACGTCAATCAAGCCCCCTGTAAAGCAGTCCGGATAAAGCTGGAATTTTTCGCCTTTCAGACAAGCGATTTCCGCCTGAATAACTTCTTTTACATTGTGGCTGAGGATGTTTGTGGACATTCCAACGGCAATTCCTTCTGAGCCGGTTATAAGAACCACGGGGAGTTTTGCCCTGAACACAACAGGTTCTTTGTTGCGTCCGTCGTAGGAAGGAACATACTTGGTTATGGCGGGATTGTAAAGAACGTGCTTTGCCATTGGTTTAAGGCGGCACTCAATGTAACGGGCGGCGGAGGCCCCGTCTCCGGTGTAAAGGTTTCCAAAGTTGCCCTGCTTGTCTATGAAAAGTTCTTTGTTTGCAAGAACAACCAAGGCACCGCCAATAGAAGCGTCGCCATGGGGATGGTACTTCATGCATTGTCCCACCACGTTTGCTACTTTGTTGAACCTGCCGTCGTCCACTTCGAACAAAGTGTGCATTATTCGCCGCTGAACAGGTTTGAGTCCGTCTTCTATGTCCGGAATTGCACGGTCACGAATAACGTAACTTGCGTATTCTATAAAATTTTTGTCAAACAGATTTTTAATGTATGCCATATTTCTCCCAAATCCCTTCTTACGCAAGGTCGGCTAAAGACCTTTTTATAAGAATCCCAATAACGCCTTAAAGGTTCGTTTAACTTGCAGTCTGAGTATACACCAAAACAGCGTTTTTCTCAACGGTTCGAAAGCAAAGAAATTACGTTAAAAAATACTTTTTGCAACAAAATTTATTACTAAAAGTATTGTTTTTTTTAGCTAAAAAACTTATTATTTTGCTAGATTTTTAGCTAAGGAATGGGATATGGCAAAATACAAGAAAGTTCGCCTTGCAGATATTGCTGAAAAATTAAATATAAGCGTTGTAACGGTATCTAAAGCTTTGTCTGACAAAGACGGAGTTGGAATAGAACTCCGTGATAAAATAAAAAAAGTGGCAGAAGATATGGGCTATATATCAAAAAATAAAAACAATGACTCTGATAAAACTGGTACAGTTGGCGTTCTAATTCCTAGTCATTTTTTATCAGATAGTAATAGTTTTTATTGGACAATGTATAATGCCGTTGCCGCAAATCTTTTAAGCAAAGGTTTTTACTGCATTATGGAAATGCTCACTGTAGAAGATGAATCTGCTTGTCGCTTACCAAGTTTAATTGCAGAAAAAAGAGTTGATGGAATGATTATTCTTGGGCAAGTTTCTTCAGACTATGTAGCTACTTTGAACAAAAATGATTCTCCATTTGTTTTTTTAGATTTTTACAATGCTTTTTTAGATATGGATTCTGTTGTGTCAGATAATTTTTACGATATGTTTCTATTAACCAGTTATCTTATTGAACAAGGACATAAAAAAATTCGTTTTGTTGGCAGTTTTAATTCTACTAGCTCGATACAAGATAGATTTATGGGTTTTATGAAAGCAATGATTATAAATAATCTGGAGGTTTCTGTTAAAGAAATAATTAACGACAGAGATAGTTCTGGTAGCTTTATTCCCTTGGAATTACCCGATGCAGAAAAAATGCCCACCGCCTTTGTTTGCAATGCCGACATTACTGCAATTAGACTTATTAATTTGCTAAAAGAAAAAGGTTTTTCTGTACCAGATGATGTTTCGGTTGTTGGTTTTGACAATTTTTTTACACAAGATATTTCCGCTCCAACACTTACAACAGTGGCGGTGGACTTTGTTGCAATGGCAAATACAGCAGTTGATATTGTTTTGCGTAAAATTGCCGGAAAACATTACAAACACGGAAGAAATGTTATCGGAGGAAAAATTTTATTGAGAAATTCAGTCAAGAAAATTTTCTAACAAAATTTACTTAATTTTTAATTAATTTTCTTGACAATTTAAGCAAATAATATATACTGTAAGCAGGCTTTTTGAAAATTCAATATGTCAAAGGAGGAATCGATGGAATCCAAAAATTTTCCATTCACCAAAGCAGGAATGATATCTCACGCAAAGGAAATAATTCTTCCCTATTGGGAAAAATTTGCTTGCCACAAAGCTACCGGAGGTTTCTACGGCAGCATAGACAACAACAATCAGCAAGATGAAACCGAATCACGCTCAATAGTAATGACGGCACGATATTTGTGGGCATATAGTGCATCAGCTAGACAACTTGGCGAAGCAAGTTATCTCAACATGGCAGACTATGCATATAACACAATTATAAACAACTTCATTGACAAAGAATATGGCGGAGTTTTTTGGTCTGTTAAACCAGATGGTTCGCCAGATGTAGCAAAAAAGCAGATATACGGAGAAGCCTTTGCAATTTATGGTCTTTCCGAGTATGCTGCTGCCTTAATTGATTTTGACAAAGATAAAAAACTTGCAGAAAGAGCAATGAAAACCGCCATAGAATTGTTTTCTTTTCTTGAGCAATATGCTTTGGATAAAGGACTTGGTGGATACGTTGAAGCACGAGCAAGAAACTGGGCTGAAACCGACGACTTAAAACTTTCTCCAAAAGATATTGATTGCAACAAATCAATGAATACAAATCTTCACGTTATGGAAGCATACACAAATTTATTCCGAACTTTGCCAGTTGTTTTTCCAGAAGAAAAAACAATTCACCAACAAATTGCTTCATCCTTAGCGGAACTTGCTCGGGTAACCGTAAAATATATCCTTAACAAAGAAAATCATCTGGTGCTGTATTTCAACCAAGACTGGAGCGGAATCGGCAACGTAGTTTCCTACGGTCACGACATAGAAGCTAGTTGGCTCTTACAAGAAGCTGTAGAAGAATTGGCAGATAAGACCTTAATTGCAGAAGTCAGAGACGCTGTTCTTGGATTGGCAAAAGTTTCTTTAGAGCAAGGTTATGATTTTGAAAAAGGCGGTCTTTACAACGAGTTAGGTCACGGAAAACTAGATAAAACCAGAATCTGGTGGAACCAAGCCGAAGCGGTTACAGGATTTTACAATGCTTACCATATGACTGGCGATGAAAAATATCTATCCGCTTCAGAAAAAACTTGGCAGTGGATTTGCCAAAAGCAGACCGATTATGATGGTGGCGATTGGTTTGCTGCGGTAACACCAGATGGAGAGCCTATTCTTACAGAAAACAAAGGCGGCAACTGGAAAACTGCATATCACAATGTGCGTGCTTGCCTAGAAATGGCTCGCCGACTAAAAAAATAAACTATTCATCATATTCAGGAGGAAATTTAAATGATGATGAACAATTTTGAAGACAGATTAGCTCTTTTAAATGCAGAGTACAAGGCACTAATAAGCCGCCCCAATGAGCCTGTATACCCAGGAAACGGAATCTATCTACGTTATAAAAATCCTGTTGTAACAGCAGAACACGCTCCACTGGAGTGGCGATATGATTTAAATAAAAGCACAAACCCTTATCTCATGGAAAGAATGGGAGTAAATGCTGCTTTTAATGCAGGTGCAATAAAAATGAATGGAAAATATGTTTTGGTAGTTCGAGTTGAAGGTTCTGACCGAAAAAGTTTTTTTGCTATTGCAGAAAGCCCAAATGGAATTGACAACTTTGAATTTAAGGGATTACCAGTATTAATGCCCCAAACAGATGATCCCGATGTCAATGTATACGATATGCGACTTACAAAGCATGAAGACGGTTGGATTTATGGCATCTTCTGTTCTGAACGCAAAGACACAACTGTTCCCAAAACAGATACTTCAAGTGCAACCGCCGCCGCTGGTATCGTTAGAACAAAAGATTTGGTAACCTGGGAACGATTACCAGACCTTAAAACCGCATCCCAGCAGCGTAACGTTGTACTTCATCCAGAATTTGTAAATGGCAAATATATGCTTTACACTAGACCACAAGATGGTTTTATTGACACAGGCAGCGGCGGCGGAATTTGCTGTGGATTTACCGCTTCCATGGAAAATGCCATTGTAGAGGATGAAAGAATTATTGACGAAAAAATCTATCATACTATCAAAGAAGTAAAAAATGGGGCTGGTGCTGTGCCAATAAAAACAGAAAAAGGCTGGCTTCATATTGCACATGGTGTACGCAACACTGCCGCAGGATTACGCTACGTTGTGTATGCATTTATGACTTCGTTAGAAGACCCTACCAAGGTTATTGCCTCTCCTGGTGGATACCTTATCGCTCCACAAGGAGAAGAACGAATAGGAGATGTATCTAATGTTGTTTTCATCAATGGTGCAATCGTTGATGATGACGGTCGTTTGCTAATGTATTACGCATCTTCAGATACAAGACTTCACGTTGCAGAAACAACAGTAGATCGCATGATTGATTACTGCATGAACACTCCTTCTGACACATTTACTTCAAGAGGTTCTGTAGAACAACGTATTGCTTTAATAAAAGCGAATCAAGCTCTTTAGTTGACATTTCGTCTTTGAAAAAAGAGACTGCCTTGAACAAAAGTGAATTCCACTTTAGTAAAGTTCAAAATGGCAGCCTCTTTTTTTTCAATTTGTTTTATATTTTAAATTCCATATGGCAATGCCAATTCCTGCAGCAACCAAAATTCCACCACAAATTCGGATTATGAGAGTTCCAAACTGGGCTGGAATAATAAATAGAATAACTGCCAGTAATAGCGAACCGATTATTTCCGCAATGTATGGTTTTGTGTTTTCACCAAAAGATTTTAGTTTTACCACAGCGTATATTTCTAGCATAGTTGAAACAATAAGATAGCTTGCTAAAATATAAAGTAAAACTGTCCAAACAGCGGTTGCAACTGCTAATGGAAGAATAATAGCAACCAACCCGATTATTATACTCAAAATACCACGAATAAGAATTGACCGCTTGTATTTTATATCAGAAATAAGATTCCTAACATAAAATACATTGTACAATCCATTTATCACAGCACATACTCCAAGAATAATGACAACTGCTGAAGTCCAAGCGTTTGGAGCAAATAACATAATCAGACCTATTATCACTGTGATTATTCCAATCAATAAATTTGGTTTTTTCATTTTATTTCCTTTGTTTTTACACCTAGATTCCTAAAAGAGATTTAAGTTCTTCTTTACTACGTCCACCGGGTTCTTGACAAACAACTTTTCCATTCTTTACAACCATAAAGGTTGGAATACTCATGACAGCAAACTGAGATGCAAGCTCGGATTCCTTATCAACATCCACCTTAAAAATCTTTGCTTTGCCATCCAATTCTATTGCTAATTCATCAACAATAGGCGACATCATTTTGCACGGACCACACCATGTAGCAAAAAAATCAACCAAGACAGGTTTATCTGCTTCAAATACCTCTTTGTGAAAATCATCTTTTGTTAGCATTTTTGCCATTTTTTCCTCCTAAAAAACATCTAAATAAAATATATAACAAAAAAAAGCAAAAGCAAATAAAAAAATAAAAGAAAAGACCCTGTGAAAATAATCACAGCAATTCCCCTTCCATATCTTTAAATTACTAGGAATGAACTATTTGTTCTTTAGGTTTATTGACTGAATTCAGAAAAAACTATATAATTATTGCATATTTCTGTGAAATAATTCACAGAAACAATATAGGAGAGAAGGTGTCATCGTTGTCCGAACCAACAAAAAAACGCCTTGTGGTTTTGTATAGACTTCTTCAACAAAAAATTGAAGAAAAAAGAACCTCCACAAATGAAAGCGAGGGGAATCTTTGCATAACTTCAAAGTGTATTTCTGAACTTACAGGCTGGACAGATGCAACAATTCGACGAGATATTTCACTTTTGGGCATCAAATGTGGTGCTGCAAAGGGATACAACGCTAGCCTTCTTCTGGCAACAATAAGAACTTTTTTGTCACCAGAATCCTGTAAAGATGACCGTAAATGCTGTATTGTAGGACTTGAAAGTTTTGGAGCGGCGTTGTTGAACTATACAGGCTTTACAAACTCAGATTTTACGGTAGTAGCGGGCTTTGACGAAAATGTAAATCGTGTAGAACTTTTAAACGCAAATTTTCCGCTTTATCCGGCTTCTAAGTTAGAGCAAGTAATTCAGAGAGAGAAAATAAGCTATGGTATTTTGGCAGTTCCTGATGGCAAAGCTAATAACTATGCACAAAGACTTTGCAAAGCTGGAATTACAGGAATTGTAAATTGTACAGGAGCTGTTCTTACGGTTTCTGAAGGAGTAGCGATTGAAAATGCTTCTGTTATTGGGGCATTACAAAATTTGGTTGCAATGAGGAAGGAAAATTCCTCTATACATAAAAACTAAGGAGAATATATGAGTCGTGTTTACAATTTTTCGGCAGGTCCTTCTTGCTTGCCAGAATCTGTTTTGGAAGAAGCTGCCGCAGAAATGCTTGATTACAAAGGCACAGGTCAGTCTGTAATGGAAATGAGCCATCGTTCAAAAGCATACGAGCCCATCATTGCAGAAACAGAAGCTTTAGTTCGCAAATTGATGAATATACCAGATAACTACAAGGTACTTTTCCTTCAAGGTGGAGCAAGTACGCAATTTGCCATGATTCCTATGAATTTGAAAAAGCTAGGCAAGGCTGCCTATGTAGATACAGGAGTGTGGTCCGATAAAGCCATTAAAGAAGCAAAAAAATATCTTAACGTTGAAGTTGTAGCTTCTTCAAAAGATAAGGCATATTCTTACATTCCTGCTGTTGAAAAAATTGAAGGTGATTATGACTACGCATATATTACACTGAACAATACAATCGTAGGAACAAAATGGGCAACCTTACCAGAGGTGGGCAAGCGTTCTGACGGAACAGATATTCCCCTTGTTGCAGATGCTTCAAGTTGCATATTAAGTGAACCAGTTGATATTTCTAAATTTGGAGTATTCTTTGCTGGTGCACAAAAAAATTTAGCCCCAGCTGGTGTTACATTAGTAACTATCCGCAACGATTTGATTCCAGATAATGCTGTAGAAGGAACACCAACTATGCTTATGTACAAAACCCATGCAGATAGTGGTTCTATGTACAATACACCACCATGCTACACAATTTACGTTATGGGCAAAGTTTTAGCATGGATAGAAGCAAATGGCGGTGCAGAAGGCATGAAAAAACGCAACGAAGAAAAAGCCAAGCTGTTTTATGATTACCTTGACAATAGCAAGTTCTATACAAGCCCGGTTGCAAAGAATAGTCGTTCACTGATGAATATTCCTTTTGTCACATACGAAAATGACACAGAAAAAGCTACCGCTTTGAACAAAAAATTTGTAGCAGAGGCTGCCGCTGCAGGACTTGTAAACTTAGCAGGACATCGCTTAGTTGGTGGAATGAGAGCATCAATTTACAATGCAATGTCTATTGAAGGAGTGAAAGCTTTAATTGCTTTTATGGACAAATTTGCAAAGGAAAATGCTTAAACTAGAGAGGTAAAACTATGTACAAAATTCAGACATTGAATAAAATCTCAGCAGAAGGATTAGCAAAATTCCCCAGAGATGATTATGAAATTGCATCAGAAATTTTGAATCCAGATGCAATTCTTGTGCGTTCAGCAGATATGCATTCTATGGAAATACCTTTATCTGTAAAAGCTGTAGCTCGAGCTGGTGCTGGAACAAATAACATTCCAATTCCAGCTTTAACAGAAAAGGGCGTAGTTGTATTCAATACTCCAGGAGCAAATGCCAATGCTGTACGTGAGTTAGTTTTATTAGCATTGCTTCTTTCAAGCCGTCCCGTAATAAAAGCAAACAAATGGGTTCAAGATTTGGCTGGCAAAGGCAGTGAAATTCCCGACTTAGCAGAAAAAGGAAAATCTCAGTTTGTTGGTCCAGAGTTGCGTGGCAAAACTCTTGGCGTAATTGGACTTGGTGCGATTGGAGCAATGGTTGCAAACAGTGCGTCAGATTTGGGAATGGAAGTAATTGGTTATGATCCGTATATTTCTGTGGATGCAGCATGGTCTCTGAGTAGAACAGTTCATAAAGCTGAAACTCTTGATGCGATTATAACAAAAGCTGATTATATCACAATTCATATTCCACAAACCTCAGACACCAAAGGTTTAATTAACGCTGACCGCATCAAGGCAATGAAAAACGGAGTTCGTATTATTAACTTGGCTCGTGGCGGACTTGTAGTCAACAACGACATTTTAGCAGGTCTTGAAAGTGGAAAAATTGCTTGCTTTGTAAGTGACTTTGCCGATGAAGATTTACTTAACAACGATAAAGTAATTTGCTTACCGCATTTAGGAGCTTCAACGCCAGAAGCCGAGGAAAATTGTGCTCTTATGGCTGTAAATCAGTTGCGTGCTTTTTTAGAGACAGGTGCGATTGTAAACTCTGTAAACTTCCCAAAGTGCAAGATAGAAGACCCAATTCCAAATGGAGGAACACGACTTTGCATTTCCCACAAAAATGTTCCAAGTATGGTAGGTCAGATTACAACTGTATTAGCTAATGCATCTCTTAATATCGAAGGTATGATTAACCAGAACAAAGGCGACCTAGCCTACAACATAATTGATATTGCCATATCTGTACCGCCAGAAGTTCTTGATAATCTTCGTGCTATTGAAGGAGTAATCAACGTACGAGCAATCAACGGCTAAAACAAGTTTTTAGGTTAAACAATAATCCCTTTTGTTGAAGGGATTGTTGTTCCCCGTCTTGCGTCAAGTTCTGTGGCTTGACGCAAAGCACGGGCAGCCGCTTTAAACAGTCCTTCCATCTTGTGATGGTCGCTACGCCCACGCAATATATCTAAATGCAAATTGCATTTTGCCCCAGACACAAAACCTTGCCAAAAATCATCAAATGTATCGGTTTGAAAGCTGCCCTCTTTTCCATCAGAATTTACTGAAACCAACGGAACGCCACTTAGCTGAGCTTGGCAAACAAGATATGGTCTGCCACCAAAGTCTACAGCTGCACGAGCTAAAGTTTCATCCATAGGGTAAAGGCAAGAACCACTTCTATAAATGCCGGCACAATTTCCAAGAGCTTTGGCGAATAGTTGTCCCAAAACAATTCCGGTATCTTCCACTAGATGATGTTGGTCTACATCTAAATCCCCGGCAAGGTTACCTCTTAGATTAAAAAGACCGTGCTTGCAAAAGGAATGCAACATATGATTTAGAAATCCTAAAGAAGACTTTACTTCACATATTCCTGTACCATCCAGATTTAACTCTAGGGAAATCTGGGTTTCAGATGTTTCTCTAGTTATAGAAGCGATTCTTTGTGTTGACATTTTTCCTCCAAAACCTATGAAAGAACTTTACGAAGGTCATATTCCAAAATATCTGTTGCACCAAGTTCTTTGAGTCTTGGCAACAAATTAGGTACTTCGCTTTTTTTTACAGCAATCTTAATTGCATAGCCATCATCACCGTAAAGCGGAGAAACTGTAGGACTACGCATTGAAGGCAACCCCGTAACCAAATCCTGAAACCTTGCTCTTGTTACGTTCATCTCTAGCATAACTCTGTCTCTGGCATCAAGAACTGCACCAAAGAGCATTTTTAGTTCCATAATCTTACGTTTTTTTTCAGGATTAGCAAGAGCCGCTTTAGAAGCAAACATCCTTGTGGAACTTGTCATAATAGTATCTACGATACGAAGCCCATTTTCAACTAAAGTACGACCTGTAGCAGTATTATCTACAATCATATCTGCATCATCTGGAGGAAAAACTTCAGTTGCACCATAAGTTCGCACCACCAAAGAGTCAATATTGTTTTCTTTAAGCCAATGTCTACTAATGTTTTCGTATTCTGTAGCTACAATTATACGGCGGCTCTTTAGAGATACATCATCAATTTCGTTGGGAACAGCAGCAACAATGCGTACTTTATCAAAGCCTAAATCCATTATTTCTTCTACATCAGCATTGGTTTCTTCTATCCAATCCCGTCCAGTAAAACCAACATCGTGTGCCCCTAGTTCCAAAAGCTTTCCGATATTCTGAGGTTTCATTACTTTAGCTTCAAGGTCATCTTGATTAACAGATGGACGATAAGCTCTATCTGGCAACTTTATTGTAATTCCTGCACCACTAAAAAGTTCTACCACATTTTCGTAAATTCTACCCTTAGGCAACAAAATTTTCAATTTTTCCATAACATACTCCCCATAAAAAGTCAATGAGAAAATTTCAATTTTCGAAATTGACTTTTTACGCTGTTTTGTAACGCAGTGAAAAACAGCATTATATATTTAGTTTGCAACGCAAACTATTAAAGATAAAAACTGACAACATTTCTGGCAGTTTTTATCTTCCCTCCTTATTAATCTTTTTTTATAATAAGGTGAAGGTCTTCAATTTGCTGAGGATCAACTTCTGAAGGACAATCGTCCATTGGGCTTTGAGCAAAAGTGTTCTTTGGAAAAGCAATCACTTCTTTGATGGAAGTTTCTTTGCACATAAGCATTACTAATCGGTCAAGTCCAGGGGCGATTCCTCCATGAGGTGGTGCTCCATACTTGAAGGCTTCTGTTAAAAAGCCAAACTTTTTTTGCCCTTCTACTTCGTCAAAGCCTACTAAATTGAACACACGCTTTTGTAATTCCACATCATGAATACGAATTGAACCAGAAGCTAACTCATAGCCGTTTAATACCAAGTCGTACAAATCACCTTTTACGCTACCTGGATCACTTTCCAAAGTGGCGTGATATTTTTCCTGTGGCATAGTAAACATATGGTGAGCTGTATCCCATTTGTTTTCTTCTTCATTCCACTCAAACATGGGAAAGTCCACAATCCAGGCAAAAGCAAATTCATCTGGATTACAAAGATTTAAATCCTTGCCTAAGCGACTTCTTACCGCCCCTAAAGCTGTACAGGCAACCTTCTTCTTTGCATCTGCTACAAAAAGCAATAAATCTCCAGGCTTTGCTCCAAGGTTTTTGCAAACATCTTCTGCCTTTCCTTCAAAGAATTTTGCGATTCCCCCTTCTAAAGCAAGGGAAGAATCTGTTCCAGAAACCTTTGTCCAACCAAGACCACGAGCTTTGTAAATCTTTGCAGTACCTTCTAGCTCTTCAATTTTTTTGCGACTGTAGGATTCTGCAACACCTGGCACAACTAAGACTTTTACAGCTCCACCAGAAGCGATTGCGTCTTTAAAAGCTTGAAATGCTCCAAGCTCTGCAAGAAATGCTCCATCTTGCATTTTCATATCAAAACGCAACTCTGGTTTATCGCTTCCGTACCAATCAATTGCATCGTCATAGCTAATTCGAGGGAAAGGTGTCTCAAGCTGAATATTCATTGTTTCTGCAAAGACGGTTTTCATCATTCCTTCTGTCATTGCAAGAACATCATCTCTGGAAACGAAACTCATTTCCATATCAATTTGTGTAAACTCAGGTTGTCGATCCCCACGAGCATCTTCGTCTCGGTAACAGCGAGCAATCTGAAAATACTTGTCAAAGCCTGAAACCATAAGAATCTGCTTGTAAAGCTGAGGAGATTGAGGCAGAGCATAAAATTTGCCCGGATAAAGCCTAGAAGGCACAAGGTAATCTCTTGCACCTTCTGGAGTGGATTTAATAAAAGTCGGAGTTTCTAGCTCGTAAAAACCTTGGGAATCAAGATATTTACGCACAGACATTGTTACCTTGTGGCGAAGTGCCAAATGATGTTGCATTTGTGCTGTTCTTAAATCTAGATATCTGTACTTTAACCGTAAATCTTCGTTGGGGATAACAGGGCTTCCGTCTTTATTTACTTCATCTATCATAAAGGGAAGAACTTCACTTTTAGAAAGAACTGTAATGCTTTTTGCAAGAACTTCAACTTCGCCAGTGGGCATTTCTGGGTTTACCATATTATCAGGTCTAGGGCGTACGACACCTTCTACCGCAATACAATATTCCATACGTAAATCCAATGCTAGTTCAGCCAATTCTGCAGGTGAATCAGAATCCACTACAACTTGGGTCAATCCGTAACGGTCACGCAAGTTGATAAAAGAGATTCCACCGTGGTCTCGTTTCCGATGAATCCATCCATTTAATATAACTGTTTTTCCTGCGTCAGCCTTGCGAAGGTCTCCACAAGTGACGGTACGTTTCATTGCTTCCATAACAACTTTATTATAGTGAGAAACAGCTTGTACCGCAAGCAGACAACAAATATAGTATTGTTTTTTCCTTTTTTATCGGCTATAGTTACAACAGTATGAAAGATACTACAAACAAATTAAACTTGAACAAAAAAATTGCAGTTGTTGGAACCCTTGGGGCTCTTACCGTTTTGTTAGGAATTACTCCCATTGGTTTTATCCGGTTGCCTTGGGGACTAGCAATAACTCTGTTGCATATTCCAACAATACTTGGAACATTTGTTGCCGGCGGAATTGCAGGAACAGGAATCGGTGCAATCTTTGGAATATTTAGCATGATTCAAGCTGCAAGCAACCCTGTTGGATTAGATGCACTTTTTGTTAATCCACTAATTTCTGTGCTACCAAGACTTCTACTTGCCCCAACAGCTGCCTTAATTTATTATGCTTTGTGTAAAATTAAACCTTTGCCTAAAGCTGTTTCCGCAACAGTTGCTGCAGCTCTGGCAACTATTGTGCATACAATTTACGTAAGTTTCGCTCTCTACCTTTTTGCGGGAACTCAAGTAACAAATCTGATGAGTGGTGCAGGTCTTGGAGCTTTTATTTTGCTTTTGTTGCCAAATGCTGTGGCAGAAGCGATTGCAGCAGGTGTTATTTGCGGTGGTGTTATTGGTGTAATTTCTGTAACATCTGAAAAAAAATCAAAACTTGCACAAGAAATTGAAAAAACTTCTTTGGAGTAGAGGAAGTACAAATGAATATTATAATTGTTGGAGCAGGTCTCACAGGAACAGAACTTGCAAAACGTCTTATTTCCGAAAAAAACGATGTTGTCATTATTGATAACGATGAAGAAATTGTTCGCCACATTTCTAACCGACTTGATTGTATGGTTATAGAAGCCGATGGCAACAGTTTAGAAACATTAGAAGAAGCTGGAATTGCAAAAGCCGATGCCCTTGTCATGCTGACTAATTCTGATGAAGTGAATATGATAACCTGTTCTTTAGTAGATGCTGTTTATCCAAAAGTAACAAAAATTGCTAGAGTACGAAATTATGAATATCACTTGAACAGATACAACACCTTAGCTCAACACGCTTCAAGTTTCTCTGACAAAAGCCGTCCATTATACGGCATAGATTTTATGGTTTACCCAGACATGGAAGCTGCCAAAGCTGTAATTCAAGCTGTTGAACATGGAGCGGTAACAGATGTGCTAACATTTGAAAATTCTGAATACGAAATTATGCGAGTTGTCGTAGAAAAAGGCAGCCGGCTTGATGGTCAACAAGTTCAGAATCTTCGCAGTTTTATTGAAAAGCCTTTTTTGTTGGTATACCTAGAACAGCAAGAACAAGCTTCTTTGCCAGTTGGTTCTACGGTTATTCATGCAGAAGATTGTCTTGGCATTTTGGCAAAACGAACTGACATGAAAGAATTTTTGGAACTTTGCGGTTCTGAACTTAAGGAATTACGCAAAATCGCATTAGTTGGTGCAGGTCATATTGGTACTCTTATAGCAGAACAACTGGTAAAAAAAACTACCGCAACAAAAATGCCTAAACTTTTTGGTTCATTACGCAAAGTTAAACGAGAATTTGTGATCATAGAAAAAAACGCTCAACGAGCACAGATTGCAGCAGAAAAGTTCCCTTCTGTTTCAGTATTCAAAGGGGATGCTACTGATGAAGGTTTTATTGCAGAAGAGGGATTAGCTTCGTATGATTTGATAATAAGTGCAACCCATAATCACGAATTGAATATGGTTGTTTCTGCCTACATGAAATCCCTCGGAGTAAAAAAAACTATCAGCCTCGTTGCAAGTGGCGGATTTGCAGAGATTGCTCGCAACATTGGCGTTGACGTAGCAGTTCCAATAAAAGATACGGTTGTAGACACAATTATTGGTCACCTAAGAGGGAAAAGTGTAACAGGGGTTCATAGTGTTTCAGACGGAGATTTAGAAATTATAGAATATGTCATATCAGAAACTTCTAATCTCGTGGGCAAAGCAATAAAAGATATTGCTAATCCTGGAATGTTCTTAGTGTTATTGGTAAAAGGGGAAAATTCCTCTGAATTCATTATTCCAAGTGGTAATACTGTACTAAACAAAGGGGATAGATTGGTTTTAATATGCAATATGGAAGAAACCCACAATGTTTTAGCTTATTTTGGTGACTCAAATGAATAAAATCCAAAATCAAACAGGCATGACAGTTTTCATCTTTTTAAGAATACTGTTTATTCTCTTAGGCATTATTTCTATAACTTTTTTGTTACCTATTGGAGTTGCCATCTTTTATCAAGAATTTTATGTAATTCCTGCTTTTGCATTACCAGGTGTTATTTGCATAGTATTGGCAACAATTTTTTTGTTAGTTGGTGGTAAAAGAAAATTTTCTCTCACTCCAAAAGATTCTTTTTTAATTGTAGCCGCAGCTTGGGCCTCTGCAAGTTTACTTGGATCTATTCCTTTTTTATTATCAGGAGTAACGACAAGCTTTACAGATGCCTTTTTTGAAAGCGTTTCAGGATTTAGTACTACAGGTGCTACAATTTTTTCTGATGTGGAATCTTTGCCAAAATCCGTAAACCTATGGCGTTGTCAAATGCACTGGCTTGGGGGAATGGGAATCGTAGTTCTTACGGTGGCTCTGTTGCCTATTTTAGGTGTAGGAGGATTCCAACTTATTAAAGCAGAAACTACAGGTCCAGAAAAAGGCAAAGTTACACCTAAAATTGCAACAACTGCCAAAATTTTGTGGTTTATGTATTTTGCATTTACGGTAATTCAAACAGTACTGCTACACTTTGCCGGAATGGATTGGTTTGAATCTCTTGCCCACACTTTTTCAACTCTAGGAACTGGCGGTTTTTCTACCCGCAACACAAGTATCGCAGCCTTTAATTCGCCAGCGATTGAATGGATTTGTACAGTTTTTATGTTTTTGGCAGGAATTAACTTTAGCTTATTCTTTTTTCTGGTTACAAAAAAATTTGATGAATTACGCTACAACAGTGAGCTTAAAGCATACTTAGGAATTATTGCCTTTTCAATTTTATTTATCACGCTTTTTTTGCTAGAGCCGGTAAAATCACTTGGTAATTCTCTAAGAGAAGCAGCTTTTCAAGTTGCAGCAATAATTTCAACAACAGGTTTTTCTTCTGTAGATTTTAACTTATGGCCTTCTACAGCAAAGTTCTTTTTGTTTGTCCTTATGTTTATAGGTGGCTGCTCTGGCTCAACTGGAGGTGGAGTAAAAGTTATACGTTGGGTTATTCTGTCAAAACAAACGACAAACGAAATTCGGCGGATGCTACATCCCCATGGGGTGTTTACTGTTCAGTTAAATAACAGAGCTGGCAGAAAAGATGTTGTTTTTTCTGTGGCAGCTTTTATGTTTTTGTATTTTCTTCTTGTTGCAATAACAACTTTTATTGCATCTTTAAGTGGAATTGACCTTTTTTCATCCTATACTGCTGCATTATCCATGGTAGGAAATATAGGTCCGGGTTTTGGAGCTGTTGGTCCTGTAGAGAATTTTAGCTTTTTTGCTGATGGAATAAAATTATGGTTTTGTTTTGTAATGTTGGCTGGCAGATTAGAACTTTACACAATGCTGATTTTCTTTACCCCATCATTTTGGAAAAAATAGTTCATCCATTTGACAATTGAACAAATTTTGAAAAACTGTTATCTTTTTATATGATGAACACCTATGTAGCACTTTGTGCAATCGGAGCGGAAAAAATACTCGGCAATGAAATAAAGCAGTTGGGTTATTCTCTAAAAAATCCAAGTGGTCAAAAAACACTTGGACGTGTTACTTTTGTTGGTGACGAAAATGCAGCTTTCAGAGCAAATTTATGTCTACGTACAGCAGATCGAATTTATCTTCAAGTAGCGGAGTATTCAGCTACTGATTTTGACGCACTTTTTGATGGTGTTTATTCTGTTCCTTGGCAAGATTACTTTTTCAAGGATGCTAGAGTTGTGGTGGATAAAGTTAGAACTTACAAAAGTCGTCTTTCTTCGGAACACAGTATTCAAGGAGTTGTTCACAAGGCAATATACACTAAACTTGGCGATATTTGGCATATGCATACTATGCCAGAAACTGGTTCCCAATCTGATGTGCGGATTTACATAGAAAATGACAAAGCAACCGTTTTATTGGATTTGTCAGGAGTTCCTCTGCACAGACGAGGTTACCGCAAAGACGGCGGCATTGCACCAATCAGAGAAACCTTGGCAGCTGTTCTGCTACATTTAATGTGTTGGCGTAGAAAAACTCCAATCCATGATGCATTTTGTGGCTCTGGAACGATTGCTTGCGAAGCAATGCTTTATGCATACAATGTTGCACCTGGTTTTGGTCGCCGGTTTGGTATAGAAAATCTCAAAATTTTTGACGCTGAGCAAGCAAAAGGGATTCGCCAACAAGAAGCAGAGAAAATTCGTCCAGACTGCGAGGCAAGAATAACAGGTTCTGATATAGATAACCAAGCTGTTCAGAGAGCAAAGGCAAATGCAGAACGTGCAGGTGTTACAGCCGGACGAGCTTTACAAATTATTGGTAGCAATGCAAGAATCCAACGCCCTGATTTTATTCAATCTGATTTTAGAGAACTTTCCGCACCTTACGACTCAGGTTTACTTTTGGGAAATCCTCCCTACGGAGAACGGCTTGGCGATGTAATACAAGCACAGGAGTTGTATAAGGATATGGCTTCTTTGTTTAAATCTTTTCCGGGTTGGAACATGGGCTTTATAACAGCACAATCAACTTTTGAAACAGATATTGGCAAAAAAGCCAATTCCGCAAAAAAACTGAAAAGTGGTAATTTGGACACTTGTTTTTATATGTTCACAAATCTAAATGGAGGAAAAGATGGCTATAGTTGTTGAGCATGAAAAGCGCAAGTACGAAATCCTTGACAAAGCATTAGATATTTTTATGGAAGAAGGCTACGAAGATGTAACCTTTCAGAAAATTGCAGATCGTTGCGGAATAACACGAACCACTCTTTATATTTACTTTAAAAACAAGCGAGAAATTTTTTTATACAGTATTAAACAACTTACAGATGGAATTGAAGAATCTTTACTTGCTGTAGTAAATGATTCTTCTTTAGCTGTGCAAGAACGCTTAAAAAATGTCCTAAATATTATATTAGATAAGTGCGAAGAAAACAGTAAACTTTTTACAGTTACTCTTACATATTTACTTCAGCTAAAAAAAACAGGCAAAGACCCTGCTATTCGTGTACGACGCAGAATTCTTAGGCTTAGACATCTTCTATCTACAATCATCATTGATGGAATAGAGAAAGGCGAATTTAGAGAAGTAAATGTTCACGATGCAAATGAACTTTTGTACAGCATAATCGAATCATCAATTTTTCGCTTAGCTGTACTTAACCAAAAAAATATTACTGAACTTCGCAACTCGATTTCTTTAAGCATAGACGGGCTTCTTGCAAAAAACTAACTGCTATAATCCAAGTTTGAATTCGTAGCGGAACTTACAGGCACAGTTATTCTATTTTGTGTTGCACCACTAGAATCTTTTATTGTTATTTTGACAGGTATCGACCAAGTGTACGTGGTGTATTTATTTATTTTATCTTCTTCTTTGATTTGTGCGATAACTTTTTCAATATTAAGTGGCACATCCAAAAAATCTGTTGATAAAGCATTCCTTAAATTCAATTTAAAATCTGTAGTAAGTTCTATTGGAATTATTTTTTTCCCGTTAGAAATTACCAAACAAAAAACTGGATCTGTTGTAGCGTTTGAGCCAAAAGCAGCAGGAGTTTTTAAAGTTAACAAATATGTTTCTGTATCAAAAGTAAATTCTACACCGCTAGCATCTGTTAAAGAATCTACACCATCTGTAAGTTCTAATTCACCGGTAGCACCTGTTGATGTAGTAATTGTTTGAGCAGCTGTATTTACATAATCAATATCGCCACTTTCCGTTTTTTTCGCATATCGAATTTTGTAATCGTACTTTGTGTTATTTTCTATGTAGGAATCAACAAACTGAACGCTATTAGTAAAATTACCTGAATCCGGAATAATTTGTGCTATGTTTATATATTCACCTTCAGCAGACAGTTTTCTGTATACATTAATGTACAAAATATTATCAGTTGCACTTGCATTACAACTAATAGTAACATTAGAGGCATTTACTTTAATTACTGGCTGCGGAAGGTCATTTCCTTTTGATTCAGTTCCATCAAAAAGCCCATCACAAGAAAAGAACAAACAAGAAAAAGATAAAATAAAAAATGAAAAAAAACCTTTTGCTTTATTCATGACTAAACCCTAGTTTTATTAATTCACTTGATGAGTAGAAGCATAAAGCCCTAGTGCTTTATCAACCTTTGTTACATGCTGAACAAGCCATTCTACAATAAAGAGATATAAATCTTCAAGTTTTACAGAATTTCCTCTAGAATAATCACTTATAGCTTCTGTTACCTTAACTTTAAACTCTTTGTGCTGATTTATATGGGCGTTCATTGCCGGATATTTTATTTCTTCCATAAGCTTTTCTTCGGTAGAAAAATGTGAAAGAGTATATTTTGTACAATCCTGCAAAACCAAAATAATATCTTCTTTTTGCTTTGCTTCTTCTTTTTGAGTCAAAGAATAAATCTCATCAGCTATTTCAAAAAGTCTACGATGCTGGCTATCAATTAAGTGGTATCCGATTTTGTATTCATCATTCCAAGAAATATGCTTTACCATAATTTGCCTCCAAAGCACTCGGTAAGTATATAATAATGATGAAAAAACATTTTGTAAAGAGTAGCTCCATTAAACTCTAAGAAATATGGAGATGAGGGGACTTGGGCTTCGCCCCCGCCTACCTAGCATAGCTACTCCGGTTCAAGCCCCCTAAACAAGCCGAGCATCCCCTCGGATGCTCTCAATAAAATGAAATACTAAGCCTATAGCTAAAAATTCAAGATTGCATTTCTGCCTACTAAGTTTCATGGAGATGAGGGGACTTGAACCCCTTACCTTTTGAATGCCATTCAAACGCTCTAGCCAGATGAGCTACACCCCCAAGTTGTTTTTTATGATAAAGAAATTGTTGTTATATGTCAAGCGGGGGTATTATTGTGCAGTTCTTGTTACATATATCGTTTTGTAATATAATATCGTTATGACTGAACAAGAACTCACTGAATTAATACTTAGTCAACAAAATTTTTTCTCCTCTGGTGCAACTTTTGATCTTGATTTTCGGTTATACAAACTAAAATCTCTTAAAAAAGCAATAATCTCTTTTCAAGAACAAATAATAACAGCTCTTAACAATGACTTAGGAAAATCTGAGTTTGAAGCTTATTCAACAGAAGTTGGTCTTGTTCTTTCAGAGTTATCGTTTACAATAAAAAAACTACGTTCTTGGGCTAAGCCACAGTCTGTTTCTTCACCTCTCTTTTGTTTTCCTGCAAAAAGTAAAATTTTTCCCCAACCTTACGGCAAAGTTTTAATTATGTCGCCATGGAATTATCCCTTTTACTTAGCCTTAATGCCACTTATTTCAGCAGTTGCGGCTGGTAACTGTGTAATGCTTAAACCCTCTAGTACTTCATCTGCAACATCCGCAATTATTGAAAAAATAATTGCACAGGTTTTTTTGCCAGAATATGTTTGCGTGTTGAATCAAGGGTCTTGGATTCATCAGTGTCTTTTGGAACAGCACTTTGACTATATTTTTTTTACTGGCAGTGTTGCCGTAGGAAAAAAAGTAATGGAAGCTGCATCTAAACATTTAACTCCTGTATGTCTTGAACTTGGCGGGAAAAGTCCATGTATTGTTGACAAAACAGTTGATGTGGAATTTGTCGCTCGACGTATAATTTGGGGAAAGTTATTAAACTCTGGCCAAACTTGCGTCGCTCCTGATTATATTCTTGTAGATTCTACCATAAAGGATAAACTTGTTACAGAACTTTGCAAACAGATTGTAAAGTTGTACGGAAATAATCCAACTGCACAAAATAGTACATTGCCTTCAATAATAAATCAAAAACATTTTCTTCGCCTAAAAGCTCTTTGTGACGGAAGTAATATTTCTAATGGCAAAGTTATAGTTGCAAATTCAAATAAATATCCATTATTCAATGAAGAAACCCGAAAAATCGCCCCAGTGGTTTTGGATTCTCCAACCCAAGATTCCCCGGTGATGAAAGAAGAAATATTTGGTCCGATTCTTCCTGTAATACCAATGGAATCTATGGAAGAAGCAATTTCCTTTGTTGCTTCAAAACCAGAACCTTTAGCTTTATACGTTTTTACAAAAGACAAACGCCTTCAGCAAAAAGTTGTTAAAATGTTGCGCTACGGAGGAGGTTGCATAAACGATGTTGTTTTACATTTATCTTCCCACAGGTTGCCTTTTGGCGGAATTGGAAACAGTGGGATGGGTTGTTACCATGGTAAAGCAGGCTTTTATACTTTTGTTCACTTAAAAAGCATATTAAAATCTTCTGATTTGTTGGATTTACCTTTCAGATATCCACCATATAAAAATCATCTTAAATACGCAAAGGCTTTGTTAAAATAAAATCATGCATAATTTAATAATAGTTTTAGGAGTAACAGCTACCATAGGATTATTGATTTTTGCTTACAGCTTATACATAAAGTTCAGCCAAAAAACTAACAGCAAAAATAAAACAAACCCCACAAAAAACCTTCCGCCTAACAATGCTTCTTTGGCAACTTGCCCTCTTTGCAAAAGTCCTTTGGCAAAGGGAGAAAATCTTTCATCTAAGGTTTTTAGACCAATCCAAGAAAAATACGATTCTGAGCAACGTTGCACTATTCTAGGTTGCCCTCATTGTTTACCATATTGCCAAAATGGGGTACAAAGGCATTGTCCAGTTTGCAAAAAAAAAGTACCCGCCGAAGGTTATCTTATTGCACGCCTTATTACCCACACCAATGGAAAAAAACACGTCAGAATTACCGGTTGCACAGAATGCCATAAAAAAGTGTAAAGTCTTTTTTTAATTCTCCGAAGATAAAGTATCAGGTTATTCCTGAAGGAATTTATCAGCTGGAGTCTCGGCTGTTTTTAAGGAGATAGATTATGGTTATTAATCACAACATGAGTGCAATGTTTTCTCAGCGCTCAACAAATGCAACCAATCTCGCTGCCCAGAAGAATATGGAAAAACTCTCTTCTGGTATGAAAATCAATCGTGCCGGTGACGATGCTTCAGGACTGGCCGTTTCTGAAAAAATGCGCAGCCAGATTCGCGGTTTGAATCAGGCATCAACAAACGCCTTGAACGGTATTTCTTTCATTCAGACAACAGAAGGATACTTACAAGAAACAACTGATATCGTTCAACGCATTCGTGAACTTGCTGTTCAGGCTTCCAACGGTATTTACACTGACGAAGACCGTATGCAAATCCAAGTTGAAGTTTCATCTTTGATTGCAGAGGTTGACCGCATTGCAAGTTCCGCTCAGTTCAATGGAATGAATATGCTTACAGGACGTTTTGCTCGCCAAGAAGGCACAAACGATGTTACCGCTTCAATGTGGTTGCATATTGGTGCAAATATGGATCAACGCACACAGGTTTACATTGGTACAATGACCGCTACAGCTTTAAATTTGCGCAACTTGGGCGATGAAAGCATTATGTCTCTGGAAACCCCAGACAGTGCAAACCGTGCAATCGGAACATTGGACGAAGCACTCAAAAAGATTAACAAGCAGCGTGCTGATCTTGGTGCATACCAGAATCGTCTTGAATACACAATTACTGGTTTGGACATTGGCGCAGAAAACTTACAAGCTGCAGAATCACGAATCCGTGATACAGATATGGCAAAGGAAATGGTTGACTTTACAAAGAACCAAGTTCTTCAGCAGTCTGGTATGGCTATGTTGGCACAGGCCAATCAGTCAACACAAAATGTGTTAAGTCTTCTTCAATAAGAGGTAGATACAGTGTTTGCCCCGTGCCGTTGGTGCGGGGTATTTTTTTTAGAATAAAGTTCTACCACGAAAGCTTCTAGCAAGAGTAAGCCTATCTGCATATTCCAAATCACCACCAACTGGCAACCCAGAAGCAAGTCTACTTATTTTTATTCCTGTTTCAGCAAGAATTCTTTGAATGTACAGAGCTGTTGTATCCCCTTCTACAGTAGGGTTTGTTGCAATAATTACTTCTGAAATATTGCTGTTTTGCAACCGTTGTAAAAGTTTGCTAATTGAAAGTTGTTCTGGTCCAACACCCTCAAGGGGAGAAATTACACCACCTAACACATGAAACAAGCCATGATATTCTCTTGAAGCTTCTATTGTTTGCACATCCTGAGGTTGTTCAACTACGCAAAGCATACTTTGATCACGTGCAGGGTTGCTACATATTTTGCAAGGATCATCTTCTGTATAAGTTCCACATTCTGAACAGTAGCGTATTCTTTGCTGTAGCGTAGCGATTTGATTTGAAAACCTACTCATAAACTGTGCATCTGACTTAAGCAAGTGGGTTGCTATACGTAAAGCACTTTTTTTTCCAATACCAGGTAAGCAAGAAAATGATTCTGCCAGTTCTTCTAATGCATTCATGCTTTTACATTCCAAATGCAGAAAAATCTATACCATTTCTTCCAAGTCCAACACGATTTTCCAGAGCTGCCTTTATTCTGCTAGAAGCATCATGGCTTGCAGCTACAATTAAATCTTGCAGCATTTGGATATCTCTTGGGTCAACAGCAATGGGATTTAGTTCTACTTTCAAGATTTCAAATTCACCATTCATTGTAACTTTAACAATTCCACCACCCGCAGAACCTGTTTCTTCAATCTTTTTAATTTCTTCTTGAACTTTGGCAAATTGTTCCTTTAATGCCTGTGGATTCTTTAACAAATCAAATGGGTTCATTTATTTACTCCTACTACTGAGCCTTTGAACATTTTGCATACTATCTCAACTTGCGGTGAATATTGAGGAAGCTGCTCGTTTGTTTCGATGTGCTGTAAAATTGGTCTAAAAGTTAAATTTTGCTTTGCAAGAGAAGAAGCCAGCTGTGAAAGCATTGATTGTTCTTTTTGAAGTTGCGAAAGTGCAAAAGCTGAAGGTAAAGCAACTTGAATTATTCCCTTCTCTGAAAAATCCCAAGGTTCAGAATCCATTAATGCAGAAGCCGCAAGAACATGAGTTAGAGAAAGCTCTTTTATCATAGCTTCACGTAAGTTTTCTAAGGAAACTTGTGCAAAGTCATCTTTTTGCGAAGTGACTATATTTTGCGTATTGTTAGCGGATTGATTAAGCTGATTTTCTGCAACTTGTTGATTTTTTGGTGTTGCCGACAAAATCTGCTGAAAAATTTGCTTACCTTCTGATGTTGAATAATCATTTTTATTGTCGAGCTGCCGGTGTTCAGGCGGTACAGCGCCGCCATTAGATAAAGGGTAACGGTCCTCTCCTTGTTGCCTCTGCAATTCTTGGTTTTGGAGGGGCGACGTTCCCAAAAGTAAAGCTCTTGCTTGTTCAACTGCCTGCTTAACTTCTTGCAAAGAAATATATGTTGATACACCACATAATCGAGAAACAGCTAAGTCCGCTTCGTATCTAGGGTTCAAAGAATATCGAATATCTCGGTAAAGATTTAAAACCAACGACAAAGCCTGCTCTATCTGAGGAACGCTCCAGTTTTCAAGAACAACGGCAGAAAATCTCTCCGCTGACTGACCAAGTAAGGCTTCTTTTGTAACACCTGATTTTATTAGCAATAGACTACGCAAATAATCCGTTAGATTTGAAATAAACTGCTCTATAGAGATTCCACCTTGCAAAAGATTATCAAAGGTATCTAATGCATCTTTAGCATTTCCTTGACAACAAATTTCGCAAAGTTCATTTAGTTTCTCTACCCCCACAAGACCTAATTTGTTGCGAATCTTATCGTAAGTAATGTGTCCTTCTGAAAACGATGTAACTTGGTCAAATAAAGTGTATGCATCTCTTACGCTGCCTGTTGCTTCTCTTGCAATCCAGTACAAAGCTTCGTCATCAGCTTGAACATTTATTTCTGTAGCAGCTTGAGTGAGCAACATTTTTAGTTGTTCAACAGCTACCAGTCTAAAATTAAACTGCTGACAACGACTTTTTATTGTAGCAGGAACTTTATGCAACTCTGTTGTGGCAAATACAAAAATAACATATGGAGGCGGTTCTTCTATTGTTTTTAGCAAAGCATTAAACGCACTTGTAGAAAGCATATGAACTTCGTCTATGATATATATTTTGTAGCGACATGAATTAGGAGGAAAAAGGATTTCATCTTTAATTTGGCGAATATCATTTACACTAGTGTTAGACGCTCCATCTATCTCTATAACATCAAGACTAGAACCTCGAGTAATTTCTTGGCAAGTTGTACATTGTCCGCAAGGCGTTGCACTTGGTCCGTGCTGGCAATTAAGTGCCTTTGCCAAAATACGTGCAGAAGATGTTTTTCCACAACCTCGAGGTCCTGCAAAAAGATATGCATGAGCTATTTTTCCAGCTTGTATTGAATTTCTTAATGTAGCCGCCACAAATTCTTGCCCAACAAGATCTTCAAACCGTTGAGGACGGCGACGTGTTGCTGTCACTTCGTATGCCATAGAATAAGCATACTGAAAAATCCTGCTTTTCGCAATAGATTTGCTAATTGACCTATTAAATTAGCTACACTTTAAAAGCAGAAACAGAGTTAATCAAATCAGATACAACCTGCGAGTTTTTGTCGGCAGCTTCGTTTACATTCTTCAAAGCATCAGTTATAAAAGATGAATCGTCTGCCATTCGGTTTACAGACTGAGTTATTAATCCAGTAACTTCCGTAAGCTTACCCATTTCTACGCTAATTTCTTGGCTTCCCTGTAACATTACAGTAGCTCCATCTTTAACAGAAACGGTAATATCGTTTATGGAATGCATTGCATCAAGTACTTGTCCGCTACCTTCTGATTGCTCTTGCATAGCACGCATAATAATTGCTTCTTGATTTTGCACAGATTGTGCCAATTCATATATTAAAGCAAAGTGTTTTTCAACCTCTTGGGTTGTTTCAGAAACTTCGTTAATAGAAGTCCCTAAATCCTTAAGCATGGAAGTTATAGTTAAACTCTGTGTGCTAGAATCCTCAGCAAGTTTGCGTATCTCATCTGCTACAACAGCAAAACCTTTCCCTGCATCACCTGCGTGAGCAGCTTCTATTGCAGCATTCATAGCCAACATATTTGTTTGTTCTGCAATATTTTTAATTACAGCACTTGCTTCAAGCATTCCTTCTGATTCTTCAAAAATTCGTTTTGAAACCGCTACAGCAGATTCAACTGTTTTTTGCCCCTCAGATGCCGCATTGTCAAGATTTTTTACAGTTACAGAGTTTTTGCTAAGAATTTCTGTAACCGAACGAATATTTGCAACCATTTGTTCAATAGCCGCAGAAGCTTGTGTTACACTAGTGGCTTGAGATTCAATATCATTACTGAGGCGAGTTATGTTACCAGCAATTTGCTCAACGGTGGCGTGTGTTTCTTCTACACCGGCAGCTTGATTTATCATTTCCGTTTTTATTTCTGCAACATTATCCATAACCTGCCGAACTCTTGTATCAGAAGCATTTATATTCACTTCCAAATTGCCAGCTGCTTCTTGAGAAATATTTACACCAGACTTTATATTGTTTATCAATTTTTTTGTATTCGATACAAAATAATTAACATCATTTGTTATAAGACCGATTTCGTCACGACTTTGCAACACCATCGGCTTCATAGAATAATCTCCTTCTGCAACCTGTTCCATAGTTTCTTTTATATTTGCAAGTCGTCGTGAAACACCACCCATCTGGGATGCAAGATTAAGCATGGCGTTTATTACACCGATTATGCCAAGAGGAACAGATTTTTGCAGTACCAACTGAACAATGGTTCTACCGTTTGCTTCTGTTCCAATCACAGGAACAATACACATTATAAGAACACCCACAGAACAGAAGAAAGCTACTAACGCAGAACGAACAGCCAAACTCATGGAACAAAATTCTTTTCGCAGAGGCAACCAACCTAAATATATTTCAAAAACTTGCAAATATTTGATGTAGAAAAAAAGGCTAGTAAGACAAATGCTACCAAAACATTGCAACTGCACAATAATTATTGTTTTTATTGGCTGCCCAATTAAAGCTAATGGAGGTAGGAAAAGGTTCATAAGGATTGGTAAAACAAGCGAAACTTTTGGATACAATAATGCTATTTTGTTACATTTTTTTATTGATTCTTCAGAACCATCATATCTTACAAAGCTTTTATTGAAAACTCTAAAAAAAAGTAATGGAGTTGCTACCGACAGAATTACGAAAGCACCAAAAACATAACTTTTTGAAAATTCCAGAAGTTGATGAGCAGAAAGTACCCCTGTAAATAAAATCTGCATTATCAAAAAAATCACTGGCGAAACATAAATAAAAAAATTCAATACAAGCGTTTTTCGTGGCATTTTTGGAACAATAATTTCTGACATTAATTTCCTCCAGACTAGAAAACTTATTGCTACACTATTATAGGAACTATTATAAAAAAAAGCAATAATTACAAAAATTTGGTATTTTTATGGTAAAAAAACTTCTTTTGCAAAGCATTTTTTTTATTTGACATAAATTTTACTATTGTCTTAAATATTTATTATCTGTTACAATCCTATTAAATGAATTCGAACTTACTATGTTCGCTATCAAAATGTTTTGAGAGGTATAACTATGGCAAAGTTAAAAGGTTCTGGAAAAATCAAATTCTTACTTGGAGTAGCCGGAAAAATCCAGAAAAGCAAACTAGACAAAGCATCCAAAAATGTTGCAAAAGAGCAAGAACAAACACTACGTCGTATTTTGGAATATGCAAAGGACAGCGAGTGGGGCAAATCCCATAATTTCGCGGAGATTTTGGCAGCTGACACAAAAGAAGAATTGTACAAAAGGTGGCAGAAAAATGTTCCTCCCACAGATTACGAAGATATTCGCGACCTCGTAGAACGCCACAAGAACGGCGAGGAAAACCTGTTGTTCCCCGGAAAGCCGATGATGTATGCTACAACAAGCGGCACGACAAAAGAACCAAAATGGATTCCCATTACAAACGAATATTACAACAATGCCTACAGCAAGATGTCAAAGTTGTGGTTGCATTCTTTCCAGATGCACAGACCCAAGGTTTTTGAAAATGTTTGTACATCGATTGTAGGAAAAGACATAGAAGGTGCCGCCCCTGACGGAACTGTGTATGGTTCTGTTTCTGGGGTAACTCGCCGTGACTGCCCTGAATTCATCAAGGGTTTGTATGCTGAAGACAGTTCAGTTTTTTCAATTTCAGATTACAAGGCTCGCTACTACACAATCATGCGAACAGGTGTAGAAAAAGACGTTCACCTTTTGGTTACTGCAAATCCTTCTACAATCGTGGAAATGCAGAACAACGTGAACGAATTCTTTGACGACTATGTAAAGGACATTGAAAACGGAACTCTCAAGGCAGACCTTAAGATTGATGATGAAATCCGCAAAAAGATTGAACCTAGATTTTCACCAAACCCTGCTCGTGCCGCAGAATTGCGTGAGCTCAAGGCAAAGTATGGTACGGTTCTTCCCAAGCATTACTGGCCTAACATTCAAGTTCTTACAACATGGAAGTGCGGTAACACCCAGGTTTACATGGAAAAATTCAAGGATTCATTCCCAAAAGACATGTTGCACCAAGAGTTCGGATATTTTGCTTCCGAGTGTCGTGCAGGTCTTGTTATGAACGGCGGTGATGACACTGTTCTTTTCCCCCATATGCATTATTTTGAATTTATTAGTGCAGAAGACTTGGACAACCCAAATCCACAGTTCTTGCAGCTTGAAGAATTGGAAAAGGGCAAGCGTTATTGCATTTATGTCACAACATTGGCGGGATTGTACCGCTACAACATGAACGACTTGGTGGAAGTGACAGGATTTTACGGAACAATCCCCACAATCCAGTTCATCCAAAAGGTAAACGGAATCATCTCCATGACGGGCGAAAAACTTCACGAACGCCAGTTTATAGAAGCTGTCCACGAAACAGAAAAAGAAACAAATCTTGTGACAAAGTTCTTTGTTGGTTTTGCGGACATTGAAAATTCAAACTATCAGTTCTATTATGAGTTTGCGGACCAGTCGGTTACACAAGAGCAGGCAGAAGAGTTTACAAAGAAAGTTGACGCTAACCTAAAGAAGTTCAACAACGAGTATGAAGCAAAGAGGGCTTCTTTCCGTGTTAAAGATCCGGTAACTCATCTTTTGCAAAAGGAATCTTTTGAAACTTTCAAAAAACGCTCTATTGACCAAGGTGCAAGAGACGGTCAGTTCAAGATGAACCTTCTTATGCAAGATGAAAAACGACACGCTATGTTCAAGGATTTGGTTCGTAAATAATGCTTTCTGATGTAAAGGCCGTAATATTTGACCTTGACGGCACGTTGTACAACTTTAAGTGGCTTCCGTTGCGTTTGATGTGGGCTTTGCCTACAGATTTTTCCAGAATCGCAGCAGACAGGAGCGTACGCAAAAAGCTAAAAGGTTGCGATTTTGGCACGCCGGAAGCCTACAAAGAAGAGTATTCCAAGCGGATGGCAAAAGCGACGGCATTAAAACCAAAGGACGCCCTTAACTGGTACTCCAACCGCTACATAGGTACAATGTGCTTTCTTTTGAAAAAATATTATTTGGCTAGGCAAAAACTTGAAGAAGTGTTCCAAGTGCTGTGCGACAAAGGCATAAAAATAGCCGTGTTCTCTGACTATCCACGTGTAAGGCAGAGAATACGTGCGTTAGATTTTAGCGACGGCACAATGGCAGCTGTCTGCGGAATTTATTCTGCAGAGGATTTTGGTAGCCAAAAACCTGCCCCCCGTCCTTTTTTGGAAATTGCCTCTGAGTTGGGTGTCAGTCCAGAACATTGCCTGGTTGTGGGCGACCGTGACGACACGGACGGAGAAGGTGCAAGAAAGACAAACATGCAGTTTGTCCAGATAGAAACCCACAAGACAAAAGTAAAAGAACCCAACCATCCCCTGTGGTCGTGGGAAGACTTTGCTGAATGGGTTCTACAGGGAATGGAGCCTTTAGAGGACTAGAAACGCTACCATGAATTCAAGCCGCTGAATATATTTCGGCGGCTTTTTTAATCACCTTCCACAGGCCAATAGTTTTTTACAATCCCTGCCATTTCGCACATTTTTGCATGGGATTTTTCTCTTAACCAGTTTGTCGCTTCTTTTCTGGACAAATCGGGATTAACAACAAGAGGCTCTCCCACATTGATTGTAATCAAAGGATGTTTTGTCCCAATCAACTTGTGGAACCACGAATCCTTTGGGTTTCTGTACGAAATCACCATTGGAACGACAGGGATTCCGTAACGTACCGCCATGGTGAAAGCACCTTTTTTGAAAGGTCTTATGGGCTGGTAAAAATCCCACCGGCATGCTTCTGGAAACACGTGAATCCATTTTTTCCGTTCATGTAGTTCGTCAAAGGCCTGGTTGAATTTACGGCTTGCGGATATTGTGCTTGGAATGGGGATTCCCCCCGTACTACGAATCAAGCCGGCATCGCTACCTTGTATGTTGTCTGGTCTTGCAGGAAACCAAATCCTACGGAATCGGGCGGCCTGCAAAACCGCAAGAAAATCCCAACGATAAACGTGGTTGCAGACTGTCAACGCCCCGTTCTTAAAAAGTTTTTTATTTTTAGTGATGTTTTTTCTTCCCACAACCTTTAATCCATAGCGGATTTTTTGAAGGGGAAAAACCAAGACAAAAATACCAGCGTATATTGCCACATTACGCAACTTTGCACCAAAGGATTTATCCAAATAAGGGTAGTTTTCATCAAAAACGACTTCACGCAGTTTTTTGGGCGTTAAAATCGGTTGGTCTGGTATTTCCGGGTAATCTATGCCAGTTTGCGGGATAAAAACGGTAGAAAGATTTTCGTGCTTATTCATACACAAATCATATCATATGACTTTGCCGCCGTCAAACATCTTTTTTTGTAGCATAATATAAAAAAAATGAGTATACTTTCATCCATGAAAAACAAGCAATATAATGAACTTGCAGTATGTGGTTTGGCAGCTGTAAAAGCTTTGGCAAAAGAACATCCAGAACAAATCAGAAGATTTTATTTTTCAAATGAAAGAGCCTCTCTATTTGGTGATTTATGCAAGAGACTAGCAAAGCAAAAATCTCCTTACAATCTTGTTGACTCAAAAGATTTAGAAAAACTTAGCGGAACAGTTCATCATCAAGGTGTTGTAGCTATGATTAATCGAATAAAGCTTACCCCTCTTACTCCTTCTGTCACCGAAGGTTGGATTTCAAAAAAAGAAAATGTGCTTTTGCTTGATAGGATTGGAAATGCAAATAATCTTGGAGCTATTGTTAGAAGTGCCGCCTTTTTTGGTATAAAAAATATAATTATTTCTGTAAACGAAGAGCAGTCTGCAATAACAACAAGTACTTACCGTGTAGCACAAGGCGGCATGGAATATGTCAGCATTTATCTTGTACGTTCAATGGTCAGATTTCTACAGGATATGCAGGGCAAGATGGTAAGGATTGGCACAGATGTTAGAGCAGAAACTTATGTCTCTAACTTAAAAACCATCTGTGGTAACAAAAACGCTATTATTGTACTTGGTAATGAAGAATACGGAATTTCACAAGTTGTTAAAGAAAATTGCGACCATTTGGTTGTTATCCCTTCTGTAAACATGGCGACGGCGACAGATGACACTACGGATACAAACACTCCAATCGAAAGTTTGAATGTGGCACAAGCTGCTGCTATAATTTTATACGAAGTGGCAAAACTAAAATAAAAAGATTTGCTAGTTTAAAACTTTAGGAATCTTCTAAAACAAAAAATATTTCTTCTATTTGACCTCAAAATCTTGACATTTTGTTCCCATGTATTATGTTTAAATAAACAAAGGGGGAGTAGTTTTCCTTCTTCAGAATCAACAGCCGACTTTTAGTCTGGTTCTGAGGCTTCTATACAAAGTAGAAGAAACAAGACCTTTTGCTTGAAAATTTTCAGGCAAAAGGTTTTTTTTTGCTTGAAAAAAAATTTTAAAGGTTTTTCGAAAGTTGAAACTTTCTTCAAAGCCTTTTATAGGAGATATTTTGAAATGCTACGCACAAATGGTGCTTCGCTTTTCAAACAAAGTTTGCATGTTAGCAAACTTTCCTATTTACAGCAGTTTCTCATTACATTACGAAACTGCAACTAAAAAGTTTTTCGAAAGTTGAAACTTTCTTCAAAACTTTTTATAGGAGACATTATGAATCAGATTTTTAGCTATTTTACAGAAGGCGTTTTGTCATTATCTTGGCAAAATTTTGTAATGTTTGGAATTGGTAGTTTTCTAATTTTTCTTGCAATCAAAAAAAACTACGAACCAATGCTTTTACTTCCTATCGGATTTGGAGTAATTCTTGTAAATCTTCCATTTGAAATAGTCTGGCAACATGAAGAAACTTCTGGCATATTAAAAATTCTTTTTGAAACAGGAATAATGACAGAACTGTTTCCACTTTTAATTTTTATTTGTGTGGGAGCAATGATTGATTTTAGACCTTTACTTTGTCGTCCTTGGATGATGATTTTTGGAATTATTGCTCATGGAGGAATTTTTATTTCGGCTTTTATTGCATATAAATTTTTTGGATTCTCTATTCCTGAAGCTGCAAGTATCGGAGTAATAGGTGCCGCTGATGGTCCTACGTCAATTTTAATAACTTCAAAATTCGCTCCCAATTTACTTGCCCCCATTACTGTTGTAGCTTATTCATATATGTCTTTAGTTCCAATCATTATGCCACCTGTGATTAAATTACTTACTACAAAAAATGAACGCAGACTTCATGTAATTTCAAAAGATTGTAAAATTCCTCAATGGGTGATGATTACATTTCCTATTGCTTTAACATTAATTGTTGGAATTCTTGTTCCAATGGCAGCTCCTCTTTTGGGGTTTTTAATGTTTGGTAATTTGATTAAAGAAAGTGGGGTTTTAGAAAAACTAGCAAAGTCGGCACAAAATGAACTTGCAAATATTGTAACATTACTTTTAGGAATAACTGTAGGTGCAACGATGCGAGCAGAAAATTTTTTGCAAATTCAGACTTTACTGATAATGATTTTAGGTTTGATTGCCTTCGTTGGCGATACAATTTGTGGAATTCTCTTTGCTAAATTAATAAATCTATTTCGAAAAAAAGAAAATCACATTAATCCGATGATAGGTGCTTGTGGACTTTCAGCATTTCCTATGGCAAGTCGTGTTGTACAAAAAATTGCTTTGGAAGAAGATAATCAAAACTTCTTGTTAATGCACGCTGTAAGTGCAAATGTTTCTGGACAAATTGGTTCTGTTTTAATTGGTGGATTAATTTTAGGAATTGTCCCACTACTATAGTTTAATTTTAAAATAATATGGTAAAATAAATTATGTTTAATTATGGCGATTATTGCTAAATACGAAATGGAAGGAAATTGATAAAATGCTAAAAATCTACTGTTATCCACGTTGCACAACTTGTCAGCGAGCAACAAAATATCTAGACGCAAAATCTGTGGAATACGAATACATCAACATAAAAGAAAATAACCCAGACAAAGAAACTTTGCGTTCACTTTGGCAAAAAAGCGGCTTAGACTTGAAAAAGTTTTTTAACACCAGTGGCATTTTATACAGAGAAATGGAACTTTCCAAAAAACTTCCTTCAATGTCCGACGAAGAAAAACTTGATTTACTCGCTACAGACGGAATGTTAGTAAAACGTCCAATTTTAGTTACAGAAAAAGCTGTCTTAGTGGGATTTAAGGAAAGTGAATGGGAAGGGGTGGTGTAGTTTATAAAAAGATAAAATTCAGATTGTTACAAAAATATATAGAAATCTAGTTAGAATCAAAAAAATCAAATCAATTTTACAGGGACAGAATAAACATTTTCAGAAATTGGCAAATATTCTTCTGAAAGGCAAATTACGCAACCTTCGCCTCTTTGTTGTTTGATTGTATCTTCAATAACATGAAAATGGCGAATATCGTTTTTGTCGGGATTTGATTTTTTCTTTATTTCTATTGGATATAATTTTCCGTTTTGGTCGATTAATAAATCAATTTCCCGTTTTTCTTTATCACGATAAAAATAAACAAAAGGTTCTTTTCCATTATGCCAATAGGATTTTAGAATTTCAGAAATAACGTAAGTTTCAAAAATTGCACCTGCGTATGCACCATCTTCTAATGCTTCATAATTATTCCATCTAGTTAAATAACATGCCAACCCTGTATCCATAAAATACATTTTTGGAGTTTTTAAAGCACGTTTTGTAAGATTGTTTGAATAAGGTTGAAGCAAAAAAATGATTCCAGAAGTATTTAAAACCGAAATCCATGATTTTATTGTAGTTTCAGCAACGCCAACATCTCTTGCCATAGATGCGTAATCTAAAAGTTGACCGGTTTGTGCAGCCGCAGCCTTCATAAATTTTATAAAAGTCAATTCATTAGAAATATTGAGGATTTGTCTGACATCTCGCTGAATATATGTTTGCACATAAGAATTATAAAACAACTCCCAATTTTCATCAGAAGTAAGCCACATAGCAGGATAAGAACCTTTCCAAATAGTGTGAAAAATATTATCAGTTCCAATGTCATTAGATTTTCGATTTTCAATATTTTGTAATTCTGGTAAAAAGGGCGAATGTTGATAATTACCAAATTTTTCACTTTGAGAAAATCCTTGAAGATGCATTATTCCAACTCGTCCTGCCAAAGTTTCTGAAACATTTTGCATTAAACTAAATTGCTGACTTCCTGTAATCCAAAACATTCCTTTTTGCTTTTCTTTATCAACAAATTCTTTAATATACGGAAATAATTGTGGAGCATATTGAATTTCATCAATCAAAACTGGTGGTTTGTATCTTTGTAAAAATAAAGCTGGGTCATTTTGAGCAAGAGTTCGTTTTTCACTGGAATCTAAAGAAACATATTTTCTATTATCTTTTGCACATTTTTCTAAAAGCGAGGTTTTACCAACTTGGCGTGGTCCTGTAATCATAAGGATAGGGAAAAAATCATTTACTTTGGAAATATAGTCTTTAAGGGTTCTTGCTAAAAACATAAATACTCCGACTAATCTAGTATCAATCCTAGATTAGTCGAGTTTTTAATAAAAGTCAAGGAATAAAACACCCTTTATACGCATATATTACAGAAAACACAGTTCTTGTTATTTTTAAAGAAAGAGACTGGGAAAAGGTGTTGTAATTTATAAGTTTGTGGGATATTATTAAATAACATTTTGATTTATCCCATCTGTTTTAATTTCAACGAATTAATCCTTCTTCTGTAGTAAAAATCAGCAAACAGTGATATATTTTAATTGTAATGTGCAAAAAATCAGAAATGCAATTTTCAGTTTTTCTCATACATCAGCTTTCTCAACATTGGAAAAAAACTCCAGCAGAAGTTTATAGAATTCTAAACGATACAAAAATTCTTGATGATTATATTATAAAACATTATGATGTTCTTCATACGCAAGGTAGTTTGGCTTTGATAGAAGATATTTCAGATTTTGCTCGTGAAAAAGGAATTGCAGTATGATTGTTTTTCACGGGTCAAATCAAATTGTAAAAGAACCAAATATTTCTTATTCCAAAAATTATTTAGATTTTGGGAAGGGATTTTATATTACAACTTTTCAAAATCAAGCAGAAAAGTGGGCAAAAAGAAAAGCTAGTCGTTATGGTGGAAATGCTATTCTGAACGTTTATGAATTTTATGATGATTTATCTAAATTTAATGTTCTAAGATTTGAACAAGAAAATGAAAAGTGGTTGGACTTTGTTTTTAATTGTAGAAAAGGTTTAGAAATTAATAAAGATTATGATTTAATAATTGGAAATGTAGCAGATGATGATGTATTTAAAACTGTAGATATGTATTTTCGTGGAATTTGGACAAAAGAGCAGACAATAGAGCAGTTGAAATATTATAAAATGAATGATCAAATTTGTATCGTAAATCAAAATGTATTGGATACACTACTTAAATTTTCAAAATATCATACGGTAAATTAATTATGGCTGAATTGAAAGAAATAGACTTTATTTATAAACAAAATCTTGAAAGTGACATAATAGAATATCTTTCTCAAAGATTAAAAATCGATTTGAGAGATGCAATGGAAAAATATTATTCAAGTAAACTTGCAAATCAAATTGAAAATGGCGAAAACGGAATTGACAATTTGGATTATAAAAACTTAGCCGAAGATTTGCTTGAAAACGAATTAAAAATTCTATGAAAAATCCTTCTGTAACCGCCCACTTTCACCTTCCGGGGCTTTTCGAGTTTTACGAATTGTACAAAATCTTTCTTCCTCTTTACCGATACAGTGTTTTGCGGTACAATAGAGCGATTTAGGGGTGTAATATGTTGTTTTCAACTGGTGAAATTCAAGAAACCGTAAATATGTTCATGCGTTACAAACTTGACGTTAGAGCTATAACAATGGGCATTTCACTTAGAGATTGCGCTTGCGAAAACGGCAAAGAAAGTCGTCGCCGTATTCGAGAAAAAATCCTTCGCTACGCAGAAAAATTAGTTGCAACAGGACGTGCTATAGAAACAGAATTTGGGGTTCCCATAATAAATAAGCGTATTTCGGTTACTCCAATTTCTATGGTAGCCGAGGCCAGTGGCGAACAAGATTACACAGAATGGGCAATAACCCTTGATAAATTAGCCAAAGAACTTGAGGTAGATTTCATCGGAGGGTTTTCTGCATTAGTGCAAAAAGGTATCACTCCTGGTGATAAAATCCTTATGGAATCAATTCCTAATGCACTTGCTGTTACAGACAGAGTTTGTTCTTCTATTAATCTAGGAACTACAAAAAACGGAATTAATATGGACGCTGTTCGGGACATGGGGCGTATAATAAAGACCACCGCTGAGCGTACAAAAGGTGCAGATGGTTTAGGTTGTGCGAAATTAGTGGTTTTTTGTAATGCTCCAGAAGATAATCCCTTTATGGCTGGTGCTTTTCATGGTCCAGGGGAAGGTGACGCTGTGCTTTCTGTTGGCGTTTCTGGACCTGGAGTAATAAAAGCCGCCTGCGAAGCATATCGTGGACAACCTCTGGATGTAGTTGCAGATGGAATAAAAAAAATGGCATTTAAAATAACTCGTATGGGTCAACTGGTTGGAACAGAAGCAGCACAGCGGCTTGGGGTGAATTTTGGTATCTTAGATTTATCTCTTGCTCCTACTCCTTTTGTTGGTGATTCTGTTGCACGAATCCTTGAAGAATTAGGGCTTGAATCTGCCGGAGCACCAGGAACCACTGCTGCGTTGGCAATGCTTACAGATATGGTAAAAAAAGGTGGCGTTATGGCTAGTACCAATGTAGGCGGATTATCTGGTGCTTTTATTCCAGTTTCAGAAGACGAAGGCATGATTGCAGCTGTTAAAGCTGGCTCCATCAACCTTGAAAAACTAGAAGCTATGACCTGTGTCTGCTCCGTAGGGCTTGATATGATAGCGATTCCTGGGGATACAAGCGAATATACCATAAGTGGAATTATTGCAGATGAGCTAGCAATTGGAATGGTGAACAATAAAACAACCGCTGTGCGAATTATACCAGTACCAGGCAAGACTGCTGGCGAATGGGCTGAATTTGGTGGATTGCTCGGTGGTGCACCAATCATGCCGGTAAATCAGTTTTCCTGCAAGGATTTTATTAAACGTGGTGGTCGTATTCCTGCTCCAATCCATAGCTTCAGGAATTAAAAACTAAAAACAGAAAGATAAGCCTCCTTCATTTTTCCTGTAAAATACAGCTTCTTGTATAGCTGCTGCTGTTATTTCTTTGTTCCCACTCATGTCGGCTATGGTTCTTGCCAGTTTCATACAGCTAGAAACAGCTCGTGGCGAAAAGTTCTGCTCTTTTATTGCGATAGCAAATTGTTTTTCTGCTTCTGGTTCTAGTTTGCAAATAGAAAATATTTCTTCTGGTAAAAGCTGGCTGTTTTTTTTACTTTGTCGCTTTCTTTGGATTTCTGTAGCAACAGCAATTTCTTTTCTCAGTTCAAAGGTTGTCTGTGATTTTTTTTGTGCAGCTTGCTCACTTTGAAAAACAGGAACTCGTATATCAATTCTGTCTAAAAGGGGAGCAGAAAATTTTTTCCAATATTGTTCTACAGAACGAGCACTACACAAACAAATTTTTTCTGGTACACCAAAATTACCACAAGGACAAGGATTTGTAGCAACAAGTAACTGAAATTTTGCAGGGTAAGTTGTAGTTCTGCCAGCTCTGCTTAATGTTACTTTTCCAGTTTCAATAGGAACACGTAAAGCTTGCAACACAGATGTTTTAAATTCTCCCGCCTCATCTAAAAAAAGTACACCATTATGGGCTAAAGAAATCTCTCCCGGACGACAATTTATACCGCCGCCAACAATTCCTTCCAAACTAGCACTTTGATGTGGAATACGAAAAGGTGCTTCTTGAATTGACGACTGATTTTTTGGTAAAAACCCGGCTAAACTATATATCCTTGTTACAGGCTGCGATTCTTCCTTTGTTAATAACGGCAGCAATGCTTTAAAGCGTTGTAGTGCCATAGTTTTACCACAACCTGGTGGACCATAAGCTAACAGATTATGACCACCTGCAGCCGCAATTTGCAAACCTCTGACTAAAATACTTTGGCCACAAATAGTGGAAAATTCCATATCTGAATTTTCTGGTGCAAAAACAACCGAATCCATTTTATTCATAGGTTCATGACTTTCGGAAAAAAATTCTGGATGAAATAAAGCTTGAAACGCACTTTTAATATCAGATGCTGCGTATGTTTTCATTCCTTGAACGGCAATGGCTTCTGCACCATTTCCTGCTGGAACTATGCACATATTTATGCCCTGTGATATAGCAGTTGCAGCGGCTGCATGAACACCTCGCACAGGTCTTATCCTTCCTGAAAGTTCTAGTTCTCCCATTACTAAACAAGTACCTACTGGTAGCTTTTGTTCTTTGTTTGCAGCGGCTAAAACCGCTAAAGCGATTGCTAAATCAAAACCAGCCCCTTCTTTGCGAACATCAGCAGGGGAAAGACTTATTAAAATACGTTCAGCAGGAAATTCAAAACCGGAGTTTATGATAGCTGTTTTCATACGTTCCCTAGATTCTTTTACTGCTCCATCTGCTAAACCAACCATATCTACCGCAGGAATTCCTCGCCTAAGGTCAACTTCCACCGTTACTAACGAACCTTCGTATCCAAAAGGTGAAAAACTAAAAATTTGCATACAAAATCCTCAAAAAAAATTTATTACTTCACTTATAATTTGGAACTGAATAAATTGTTTCGCTCACTTTTAGTAAAAAAAATTATTTTTTTTAAAAAGTTATTGATGTTTTTTATATATTTTGTTTAATATGACATTATGGCAAAGTCAGGAAGACCAACAATAAAAGATGTAGCTGAATTAGCAGGTGTTTCAAAAACAGCTGTATCATTCGCATTCAATTCTCCGGAAAGAATTTCTACAGAAACTTATCAAAGAATAATGGACGTTGCAAACAGGCTAGAATATTCCCCAGACCCTGTAGCACGCATTTTAGCAAAAAGAAAAACCCAAAGCCTTGGATTACTTTTCCCACAATCTATACCAGATGTTTTTCAGAATCCCTATATCACAGAAATTTTGCGTGGTTTTGGACAAGTTTGCGACGCAGAAGGTTATTCCATACAAGTTCTTTCTCCAGAAGAGGGCATTATCTCCAGAACGATACAAAATGCTGCCGTTGATGGAATGGCTATTCTTGGAGTTACAAGTACTAGCGATATTCATATGGCTTGCAGTCAGCGAGATATGTATTATGTGACTATAGATGCAGCTTTTGCGGATGAATACGTTAATGTCGGAATTGACGAAACGGCGGCTTCAAGACAAATGATGGAGTTGCTACTAAAAAAAGGACATAGAAAAATATGTATTTGTGAGCTGCCGGGTGTTTCTCGCTCACTTGAAAGCGAAGGTACTTCGACCACAATGAATGCAAGACGGAAAGGAATTCAGTTGGCAGTGGAATCAATTTGCAAAGATAATGATGCTGAAATTACTTTTGTTAGCTCTGATACGTCTTATAATTCCGCTTACAAGATAGCCAAAGAAGTATTGACTGCATCAAATAAACCAACTGCTGTATTCTGTATGTCAGATATTCAGACCTATGGCTTTTACAGTGTTGCACAGGATTTAGGACTAACCATTCCTCAAGATTTTTCCATTGCAACCTTTGATAATATTCCCCACGCAGAAATATTAAAACCAAAACCAACTACAGTAAATCAACCAGGGTTTGAAAAAGGCAGATTGGCTGCAGAAGTTCTTTTAGAAATGCTAAAAGGCAAAAGAAAGCAGTCTGTTTTTCTTTCTGTTAATGTTATCGAAACAGAATCTGTGGCAGATATTCGAAAATAAAACTTCATCCAGAATATTTGTTCTGCTTTAGCATAGGTTCAAGTTCCTCTGTCCATAAGCGTTCTGGAATTTTTTCTCCTCCGCAGGCATATCCTATTTTTCTGTCTGCTCTAATACCTTCCCCATGAAAATCACTCCCACCAGTAACAAAAAAATCTAACTTTCTAGCTATTTCTTCTAGTCGAAGTGCATCAGTTTTACGCACACCAGAATGAAATGCTTCTAAGCCCAGAACGCCACGGTCTCTTAAATTAGCAAGAGTAGCTTCAATCTTTCCGTAAGAAATATATAGCGAAAGTGGATGGGCAAGAACCGGAATACCACCAGAAGCAACAATAGCCGCAATAGCTTTGTCTAAATCTGCCCCTATTCGTTCTGAATAGTAAGGTTTGTGTTTTCCGATATACTTATCAAATGCCTGCTGACGAGTTTTACATATTTTTTTTGCCACAAGAAACGAAGCAATATGCGGCCGACCTAATGTTGCCCCCGGAAACATTTCAGCTAATGCTTGTTCAGAAATATTTATCCCATCACTTTGCATTTTTTCAATTATGCGGCTGTTGCGATTTTTTCTATCTTGTTGAAGTTGTTGAATTATTTCTTGCAGTTGGGGACTAGTATTTACTAGACCTAGTCCTAGCAAATGAAATTCTCCTGTGGGCCAAGCTATATTTAATTCCACACCAGAAACAAAAGTAATCTTGTGTTTCTTTGCAGCTTTTTTTGCTTCAACAAGACCAGCTGTCGTATCATGATCTGTTAAAGCTAATACCGAAACACCTTTTTTTGATGCATATTCAACTAAGTTCCTTGGAGAAAGCGTACCATCTGAAGCATTTGAATGAGAATGTAAATCAATCATGAAAAAAGCATAGCATATTTTTTTATTTTATGTTATTATTCTTTGTTGTAAGATTTGTTTAAAGTTGAAGCTAAGTTTTAACTTGCAGTCTTTTAAGCGTATTCTATCCAATAGGGAGTTACGAACTATGCCTAAAGCGATTTCTTTTTCAAAAGGTTCTATCATTTTTTTCTCTGGCGACAAAGACGAACGTATTTTTATTCTGCAAAAAGGAATGGTCATTCTTACAAGTACAGATGTGGAAACAGGCAGCCCGGTAACTGAATATGTTCGTGAAGGTGAATTTTTTGGAGTAAAATCTGCACTTGGTCGATTTCCGAGAGAGGAAACGGCTACTGTTGTTGCGGATACAGTAGCTGTTTCTATGACTGTTTCGGAATTTGAAAAACTGTTCAGCAATAATAAGCAACTGATTATGAAAATGTTGCGTGTTTTTTCTAATCAGTTGCGGTCTGTTCATAAAAAAACTGAAATGATTCTTAGCAAAGGGCAAGAAATAAATATACAGATTGGATTAGCTTCTGTTGCCCAAAGTTTTTATGCAGAAGAGCAATATCGTTCTTGTTGCGACATTTGCTTAAAGTATCTGAAACTTTATCCAACTTCACCAGAAAAAGAGCAGATTGCTAAACTTTACAAAAACTCTAAGTTGCATATGGATAAAATGAGCCAACGAGCTGCTTCAACAGATTCTCAAGATTTTTATGTGGCAGGTAGTGGAAGCGTATTTGCATTGCCAGCTTTTGCTCGTTTTGCCAAAACCTATGAACCTGGTTCTGTAATTATTTCTGAGTATGAACCAGGAGAAACCTTTTACCTTATTCAGTCTGGTTCTGTACAACTTGTAAAATGCGTAAACGGCTCCAGAAAAAATCTTGACATTTTACGTGCAGGGGAGCTTTTTGGCGAAATGGCAATTCTTGAAAATTCACCCCGATCTGCAACTTGTGTAGCTATTGACCGTGTAGAAGTCCTTGAGTTTAATAAAGAAAACTTTGAAGTATTAATAACCGGCAATCCACAAATTGCTTTAATTTTGCTTAAATTGTTTTGCAAAAGAATATACGACCAAAAACGCCGCCTAAAAGTTCTTGTTATATCGGATACAATGGCAAGAATTGCAGATGTTTTTGTAATGCTTGACGAAATGAATCCGCCGGTTAATCCCAACGAAAAAACTAGACGTTTTAATCTTACAGTATCAGATATTTCCCACTGGGCTGGTCTGCCAGTAGAAACAGTTAGAGAAGAAGTTAGTCGCTTTGCAGAAAGACGCAAAATAGAAGTTTTTGATAATTATATTGTAGTTAACAACATAATGGATATGAAGCGTACTGCCGATTCCCGAAGGTCTTAACCTCCTTCGGCTTGACCCCTAAAGCCCTTTTTGTTATACTGCACTGGTTATGCCAACTTAGCTCACCTGGCAGAGCAGCACCCTCGTAACGTGCAGGTACTCGGTTCAAGTCCGAGAGTTGGCTAAAAATACATAACTTATATCCTGTTTTGGGAAAAAGCTGTCTTAGAAGTTTTCTGCTTTATAAAAGACAGCTTTTTTTGTAAAAAAGATTGACACATATATTTAATTTTTTTATGCTAGAGATGGAGGTTTCAAAAATGTTTGATAGAGTTGGTTTTAAAACAGCAGCTAAAGGAAGCTTAAAAGGTCATTGGAAGGTTCCAATATTAGTTATTTTATTGTACATTGCCGTCGCTGGCGTTTTTCCTGTTTTTAGTTCTGTTTCTGCAGAAGAAGATGTTCCTGTTTACGGATTAATTATGACTTTTGCTTCTATAGCTGTTTCTGGAATTCTTGAAATTGCTGTAATTTATTTTTTCCTTTCTTTCGCAAAAAATAATGAAACAAAATTTTCATATTTCCTTGACGGAATGAATATGTGGCTAAAAGGAATACTCGGTCTATTATGGATGACCCTTTGGGTTTTCTTATGGTCTCTTCTTTTGTTTATTCCCGGAATAATAAAATCTTACGCATATTCGCAAACGCTTTATGTTTTAGCGGATAATCCCAACATATCTGTAAGAAAAGCCATGAATCTTAGCAAAGTAATGACAAAAGGATATAAAGGTGATTTATTTGTAATGGATCTTAGCTTTATTGGTTGGTCGCTTTTGTGTGTACTGACGCTGTGCATTGGATATCTTTGGTTAATTCCATATATTTACACAACCACTGTCAATGCATATAACTTCCTTAAACAAAGAGCCCTTTCAACTGGTGCATTAACAGAAGCAGATTTTAATTAATCAAAGGTTGTTATAAATGGACGAAAATATAGAAGTTGACTCTACAGTTAAAGAATCGGAAGGATTGATTCAGCAAGAATCTCTCGTTTATGAAAATCAGGAGGAATTTCAAGAAATTCCTATCAAAGCCAACAAAAGAAATAAAAGAACGGGACTAATTATCCTTTCGATTCTTGTTGGATTATGTATTATTACTGGAATAATTAAAATCGCAAAGACAGGTTTTAACATAAGTTACGGTTTTAGCAATAGTTTTTCTGGGTTTTCATCTAACGATTACATTGCTGTACTTCACATTGAAGGCACAATAGAAGATTTAAACGAAACCTATGACCAAGAGTGGCTTTTGGAAACAATAAGTTCTTTAGCAGAAGACGAAAAAAACAGAGGAATAATGCTTTTCATTAACTCTCCTGGTGGCGGTGTATACCAATCAGATGAAGCTTATCTTGAACTAATGGAATACAAAAACCTTAGCGGCAAACCTGTATGGGCTTATTTTGGTAGCATGGCCGCTTCTGGTGGTTATTATATTGGTTGTGCAGCCGACCGAATATACGCAAACCGCAATACTCTTACGGGTTCTATAGGTGTAATTGCAGGGCAATCCTTTGATTTATCAAAACTAATGGAAAAACACGGCATTGAAATGTATAGTTTTATAGCTGGACGCAACAAAGATATGCTAAATATAAATGTACCTGTTACTCCAGAACAACGACAAATTATGCAAAGTATTGCTGACGAATGTTATGATCAATTTACAAATATAGTTGCTCAAAGTCGCAATATGCCTTTAACCGAGGTTGTAGAATTATCAGATGGTCGAATTTATACAGCTAAACAAGCTTTAGAAAATGGATTAATTGACGGAATAGAACGTTTTGATGATGCTTTAAACATTATGGAACTTGATTGCGAACTATTCAATGTAGACTACGTGGATTTTTACCCAGAAACGAATGTGTCATTTATTAATTATCTGTTATCCGCTGCCACAGATGCTGTGCAGAAGATTTTTGCTACACAAAATTCTATAGACACTCTTGTTCACTCGGTAGCAGAAAGGACAATGCCTGATATTCCCTACCCTGCATACTTTTACTACAGATAAATATAACCCCTCCCTCTGTTTTGGTCTTACAAATTAATTAGTACTTGTTAAGAGCCTGATATATGTGAGGGGGGGGGGTGAAAAGAATAGGCGAATCGCTTGAACTAGTTCACTTAGTATAACTGGCTTTCTAAAAAAGTTTGATATTCCAAGGGAATTTATTTTTTGCTCAGTTTCACTATCGTTGAGAGCGGTTACAACTATAATTGCTGGATTACCAAAAGATTCGTCGTTTTTTATTTTTTTGCATAAATCGATTCCATTTACTCCTGGTAAATTTAAATCTAAAATAATTATGTGAGGTTGTTTAGAAGAAATTAAAGCTCCAGCTTCAAACCCATCAAAAGCTTGAATTATTTCAATATTTTGCAATTCTTTTTCAAAATATTGTTTCAGTACAGTGTTTAAACCAACATCATCTTCTACGATTAGGATACGTTTTGTTTCAAAAGAACTACACTCAGACAATAGGGACTCTGGTATTCGCATTTTTCGTTCAGTCATAAAATGAACCAAATCATCAGCATAAACACGATACTGCCCACCGGGCGTATTAAATGCCTGCAAATATCCGTTGCGAATCCAATTAATTGCAGTTTGATTTGCTACACCACAAATATTGGCAACTTCGAGTGCTGAATACACAACTGTTCGTTCAAAATCCTTTGCCATATTTTTCACCTGTCACTGAAATGCACATTCTTAAATAAATATTTCGTTCCATCATTATAACACATAACATAAATAAATGTACAACATATACTTATTTTTTAAATAAAATATAAGGTTATTTTTTTTTCATATTATAAAATAGAGATAATTTTCTTTATTTGAGCAAATGTAAAGCCTTTACGTTGAAGATATTTCTCTGCTGCTAAACCTGTTTTACCCAACCTACGGCATTTTCCTGCCACTTTTTCAAAAAAAGCATTTTGGTCTACCGTTTCAAAATGTTCATCTACAACTTGTTCTGCAATCTTACGATTAATACCCCTAGATGTCAATTCCATCAAAAGACGAGAGCGCCCCTCCACATGATGAATTGACCTATTCCTGACCCATGCAACTGCATAACGCAAATCTGATAAAAAGCCCTTTTGTTCCAAAAAATCAAGAGCTTTTGTAATATGTGCAACATCAAAGCCTTTGGCAACAAGTTTTTTTTGCAAAAGAAAACGACTATGTTCACTACGATTAAGATAAGCAGAAGCTGCTTTCTCTGCCGAATAGACCAAACCTGATTCGATTAAATCCTCTAACTCTTGTGGCAAAAGCTCCCTATTAACTACCAGCTGGGCAGAATCAAGATGACATAAAAACGATAGTCGTATAAAAAAACAAGACCCCGTAGAAAGCGTTATCTGAACGCAATCCGACGAGATCTGTTTTGTAGCAGTAATAACAGGCACTAACGCTTACTGAACTGGAAGCGTCGGCGTGCACCACGCTGACCGTATTTTTTTCGTTCAACCATACGTGAATCACGAGTGAGGTAACCGTTTGCTTTTAGAGAAGCATAATTTTCTTGATCAACCTGAGTTAATGCACGAGACAACCCATGCAAACAAGCACCAGCCTGACCGTTTAAGCCGCCACCTGATACAGTAATCAGTATGTCGAATTTATTTTCGCTAGAAGTTACCATGAGAGGTTGCTTTACAATACGAACCTGCTCAGCTGTGGCAAAGTAGTCGTTTACATCTCTACCGTTTACAGTTATTTTACCGTTTCCTTCCCGCAAAAAAACACGAGCTACAGCTGTCTTTCTTCTTCCTGTTCCAATTCCGATATTCTTAATCACAATAGACTCCTGTTAAATTTCCAAGGGCTGAGGGTTTTGTGAAGCATGGGGATGCTCCGCACCTGCATAGATTTTTACATTCTTCAACATAGTGCGTCCCAAACGACCATTAGGCAACATTCCCTTGATTGCCAACATAAGAGGTGCTTCTGGATGACGTTCAATCTTTTTTTCAAAAGTAAATGATTTCAATCCACCCACATAACCTGTGTGATGATAGTACATCTTGTCCGTTGCTTTTGCACCTGTTACAGCAACCTTTTCAGCGTTTACGATAACAATAAAATCACCCATTTCTTGATTTGGTGTGAAAGTAGCCTTGTGTTTACCACGGAGCATAGCCGCAACTTTTGCAGCAACACGACCCATAGGCTTGCCAGCCGCATCAATAACATACCAGTTGCGAATAGCATCTTTTTCGTTTACGAAAATAGTTTTCATGTATATACCTTACATATAAAAGTGTAGTTGCATCAGGACACTAGCATCCTAGTCCTTCTGCACCGACTTGGATGAGCCGTCCTTGTCGGTACGCTTTCGCGCAGATATACGGGAATTCAATATACTACGTATTTGGTTTTAGTGTCAAGCATCTGAACAGGTTTTATTATAAAGGCTTGCGTACATCAAAAACCATTCCAAGGTAATACTTTGACTTTTTTTTCAAAAAAAAGTATCTTTATACAAGATAAATATGAACGCACTACCAGACTTTCCTGATTTTAAGCCAATTTCAATGGATATGTCAGATTATTTGTTGCCTTTTTGCAGAGGACTTAATTCAGGGATTAGTGAATTTACTTTTGCTAACTTTTTTCTTGATTCATTAAAATATAACTACAAAATTTCTCGGTTGAGTCATAATTCCATGGTAATAATTGGAAATGGTCCTAGCCGAAAATTAGCTGAAAAAGATCTAGGTTCAATATTTTTTTCTGTACTTGGTGATATTCCTCAAAAGGAGCAACTTGACTACCTGTTTATCAATTTTTGCTATTGGAAGAATATGCCACAAGACTTAGAAAAAAAGACAACTCAACTTTTATCTTCTGATAGCTTTCAGATTATAGAAGACCGTGATAATTTTGATTATATATATTTAAGAGAAAATCTTGCATCGCTAAGTGGCAAAGCTCTTCATAAAAAAAAGAACTTGGTAAATGCTTTTATTTCTTCGTACAAAGCAGAGGTTTTACCATTGAGTCCTTATTCCTTAACAGATGCAATTTCTGTACTAGAAAGCTGGAAAAAATCTAGGCAGCAAGAAAATCTTGGCGATTATAATCAATGCGGTCTTGCTCTTGAGCAGTTCAAAAAAATTGGACTTGAAGGTGTAGTTGCATATGCAGATGGTGTTCCGGTTGCCTTTTCTCTTGGTGAACGTATTTGCAATGGAACAATGTTTGTTACAATGTTTGAAAAAGCAATAAGTGGCTATAAAGGAGTATATCAATTTGTAAATAGAGCACAAGCATTGAATTTGCCTTCCTCCGTTATTTATATTAATCGTGAACAAGATCTTGGAGATTTAGGGCTAAGACAAGCAAAAACTACCTATAGACCATGTTCTTTTACAAAAAAATATCTGGTACTTCCATTAACATTATGTTAATATTCGATGATTTTGCATAAAAATTGTAAGGAGTTAGTTTGCAATTTTCTAGTACAAGAAATAGTAACAATGTAATTAATTTTTCAAAAGCAATTACAGAATGTGTAAGTCCTGACGGTGGACTTTATGTTCCCGCTTCTCAAGACAATCTTAAGCCTTGGATTTATTATCTAACAGAAACGACTACGTTTGCTTCTATGGCAGGAGCGTTAACATCTGCCATGATAAAAGAAGAATTTAGCCCGATAATTTCAGAAGCCATTGCAACAAAAGCTTTCCCTTTTAGCCCTAAGCTTAGACAATTAGATGATTCTTTGTACGAGCTGGATTTATATACTGGACCTACAGGTTCTCATCTTGATTTTGGGGTTTCCTACCTTGCTTCTTGTCTTGAATACACATTAATGATGCAAGACAAAACAGCGATTGTTCTCGCCGTGTGCAATAATTCCGTTGGCAAAAGCATGGCACAAGCAATGCGTGGCAAAGAGCGATTAAAGGCGGTACTTTTTCATGCAAAAGACACCATGGCAGGAATTGACGAAAAAGATTGCATATGGAACGGTGGGAATATTTACCCGGTAGAGGTTGAAGGAACATTACAGGATTGTAGCAAACTGGTGCAGCAACTTTTTAACGATAAAAACCTTGTTAATGAATACGGTCTAACTCTTGCCAATACAATGAACATAGGTCGATTATTGCCACAAACATTTTTCTACACATACGCATTTTCTAGGCTTAAAGGTAAAGTCTTTGGAGATATTTTTTACGCCTTAGCACCAGGAAATTATGGCAACTTAGTAGCGGGTCTATACGCTTGGCGTTTTTCATTGCCAGTTAATGGCTTCATAACCGAATGTACACCAGCTTTAACAACTGATTCTACTGGCAGATGCCATATGTTAGATTCAATGATTCCTATGGCAAAACGTCCACCTGCAAACCCAGGTAGCCCTTCAAACTTAGAACGCATGGAAGAAGTTTTCTTTGCAAACCCTGCTGTAATTAAAGGATTGGTTTTTCCAAAGCCAGTATCCGAAAAAGAACGTGTTGCATCTTGCAAAGAGCTATTTATGAAGTATGGTGTCTATGCCGACGGCAAAACAGCTGGAGCTTATGCAGCCGCAAAAAAGCAAACAGAAGCAGCTGACAGAGAAGCAAGTACTGTTGTGTTAGTAGCAAGAGAACATCCAGCATTTCACAGCGAATCTATTCGCAGATGGTGCGGAGAAGCTCCAGAAGTACCAGAAAATCTAAAAGCATTGTTCTCTTCGGTAAAACCTAGGGTATGTATAGAACCCAATATTGAACAAGCTAAAACCGTTCTAGCAGCATTAAAAAATTAAAAAAGGCAGAAACAACCGTTTCTGCCTGAATATGTAAAAGGGAAAGAGTTATTAATATTGCGACTTTTGCCACAACCCGTATCCACGGCCTTCCCTAAAAAAGAAAAGAACCTCGAAAGGTTCTTTTCAAAGGCGCCAATCAGAATCGAACTGATGAATAACGGTTTTGCAGACCGCTCCCTTACCACTTGGGCATGGCGCCACGGTAAAATCATGTTATCAAAAAGATTTTTTTTTGTCTAGTATCTTATATAAAAAAAGGATATAATAGTTCTTATGGAAAATACATCCTATGACTTTATAATAATTGGTGCTGGTGTAGCAGGGCTTTCTGCTGCTGGTTATGCTGCAAGAGCAAATTTAAATACACTGGTGCTAGAACTTGGTGGAAGCGGTGGTCAAGCACAAAATATAATGCATTTAGAAAATTACCCAGGCTTGTATCCAGCCATATCGGGTACTGATTTCATTATTGCAATGAAAAATCAAGCTCAAGCTTTCGGAGCAAATATTGTAACCGCTCAAGTACAGTCTGTAGGCAAAAAAGATGACAGTTTTTATGTTAGAACTGGCGACAAAGAATACAATGCTCCTACAGTTTTATTAGCAACAGGTTCATTACCACGTAAACTGGGCTGCCCGGGAGAAAAAGAACTGAGCGGACGGGGCGTTTCATATTGTGCTACTTGTGATGGTCCTTTTTTTAGGAATAAAAAAATCATAGTTGTTGGTGGTGGAGATTCTGCTTGCGATGAAGCGACCTTCCTTTCAACTTTATCGGATGATATTACCCTCGTTCATAGAAAATCACAATTCAGAGCACAAAAAGCTGTTGCAGACAGAGTGTTACAAAATCCTAGAATAAAAGTCAAATTCAACACTGTTGTTACACAGATTCGAGGACAAAACAAAGTACAAAGTGTATTATTAAAAAATACGGTTACTGAAGAAGAACAGGAACAAACAACGGATGCGGTTTTTGTGTTTATTGGTGCAGAACCTTCCACAGAACTAATGCCAATTCTTGCCCATGACACAAATGGCTATATCATCACAAATGAAGAAATGGCAACGGCAATTCCAGGTTTATTTTGTGCAGGTGATGTACGAGCAAAACCCTTTAGACAAGTAGTAACGGCTGCTGCCGATGGTGCTGTTGCAGCACATTCAGCTGCAAAATATATTCGTAATATGCGCAACGAGGCGTACCTTTGAAATATGCGTATTTTTCAGTAGTACGTAAAACGCTACTTTGTCTTGTTTGTTTAGTTTTTCTTTGTGGAAAAATTATTCCTCAGTCTGAGTCAATTTCTACACCAGATGACCTACCTAAAGATATTACTTTTTGGAGTGACTACCCTGCTCACATACTTGCACCGGCTCTTGTTTCACGAATGACAGACGAAGAATTGTTAGCTCAAATTTTTATGTTCGGATGGGCAGGGCAAGAGCCTTCTGAATTACTAAATCAATGGGTTGTGGAAAGAGGTCTTGGTAGCGTAAAAGTTTTTGGTTGGAACACAAATGACATAAATCTTGTTGCAAAGTCTATAAGTTCTTTGCAAGAAAAATCCCAAAGTAGAGGTCTTCAAATACCATTATTTGTGGCTACAGATCAAGAAGGCGGCTGGATTCGCCATGTTAAAGGTGAAACCAGCGACACACCAGGAAACTTGGCAATAGGAGCATCTGGGTATCCTATAGACGCATGGTACAGTGGATATTACATTAGCAGAGAGCTTAGAGCCTTGGGAATTAACATGAATTTTGCTCCAACGGTTGATTTGTACACAAACCACGATTCAAGCGTTATTGGACCACGTTCTTTTGGTGAAAACCCAGAATATTCCGGCGTACTTGGTGCTGCTTTTGCTGCTGGCTCTCTTGCAGCAGGAGTTATTCCAACAGCAAAACATTTCCCTGGGCATGGCGATACAGGAATTGACTCTCATGGAAATCTACCAGTAATTTCGATAGATTATGATACAATGATGAATCGAGAATTAATTCCTTTCAAGTATTTAATAGACGAACAAATTCCTGCTATAATGTCAGGTCATTTAAGTTTTCCTCAAATCGTCCATAACGGAGAACCTGCCTCTTTGTCTAAAACATTTCTTACAGAAATTCTAAGAAACCAGTTGGGATACCAGGGACTTATAATAACTGACGATATGATGATGAATGGTGCTACGATATGGGCAGGAACACTTTCAAATGCGTTTAAGTTAGCGATTGAAGCTGGTAATGACATAATCATTTCTTCTACAACAGCTCAACTAAATGAAGCCCTGTGGACAAATAATTTGGCATTGATGAAAACATCTTATGCATTTAGAGAACGAGTTAAAGATGCCGCACGCAGAGTAATTTATGCAAAACTGGAATATTTCAAGGGCGAAAATCCTGTACCCTTGTATCCAGATGCAACTAAAATCCCAGAAAGTATTCCAGACAAAGAAGGTCAATCTTTCTTTTTATCGCAAGCTTGCCGCTCAATAACGCTCTATAAAGGAAATCTACCCTACAAACCACAAGCCGAAGAAAAAATCCTTCTAGCAGGACAATCTCAGTTCCCTGAGTTTTTTACCGAAGGAAAGTTGCGTTATCCAAATGCAAAGTATTTACAGTTTAATTATTCCATGGGACCTAACGAAACCCAATGGATGTCAGATTACATTTTACAGCTAGCAAGAGACTGCGACACCGTAATTATATGTGTTGCAGACGATGCAAGTGCAGCTGTTGCTTCTCAACTTCGACAAGCTGGAGTAAAAACTATAATAGTTTCTGTTCTTTCACCTGTACCAGCCATGAAATTAAGTAACTGGGCAGATACAGTTATAATGTCTTATAGTTATTCTTCATACTCGTTTAAAGCTGTTTTCGGAGCTTTAGCTGGTGAATTTAAAGTTAAGGGCGAATTCCCACTGGCAGAATAAAATGAATACTCCCAGCGAAATAAAACTTATTCCAGCAACAGAGGTTTCATACCATAAAATTGTTTCTTTTCTTAAAGCGAGAGAACAAAGCTGTGTTCAACTTTTTGAACGAACAGAACAATCTTATGTTGCCGGTTGGCCAAAAAAACTTGGGGATTTTGTATGCTTATGCCAGGGAGAAAAACTTTTAGCTTTAATCTTTGCATCCAAAGCAGGATTAATTCTGCATTGTTTTTCTAGCGATGTTACATCAAATTTTTTTGTCCCAGAAACTATTCTATTGGGGAAGTTTTTTTCTGAACGAAAAGTTTATTGCATTAGCGGAGAAGCTAATGGAACAAACTTTATTGTTAATGCCATAGAAAATTCTGGTAGTTTGCATAAAATAGTTGAAGTTCGAGATTACAAACTTATGATTTTTGATACAAAGTCAGTGAATACGGCTAAACATTCCGCTACAAAAATTAAACTTTGCACTCTTGAAGATTTAGAAGCACTTTATCCTTTACAACATAACTATGACATTGTAGAAGTATTGCCACATAACCGACCATTTAACGAAAAACTTTGTCGCAACAATTTACTTCATGCGTTGGGACAGCACAGAGTCTATGCTGTCCCTTGCAAAAAAAATTTTGCGGCAAAAGCTGCGGTTTCTGCGATTAGCCCAGGTTTTGTGCAAATTGGCGGAGTGTTTACTATGCCAGAATATAGATGCCAAGGTTACGCCAGAAGCCTTGTATATCACATTGCACAAACTGCTAAAAAGGCAAAAAAAGGTACAGTACTTTTTGTTCGTAATCAAAATACAGCTGCGATATGTGCTTACAATAATGCAGGCTTTTGCCAAACTAAAGATTACAAAATAATATACTACTAGCTTTGGCGAAGAGCGTTTTGAACTTGGCTAACGTGTTCGGTCGTCCAATTCGACAAAAACACTTCAAAAGACGCTGTTGGCAACGGGCGTGAATAAAGGAAGCCTTGTATAATATCGCAATTAATACTCTGAAGAAAAGAAGCCTGCGAAGTAGTCTCTATTCCTTCTGCCACAACCTTCATGTTCAATTCTTTTGCTAGTGTGATTATTGAAGTAAGGATTTGCTTGTTGCGAGTTTTTTGGTGAGAATCAACCTTAAAAAAGGCTTTGTCTAATTTAAGAACATCCGCAGGAATATCCCCAAGCATATTCAACGATGAATATCCACTCCCAAAATCATCTATGGAGCAAGTAAATCCAGCTTTATGAATCATATCAATGAATCTTTCGATTGTATCAAGTTGTTCATATGCCATAGATTCAGTTATTTCAAATTCAAGTAATTCTGCTGGAATATTATACTTTTCTTTGATTTCAATAAAATCATCTAAAAAGTTGGGATTAAATAAGTGGGCTCTTGAAAGATTTACAGAAAGATGTATTGGTGTTTGCCCTTCGTCAATTTGTTTCCTCAAAAAAGCACAAGCTTGCTCAAACACATTTAAATCAATTTGAACAATAAAACCATTCCGCTCAAACATGGGAATAAATGAATTCGGTTGAATCATACCGTATATAGGCGATTCCCACCTTACAAGAGCTTCTGCACCAGCAACTCTACCTGTTTGAATATTAATTTTAGGTTGTAAATACATTTTGAATTCATTATTTTGTAATGCTTGTTCCATTGTATTTTCAAACTCGTATTCTTTGATCTGGCTCATAAGAGTTGCTTCGTCAAAAACATCATAAGTGAACAACTTTGATGTTTGTTGGTCTTTTGCCATCTTTCTTGCAATATTACTACGATCTCTGATTGTAAGTAGCCCCAAAGAGTTATTTTGTATCGTATAAAAACCGGCTTTTATACGGATAAAATATTTGCTATGTTGCAATAAGTTAAATTTGTTTAAATCTTCTGTAAAGTCAGACAACATTTTAGCCATCTGTTCAATGGGCTGGGTTTTAATGAGAAGGTTAAATATATCTGCGTCCGCACGACACATAATTGCATCTTTCGGAAGATGCTCCTTTAGTTTACCGTGAACGTATGTAAGCGTTGCGTTACCTCCACCACCGCCATTTATATCATTTATAAGTTTAAAGTTTTGTATGTCTAATGAAATAAAAGTATACGCTCCAGGCTCTGCGTTACGAATTACATCCCTACTTGTTTCTTGGAATTTAACATAACTCATTCCGCCAGTAATTAAATCTGTGTACAAAGCTTGCTCTAAACTGTTACGATAACCTGTACTACGTTTAATAAAGGTTGTTATAATTATACTAAAAGCAGCAATTACAAGAACAACGATTATAGCAAATACTATTGCATAGGTTTTGTATATTCCTGATGTTACATTAGAAAAAGGTATACTTGAAACAAGAAACCAATTATCTACAAATAATGGAGTGTAACATAAATACATCTGTTGTCCATTACTATTTGTATAACGTGCAGTATTATTGTTTTTTGAAAGAAAATCGCTATATATTTCTTCTGGGGATAAATCTTTTAGTGTCCATTTATCACCATAAATGTACTCTAACAAATTAGCTTCAAGTATTCCTTCTGGAATATTTCCCGAAAAAGTTACAATATTACCATTATGGTCTACTATGTAGTTAGCACCCATACCATCAAAAGAATTTAACAAAGCATATCGCCCAAAAGATTTTGGTTCACTCGCTGCGACTAATGCGGCTACAATCTGACCATTCTTTTTAACTGGAATACCATACAATACAGCAGAATTATTTGTTTCAGGTGCTTCCCTTGTAAAACTTATGCAAGAACGACCTTTAAACAAATCTCGCATAAATTCTGTCATTTCAAAATATATTTTATTCCCAGAAGTGGTGAATGCTGTTCCATCTGGCTCAAGCCAGTAGTAAGCATAGAAAACATCATCTGTATCGTTATTCATTTGAAACTGAATTACTTCTTGTGGTGTATATTTTTCTACTAGAGCCGCAGATAATACACTCATATCTGCCAGAGGACGCATTATATTTTCGTTTACACCCTGAGCGGTAACTTCAGTTACAAAACTCAGAGACTGCTCTGTTTCTGATGTCAATATGTTCCTATTGAATACGTAATACAAAACTATAAACAAAAGCAGCAGAATTGAAAGAAATGTTAAACAAATGTACGACAAGTTTCGTATCTTGTGACTCTCATAAGAAAACATAGGTAACATTATAAATTAAAAAGCACTTATTGTAAAGTTTTTTTCCCTACAACGAAAACATAACTTCCGAAACAATGATTGGTTTGTATTAAACTTGCAAAATAGACAACTCTCATTGTATAATACAGTATAGCAATAGGTAACCGTAATAATTTTACCAATAAGTATAACCAAAAGAACGGAGATTCCAGAATGTTTCCTAAAAAAATTTATAAGTTTTTTCTTGTTTTTTTTTGTAACACAATGATTACTTCTTTTGCTTTTTGCGAAATACCTAATTTTTTTTCAGGTGATGCAGGAGTATTTAAACTTGACCCAGTTTACGATGGTATAATTGGCGGTGGTGGACTTGCCTTGACCGGCGGAATGTTCATTTATGATAAAGTTACTGATGGAGCAGAATATAACGGTACTACACCACTGCTTTCTACTGTAAATGCATTTGATCGTTGGGCTGCACAACCTTATTCAGATACACTTCACTTAACCGGCACTTTGACAGAAATTGTTGCCATGGCGTCACCTGCTATTCTTGCTTTTACGGATGTTGGCGAATGGGGTATATTTACAGTTATGTATGCAGAATCCTTGCTCTGGGCCAACGGATTAAAAGAGCTTGCAAAAACTCTAGTTTTTCGCGAACGCCCATATATGTACTTTGAAGGAGCTCCAGAAGATAAAATTGCAGACGGTGATTTTGCACGTTCCTTTCCTTCTGGCCACGCTACAATGGCCTTTAATGGGGCTGTCTTTACAAGCTATGTGTTTGCAAAGTATTTTCCTGATTCTAAGTTGAAAATTCCTGTTATTGCCACAAGTATGTCCTTTGCAGTTGCAACTGCTGTTCAACGTGTGCTTAGCGGCAACCATTTTATTACAGATGTCTTAGCAGGAGCTTTTCTCGGCTCTGTAACAGGTTTTGTTGTACCGTTTTTACATACGCTACCACTTAAAAATGACAAAATTAATATTACTGCAACACCAATTAGTCTTTCTTTAAGGTATTCATTTTGAAGTATTTTATTTGTTCAGATATACATGGTTCAGCAAAGTACGCTCATTTGTTACTAGAACAATATCATTTGCTTTGTTGCCAAAAATTGATATTGTTAGGTGATATTTTGTATCATGGTCCACGAAATCCACTACCAAAAGATTATAACCCAAAAGAAGTTGCTTCGTTATTGAACGAAACTGCAGCCGACATTATAGCATGCCGTGGAAACTGCGATAGTGAAGTTGATCAAATGATATTGCAGTTTCCTATGCTTAGCGATTATACACTAATATGCCACAATGGAACACGACTTTTTGCAAGTCATGGGCATATTCTTTCCCCAGAAAAACTGCCACCCCTTTGCAAAGGCGATATATTTCTTTTTGGACACACTCACATTCAAATTTTAGAAGAAAACGACCAAGGCATCGTATTATGTAACCCAGGGTCACCATCTTTACCTAAGGGTGGTTCAGCAGCTGGTTTTGCCTTGTTTCAAGATGGAACACTAAGTTTGCATAATTTACAAGGGCATATAACAAAAGAAATAAAACTACAATAATTTTTTGTTAGTTAGCGTGTATTATTTGTGCGTTTTAATCTAATAGTTTGGATTCTTCTGTGTGAAACATCTTCTACAATGAAGGCATTATTTTTTTTGCTAAAAACTTCACCTACAGACGGAAGATATCCAAATTGTTCTAGCAACCAGCCACCTAATGTATCAAAATCCTCAGATTCGCATTGTAGCTTAAAGATTTCATTTACATCGTTAAGCCGCAAATCCCCGGGCAAAATAAATTCCGTTGCAGAAAGAATTTTTATACGTTTTTCAGGGGGTGTTTCTTTTGCATATTCGTCGGTAATGCGACCCATTACAGCATTTAAAACATCATCCATAGTAACGATACCACTGTTGCTTCCATGCTCGTTTACCACAATCGCAAAATTTACTTTTTCTGTTTTGAATGTATGTAGCAAAGAAACTGCGGATTTTGTTTCGGGAACAAACAATACTTTTCGCATATTCAATCTGGCAAAGTCCGGTTTATTTTTTTCACCATGATAAAAAAGTAATGCTTTATAGTGCAAAAGACCAATGTATTGGTTTTTATCGCCTTCCGTTTTTTCTTCGTACACAGGCAGTCTTGAATAACCTGTAGCAGCAAAAACCTCGGCTACCTGTGTAAATGTTGCACTTGCAGAAACAGATTTAACAAATGAACGATGCCTAGTTATATCTCTAACACGCAAATCAGTAAATTCAAAGATTTTATACAGCATCTCTTTTTCATCATTTTCTAATGTTCCTTCTGCGTTGCCTACAGCAAAAAGAGTTTTGAGCTCCTCTTCTGTTACAAGTGGTGTATCTGATTTCCAAATTTTATCCACTAAAGAACCAATAGCTTTTGACAACTTTGCAAAAATCCATACAAGAGGAAACATAATTTTTTGAAGCAATCCAAGAGGAATTGCAAAATTCTGGCTTAGTTTAACAGGCTTGTTTGTTGCAACCGTCTTTGGAAGAATCTCACCAAATAGAATTATCAAAACAGTCATTACAACAGTAGCTGCACCAACGCCCCTGTCACCAAAAAGAGATACAGCCAAGGCTGTTGCCGTAGAAGATGCAAAGTTATTTACAAAATTGTTGCCTATTAATATCGTCGTTAAAAGCCTGTCCATATCACTTTTTAGATTTGCAATATATCTTGCTTTAGGCAACTTCTCTTTCTGTATTTGACGAAGTGTAACTTTTGAGATTGAAAGAAAAGCTGTCTCTGAAGAAGAAAAGAAAGCAGAGAAGGCAATTAATACTACAAGAATAAGAGCTGTTACCAAAGTACTCATTCACTATCCCCTTCTTTGCTAAGCCGAATTTTTGTAACTTTAGTAGAAGTTGCTTCGATAACAGTAAACAAAAATTCTCCTTCTTGAATTTTGTCGCCAACACAAGGAATCCTATCAAGCTTTTCTGTTATGTAACCACCAAGAGTTTCGTAATATTCAGATTGCAAAGAGATGCCAATTTTTTCTGAAAGTTCAGTGAGCCTAGCTGCACCGTCAAGAACAGCTTCTGTAGAGTTAATTTGTATTGCAACAGGCAAAGAGGGCGTATAATACTCATCACTTATAGTACCAAATATTTCTTCTGCTATATCCTCTATGCTTAGTATGCCATCTGTTCCAGAATACTCGTCTATTACCACTGCTAGGCTCTGTTTATTTTCTCGCAACATTTGCTGAACAGAAGACATTTTCTTTGTTCCTACCACAAAAAGCGGAGGACGCATTATGTCTTTTACAGAAAAAGCTTTTGGGTTGCTATTGTGAAAAAGCATATCCTTTACGTAAAGGATTCCCACCACATGATCGATATCCTCTTTATACACAGGAAATCGTGAAAGACGAGTTCGTTGAGAAAGTTCTATAATCTGGTTGTATGATGCATCTAAAGTTATTGCAGTTATTCTAGTTCTGGGAACCATAACTTCTTTTGCAGCTAAATCTGTAAATTTAAACACTTTGTGCATCATGTTTTTTTCGTTTTCTTCTAAGACGCCTTCTTCTTCTCCAACATCAATAAAACTTTTGATTTCTTCTTCTGTAAAAGATACGCTTTTTTGATTGTGTTTTATTCCAAAAATACGAGCAACAAGCCGTGAAATCGCTGTAAATAAAAAAACGAGAGGTGAAAGCAATTTCATAAAAAAAGAAATTATTACCGAAAAGGAAAAAGCAACTGGTTCAGGATGTCTTGTTCCAATGGTTTTAGGTGCAATTTCACCAAAAATCAGTAGCAAAACAGTTGCAACTAAGGTAGCAATCCCAACACCAGCTTGACCGAATAATTTCAAAGCTAAAGATGTTAGTAATGAAGTTATAGCAATATTTACAATATTGTTGCCAACAAGAAGTGTATTTAATAACAAATCTTTTTTATCCAACAGCTTGCCAACTCTGGCTGCTTTTTTATCTCTTTTTGAACGAAGGAATCTTATACGTAACTTATTTATTGAAAGAAAAGCACTTTCTGACGACGAAAAAATCATGGAAAGTACTATCAAAACTATTATTGCAATTAGCAGTCCTGATAGCCCTTCTAAAGATGCCGACGGAGGCTCCGCCGGCAATGTTTCCATAGATGAATTCACTATTACGACTCCTGTTCGGAAGATATTACTTGCTTATACATTTCTAGCGTTTCCATTATACTGTTTTGTGAAAGTTCTGAATCTGGAGCTTCATCATAAGCTTTTTGCAAATATTCAACCACTTGTGGGATAGTTTCTTCCCCTTGCATACTGTAAAAATATGCAGCCTGATAATATAGTTCTTGCTTCTCTTCACTTGATAAGAAACCATCATCTACAGGGGCAAGCAATGCGTTAATTGCTCCTTGCACATCTCCCATGTAAATAGATTGGATAGCATTAGAATACGCTTCTTGTACTTGATATTTTCCAATAATTCCGCTTTCGTTGGTCGGGTCAATATATGGAATCGTCATAGCTAATTCTGTCAACAAATAGCGATGACTTTGAGGAACAGTTTCTACTAGTGTGTCTATAAGTTTAGCTTTTTTTGCACCTTCTGCTTTTTCAATTTTTTCTAACAGCTCTGATACAGTTTTTGCCTTTTCATTATGAGTTTTAAGTACTTCAATGTATTGATTCGGCGTTGTAACAGTTTCGTCAAAATCTATTGTTCCAAAAACGTACCCATCATTTGTTATAAGAATTACAGCAGGAAGACTCATGGTTGTGGCATTAAAATCCATAGCTACTTGAGCATCTTCTTGCATAAATTGGTCTTCGTTCCTTGAGTTAGAAAAATCTAAATGTACAAGAACATAGTCCTTTTCTACCTCAGACATGAATTCTTCTGTTTCAAAAATTGTTGTACGCAGATTTGTACTGTAGGTATCCCAGTCTTCACCACTTACAAACAAAAAAATGTTTTTTCCTTGAGCCTCAGCAAGGGCTTTTGCCGTAGCATAATTTGATTGCCAACCATTTCTAGTTTCTTTACAAGCAACAGTCGTTGTCATTAAAATCAATGCAGTAAAAATTACCAACATTGTATTTAGTTTTTTCATGTTAAGTTGACTCCTATAAAAGCAATTATATATAAAATACAATTTTTATGCAAAGTAGGATACACCTGCTGCAAAAATATTTTGACAAGAACTTGCTTTATTTGCAGCATCTCCACTAAAGGCAACATTCTTTATCAAATCCTCAGAACAACCTAAAATTCCTGTTCCAAGAGTTCTTTCGTTGTGACCCATTTTGCCTAAAACACGACCATCTGGACTTGTGATACCTTCGATAGCGTAGGCAGAACCATTGGGGTTATCAGGCTCAGAGGCCACTGGAATTCCATCTTCGCTAACATACTGAGTAAACACTTGTCCGTTAGCAAACAAAACTTTTGCCAAATCTTCGCTAATAACAATTCGACCTTCACCATGAGAAATTGGCACAAAATGAACCTCTGATTTTAAAACAGACTCATGGCTTGCCCAAGGAGATATAGCTGAAACCATACGAGTTCTAACTATTCGAGAAATATGCCTACCGATTGTGTTGTATGTAAGCGTTGGCATTTCTTCTGATGGTTCCATAATCTTACCGAAAGGAACAAGTCCTGTTTTTATCAGTGCTTGAAAACCGTTACAAATACCTAGTGCAAGTCCATCCCGCTTTTCAAGAAGCTGCGTTACAGCCTCGCAAATTCTAGGTTCACGAAGAACGTTTGCAATAAATTTTCCTGAACCGTCTGGTTCATCTCCGGCAGAAAAACCTCCTGCCAAAGCTAGGATTTGCGTTGTAGAAAGTTCTTTTTGCATTTGTACAAGAGATTCTTCCAAGGCAGCAGGAGAATTGTTGCGGAAAACCATAATTTTTGCATCAGCTCCTGCCAAAGCAAAAGCTCTTGCCATATCAAATTCACAGTTTGTTCCAGGGAATACAGGCACAAGAACTTTGGGTTTAATGTTGCCAGTCTTTATTGTAATAGCTGAAAATTTAGCTTTGGCTTCTTTAAGTGAATCATGTTGTTTTGTGGCAAATTCTGAATAAGACTTAGCTGTTTTTTCTTCAGAAATTGGGGGGAACACCTTTGCCAAAGTTGATTCCCAAGTTTTTTCCAAATCCGAAAGTTTTATATCAACTTTCGGAACAGAAGGAATCGCCAGTTGAATTATAGGTTGCTCAATAGTTTCACCAATTAAAGTTACAGTGCCTTCTACAAAGCCTGCCATCTCTAAATCTTTTGCTGCAAGTTCTGATGTTGTTTCAAAAACTATACTGCCATATTTTGGAATAAACAAATCTGTTGTCTTAACAACATTATCTTTTTTCCAAGGAATATCAAAAAGTTTAACACCAACTTTATTACCCATTGCCATTTTTGTTACAGCCTCAGCAATCCCACCAGCTGAAACAGGATAAGCGGCCACAACTTTATCTTCTAGAGAATAGAGAGCTTGAGCATTTTTGTTAAACACTTCAAAATTAGGAGCAAAATCTTCGGAGTATGGTACTGACATTAAATACACAGGATGATTTTCTTTTGCAAGTGAACCACCACGAACTTTTGCACAATCTTCCGTTGTTACTGCAAAAGATACAAGAGTTGGGGGAACTTTAAGTTCTTGAAAAGAACCAGACATACTGTCCTTTCCTCCAATAGAAGCTGTACCACAAAGTTTTTGAGCTTCTAATGCACCAAGCAAAGCAGCAGCAGGTTTCCCCCAAGAGCCAGCGTCTACTGTGCGTTCAAAATATTCTTGAAAGGTAAGTCGGCAGGTTGCAGGATTTCCACCCATAGCGGCAATCTTTGCCAAAGAAGAAAGAACTGCCACTTGTGCTCCATGCCAAGGGCTCCACTGAGCAATATTTGCGTCATAACCATAGGACATAAGGCTGACTGTAGATGTTTCTGCTGGCGGAAGCACTGGAATCTTTGCAGCCATACCTGCCTCTGGAGTGGATTGATATTTGCCGCCCATTGGAAACAACACAGAAGCTGAACCTATTGAACCATCAAATCTTTCAGTTAAGCCCCGCTGGGAACAACAGGCTAAATCTGCCATTGTTGCCTGCCAAGCATCAACTACAGATTGTTCTGTGGTCTTTCCAAATAGTTTTTTTTCAACAGATGCAAGAGGTTTTGTAAATGGGCACAAAGCTGAATCTGGGGAAGTAATAACTGCAACCGCATTACGACTTGCACCAGCTGTGTCCAAAAAAGAACGATGAATATCTACGATAGTTTTTCCTCGCCACTTCATAACAAGGCGATTTGTATCCGTCACTTCTGCAATAACAGCTGCATTCAGATTCTCGGCAGCAGCAGCTTTCATTAATTTTTCTACATCGCCTTTGCGAACAACAAGTGCCATTCGTTCCTGCGATTCTGAAATCGCAAGTTCTGTACCATTTAAGCCATCGTATTTTTTGGGTACAGCATCAAGATTAATATCAAGACCTGGAGCAAGCTCTCCAACAGCTACAGCAACACCACCCGCTCCAAAATCGTTACAGCGACGAATTATTTTACTAACCTCTGGATTTCGGAATAAACGCTGAATTTTTCTTTCTTCTACAGCGTTACCTTTTTGAACTTCCGCCGCAGCATCAACTACAGATTTTGTTGTGTGAACTTTTGATGAACCCGTAGCACCTCCAATTCCGTCTCTACCTGTTCCTCCACCAACTAACACAACAATATCACCAGCTTCGGGTTCTTCTCGTTTAACAAGATTTGCAGGAGCCGCTGCAATTACAGCCCCAAGCTCCATTCGTTTTGCTTCAAAGCCAGGATGATAGACTTCTACAACCTGCCCTGTTGTAAGACCAATTTGGTTACCGTAAGAACTAAAGCCAGCAGCGGCTTCTCGGGTAAGTTTTATTTGTGGCAACTTTCCTTCACGAGTTTGTTTAAGAGGAACGGTGGGATTTGCAGCACCTGTTACACGAAGAGCCTGATAAACCCAGGAACGACCAGAAAGAGGGTCTCGAATAGCTCCTCCAATACAAGTTGCAGCACCACCAAAGGGTTCAATTTCTGTAGGGTGATTGTGAGTTTCATTTTTAAACATTAAAAGCCAACGTTCTGTTTTTGGCTCAGGATGAGTGAATTTTACATCGATGTAAATTGAACAAGCATTTATCTCTTCTGAAAGTTCTATATCATCCAACTTTCCATGTCTTTTTAAATACTTTGCCCCTATTGTCGCCATATCCATTAATGTAACGGGTTTGTTTTTGCCAGCGTGAATTTCTGTACGCATAGCAGTATATTTTTCTAGCGAACGGCGAAAAAGATTTGCATAAGAACCATCTTCAATTTGGATATCATCTAGCACCGTGTTGAATGTAGTATGACGGCAGTGGTCTGACCAATAAGTATCTAAAACTCGAATCTCTGTTTCTGTTGGATTACGATTTATTTGTTTAAAATAATTTTGCAAAAATGTAATATCCGCCACATCCATGGCAAGCCCCATTTTCTGATGATACGCAGCTAACTTTGCACCATCAAAGGCAATAAACCCTTCAACAGAAGGAATATCGTTTGGAACACTAGATTCCATTGCCAAAGTTTCTGGAATTTCTGGCATAGCAAGCCGAGAATCCACAGGATTGATAAGGTAATTTTTTATTTTTTCAACATCTTCAGTTGAAACTGTACCAGAAATAATTACCATTTTTGCACAACGCACTTTAGGACGCTCTGCTTTATCCGAAGAAACTTGTTTTAGTCCAGCCTGCAACAAAGACAAACATTGTTCAGCAGAATCTGAGCGTTGGTCGTACTGACCGGGAAGATATTCCCAAATTATAACCGTATCTTCTGCTCGAAGTGGAATGTGCGTAAAAAAACAAGTGTCGCTTTGCGGTTCAGAAAAAACTCTTACAGCAGCAAGTTTTACAGTTTCTTCACTAACATTTTCTATATCGTAGCGATTCAAATATCTGATATTGGTAACACTAGGAATACCAAGAAAGCCAGTAACCTCTGAGAAGATACGAGAGGCTTCATTCTGAAAACCGATTTTTCTTTCAATGTACAAACGGAACATTTTATCATTGTAAAGATTCTTATTGAAAAAAACAAGTATAAAAATTATCCCCTTTGTGCATATGCAGAAATGATAATAAATCAATTAATTATTTAATTCGATACTGACTTATGATTTTTAATACAAAGGGTTGGTACATTTTTTGAATTATCCTAGCGATTTTGATTTGACAAATAAAATAGCGGGTGTTATACTTTGTAAAATAATATTTTCTGTTTACAGAGAAGGTGGGGAATAAAATGAGCAAGTTTGTTATACGCAAAGTTTCTTCTGGGGTTATGTTCAACCTCAAGGCAGGTAACGGACAGGTAATTGCTACATCTGAAATTTATTCAAATGAATCAGCTTGTCGCAAAGGAATTGAAAGCGTTGTAAAAAATGCACCTGACGCTAAAGTTGAAGATCAGACAGAAGAAGGTTTCAAATCTATTTCAAATCCAAAGTTTGAAGTTTACAAAGATAAGGCTGGAGAATTCCGCTTTAGACTTAAGGCAAAAAACGGTGAAAATATTGCCGCTTCTGAAGGATATAAAGCTAAAGCTTCTTGTATGAATGGTATCGAAAGCGTAAAGAAAAACGCTCCAAAAGCTGAAATTGTAGAAGAATAATTTCTAGTTGCTTAAAAATAACTACACCTCTAAAGTTGGACAAAAAAGTTCAATTTTAAGAGGTGTTTTTTTTATTCTGGTTTGCTTTTTTTTGCCCCATCTCGCTTTGCATCATATGCATGCCGCCCTGGTATTCCAGAATCAATTCGTTGCTTTTCTGACTGCAACTGGAAAGCAACCATTTTTTTAAACACATTCATTAAAGGTTCAGGATTTATTTCTTTTTTGATAAGAGCTGCTTTTTGCATCTCCAAAATTAGATAATAGCAAGACTCGATTGTAGAAATACATCCCTGAGCAGGTTGCTTTTTAAACTGAAACTGAGACTGGTAACAAAAAGAAAATGTAAGTTTGGGCAAAGATTTTACGTTTGTCGAAAGTCTAAGTATTTTTTTTGCAAAGAACCAAGTTGAATCTATAACGATAACCATAATTTTTTTTCCAAAAGATACAGCTTGTTTTATTTTTGCATCACTAGCTGTTATTGCTTCTGTTCCAGGATACAACACCAGATGAAAAAAAGTCGAATCAGATAAAAGCTGATTTAACCGCTTATTTTCTGAAAAATCAACTCCTACTATTATTTCTGAATCTGGTAACGAAAGAGAAGCAAGCCGCCCTGTTCCTGTATGTTGGCGATAAGCTTCTTTGGGATGCATTAAAAAAACAAATTTTATTCCAGTTTCAATTTTTTCGATAGCAGAACAATAACAAGTTGAAAGTGGTCTAAAGCATTTTAAGCATTTTTCTGCCATAATTAACTCCAAGCATAGTATATCCAATTATAAAATAAACAGTCAAAGCCTCAAACCCATATTTTTGACTTGATTTGCACCATTACTTTGGTTATTTTTATAGAGTGAACGAAAAAAAATCTGGTTTGTTTGATTATATAAAATGGCGTGGCGATTTAACTTTTTCTCAAGTGGAATTTAACGAAATAGATGCTTTGATTTTGAGCGAACTTTCATATTTGAAAATGAAAGGAATAATTTCTTCGCAACTAGCAAAGGATGGCATTTCTTTAACAGAAGCAGCAAATAAGTTTTTTAATTCCCCTGATGTAATTGAACGCTCAGACATGGGACTTTTTTTAAATGATAATCTTATTGAATTGCTAAAAAAAACAGCCAATTCTAAGCGATTTGGATCTGCAAAACTTAGCGGTTTTGTAGAAAGTACCGATTTAGTTAAAGAAAAGCAATTTGCTGCTTTTACAGCAATGTTAGAAGACAGAAGTCTTTTTATTTCTTTTCGTGGAACAGATGATAGCCTCATTGGTTGGAAAGAAGATTTTAATATGGCGTTCACAACTCCAGTTCCTTCTCAAAAAGAAGCTCTACACTATCTTGAACAAGTCGCATTACTTCCTGGGAAAATACGCCTAGGGGGACATTCAAAAGGTGGCAACCTTGCAGTTTATAGTGCAACTTTTTGCAACAAAAAGTTAAAACGCCGTATCCTAGGCGTTTATAGCAACGATGGCCCCGGTTTTGAGTTTGATATTACAAAACGTCCTGAGTTTGCAGAAATTTCTGACAAAATTCATACATTTGTTCCACAAACTTCCATTGTTGGTGTTTTACTGGAACATGAAGAGGATCATATAGTCGTAAAAAGTCATGAAACAGGTTTAATGCAACATGACCCATTTTCTTGGCAACTTGATGGTCCTAAATTCTTAGTATTAGATAGTCTTAGTAACCAAGGGCTAATTATCGATAAAACAATAAAAGAGTGGCTTAAAAGCATGAACTCTTTGCAACGTGAACAATTTGTAGATGCTTTGTTTGAAGTAATAACAAGTTCAGAGGCAACAACAGTTTCTGAATTGTCAGAAAAATGGATTCATAACCCCGTTTCCGCTCTTAAGTCTTTGTTAGCTTTGGACGAAGGAACTCGTCGTGTTGTTTGGAATGCCTTACAGCAACTTTTTAGAACAGCTAAAACAAATATTCCTGCACTTTCAGGGTTGTTTTTCAAAGGACGGGATGAAAGTCCAGAAACAAAAGAGTTGCCGAAAGAAGTTTAATCTAATTGCCTCTGTTAATTTTATTTGCTAAGATTGCCCCATGGACAGATTGCAAAATAACGACAGCAGACTCATTGCACTAGAAATGAAAGTTTCGTACCTAGAAGATTTTCTCTTAAAGTTGCAGAATGCATCTGTAGAGCAAGGAAACCTACTAGAACGTTTAACAACAGAAAATCGACTTATACGAAATAAAATAACCGAAATATCAGAACAACTTGAAGGCGACATACCAAACCTCCGCCCACCTCATTACTAAATCATTTTATTTTGGATAATCCAACCTATCTTCTGTTATATTCTGTAATGTTTGCTCTAAAAAACGACGGGCTTGCCAGTTTGCCATAGCAAGGTTCATATCCAGATAATTGCCACAATCCTTTGCAGACGCTCCAGGCACTTGCTCTTGCCAATCCCTGATGAATTGAAACATTTCCATTACCAAAGGAAGCACATCTTTAGACGAATAATCTCCTGCCAAAAGCATATAAAATCCTGTGCGACAACCCATGGGACCAAAATACACTGTCTTTTCCCCATATTCTGAGTGATTACGCAAAAAAGTTGCTCCTAGATGTTCTATTGTATGAACTTCAGCAGTATTCATCACTGGTTCATCATTAGGACTTGTCATACGTATATCAAAAGTTGTAACAACAGAATCCCCAACCTTGTCTTTGCGCGAAACATAAAGTCCTGGTTTTAATTTAATGTGGTCTATTGTGAAACTTGCAATTTTTTCCATGAATTATTTTTCTTGCTCCTTTTTTTTAGAAAGTTTGCTGAACAATTTTTTTAATATGCCAACTTTTCCCAAAAGTAACCAATAGAAAAAAGCTATAGCTGCTATTATCGGAATTCCACAAATTACAATGTAAAGTAACACAGTGAAAAATCCCACAAAGAAATCCACTATGTTGGATAAAAAGCGACGAAATCCATTTCCAAATTGTGGCCACTGAAACCCTTGATCTGTAGTACGGTACGGAAGTTCAATCGTGACGTTTATTGTAGAATAATCAATTTGCCCAGAAAGACGCCGCATTCTACCTTCCATGGATTCGATTTCGGAAAGTGTATCGTTTAGCTCACTTTCAATTTGGAGCATATCTTTCATATCTTTTGCTGTAGAAAGGTAGGACTGCAACCTATCACGCAAAATTTTTCGAGTTTCAAGTCGTGTTTGCAAATCATAGAACTGTTCAGAAACATCTTCTGTAGAAATGCTACGATATTTTATTTTACCAAAATCCCCTATTGTGTTCATTGCATCGTCAAAATTTGAAGCAGGAATACGTACCGTAAAGGAGGAATGATTTTCTTGATTATAAGATGAAGCAATGTAACCACCAAAATGCTGACACCAGGTTTGCACAGCTTTTTCTGTTTCAGAAAGATTTTCTACCTCTAAATTAATAGAACCTGTTTTGATAAGTTTTCGTTCTTGTTGTGGTACAGGACTGGGATAACTTGCATTTGCACCACCAGCAACTGCAGCATCAAATTCCATTTCCACAGCTTCTTCTAAAACTACTGAATCTGCGTACGCCATTTTGCTGTTTGTTGCCGTTCCCATAGAACGCATCTTAACGGCACTTTCAGGTTTGGAAAGTTGAATTGCAGAATCCTTGCTGCCACCACAACCTAAAAAACAAATAGTTAAGAAAATAAAAAAATTGGTAACCAAAACGCTACAAAATGTATTATTTTTTTTCATGTTTGTCCTCCTTGTGGATACTGAATTCTATCATGTTAAAAGATAAGAGTCTATCCAATATTCCTCAAATTCTATATTCTACATAACGAACTTTTCGCTTTTGAATCACTTCTTTTACAGACTGTTCTCGTACAGAAAGGTTACTTTCCCCACTTTTTATTTCGATAAATAATATTTCGTCTACAAGACCAGTTTTGTCATTGGTACAAAACCCAATGTAATCTATTGGTTTGCCAATAAACTGAATGTCTTTTGTATTACAAGGAAAGTCCGGAAGCAAAGGAGCAATTTGTTCGTAAACCTGACCGGCAACAACAGCTTTTGAACGCTTAACTGCATCTTGGCGTTCTTTTTTTATGTTGCGACTCATTTCTATTCTTCCAAATTGCCGCCCTAATAGCACGCAAAGAGTACATAACAAAATTAACATACCCAAAGCCATTAAAAATATTATTCCATGGCTAGAAGTAAAACTTGCAATGTTTTTCAAAATATTTGTTTGTTCCATTAGCTACTCCTGGCAACTCCAAATAAAATTTGTTGTAACGGAAAGATATTTAATGGTATTATTATATGTGGTGAATGGAACAATGTACAGTTACGGAGGCTTTTTATGACAAAACGAACACAGCTTGTAACCTTGTTTTTTTTGTTTGTTATAGGAATCAATTTTCTTAACTCAGAGGAGTTTCGCTTTAAGTATTCCGAAGGTGATTCTTACCGAATTCTATCTACAGTACAAGAAAACGTAATTGTAAATGGGTATTTTGACCACTATGCCGAAATAGTAAACCGTATTTCTGTAGATGTTACTTCTGTAAACGGAGAATCCGCTGAACATTCCGCCACTTTTATGACTTCAGAAAATTCAACTGGATATTCAAATCGCCAGTTTTCTTGGGGGGAAGAATACGAAAGCCGTTTTACTAGAGATTCTCTAGGGCGTTATACAATTAGCGACATATACTTTATGCCAGTTGTTAGAGATGTTCCCATATTCCCAAAGAATGACATACAAATTGGCGACACATGGACAGCAGAAGGACACGAAGCTCACGATATGCGTAGAACTTTCGGTCTTGATGCACCATTTAAAGTACCATTTTCCGCTCGTTACACATATACTGGCACTGTTCAAAAAGACGAAAAAGAACTACACGTTATAGATGTTCAGTACAACCTGTATTACACAAGCCCCAAACCTCAAGATATTACTCTTGCAGATTACCCTGCGGTTACAATGGGTTATTCACATCAAACAGTTTATTGGGACAACAACCGAGGGGCTATAGACCACTACAATGAAGATTTCCGCATAATCGTAGAAACAGCAAGAGGTAATGTTTTTGAATTTGAAGGAATTGCACAAGCAGAAATAACTGAATTTACAAGCCCCGCCGCAGATAAACTGGCTGATGTACAACACACGATTGAACAATTAGGGCTTGAAAACACACAAGTTCGTGCCGACGAAGACGGTCTAACAATCAGTATTGAAAATATTCAGTTTTTGCCAGATTCAGCAGTACTTATGGAATCAGAAAAGCAAAAAATACGCCAAATCGCCACAATTCTAAAACAATTCCCTGATAACGATTTACTTATAAGCGGCCACACCGCCTTGGCAGGAACAGAGGCTGCACGGCAAGAACTTTCTGAACAGAGGGCACAATCTGTAGCGACTTACCTTATGGAACTTGGAGTTAAAGATGCTTATCATATTTTTACACAAGGATTTGGAGCAACTCGCCCTGTTGCCCCAAACACAACAGAAGAAGGAAAAGCCCGTAACCGGCGAGTTGAAATCACCATCATGGATAGGTAAAGCTTAGCGTTCAGAATAATTCGCTTCTACCCAGTTGCGATATTCACCACTTCTTATGCGGTCAATCCATTCTGGATGCGAAAGATTCCATTTTACAGTAGTTGCAAGACCTTCTTCAAACGTCATTTTACGTTGCCAACCAAGTTCTTCTTTTATTTTTGTACAGTCAATGGCGTAGCGTCTGTCATGTCCAGGTCTGTCTTTAACATATGTAATTGTCGAACGGATTTCATTTGTAGCTTTGCCAAGTTCTGCTGCTGTTAGCTCAATAAGCTTATCTAGCAACTTGATGTTTTCCCATTCATTTTCGCCACCGATATTGTATTTTTCACCAATACGACCCTGCCGCATTATTTGCAACACAGCCCTGTTGTGGTCCTCTACATAAATCCAATCACGAATATTTTTACCGTCGCCATAAACAGGCAGAGCCTTTCCTTCGCTCATGTTTAGAATCATAAGCGGCAATAATTTTTCTGGAAACTGATAAGGTCCATAGTTATTGGTACAGTTTGAAAGAGTTATCGGTAATCCATAAGTATGAAAGTATGCCATTACTAAGTGATCGCTTGAAGCCTTGCTAGAGGAATATGGACTTCGAGGATCGTAGGGTGTGGTTTCTGTAAAATAACCAGTTTCACCAAGAGAACCATACACTTCATCTGTTGAAATATGATGAAACAACACGCCATCTTTGAATCCTTCATCCTGCTTCCAAAATTGGCGAGCCGCTTCAAGCAATGTATACGTTCCCATTACGTTAGTGCGGACAAAAGCTTCTGGGCCAAGAATTGAACGGTCAACATGGCTTTCTGCAGCAAAATGCACAATTGTGTCGATATCATATTTTATCAAAATTGTGTCAACGGCTTTACGGTCGCATATATCTGCTTTTTCAAAAAAATATCTACGTTGTGATTCAGGACACCCTGAACCAAATTTTTCTTCCACATCTGCAAGGCTTTCCGGATTACCAGCATAAGTGAGGCAATCTAAGTTTATAATTTTTCCGGTAAAATTGGCATCGGTAAAAGCTTTGTTACCAGAGGTAGAAAGTCCTAACATATAGTGAATAAAGTTACAACCAATAAATCCTGCTCCACCGGTTACAAGAATATTTTCAAGTTTTCTGTTGTTTTGTTTTTGCATAAACTACTCCTTGCCTAGTTTGGCATTTGTTTAAACATTGGGCTAGCCATAAAAGCTCTTAAACTTTCTTGCCAAGTTGGTATTTGTAAATCTAAAGCACGCTTTAGTTTTGCTTTTGATAATACTGAATAAGCAGGTCGTTGAACCCGTGCTCCATATTCCTGTGTTGAACATGGCTTTATTTGACATTCTTTGGTGATAATGCCTTTTTCTTTGCCAATACGATAAATTTCTAAAGCAAAATCATACCACGTTGTTTTACCTTCACCAGTACAATGATATATACCAGGTGGCAAACAACGATGAGGATTGCCAAAAACTTCTTGATACCCAAGAATTGTCATAATTATGTAGCGTGCTAAGTCAAGAGTGCAAGTTGGACTTCCAAATTGGTCATTCACTACAGAAATTGAATCCTTACTATTCATAAGATTCACCATAGTGTACACAAAATTTTTACCACGTGGTCCGTAAAGCCATGCCGTACGGAATATATATGCATCTTCAAGATTTTTCTGAACAAGCTTTTCACCATCAGCTTTTGTACGGCCATATACACCAAGGGGAGAAATAGGCATTATCTCTGTATATGGAGTTTTACCAGTACCGTCAAAAACGTAATCTGTTGAAATATGAATCATCCTTGCACCGATTTTGTTGGCTACAGTTGCAATATTACCAGCACCCGTGGCGTTCAATTTTTCTGCCAATTCTGGTTCTTCTTCTGCTTTTTCTACAGCTGTATACGCCGCACAATTTACTATCCATGTAATATTGGGATTTGCTGCCACATACGCTTCTAAGGCACCCAAATTTGTTATATCAACCTCTCGATCTGTTGCAATAAAATTAATTTCGTTAAATTCAAGTTGAGTTTCAACTTCGCTACCCAACATTCCTTTGTTACCTATTAACCAAACCATATTTGCTCCATATTATTTTTTTCGTGCTAACTCTTGGGATTTTTCGTAAGCAGCTTCTGCAGCATTCATTATTGCAGACCTAAAGCCTTTGTCTTCTAAAACCTTAACTGCTTCTATTGTTGTTCCTGCTGGAGAACAAACTGAATCTTTTAGTACTCCTGGATGTTGGTCTGTTGCAAGTTGCATAGCAGCAGCACCCTTTAATGTTTGAGAAGCATAAATATAAGCTTGTTGCCTAGGCATACCAAAACGAACCGCTGCGTCTGCCAAAGCCTCTATAAACATAAAAGCATAAGCTGGACCAGAACCACTTATGGCAGTAACCGCATCCATCATTTTTTCGTGTACTTTTTCTACTCGTCCTGCTTTAGAAAGAATTTTCGCCACCGTTGTAGCTGCATCTGCTGACACACTTTCTGGAGCTTCTGGGTCTGTACAAAGAGCAATCATTGCTTCACCAACAACTGCGGGAATATTTGGCATTAAGCGTACAAACGTTACGTTCTCCACATCGCTACCAGACATCATTATGCTAAAAGAAAACATTTCTTTTAGTGCAGCTATAGACAATCCTGCTGCCACAGAAACAAGAATTTTTCCCGAAAGATGTGGACCAATGTCATCCATAGCTTTACCCACAAAAGCTGGTTTTACAGCAACAAAAACGATATCTGCATATTTTACGGCTTCTTCATTTGATTGAGCAAATTTACAACCTAATTTTTTTGCAAAGGCAGAAGCTTTTGCAGTATCACAATCAGCAACAATTATATTTTCTTTTCCTACAGTTTTGGCGATTGCTTTCATAAGAGCACCACCCATAACTCCTGTTCCAATACAACAAATTTTCATAATTTCCCTCTACAAAAAAGTATTATACATCTAAAATCCTTAGGTATCAATCCACATCTAGTCAAACGTAAATAAACAGTTTATAATTGAAACACAGTTGACAATAAACATTTGTTTGGGGGAATAAAAATGCAGGAATCAAAGGTTTTTTTCACAAATTTTAGAGCCACGGTAAATGAAAATCTACTTCAAAAATTGAGAAGGTTACTTATTGCGGCAGGAATTAAAGAAATCGATTTTGATGGAAAATATACAGCCATAAAAATTCATTTTGGTGAACCTGGAAACCTAGCATATTTACGGCCAAATTACGCAAAGGTTGTTGTTGATTTGATAAAAGAATTAGGCGGAAAACCTTTTCTCACAGACTGCAACACATTGTATGTTGGAAATCGAAAAAATGCACTTGACCACATGGATGCTGCCTACTTAAATGGTTTTTCCCCATTTTCTACAGGTTGCCACGTCATTATTGCAGACGGGCTAAAAGGAACAGACGAAATATATGTTCCTGTTGAAGGTGGAGAATATGTAAAAGAGGCAAAAATTGGCCGAGCCGTTATGGATGCAGATATTGTTATTTCCCTTAGCCACTTTAAAGCTCATGAGGGAGCTGGTTTTGGCGGTGCAATAAAAAATATTGGTATGGGCTGTGGCTCAAGAGCAGGAAAAATGGAAATGCATAGCAGTGGCAAACCGTCTGTAACCCAAAGTGCCTGTATCGGTTGCGGTATGTGCGTAAAAAATTGTGCTCATTCGGCAATAACAATCACCAACAAAAAGGCTTCCATTGACCACAATAAATGCGTCGGTTGCGGTCGCTGCATAGGTGTTTGCCCAAAGGATGCAATTCACGAAGGTGAAAGCCACTCAAACGATATTCTAAACAAAAAAATGGTGGAATACACCGCTGCTGTCATTAAAGGACGGCCACATTTTCATATCAGTTTGGTAATGGATGTTTCGCCTTTTTGCGATTGCCACGCAGAAAATGACGCACCTATTGTACCAGACGTAGGAATGTTTGCAAGTTTTGATCCTGTTGCATTGGATATGGCCTGTGCAGATGCAGTGAACAAACAACCTATTCTTGCAAACACATACCTAGATGAAGCAGAACATATTCACAACGACCATTTTTGTGATATTCACCCAACTACTAACTGGAAAAGCCAAATTTCTCACGCAGAAAAAATGGGACTCGGCACAAGCAAATATCAGCTGGTAACGATTTAAGCTACTACTTTAAGCAATTATTTTTTGGAGCGTGAAAAATGAAAAAGATTACCGTTGTTTTTTTGTTCTTATGTGTAGCGATATTTTTTGGTTGCGAAAAGAAAGATTCCTCAAAGCCAGAATATAAAATAGGCATAATCCAACTCGCTGAACATGAGGCATTGGATGCCGCCTACAGGGGATTTGTAGACGGCTTAGCTCAACAAGGTTTTGTAGATGGGCAAAATATAAAACTAGATTTTAATAACGCACAGTCTGACCTATCAAATTGTGTTACAATAGCTCAAAAACTAGTAAATACGAAGAGCGACCTTATACTTGCTATTTCAACACCAGCGGCTCAAACTGTAGCAAATCTAACAAAAACAATTCCTGTGGTAGTAACAGCTGTTACAGACCCTGTTTCTGCCAAACTCGTAAGTTCTAATCAAAATCCAGCTGGAAATATTACAGGCACATCAGATTTGACACCAATTAAAGCTCAGGTTGAATTAATCAAAACACTAGTTCCAGACGTAAAAACCATTGGGTTATTATATTCTTCTAGCGAACCAAATTCAAAATACCAAATTGAAATTGCTAAAGATACCTGTAAAAAAATTGGAGTGGATTATATAGAAGCCACAGTAACAAGTATAAATGATATTCAGCAAGTAGCCCAAAGTCTTATTGGTAAAGTAGACGCTATTTATGTTCCAACGGATAACACTGTAGTTTCTGCTATAGCAAATGTAGCTATTGTAACAAACGAAGTAAAATTGCCAATAATTTGTGGTGACGAAGGTTCTGTTCAACACGGAGCATTAGCAACATATAGCATAAATTATTATGAACTTGGCAAGCAAACATCTAGGCAAGCTGTAGAAATATTACGAGATGGTAAAAATCCTGCTACTATGCCCATTGAATACCAAGAGAATTATGATTTTATTGTGAATATGGAAACAGCAGAGTTCTTGGATATAAAAATTCCAAATGAATTGCTTCCCATAGAAAAATAATTTTAAATAAAACTCTATTGACTTAAATATTTCTCTTTTATTATACTTAAGAACATTCAGTTTACTTAAAGCCTTTAATATTGAAGTGGCTTTAATTTTAAGGAGAAATACGATGAAAGCTAACAAGCTATTGGTAAGCTTATGTATTGTTTTGCTGCTTTGTTGCAGCGTGGTTTTTGCTATCGGACAAAAGGAGTCCTCTGGCGAAAAGGTTTACAAGGTTGGTATTATTCAGCTTGTTGAACATGATGCGTTGGATGCTTCTTACAAAGGGTTTGTTGATGGTCTAGCAGAAGCAGGTTTCGTAGACGGTCAAAACATCAAAATTGACTACCAAAACGCACAGGGAGAACAAGCAAACTGTGTTACAATCGCACAAAAATTAGTAAATGATAAATCAGACTTGATCCTTGCGATTGCAACTCCTGCAGCTCAGGCCGTTGCTGCACTTACAAGAAATATTCCTATCTTGGTAACAGCAGTTACCGACCCTGCTTCTGCAATGTTGGTTAAAAGCAACGAAGCTCCGGGGGGAAATGTTTCTGGTACATCTGATTTAACTCCTGTAGAAGAACAAATTAAGTTGATTAAACAAATCATCCCCGATGTAAAAACAATCGGGTTCTTGTATTGTTCTAGCGAACAGAATTCTAAATTCCAAATTGATATTGCAAAAAAAGTTTGCGATGAACTCGGAATCGGCTACAAAGATTATACTGTTTCTAATTCCAATGAAATTCAACAAGTTGTTCAGAGTATGGTTGGTAAAGTTGATGCAATCTATACCCCGACAGACAATATGATTGCCGCAGGTATGGCGACAGTTTCTATGGTTGCAACTCCTGCAAAACTTCCTGTTTTCACTGGTGAACAAGGAATGGCTTCTGTCGGAGGTCTTGCAACTTACGGAATCAATTATTATGAACTTGGCAAGCAAACTGCAAGACAGGCTGTAGAAATTTTACGTGATGGCAAAAAACCTGCAAATATGCCTATTGAATACTTATCAACTTGCGATTTGTACATAAACATGGATACAGTTGCTGCACTTGGAATCGAAATCCCAGAAGAAGTAATGGCTCAGTTACAATAAAACGCAATTTTTAAAAATGGCCGAAGCGCAGGTTGTTGCGTTTCGGCTTTTTTTTTGATAACATAACATATAAAACACAAAAGGATTTTTTATGAGTATTTTGCTTGCTATACAAGGAGCTGCCTCTCAAGGTGTACTTTGGGGAATAATGACGCTTGGTTTGTATATTACATACAAGGTGTTAGATTTTGCAGATTTGACTGTTGACGGCAGTTTTGCCCTTGGCGGTGCTGTTACTGCAACTTTGCTGGTTAATGGAGTAAATCCAATTTTATCGTTGCTGGCTGCTTTCGTTGCAGGGGGAATTGCAGGAATTGTAACAGGTTTGTTACATACAAAGTTACAAATCCCAGGAATTCTTGCAGGAATTCTTACGATGACAGCGTTATATTCAATTAATATTCGCATAATGGGACAAGCAAATACACCACTTCTTGGAGTAGACACATTAATGACTCAGTTTGAAGTCCTGTTCAATATGAGTAGGACAATGAGTTCTCTTATTACAGGTACAATTTTTTCTGTAGTTATAATAGCTGCATTATATTGGTTCTTTGGTACAGAAATTGGTTGTTCAATTCGTGCTACTGGTAATAACTCACGTATGGTTAGAGCACAAGGGGTAAATACAGACAACATGAAGATAATTGGTCTAATGCTTTCAAATGCACTTGTTTCTCTTTCTGGTGCATTAGTTGCTCAAAGCCAAGGTTACGCAGACGTTGGTATGGGTACAGGAACAATCGTTATTGGATTAGCATCTGTTATCATCGGTGAAGTTATATTTGGTAAGCGATTTGCTTTTTGGTATATTTTGCTTTCTGTAGTATTCGGTTCAATTATTTATCGAATAATTATTGCTGTAGTTTTACAAATGGGCTTAAAATCCACCGACTTAAAATTACTAACAGCGATTGTTGTTGCAGCAGCTCTTGCGTTACCAGTAATAAAAGCAAAGTTCGCTAAGAAAAAACAATTTGTACCACAGGAGGCTAAAAATGCTTAAACTCATGCATGTTTCCAAAACATTTAATCCTGGTACAATAACCGAAAAAAAAGCTCTTAAAGACATAAACCTTGAGCTTAAGGAAGGGGATTTTGTTACCGTAATTGGTGGTAATGGGGCAGGAAAATCTACTTTGCTAAATTTAATTGCAGGTGTTCACACTACGGATACAGGCTCTATAATTTTGGATAATACAGATATTACATTGTGGAAAGAACACAATAGAGCTAAATTCCTTGGTAGAGTTTTTCAAGACCCAATGATGGGAACAGCTGCCAATATGGAGATAGAAGAAAATCTTGCTTTAGCATATCGTCGTGGTAAAAGACGCACTTTAAGTTGGGGAATAACAAATACAGAACGAAAAACATACAAAGAATTACTGGCTTCTTTAGATTTAGGACTTGAATCAAGAATGAGCTCCAAAGTGGGATTGCTCTCTGGTGGGCAACGCCAAGCTTTAACATTGTTGATGGCCACTTTACAAAAACCCAAACTATTGTTGTTAGATGAACACACTGCAGCCCTTGACCCTAAAACAGCTGCTAAAGTTTTGGAACTAACAGAAGAAATTGTTGAACGAGAAAATTTGACTACCTTTATGGTAACCCACAATATGAAAAACGCCATACGCTACGGCAACAGGCTTATTATGATGTGCGAAGGAAATATTATCTATGATGTTTCCGGAGAAGCAAAGAAAAATTTGCAAGTTGAAGATTTGCTTAAAAAATTTAAAACAGCAAACAATGACGGTTTAACCAATGACAGAATGTTGCTTTCTTAAAAAAAGCACATTACAGGAAAAATTATGATAGGAATTATTGTTGCAATGGAAGCTGAAATGGAAACTTTTTCAGCTAAAATCCAACGTTGTATGGAATTTGTAATAAAGGGAAGAAAATTTCAACAAGGTATTCTCTTTGGAAAAGAAGTTGTCCTTGTAGTTTGTGGCATTGGCAAAGTAAATGCTGCTATAACCACTCAACTTTTGATAAGCAACTTCGCTGTAGAAAAAATAATACACACAGGTGTCGCTGGAGGACTAGCTAGTGAACTTCTTCCCGGAGATGTGGTTGTAGCTACGGCTTTGGTTCAACACGATTTTGACACAAGTGCTTTTGGAGATCCAAAAGGTCTTGTGGCCGGGTTTGATTCAGTTGATATGTTACCAGATACGCAACTGTCTGCTGAACTTTATAACGCTTGCCAAAAAGTTATTTCTTCTGACAATGAAAAATGGAAAGTGCTACAAGGGCGTATTGCAACTGGCGACCAGTTTATTGCTAGTAAAGAAAAATCCCTCTCAATAAGAGATAATTTTAACGCTGCCGCCTGCGAAATGGAAGGTGCAGCGGTTGCTCAAGCAGCTTTGATAAACCAACTACCATTTGCAGTGTTGCGAGCTATTTCTGACAATGCTTCGACAGGTGCAAAGTCTGATTATCAAGAATTTAGAGCAAAGGCTATTGAACGAACTGTAAAAATAATTGAATCTTTTTTATCAATTTAGTTTTTTTTCACTAGAATTCATAAACAGCATATGTTAGTATTTTCTTTATGAAGAAATACGTTTATTTTTTATTGATAGTTTTATTATGTGTGTTTGGTTTATTTGCTTGTTCTGATTCATTTTCTTCCCTGTTTGAGGAAGATGAATCTGTAGCAGATTGGGATGGAACAACTACTACCTGGTCTTATAATTCAAACGATAACAATGGCATTTTTATGCAAAAGTTGCCGTCAAATGTAAGAACTGTAAATCTGAACCTTAACGCAGCTGCGGATATCTTTATGGTAAAAATGAATCCCTCCGAAGATATTGTTCCAGGTAAAGCTACGCAATTTTTGGTTTCTGCTTATGCCCAAAGTGCCGAATCTTCTGCAACAGCAAATGATTCTGTGGCTTTGCTACCGAATATTCCTATGCGTAGAGATTTTGCCCCAGCAAAAGATTTTGTGCCACCCCAAATTGATTTTTTTGCAACACGTTCCACCTCTTCACCTGAACCTTTAAAAAGTGTATCTCCTCTTGCTAGTGTTGTTGCCGATTCCACAACAAAAGCTTTGTGGGTTGATGTTCCAACATCAGCCGGCGGTAACTATAGTGAACAAAAACAAGTATCCGGTGTGCAGTACACAAAAAGACAAGCTACTTGTAGGTATTCTGGTAGCTATTGTTACGTTTGGGTACTTGATGACTATTTCTCAGATACAAGCGACTCATCAGGAAAAAAAATTACTTCCACCGTAGCTAGTCAAATAGGTCAAACATTTGATGGAATTTACAAATATGTTCAACACATTTTTGGAGAAGAATCAAACCACATGATTGGTTCTTCTGCCGTCATAGAAATGAACGATAAGAAAGTAAATATTGTTGTATACGACATTGAAGGCGATTACCAAAATTCAGCAGATGGTGGCACATACGGATATTTTTGGGCAAAGGATTATTACGAAACTTCGGCAAGTAACGACAGTGTTATTAAAATGTCAAACGAAGAAAAATACTTTTACGTAGATTCTTACTTTGCAAACAAAGATACTCTCACACTGTACTCTACACTGGCACATGAATTTCAGCATATGATAAACTTTGGGGTAAAAACACTGAATCCTGTGATAGAGGGACGTAGTAATGAAATGCAACTTTCTGAAACATGGTCAAACGAAATGTGTTCTATGTTGTGTGAAGACATGATGCAACAAAAAATTGAAGCTATAGCGGATAGTGATATGAAAACAGAAAACACTCCTAGGGGAAGGCTTCCGTATTTATGTGCTGGTTATGTGTCTTCTGGTATTATAGATTGGCTTTCTGGTAACGATGTGCTTTACTCCTATGGTGGAGCTTATGGATTTGGTGCATATCTTGCTAGAAATTATGGAGGACCAGCTCTTGTAAAAGAAATAGCAACCAATGATTATGTTGACCAAAAATCTATAACCGAAGCACTACAATCTTTGGGTAAAGATGAAACCTTTGATTCAGTTTTTAGAAAATACGCTCGCTCTCTTGTCTTAGACAAAGATGAAGAAATTACATTTAACAAAAATGTATCGCTATCTGAACCTTACGATGGATACAATTATCCGATGCCTGAAATTAATATTTTTAATGTTACTTATCCAATAAGTGAAACACAGTCTTTATCCGGTCCAGCATTATTGTATCCTGACAATAGAGGTCAAATTGATTTACGTCCCTATGGCTTTACATTGCATTTAATTGGCTCAACATCTAGATCTTCATCTATAGATTTAACTTTCAGCAGTCCCGAGTCAGATACTGCGGAAGTTTATATTTTGATTCAACCACACAATCAAGAAAGGTTTACATTACAATGAACAATCGTAGAATTATTTTTATAACGGTATTATTTATGTGTTTTGCAACAATTTTTGCCATGGGCAACAGAGCAAAATTAGACGAAGCTGGGCGTTCAATAATAAGTGTCAAAGGCAACATTGTTGTCTTTGGCAACGAACCACACACATGGCTTGGTCTTAAAACAGAGGATGATAAAGTATACAATCTTGTGGCAGAAGAAAAAATTTTAACTGATTTAAGAAAGAAGCAAGGGTTAATTTTAGAAATTACAGGTGGTTATGAACCTGTTGAAGAAGGAAAAAAATTGAATTTAACCCAATTCCCAGATGGGACAATATATGTTCACTCTGTAAAGGTTGCTAAATAATTTATTCCAACGGTGGTTCATATTGCTCTTGCAAAGTTTTTCTAGTAAGAGCTTCACTATCTTTTAACATCGCCACTGGCACGCCATAAGCTTTTTCTAATGCTTCTTGAGTTAAAACCTCTTCTGGCGTGCCAAAATCCATATCTCTGTTTGGATAAAAAAGCAGAATATTTTCTGGATACATTCTATTGAGTTCCAGTTCATGCATACAGACATATACTGTTATTCCAAAGGTCTTGCAATAACCCTTAACAAAAGCTAAAGCTCTATGTTTTTGTGCTGTTTCCATTGCAAACAGAGGTTCATCCATAAAAATGCTCTGACTTCCGTACAGCAAAGAGAAAGCTAAAATCACACGTTGCATTTCGCCTTTAGATAGTTCTGTTAATCTATGCTCCATTAAATCTTGAAGTTCCAAAACAATATTTACCTGAGCAATCAATGTTTCTGCCGCCACAAAAGCAACTCCCTGATTTTGGTCTTCAAATTTAACATCAGCTACAACTTTTTTCCCGTTACCAGCAAAACAGCCGTTTTTGTAAACGTAATCTAATAGTTCAGAAACGGTTTCTTGGCTTTCAAATTCCATGTTTTGATAAATAAAAGAAGCAAGTTTTTCTCTTTCGTCTTCTGTAAGGGTAGAAGTATCCTTACCAAGTAAAAAAACTTTACCTTGTTGTGGCAAAATTCTACCTGCAGCCAGCAACATAAGCGTAGATTTACCAGAAGCGTTAGGACCCACAAGACTTACAAAACCACCCGGCAATTCCGCCGTCAAATGCTGAAAAATTGGCAAAGGAATAATCTGCTTACCGTCTTGGTCAAGGTCACCTTCTATTGGTGGATAAGAAAACTCAACATCTTGGAATTGAATAAACTGCATTTTTTGCTCCAAAAACTAAGATTTTATTTCTTTGGGATATATTGTCACACCGAGTATTGCTTGAGTTGGTTTTGCTAATGTAGCAGTAGCAAATGCTGCATTAAATATTGATTTAGCTTTTGCGTTTTGGATTGAGTCATTTGATATTTTACTTTGTAAATAACCCTTTACAACTTCCAAAGCATCATCATAATCCTTGCACAGGATAGAAAGGCGAATATTTGTTCCTGTTCGTCCAGAAAAAAAACCACCACCTCTTATAATATTAAAATGCCGAAACTCTGAGTAACTTGGAATGTTACTTCCAGACAGCATACTTTGAATTATAGAACAGTCGCTATCGTAAGTTAACGAGAGAAAATGTTGATATGGCTCCCCAGAATTTACTTGATTACAAAAAGATTCTTCTGTTGCATCAAATTCTTTTAAGGAATCTATTTTTTCTCCTTCATCTTTAGCAAGTGAAAGTTGTTGTATTTCTTTATCGCTCTTTCTTCGCAAAAAAAATGCAGTAAAAAACACTCCTACTAGAGAAAGTAATAAAATCTGATATTCCATACTTCCATTATACAAAATTTTTTTCTGATATGGAATATATAGTGAATAAAACAACAGTAGCAAATATAAGCTTCTTAAAATACAAGTATTCTCTTTATTGTAACTGATAGCATTTATTTGCAACACAGGATTTCAACTTGCTCTATATAATGGTTTGTGATATGATACATTCTGGTAATGGAGGATATATGCTGAAAGGACGGCATCTTATAGAGCCAGCAGATTTATCAGTTCAAGAAATTGAAGAAATATGTTCCTTAGCAGAACAAATTATTGTTGATCAAACAGCTTTTTCTGATGTGTGTCGTGGGAAAATTCTTGCGACACTTTTTTTTGAACCAAGCACTAGAACAAGACTTTCTTTTGAGGCAGCAATGTTGCGACTAGGAGGGTCTGTACTTGGTTTTGCAGATGCCACATCAAGTTCTTCTACAAAGGGTGAATCCTTGGCAGACACAATCAGAACTGTTTCATCTTACACAGACATAATCGCTATGCGAAACCCAAAAGAAGGTTCAGCACTTGTGGCTTCACAGTATTCAAGTGTTCCAGTTATAAATGCCGGAGACGGCGGGCATCATCATCCGACCCAAACATTAACAGATTTGCTTACTATACGCTCGTTAAAAGGTGGCTTTGAAAACCACACAATTGGTTTTTGTGGCGATTTAAAGTTTGGGCGTACTGTTCATAGTTTGGTAAAAGCTATGAGTCGTTATTCAAACAATAAATTTGTACTGATTAGCCCAAACGAACTTTCAATTCCACAATATATTACAGAACAAGTTATAAAGCCCGCCGGTGTTGAATATGTTTCAGCTCTTCGCCTAGAAGAAGTTATTGGGGATTTGGATATTTTGTATATGACAAGAGTTCAGGCAGAGCGTTTTTTTAACGAACAGGACTATATTCGCTTAAAGGATAGTTATATTTTAGACAAGGAAAAGATGAAGTTAGCCAAGTCTTCAATGATTGTCCTCCATCCTCTTCCCAGAGTAAACGAAATTTCCCCAGAAATTGATACAGACCCACGAGCTGCATATTTTAAACAAGTTAAATACGGAATGTATGCTCGAATGGCATTAATGGCAAAACTTACAGGAGCATTATAATGTTAAATGTTGATACAATCAAAAATGGTTTGGTCATCGACCATATTCGAGCTGGTACTGGAGCAAAGATTTTTTCATGGTTGGGTCTTGATAAAGCTAATTTCTGCGTTGCCCTGATTATGAACGTTACTTCTCAGCAAATGGGACGCAAAGATATAATTAAAATTGATAATATAATTAATATAGATTATTCAGTTTTAGGTTTTATCGACCCAAACATTACGGTAAACGTGGTTTCTGACGAAAAAATTGTACAAAAAATTACGCTTACGTTACCTGACAAAGTAGAAAATGTTATAAAATGCAAAAATCCACGTTGTATAACCAGTACAGAACCCTATTTGCCAAATGTATTTCGTTTGGTTAATCGAAGTGAAGCTGAATATCGCTGTGAATATTGCGATGATATTCGCAATACTAGCGACAACGAGGCATTTTAATGCAAGCCGAAAAAGTTTTTTGTGTTCACAATAGTCGCTTAGTAGATAAAGATATTGATTGCCATGGAGCAATTATTTTTGACAAAAAAATTATTGCTGTACTTAATGGAAACTTTACACTAGCAGAACTTTCTAAAGCAGCTAGTGCCTTATGCAAACTGCCTGTTCATCAAATTGAATTTATCGATGCACAAGGATATATCGTCCAACCTGCTTTTATCGATATGCATGCACACTTTAGATATCCTGGTCAAACAGAAAAAGAAGATTTGCAAACAGGACTTTCTGCCGCAGTTGCAGGGGGATTTGGAACTCTAGTTCTTATGCCAAACACTCAGCCAGTTATTTCTTCTGCCACAGAAGCTTTTGAAATAAACAAGACAGCAGCAAAATACAATCTTTCGCAGATATATCAAAGTGTTAGTTTGACACAAAATTTTGACGGAAAAACAACTAGCCACCTAGATGAAATTTCTGTTCGTGATTTTGATAAAGATTCCCTAAACACGATATTGTTGGCTACAGAAGACGGTCACGACGTGGATTCAGCTTTTACAATGCTTGATGCCATGAAGAAATGTTCACAAAAAGGAATAATTGTTTCTTGTCATTGTGAAGATATATCCCTAGCCGCAGAAGCAAAATTATTACGACAACAAGCTTTAGAATTACTTAATAACAAAGAAAAAAAACAAGATGCAGAAGAAAAAGCTTATAAATTTTTGCAAGAAGCCAACAAACTACTTGCCCTTGCAGAAGATACTGCAACTTTGCGAAACTTAGAGCTTGCGGCGGCGGCTGGTTGCAAGATTCACATTGCACATGTAAGTACAGCAGAATCTATCGCTCTTATTCAGCGTGCAAAAGCAAAAGGGCAACAGGTTTCTTGCGAAGTAACTCCACATCATTTATCTCTTAGCGTAAAAAACTATGATTCAGCTTTGCGACATCTGGTAAACCCGCCTTTACGTTTTGAATCTGACAGGCAGGCCTTAATTCAAGCGTTGCAAGATGGAACAGCAGATGTAATTGCAACAGACCATGCTCCACACACTCTACAGGATAAAGCAAATGGAGCTCCCGGTTTTTCTGGCTTAGAAACAGCCTATGCATTATGTAACTCAGCGCTAGTTCAAACAGGATACATTTCTGCAAGCAAGTTATCTGCACTTATGTCTTATAATCCTGCCCGTCTTTTAGGACTTGATTCTGCACCTGTTTTAAAGGGCTGTCTGTCACCTGGCTATAGTGCGGATTTAACAATATGTAATCCTAAGCAAGAATGGACAGTGGCTGGTCAAAATTTCTGTTCAAAGGGAAAATATTCACCAATAGAAGGTCGAATTTTACAGGGTAAGGTTTGCCGTGTATTTCTAAACGGCAAGCAAGTCTTTTTTGCAAAGTAGCTATATTGTCTTTTCCCAAGTTGCGGGGTCATTACCTTGCTTAAAGCCTATTTTCTCTAAGTACCCGATATGCTTGGCAGATGGAGCATAAATTTCTAAACGTTCTATTCCTTGAGAATGCCAAAAACTTACATCTTGATTAAAAAAGTAGCGACCTGTCGCACAATCCCTATATTTTTGTGAAACGAAATCTATTATTAACCTTGCTGTTCCTGTTTCTGGAATAACATAAGCAATAAGCCCCGCAATATCATTATTTCGAAAAATAAAAGCTGCGTTTGTTGCTTCTGAAATAGCATCTGTCCCAAAAAGTTCATCCAAAGTTTTTTTATTTTTTTTGTAATAAAACAAACATATTTCTTCATTTGGTTTTATTGGAAGAATATCAAAGGATATCTTGTCTCTAAAGTGTTTGATTAAATTACATAAATTAAAAGTTATCATAATAAAACAAAATAAAACTATAGGCAGCAATTTTATTTTAAATGAATATATTCCCAAACAGACACATCCTATTGTATTTATTGCATGGAATTTTACCACGGTTTTTTTTAAAAAAAACGAAAAAACAAAAAATAAAATTGAAATATAACCGAGAAAATCAAAATAACTCATGAATAACCTTTTTATAGTCGCATTTTAAAATAGGCTTAAATAAAAAAAACTCTTCCGAAGAGCCCAGGTAATCTACGGCACAGAAATCCTCTGCCTACCGCTGCTTTCTTCCGAACCTGACGGGGTTTGACAGCAATTTCTTGCATAGCACCTGGACTCACCGAAAGAGTCTTGTTCGCTTACCTTCGACCGCCTACGCTCGTTTACGCCGCTATCCTTAGCGACTCTTCCTCGTACTTGCTCGGCACTCACTCCGGCTCGAATCCCTTTCGGAAAGAGGGGGATTCGAACCCCCGGTACGTTGCCGTACACAGCCTTTCCAAGACTGCACCATCGACCGCTCGGACATCTTTCCAAAAATAATATGTTGCTACTTAAGTTTGCAAGGTTGTAGTTCGAATCCCTTTCGGAAAGAGGGGGATTCGAACCCCCGGTACCTTACGGCACAACGGTTTTCGAGACCGCCCGATTCGACCGCTCTCGCATCTTTCCAGCAGAAACAATAAGGGGTTTGCCCTACGAGACTAAGTGGATTCGAACCACCGGCCTTCAGATCCGCAATCTGACGCTCTATCCAGCTGAGCTATAGTCTCAGAAAAAACGGAAGCGACAGGAGTCGAACCTGCCCGGCCTGTGAAGAACCGACGGATTAGCAATCCGTTGTATTACCGCTCTACCACGCTTCCACAAAACGGAGCAGGGGGGATTCGAACCCCCGGTACCTCTCGGCACAACGGTTTTCAAGACCGCCGCCTTAAACCGCTCGGCCACCGCTCCAAAATGTTTTATAATTCTATCCTAAAAATATTGTATTTGTCAAGTAATCGCATTAAATCACACCAAATCTAACCTAAAAAAATATAAATCACATAAAACCTATCAACTCAAAGATGAGCTATTCCTCTGAATTCATTTATGGTTGAATATCCTTTTCTTTCCATGAAAGCCTTTAAACCCAAAACTATTTCGTTCATGCAAAAAGGATTTGCAAAGGTTGCCGTTCCAACTTGTATAGCGGTTGCTCCAGCCATGATGAATTCCACCGCATCTTGCCAGCAACTTATTCCACCAAGACCGATAACTGGTATTCGCTCTTGTTCAGGCAAGGCATTTATTGATTGAACCAAATCATAAACCAATCGTAAAGCCAATGGTTTTATTGCTGGACCTGAAAGACCTGCTTTAACATTAGCAAAAATTGGCTTGCCTTGCTCAATATCTATTGACAAAGCTTGTACGGTATTTATTAAACTAATGGCTTTTGCTCCAGCTTTGCGTACTGCGTGAGCCACGGCGATAACATCAGGTGCATTTGGCGAAAGTTTTACCACAATAGGTTTATTTGAAGCTGCATTACAAACAGCAGCTGTAACTTCTGCTGCAGCTTCTGGCACAAGACCAAATGTCATTCCTCCGGCTTTTACGTTTGGACAAGAAATGTTTAGTTCTATCATTGGAACATCAGTTTGTGCAAGCAACTTAGCACCCTGAACATATGTTTCAACCGTTGAACCTGAAAGATTAGCTATTGTAACAGCATCTAATTGCATCATTGCTGGCAATTCATTGGAAATAAAATGTGGAATTCCAGGGTTTTCAAGGCCGATGGAATTTATTATTCCAGACGGTGTTTCTTGGAGTCTAATTCCTTGGTTACCTTGCCGTTCTTCTAAGGTAAGTCCCTTTGAACATATTCCACCAAGTTGATTCACGTTTATAAGGCACGAATATTCAGAACCGTAACCAAAAGTTCCAGAAGCAGCAATAACAGGGTTTGCAAACTTAACACCAGCAATTTCTACCGATAAATCTACAGCTGAAGTTTTTTCTTTTGAAGCTACAACAACTTTTTTTTCAGGGAAATTTATAATTTCTGCAGGAAAAACAGGACCGTCTTTGCAACACCTCTTGTTACCTTGGGTAGTTGGAATCGTACAACCTAAACAAGCACCAACTCCACAGGCCATTCTGCGTTCCATGCTAAGATAACATTGAATATTTGCTTCTTTGCATATTTTTTTAACGTAGGCTAACATCGCTTCTGGACCACAGGCATAAACACAACCATATTTATTTTCCGAAAGGACTTTTGCAGTAAGCACATCAGGTAAAATTCCTTTTAAGCCGCAAGACCCATCTTCTGTTGTAACTATAAGTTTATTTGGTTCTATATTTTCCAAACCGTAACTGCCACTTCTAAAACAAGCAAAAAAATCGTAGCTTTGTTTATTCAAGGTTTGAGCAAACCCAGCCACAGGAGCGACACCTATTCCTCCACCAATTATACAGCTGGGGTTCGATTCTGGTTGAGGGAAACTATTCCCTACAGGACCGAGTAATGCAACTTCTTGCCCTTCTTCAAGAGAACACAACTCTTTTGTTCCTTGACCTTTTTTTAAAATTAAAAATGAAACCTTCGCTATTCCATCTTTTAAAAATTCGCTGCAATAAACACTTATTGGACGGCACAATAGAACAGTAGATGGTATAGCTTTAAGCATAAAAAACTGTCCTGGAGTTGGAAGTGATTCAAAGGATGTTGCTGGATATAAAATTTGCAACATAAAAACATCATGTTGAATTTTACCTATTCTTGCAACTTTACCAGTAACAAAAACGGTGTGAGTTTCTTTAGTACAAGACATAATCACTCCTAAATTAAAGTGAATTTTTTGCAGTTAGTAAATCAGACTTTGCCTCAAATGCAGCCTTTGCCGCAGCGTCTGCAATATCTTCCAATGAAAGCGTTCCAGATTCTGCTTTAGATGCAAGCTCCGAAGATTTTTTCCATGCAGTAAGTATTCCCCTAGAAGAATTTACTGTACCGCCAGCTTTAGTAAGCAAAGTGGCAGCTATTCTTGCAGCTCCGCCTTGTGCACCATAACCTGGAATCAAAAAAAAGATTTCAGGATAGGCTTGGCGAAGTGCAAGAGCATCGGATTCTTCTGTGCAACCAACCACTGCCCCTACAGGGGAACAAAATTCTTGTGGATATATATTTTTGAATTCCGCTGCAATTAAATTTAATTGCGAACCTACTCGATCTAAAACAAATTCACCCTCAAATCGAGCTTCAGTAGAATCAATAGGTAATTTTTCTAAATCTTTCATACCCGGATTTGATGTACGCAAAAGAACAAACAATCCTTTGCCTCCATTTTCTGGCATGGCGTATTCTGCAAAGGGTTTTATTGTATCAAATCCCATATAAGGATTTACGGTTATTATATCTGCTTCAAAATCCCCAGAAAAATGAGCCTTTGCATAGGCTTTTGCCGTATCTGCTATATCACCACGCTTAATATCTGCAATTACAGGCAAACCTGCTTTGCGAACTGCTTTTAATGTTTCTGAATAGACTTGCAGACCTTGTATTCCCATGGCTTCGTAATATGCAATCTGAACTTTACAACAAGCAGCAAGAGCAGCAGAGTTAGCTCCAGCCGCAATTCTTTGTATAATTGCTTTATTGTATGCTAAAACCCCTTGAGCTGGCGTTGCATAATTATTTAACACTGAATTCGGTAAGTATGATGGGTCGGTATCTAAACCAACACACAATGGTCCATTTTTTACACCTGATTCTTGCAGGCGATGCATAGCGTTCATTTTCATGATGTTAGTATAGCGAAAAAAACACAAGCTGCAAAGGGTTAATTTTTTAGAATTAACAATTAAGGCTGTTTGCGTTTATAAAGGCTTGCATTGCTTGTTCTTGTGTTGTTTTTTTTGTTGCTGCTATTTTTTTTGCTATTATTAAAACGCTTAGGGCGTTCAAAACGGTTTCGGTAATGATTACTATCTCTTTTAAAGTCATCGCCACTGTTTGTTGTTTTTACATCAAGATGCATATGAGGAACATCTTTTCGCTTTTTTGACATTTCAAGTGCAATAAAAGCAGCATCTTTTGGCAAACTCACCAGAGAAAAACTATCTGCAACATCTATTTTATCAACTAAGCGCTGAGGAATATCCAAAAGTTTGCTAAAAAAATCTGCAATTTCACGAACACGAAATCCATCTCTACGACCAAGTTGCACGTAAAGACGAATCTGCTTTGCATCTTTCAGAACAGTACTCTCTTGTAAAAAGTTGCCACTTTTTCTATCTGCAAATCTTGCATTTTTTGGTGCAACTGGTGTTATGTTATTATACCGAGAAGAATCTAGTTGCTTTCCGTAAAATGATTTTAGAACAGATACAAGAACTTCTTGTGGCGTTTTTTCCATACAAAGTTCTGAAGCCATTTTAGCAAAGATATCTTCATCATTTTGATTATCAAAAGTAGTAGCTTCTTCATTTTCTAAAGATATTTTCATAGAATCAAAGAGTCGCTTGCGTTTAGCTTCAAGAACTTTTTTGACAGACGGAATTTGCATTTCTTCGAGAGAACCTTTCACTCCCTTTTTTATTGCAAATTTCAAGTGTTCTAGTTTTCGACGTTCCTCTGGACGTACAAAAGTGATTGCAACACCCTTTGCACCTGCCCTACCCGTTCTGCCTATTCTGTGAATATAGGTTGAACTGTCAAATGGTAGCGAATAGTTTATTACATGGCTTAAACCTTCTATGTCTATACCTCGAGCTGCAACATCAGTTGCCACAAGAATTCTGGTTTTTTTTATCCTAAATCGGTACAGAATTTTTTCACGCTGAAGTTGTGAAATATCACCATGTAATGCCGCTACTTCATAGCCTCTTTCATCTAACTGACGTGTCAAAGTATCAGCATCTGCTTTTGTTTGAGTAAACAACAGCCCATAAAAATCTGGCGAAATATCTATTATGCGAACAATAGCTTCTAATTTATCTTTTTCTCTGACATAGATATATTTTTGTTCCGTAAGAACCGGTGTTTCTGGAGTAGATTCTTCTTCAACTATTTCGTAATCCCCCATAAACTGTGTGGCAATCTTAAGAATGGGCTGTGGCATTGTGGCAGAAAAAAGCAAAATGCGGCAGTTGGGATTTGCTTGAGCAAAAATTGCTTCTATGTCTTCGATAAAACCCATATCAAGCATTTCGTCTGCTTCGTCTAAAATGAAAAAATCAATTTTAGAAATATCTAAGGTTCCTCGTTCTAAGTGATCTTGAACTCGACCCGGTGTTCCCACCACAATTTCTACACCCCGTTTCAAAGCTCTTAACTGGTCGCCATAACCTTGACCACCGTAAACAGCTGTGCATCTAGGATATTGCCCTGAGTGAAGAGAGTCTATTTCTTTGCAAACTTGCAATGCCAGTTCCCTTGTGGGTGCAAGAACTAATGCTCGAATTTTACCAGTGTCTGTTCGTATTTTTTGTGATAGGGGTAAACCGAAGGCAGCTGTTTTTCCTGTTCCTGTTCGTGCTTTTGCAATAACATTAGCATCGCCCTCTAACAACCTAGGAATCGCTAGAATTTGAATGGGCGAAGGGTTTTCAAAACCTTTTTTAGAAACAGCTTCTAGGGAAATTTCGTCCAGCCCCAAGTCTTCGAATGTAATGATTTCTTCCATAAATCTAATCCTCTTGCACACAACACGAGTCCAAACGTAATGGGGCAAAGTTTATAGTTATATTTTGCGATATACTACATAATTTTCAAAATAATATCAACCCTCTCATTAATTCGTGAAGTGCTCAGAATGTAAGGATACTTCACCAGATGAAAGAACTTGTTTTTTTTTGTTTTCAAGAAGAGTAATTTTCAACCTTCCTTCTTGGTCTACCCCCTCATAAATTGCTTTGTAAGCATTTTTGGGGCTTGTTGCAACAGGAAAAATTGTTAATATTTGCCCTTTATTAAATAGCGAATGTTTTCTGTATTCATCAATTATATTTGCATTGCCCAAAAAACTTTCTGCTACACATTGATACACATTTGATGCAACTGAAGCTGCCAAAAAATTACGATTTATATCTGAACCATCTACAGAAAAAAGACTTCCTGCCACATTGGCAACATCTGTAGGAAAATCCTTTTTTGCAGTACAAATGTTTAATCCAACACCAATTATTGCAGCTTGTACAAATGAATTATTTGTAGAAATGACACCCTCTGTTAAGATGCCACCGATTTTTTTTTCTTGCAAAAATAAATCGTTTACCCATTTTATTTTAGGGTAAATATTAAAACATTGATTTAAGCTACGACAAACGCCAACAGCTGCGGCTGCCGTTATAAGGGCGGGCTTTTTTATACCTCCATTAGCCACAAAAATAATTGAAAAGTAAAGCCCCGTGCCTTTCGGCGAAAAAAAACTACGTCCTATACGACCACGCCCAGCTGTTTGCTCTTCTGCAATAAAAACTGAACCCTGAATTTTGTGTCCTTCCTGAGTAAGAATTCCTTCGGTATCTAAAAGCGGTTCCACATTTTGTGCAAACTGTTTTGCAAATGTATTTGTTGAATCTATTGATTCAAAAAGATGAATTTTTTCTATGGTAAATCCATCTTTTTTTTTCAATATGCCAATTTGCTCAATATGATCTGCTATAAGTTGTTTATTTAGTGGCTGATTCTCCATTATTTTTCTGCTTGGTGCCCTAATCCAGTAAAACTATCAACATCTTGACTGTAAATTATTCCACTACCAGGTTCTTTTAGACAGGGCAAATCTCGAATAGCTTGAATTACCTGCTCAGTCTTTTCTTTTTCAACTAAAATCATTAGTGTTTCTTTTTCAGGAACAAGTTTTATACCCATAAAAGAAACGTCTTCTTCTTTTGCTGTTCCTCTAGCGTGAATAATTGTACCGCCACCAGCACCAACTTTTCTAGCTGCTGCCATAGCATCATCTGCAAAGCCCTTATTCAATATTACAGTTATAAGTTTATGTTTTTTTTCTGCCATAATTAATTCCTCCGTACAAGATTGATTTGTATTTTCTGGGAAAATCCAGTCTGCATCTGTGGCAAATACGATACCATAGTGGTGACGAAATGCTTTTGTTTGCGTTGCAAGCACTTCTATAAGATGTGTTTTTTTTGCACTAGGAACTAATGTTAAAACTATATCTTTTGAAGTGTCGCCGATTCCTAAAAGTAAAAGAAATGAATTTTCAGCAGTTCCTCTTCCCATTAAAATCGAACTTCCCGTTGCACCGTTTTTTTTGAGAATAGAAGTTATCTTTTCCCCTTCATTGTGGGGAACGATTGAAATAATCAAGGATGCTTTCATAAAGAATCTCCTAGGTTGTTAATTTTTTTTCGGTAAATTATACCCACTAATTGAATAGCAATAAGCGGAATCATAGCAACTAAAGCAATAACACCAAAGGCATCTGTTATAGGATTTCCACCACAAGCTGCTGAAACTCCTAGGGTAAATGCTAAAATAAAAGTTGATGTCATTGGACCAGATGCTACACCACCTGAATCAAATGCTATGGCAGTAAACATTTTTGGACAAAAGAATGTTAGTCCAAGGGCCAAAGCATATCCTGGAATAATATACCACCATATACTAAAACCAACAATTACACGTACCATAGAAAGTGCAATAGAAAAAGCAACTCCCATAGAAAGTGCAGAAAGCAACATTTTACGTTTTACAGTACCACCAGAAACTTGTTCAACTTGATCTGTTAAAACCCAAACAGCCGGTTCAGCACATACAACAACAGCTCCTAAAATTGCACCAACTCCTACGAGCAAAAGTGAATACACATTGAATCCTTGTGTATTCATATTGAGTTCACCAAGAAGTTCACCTAGTTTTGTACCAGCCGGCATAAAACCGCCTTTTACCCCCATCAAAAATAAAACCAAACCTATAAAGCTATATATTAAACCTTTGACCATTTGTGCAACTTTATGCGGTGGCATTTTTACAAGAGTAATTTGAAATATAAAAAATAAAACAACTAAAGGAAGAAGTGCTTTTGTAACTTCAACCAGAACTTCTGGAATAAGATGAAAAAAGGCGGATGTATTTTGTAGAACTTGTTCTGTAGCAACAACAGTAGCGGATACTTCTTGAGAATTACCACTAGATATTATTCCATACAGCAGAACTGCCATTATTGGACCTACTGAAGCAATACCTGTTAATCCAAAACTTTCGTTATCTTTACCACGAACGGCTGCTACTCCAACACCCAGTGCCATTATAAAAGGAACTGTCATTGGGCCTGTTGTAGCTCCACCAGAATCAAATGCAACGGCAAGGAATTCTGGTGGTGTAAAATATGCTAACGCAAAAACGGCGACATATGAAATTAAAAGAACAAAATTAAGGGGCAGAGAAATAGCACTCCGCAAAAGACCCAACATTACAAAAAGCCCAATTCCTGCTGAAATCATTAACACTAGGTGAGTTTGATTTACAGAAGAACTAACTGTACTGATTTGGTTTGCTAAAACTTGAACATCTGGCTCTGCAGCAGTTACAATAAAACCTGTAATAAAAGACACCCCAAGAAGTAATGCTAGGTTACGTTTTTTTACAAGAGCGGCTCCAACTGCTTCACCAATAGGCAAAATACCTAAATCAACTCCCAATAAAAAGAGAGTCAACCCTAATATAAGCAACAAACTACCAATTAAGAAATCTATAATCATAGAAGAGCCTAGAGGTGCAACAGTGCAACCAAGAACTAGAACAATAATGATTATTGGGAAAACAGAAAATAATGTTTCCTTACCTTTTTCTAAAATGTTCATCTATAACTCCATACCTCCATTTGTACACCTTTGCAAAAAACCGTTTATTTTGCAACATATGCGAAAAATTCATATAAATGCAACGCAATGCATTGACATTTTTTTTTCTATTTATTAAACTGTGTATAAAGCAGCAAAAAATGTACAAACCGTGCCGCCTTTTCCTCCTCCTTTAGCGGTGCGGTTTTTTTTATTCACTAGAAATTAAACCGCTAATTTTCTGCATATAATCTTTAGGAGCATAAAAATAACTACCAATATGTGGGGCTTCCTCGATTATTGTGAGTGTGGCATTTTCTTTTGCAACTTCTAGTAATTCATATGCAGCATCACAACTTATAAAACTATCATCTTTACCATGAAAAAAAAGTAAAGGTATTTTAGAAGTTGCAAATTTCGCCCTTTGTTTAAGTGCTTTCTTTGGCGAATTCTGTCCTAGCGTAAAACCGCAAACAAAAAAATTAATTAGAGAAACACTTTGTATTATTAAGTAGGAAAGAACCTTTTGAAACACTGAGTTTCCTAAGAATATAGCAGTCTGTGATTTGAATACTTTCTTTGCGGAAGAAAAACTACAATCTGCCACCGCAAATGCTATATGCTGAGCATTACATATTGTTTTCTTCTGCACAAGCGATTGTATTACCGCAGCACCTCCCATAGAAACACCATGCAAAATTATTTTTCCACCAACATGGCTCTGCAAATAATCTAGCCACAATGCAACATCTTTTGCATCCGTATACCCAAGAGTAATAATGTTCCCCTCTGAATAACCATGAGCTCGACAATCTATCGCTAGTACAGATACGCCAAGTTTTTCGTATTCTTCTGCTAAGTATGCCATTCCTGCAGCAGAATCTGTGTAACCGTGAACAAGAAGAACCGTAAAGTTTGATTTTTTATTTGCAGATGGAATAAAATTTCCCCAAAGTTTTTTTCCAAAAGTACCTCGAATTGTTATTTGTTCTATTTCTTTTCTTTGCAAACGATTAAACCAACGCAACTTTGCTTCTAACAAAGGAATCATTATTTTTTTGTCGTTTATATGAGACGAAAGATGTGGCGTTCCTTGCATCTTAACACCCTGCAACTTAGTTCCAGGAACAGACTGTTTCATTTGCTCAAGAGATTTTTTTACAACATCTGGTTCCAATGAACCATCGTTTTTATTGTGAACAAACATTCTTACAAATATAATAATTCCCACAACAAGAGAAAAAAGTATAATTCCTAAAAATAGCAAAGAAAAGAAAATTATTGCAGACATAAAATAACTTCCACCATGTATATTATAAAAAAAAATTTTGTTATCGCCTAGTATCTTTAAAGTAAGTTGTGTATATTGTAGAAGTAAGGAGGATTTCGTGGACATTTATTACCTTATTTTTGTCGTTCCGGCTTTGTTACTTTCTGTATGGGCACAATTTAAAGTTAAATCAACTTTTTCTAAATACTCTAAGCAAACAAATGCTAGGGGTATTACAGGTGCACAAGCTGCAGCATATCTTTTAAAAGCAAACAACATATCAGATGTAAAATTAGGGCGTGTATCTGGCGACCTTACAGATCATTACAGCCCCAACGAAAAAGTTTTACGGCTTTCAGACAGTGTCTATGGGCAACCTACAATAGCGGCAGTTGGTGTTGCAGCTCATGAAACAGGTCACGCCATTCAACATGCAACAAACTACGGTCCATTAGTTTTGCGAAGTATGCTTGTCCCTGTAGCAAACATCGGCTCTGCGGCAGGTCCTTGGTTAGCAATAGCTGGAATCATACTAAGCTGGGGCATTTTAGTGAGCATAGGACTTTTGTTGTTTGCGGCATCGGTTTTGTTCTATATCGTAACTTTGCCAGTTGAATTCAATGCCTCTAATAGAGCGATAAAAATTCTTGCAGGAACAGGTACTCTTTCAGAAGAAGAACTGAAAGGCGTAAAAAAAGTTTTATCTGCTGCGGCATTAACTTATGTAGCGTCTGCTCTTGTTGCTATGGGCAACTTTATTAGAATGTTGCTTATGTCAAAAAACAGTCGCCGTTAAAGTTTGGTTTGGCTAGAGTTTTGCTTTGGCTTGACACTGACACTTCATTGACGTATATTGTATATAATAAATTGATTAGGAGTGCTTTACTATGGTTAAGGTAGGTATCAACGGTTTCGGCCGCATTGGACGCATGGTTTTCCGTGCCGCAGTACAAAATTTTGCAGATGATATTCAGATTGTTGGAATCAACGATTTGTTGGATCCTGATTACTTAGCTTATATGCTCAAGTATGATTCTGTTCATGGTCGGTTCAAAGGTGATGTAAAAGTTGAAGGCAATACACTTGTTGTAAACGGAAACAAAATTCGCCTTACAGCAGAAATGGATCCTGCTAACTTAAAGTGGAACGAAGTTGGTGCAGAAGTTGTAGTTGAATCAACAGGTTTGTTCCTCGAAGACGAAAAAGCTCGTAAGCACATCACAGCTGGTGCTAAAAAAGTTATCATGTCTGCTCCTTCAAAAGACGCAACACCTATGTTCGTTTATGGTGTAAACCACAAAACATATGCAGGACAGGACATTATTTCTAATGCTTCTTGTACAACAAACTGTTTGGCTCCTTTGTCTAAAGTTCTTCATGATAACTTTGGAATCAAACGTGGTCTTATGACAACAATCCACGCTGCAACAGCTACACAAAAAACTGTTGACGGCCCTTCAAAGAAAGACTGGAGAGGTGGACGTGGTATTCTTGAAAACATGATTCCTTCTTCAACAGGTGCTGCAAAAGCTGTAGGAAAAGTTCTTCCTGACTTGAACGGAAAATTGACAGGTATGTCAGTTCGTGTTCCTACATCTGATGTTTCTTTTGTTGACTTGACAGTTGAACTAAACAAAGAATGTACATACGACGAAATTTGTGCAGCTATGAAAAAAGCTTCAGAAGGTGAACTCAAGGGAATCCTCGGATACACAGAAGACGCTGTTGTTTCAACAGACTTCCGTGGCGAAGCTCGCACATCTGTTTTTGATGCAAAAGCAGGTATCCAACTTGACTCAACTTTTGTTAAAGTTTGTGCATGGTACGACAACGAATGGGGTTATTCCAACAAGGTTTTGGAAATGGCTCGTGTAATTGCAAAATAATTTGATTTAGTATATTTTGCAACTAAAACAAAAAGCTGTCTTAAAAGTTTAAACTTTATAAGACAGCTTTTTTTTATATTTGTGGTTTTATAATATCATCTAACTTTGAAAAGTATTCCCACCAATGCTATTGTTATCAGAATTTGCATAATCATAAACTTAAGTAATACTTGAGTTGGAGACCAGTTATGGTTGTGTCGCATATGATCATGTAATGGAAATCGAATCTTTTGAAACACTTTAATCTTAAAAAAACGCATAAGGCAAACTTTTATTAGTCCCATTCCGCCATTAACAAAAATTATCGAAGACGTTGCTAAAATTAGGAAAGGGTTCCCACTTACCATAACGCAAACCCCGATAAAAAATCCTAAAGCTCGGCTTCCTGCATCTCCCATTAAAACAGAACTTGGAAAAGCATTATGCCACAAATAACCCATTAAAATTCCTGCTAAACAAAAAATCATAACAGCCCAGCTAGCACCATCCGGCAAATGAGGAACTAAAAGGTATGCAGAAATTTCTTTATGACCAATAATAAAGTAAAAAATACACCCCATGGTGATTAAAGCAATCAAAACCAATGTACTAGAAAGTCCGTCCACTCCGTCTGTACAATTTGTGGTGTTTATTGAAAGCCACAACATTATTGTAGTTATACAAATATAAAGCCAAGGTGCTATGGTTATGTTTTTGGATGTAAAAGGCAACCAAAAATGTAATTTTCCATCAGGGTTACCTTTTGAAAGAAAATAATATAAAATTAAAGCTGCAACAAGGCAAATCACAAGGTCAAGAGCACCTTTTAAATATTCCCCCCAACTTTTTGTACTACGGTCATCCAAATAACCCGTAAGCATTGTAACCCAAGTTAAAGCGATAATACATACTTGCAAACCGTCTAAGGGAACAATAAGTGCAACAAGCAACACAAAAAAAGTGATAAACACCACACCAGCACCGGTGGGTTTGCCTTTTGCCGCCTCCGGAGTCGGAGTAAATTCTCTACCACGGTCATGAGGTAAATGCTTATAAAACTTAGGCAACAACAACGAGGTTAATGTAAAACCTAAATACAAAGCAACAACAATTAATACTGCATATGACTGTAAAAGTCGTGCTGGTCCGAATGTCCCCATAAATAAGGACGCAAGATGGTACAGCATTTAACGACCCCTTAGTGTTTAAAGTGACGTGTTCCTGTGAACACCATTGCGATTCCATGTTTGTTGCATGCATCTATGGATTCTTGGTCACGTATAGAACCACCAGGTTGAACTATAGCCTTGATTCCGAACTGGGCGGCTTTTTCCACGCAGTCGGCAAAAGGAAAGAATGCATCGCTAATAAGGACTTCTGCGTTTTCTTTACCTGCGGCATCTGTGACAGCCTTTGCTCGCTCCAAAGCCTGTTCTGTAGCCCAAATGCGGTTTGTTTGACCGCAACCAATTCCAATGGCGGCCTTGTCCTTTACAACAAGAATTGCGTTGGACTTTGCAAACATTGCGACTGTCATGCCAAAAGCCATTTCATCAATTTGTTCTTGGGTGGGCTTTGATTTTGTAACAATATCCCATTTGCTGAATAATTCATTGTCACGGTTTTGAACCAAAAGTCCGCCGTCTACAGCCATGCAGTCCCAGTCCTCGTCAGCTTCAACTTCTGCAAGAACAACACGGACGTTTTTCTTTGCAGCAAGGACTTCCAGGGCTTCGTCCGTAAATCCAGGAGCAACAATTACTTCCAAAAAGCATTTATTCATTTCTTCTGCGGTTTCTTTGTCAATTACAGAGCTACAACCTACAATTCCGCCAAAGATAGAAACAGGGTCGCAGTTGTATGTTTTTATGTAAGATTCTAGAGGTGTTTTGCCAAGAGCCGCTCCGCAAGGAGTGTTGTGCTTTAACGCCACGGTAAAAACGCTGTTGCTTGCCGCTTCAAAAGACACTTTGCTTTGTTTGCCTTCAGGAGCGGCTTTTGTTCCATCGGCATTCTTTCCGCAAATGATTCCTTGGTAAGCAGAATAATCCGTGCCAGAAACACTTGCAGCGTTTTTTACAAAGCGGTTGAACGCAGAGACGGCTTTCCATGCCACATCCAAATCCCGAATATTATTGTAGGAAAGTTCTTTGCCTTGCAACTGTTTCATTCCGCCAAAGGCACCTTTTCTGTCTGCTGTAAGATAAAGGGCGGCTTTTTGGTGACCGTTTTCTCCGTAGCGAAGATCCTGGGATTTAACCAAAGACATATCGTAATAAGTTGGAAGTTCTGGATTAAATATTTCCGTGCCGTCTTCTTTCACTATATTATCCATTCCGTTCATCATAAACCGGGAAACTGCAGCATCGTAGGCACTGGTCAAATTGAATACTTTTCCTGCAAGGCGGCGGTGCAATGCCAAGTTTTTGTCGCCTGTTTTAATTTCTTCCATTGCTTCGGCATAGTCGGCTGGGTCTGTAAGAACAAGAACGTCCTGCCAGTTTTTTGCCGCGGCTCGAATCATCGTTGGACCACCAATATCGATAAATTCAACGGTGTCTTCAAACGAAAGACGTGCCTGCACTTTTTCAAAAAAAGGATAGAGGTTTACGCAAACCAAATCAATGGGTTCAACGCCTAAATCGGCAATAGCTTTCATGTGTTCTGCATTATCTCTAATTGCAAGGATTCCTGCATGAATTTTGGGGTGCAAGGTTTTAACCCGTCCGTCAAGGCACTCCGGAAAACCAGTAACTTGGCTTACATCTGTTACAGGAACACCGTTTTCTGTTAGATGTTTTGCTGTTCCCCCTGTGGAAAGAATTTCCCACTGTTGATCAGCTAAAAACTTTGCTAAATCTAAAACCCCGTCTTTAACAAAAACACTAATAAGAGCACGCTTTTTCATATAAACCTCATTACGTAATATTTCGTTCATTATACACCAATACAGACCTTGTAACAAGTGCTGTATCTTTTATACAACACTGTGATTCATTCTCCACTTGCCTTCCCCGGCTGTTTCTACAGCTTCATTCCATGTGCGGCTTCCAATTTTTATTCGCACGGCGGTCGGTGCTTTCCACGGGGCATAGATAGATGGAATAGTGGCATTTCCCGCCTGTGTGTGCTGCACTTTATGGGGGGCGTTTTTTTTGTTCAACATACTATGCGTGCAGTATTTCATCAAATATAAAGCTACCTATAATATGCCTTGGCTGTTTTCATAATTTTTGCTATAATATTTCCCATGGGTGAGAAGAAAAAAATCGTATATGACGAATCCAAAATCCAGACCTTAAGTCCTTTGGAACACATCAGGCTGCGTTCTGGAATGTATATAGGTCGCTTAGGCGACGGTTCTAACCGCAATGACGGAATTTACATCCTTTTGAAAGAAGTAATAGACAACGCCGTGGACGAGTTCATCATGGGAAACGGCGAGAGAGTTATGATTGACATAACAGAAAACCGCGTAAAAGTCCGGGATTACGGCCGAGGAATTCCTTTGGGCAAAGTAGTTGAATGTGTTTCCATAATCAATACCGGAGCAAAATACAACGACGACGTATTTCAGTTTTCCGTTGGACTTAACGGCGTTGGAACAAAGGCGGTAAACGCACTTTCTTCTTATTTCAAAGTTTTGTCGGTTCGCTCAGGGCAATGTGCAGAAGCCGTATTCGAGCGAGGAAAATTGGTTTCACAAAGAACGGGCAAAACAAAAGCCGGTGTTGCAGACGGAACTTTCATAGAATTTGAACCGGATACAGAAATTTTTGGCAGTTACAAATTCAACATGGAATTTGTAGAAAAACGCCTTTGGAACTACGCATATTTGAACACAGGATTAAAACTTGTCTGCAACGGACAAGAATATGTAAGCCAAAACGGACTTTTAGACTTGCTCAACAGCGAAATAGACGAAACTTCCCTCTACCCCGTCGGCTACTACAAGGGCGAACGCATGGAATTTGCCGTAAGCCACTCAAACGCATACGGGGAAACATATTTTTCTTTCGTCAATGGGCAGGAAACCAGCGACGGCGGAACCCATCTTTCCGCCTTCAAGGAAGGATTTTTGAAAGGCGTGAACGAGTTTTTTCGCAAGCAATTCAAAAGTGAAGACGTACGAGAAGGCATGGCGGCAGCTTTACTCGTAAAGATAAAAGAACCCGTGTTTGAAAGCCAGACAAAAAACAAGCTGGGCAACACAGACATACGTTCATGGATTGTGAACGAAACAAAATCCGCAGTTGACGATTGGCTTCACCGCAATCCGGACTCCGCAAAGGCCTTGGAACAAAAAATAACGGCAAACGAAAAACTTCGTACAGAACTGAACGCTGTAAAAAAAGAAGCAAAAGAAGCGGCAAAGAAAATTTCGCTGAACATTCCAAAGTTAAAGGACTGTAAATATCACCTTGGAGAAGCCAAAGGAGCTAATTCCATGATTTTCGTTACAGAGGGAGATTCTGCTTCTGGCTCCATGGTGGGCTGCCGAGACCCCATGACCCAAGCAATTTTTAGTTTGCGTGGAAAGCCGTTGAATATGTTTGGCAAACGACGGGCAGAAATCTACAAGAACGAAGAACTCTACAACCTGATGATGGCTTTAGGCATAGAAAACGATATTTCAGGCCTCCGCTATGACAAAATCATAATCGCCACCGATGCCGACAACGACGGCTTCCATATTCGTAACCTCATGCTCACTTTTTTTCTGGGTTATTTTGAAGAACTTGTCACTTCTGGCAGGGTTTTCATTCTGGAAACTCCGCTTTTTCGGGTGCGCAACAAAAAAGAAACACGCTACTGTTACACCGAAGCCGAACGTGACAAAGAGATGAAATCTTTGGGAAACGGCGTGGAAGTCACCCGATTCAAGGGACTTGGAGAAATAGGTTCCAAGGAATTCGGACAGTTCATAGGCAAGGACATGCACCTTGTTCCGGTGGAAGTGAAGGCACTGAAAGAAGTTCCATCTTTACTGGAATTCTACATGGGAAAGAACACCCCCAGCCGCAGGGAATTCATCGTAAACAATTTGCTAGAAGAAATCGACGCATAATAGATAATATATTTTGGAGGATTTATGAAAACTGCGATTATTTATAGCTCGGAAACCGGGTTTACAAAAAAATACGCTTTTTGGCTGCAAGAAAAACTAGGCGAAAACGCAAAAGTTTTTACGTTGAAAGAAGCAAAAAAACAGAACCTTGACCCTTATGACTCATATGTCTATGGCGGTTGGCTTTGTGCCGCCCAAATAAACGGAGTAAAGTGGTTCAAAGAAAAAATGCCTTCTTGGGCTGCAGCAGGCAAAAAATTAGCCTTGTGGGCAACTGGCGGAAGTCCAATGGAAAGCCCCGATATTCCCAAAGCCTTGGACGTAATGCTTACAGAAGAAGAAAAGAAAATCGCAAAGGTTTTTTATTGCCCAGGTGGATTCAACTACGAAAACATGAAGCCGATTTACAGGCTAATGATGAAGATGTTCGTAAAATCCCTTTCCAAAAAAAAGGATTTAAGGGAAATCGACAAAGAAGCCGTAAAAATGATGAGCAGTTCCTACGACATCGCTGACAAAAAATATCTTGACCCCCTCGTAGAATATTTAAAAGCGTAAAAACACGTAAAGCTACGAAGTCATTTTCTCAGTTTGTTGGAAACAATCAAATCACTTTGCATTACAATTAATACAATTCAACATCAAAAATGGTTAAATCGAAGCGTTCGTTAACAGGCGGTGTTGATGGATTGTATTTTATGATAATTGTGTCAACTAAATTAATGTCAAATTCTGCTTTAGTAGAATAAGATTGCCATTTAAGTTTTGAATATGGAATTTCTACTTCTATTATCCTTGTTGTTTTTGTACTAAAATCGTAGCGATAATCACAAAAAGTGCCATTTGAAAACGTTCTTCTAAAAATAATTGTGTATGGCTTTCCATCACCCTTTGCTTTAAATGTTATGCCTCTGGTTTCAGATAGTGTTGATTTTAATGCAGAAACATAAACTGGATTAGACTGAGCTTCAGTCCAATCGCTCCAATCTGTTCTATGTGAACCAGTAAAACCATTAAAATTCAAAGCAACAAAGTTTTTACCATCATGGGAAAGAAAACTTCTTTTTATATTAACCTGCCCCTTGGATCCACTATGAACCCAACAGTACGCTTGTTCAAATATATTAATTCCCGATGGAACTGTTGCAACTGACGAGGTAGAGGTGTTCGTTGTTGAAGTTTGCAGTTGAGGAGTAACAGATGTTTTAGTTGTTGCATTAGCATTTGTTGGTACACTAGAACGCACAGACGTAGCATTAACAGAACCAACAACTTTGTTTACTGTTTCGTTTACTATCGTTGTGTATGAACTTGTATTATTCACCCGAACGCTTATCACTCTTATGTTAAATCTCATCTTTGAATCTGTTGATTCAACCTTATATGT
>JAGARN010000009.1 GCA_017622235.1 Spirochaetaceae bacterium | reverse complement strand
CTGGCTGGTATATCATCTGAGGTTTTAGTACTTATTGAACCCAATGATTGATACCAGTCTAAAACCTCTCTTTTTCCTACATATTCTTGTGAAGTAGGAATTGCAGTCTGACCAGAAGTATTTCCACCAACAACATTCATTGTGATAATTACAACAGTAACAATCAAAATAATTGCACCTAAAATTATTGCAACCCACTTCAACAAAGAAGGTAGCAAACCTCCAAGACCTTTTGATTTTTTTTCAGAACCAGCAGAACCTTCGCTGTTATCATCAAATCCTAAATCATCATCAGCCATACAAACCTTCCTTTTTTATAGTATCATTAAAAATGACCTTCGTCCAGAATAATTATATCCACACGGCGATTATATGCTCTACCTTCCGCCGTATCATTGGAAACCTTAGTACGAGTATCAGCATAACCGGCAACCGAAAACTGTTTTTCGTCTACGCCAAAATCTGATAAAAAATGCAACACATTTGTTGCTCGTGCTGTAGAAAGCTCCCAATTACTTGGGAATACTTCACCAGAAACCGCAGTATTGTCGGTATGTCCTTCTATACGAAACCGTCTATCTTTCAGTTCATCAGAAGAAAGAAACTGAGCTATTCTAAGCAAAGTATCTCTAGTTTCGTCTATATTAAGTTCTGCACTACCAGGTGCAAAAAAAGAATCTGCCGCAAGAGTAATCACCAATCCTCTTTCGTCACTTGAAAGAGTAATTTTATTAGTTTTTACGTCTGGAGCAAACAAACTTATTGCTCTTTTTACCGCCAATCCCAAAGACTTACCTTTTTCCATGGCAGGTAACGTATTAATATTATTTCCCAAGTCAGCCAAACGTCCGGCAGACAAGGATTGACCTCCAGCATTAGGGTCTCCCTGCAAAGAAGCTGTCAAGGCGGCAAGCTGAACTGCATCCACTTCTGTAGGATTGTACAACACTACAAAGAAGCAAAGCATCAGCGTAATCATGTCGCCATAACTGTTCAGCCATGCAGAGGACGCACCGGCAGCCTCTCGCTTTTTTCTTCCCATATCCGTTCCCCCGTTAATCCTTCAATACGTCCGCCTCTATGGCTTTTCTGGATTTTGGATCAAGATAAGTCAAAAGTTTCATCGCCAGAATTCGAGGGTTGTCACCTGCCTGAATGGAAAGAACACCTTCTATTATCATTTCTTTTGTACGCATCTCTTTATTGTTTTGTCCGGAAAGCTTTTGACCAATAGGACCCAAAATCCAGTTTGCCAAAAGACAACCGTACAGCGTAGTGATAAGAGCAACAGCCATGTTGGGACCAAGAGAAGATTTATCTTCAAGGTTATTCAACATACCTACAAGACCAAGAACGGTTCCAATCATACCAAATCCAGGCGCATAACCTGCCCACTGGTTTACAATACCGATATAGTTCATGTGGCGAGCTTCAACCTGCCCCATTTCGCTTTCCATTATGGAACGGATGATTGCACCGTCGGTACCGTCAACAACAAGACGAAGCCCAGTCTTCATAAACTCATCGTCCAAGTCTTCAAGCCCTTCTTCCAAGGCAAGAATACCTTCGCGGCGGGCTTTTTCTGAAAGGGCAACCATGTTTTGAACCAATGTCTTTTCACCAAAGTCTGGAATCTTAAAGGCCTTTCCCATAACCTGCAAAGTGGTGATAACATCTTTAAGGGGAGCAACAATCAACAAAGCACAAAAGGAACCACCGATGGTCATAAAAACTGACGGTATATCTATGATACCCATCATAGTACCACCAGAAGTAATAACTGACATTATAATACAGCCTACACCACCAACCAAACCGATTATTGTTGCTATATCCATAAAAAAACTCCTATACTACCGTCCTACTCTTCATTTTTAAAAGCCCCAATACGGCGGCGGTATTCAACAATGCGAGTGATTATTTCTTCTGGGGAATCTTTGACAACAATAAACTTGCCAGAAAGCATACACAGTGTAACATCAGGGTTACATTCTATAGACTCTATCTGATGAGGATTGAGCCAGTATTTTTTTCCATCAAGGCGTGTTACTTCTATCATAACATATCATTGTATTTAGACCGAAGAAAAATCTTCAAAAGTCCATACAAAGCCTCCCCAAGTATTCTATTATAATATCGGTCTTTTGTGAATAGATATGAGAAAAAAATTTACCATTCCCATAGATAAACATAAAGAAAAACGGTATTATCACTTGTATTAATACTTGTATCTTAGTATTTTAGAATTATAAATAATACGGAGGTTATACTGGTATGGAAGAAACTCGTAATTCTTCTAAAAAATTTAAGTTTACACCTACTCTAGTTATAATGGCATTTTTTGTTATTGTACTACTTGTAGCACTTGGTAGTAGTTTTTTTGTGGTAGACGCCACAGAGCAAGCTGTAATAACAAGATTCGGCAAATATGTTAAAACTGTTGGACCAGGATTGCAGTTTAAACTACCTTTTGGCATTGATCGTAACTACAACATTCCAACTCAAGTTGTACAAACTGAACAGTTTGGTTTTAAGACACTGAAATCTGGAACAGTTAATCAATACCAAAACGGCATAACTGAGGAATCTACTATGCTTACTGGCGATTTAAATATCGTAGATGTGGAATGGATTATTCAATATCGTATTGTTGACCCAGCGGCATGGCAATTTAATGTGCAAGACAGAACAAAAACAATCCGTGACATTTCCCAATCTGTAATAAATATGTTAGTTGGCGACAGAGCCATCCTTGATGTAATGGGTAGCGAGCGCTCTGCAATAGAAGCTCAAGCACTAGGACTTATGAATGAAAATTTTGATCAGTTTGGACTTGGAATAAATATACTTGCAGTTAGATTACAGAACATTGTTCCGCCAACAGCAGTTCAAGCAGCTTTTGAAGATGTAAACAAAGCTATTCAAGACATGAATCGCTTTATCAACGAAGGAAGAGAAGCTTACAACTCCGAAATTCCTAGGGCTCAGGGTGAAGCTGATAAGCAAATTCAAGTAGCTCAAGGTTATGCTGCAGAAAGAGTAAATAAAGCTATGGGTGATGTTGCTCGTTTTAATTCTGTATACGAAGAGTATCGCAAGGCTCCCTCTGTAACAAGAGAAAGACTTTACATTGAAACTATGGAAGAAGTGTTTAATTCTCTTGACAATTCTACACTTATAGATGGGCAGCTAGAAAATGTGTTACCCATAAAAACTTTGACAGGAGGAACGCAATAATGAAAAAAATATGGATTTCATTAGCTGTTGTAGTTGTAGTTTTAATTGCATTTCTTTTGCTTGGTCCATTTTACATTGTAAACGAAGGACATCAAGCTGTTGTAACTAGATTTGGTCAAATTGTAAACACACGAACAGAGGGGGGGCTTTATATGCGTATTCCCATAATTGATGTGGTTACAGACTATCCTAAGCGAATTCTTTCACTTGATGGGGATCCTCAGCGGATTCCAACCAAGGAAAACCAATTCATAATTGTTGATACTACAAGTCGTTGGCGAATTTCTGATCCAGGTCGTTTTTACCAATCGTTTAAAACACTGGATGCCGCATATAATCGCTTAAGTGATATAATTGATTCTGCAACACGTACGGTAATTACTCAAAATCCTTTAGCAGAGGTAGTACGCAGTTCAAATATCATAAACCAGAGAAACGCTACAGATCCATCTATTTCTAGCGAAGTAGAAGATTCTGCACAAATTGCATCACTAATAAATAATAACGCAGAGTTAGAATCTGTAAGCAAAGGTCGTCGCCAACTTAGTAACGAAATGGCAACAGAAGCACGCAAAATGATGGATGAATACGGAATAGAACTTATCGACATTGTACCAAGACAAATAAAATATTCCGACGAACTTACAGAAAGCGTGTACAATCGCATGATAAAAGAACGTAATCAGGTTGCACAGGCTTATCGTTCTTGGGGAGAGGCACAAAAGGCAGATATCCTTGGTAGTCTTGAAAAAGAAAAACTAACTATTCAGTCTGAAGCTTATCGTAAGTCAGAAGAAGAAAAAGGTCGAGCAGATGCAGAAGCTAGCCGTATTTACGCAGAGGCATATTCTAAAGATCCTGAATTCTATGAATTCTGGAAAACTATGGAATCATATAAAAACACTATGCCTAAATTTGACGCAACTTTAAGTACAAATATGGACTACTTCAAATATTTATACGACTCAGATGGTAGATATTGATGAAAAAGACATCGGTTAGCATATTGCACCAAGATGAAGAATTACTTTTTCTTGAAATGAATACTCAACCAAGGGATTTTGCTCAGGCAAAGTTGACATCATTTCTTGAAGAAAAGGGGTGGATTGCTGAACCTGTAAATGATGACCAACAAAAAACTTTTACTTTCAAACCTTGGTTTTTTACTGAAACCAGAGAAAACCAAGGTTTAATACAGGTCGCTGGACAAAGGTTCAATGGTACACCCTTAATTGATTTATTTGAGTATCAAACAAATCAAGAACACCAACAGGCAATCGAAGCTGTTAAACTTGTGATTTCTGCCATTGAATCTGCCATTAATCAAGGAATTAATTTACCGCAAATAGGACCTGGCGGTACATTAATTGCAAAAGATGGTAGTATTCTGTTTTTACCACAAACACTTTTTACAAGAGCCGCGGAAAGGCTTCAACAACAAAGGTATTCATCTTTATTAGGTTGCTGGATAAATCCGGGGCTAAACCAAATTGAAGGTCTTCGATTTACAGAAGCAGTATATGCTTACCGATGTACGGCAGACGTTCTTCCCTACCCTACAGAAATTACAGAACGTCGCCATGAAGACTATTTTGATAAAAACTTTATTCCATTGCAACTATCGGCACCAGGTGTTTCCGAAGAACTAGCACTTTTCGTAAACAGAAACCTACAACGCCAAAGTGCTATCCGAATAGCCAAAAGGAATACAAAATCTGTCCGTGTGCAGCGTACAACAGAACCCTGCGTAGCAATTCCTCCTGAATTAATTAAAATACCAGTGTCATCGGCAGAAAAAATTGCTACTGTACTTGAGCAAAAGAAAGAATTTGCAAAAAAACAAGAAAAACGAATAAAAAATATTCGTTTTGTTCGCAAACATGATGTTGCAATTAAAATTGCCTCAGCAGTGGTCATCGCCTTTGTTATAATTGGAATTGTTAGTTATAGGGATAGTCTTGAAAACTACACTACCAAAGGTCTAAACTCGTTTCAGACTTGTAGAGCACTTTACACAGGAATTGACACCTTGGATGTAAAACTTTTGCAAATTATATGCAAAACCACAGGAACAACAAGGTTCATTGATTCAATTTCAAGTATGTATATTACTTCTAGAGTAAGAGAAAGTTTTGAAGAAAATGAAAAAACTTTTTCACCAGCAAAATGGCTTTACTTTGGCGATAAATCCTTATGGATATCAGGATTGACAAATTTAAAAATTGACGGTATAGCTACCACGCCTAATTTTTTCCCCTATACTAAGGCAGAAAAACCTGAACCCATAACTCAGGAAAATGGGAAAATCCTTACTTCTGGAGAAAAAGTTTTTTTTAATGCTACTTACTACTATGTTCAAGCTGACGAAACAGAATTTATAACTGTATATTCATTCAACGATACTGTCACAATGGAATACAAAAGAGATAGGTGGTACGTAACAGATATTAATCGGGAAAACAGGCAAACTGATTATGAAGCAACTGTTTTTTTTAACGACTACAACATCGCTATGGAAAAATCAAAAGGTTTTGTTCCCCAGTGTGCAGCAGAACTTAGGCAGAAGTACCCATGGATTCCAACTACAGAAGAAGTTACAGAAGCTGCCTTTAAACTTTACGATGAATATGAACTACCTTCAGCATTAAAGGTTTTGCAGGCAAAATAAAAAATACCACCAAATTGTTTTGACAACTTTGGTGGTATTTTTTGTCTATCATATAATTAAAAACTAGAACCAGAATCTAATACCAAGATTTGCTGCACCTACAAAACGCAAATCAAAATTAGGCATAATCGGAATTGAAAGCATTGGTACAATCTGAATATATGGCTCAATTATTCCATCAACCAAAAATAGATTCAACCCAATCGGCACACGAACAGCCATATTCAACAACAAATCATCGTTAAAACCACCAATAGTAAAACCAGCACCCACACCAATAAAATAATTCAGCGGTCCTACAATATTGTCATTGAGAAACCAATAGTCAGCAGACAGACCAACAGCAAACCCATCACCAAAATCTAAATCAGCTGCAAAAACTAGCGGAGAGGAATCCAATTTAAATGTTATCGCAGCCCCTGCACCTACACTACTTCCACCAGTAAAAGAGCCTCCTCCTTGAACTCCAATGCTAAATGCAAATGCACCTGTAGCACAAACAAGCAGGAGAACAGCGGTCACAATAAAATTTTTTTTGTTCATCTTCATCACCTCAAAAGTTAGTATATTTTTAAAATACCAACTAAACATATTATTTGTCAACAAATATAATTCAAAAAAGAACTATTTTTTTCAGACTTGAAATTATTACTGCAAAACGATATCATTAAAACACTTTTGAATAGAATTTCAACAGGAGAAAATATGTCTACACCATTACAAGAATATCTTTCAACTACAAAACCAGAAAAAATCAATGCTGCCATGGTTGCTTATGTAGCAAACCTTCAAGAAGTTGCTACAGTTGCTCCAGAAATTGCAGCTTCTGTTGTAAAAGAACTTGCAACTCAAAGAGCACACCTTAAATTGGTTGCTAGCGAAAACTACTGCTCACTTAATGTACAAGCAGCAATGGGGAATTTACTCACAGATAAATATGCAGAAGGTTACCCTGAACACCGTTATTATGGTGGTTGCGAAAACGTGGACGCCGTAGAATCTGTTGCAGCAGAAGAAGCAAAAGCCTTATTTGGTGCTGAACACGCCTATGTTCAGCCACACTCCGGTGCAGACGCTAATCTTGTTGCATACTGGGCAATTTTGAATGCAAAAATTGAGCTACCAGAATGTGAAAAACTTGGGGAAACAAATCTTTCTAACCTTACAGACCAACAATGGGCAGAACTGAGAGCTAAACTTGGCAATCAAAAACTTATGGGCTTAGATTATTATTCAGGAGGACACCTAACCCACGGTTATCGCCAAAATCTTTCTGCACGTATGTTTGATAGTTACTCATACACAGTAGACAAAGAAACAGGTCTTTTGGATTATGACGCAATAGAAAAACAAGCTATGGAAGTTAAGCCTCTAATTTTGCTTGCTGGCTATTCTGCATATCCAAGAGCAATTAATTTTAAAAGATTCCGTGAAATTGCAGATAAATGTGGTGCAGTACTAATGGTTGACATGGCACACTTTGCAGGACTTGTAGCTGGTAAAGTTTTTACAGGTGAATATAACCCTGTTGAATGGGCAGATGTAGTTACAACCACAACTCACAAGACTCTGAGAGGTCCTCGAGGAGCTTTAATTCTGTGCAAAAAAGAATTTGCAGACAGCGTAAATAAGGGTTGTCCATTAGCACTTGGCGGACCTCTTCCTCATGTGATGGCAGCAAAAGCTGTTGCTTTCAAAGAAGCTAGAACTAATGCTTATCAAGATTACGCACAGAATGTACAAAACAACGCAAAAATTTTAGCAGAAGAGTGTATAAAACTTGGAATGAAGCTCCAAACAGGTGGAACAGATAACCACTTAATGCTTATTGACGTTACATCATTTGGTTTAACTGGTAGACAAGCAGAAAACGCAATGTTTGAATGTGGCATAACCCTTAATCGTAACACTCTACCTTTTGACCCCCAAGGACCATGGTGGACAAGTGGTATACGAGTAGGAACACCGGCTGTAACCACGCTAGGTATGGGCAAAGAAGAAATGAAAGAGATTGCAACAATAATTAATCTTGTGCTAAGCGGAACAAAACCCGGTCTTACAAAAGAAGGAAAGCCAGCAAAGGGCAAGATTGAAATTGACCCTGCTGTAAAAGAAGAAGCAAAAAAACGAGTAGCAACTCTTTTAGACAAATTTATACTCTACCCAGAACTGGACATAAACTTCTTGCAAAAGAGCTTTATCAAATAATACTCTAATAAGCCAATGGTTTTATTTCCTCTAAAAGAGCGTTATAAGTCCATTGGCTTATTTCTAGGCTGTAGCTACAGGCACTTGCAGCAGAAGAAACTGCTTTGTTTTCTACTCCCGGTGTAATTTGTGGCACAACAAAAAATAAGGTCTCAGTTTCGTCTATTTTCTTTAGCAACTGCAATGTTGCTATACCACCTGTGCCTGTTTCTAATGAGATTGTCGCTTCAAGTTCTGCCCCCTCAGTTGCAGAAAGAGGAAGGATAGACCCGCCCCTTAAAGAAAATAATTTTGAAACTATTTCAAAAAATCCATTCTGACTAGGTAAAATTGAAAAATCACTTTTTGAATAAGATACAACAAGATACTGAATATCACTTTCTTTAGCATTACCTAAAAGTGTTTGAGGAATAAGGTTCATATCAGCCCAATGTTTTGCACTTGAATTTAACCATGGGAAAATATCATCTTTTGTTTCATAAACTACCACAGAGGAATCTATTGTAGCAAAAGAAGTAGGTTTTGCATAAAAATAAATTCTTTGACCACTGTAATTGTTGCCACCAAAACTTAAACTTGAGCACATAGTTTTATCTGCAAGCATATAATCAACTTGAACGCTTTGATTATATGATAAGTTAAATGATTCAAGTTGTTTTTCTGTAGGGTTTTCAGCAACAATATACAATTCTCTTACTTCGCAAACTGATTTTAAAAATGAATCCATAAATCCTTCGGCAACAGGAAAAACCGTATCCTTTTGTCGTCCTATCCAAAGCCCTGATTCTTTTGAAAACTCAATATTTCCTGATGGAGAAGTTATTCTGCAAAAAACAATTTGTTCGATATATTTCGGATTTACCAAAGCAGAAGTTATATTTTTGTTAAGGTTTCCATTAGGGGAAAAAAAAGAAAGAACATAAACTAGGAGAAGAAATGTACAAGTGAATGAAAGAATTATAATCAGTTTTTTTTGTGTCATTTTCTATTCTTCCTTATTTTTTTTATAAAAAAAATACACAAAGCAATTAAAGTTGGCAACAGAGGCAGTACAATACAAGTTACAATCAAAACCGTAGCTTTTTTTTGAAGTAAGGTGGCTTCATCAACCTTGTAAAGAATAGTTGAAACTTGCGATTTATTTCTTAGTTCAAGTAATAAGTTTTCATTGGTTATATCAAGCAAACTGTTTACCAAAAAATCTAAATTTGTAGAAGCTCCTGTATAATCTAGCATCATAGTTGAAACAAAATATTGGTCAGAAACAACAATAATTTTTCCGCCATCATCTGGCAACTGAAGTTGTAGTGCAAGACCATATTGACTAGAAACAGTTCCGGCTTGTTGTGCCGTTTGAGCAACCATAAATGGATTTGTAACAAAAGCAGTTTCATGGGTTTCATCTGGCATAAGAGCCCAAGCTGCTGGACTTGTATAAACAAGTATTTCAGAATTTGAATCAGTTTTTGTCAAAGGATTTGCCCAAAAAAAGTTCATTCCATTAAGTTTTTTTGTAATATTATTTACCGAACTATATTGTGGTAAAGTAGAAATCCAAAGAGGATAATTCATAGATTCATATGTAGGATTTTCCTCATCAGAAAAAAGTGTTATTCTAAAACAAGAAATATCAGCTAAGAGTTCTTGTCCTAGGGAAATACCCCATTCCTTCAAAATCGGAATAAGAAAATCCTGTTTTACAGGTTCAACCTGCCAAGTGCCATAAATATCTGCCTTTATGGAAGAAGTCATCATTACCAAAGAACCACCAGATTCTGCATAAAGTTTTATTGCTTGTGCTTGATCTTCACTAAGATTATGAGAACCGAAAACTACAAGTGGAGTTGATAAAATTGCTGCTCGATCAAATTGCTGCTGCAAAGAAACAAATTCTGTTGGCGAAATAATTTGGCAAGAAAAACCCGCAGCTTCTAACCAGGGCTTTACATATGAATAATCCTGTTCAATAGACAATTCATTAGCTGCCATCAGCAACACAGGGCGTGTTTTTTGCTGTACCAAAGCCATAAGTCTTGAATCAAGTTCGTATTCTAAAGTTTCAGCGGTAAGAATAAATGGAATAATTGAAATGTGACCAAGATACTCAATTACAAGAGCGGAATAAACTGTTGTAAATTGAGTACTACCACCTTCAACAGATTGAATTTGTCGTCCTGCAATTCCCAAATTTAAAAGTGATTCTTCAAGACCTTCAGAAATAGGATCAACTGTATATAACGAAACTAAGTCACTTTCAGCAGCATAAGCAAAAAGAAAATCCCCTATATCTCTTGTCTGTGGATATAGTTCTTTAAGTTTTGGAGAAATATAATATGTTATACGCACAGGATTTTCTAATTCTAAAAGGAGCTGTTTTGTAGCAGAGGAAATAGAAAATCTCCTTCCTTCAGTTAGGTCAATTCGTAAATAAATTCGATTAATCAACAAGAAAAATAATACAAAGATAAAAATACAAAGTATCCAAATAAGTTTTCTTCCATAAGGGGTAGTTTTCATAAACACCCTCTTTTTTTTATCCGCAAAAACTCTGTTGTCAGCACAAGGGAAGTCACTGTAATAATCCCATAAAACCCAATATCTCTTGTATCAAGAATACCCTTTCCAGCAGCATCAAAATGCCATGCGAAGGACAAGCCTCTACACAGAGAACTAAGCCAAGTTGGTAAATTTACGTAAAGTGGAACAAGATGACAAAGGCAACAAACAGCTAGCACAAGAGAAGTGACTAAAAATGAAGCAACTTTTCCCCCACAGAGTGCAGAAAAAAACACACCTAAAGCACAAGAAGCTGCCATAAAACAAAAAATTCCACCGTAACCTGTAATAAACTGTGCTATATCAATATTTCCAAAAAAAGAAACTGTTATGGGAATTGAAACTCCTGGAAATAACAGTAGTAAAGAAAGCAAAAAAGAAGAAAACCATTTAGAAAACACAAGTTGTCCATCAGATATAGGTAGGGTCTGATCAAAAAACAAAGAATTTTGTTCCCACTGCCCCATAGTCAAAACAGGTATAACTAGAATTGAAATATACGGAATAGTAACAAAAAAAAATCGTAAATCACTAGAACCTGCTCCATAGACAAAGAATTGCCCGACAACAAAAAAATACAAAGCACAAGAAGCTGTAGTAACTGCAGCAGCAATATAAAAAACAGGTTGTTTAAGTAAAAGACAAATTTCTTTTTTCACAATAAAACAAACACACCTAATCGAAGAAAGAATTTTAGTTTTCAACTAGCCCCCCCCATTGAAAAACCTGATGTAAGTTTTAGAAAAGCATCTTCAAAGGTGTTGCATTTTTCTTGTGTAGTAATTTGTTGTGCAGTACCAGAAGCAACCAGTCTTCCATCACTTATTATATGAACCGTTGAACAAAGAGCTTCAACTTCTTGCATCAAGTGAGTTGAAAGCAATACGGTATGGTCTTTTGCTAATTCTTTTATTAGGCTACGCATTTGACGAATTTGAGCAGGGTCTAGCCCTGAAACAGGTTCATCAAGTATCAGCACAGAAGGATTATGCAACAAAGATTGGGCAAAAGAAAGACGTTGTCTATACCCTTTTGACAAATTACTTATTTTTGTCTTCATAACTGGTTGTAAATCACACTGAACAGAAACTTTCTGAACAGCATCAAAAACAGATTCCATAGTTTTAGAGAAACGTATTGAGGCAGCATAATTTAAAAATTCTTCTGTTGTAAATGAACTAATTAGGGCAGGCTGTTCGCTAACATAACCAATTATTTGCCTAACTTTAACTGGGTCTTTAGCCACATCTAACCCCTGCACATAAATTGTTCCTTGTGTGGCGTAATGAAGAGTACAAATCCCTTTTAAAATGGTGGTTTTTCCAGCCCCATTAGGACCTAAAAGTCCTGTTACCTGCCCCGGTAGCACTTGAAAAGAAACATCTTGAACGGCAATGTGGTTGCCATATTTTTTTGTAAACGACTTAACTTGTATCAAATTTAATCCAATATAATTTTTTTATTCCTCGTATGGAATATCGAAAATCATTCTATCCTTTGTAAGAACTGTTTCTTTAAAAACACTTTGAGCTTCTTCAAGTAACACATTTAACTCGTAATCTGTGTACCTAGGGCTATAGTGAATTAAACCCATTTTTTTTACGTTAGCATCTCTGGCGATTATAGCTGCTTGACGTGCTGTCATGTGCTTTTTTTCTTTTGCTTGATCAGATACATCTTCTGCAAACATTCCTTCGCATATAAGTAAATCTGAACCATAAACTTCTTTAGCAATGGAAGGTAAGTAAAGACTGTCGGTAACGTAACTAAATTTGCGACCAGCCCTCTTTGGTCCCATAACTTGCTCTGGCTGAACAACAGAACCATCTGAAGATGTAACACTTTGCCCAGATTGCAACTTTGACCACAAAGGTCCACAGGGAACATTTAAATTACGTGCTGCTTCCGGATTAAATTCTCCAGGTCTGTCTAATTCTTCAAGAGTATATCCAACGCAAGTTTTAGTATGTTGTAAAGGAAAAGCACGAATATAAAATCCATTTCCTTCATGTACAACACAGGGAGCTGATATTTCCTTTACTACCACAGGGTAGTTTATGTACATATCCAACACACGGCGGCTTTGTTCAACATATTCAGCAATTTTCGGTGGACCATATATATACAACGGCTCATCTCTATCAACTTGAGATGAAAGCATCATAAGACCGGGAATTCCAGTAACATGGTCAGCGTGAGTGTGACTCACAAATATAGCATTAATTTTTTTCCATTTAAGATTAAGCCGCCTTAATGATACCTGAGTACCCTCGCCACCATCAAACAAGAAAAGATCCCCATCACGACGCAAAAGCACAGAAGTAAGATGACGATAAGGCAGTGGCATCATCCCTCCACAACCAAGAACAAAGGCTTCCAAATTCATGCTAAAAGTTTACACAAAAAAAGCGGGATATTCAACCACTCCGCTAGGGAATACCACGCCGGCGGCGAGGTTACCAGAAAAGCCACAAGTTTGCATAAAAAAAACGAGTGGTTTTCGCCAAACATAGGCAACCACTCGTAGTGTTTTATCTCTTTTAAAAAATCCGTCAATAGTTTTCCGCACGAACTTGGAAATAAGATTGTGGATGGGCACATACAGGACATATATTAGGAGCCTTCTTTCCTACAACAAGGTGTCCGCAGTTGATGCACTGCCACATCATGTCCCCGTCCTTGCTAAACACAAGTCCGTTCTCCACATTCGCCAAAAGTTTTAAGTAGCGTTCCTCATGGCTTTTTTCTATGGCTGCTACACTCTCAAACAAGTCCGCTATGTGGTCAAAGCCTTCCTCACGGGCTGTTTTTGCAAAACCGGCGTACATATCGGTCCATTCGTAGTTTTCACCAGCGGCAGCATCCTTTAGGTTTTCGGCGGTTGAACCGATTCCGTCATGGAGCAACTTGAACCACATTTTGGCGTGTTCCTTTTCGTTGTTTGCCGTTTCCTCAAAAAGTTCAGCGATTTGAACAAAACCGTCTTTGCGTGCCTTTGAAGCGTAATAGGTGTATTTGTTGCGTGCCATGGATTCACCGGCAAACGCTGCCTCAAGATTTGCCTCTGTCTTTGTTCCCTTCAATTCTTTCATAGTATGTATTCCTCCAAAAGACATATTTATGCCTTCATATAAAAATATATGACAGAAAAAACAATCTGTCAATTAAACTAAAAAGTTGAAGTACATTCAGTAACATTTGCTATAAGTTTTTTTTCAACTTTAGGCAAAGAATTAACTTGTTGCGTTTTTTTAAGTGATACTTTCAGACTTCCACCAGAACAACTTACATTAACTGTTGCATTTGCTGTATTCCCTTTATTTCCTTTAGCAAATTCAATAAGCTTTAATGCAATCTGATCCTCTATCTCTTTTTGAATAAGACGACGCATTGGTCTAGCCCCATATGACGGATCAAATCCATTATCAATGAGATAAGTACGTGCTGTATTCGTTATAGAAAAGTACAACCCCTGTTCAATTAGTCGTTCTTTTAATTCACTCAGTTGAAGGTCAAGTATAGATGCAACTTCCTTTCTGGAAAGAGATGTAAATACAATCGTATCATCTATACGGTTAAGAAGTTCTGGGCTTAAAATCTTTTTTAGTTCCGCCAATGCTGATGCCTTTATTTCATCATACGAAGGCATTGTGTCACTAGTGGAAGAAAAACCTAATTTGTTGCCACTAGTTATTTCTCTAATACCTGCATTACTTGTCATTATTATTACAGTGTTGCGAAAATTAACCTTATGACCAAGGTTATCTGTAAGTTCACCTTCTTCCAAAATTTGAAGCAAAAGATTAAAAACATCAGGATGAGCTTTTTCTATTTCATCAAGTAACACTACAGAGTATGGCTTAAGACGAACTTTTTCTGTAAGAACTCCACCTTCTTCAAAACCAACATAACCTGGCGGAGCTCCAACAAGTCGACTTGAATTGTGTTTTTCCATAAAATCACTCATATCAACACGGATTAATGCATCCTCTGAACCAAAAAGAAATTTTGCTAAGGTTTTTGCAAGCAAAGTTTTTCCTACACCAGTTGGACCAAGAAAAATAAACGAACCAGCAGGACGTTTATTAGAAGAAACTCCTGTTCTTGAACGTCGAACAGCTGAAGATATAGCAGAAACGGCTTCATGTTGACCAATTACTTCCTTGTGCAACTCTTGCTCCATTGTAAGAAGCTTATCTAATTCCGAAGTACTAAGCTGTTCAGAGGGAATCCCTGTCATTCCCGAAATAACGGAACAAATATCTTGTACTGTAACTATTTTTCGTTTACCATCAAGACCTTTTTCCCACCTTTCTCGAAATATTTCAAGCTGCCCTCTAAGAAGTCGTACTTTGTCTCTAACCTCTGCAGCTCTTTCATAATCTTGATTCTGAACTAAAAGATTTTTTTCTTCCATAAGATTCGCAATATCGCGTTCAAGGCTATCAAGTTCGGCAGGACGTTCCTCTTCGTCGATTTTTTTCATTGCTCCTGCTTCGTCAAGGATATCAATAGCTTTGTCTGGCAAAGTTCTGTCTGTAAGATATCGTCTTGAAAGTCGCACAACAGAAGGAATAACATCTTCTTGAAAAGAAACTCCATGAAACTCTTCGTACTTTGCCTTTATTCCAGATAGAATTTCCATCGTATCTACATCGGAGGGCTCTTCCACAAGCATTTTCTGAAAACGACGTTCTAAAGCAGCATCTTTTTCAAAGTATTTTCGATACTCTGCTAAAGTTGTTGCACCAATACACTGAAGTTCTCCTCTAGCAAGAGCAGGCTTAAGCATATTAGAAGCGTCCATAGAACCTTCTGCCCCACCAGCACCGATAAGGGTATGTAGTTCATCTATGAAAAGAATAATATTCTTTTTTTCTGTTATTTCTTTAAGGATTCGTTTAATACGTTCCTCGAACTCACCACGATATTTTGTACCTGCTACAACCGCCGCCAAATCAAGAGAAAGCAAACGCTTCCTTAATAGATTTCTTGGTACTTTTCCAGAAGCAATACTTTGGGCTAACCCTTCTACGATTGCAGTTTTTCCTACACCTGGTTCACCTACAAGTACAGGATTATTTTTTGTCCGCCTAGAAAGAATCTGAATAAGGCGGCGAGTTTCTGCCTCTCTACCAACTACAGGATCAAGTTGTTGGGTGCGTGCTAATTCTGTTAGGTCACGGCTAAATTCTGTGAGAATAGAAGAGCCTTGCCTTTGATTACGTACATCGGCGGAATGTGAATGTTGGTCAAGAGAGTTAAACACTGCACCAACTGCGGTTTTTATTCGTTGCACATCAAATGAAGACTGAAACTTTTCATAAACTTCGCTTAATGCATGATAAATATCTTCTAGCTGAATACCTGCTTTTGAAAAAAATGCAGCCATTGTGCTATGTTCTTCACGAGCAGCGGCTATTACAATGTGTTCAGTTCCTATGTAATCTCTGCGAACTGTTCTTGATTCCACAGAAGCACTATCTAGCAAAGTTCTTACTCTTCTTGAAACAGGCAAATCCGCATAACCAGAATAATTCTTTTGTGGGGAAATACTCTGTTCTAAATTTACTTGAAGATTAAGAACATTTACTTTCAACCTCTGAAGTAAAATATAACCTAAGCCATCTGCTGATTTTAACATTGCAAGTATAATATGTTCTGGAAGCAGTTGTTCACTGCCACTTTTTTTTCCTTCATCTTGGGCAAAGACTGTTACAAGCCTGTGTGCCCTAGGAGACAAGCTTTTTGCCATTGTATGTCCTTATAAAAAATTACTAATTATATCTTCGGAGAAAAAGAATCGAAACCTTAATTCCCCACACCTTCAATGAATTTATTTAAATATAAGCATAAAAGATGCTAAATGCAAATTTTAACTGATTCAAGTGCTTCTTGAACTAATAAAGCTCTCAATCTAGGAATAACCAAGGTTGGAAAATCTTCCACATCTTCTTCAAACATAAAAGATCCGCTTCGTCGCAAATAATCTAAATGTGTATTTCGAACCCTAAAACATAAGGCGTGTAGGTCTGCAAAGGTTATTCCTTCAAGAAATCCCTGAGATAAAGCATAGTTTAGAATGGAAATAATTTCTATTGCTTCGCTACATTCCAAAAAACGACTATAATTTGCTATTCCTACCATTCTGTAAAGCAAATGTTTTATCATTGTTGGATGCATTTTATAAAATTCAGAGCGTGCATTTCGTTCCGCCAAACACAAAGCGTTCGCCACAGTCACAAATTCCACAACCTGATCTTCTTCACTCCCAACAAATGCGTTTTTTGTTGAAAGTTGATAACAAGCACCTAATGCATTATTTGCAACCGTTGTAGTACCAAAAACAGGAGTTAAATTACATCCTTGACTTTGAAGTTTTTTAGAAAACTCAGCAATTTGCTGTTGATGTTGTAGACCTGATAAAAAAAGATGCAAAGACAACTTCATACCACTTCCGGCATTTAACAAAGAAGACGTTAAATAACCAAAGTCATAAGAGGCGGCAAATTGCAAGTGCTCTTGCATAGCTGAATCTATCTGTAGACAAATATTTCTGGTTTGAATTAAATCTAAACCAGAAGAAAATGCCGCAATGTGCAAATGGTCTTCGCAGTTTACAACACAAGCTGCTCTGCCATCTGTGCGAATTGCAAGACCTAAATCCCAGGGATATTTTCTTATGGTATCTTGCGTAAAAAGATTAATATTTCGTTTAGAAGGTTCACATTCCGGAAGAATTCCTCTTTCTGCAAGAAGTTGCTTTGCAGAAAAATCTAGTTGTTCTAATGGAACACATTGATAATGATCAGGATTCTCCATTTTGGAAAAAGCATCAAACACAAGTGCCTGTACACGCTGCCCATCATCTTTTCTGTTTTCTGAAGGAAATGCAAAATTGGCTAAATTTCTTGCCAATCGGACTCTGGTAGAAAGCACTACATCGTTTTCTAGACCTTCTTCTGTAAACCAGGGATTTCCAGAGGAAAAAGTATCTGGATGGCTACTCATTAAGATTGTTCCCCATTAAATTCTGCTTCACCATCTGCAACCGCACATTTTTCTAAAGCTTTTAATCTATCTCGGTAAATCGCAGCCTTTTCATAATCTTCTCGAGCAATAGATTCATCTAGCTTAGAACGTAACATCATACGGTCTGTAAGTACAGATTTAAAATTTGCAAGTCGCCTAGGAACAGAACCTGTATAGGAACCTATTACTCCTTGTTCCTTTAGAAAAATTTGAATTTCCGAAGTAAAAATGCTGTAACATTCTGGACAACCTAGATTAAGCGTTTTTTTTATTTGAGATAATCGACAACCACATACTGGGCAAACTCTATCAAATTTTTTTGAAGCAGCTACATCTTCAAAAAGTCCAGCTAAAGACATTTCTAACTTTCCGTTTTTTGCAGCCAATCCACGTTCAGTGGCACAATTTAAACATAAATGAAGTTGATGTTTAATGTTGTTGGTAATTTTTTGAACAACCACAATAGCATTGTTTTCGCCACATATATCACAAATCATTTAAACCTTCCTCAATGTGTCAATGGGTTTTTCTGCACCAGCTTTAATACTAGGAAAAGCAGAAACAACAACTGACAAAATAAGTGTTCCTGCAGCAACCAGCAACAACTCTTTTAAGGGTAAAACAACTGGAATATGCTCAAGATACAAAGCAGGATTTAAAAGTTGCACAGGAACAAATTCCGTTACAGATACCGAAAACATCGAAGTGAAATTATACCAGAACTTTGCTAAAATGTTAACAACATTTTCAATAAAGGAAAGTATTTCATTTACATTTACAGCACACAAAATTCCAAGGGGTAATCCTATTAAAACACCGGCGGCTCCTGTACAAAAACCTGTTATTAAAAATGATGTTACCACTCCGCCAGAATTTGCTCCCATACTTTTTAAGATTGCAATTTCTCGCCGCCGTTCCATGGCTAACATAACCAGTGCTGAAGATACATTTACAGAAGCAACCAACAGAATCAAAAACATGATAAAGATTAGCATCATCTTTGTAGAAGCATAATTTTCAAACTTCGCCGTATTTAATTCATTCCAAAGGTAAAGTCTACAACCTGCTGGAACAATCTGTTCAACCTCTAAGGCTATTTGCATAAATGAATCAGAAAAAGCATCGGCTGTTTGAATACCCACACACATAGTAGATGTTCCACCCGAAAGTAAACTATAACCTGTTTCAAAGGGTATAAAAACCCATAATGCATCAAGTTCTTGATATCCGCAAGAAATTACGCCTTCAACCGTAAATGGTGTTATCCTTGGGATGATGTTTCCATTAATCCCAGTCCTAAAAGTAACAAGACGTATAGTATCTCCTGCTTTAATGTTCAAAGTAGAAGCCACTTGAGTTCCAATTAATGCACTTCGAGCAGAGCTAAGAGATGCTGAACCTTCTTTTGTAGCAAATAGGTTACGAAAAGACGAATCAGATGTAAACATTTCTGGTGGAACAGCCCTAACCGTAACTCCAGTACGACCTGTTGGACCGGCAGCTAATGCAACACCTTGCCTCTCCGGATAAGCTGCTGTCACACCAGGAACTTGGGCAATTTCATTTGCTAAATTTGATAATGCCGACGCAGATTTTGACAATGAACTTGAAGAACGCACAGAAACTTGCATATGATAGCTTGATAGTTCAATTATTCGCGAAGTTATACCTTCTATCATTCCGTCAGAAACCGTAAGCACTACAATTAATGGTACTAGGCTTAGCCCTATACAAAAGACTGCTCCTAAAAGGCTACGACCAGCAGAGGTTTTTATTCCAGAGCGAGGTTTTAACATCCGAAACGCAAACAAAATTGATGCTTTTAGCTTCATGCCAAAGACACCTCTTCTAAACTGCCGTCAGTGATTTTATATTGAATATCACCCCTTTGTGCTAACTCTCTGTCGTGTGTAACTAATAGCAAAGTTTTGTTGTAACGGTCCACCATAGAAAAAAGTAAATCCCCAATAAGTGTTGCATTTGCTGGATCAAGATTACCTGTTGGTTCATCCGCAAGAATAAGCTGTGGATCTTGAATCAAGGAACGAGCTACCGCTACTCGTTGGCGTTCCCCTCCTGAAAGTTGCGATGGCAAATGTGCTAAGCGTTTTTCCAAACCCACATCTACTAACAACTGTTTTGCATTTTCTATAGCATTTTTTTTCGGCATACCAGCCATATAAGCTGGAAGAAAGACATTTTCAAGGGCAGAAAAGTCGTTTAGCAGATAATGAAACTGAAAAATCAATCCGATAAACTTTGATCGATACTCTGCTAGTTGGTCTTCCATCAATGAATGTATGGAATAAGGGCCAACAACAACTGTTCCCGCTGTTGGGGAATCTAATCCACCAATAATATTCAGTAAGGTACTTTTCCCACTACCACTTTCACCAACAATAACAACTTTTGTTTTTGGCTTTACAATCATATTCAAAGATTTGATTATAGTTAAACGCTCAGAACTACTAACAAAAGTTTTTTCAAGACCTGAAACTTCTATAATATTCTCAAAATCATTCATCGTGTAAAACCTCCGAAACGGAAAGGGATTGTATATTGCGACTAGCAATCCAAGAGGCAACCAAAGCTGAAAAAACACCAAATACAGTTATAAAAACAACTTCTTCTGGCATAACTCGAGCAGGAATTCTAGCATATACTTGATACATTGGATTTTCACGAACAAAGGAAGCCATTCCAGGGTTTGTAATCATAACAAAAAAATACTGTGTATAAAACGCTAACTTTGAAATAATTGTAAAAACAGTATCCATACTTACGCTTAGTGATAATCCAAGCATTAAACCTGGTATAGCACCAAAAAGACCAGTTAGTAAACCTCGGATTATAAAAATCAGTTGAACTTGAGTTTTTTTTGAACCTAGTGCAGAAAGAATAGCAATTTCTTCTCTACGTTCAAAAACCATACGTCTCATTCCATTAAAAATATTAACGCCAACAACAACAAAGATTAACAAAACAAGCATCATAAGCAGATTTTTTTCTATCCTTAAAGCTCCAAAAAAAGAACGATTATAACTTCGCCAGGACTCAGCAGAAAGTTCAGGAACTTGTTGCTGCAAACGAAAAATAACCCTAGAATCCCCATTAACATCTTTTATTTTTAAGTTATAAAACATCGGTGCATTTTGACCAAACAATTTTTCACCAGCTTGCAACGAAATAAATGAGTAAGAAGCATTAATATCGCTATATCCACAAGTAAAAATCCCGCTCACGGTAAACAATCTATTATCTGAAAGTAAATCTACATCAGAACCACCTGACAAAGCTAAAAGATTCACCGTATCCCCCAATCTAACACCTAAAACTCTTGCAAGTTCACTGCCTAAAACAATGGAATTTTGATTTTTAAGATCAAAGGAGCCAGAAATCATACGCAATTCTTTTGCAAAACCAGCATCCCTTTTGAATATATCTGGAGAAACTGAACGAATAAGGGCAGGACTTTGCCGACCATTTAATCCTACCATTAAAGCTTGAGCTTCATAAAAAGGCTCTGCTACAATTATCTCGTTTTCTGGATTAGCACAAAACTCTTGAAACTTTGCAACATCAAATGAACTTTCTGGAGTAACACGTATGTGAGCGGAACTAATTTCCATTATGCTGTCTATTAAACCTTGTTGGAATCCGTTCATAACAGAAACAACAACAATCAGCGTCATAACTCCAAAACAAATACTCAGAGAAGCAAGAAAAGTTGTAACAGCTGAACGTCCAGAACGATCAACTTGGGCAAATCGTCTAGCAACAAAAAGAATCCAGTTTAATTTGCTCAATATTTTGTTCTCCTAAGTTCTTTTTCATTCATGTAGTATATTTCTTCTACAAGACAGTCGTCAATATAAACAGCTACGATGCTTTGTCCCCCAGAAAAATAAACTGTTTCCGTATAGTCTCCCTCTTCTGAATAGGATATTTTTTTTTGCAACACATCTTCAAAATAATACTCATATCCCCCTCTTTCATTGCCTGGTGTTTGATAAATTGTTTTAGATACAGATATCTTACCCTCAGTGTAGCTTATATTCTTTTTTTCTGTTAAGAGATTTTTAGTGTTGTATGTATAAAAAATTTCTTCTATGAGTCTGCTTGAGTCTTGAAAATTAAATTTTTCTTCACCTAATTCTTTATCTTGTGTTTGCAATGGGAAACTATAAAACGCCTCTGAAATTGGTTTAAAAAAAGAGTTATATTCAGTTCTAACTACAGTCTTTAGTGTTCCATTTTCATAATAAGTTTGTTGAACAGAAGAACTTGGTGTTTCGTAACCAGCAACATAGAAATAATCTGTTACACTTGAAATAATTGGCTCATTTTGATTATCTTTCCAAACGACTTTTGAAAGCAAGTGCATATTTTCGTCATATTTATATCTTGAAAACTTACCATCAGCTTCTACAGCAGTTACATAATTCTGTTGTGAAGAAAGAAAAGCAACCTGTTCTACTTCGAAAAGATGCAACCTACTTGTACCATCATCATTGTATAGATATGTTTCTTGAGCAAAAGAAACTGCAATACTACAAAATAAAATAAAAGTTAAAATAAATTTATTTTTTTTTTGCATCAGTTAAGTCCCAAGAAATCCCTTGTATATTGCTCCGCATTAAAAAAAGCAATATTATTGTAGCCTTCTCCATTACAAATAAAAGCTACTGGTATGCCAAACTCTTTCCCTATTGCAGCTGCAATACCACCTTTTGCAGTGGAATCATATTTTGTAAGTACAACAGCGTCAAGACCTATTGCTTGATGAAATACTTCTGCTTGCCGTAGCCCATTTTGCCCAGTTGTTGCGTCTACTACTAAAAGTTTTTTATAGCAACCTTCACTTGCTTTTGAAGCAGCAATCCTGTCGATTTTTTGCAATTCCCGCACAAGGTTTTCTTTGTTGTGCAACCGACCTGCTGTATCTGCAATAACAAGACCACCACCCTTTGCTGAAATTGCCTCTGCTGCATCAAATACTACCGCAGAAGGATCAGCTCCATGCTGATGAGCCACAACTCTTATGCCTAGTTGTTGCCCATGCAGTTGTAATTGTTCTATTGCAGCTGCACGAAAAGTATCTGCTGCAGCCATAAGCACATTATATTCCCCTGTACCTTGAAAATAAGAGGCAAGTTTTGCAGCAGTAGTGGTTTTACCTACACCGTTTACACCTAAAAGCATATAAATATTGACCTTTTGTGGTTCTGGTTTTAGTTCAAGTGACTTCACAAAATCAAGCAACATTTTCTCTAGTTCTATAAGAATCTGATGTTGATCTGTTATTCTTTCTGAACTACATTTTGATTCAAGTTTTTCAACTATCTCAAAAACATTTTTTGCACCTAAGTCACCTTCAATCAACAAATCTGAAAGCTCATCAAAAAATTCATCATCCTTTAGGGAATGCTTACCGAAAAAACTGCGTAATTTATCTGCAAAAGAAGTCTTTGCCATTTTACCCTCATTATGCATCTTAGTCTTTGATATCTTCTGGAAGCACCGCATCCACTGCAAATATATAACGCCCTAGTTGGACAAAAAAATTAATTCCTAAGCCAACAGATAAAGCGATCGTTCCATTTGAAATACCTTTCCAAACTTTTGCTTTTTCTTCTTCTTGGTATCCCATAGCCCACCCATTATGCTCATTAACATACATTCCATAGGAAAAAATAGTTGGTACAAGTGAAACTAAAAAAGCACTATAAGAATTATACATCGTACGTCGTCTTTTTTCAATCCGATTAGATATGTCTTGAGTTTGAAGTTTTAAACTTGCATTTACAAAATCTAATCCCGTGAAATCTTGTAAATCCATTGTAAAATAGGCAGAACTCTGACCTTGTGAATCAGGAACTTCTTCTTGAACTTCAGATGGAAAGAATTCTCCCAATAACAACCCTCGTTCAACTTCTAAAGTTACAGGCAAAGTGCCAACTGGCAGTGCATTTACATAAACTTGCCCTTGTGCGTCTTCTTCCCCAACTAAAGCAAGTTCAACTGTTTCAATTTTTTCAAGCTCCACCGTGATTAAATAAGAACCCTCTTCTGAAAAATTCCAATTAAAAGTTTTGTCATAATAACCTTCAGCTTCTAAAGTAATTCCATGATTTCCTGTAGCCACTGCAATTCCTTGGGTAGGAATGTCTGCCACGGAAATAACACTACCGTCAATAATAACAGCCGCCGATTCTATGGCTTGAACAGGCTCAATTTCAAAAAACAATTCTACAGCCCCTGCATTCGCAACTACCGCTTTTAATTCGGATGCTAATTGTTTGGCAATCAAAACAATATCAGAAAGAGAACCGGCGGCCGTTGCTGTTGCAGATGAAATTTCACCAGGAAACACTGTAATTGAGGCTTCCACCATTGCATAATTATTGAACGCAGTTATAGAACCCGTCAAAAGTCCATTAATTTTTTCTGAATCAATTTTTTGTGCTAAAGTTGATTTTTCATCAAGGACAAACAATGTTTCTGAATTACCCTTCCACAAACTTACAGCTTCTTTTGCCACAATTTCATTACCGCTAGATTCAATTTTATCTAGCAGCTGTGCAGTCTGAGCTTCGTTTTCTTGCAGCTTTAATAAAGCCTCATCTACCGCCAGATTTTTTTCTTTTAGCGTTTTTCTTTTACGCAGCTGCGACTGTTGCGAAAGCAACACTTTATCCCTTTCAAGGACTGCATTATTATAATTTGTTAAAAGTGTTTTATGATTAGCCTGTAATACTTTGAGTTGTCTATAATATTCTTCTTTAGAAGAAATATTACGTTCACCAACAAGAGCAAGATCCTCTAAAATTAGTTTTGGCAACTGTTGAGACATGGAATACAACGTTTCTTGCAAAGAATCGGAATCTGAACGAAAAGAAAAGGGCTCAGATGCAAGAATCCAGTCAGTTGCGTAAAAATATGACGGCAAAAGCACGGCAAAAAGCACCGACAAAAACCGCCTCACACTCATAAATCCTCATCCTCATCTTCGCTAGCAGAAAGGGGTTGACCCTTCCACTGAGCAGTCAAAAATGCTTCGATAAAGGGATCTAGTGTACCATCCATAACAGCCTGAATATTACCCATTTCAAACTTTGTACGATGATCCTTTACCATTGTATAAGGTTGAAAAACGTATGAGCGAATCTGATTACCCCAAGAAATATCTTTTTTCTCTGCTGCGAATTTGGCGTTTTCTTTTTCTTTTTCTTGGCGGTAGTGTTCGTACAACCTTGCCTTTAGCATACTCATCGCTGTTGCTCTGTTCATTATTTGGCTACGTTCTGTTTGGCAAGCAACCACAATTCCAGTCGGAATGTGGGTAAAACGAACCGCAGAATCTGTTTTGTTTACGTGTTGCCCACCAGCACCACCTGCCCTATATGTATCTACTCGCAAATCTTCCGGGCGAATTTCCACCTCTATAGTATCATCTAACACGGGAAAAACATACACGGAAGTAAATGATGTGTGGCGACGAGCGTTAGAATCAAATGGACTTATCCTAACAAGGCGATGTATTCCTGCTTCTGACTTAAGGTAGCCATAAGCATAATCCCCTGAAATTTGCAAAGTAACGGATTTTATTCCACCCTCTGCTTCTAACATATCAACTGTTTCTATTTTGTACCCTTTGCGTTCAGCCCATCTTGTATACATTCGGCAAAGCATCTGTGCCCAATCGCAAGCTTCTGTTCCTCCTGCACCAGCGTGAATCGTGAGGAATGCACCGTTTCGGTCAACTTGCCCAGAAAGTAAATTCAATATACTTAGCTTTTCATATTCTGCAAAAGCTCTATCGTACATGGTTTTTAGTTCAACTTCAACAGAATCATCGCTACTCTCTATACCAAGCTCATACAAGGCTTCCATATCTTCTACAGCAACAATCAAATCACGCCAAGGTTCAACACGACTTTTAAGTTGTTTTATTTCTGTCATAACTTTTTCTGCCTTTGATGGATTATCCCAAAAACCAACCTCGCCAGAAAGAGCTTCTTTTTCTGCAATAATTTTTTCTATGGCAGGTACGTCAAAGACGCCCCCAAACATTAAGGATATCCTCTTTCAAAGAAGCTATAGGCATTTTAAAATCTTCAAGCATATTTCCTCCCATAAAAAGTCAATGAGAAAATTTCAATTTTCGAAATTGACTTTTTACGCTGTTTTGCAACGCAGTGAAAAACAGCATTATATATTTAGTTTGCAACGCAAACTATTAAAGATAAAAACTGACGATATTTTAGGCAGTTTTTATCTTCCCTCCCATAAAAAGTCAATGAGAAAATTTCAATTTTCGAAATTGACTTTTTACGCTGTTTTGCAACGCAGT
>JAGARN010000008.1 GCA_017622235.1 Spirochaetaceae bacterium | reverse complement strand
TTCCTCACCTCGCTGCTTACGAGTTCTTTCAAACTCGTCGTCTTTCTTCCTTCCCTGTTGTGTCAAATATCTCGTCGCTCATCTTTCGTGCGACGTTCGTTAATTTATCATACTTCTTGCTCTTTTGTCAACACTTTATTTCCTTTTTTTTCACTTTTTTTTATTTTTTTTTCGATAATTTGGTATTTTGTATCCTGAACGAAAAAGTCAATTAAGTATTATACATTGACACAAACCTCTATAAACGGTACAGTATATTGTAGTTTAAATAGAGTTTATTTTATACTCTTGAAAATCCTAGAGGAGTAATAGCTTCTCTAAATGCAACATTATAAGGACACTTTGACATGAAACAAATCGAAAAAAAGAAGCAGTCTTCAAAGAAAATACTTTTAAGCATTGGTTCAGTATTTATACTAATACTAGCTGCATTAATATTCATTTTTTTGCCTGCTATGGTTGGTAGTGTAGAAGAAGACATAAAACCATTTGGTTATTACGATGGTAAACCTATTGAATACAAGCAGGGTACCTATTTTGCTGATTCAGTTCAGTATTACTCAGACCAAAGAAGTGCTCAAATTCAAACTCTAGAAGATGAATATGAAATTTTCAATGATGCATTCCAATCTACAGTTTTGAATATGGGTTATACTATGGCTGTGCAAGACTCAGGTTATATCGTACCAGAAGAGCTTTTGAACAGAAATATGCGTGTTTACTTTTATGACGAAAACAATCAATTCTCTCAAAAACTTTACAACGAAACTCCAGAAAGCACAAAAAAAAGCCTTTGGGAAAACACTGTTAACTCACTAGAATACATGCGTTACCAAGATGATGTCTTTGGTTCTATGTCAGATGTAATGGGAGACTATTCAATGTATGGTCTCAAATCTTCGTCAAAAGAAGTTCCTTTCATTCAGCAAATGGGAGCAGAAAAAAGATCTTTCGACTACGTTGCTTTTAATACTAGCGATTATCCTATAGAAGAAGCTCTAGCATGGGCAAAAAATCACACAGATTTATTTACGCAATACGATATGTCTGTCATTTCTGTATCGGATGAGTCAACTGCTAACAAATTATTAAAACAGTTGCAAAATAATGAAATTCTATTTGAAGACGCTGTAGCTGAATATTCAAGGAATTATTACAGCAGTTCTGATGGAAAACTTACAAGTACATACAATTACCAAATAAAGAACATTGTTACAGACGAAGCAAGTTTTGATGCAATAACGAATCTTACAGTTGGTACTTTAAGTGGTGTTATTCCTACTGTAAACGGCTATTCAATATTCCGTGCCGACAATGCCTCCACTGCTCCAGACTTTGAAAATCAAGATGTTGCTAAAACTATCCAAAGCTACATGGTTGCTTATGAATCAGGTATTATTGAGTCTTACTATATTGATTTAGCACGAGATTTTGCAAACCGTGCATCTCTTGAGGGCTTTAGAGAAGCTAGCGATGCTATGGGTCTTAAAGTAGAAACAATTACTGACACTCCATTGAACTACGGTGATAATAACTTGTTGCAGACTATGAGTACAACAAGTTCAGGCTTAGCTTATGCTTCTACAAATGAATCTTTCCTAAAAACAGCCTTTTCTATGAAATTAAATGAAGTGTCAAGCCCGATTGTTTTGAATGGAAATGTAGTAGTTCTGAACATGACAGGTGAAACCTTTTCTGACAACGATACTATGATGTATATGTATTACATGACAACTTTTGATCGTGCATCTGTAAACAATGCATTTTTGTCTAGTCCTAAGTTAGAAAACAATGTTCTTAATGTATTCTTTAGTCTTCTAAAGTAAAAATGATTATTCAACAAGAAAATTCCAAGCCCTGTCTGGTGGATACCGGGCAGGGCTTGTCCGTTTTATATAAAAATCGGCTGTTATACTCAAAATACAATCCAAAGGCTGCCGCAGAAAAAATGGCAGAAAGTATTGAACTTAAAGAAGATACTTTAGTACTTTGCTTTTCCCCTGTTTTAGGATATGGGTTAGATATATTACAAAAGCGGCTGCCAAAAGGGTCTTTTGCAATGGCGATTGAAGCCAATACAGAACTATACAAATTATATGATAAAAACACGTTACCACCTGGAATTGCATTCATTTCTCCTGATTCTTTAAAAAAAATACCATGTTATTTAAGCCGTTTAGAACAAAAAGCATCTAATGGCGTTTTTATTCCTTCACCAGGTTCATTCAAGAGATGCATTCGACTTGATTTTTCTGGAGGAACTATTTTTGAAAACTCAACATATACTGCAATCCATAATAATGTAACGGAAATAATTGCTGCATATTGGAAAAATCGCATGACCTTAGTAAAATTGGGAAGGCTTTACAATAGAAATATTTTTAGGAACTTATGGAAATTACCTTTCTGCAAAGAAATTAAAACTGGTCGTATAACAAAACCAATACTTGTTATGGGTGCAGGTCCTTCGGCAAACAAAGCATCAGAATACCTAAGAAATCTATCAAAAACGGAACGAAGTTGCATATATATTATAGCTGTAGATGCAGCAATAGGAACTCTTCTAAACCAAGGGATCACACCAGATGCAGCAGTTGCACAAGAATGTCAATACGCAATACAACAAGCATATGCACAAGCCATAGACTCTAATATTTTTATTTTAGCAGATCTTACTTCCAGACATTCAATATTAGAACAAAAAAATGATTTGTTACCAAAAACAATGAAAAGTATTACTGGAGGTGATTTTGCATTTTATATCACGGACTTTGCAGATACATATTTTTTAAGGAATCTAAAAAAACAAGATATAATGCCACTGCAACTTCCCCCTTTAGGTTCGGTGGGAATAACCGCCACAGAGTTGGCATTAAAACTTAGAGCGAATAATTCTGTTCCTGTAATGGTTGTGGGTTTAGATTTTTCTTTTCCAGCAGGAATAACTCATGCAAAAGCATCCCCTCAATTTCAAAAAATGCTTTTTAGCACAACAAGGTTAAAACCTGCAGGCAACCCCTCAGCAGCTTTTTCTGAAACAGCACAAGCTATAACGGAAACTTTACCTAAAATTTACACAGACTATACTCTCAACAGATATGCAATGATTTTTTCTGCAAGATATAATTCTGTTCCAGCATTATACAAAATTGATTTATCGCCCAAAGATTTAGGAATTCCTTCCATTACAATTAATCAATTTATTCAATTTGCAAGCAAAATAAATACAGAAACAACTTCTACAAAAAAAAGTAAGAATTCAATTATTTCCATTGAAAAAATAATTGAGTTCTATAGCAAAGAAGAAGAGGCGTTGCTAAAATTAAAAAAGAACTTAATTTATGGTGGTGCAAGTGAATCTGAATTAAAAGATTTACTTTTTAAGAGAGAATATTTGTTTCTGCATTTTCCAGACGGACATACTCCCTCGCTAGAAAGTCAATTCTTAAAAAGAGTTCGTGCCGAAATAGATTTTTTTCTAAAAGACATTGCTATAAGCAAAGAAAAATTAAAAATAGCCTTTAAAACCGCAAACAAAAATACATAGTTTATTCATCTTTGGTTTTGAGAACCGCTAAAAAGGCAGATTGGGGGAGTTCTACATCCCCTACCATCTTCATGCGTTTTTTTCCTTCTTTTTGCTTTTCCAAGAGTTTCCGCTTTCTTGTAATGTCACCACCGTAGCATTTTGCAAGAACATCTTTACGCAAGGGACTTACAGTTTCACGAGCAATAATTTGGCTGCCGATAGCACCTTGTATTGCAATCTTAAATTGCTGCCTAGATATTTCTTCTTTTAGTTGCGAACAAACGTGGCGAGCCTTATCGTATGCGTTACCCTTAAATGCAAGCTGAGCAAGAGCATCCACTGTTTTACCGTTAATCAATATATCAATTTTAACTAAATCTGTAGGACGATATCCAATCACTTCATAATCAAAAGATGCATAACCCCGACTATAGCTTTTTAGCCTGTCATAAAAATCAAATAAAACCTCTGCTAATGGCATTTCATATGTTATCTCTACACGTTTTTCGTCGAGGTATTGCATATTAGTTTGCATACCACGCTTTTCAGTACAAAGAGACATAATCGAACCGAGATAAGTCGCTGGGGTTATAATCGCTGCCTTTATATATGGCTCTTGTGCAGAAGAAATTCTTCCTTGGTCTGGATAATCGGCGGGATTATCTATGTATTTTTCTTCACCGTTGGTAAGAGCTACTAAATACCGCACAGAAGGAGCAGTAAAAATTACAGCTTGGTCGTAATCCCTTTCAAGACGCTCTTGAATTACTTCAAGATGCAATAAACCTAAAAAACCACAACGAAACCCATGTCCTAACGCCAAGGAAGAATCTTTTTCATATATCAAACTCGCATCATTTAGCGTGAGTTTTTCCATGCTATCTCTAAGTTCTTCGTAATCGTTAGAATCTATCGGATAAATCGAAGAAAAAACAACCGGTTTTACATCTTTAAAACCAGGCAACGGGGTTTCGGCTGGAGCATCTGCTAAAGTAACTGTATCTCCAACTCTAACATCAGAAACGGTTTTAACACCAGCAATTATGTAACCAACATCCCCTGCGTAAAGTCCAGAAGTTTCCTCTAGTTTTATTCTAAAAATACCTGCAGATTCCACTTTATATTCTCTACCACTGTTCATAAATTGTATCGTCTGTCCTGGCTTAATACAACCGTCAAGCATACGTATATGAACAATAACACCTCTGTAGGGATCATAGTGGCAATCAAAAATCAATGCTCTGGTTCTAGCAGATACATCACCGACAGGTGCAGGAAAACGTGTAACAATAGCCTCTAGTAAATCGTCAATCCCCTGCCCTGTTTTTGCAGACACAAGAACTGCACTTTCACCATCAAGCCCTAAGTCATGGTCAATCTGATGTTTAGCACTTGGAATATCAGCCGCAGGAAGGTCTATTTTGTTTATCACAGGAACAATCTCTAAATCATGTTCCATGGCTAAGTACAAGTTAGACAAAGTTTGGGATTCAACCCCTTGAGCGGCATCAACTAAAAGTAATGCACCCTCGCAAGAAGCAATAGCCCTAGAAACTTCATATGAAAAATCCACGTGACCAGGAGTGTCAACAAAGTTCAGTTCATAAAGTTGCCCATCCGCTGCCGTATACGGGATTGTAACTGCTTGGCTTTTTATGGTTATTCCACGTTCACGCTCTATATCCATTGAATCCAAAATTTGGTTTTGAAACTGTCTTTCATCAATAATTCTTGCTTTTTGAATCAATCTGTCAGAAAGAGTAGATTTTCCGTGATCAATATGTGCCACAATACAAAAATTTCGTTTATGCTGTAAATCTGTCATAATTATTCCGTAGGTTTCATTCTATTAAAAATAATAAGGGCTGTCCAGAGATGTAGCTATCATAATATCAACTTCAAAATAACCATTCTTTCGTTTTTTTGTATATATCTGAGCATAAATTACATCGTTATCAGGACTGAACCTAATTTTAATAATTTCTACTGGATCAAACTCTGAAAACCCTGATTCATCGGCTGTACTGCCTTTAAGAACAGAAGAAACTCGATATTTTTTTCCGCTAGAACTTAAGGATTCCAAAGACATACCAAAAATTGGCAAAAAAGATTTAGCGATTATGTCAGAATTGTAAACTTGATAACCTGGGTTTTCTGGCCGTTGTTCAACATAAACAGGAACAAATCGAGTTGTACCATCAGGATTCCACAGCTCTATAGAAACAACTGTTTCAGGTAGCACATAAAGCATGGCATTATGAAAAGAAGCTAAATCACTAATAGCATATCCATCCAAAGAGAGAATAACATCATTAACAACAATTCCTGAGCGACTAGCCGTGCCACCCGGAATCACATATTGAACCTGCAAACCTGCTGGCTGACCTGTAAACTCATTAGCCTTAACTTCTTTTCCAAAAGCCTCAATCCAACCATGAAGCCTCTCGCCACCTGCAAATAAAAAAGGTAAATTAGCTTTTAAATATTCAACTGGGATTGCAAAGTTCAACCCTTCGTATTCTAACATACCTGCAAATGCGATTGCCTGAACGCTACCTTCTGAATCAATTATTGGGCCACCAGAATTACCTGAATTGATTGCAGCGTCAATTTGCATTACTTTACCAATAGAAAATAAATCTCTGTCTGTTGCAGAAACAATGCCAGATGTTAAAGTCCTTTCCAAACCAGCAGGAGAACCAATAGCATATATTTTGTCGCCAATATCCAAATCTTTAGACTCTCCCAAGGAGAAGGCAAAAGGTGAATCAATTTCAACTTTAAGCAATGCTAAGTCTAGGGCAGCATCCCAACCTATAACTTTGGCGGGAATCCTAGTATCGGAATCTGACGCTAACTTTACATATAGTCTTGAATAACCTTCGTATTCAGGATCAACTTCGGATTGAATAACATGATAATTTGTAACAGCATAACCATCGTTGTTTATGAAAAAACCAGAACCTATAACATGAGATGCATAACCTACACCCTTAGAAACATGAATTCCTTGGTCAACCCAAATTGTAATAGTTCCTTCAATGAATGAGGAAACAGGAGAAGCAGCATCTTGCTTTTTTTCTTCCACAGAAAAAGAACTTAATATTAGATTATGCAACTCTTCTGACGAAAGATTAAGTTGCTCTGGAAAGTAGCAATCAACAGCTTGTAAAGTTTTTAACACACGCTGAGCTGCAATATAATTTTTTTCTGTTATAGATTCATTAAACGATACGGACAAAATCTGCACACACTCATTAAGCAAATCTAAAACATTCTGTCGCAAATTTTGTGCTATATTGTCGTAGTTGGCTATAAGTTTTGTGCGCCAAATAGCCTTTATCGGATTTATTTCAAGGATTTTTTTTATTTCTGAAATTTCATTTAAAAGTACATCTTCTTGGCTATAATCTACAGGAACGCTTACATTCGGAACAGAAGAACAAGAAAAGAGAAAAACTAGCAATGGCAAAAGCCATATTTTTTTATTCATCTAAAAGAACTCCGAAATAGAATCCATTTATTCTAACGGCTGTAAACCTTTTATTTTTATCAACAGCCTCTTCTGAACTTACTTGATCAATCAAACAAACCCCCTGCCTTCCATCCCTGTCTAAGATTTTTTTCAGTTGACCAGAAGCTTCTTCACTACCTTTATTGCCAAGCCAATAAACCCCTTCCACAGAAATAACTGGCAAATCTCTTATTACAATACCATTGTCATCTTGAACTGTAACACGCACAGGTATGTTCTGTTCAATAAAAACCACAACAACTTCATTGGTTACAGGCAAATGAAACTGTGCCTGGGAATTTTGAATCCCTGCATAATTAATATATTTTGCAGACCAGTTTTCATCCGATATTCCCCAAGTATAAAGGCTTCCACCTTGCATATCATATTCTTCACGATAATCGGGTTTTGTATCTTTATCCAAATCAACCTCTACGGAACTCAAATATACTGGTTTTGAAAATTCAATAGACCCAAATATTGAATCATAAAGAGAAGAATCAAATACAGCAACATCTTCACTTTCCAGAGGCGAATAGTTTTCTACTAATTCAAAAAATCCATCCCCGTCGGCATCCACAATCCGTGTAAAGGGTAAACCGGAATCAAATGTCATCTGTGCATATAATATTCCATCAGTAAAATACTGTGCTTGTCGGAACACTCCACTTAACACAGTAAAACGAACAGTTCCAGAATTCCGTTCGTTTGTAGCAACAAGAACAGAAGAAGCTGCATTAAGCAATTCTGTAGAAGAAATACCCTTTGCGGAATAATTTTTTGGTTCCGGAACAAAAAATTGATACCCATCAAGAACTTCAGCAACAGGAGCATAGGAATAAATTGTAAGCGGCGTCCATTCTAAAGCTTCTGCAACCATTGTATACTTTGTAGCAGAAACATCTGCTGTAGCAACAAAGGGATATCGCTTGTACGAAAGAGTTATACCTTCTTGAGGGAAAGAAATTTTTGTTGGAACACCATAATCACAAAAAGCTTCTAATTCTACGAGTCCATCCTGATTCCAGTCATAAGTTACAATCTGAGGACGACCTCTGCTATAATTAATAATCATATCAGTACAACCGTCACCAGATATATCATTATTCACTACTCCATTGTACGCAGAAAGAAAAATTTTTAATGCTTCTTTCACAGAATTGTCTTTGAGCAAAGAAGCAAATCGGACTAATTCATGCAAAGACATTGAGTTTTCTGCAAAAGAACAAAAATACCTAAAAGCTTCTTCTTCTGAAAGGATTTCAGCTTTTAATGCCAAAGGTGCATACAAAGGATTCCTAAGACCAGCAGCATCAAAAGCCCTCAACATTCTCTTTTGTAATTCTCCTTCTGCAAATGCCGCAGCATAAATAAAAACCTCTGCCGGAGCATCCTGCTGGTCACTGTACTGTTGTACCAAAGTTTTTGCCAAAGGTGCAATCTGTGAATCGTAGGATAAATCCGGCTTCAATTCGTAAAAGAAAAAAACATTTGGAAAACGATTATCCTCTGGGAAAAGACGTACAGCAGAGGCAACTCGCTCCCTTGCTTGTGCATAACTTTCCTCTGTGTTTAACCTATAGTAACTTTGTATACGAATAAACTCGGCTTCTGCCGAAAAAAGAAATGGTGCTTTGTCTAACTGTTCAATAGCACTAGCAGGGTCTGCTGTATCACAAAGCATACGAGCATATAAGAGCCTTGCACTATCATAATATCCATCTACCCAATTATCACTTTCCATGGCGGATACAACTAAAGGTATAACTTGACCTGGCTGCCCACCTGTTTTATAACAGGATTCTGCACAAATATACCATAAATCCGAAATTGAATCGTCATAAGCTAAGCCTAATTTTGCTTGAGAAGAGGCGTTATCCCATTCGTTTCGCAAAAGAAAAGACTTACTAAGCTGAAGACAACGTAATGCAGTACGATAATTAGCCGACTGGGTATAAGACGTAAAAGCACTTTGTGCTGCAATAAAATTAAGAGAAAACATTATCACTATAATGCAACAAAATTTACCAATATTTTTTTTATTAAATACCATAGACTTCTCCTATGTCATGACAGACAGGCAGTCTGAACACGAGGTTCCATACCCAACATTTGGCGAATTTCATCATCAGACATTGTTTCATGTTCCACAAGAGCCTCTGTAAGCATATCTAATTGTTCTCTGTGGGTCTTAAGTATATCTTCGGCTTTTTTACAAGCTTTGGATAATATTTTATATACTGCCTCATCTATACGACGAGCTGTATCTTCTGCAAACATCTTATGCCTAGCAATATCTCTACCCATAAAAATTGGCTCGTCTTCTTGACCGTAAGAAACAGCACCTATTTCATCTGACATTCCCCACTGACAAACCATTCTTCTAGCTAATTCAGTTGCACGCAGTATATCATTTTGAGTTCCTGTTGTTGTGTCATTATACACAATTTTCTCTGCCGCATAACCGCCATACAACATAACAAGTTCATCTTCAAGCCAAGCTTTAGTATGGGAATAAGAATCCTGTTCTGGAATACTAACTGTAACTCCGAGAGCCCTACCGTGGGGAATAATCGAAACTTTGTGTAAAGGTGATGCGTGTTCCAAATAATAATGCTGAAGAGCGTGTCCAGCTTCATGACAAGCAGTCATACGTTTTTCTTTTTCTGGCAAAACCATTGTTTCTCTTGCAACACCCATAAGCAATTTATCTCTTGCATCTTCAAATTCTTTAGCAGAAACTTTATCCAAGTTTTTCCCGGCAGCTAACAAAGCAGCTTCATTTACAAGGCTAGATAGTTCCGCACCGCTCATTCCTGGAGTTGCCCTTGCAATTCGGTTTAAATCAACGTCATCTGCCACAGGAATTTTTGCTATGTGTACCGCAAGAATAGCCTCACGTTCTTTGATATCAGGCAAAGACACAGTAACTTGCCTATCGAACCGCCCCGGACGCAAGAGAGCAGGATCAAGCACATCTGGTCTATTTGATGCTGCAAGTACAATTACTCCGTCTTTGTTTTCAAAACCATCCATTTCCACAAGCATTTGATTAAGGGTTTGTTCTCGTTCATCATGACCACCACCTAAACCAGCACCTCTTGCTCTACCAACTGCATCAATTTCATCAATAAAGATTATAGACGGAGCCATACGACGACCTTGTTCAAACAAATCTCGCACACGGCTTGCACCAACACCTACAAACATTTCCACAAAATCGCTACCAGAAACGTGTAGAAAAGCTACATTTGCTTCTCCGGCTACAGCCCGAGCCATTAAAGTTTTTCCTGTACCTGGATTACCTACCAACAGAATACCTTTTGGTATTTTTGCTCCCATATCGCTATATTTTTTGGGATTTTTAAGAAAATCAATTACATCTGTGAGTTCTCTTTTTGCTTCTTCTTGCCCAGCAACATCTGCAAAGGTAACTTTTTTTTCACCAGAATAAATTCTGGCTCGGCTCTTACCAAATTGCATTCCTTTGCCATCCATGGCAGCATTTTGCCTCATTAGCATAAGAAAAAAAATTAGCATTATCAAAAGAGTTGGCAAATTTTGCAAAAGAATAGAAAAAAAGCCCGGCTTTTGAATTACACCTTGTATTTCAACATTATGGTTTTCAAGAATTTGAATCAGAGAATTGTCTTGATAAGGAATTATAGTTGTAAATCTCTGCTGTCCAGCACCACCATCTTGAGAAGTAACTGTTATTTCGCCTGTAATATATAAACCATCTGTTATCTCAACGGAAGACACTCTTCCCGCATTTACCGCTTCAATAAATGATGAATAGGTAATTTCTGGAAGACTAGAAAGTTTTGTACTAAACATATAAAAAATCACACCTATTATAAGCATGATTGCAAAAAAGCCAAAACCAAAGTTTGCTCCACAACCCATTTCTGGAGGTCTAGAAAACTTATCATTCATATCTTTGTTGTTCATACTTTCTTATTATACCAGAAAAACATTATTTTTTCCTATAGTTTTTCATCAAGTATTTCGATAAACAATCCATTTTCTAAAGCTTTGTTTGCAAAACTCTTAGTTTCAAATCCACTTTCTAGCGGAAAAACAAAATCTGTTTCCTTAGAAAAAGATTCTATCACTGGAATTAACTTACGTTTTTTTTGCTGCACTCCAAACTTTGAAAAATAATCTGCCAAAGAAATTTCTTTACCAGAATTCAATTTTATTTTATCTCCTGCAAGGGGGCTTCTAAGCACAAAGGGAGGATTAAATGGACCGAACAAGTTTTCTTTTTCAGTTATATGTTCTTGAGAATGATAAATTTTTATACAACCTATTGGCGTATCAAAAGTATTGGGTTCTCTAATCTCGTAATAAAAACCTGACTGCAAACAATCAGTTTCTTCTAAAACTTTTACAACTAAGTTATTTTCCAAAAGTTTTATTTCAACCCCAACTGCACTTATAGGAAAAGAAACTTCTCTAGCACAGTTTGCTAATAACAAGGGCTCAAGATTACCGTATGGAAAACGCCCCTCGATACAAATTTCAGCAAAGGCTTTATAAATTAAACGTCTTCGTATAGCAGCTGGCTGAGAAAAAAATAAATCTTTTTCCATGAATACACCTGTACTTTTATCACCAGACAAAAAGTGCCATTTTATTTCTCTTAAACCCATCTGCAAATACTCATCATCTTGACAAGCTTTTTTTGCACCAGAAAGAACTGCTTTATCCCAACCTGGAGATATTTCATCTAAGAGCGGCAAGAGTTTATTACGTAAACGGTTGCGTAAATAATTGTTGTCAAAATTTGTTTTATCAGTACAAAAACTTTCACCTAAAGTATTAAGATATAGTTGAATACTTTGCCTAGAAATATCCAGAAAGGGTCTGCAAAATAAATCTCTTCTAGGCATAATCCCTTGGCAAGATGTACTACCTTGCAAGAACCTCATTACTAGGGTTTCAAGTTGGTCATTACGATTATGTGCAAGACAAAAAACTGAAGTATTATAGCGATTAGCAACATCTTGAAATGCTTTGTAACGCAAAAATCTAGCAGCCTCTTCTATACCTCGCCCTCGAAGCTTTGCTGTTTTTGCTACCTCGTCCAAACCAAGTTCAACAACACAACACTCCAGATTCAATCGATGACATAGTTTTTGAACAAATTCTACATCATCACAACAATCTTTTTGGGGTCTAATATTATGATTTATTGTTACTGCTACAAACTTTGCCCCATAGCTAGCAAATAATTGCTCACGGATTGCAACAGAAGCCAAAAGCATTGCAACTGAATCTGCACCACCAGATACACCAAAGGCTACTATTCTACCGGGTGCAAACAAACACTTACAGGGTAGCCCTGCTTTTTCAAAACCAACCTTTGTATGCTCAAGAAATTCTGCTACAAAATCTTTTTTTTTGCTGTTTTTCATATAAAAAGACTCAAGGTCAAAAAAAAGCTGCCCTTTGTGAAGTTAAAAAAACTTCTAGGACAGCTCTTTGACAGTCCAAAAAAGACTTATCTCTTAGGTGCGGAAATACTAGCCAAATAAATCTCGCCATCGTCAAGAACTTTTACGCCTTTTCCTAAAACAAGATCCTTTACCTTATACTTTTGTCCGATTCCAAGATCTGTGATATCAGCAGAAACACGCTGAGGTAAATCGCTAGGAAGACACTGAATTGTTATATGAGTCTGATGAGTTGTAAGGAATCCACCTTCTCGAACTCCAACAGGACTTCCTGAAAATAGAACCTTCATAGGGAACTTCAATTCTTTTTCCATATCGACGGCATGAAAATCAACATGAAGGTTCTTATCAGTTTTAATGTCATATTCTGTTGTTTTGATAAAAACTTTAGATTCTGATTTACCATCAATTTTAAGATTTACTAGGGTACTAGGTGTTGCACTTTTCCAAACCTTAGTGAACTCAGCCTCGTCAATATCAAGCATAACAGATTCACCCTTTGAATTATACACAACAGCGGGAAGCCGTCCTTTTTCACGAAGTTTTTGTGCCGCACGCTTGCCCTTTTCTGTGCGGGTAGCTGCATTAACAACTAATTGATCCATACTGAGGACTCCTTTTTACTCAAATTACATGGACAACTTGAAAACAATTCACCATGTATAAAATACTGGGACGGCAGGATTCGAACCTGCGGAATACCGGCACCAAAAGCCGGGGGCTTACCACTTGCCAACGTCCCAAAATATTATTCTAGAGGTTCTTCTGAAGGAACAGCTTCTTCTGAACTTCCCGAATTATACTTAGCAAGAATAACATCCTGCAACTCCGTCCTGAATTCAGGACTAATGGGATGAGCTACATCCATATAGCCACCATCAACAGTTTTTCTGCTTGGCATAGCTATAAATAAACCGGTCTTACCATCTATTACCTTGATGTTATGAACAACAAAGCACCCATCAAAGGTAACTGTGGCATATGCCTTTAATTTACCTTCTGCACTAACCTTACGAATACGAATTTCCGTAACCTTCATAAGCCATCCTCCTTTAGCAGAGAAAACCTGATTTTAAACAAAATCAGACGGAAGCGAACTCAAAACATCGCTTCCATTTCTTATCGAGCATTAGGAGGGCGTTTTTTGACGCAGCAGAAGAATCAAAAACACCGTATACCGCAGAGCCGGAACCGGACATCTGCACAAAACCCGCGCCGCCCCTCATCAAGTCCTGCAATGCTTCTTCAATAACCGGATACCTTTCGGCAAGCGGCTCCGTAAAACTATTCAAAAAATTCCAATCTCTTACGGAACGAGTAAACTCTTCGGCAAGTGCCGACATCACAGGACCTGACCAAGGCCACGTTGGTGCATACCATTGATCAACCAAATGATATGCTTCTTTTGTAGAACTATGAACCTCTGGACAAATCATTACAAAAAACAAATCTTGTCTAGAGGGTATAGCCTCAACTATTTCCCCACGCCCCGAAACAACAGCACAACCTGTTTGCATCGCATGGGAATCCATGAAAAAAAATACATCACTACCGGTAACAGAAGCAATTTGCATTCTGTCCGCTACAGTAAGTTCTGTATCAAAAATTTTTTCAAGTGCATTTACAAGGGAGGCGGCATCTGAAGAACCAGCCCCTAAACCTGCACCTGCTGGTAGTTTCTTTTCCAGATAAACAAACACAGAATCTGTAACCCCAGTAATTTTACAAAAAGCACTGTAGGCTTTGGTAAGTGTGTTATCTTCTGGTAAAACCATACCTTCACATTCAACAACACAAGTATTCTTTCCGAAACCTTGTCGTCGAACCGTCAAAATGTCATAAAGCGGAATTCTAAGAAAAACGCTTTCGATACCATGAAAACCATCCTTACGAACGGGCAGCACCCTAAGTCCAATGTTTATTTTGGCAGGTGCAAGGACACGAATATCACTTGACATAAGCAGTGTCATTATACAATAAAACGCAAATTTGTCAAATACCTTAGTGTATTTTATGCAATTTTATTTTAGCTGTTATATAACATAAAATATTTTAATTTTTTTTTCAAGACTTGACAAAATATTTCATTAATTGGAAAATCTTAAAATGGAGTTTGCAGCCAAAAAAAGACGAAAACATTTCATATCAGCCTTCAAAATACATTTGTGTTTCTTATTTTCTTGCGTGTTATTGATTACATCCTGTTCATTGGTATACAAGGAAGATGTTCCTGTAGCAAAAAATACTCCAGAATTAATGTTCAAAGAAGCAAAGTATTTACAGTATCAAGATGGGAATATCTCCGCAGAGCTTACAGCAGATGAACTTGAACAATACAAAGATGACGAAGCAATGTACGGAAAAAACATAAACTTTGCAACTTTTAACAAAGAAGGTGAAATTACAGCAGAAGGTAGTTGTCAAATGATTTGTGCAAATATAACTTCAAACTTTTACACCCTTATTGGCAACGTAGATATTTTTGCTCACGAACAAAACACTTCACTTAAGACAGAAAACCTCCGCTGGAACGGAAAAACAGAACAACTAGTGTGTGGCAAAGAAGATGTCGTTTATATTTCAAAAGGTAATACAAAATCGGATTCACAGACTTTATCCAAAGATGAAAATTCCATAGAGTTAGCAGGAAAAGGTTTTTCTGCTAGTGCAATCAGTAGAAGCTATGTATTTACAGAACCTGTTTCTGGTGTAATTTATGTAAAAAATCAGGATTCCAAGGAGACAAAGTGAAACAAAAAATTTTTTTTACCACATTGTTTATTTTTCTTGGCACCATAGCTTTCTGTAGCGAAGTAATACATTTTAGTGCCGACAGGATGAGTGGTATTACCTCAGAGACATCTGATTACACAAAATTGGAAGGTAACGCAAAAATACAAACAAACTCCTTGGAAATCTCTGCAGAAACAATAGAGTTGAGCGGTGAAGATTTTCGCCACATCAAAGCCACAGGAAATGTTTCTGGCTTTCACAAAGAAGAAAACCTTAAGTTTTCATGTGCAGAAATGCAATACGACAGGCAACTTAAAACTGCACTTTTTGTCGGTTCTGTACACCTTGTTGACAATGAAAACGATGTAATAGCAGATGCAGAGCGAATAAATTACAATGAAGAAACAGGAATTGCTCATATGCAAATAAATGTAAAATTGGTACAAAAAGATAGTCTCTGCACCTGTGCCTTTGCCATTTACCGAAAAAAACAACAACTTTTAGAAATGTCTGGGAACCCCCAAATTGTTCGTGGCGATGATACTTTTCGAGCCCAAGAAATTACCTTTAACCTAGAAACAGAAGCTATAACTTTAGATGGTCGAGTACGTGGAACTGTAACAGAAGAGTCAACTACAAAAAAGGAAACAAATTAATGAATGAAGAAGTACAAACTAAACACATTCTTAAAATAAACAGCTTATATAAATCTTTTGGAAAAAAAGAAGTAGTCAGAGGCGTTGATTTTTCTATGAAAACAGGAGAAATCCTTGGTTTACTTGGACCAAACGGAGCGGGAAAAACTACTTCATTTTATATGATTGTTGGGTTTTATCGCCCTACTTCTGGTGAAGTTTTTTTAGATGGAAAATGCATAACAAAAAAACCAATGTACCAAAGGGCAAAAATGGGTATATCATATTTGCCACAAGAAGCTTCTGTTTTCCGAAAAATGACTGTAGAACAAAATATTTGGGCAGTACTAGAAACTCGTCGTGATTTATCCAGCACACAACGAAAACAAAAACTCGAACAACTGATTGAGGAATTTGACATAGGTCGGATAAGAAGCCAAAGTGCTTATACTCTTTCTGGTGGCGAACGAAGACGCACAGAAATTGCTCGTTCTTTAGCTATTGAACCAAAGTTTTTACTACTAGATGAACCATTTGCGGGGATAGACCCTATTGCAGTAAGCGACATAAAATCTATGGTAAAACTTCTGGCAAAGCGTGGAATTGGTGTGTTAATAACAGATCATAATGTCCGTGACACTTTGGAAATAACTGACCGTGCTATAATAATCAGCACTGGTCAAATTGTGGCACAAGGAGGCAAAGAAGATATTTTAAGTTCTCCAATAGCTAGAAAAATTTATCTTGGCGAAGAATTCAGGATGTAATGTCGCTATATTTATTCTAAAACAATACCAGCACCCAAACCGTTCATTGCTTCAAAAAACTCCGGAAAAGAAACGGCACAACATTCAGCATCCATAACTGTAACTGGGGTTTCTAATGCCAAGCCCATAACCGCTAACGACATCGCAACACGATGATCTTGGTAGCTTTCTACTTTTGAACCATGCAAACAAAAATTCTTATTTACAGAACCATCTGCTGCAAAAGGGCTGTGACCTTTTATCACAATAAAATCAAAACCTTCTTCCACAACAGCACCAAGTTTTTCTAACTCAGACTTCATTACTTTAATTCTATCAGTTTCTTTTCGGCGGCAAACACCTATATCCTCTATAATTGTAGTACCTTCTACAAAGCAAGCAGTAACACATAAAGCAGGAACTGCATCTGGAAAACCAGAACAATTAACCTTTAGCACCCCATCTGGCAACTTTTCTGTAGAAAGCCGCCCTTTGCAACCTATCCCGCAAGTAGCATTTTTGCCGCCACGTACTATAAGACGATGATTTGTTTTATCCCATTCAATATCACCACCAATAGACTGCAAAATTTCCACAATAGCTTGATCTCCTTGACTACCGCTACCGTCTATATTTTCTATTACAATTTGGCTATCCGTTAACAGTGCCGCCACTAGAGGAAAAGCCACCGCCTCCCAGTCTGAAGGAATTGTTCTATCCATGGCAGAGATTGAATATGGACCTGTCACTTTGATATGTTTATAATCGCTACTCATATCAACATGAATCCCTAATGATTCCAGCCACCCCTTTGTCATATCTAAATAGGGAACTTCTTTAGGATCAGTAAGCTCTATTTCTGTAGTACCCTTCATCCTAGAGGCAGCCATCATTATTCCACTGATGTATTGAGAAAGTCGCCCATCTGTAACAACTTTGCCCGCCCTAATTGGTCCTTGAATCAAAAGTGGCGGTGCGTCTTTGTCTGGGCGAGAGATAAAAGTTTTTGCACCTAACTGCTCAAGAGCTGATGCTAAATGCTTTACAGGTCGTGTACGTATGGATTCATCACCTGTAAAAACACTCCACCCTTCAAATGTCGCTGCTATTGGAGCAAGAAAATAAAGCACAGAACCCGAATTTCCAACATCAATTACATTTGAAGGAAGGTGAATATTCTTTCCTGCTCCAGTTATTGTCCATACAGAATCATCTGCTGCTCTTTGAACATTTGCTCCTAGTTCTGTAATGCATTTAGCTGCACTTTTACAATCAGCACTTGGCAAAGGATTTCTTATATATGAAACACCTTCTGCTAATGCTGCTAAAAGGCAAGCTCTTATAGTATGGCTTTTTGAACCAGGTACATGAATACATCCGGTAAGGGATTTTCGCATTGAAACCGAATTCATTTTTCCTCCAGTTTTAAGACAAAGGGGTTTTAATTACCTCTTCTACAAAGTCCATACATAGAATGATGTAATCGTTATCTGCATCTGTATCAAATATTTTAACAGAAAAAGTACGACAAATATTCCCTGTGGCAGAAGAAAGATATGGATCTGTAAGATAACGCTTTATTCTAAAAGCTTCAAAACAAGTAAAATAAGATTTTAACGAACTATCCGTACCCTTTCTTGCTGGGGAAAAAACATAAGACTTTGCTGGTAACTGCAAAAATGGAGACATTATAGTATTGGATAACTGAATTCCATTTTTATCTAAAAGATAAATACATTCCACTTCTGGATTGATAACAATAAATTCCTGAAAAACAAGTTCCATAGAATCTAAAGATTCCGTACTAATTTGTCTCACAAGCCAATCTGCTAACGAATCAATATTTCCTGTCAATCTTCGTTTTGTACGCAAAAACGAAACCATTTTAGACTTTATTATATCTCGCATCTCAGTTATTTTTGCATTTGTATCTTTTTCTAATTGCTTTAAATCAAAAGAAGGTTTTGCAACTGCAAAGCCCTGAAACAAATCAACACCATACATATAACAAGTCAAAACTTCTTCCATTGTTTCAACACCTTCAGCAAGACATAATGAACCTGTCATCTGGGACAAACTATTTATTGATTTGAGTATTGATTGTCTATATGCATCATTTTCTATACCAGATATTATACTTCTATCTATTTTGATTATATCAGGATGAATCTGAATAAGTCTTTCCATATTTGAATGTTCACAACCAAAATCATCAGCTACAATCAAAAAACCTGTATCACGATAATGGTTTACAAAAGCAACCAAATCTTTTGAAGACTTCGCTTGTGATTCAATTAATTCAAGACCAATAATAGCAGGATCAAATCCCATCTGTTGCGTCATTGAATTCAAGTCATAAAAATTATTGGAATCCTTAGAAATTAACGAAGTATTTATATTCATAAAAAGCAAAGCGTCTGTTGTTTTGCTAAATTCCTTAAAATACTCTAAAGCGGAACGTTGACATATCATATCGAATTCAGCAGACTTATTTTCTGCATCAGCAACTGCAAATAAATCAGCAGGTGAAATTATCATTTGCGAATCAGGGCTTACACCACGAATAAGTGCTTCATAGGCAAAAATTTTTCCTGTCCGCAAACAAACAATTGGTTGAAAACAAGAGCATACTCGTTCCTTAGAAAGTAACTCTGTATTATAACCTTTTTCATTTATTGAACGCATAATCGAAAATATATCAGATAATAGAATTACCGTACATACATATGAATAAAAAAAACCGGAAAAAGATTCAAATCTTTTTCCGGTAAAATAAAAACTCAAAAATTATTTGTTAAGTATAAACTCAACTCTGCGGTTTTTCCACCAGTTATCTCTATCTTCTCTAGGAACAACAGGCTGCCTACCACCCATTCCTACAGTGGAAAGCCTTGCTTCAGAAACACCAAAGTCAATTAGCATTTGTTTTACTGTTTCGGCTCTAGCTTCTGATAAAGGAACAAGAGGAATGTTGCCATTAGCTGTTGAAGTTTCTTCTTCTTCCGTGCCAGTAATATTATTGGCGTGTCCTTCTATACGTACAGTATAATCCTTGAATTTATTCAAAATTTCTGCAATACGCTTAATTACACGCACATTATTATCAATTACCGACTGTTCCAAACCATTTTTAGGCTCTTCATCCCGACCCTTAAAGTCTGCATTATCACTCCGGAAGATTATAGACGGAACTTGTATCTTAAGAACATCCCCTACCCTTATTACAAGCACATCCACAGAAATTAAACCACTAACTTGTGATGACATTCCTAGTTCATCTGTAACTGCAAAGGTATATGGGTAATCTGTAGCAGATTGAACAAGCTCTCCGTTGTTACCTCTTCCATCCCAAACCATTCTTTCTGTAACAGCTGAACCGCCCGTTCTTGACCAAAATACTTTTCCATTTTGTGGGTCATAAACTGTAAAACTCCAATTTTTAAGAGCCACAGCAGACTTAGCAGAAAGTGAAATAAAAAGGTCATCATCAATGCCATCATTGTCTGGACTAAAATATACTGGAGCTGTTTTTACCATTAGCTGTGGCGGAGTTGCAGAACAAATAAAAGGTGCAGTTGCAGCAGAAACTTTATTTCCCTTGGTGTAAGTAATATTAAGTAAAGCCGTGTAACTGCCCTCTGCCAAAGCTCCAGTAGCGGTAACACCGTCCCAAGTGATTGTAGCAGGAACATCTGGACTATCACTTTGATTCCAAGAGCGAACAGTTGTTCCATCTGTTGCCTTTATTTCAAAACTCCAAGTTTCTATTCCTTCGTTCAATGTTGTTCGTATAGAAAATACTTGGGAATCTTTAAAACCATCTCCATTAGGAGAAAAAGCTTCTTCTGATGCAGTGAGATAAATCTTTGTTTCTCTAACATCTAGGGTAAGATTTTGTATCTTTGCAGACCCCGTGTTTCCTGCAGCATCTTGAGATGAAACAATAATGTTGTATTCTCCATCTTCTACAAGGTTGCCAGACTCATCAGTACCATCCCAATCAAAGGATTGTGCATTCCCCTCCCAAATATATTCGCGAACTAAAGCACCACTTTGGGTTTCTATACGACCAATCCAACGCTGTTCCTTAGAAGAAGAAATTTCAATAGGTACTACATCTTTGTTACTATCGCCATCAGGTGAAAACAGAGTATAAGGTACGCTTAACTCCACCAAAGGTAACACAGTATCAAGTTCAAAAGCCGGTGCTGTTGTCTTTGCAACACTACCGTTTTTTGCAACCGTTTCAAGAGAAGCAGTATAGATTCCGTCTGCACAACGCAAACCTTCGTCTGTTAGTCCATTCCATGTAAACCTTGTTGGCAATGCTCTATCTTCTTTAAATGTTTTAACCACTTCTCCATGTGAATCCATTATATTAAGTTCATAAGAAGCAATACCACTCTGGGTTTTGACAACAGGAGTTAATGTCACCGTATCTTGAACCTTGTCGTTATTTGGCGAAAAAGCCACAGGTTGAGTTGTAAGAATTACTTCTGTTGTCCCTGTGTTAAGCTCAAATGCAGCTGTAATTGCCTCAGCACTGTTTCCAGCTAAGTCTGTTGTGTACAACCTGTAAGTATAAAAGCCATCATCGCAAAGACCGCCATCATTATTTAATCCGTTCCAAGCAAAGGAAGAATCTGGAAGTTCACCAAAAAGATAATCCCTAACCGGTTTTCCATCTTGACTTTGGATTTGACCACGCCATTCCTTTTCTCTAGAGGTATCCTGAACTATTTGAAGTGTATCCATTCTTGAATCCCCATCAGGAGAAAAGATTGAATCCGTAGCTCTAACAGAAACTACAGGCAATGTTGTGTCCAGAATAAATAAAGGTGAGCGTATAGGTTCTGGAACAAATCCATTAAGATAAGAGGCAGTAACTACAGCTTGATAAGAACCGTCTGGTAGTATTTTTCCAGAAGAATCAGTTCCATCATATGTCAATATTGCAGGAGCATCATCTGTTCCAGCAAAGGTTTTAACAATATTGCCAGAAGCATCATTTATGGCTATTTGCCATTTTACCAACCTGTTGCCACTTGTTTTGCTACCACTAGGAATTGTTACATCAAAGGAAACAGTATCCTGAATTCCATCTTTATTTGGAGAAAAATATCGACTACCTTTTATTGCAATATTTGTACCGGGCTTTTCGGCGGAATAGATTATATTTGAAACCTGTGCTAAAGGAGATTTATTTCCAGCCCTATCTATGGCTGATATTCTATAAGAATATACTCCATCTGGAACTGGAACACCAGAATCATTACAACCATCCCAATGGAAAGAGGCTGGCGATACATCTTTCCATTGAAAAGTTCTAACAGGATTTCCAGCGACATTGTAAAAAGCCGCCTGCCATAAATCTTCGGCAGAACCCTCTTGATTAATTTCAAAAGTAGATTTAGCACCCTCTCCAAAAATCTTATCCACATCAGAAGCAGGCTGAGCAATTTGAATTGCAGGCGGAGTATTGTCTACAAAAACCTCTAATGGATTTGTGCTACTAATATTGTCGTTATCATCGCTGGCGGTAAAATAATAAAAATACAAACCGTCAGGTGCAATTTCTCCTGAATCAAATGTTCCATCCCATACCACATATGAAGGTATGTCCACACCTTTTTTTTCTTCAAAAAGCCGAGTGAAAAAAGTTTTAAAAGTTAATTTTTCTGGAAACTTTATTTTGTTGCCAATTTTTCTTACAACATTTCCACTTTGATCTGTTATTACAAAACTCCATTCTTTTATGTATCGTTTATCAGAAACAGAAAGAGGTACAGTAAGTTCGTCTTGCACACCATCATTATTTGGTGAAATATAAATTCTTTCCTTTTGAGCCGCAACAGGAAACAAAATCCCAAAAAAAACTAAAGCAAAGCTAATATAAAAACTTTTCCTCATGTTATCATTCTCCCCACAGAATTATTTCTGGAGCTTCTATATCTTTTAAGCCCAAGTTTATTGAAATGCCAGCAGAAGCAGCGTGTATTTCGTCGTATAGTTTTTGCCAAGCACCACTAGCCGTAACTTCACTTTGTTGCCAACCTTTTTCTTTTAAGAATTGGTTGTCCTTTGAGTCAATTCCAAACTTAAAGACAAGACCAACTGACGGCATTAAATTTTTGTGACCTTCTAATTGCTCTTTCATATTAAATTGCCAAGCACTCTTTATCGTAATAATTTCAGCAATTTGCAACTGCAACCCAGCATCAAATACAATATTCAACAGTTGCGGAGCTGAAATATCTGCGGAAAAACCACCTACAAGTTTTCCGCCTGCAACGGTAAACAGAGTACCTGCAATACCTACCTTAGGAGAGCCTATTGCAGGTAATCCGCTTACATAGGGCTTTCCTAAATTCATTAAAGCACCAGCAATTCTTACATCCTGCAAAAAGCCTAAATTACCCCAGTGATATACAAATCCCAAATTCAAAGCTAAAGCCCAATCCGTTTCCTTTCCCCACCGTACTCCACCACTAATTGCAGCTCCAGCGTATAGCTCTTCATTTATGTCTTTTGCAAATCCAGCCCTAAGAGTTAAAACATTATCTAATTTTATGGGATCTAAATCACAAAAAGCACCTTCAGCAACCACAGAAAAAACTCCCCACCTAGAAGGAATTAACAAAGCAAGCTGTCCAGCATTTCCTACAGACATTTCGTCTTTCGACTGTAAAAGAATTGTATATCCCAAATTCAGCATTACACGCTGCTCACCTGCCGGAAGGGCTGGATTTACACTAATTGAGCTAGGACCAGCAGAAAACAAACCGCCACCACAAGCGGAAGATCCTCCTGTGAGCATTTCTGGACTAGTGATTCTAAAAATCAATTCACTACCGGGAACAATTTCTGCTCCTAAGTTTCCTATACTTAGTAAAGTAACACAAAAAATTACTAGATATATTTTCTTTAACATAAGACCTCCGTGAAAGATACTTAATTATAGCTACATAGTGTCATTATTCTTAGCATATTATAACCACAAAACAACACATAATCCAGTATGCAACAAAAAATAAACAAATTTTACCAATATTTGACGACTATTATCAAAATCAATATACTATAATCAGGAAGTATACTATGTTTACACGAAAAACAAAAATTGTTTGTTCTATGGGACCGGCTACTTCAGATGATAAAACGGTTGAGCAACTTGTTTCAGCTGGAATGAACATAGCAAGATTCAATTTCTCTCATGGAACTCATGAAAGCCACAAAGAAGCTATGGACAGAGTAAAAAGGGCTTCTGCAAAACTAAACAGAACTGTTGCGTTACTTTTAGACACAAAAGGTCCAGAAATTCGTACCGGTACTGTTCTAAACGGAGAAACAGTAACAATAAACGCTGGGGATAAAGTTATCGTTACTGTTGATAATCAACCTACTATTGCTGCAAAAGGCCAAGAACCAGCTAGGATATCGGTTACGTGGCAAGAACTACCTAAAAAAGCAACTGCTGGAATAAAAATTCTAATTGCAGACGGTTTGTTAGAACTAGAAGTTATAAGTAGCGATGGGAATGCTGTAAATTGTATTGCTAAAAATACTGGTACTATAGGCAGCAAAAAAAATGTAAATCTTATTGGACTTCATGCAATGTTACCAATAATAAATGAGCAAGACAAAGCAGACTTAGCCTTTGGGGCGAAACAAGATGTTGATTTTATTGCCGCAAGTTTTGTTAGTTTTGCCTCAGAAATACATGAAATACGCCGCTATCTGGATTCAATAAACTCAAGAGCAAAAATTATTGCAAAGATAGAAAATCAAGAAGGTGTAAACAATATACAAGAAATAGCGGAAGCAGCAGATGGAATAATGGTTGCCAGAGGAGACCTGGGAGTACAACTACCAACAGAGCAAATTCCTTTGGTACAGAAACAAATAATTGGTATTTGCCGTTGTCTTGGCAAACCTGTAATAACTGCAACACAAATGTTAGATTCCATGATTGTAAATCCACGCCCAACTAGAGCAGAACTTACAGATGTTGCAAACGCAATCTTTGACGGTACAGATGCAGTTATGCTCTCAGGCGAAACTGCCAACGGATCATATCCTGTGGAAGCCGTAAAAACAATGTCAAAAATAGCCATATCCGTAGAAGATTCACAAGAATTTTGCAACAAAATGAATTCTCAGGATTTAAGCAACTCTTCTATTTCATCTGGAAATATTGGAATGATTATGGCTAGAAATGCATATACCACAGCTAGGGATGTAAAAGCTATGGTTATTATTGCTCCAACTCTTTCAGGGCATACCGCACAAATGATAAGTAAATTCCGCCCTGAACAGTCTGTAATAGCCGTTACTCCAGACCCTATGGTTGCTCGCCAACTTATGTTGTTTTGGGGAGTAATTCCGTTGCATACAAAAATGGCTGACGATTCAGACGAGATGGTACAAAACGCAATAAAAACCGCTTTAGACGCAGGAGTGGTCAATATTTCTGACAGAGTAGTCTTAGCCGCAGGAATCCCATTATTAAGTCCCCTTATGCTGAATACAGTACGGGTTTTACTTGTAGGAACAGTCCTTGTACGAGGAAATGGTGGCGGTGCAGCAAATCCTTTGTACCCCAAAGTTAGCGGAAAAGTTTTACGAGTTAAATCAGCCTTAGACGCATTCAATATGCTAAAGAACACAAGTAATGAAATATTGGTATGCCCCAACCTCACACAAGATTACATCCCAATTTTGCGGCTTGTAGACGGTGTTGTTGCAGAAAATGGCTCAGAAATACCAGATTCTTTTCTTTCCATGGTAAACCCAAAACTTGTGTGGCTTACAGATGCCTCTGGTGCCTCAAAGAAACTTGAATCAGGACTTGCCGTTACAATAGATAGCAACCAGCTACTTGTTTACGAAGGAATCGTATAAAATCAATTTGCTACAGAATTGTACAAACCTTTACACTGTTTACTAAAATGTGGTATAGTGTAACTAATAATAATTTACGGAGGGAAAAATGGCTTTTAACTTAGAAATGTATCCTATATCCTATTTAGCTAGATATGACAGCATAACAAAAACTTGGCGGGAACAATGGATTAAGTCTGATGATATATCCTACGAAGAATTGCAAAAAATGAAAGAATCTGACCAGCAAAAGGTTTTTGCAAAACGTAACCAACTTGGAATTCCGGCAGTTTCATACACAAGCCAATACGGTTATGGTTGCTTTGAGGGGATGAAAGCATATCCTAGGAAAGATGGTAAGATTAGCATTTTTAGACCAGATCAAAACGCAAAAAGATTCGCTAACTCAATGAAAGGTCTTTATTGCCCTCCCTTTCCAGAAGAAATGTATTTAAAGGCATCTGTAGAGTTTATCCGCAAAAATGCCGCCCTTGGTTACGTTCCAATCTACGACAACTCTTGGGAAAAAGACAATTTTGCAACTGCTAGTGCAGTCTATATGCGTCCATATATGAATAGCGAAGCAGCCATTGGTGTTGGAATAGCAAAAGAACCGTATGTAGTTATTTGTGCAACCAGTGTCTCTTCATACTTCAAGGGCGGTAACACAAAAGCTATTACAACAGACCGTATAAGAGCAACTCCTCACGGTACTGGTTTCATAAAATGTGCATCAAACTACGTTATTTCTGCACTAGCAAAAAAAGAAGCTGAAGACGCAGGTTACATGGAAGTCGTTTACCTTGATGCTACTGAACAAAAATATATTCAAGAAGGTTCTTCTTGTAATATTTTCTTTTTGTTAGAAAATGGAACTTTAGTAACTCCAGAATTGGCAGATACAATTCTTCCGGGAATAACTAGAGCAAGTGTCATTCACCTAGCTAGGCAACAAGGTGTAACAGTAGAAGAGCGTCTTGTTTCTATTGATGAAGTAATGTCTTCTGCAAAAGAATGTTTTGTTACAGGTACTGCGGCTGGAATTACACCTATAGAAAGCCTTACGCACAAAGGCACAGAAAAAGTTTTTAATAAAAGAAAACCTGGCGAACTCGGTGAAAAACTCCAGAAAATTCTAAAGGGTACTCAGTACGGTACTATGGAAGATTCTAATAACTGGAATCTTATTATAAACTGAGATAAAAACATTTTTTTGGAAAAAGATGTAGAAATATTAAATAAACCGTGTTAGAATTGTAGCTATGAAAAATACTCTTGTTATCGGCTCAACAGTTACTGATATTGTTATCAGAGTACCACGGTTGCCTGTTTCTGGCGAAGACATAAATATTATTTCTCAACACCAGCAGCTAGGCGGTTGTGCGTATAACGTATCGCACATTTTAAAATTAACAAAAACACCCTACATACTTTGTTCCCCTGTCGGTTCTGGAGTCTTTGGCGATTTTGTGGATAAACAACTTCAGCTTGAAGGAGTACAACCATTTATTAAATTACATGATATACCAAACGGCTGTTGCTACTGTATTGTTGATTCCTCAGGAGAACGAACGTTTTTATCTCACCATGGAGCAGAATATATATTTCACAAGGAATGGATGAATAAAATCAACCCAGAAACTGTAGATTCTGTATTTGTTTGCGGAATTGAATTAGAAGAACCAACCGGAGAAGAAATCCTTAGTTATTTAGAAGAACATCCAGAGTATTTAGTTTTTTTTGCACCTGGTCCAAGAATTACAAAAATTCCCAAACCTTTAATGGATAGAATGATTGCTTTAAAACCTGTATTCCATATGAATTACAAGGAAGTAACTTCGTTTATGGGAGTTAAATCCCCAGAAGAAGCCACAAAACAACTTCATTCACTAACAAAAAATCGCATAATTACAACTTTAGGTCGCAAAGGAGCATTCTGTATAGAAAACAACGAATCCTTCCTTGTTCCAGGTGTTCCCGCAAAGATAGAAGACACAATCGGTGCAGGGGATGCACACTTAGGGGCTATAATTTCTTCAATAAAGTATGCTATTCCTCTTGAACAAGCAGTACGAAGAGCAAACTTGGTTGCTGCGGCGGTTGTCAGCGTAAGTGGTGCTTCACTTACAGAAGAACAATTCAATAAAAATTGTCGCCACATGAAAATTAACTAACAGTGATTGCATTATCCCCCTTGCCTGTCTCTGCTGCAATCATACTGTAGCATCCTTTTTTTACCCTAATGAGTTGAACTTTGGTATCTTCTTTTTGCAAAAAGGAACGCAACTCATGAATATATGCATATAGTGTATTAAGATGAGATTCAGACTGTTGCTTCCACAATAATTCCATCATTTGTTGCAGTGTAATTATGCGATTCATATTTTTGTAAAAAAAATCCAATAAAGTATATTCAGAAAACCCAAGCCCATAATGCTTTTTAACCTTAAATAACTTTGAAGAAAAGGATATATCATAACTGGAAGTATCTATTACATTGGTTACCGGTAAGATTGTTTGAATATCGCCACAAACTTTGTTTGCATCTTTTAAAAAGTTCTGTGCTGTACGCAACTTTGTTGGTGGCGGAAGTTCTTCCACATAGGGCTCAACACCTGCCGCAAAATGCAAAATATCATCGAGTTCATCGGTATATTGCCTATTATAAAAAAAACTCATATCATCTTGCCACTTTATAAGCATACCAAACTTAGGTGGTACTTCATAATTAAAAAACAAAACAACTAAATCAGGTTCTTGTTGTTGAATATACGACCTTACATCAAATAATTCATGGTCAAACATTTGATAGTCCATAAACAATACTTGTGGACGCAACTGCACCATAAGTCGCTGAAGGTTTCCATAAGTATCAGCTGTCCAATAATTTATGCCTTTGTCTTCAAGATTCAGTGCATAATCTCTGTAAATGTCTACAGTTTCAGCAAAAAAAACGATTTTTAACATTGTTTTTCCTTTTTTATTTTTTAAGTCCATTTTTTAATGTTGACTAAATACACCAATTCTGATAGAATCCACATATTATTAATCCTAGGGCGATTAGCTCAGTTGGTTAGAGTACAAGCATGACACGCTTGGGGTCACTGGTTCGATTCCAGTATCGCCCATTTAGGATATGACACATCTTTTTGTTAATTAAACTACAAATACTTATCTGAAGATATTATAAGCATACTAAACTAAATTTGTCAATTAAAATTTACCTTTTTACTAAAAACCATCTAAAACAGCTTAATAAAAAAGCCTGAACCTTTTTAAAAGGCTCAGGCTTGTAACTCTGTCTAAAAGAAATTTATTTTACTGCCGCACCAATTCTTTCAAGAACTTTCTTTCGATCCAATGGCTTAACGATATAGTTTTTTGCACCAAGCATCAAAGATTTTTTTACAAGTTCTTCCTTACCCAAAGCACTTACCATAACCACTCTAGCGTTTTTATCAAAAGCCATAATTTGCTCTAAAGCAGTAAGACCGTCCATACGTGGCATTGTAATATCCATAGTCACCAAATCAACATTAGGATATAATTCTTTATACTTATCAACACCTTCTTTACCGTCGATAGCAGTTGCAACTACTTCATAACCTTCACTAGAAAGAATTTGTCCTAACTGCTTGGCAACAAACATCGAATCATCTACTACGAGAACCTTAAATTTCGTTCCGTCATCCTTTAAGCCCTCTGGTGGCCTTTCGTTAATCGAAGGAAAATCCTGTTTAGTTTTCATTCATGTCTCCTTAACTACATCCGTTCTCGGATAGCAACATTTACCTCAACTTTTCCTTGTTCGGTAATCATTGGAACAATAAGAGCCTCCACCTCACTTATGGCAGAGATTTCCATCTTTTCGCCGGTAAACAATGCCGGTGGCGTCAAATCGAACTTAAAACCCAAATCATGAAGTTTTGTAACCGCCTGTGCTGTAATCAGGTTAGCTAACTCCGTAATAGTTGCCTTCGCCAAATCATCAAAAACAGGAAGCTCTTCCATATTCATTCTTGAAGCAATTTTAAGTGCTGTATCAAACGTCATATCAAACAAAACACGTCCTTCAACATCTCCTGCAAGACCAACTAGAGCCGCAACACCCATCACTGGCATTGATGTAGATTTCAAATATAAATCACCACGTTTTACTTCACCCCCAAGTACCTCTTTAAGCATACTGTAGGCTGTTTCCACGAAAGGATTAATATATTCGACTCTCATGTAATTCCCCTTATATATAAATTTATTGCTTGGTATACACCACAACAGAACCAATCATTTTTTCTGACCAGTTAGGTAAGTACGAAAGACTTTCGTTTTCACCAACAAAAACCAAACCACTACCCTTTAGTTTTTCATCAAAATCTTCTAACAGCGTAGCTTGAGCTGTAGAGGACAGGAAAGAAAGCAAATCCCTTGTAAATATCAAATCTACCATAGGCATGGTGTTAGCATGCATACAATCATGATATTCAAACAAAATCATGTCTTTAATCTCTGGCTTAAAACTATAAGTTCCAGATACAGACTTTACAAGGAATTGAGAATACCACCCACCTGCCACATCAGCAGGAACAGAAAGCAAAGGAGCATTAGATATATTAAGTAAATCTATATCCTGTGCATAAATCTTTATACGTGCCTCTGGATATCGCTTATGCAACAAACAAGCCAAAGAATAGGCTTCGTATCCTTTTCCACAACCAGGATTCCAAACAGATATCTGCTTAGCAGCATTCTCTGGCAAAGCTTTATATACAGCTTGCGCATATTCTTTTGACCAGAACGTAGCAGTATTTGATGAATAAAATGGACTGATAAAGTCTTCTGCATCTTTTTCGTTAGCCAGTTGTGAATTATCCGATCCTCTGGAGGCAACCCAGTCATCAAAACGATGCTTTACCCAGGTTTCATTTACTGGCGAAACATTAAAATTCTTAAGTTTTTGTAAACCATCTTTGATAAACGTATAATCAATATTCGGAGCTGGCTCTGGTTCGTTTTTTTCTTCTACAACAGTCTCTTGGCGTTTTTCCGCCATCTTTGCCGCAGACACTGCATGAAGTTTTTCTTGGGCTACAGGCTTTTCTTGTACTACAGAAGAATCATTCTCAGAAGAAGTCTCTGTATGTGCAGGAACTCTAGCACCAAAAATTCTATCAATATCCAACAAAACATACAAACGATTGTTACTTTCAACCACACCATAAATATATTTAATATTTATATCACCAAATAAAGGATGCGGTGGCTGTATTGAAGACTTCTGAATACCGATAACCTTGTCTATCGCATCTACTACAACACCGAAAAGCTGCTCTTCTACAGTAACAATAAGCATATTTTCAAGTGCATCTTTTTCACGCTCTGGCACATCTATGTTAAAGAAGCGTCTTAAATCCACTATGGGAATAATATCACCACGAAGGTTATACACACCAAGGACAAAAGGCACTGTATTTGGAACGTAGGTAAAATGACCAGCTTTAGCTATTTCTTTTACCTTCATAATATCAATAGCGTAATCCTTACCTGCTAGAGTAAAAGTTACCATTTTGAAATCAACAGCAACAATTTGTTCCCTCTGTTCTTCAGTAGCGTTTGCTACAGGTGCGGGGACCGAATCTCTAATTTCTGTAACAGCTTCCATAAACTCCCCTCTATACCATTAATTCCATTTCGTCCCGTTTTTCACGAGCATCCAATTCTTGCCGCACACCTAACTCTAGCAACTGACTTACATCTATAATCAACGAAACAGAACCATCGCCAAGAATAGAAGCACCTGCAATACCCGGAGAATTCGTAAACTGATCTCGCAAAGGTTTAATTACAACATCTTCTTCGCCAATAAGGGAATCAACCATAATTCCAATCTTTTTGTCTGCTGAACCAACAATTACGATAAAACAGAAATCCTGTTCATCAGTTTTCTTAATATTAAAGAGACGATCAAGACGCAAAATACTTATTACTTCGTTACGTACATTCAATACTTCATAATTGTCTATAGTACTGATTTCATCTTTTCTGATACGATGACTTTCAATTACTGATGCAATAGGTATAGAATAAACTTCTGCACCAACTCGCACCAAAAGACCTTGAATAATAGCTAAAGTCAAGGGAAGCCTGATACTAAATTTTGTACCAGTACCACGATCAGAGGTAACCAAAACCGTTCCGTTGAGTTTTTCAATTTGGGTTTTTACAACATCTAAACCAACACCACGACCGGACACACTAGTTATTTTCTCGGCAGTAGAAAATCCCGGTTCAAAAATAAGTTGAGCCGCCTCTTGGTCAGAAATAATCTTATTTGGATGAATCAATCCACGGTCTATAGCTTTTTGCCGCACTTTAGCAGCATCTATGCCCGCACCATCATCAACTATATCAATAACGATAAGGTTACCCTCATTGCTTGCTTTAAGCAGTAGCGTGCCTTCCTCGTCTTTACCGGCTGCTTTTCGCTTGTCAGGCTGCTCTATACCATGATCTAAAGAGTTACGAACACAGTGCATAATTGGATCTAACAAATCTTCGATAACAGACTTATCCAATTCTGTATCTTCACCTTCTATAACGAGGTTCACCTTTTTATTCAAATCTCTACACAAATCACGAACGACACGAGGGAATCGAGAAAAAATCTGACTGATTGGCACCATTCGGATCTTCATAACACCTTCTTGCAGTTCCCCAGCTATACGACCAAGATTTTGCGTTGAAGAACGGAATTTTGTTGTTACTCCCTTAAACTCCGTTTCAAAAGCATCAAATACATTCGTAATATCACCAAATTCTTCAACTATCGAACCACGAATGTCCTTTACAGATGAACCATTTTGAATCTCTTCTAAGAAACGTGGCATTTGATCAAACAAAGCATGGATTTTTTCTTTATAGTTTGCACCAACAGTTTGAAAATGAACCAACAAATCACCAACTTGCATCGCAATCTGATTAAAGGCGGCCTTAGTGATAACAGTTTCACTGACAAGATTTAAAAGATAATCAATGCGCTTAGCATCTACACGTAAAACACTTCCCGTATTAGAATGTGAGGAAGACTTTTTGCTAGAATCTTGCTTGGAAACAGCTTTCTTCTCTGCGGCTATTTCTTTTGCAACATCTTGTATCGATTCTTTTACAGGCTCAGCAGGTTCTGGAACATTTTGCACAACAGCAACCGGTTGCACAACTTGTTGAACTGGAGCAGGTTGCTCAACTGAACTAGAAGAAACTGAAGTCTGCTGTGCAACAGCATTATCTAAACACTGAGCATCTGTACAATCCGTAACATCAGAAATAAAGGCTGTATCCTCTAGTTCTTCGCCTGATAAGTTTGTAGCAATATAATATATTACTTTAGGATAAAATTCATCACCGTAAAGATCATCAAAATCGGGAATTGTTTTTAAAATCATTCCTTTTGCTTTTAAAGCTGCAAAAACCTGAATACCACCAACGGAATTCATAGGATTACTTTCGTCAAAAAGAACCGTAACTCCCCAAAGTTTTTGCCCTGACTCACAAGCTTCTTTTAGCTCAAGTAAATCATATTCTGAAAGCTCCGCCGCTGGAGAAGGCAACCCTTGTTCCACAGAAGGAGCAGGAGTTGGTTCAACCTTTGGCTTAACCACAGAAGCCGGAGTTACTTTTGGAGCAACGGGCTTTGAGCCTTTAGCATCCTTAGCAGGAATAAATGATTTAAGTGTCGTCTTGATAGGCTCTACATCTGCATCATAGATAGAACCTTCTTGTCTTGCTTCTAGCATTGCTTTAATTACATCTATGGAAGACAGCAAAACATCCACAACTGGTTCGGTTACAGTAACTCGGTCAGACCGAATCTCATCAAGCAAATCCTCTACAACATGGGTGAAACTAGAAAGCTCTGTCATTTCAACCGTGGCAGAACCACCTTTTAGCGTATGGGCAGCTCTAAATATTTCGTCAATAGCCTCATGGTTGGATGGGTCGTTTTCAATAACAAGAATATTACTTTCAAGGTTTTCAACTTGCTGCTCCGCTTCACTGAAAAAGTCCTTGAGCAACTCCTCATTATTAATATCAAGATAATCACTCATAGTTACTATTTTATACGCAAAAAAATATAAGTCAAGAGGATATTTTATCAATAGCTTTTTTTTATTTCTTTTATTTTTATCATTTATTATTTTTTGATATTATGATATGCTGAATTAAAGTTTTTGTATCAAAATGCCGATAATATGCGAGAATAACCGTTTTGGGAGTTTTTTATGAAACCTTTTGGTTCTTTTAATAAAATACAATGTGCTATTTTACCAATATTCTTCGCTTTCACGATTTGTGTTTCCGCTGAAACTTTTTTCAACGGTTATTCTGGGGCGGTGGCTACAATTCAGCCCATAAAAGATCAAAAACCAGAGCTTACAGCTCAAGCTTTTTTTACAGGTCAGTTTGATATATCTGGATTATTCCAAATAAGAGCAGAACTATCAATCAATACAGAAGACATAATAAATAATGGACTTTTTCAAAACACTCCAGCTTTTTTTACAATAAATGAACTTTCTGCAACAGCAAAGATACATTCCGCTGGAACAATGCATTTAATCACAGCTTTTGCTGGCAGTTTTGAATCAATCGGTTCAGATTTATTTTTACGCCGAATGTTCGGTATTCAACCTGTAGGTGCAAAACTTACTGAATCTTGGCTTGGACTAAACAGTTCTTCGATTTACTCATTTTCTGGGTTGGGATTAGCTTATGGAATGAAGCTTAACGGCCCACACGCTTTTGGTGCGTATATTTACAGAGATAAAACAGAAAAAAACTTAAGTTTTAACGGCGACGTAAGATACGCTGGTATATTTGATTTTATTTCGATAGATGCAGCTTTTGGAATTGGGTTACCCTTTGAAACTGAGGATTCAGCAGGCAACAATGTAATTCTTTTAATACGAACTGTTGATTTACACGGTGGAATTACACTTTTAATCGGAAATCGTTACACTACATCTATTTTCCTTCAAGGCGGAATTAAACAACTTAGATTAAACCCCAACGAAGAAGAAAAAGTTCTTAAACTCTCTGATTTGTACTTTATTTTAGAACCAAGATTTACCACAAAAAATATGCATTTCCATTTCTCTCTCTTTAACATACCAGAGACCATGGCCAAAGATTTGTTTTATATATCAAATCCACTTGGATGCAACCTTTCCATCTTTAGCGACAAGGTTCAGTTAGGAAAGCTAAACTTAACTGTAGGTGGACACTTAACTCTTTCTGCTACAAATACAACCCTTGAAAACTTTAATGAAATATCAAATGATTCATTAGAACTTCAAATTGCTCCATTTGCTAGCACAGAGTTGTTTGGTGGAATATTAAATTTAGCTGCAAAAATAGATGTGCTTAACATAATCAACTGGCATGAATCTTTTCAGTTTATTGCAGGGTATAAAGTTCAACTATGATAAAAAAATTAGCTTTGGCAATTTTAATTGTCAGTGGAATTATAACACAAGGAATTGCTTTCGATTTAACCTTTGCAGGTCATTACGACACCTATAGCGGTTCTTCGGCTTTTGGTGCATCTTTTTTTGCTAGGGAAGAACTTAACGATAAAATTGAAATAAAAGCTAGCTTGGATTACTACACTGCTAATAGTTATGAAGCACAATGTGGCGTTGCAGGCAAAATTGCTTTTATAACACTGGGAGCGGGTTTTGCCTATTGCATAGATAATTCTGTGAATAATGTCGTTGTTCCTGGACTAGCATTGGAACTGAAACTTGAGACTCCTCTAAAGGTAGGAATAGAAGGTTCAGCAGTTTTATCTTTAGCACCAGCAAATTTATACAAAGCATATAGTTTTCGTGCAACTGGAGCTTTTACATTTGACACCGACAATGCAAACGCAATCCTAAAATATTCAATAAAGCAAAGTGCAGAAAAACAAGGCTTAAATCATTCTGCTTTATTCCAAGTGAATGCTTATCAACGGGAATTTCCTTTCCGTATTATGCTAGGCTTTGGTTCGGATTTCTTAACAAAAACGGAGCAAGAAAAACTTCAACTTGAAGTTTATGTTACAGGCGGAATGGCTTTGGTAACAGAAAAGGCAGGAACATACTTTTTGCGAGGAAAAGCAAGCCCTCTTTCCTATAGAGATATTTCACTGCCCTTTGAACTTTGTCTTGGAGTAGAATTCTCACTAAGATAGCTATTCAACATCCAGCAGCAACTCGTCTATCGGCTTCCCTGCGGGAACCATTGGAAGAACCATTTCGTCAATATTCATGCTACAGTCAATCACGGCAGGCTTTCCGCTTTTTGCCGCTTCTGCAAAAACTTTAACAAATTCGTCTTCTGTGTCAGCACGAAAACCTGCGATTCCGTATGCTTCTGCTAATTTTACAAAATCCGGACCAAAGTCCAACGTGGTTTCCGAATAGCGTTTATCATAAAACAAATTCTGCCATTGACGAACCATTCCCAAAACGCCGTTGTTTACAACTATGATTATTATAGGCAATTTGTAATGAGAAATAGTCGCAAGTTCATTGCAGTTCATGCGGAAAGAACCGTCGCCTGCAATGTGAACCACATTTTTATCTGGATTTGCAACTTGAGCACCAATCGCCGCTCCTGTTCCATAACCCATTGTCCCCAAACCGCCAGAAGTGAGCAAAGTCCGTGGCTTGGAAAAAGGATAAAACTGTGCAGTCCACATTTGATGTTGCCCAACTTCCGTTGTTACTATCGTGTCGTCCCCAAGTTTTTCATGTATATGCTCAAACACAAATTTTGGGTGAAGCCGCGTTTTCTTTGAATACATGGAAGGAATATGTTTCTTCCATTCTTCAATTTGCTCATTCCAAGCGGATTTTGCACGGGAAGGAACAAGGGGAATCAACTTTCCAAGAACGTCCTTTATATCCCCAATCAATGAAGCCGCCGTTGGTATATTCTTGTTTATCTCCGCAGGGTCTATGTCTATATGAACAACCTTGCTGTCTTTGGCAAATTTGGACGGGTCAGAAATCACACGGTCCGAAAATCTTGCACCAACCGCAATAATCAAGTCGGACTTGTTTGCACCACAGTTGGCAGCCTTTGTTCCGTGCATTCCAATCATGCCGCAGCATAAAGGATGCCTTGAAGGAAAGGCTGTCTTTCCCATCAAAGAAACAGACACAGGAATATTCATTTTTTCTGCAAAAGTTTTCAGTTCTTCGCAAGCATCAGAAATCACAACACCACCGCCAACATAAAGAAAAGGTCTGTTTGATTGGCTTATTAATTCCGCCGCAATATTTATTTGCTCATCCGAAACCCCATCTTTCTTTGCAATGGGACTAACACTTGCACGACTTGTTTCGGTTGGCTGTAAATCAACTGGTTCGTATTCAGAGACAGCCCCCGTCACGTCCTTTGGAATGTCAATAAGCACAGGACCTGGACGACCGCTTTTTGCAATTAAAAAGGCTTGCCGGATTGTGTCTGCCAATTCATTTACATCACGCACTATGTAATTGTGCTTTGTGATTGGCATAGTAATACCTGTAATGTCTACTTCCTGAAAGCTGTCTTTCCCCAGCAGACTACAGCCAACGTTGCAAGTGATAGCCACCATTGGAACTGAATCCATGTACGCCGTGGCAATTCCTGTCACAAGATTTGTAGCCCCAGGACCACTTGTCGCCATCACTACACCGGTTTTCCCTGTGGAACGGCTGTAACCGTCTGCAGCATGAGCCGCCCCCTGTTCGTGGGCTGTAAGGATATGGCGGACTCTGTCTTTGTGCTTGTAGAGTTCGTCGTATATATTCAAGATTGCTCCACCTGGATAACCAAAAACGGTGTCAACGCCTTGTTCAACAAGACATTCGATTACAATTCTTGCTCCCGTGTATTTCATTGTAAAATCGCTCCCTTGTCAGCAGAAGAAACCAATTTTGCGTATCTTGCCAAATATCCTTCCGTCACCTTTGGAGGAGGACACACCCACGCAGCCTTGCGTTTTGCAAGTTCTTCGTCGGAAACTTCCAAAGTTATTTTGTATGAATTGATGTCCAAAGTGATTTTGTCGCCTTCCTGAACCAATGCAATCGGACCACCGTCCGCAGCTTCCGGAGAACAATGTCCTAATGATGCGCCACGAGTTGCCCCGGAAAAACGACCATCAGTAATAAGTGCCACATCCTTGTCCAGTCCCTGCCCTGCAAGAGCAGCCGTAACTGCCAGCATTTCACGCATTCCAGGACCTCCACGAGGTCCTTCGTAACGAATCACAACTACATCGCCTTTGTTGATTTTTCGACTTTGAACAGCATCAAAACATTCCTCTTCTGAATTGAACACACGGGCAGGACCTGTGTGCTTCATCAACTCCGGAGCACATGCTGAACGCTTTACCACAGTTCCGTCCGGTGCAAGGTTTCCAAACAATATGGCGATTCCACCTGTAGCAGAGAAGGGATTTTCTATTGGCCGTAGAATCTCCGGGTTGCGGTTTACAACACCTTTTATGTTTTCTGCAACTGTTTTTCCAGTCACAGTCACCAAATCAGTGTGAATCAAATTTTTCTTTGCCAACTCTGCCAGTACCGCTTGAACACCGCCGGCTTCGTCCAAGTCACACATAAAAGTATGCCCTGCAGGAGCCAAATGGCACAGATTCGGCGTACGTTCAGAAATTGTGTTTATCATGTGTAGGTCAATTTTAACTCCTGCTTCATGGGCAATGGCAGGAAGGTGAAGAACTGTATTGGAACTACAGCCGAGTGCCATGTCGGCGGCAAGGGCATTTTCAAAGGCTTTTTCGCTCATAATTTGGCGGGCGGTAATTCCTTTTTCATACAACTCCATGACTGCCATTCCGGCATGCTTTGCCAAGGCAATTCTATTTCCCGTAACCGCCGGAATTGTTCCGTTGCCGGGCAAGCCCATGCCAAGGACTTCTGTAACGCAGTTCATGCTATTTGCCGTGAACATTCCGGAACAAGCTCCGCAACCAGGACAAGCGACTTTTTCCAACTCGTCCAACTGTTCCTCTGTGATACGTCCTGCACCAACAGCACCGACGGCCTCGAACATATCTGTAAGGCTTAAGTGTTTGCCTCCATAAGGATTTTCCCCATGGCAAGAATCCGCACCAGGCAATTTTCCGGGCATCATCGGCCCTCCGGAACAAAAAACCGTGGGCAAGTCCAAACGGCCTGCAGCCATAAGCATACCTGGCACAATTTTGTCGCAGTTGGGAACCATGACAAGGGCATCAAACTGATGGGCCTTTGCCATACATTCAATGGAATCCGCAATCAATTCACGGGTGACAAGGGAATACCTCATTCCTTCATGTCCCATTGCGATTCCGTCGCAAACACCAATGGCAGGGAATTCCACAGGTGTTCCTCCTGCCATACGGATTCCTGCCTTTACGGCTTCCGCAATTTTATCTAGGTGAATATGTCCGGGAATAATTTCGTTTTTAGCACAGCACACGCCAACCAAGGGACGGTTCAGTTCTTCATCTGTATAACCCATTGCACGGAACAAAGAACGATGAGGTGCACGGGCAAGACCTTTTTTTGCGTTGTCACTTTTCATAGTGAATTCCTCGTTAAAGAATCTTAAGTATATATTTATTATTTTACTTGTTTAAATTGCATTGGTCAATGGCAGAACAATAAAGCTGAATATCTGTATCAAAACACGCTACAAGGTTTTGATGTTGCTCTAATTCCATTTACACCATTTATTAATTTATAGCCCCAGTCAGGTGAAAGACGTGAACCATCCCAGCTTTGAGCAATATCAAGATATTCTACTGGAGGAGCATTACCTTTCCAACACCACGCAAGATAACCAATTCCTTCTTTTTGGCAGTATTCAACTATAAACTCTTCATCGATATCACCGTCAGTATGTTTATAACCAAATTCACCAACACAAATACAAAGATTAGAATCTGTGGCAAAAGAAATATTTTTTTTGATTATTTCAGGCGTTCCCCCAGCCTTTCCATACAAATGAGCAGAAAATATTACATTTTTTAATGGGTCAGAATTCAATATATCTTTTCCAAAAAGCTCTATACACTCTACATTTTGCCCTCCACCTGCACAATCAACCATAATTGTGTGAGCAAGTCCTTCGTTTCTGAGCATGGGAATAATCTTTGCATATCCATTTTTCCATACATGAAGACTAATTTGCGTACTGCTTACGGGCCACTCGTTTGCAACATTTATAATTACATAATCCTCTTGACCAATTAAAATATCTTTCATTTCTATAAAATATTCTGCCGCTAAAAGCAAAGAATCTTCGTCTTTTGTTCCTGTGGTATCATGAACTTCTAACACGCAAACAAGATTATTAGCTTTACACAAATCAATAATTTTTTTCAAAGACTTTTTATCATTTTTTTGCCACTGAATTCCATTACTAAGCACAATACGAACAGTGTTGCAGCCTGTTTCCCTTATAGCCTTTAATGCAAGTTCCGTTTCATTTGGATACCAAGTATGCATATGATTTACACCTCTCATAACGAAAGGTACATTATTAGAATCGTATAACACGGTATCTTTTACATAAAAACCTACTTTTTTTTGCAAGTGATTCAAGGATGTTGTAGTACAAGACGTAAAAATGAAAAAAGTAATAACACAAAAAAATAATTTTGTGTTATCTTTCATATTCTTTTCGAAAGAAATCATTTTAAACGCAACCTTGCAGCTTCTGCATGAGCAAACAAACCTTCTGCCTCCCCCATAATAGCAGCAGCTGTTGCAGAATTAATTTGACCTTCACCCTTTTCTGTTCTAAGGGTTGTAACAGTTTTAAGAAAACATCTAACAGACAGACCACCTGTAAACCTAGCAGATGTAGAAGTTGGCAATGTATGGTTAAGCCCTGCCGCATAATCGCCAAAAACTTCTGCTGCACCATGACCCAAAAACAAAGAACCGTAATTCCTAAGCCTATTAGAAAGTTTTTCTAACACAGGTTCCTTGTCTAAAGCCAGTTCTAAATGTTCAGGGGCTTTGCGATTAGCAATTTCTGCTGCTTGCTCTAACGTATCTACAATAATTATATAACCGTTGCGACAAAGGCTTGTCTTTGCAACTTCGGCTGTAGGTAGAGTTTTAAGCAAAGCTTCTAATTGGCATACCACCTTTGCAGCAAATTCTTTATCTGTAGTTGCAAGAATTGCTTGTGCGTCTACGTCGTGTTCAGCTTGAGCCAACATATCTAATGCAACCCATTCAGGGTTTGCACTAGAATCTGCAATGATAAACACTTCAGAAGGACCTGCTAACATATCAATTCCAACTGTACCGTAAACTTGCCGCTTTGCTTCTATAACGAATTTATTCCCAGGACCTGCAATTACATCACAACGAGGAATTGATTCTGTTCCATATGCCATAGCAGCCACAGCTTGTGCGCCACCACAAGCAAACACACGGTGAACTCCACAAATTGCGGCTGCTGCCATAATACCTTTGTCTGCATAAGCAAATTGAATATCTGCAGGATGAAGACGTGGTGGAGTACAGAGAATAACCTGATTACAACCACTTGCTAAAGCTGGTGCAGATGTCATTATTACAGAAGAAAGCAAAGGAAAGCGACCTGCAGGAACATATAAACCTGCTCGTTCCACCGGCAAAGTACGCTGCCCCGTAAAAAGCCCTGGTTTTAGCTCAACCTCAAAATCGACAAAACACTCTTTCTGTTTTCTTGCAAAATCTAAAGCTAAATCCCTAGAATAGCAAAGTGAATCATACAGAGCTGGATTTTCTTTTTTTAATTCCCTAGCTGCATTCTGCAAATCTTCTTGCAAAATCTCTATTTTAGACAAACTGACTTTATCAAATTTTGCTGAAAGTTGTTGCAAAGCTTTGTCCCCTTCAGTATGCACTTGATTCAGTATATCAGCTACAATGGCAGAAGCATTATTCCCTGTTGTATCATCTGAAAAAATCCGTGGCTCAAAAAATGATTGTGGAATATTCTTTGCATCTATAACTTTAATTGTGTCCATATATTTCTCCAACTAATGGATTGCTTTATTTTGCAAAAATTATTTTTTGTGCCTTCTGTCTAGTTCATCAAGAACTTGCTTCCAAGAAACTTTTTCTTGGAACATAAGAACACTCACAAAATAAAGCAAGTCCGCACATTCCCAAACTGTTTCGTCATGGTCTTCTGCTTCGGTTAATTCTTCTGCTTCTTCTTCAATCTTTTCGCGAACACGTTTTGCGTCAAGAGTTGCAGTATAAGAACCTGGTTTTGGATTTGCAAAGCGTTCGGCAATTATGTCATAAAGCCGTTCCAAGGTAGAAGCAGCATCACTTTCTGAACTAAAGCAAGTCCAACTGCCTGTGTGGCATACTGGTCCTTGAGGAATAACCGTTGCAAGAACAGTATCCCTGTCGCAATCAGCCCTTAGTTTTACAACCTTGAGGAAATTTCCTGAATGTTCACCTTTTGTCCAAAGTTTGTTACGTGTTCTACTCCAAAAAGTTAGCTTTTCACAATCAAAAGTTTTAGCGAAAGCTTCTTTGTTTGCATAACCAAGCATTAAAACTTCACCTGCAACACTTTGTGCAATTACAGGAACCATATCAACTTTTTCCCAGTTAAGACATTCTATAAACGCATCTTTTAACGAAACAGTACCTGTATAAAGTGCCATTCCTAACTGAACATCACAACCTAGTTTTTCAAGTTCTACAATTTCCTGCAAACTAGAAACACCACCTGCAACAACTAAACGGCAAGAAACAGCTGCTCTAAGCTTCTTGACTAAACTCATATCTGTACCTGTCATACAGCCTTCTCGCTCAACACAAGTAAATAAAAGCTCAGAAGCATATTTTTCTGCTGCCATTGCACCTTCTATCAATGGAATTCCAGCAGTTTCTGTCCAACCTTTAATTGCAATGTTACCATTAATTGCATCTACAGAAATTATAATACGCTGCTTTCCGATTGCTGCAACAAGCTCTTCAAGAAAAGTTGTGTTTAAAAAATTATCATTGCCTGAATTGGGATTAAAAGCAGCTGAACCAATTATAATTTTTTCTGCACCTAAAGAAACTAATTCTTTTGCTTTTTTAACATCTCTAATTCCACCACCAACACGAACATTCCCTTGATGCAAAAGAGATTTTATAGTCTGTGTATTTGCTGTAGTTCCTTTAGCAGATATGTTACCCAAAGCGGCATCTAAATCAATAATTGCTACTTCACCATACGTGTTAAATTCATTTATTAACTCAAGAGGATTGTCCCTCTCAAGCACCAAATCTTTTCCATTTCTAAGTTGAACGACCTTACCGTCTTTCATGTCTATTGAAGAGATAACCATAGGGCAAGTTTAACATAAAGCAAAAGCTTCTACAAGACAAATTATAAATATGCCTTAAACTGTCGCTCAATATCTCGAATAAGTTTATATTCAAAAGAATCGACTAAAGCAAGCCAAGAAGCTTCCAAAATATCAGCGGAAACCCCCACTGTCGTCCAACTTGCCCTACCATCGGAACTTTCAATAAGAACACGAACCTTTGAAGCCGTGGTTGATTTTGAATCTAATACACGGACTTTATAATCCGTTAGTCTTATTTGAGAAACAGCTGGATAAAAACGTTCTAGGGCCTTTCGTAAAGCAGTATCAATAGCATGAACAGGTCCATCACCCTCACCAGCAGCAATTTCAATTTGACCGTCAACTTCTATTTTAATCTGAGCAAAGGAACAAAGAGTTTCATCAAGAGGTGGCTTTTCACCAATCGTTTTATAATAATGCAATTTAAAAAAGGGCTTGTACTTTCCCAAATTCTTTCGCACAAGAAGTTCAAAACTACCCTCTGCTCCTTCAAACTGATAACCAGCGTGTTCTAGCTCTTTCATCTGCTTTATAATTTCATTAACAACAGGGCTATCTTTTGTTACAGAAGAATCGAAACGGTTAATTTTTTTTATAATCGTTGAACGTCCTGCTACTTCGCTCATAAGAAAAACTCGATCATTACCTACAGTTTCTGGAGGCACGTGTTCATAGGCTGTAGGATTTTTATTTACCGCATCAATATGCATTCCAGCTTTATGTGCAAAAGCGTTGCCTCCCACATAGGGCATTCCAGGATCAAGATTCACGTTGGCTATTTCTGCAACTTGCCTTGCAGCAGTAGTTAAAGACGCAAGTTTGCCTTCTGGAAGGCAGCAAGTGTTCATTTTAAGTTCTAGGTTAGCAATTATTGCTGAAAGATTTGCATTTCCTGTTCGTTCACCAAAACCCACAAGAGTTCCCTGTACGTGTGTTGCACCACCTTCAACTGCCATAATAGAAGTTGCAACAGCTAAACCCATATCGTTATGGGAATGGATACCAATTTCTGCCCTATCCTTAAACAAAGAAGAAACTTCTTTTGTAATTTCCATAACTTCTAAAGGCAAAGAACCACCCTTTGTGTCACAAAGAGCCAACACTTCTGCACCAGAAGAAACTGCTGCTTCTAAGGTTTTAATTGCATAGTCCTTGTTAGATTTCCATGCATCAAAAAAATGCTCCGCATCATAAATTACAGAACGACCTGCTTGCTTAAGGAACGCAACAGTTTGTGAAATCATATCAATATTTTCTTCCAATGTTGCTCTAAGAATCTCAGTTACCTGAAAATCCCAAGACTTACCAAATATTACAACAGTATCAGTTTCTGCTGAAAGAAGACTTTGAAGTTGCATATCCTCTTGACAAGTAATGCCTTTTCTACGTGTTGCACCAAAAGCAACTACTTTGGCAGAGTTTAATTTTACTTTTTTTACTTGTTGAAAAAACTCTAAATCCTTAGGATTAGACCCAGGATTACCAGCTTCGATATAAGTTACACCAAGGTCATCAAGGGCTTTTACTATATTAATTTTGTCTTGAACAGAAAAACTAATCCCTTCTCCCTGTGCTCCATCTCTAAGTGTTGAATCGAGAATTTTTATACAATTTTTTGTTACACTTGCCATATTCCGCATAATAAAGAAATCATTACATTATGTCAATTAAGATTTTTTAGCCCACTACTCCATTTTTGTAAACTTGAGCTTTAAGGAAAACTCCTTGAGAACCAATTTTCTTTCCGTCAATCTCTACAAAACCATCTTTTGTGTATATTGGCATATCAAAAAACTTATCTGGTTTAACATAGCACAGTTTTTCTTCTGGGGCATCATAACCTTCTGGTTCTAAAACTGTTCCCACTTCAAATTGCGGTGCAAACAACACCTCACAAGTTTCATGCTCTTCGTCTGCTGCTTCAGAGGCGGCAAGTAGCATACCATTACTACGTACTCCACGAAAATTAGCAGGTTTGAGATTATAAACCAAAACTATATTCTTGCCCATTAATTCCTCTTCCTTATAAAAAGGAACAATCGAACTAACAATCTGTCTAGGTTCAGGATCTCCAACTTCCAACGTAAGAATATATAACATTGTGCCCCCTGGATGTTGTTCAACATTAATTATCTTAGCCACTTTAAGTACAACTTTATCGCTAAACCGTTGGGCTAAAGATGGTATCTCTTGTTCTGTTATAGTTTCTTGCATAATTTACACCTCTTATCCTTTATAAAGATAAAATATACTACTCTAAAATTTAAGTTTAGGGAAGAATATTATATAAACCTAAAAAACAAAGGCTGCCATTGCCGTAAATTTTTTTTGCTTTTGTTGCAAGGACATTTCTACTGGCAAAGAAGCCGTTTCTCTTCTAAAAGAACCAAAACGTTTGTCACAACAAGTACAATCTTTGCAATAAAGAATATTTTCTTTTGCAACTCCGGCTTTTTGTAGCAAATTTATGTTTGCATTCCCAAGCGAAAGAAATACGCTACCATCATTTCTATATGTTACACAGGAATCATCATAAGCGGACTTAAAATAATCAGCTCTATCCTTTTCTACTTGATAACAACAATTTTGTATATGAGGTCCAATTACCACACTAAAGTCTTCTATCCTTGCTCCAAAAGTTTTAAAAGCAAGATTCAGTGCTTCTACAATAATTCCTGTTCCTTTCCAACCTGAATGAACTATACCGAAACACTCTGTGACAGGATCATATAAAAAAATAGGAACACAATCTGCAACTGTTACAATAGGCACTATTTTTTTTTCCTTTGTGATAAACCCATCTCCTTGGCGTAAAGGAGTATAAAACTGACTAGCCAACGTATTCTTATAAGCAGCTTCGTTAGACGCTACAACTTCAACTTGATCTTTTTCATCCAAGCCCACCGCATACACCAGCTTAGAATGAATAAGTTCTATCGGTAAAGGGAACACATCCGGTGGTAATATTTTAGCAAAAAAACCATCACGATTAAAATTAACCTCATCCCAACGAAAACGCATAGAAGAAGCATCTGCCAATGTTAGCCAACATTTTGGAATACTATGCTCAAAGGTCAAAGCTTTACCATTTGAGAAGAAAGGAACTGAAACATAATCAAGTTGATTTGAATCTGCAAAATCAAAAACCGAAACTTGAGACACACTCATTTTTAATGCAATGTTTCTAAATCTTTTATGATATCTAAAGCTGTTGTAATGCCAGCTTGAACTTCAAGCAATTTGTTTCTAAAATCTGCATTACCTTTGCCCTGTATAGTACCAAGATTTGAAAGTGTATCATAGCGGCTATTTCTTACACCAGCTATAATTCCACCAAGAATCAACTGTATCGAACGGAAAGAAGAACACCATTGACCCAGAATTACAGCTGCTTCTGATTCTAAGGATTTTATTAAAGAGTCAAGTTTTGCCTTACCTCTAGGCGTATGAAGATTTTCGTAACGAAGTTTATCAAACAGTTTTCTTGTTTCCCCATCTTCTTCTAATCTACCAATCAGTTTTTTTAGATTATTTAACTGAGCTTCAAGTTCATTACATGAATCCGTCAACTCCACAAGGTTGTCTTTCATGTAAAATACACCTTCTAGCATAACAATTTTTAATATACGCTTGTATTCAGGGTATACATTTTCATAGAAACTCAAAATAAAACCAAGGGAATAATCATATATAAAGGAACTTCCGCCAAAAAAATGAATCCAAGGTCTGTCTGGCAACAAAGGCATTTTATCAAATCCAAAAGTTTGTTGCATTGTTTGTAGCAAGCCATCCTTTTTACGATCAGATATCCATTGTTCCCACTGTTTGTCAAAAGCTTTTCGCCATGTATTTTTAAACTTTACAAACCAATCTTCACAGCCGTCAGGACGTTCTGGCAACCAAAATGCATCATTGTGGACTAAACCTCCTACAGCACGCATCGGCACCGTATTAATAAACATTTTGATAAGTGAAATTTGTGCCGAAGCAGTTTCCATATATTTTGCCGCAAGAACAGAAAGATTTTCTTCTTCTGCGGAATTAGAATTTGATGAAAAAATAAATAAAGCTTCCAGCACTTCTTGCTCAATAGTTTTTCCGTTACATAAAACCTTTGCAAACTGAGCAATTTCTGATCTTACAGTGTCAAAATGGCAAACATATCGCGAACCTTCATCTGTAAAAGCTGCAAGGATTCTTGCAAAAGGCAAACTAGCAAATTGCTTTAACCACTCTACACTACAAACAGCATTGTAAAGTGCAGCTCGCTTTACAGAAGGTATTCCCTGAATAATGCTTTCCATTTTGCGAACAAGAGAAACTCTAAGCTCTGTTGTTACCTCTCTGGAAAACGGCATCAAAGATGGATTGACCTCGTCAGAGATTTGCCTAGCAACTTCTGGAGCAATAAGCGAAGAAAGAAATACATAAAATCCACCTGGATCTTCTGCATAAGAGGCTAATCCTTCTTTAAAAAAATTAGCACAATTAGACAATTCTTCTACGCGATCGTAAAAACCACGTAAAAAAACTTTTTCAGAAAAATCAATTATTTGGGAAGTGTTTTTTTCTACAAGTTTTCCTCTATACGAAACCAGTCGTGCATTATACAAAACCCTAATGTCTGTATTGGTAACCAAAGATTTAAGAAACAACCAAAGTCGAACAAACCAAGGCTCAGATTTCATTTGTAACTCAATATCTTTAAAAACTCCCCCCACAGCAACCTCTGAAGAAACCAGAGATTGGGTTTCAGGATCTACTACATTCTGTAACTTTTCTAGCATTGCTGTTCTTTCTGAAGAAGACAAGCCTGCTACCAAACGGTCAAACGAAGAAGTTGCTTCCATAAATCACATTCTATGATAGAAAAAAAACCCTGTCAATCACAAGTTACCCTATATTGCACCAACTATAAGTTAAAGCTTTTTCAATAACTCCAAATAATCTAAACCAGAAACAGTTTCTTCTGGGGCAAAATTTATTCCATCAGTTAAATTCATAAGCTCATTTTCGACACAACCTAAAACGGCATCAAAATCACTTGAATCAATAGGCACATCAGGCACAGGGGAATTTTTTGTTCCACCGAAGGCTTGAGAATAAATGCCTGGGTTTAAATTCTTTTTTGTGCAATGCAAATTCCAAAAAAATCTTGCAACAATAATCCTTGTAACCAAAGACTCTTCTGCTAGAATTTGTTCCCCTGAAACAGATGTCAAAAGACCTGCTCTTGAAAGCAAATTAAAAAGCTCTCTTTGTGAATAAATATTCCCACCAGTGTATGGAAGTAATTCAGATGAAGCATTCTGTGTCAAAAAAAGCATTTGTGGCACTGTAATAGTCGTTTCTAAAGCCAACTCTGCAACATCTTCATCTGTAGAAACTGATTCAATTCCTCGTAACTGCCAAGAACGGTCTCTTAAAGTTTTGTATGTTTCTTTATAATAACTTGGCAAAGAAATAAATGCTTCATCAAAAGCAGTTACACTAGCTCTATATTCTTTGTTTGAATAGCATTGCAGAGCTTTTTCCAGAATAAGTAAAGCCTTATCTTCTGGAGCAAAAGCCAAAGCAATCTCTGAATCAATTGATTCAACAAGACCTAACCTGTTAGCTAAAACAACAGCTTGTACCTCACCCTTGTAAGTGGAAATAGATTCTTCGTAATAACTTTTTGCATGAGTTTTTTTTCCTTGCAAAAGAGAAAGCCTTCCTAAAATTGCTAACAATCTTGCTTTTTGTGCGTTTTTAAGCTCTACATCTGCTAGAGAAGATTCAACTTGAAGTGCAAGCTCTTTAGCTTTCGTTGTGCTTACAATCTGACCTTCAAAAGTTTTTACATCTAACTGAACAAGAAGACTTTCTATATTTTTTAATTCTTCGTCTTGTACAGATGAATCCGATGAAAGAATCATATCTTCTTGTAATGATGCACAAGAAAACAAAAACAACATACAAAATGTAAATACAAAAAAACTTAATAATCTTTTCATGTTAACTCCCAAAAATTAGCGTAGATTCCATGCGGAAAGTTTGTTATCTAACGTAAAGACAAAACAATCAGCAATCTTATCTGCATTTGCATCTGCAAAAGTTGGAATTCCCCAACCTACCAATGGGAAACCAGAAAGTAGCTCTAAAGATTCTGTAAAGCCGTAAATTAAATTACCATCCACTGAAACATAAACATTTCCAGGACCATTATCTTGAGGACGTATCACTCTAAGATAACCATTTCGAGTAGAAGAATCTGGAATTTTTACTTTAACAACTTCACCATCGAGACCAATTTTATACACCGTAGCGTCTGCAGAAAGAGCATAAAAACTATTCTCTGTAGCTACCACATTTTGATAAAAAACACCATCAAGTTTTTGGCTAATTTCTTCTACAAGGAAACCATTTGCCCAAACAGAAAGCATACCCGCTTGTGTAATAAAAGCCACATATAAAACATCGTCCTTTAAAAGAAGAGCTGGGCTACCAAAACCTATACCACTTACAGAAAGTGGCTCTGGCTGAGTAATATTCTCAGAGTTTTTGAAAATATGAATTCGCCCTAAAAATGCTTTTTCGTAAAGTGCAACATATTCACCTAAAGCAACAGGAGCAACAATTTTTCCAGCTGTTGTTGGCAAAGAGATTGTTTCAAAAGCACCAGAATATGACACTAAGCAAAGACCACCAGTTTCTACTGGAAAAATTATACCCTGCGAACAAGCAACAGGTTCTCCGGAAACCCGCTTTCCTGTAAACACAGGAAATTTTTCAAGAGATTGAAGTTTGCCATCCAATAGATAAACCGTACCCTCTTGTGTACAAACCCAAATAGAACCATCATCTTTTTCTTGTGCGGCAACAAGCCAGCATTTTTCAGAAAAATCAAGCCGCCGTATTTCCATGGAACTTAACTCTATGGAACTTAGAACACTATCCTTTTCTTGCCAAAATAAATACTTCGGATTCTTGCCCGGCTGCTTGTACAAAACAGGTTGCACATTGTTTTCCATCTGTATCGGGAAACCAGGAAGCATACGCAAGCTACCAGATTCCCGTGCTACAGAATGTAAAGAAAAATTAAGAGTTCCATCTTCAAAAAGAATGTTGCATAATCCTACTGAATACAACTGCAATACTTGCGAAAAAACATTATTTCCACGCAAAAAGAAAGGTACTGTTCGTTCCAAATCATAAAATAGTTCTATAGTTGTTTTATGGTTGCCAACCGAACTTAATTGCTTCCAGTTTTCCATAGAAACAAGTCTAAGACCTTCTCTCGCAGAGGAGTATACAACAGAAAGACATTCAGGACTAGAAGAAAAGTAGATATATCCATCTTGCAACATATAATATGGATAAGGAATTGAAATACCAAAGACTTCTAGCATTGCATTTAAGAAATCTGGTAACTTTATTCTTGGTAACCTAACTCCATCTACTATTAAACTAGAATCATTTGATACCAACAAAGAATCAAACACTTGTTGAAATACTTTAGCTCTAGCGACCTCATCCGAAACTTGCAGTGCAAATACAGGATTATTTAAACCTTCAATTCCAAAGGCAGTAAATTCTTTTCCAGTCCAAGAAAAGAGTAAATCTTCTAAACTAAGTTTAAAAAGAGTTTTACAAAGTTTGTTCCCATCTTCCCAAAGTTTTTGTACATTTTTTTCTGGCGGCAGCATTGGCAAAAGGGCATCTTTTAGCTCTTGCAATGAACCTGCATTCAAAACGGTATAATACTGAACTCTATTTCCTAACCTAGAAATTATAGCGGGAACAGCTTGTTTCCCCTTCGTAATTTTTGCCACAGCTTCATTAGATGATGTATCAATAGGAAGTTGTGAATTAATTTTTATCTCTGCATCTGAAATATCGAAAGAAAGCAAACCGAAAGAATCTTTCTTCAATAAACTCTGAAGAGGTTCCGAAACAGTTTTATCCATTCCCATGGATTCCACAAGGCTTAATCCATCTACAAGTATTTTTATTGCATGAGATGATTTTTCCTCTATCAAAGCAAGTTGTTCATCTGTATATAATTCCCGATAATCAGAACTTAGCGACTGCTTTAAAATCTCAAAAGAATTTGTAGCCAGTATCATGTTGTGATATGGTTTAATAAAATAATAGTTATCGTCTATTTTGAACTCGAAAAAATTTTCTACAGAATTGCAATCACTAGTTTCATAATATGTCAAATTTTCAATATTAAGTAATGGAGCAAGTAAAGGAGCTAATCGTGTAATACCAGAAATAAAACTTAAGTCAACAGCTACAAAAAACAGTTCCCCAGTTCCATAGAGAGTAGCATCAACCTGTCTTGAAAGAACAATATCAAGGAATTTATTGCTACGCAAAGAAGAAGAACGTATCTCCATTAACAAAGACCTTATAGCTTGAGTCTCTGAACCTGAAAGCAAAATATCCGCTGCTTGTAAATCAATTATAGGATTCACTGCATCCCAAAGATCATCCGTATGCAAATACAAAGAATACCCTGTGGGAATAACAGAAATAGGATCTTTTTTTTCAAAAGTAGCAAAAGCAAACCAAGCAACAAGTAAAAAAATAATAATTAAAATAAATAGAAAAATTCCTGAAAGAAAACGTAAAAAAAATGGTTTCTTTTTCTTTTTGGGAAGAACTAATGGCTTTTCTGTTTCAACTTTATTTTCAAGAACTTGCACTTCAGAAGTATTATCATCAGTATTTTCTTGTTCAACAAAGGAATCATTTTCCGATACAACTTCATTACTCAATACTGTTTCATCCATAATACATATTCTCTATGTAAATGTTTATCTTGTCAATTCAGAAAATGAGAAAATCAAAAAAAACTAAAAAAAGCATATTCGACACCCCGCCGCCGGCGGGGTTACGGGAGAAAGCAACAGGCTTGCGTAAAAACACACGCACTCTCAGAGGAGATGCAAGCCAATTCGGCGAGACTGAGGGTAATAAGTATTCGGACTCCGGTTTTTGCTTTCGCAAAAATCCTCGCCATCCCTCAGATCGCCTCGGTTGTTTGCATCTCCTCTTGCGTGCTTTTTTTGTTTATGCAAAGTTATTTTTTTACCGCAAACGTACCGCCGGCGAGGTTACGGGGAAAGTCGCAGGTTTTCGTAAAACAACTATAAAGCCTTTCGGGGTGTCCGTCTGTCAAGCAGAAGGCTGAGCCCTCCAAGGAATTGCCTTCCCCGCATTTCCCGCCGGCTGCCATGGAGGGCAGCCACTTTTACGTGTGCGATGTTTTTGCAAGGCAAAAACTCGCCGTCAGTAATTGGTAGGGAAGCCAATTACTGACAGGTGCTCAGATTCTGCTTGCAGCCACTCCACCCCTAGCGGCTTTCTTTTTTTTTATGCAACCCTCTGGTTTTCTACGCCACAACGGCGGCATGGTAGCGGAAAAGACTGTGGTTTGTAAAAAAAACACGCAGAAAGCATCGGAAAGAAAAAAAGTGGGACGAAAAATTATATCTTTAGAGTAAATAATTAAAGCTCGGAGTGGGAAAAATAAAAAAAGCGTCTCCGCAGTCGCAAGTGCATAACATATTCGCACGCAGCAGCGAGGACTAGCTTTTTTTAGTTTTCCCACGGGAGAGCTTTGAATCTTTACTAAAAAACAAACTCTATGTTTCCGCTTTTTTGCTTTCTCATGTTGCCTTTTATTTGTTTTATACAAACCCATGTTTTAAACGCAACGACGCCGCCGGCGGGGTTACGGGAGAAAGCAACACTACCAAATTGCAATAAAATAGGCTATGTAACATAAAAGCAATATCACACCCGCAACACGACCAAGCTTTTTTTTGGGCAAACAAAACAAAAGCAAAAGTAATGCTGCAAGCCCTGATATCAATGTGTCAAAACGGAATGGTGGAGCAAAAGGCACTGGAATAATCACACCAGAGAGACCTACGACAAACAGAATATTAAATATATTACTACCAACTATGTTTCCTATCGCTATGTCAGAATTTTTCTTTATAGCGGCAGATACTGATGTAAATAATTCTGGCAACGAAGTTCCCAAAGCAACAATAGTGAGCCCAATAAATCTTTCACTAAGTCCAAGAACTCTAGCAATAAAACTTGCGGAATCAACGACTAATTTACTTCCTGCAACCACAAGTAAAAGTCCAACACCTGTATAAATTAATGATTTTGGAATAGATAATTGATTTTTTTCCGATTGGTTCTCCCAGGAATTTCCATCTTTGATTGTTTCCGCAACTGAAACCTTGCTTTTTTTTGCAGTTAAAAATAAATATACCAGATAAGATATAAAAACAACAAGCATTATTACGCCGTCAACAATATTTATCGTTCCATCTAATCCAAGCACATAAAGCAAAACTGTTATAGCTATTGTAACAGGAATATCAACAAATAAGGTAGATTTAGCAACTGACAAGGGATAAAACAATGCAGAAAGCCCTAAAATAATTAGGATATTTAATATGTTACTACCAACAATATTACCTATTGTGATTTCTGCATTACCACTAATTGCAGCAGTTATACTCACAGCAGCCTCTGGAGCACTAGTCCCCATTGCAACAATCGTTAGCCCAATAACTAACTGAGGAATTCCAAAACGTGTAGCTATACCTGCTGCTCCATCAACAAACCAATCCGCCCCCTTTACCAAAAAGGCAAATCCTAGCACTAACAACAACAACTGAATGACCATTTCCATACTCGTCCTCCAAAAAATTGACAAGCAATTAAAAGTGGTCAAACTGCATGATTTTTACATAGACATGACTTGACCGCATTTTAATTGCAGACAAGTCTCGCCACTTAATCGTAGAACCGGATTTTTAAAATCGTACTGACGGCACTACGAACATGAAAACCCATGCCAGCTACTCCCCTGTTTCACATTAAAATATAAGGTTCAAGACAAAGTATCAAGCTAAATAATAAATTTTTAACTGAATTTTAACACAACCTCTATTTTTCCTCCGCAAACACGCCGGCGAGGTTACGGAGCAAACTACAACTTTGCGTAAAAACTAGGCACTCTCAGAGGATATGCAAGACAATTCGGCGAGACTGAGGGTAATAAGTATTCGGACTCCGGTTTTTGCTTTCGCAAAAATCCTCGCCATCCCTCAGATCGCCTCGGTTGTTTGCATCTCCTCTTGCGTGCTTTTTTTATACAAAGACGTGTTTTTTTAACGCAAGCACGCCGCCGGCGAGGTTACGGGGAAAAACTAAAACTTTGCGTAAAAAAGAGGGTGCGTAGGGAAAAATGACAATCGACGCATTCGAGCTTTAGCTCTTGTGGCGACTTGGCATTTTTCCCGAAAGCAACCGTTTTGTTTTATACAAAC
>JAGARN010000007.1 GCA_017622235.1 Spirochaetaceae bacterium | reverse complement strand
TGTTGTTGTATTAAAAAGATACAAAAAACTTCTTGATGAAGGCGTAATTACACAAGAAGATTTTGATGCAAAAAAGAAAGAAATTTTGAAGATTTAAATTTTTCGTTAACAAAAGGTACTTGGAATGTTTATATTTTAAGTACCTTCTGTTTTAATTTAGGTTCTACAATACTTGGAGAACCGAAATCATAAAAAAAGCCACCGCACAAAAGCGATGACTTTTCCTCCTAAGCTACCTCAGAATTCTGAATTACGAATTCTGAATTTTCAACAGCCATTTCCAAACTGGAATCACTTGGATTTTTACACCGTCGATGTTTAGTTCCTTTTCTTCTTCGTAGGTGATTATTACAAATTCCTTTGCTTCTTTTAGAGTTTTGGCTGTTTCTACAAGAGATTTTGTTTCTCTATCATCAGAAATATTTGTAACGGAATATGCTACTTGAATTGCAGTGCCAGTTTCTTCTATAAAAAAGTCCACATCTAAGTTTTGGGTTTTTAAATAATATACATTGCCTTTATAATTATTCCACAAATTTATTGCCACAAGATTTTCTAACAAACGAGGTTCTTCTTTATTCAAAAAAAGATTTAATAATCCATTGTCGTTAAAATAGTATTTTGGCGTAGTTTCTTTTTCTACAAATTTTGAAAAATAATTTTTAATTGTAAAAATCAAAAAAGATTGTTTTGCATAACCAATATAATCTATAACAATATCTTTGCTTATTTTTACACCAATTGTATTAAGTATGTTATGTAATTTTGAATAAGAAATTTCATCTTTCACAGATTCTGCAATTTTTTTTATCAAAATTTGCAATCCGTTAGGATTTCTTATACCATTCCTAGCAGCAATATCTCCCAACAAAACTTTTTGATATATGCTAGAAATATATTCTCGTTTGTTTTGGAAATTCAATGTTTCTGGAAATCCTCCAAAATAAAAATATTCAGAAAATTCCCTTTTGATTTTTCCACTTTCTTTTGTTCCAAAAATTGATTTATCAGAAAAATCAATTTGTTTTGCTGTAAGAAATTCTGTAAAATTATATGGTGTAATATATTTTGTTAAATATCTTCCACCCAAACGATTTTCAATTTCTTGGGAAAGCATTTTTGCGTTGCTTCCTGTAATAAATGTGTGCTCTTTGGAATCTGCCATACGCCGGGCAAATTTTTCCCAGCCTTCAATATTCTGAACTTCATCCAAAAAGAAATATCCTATTTTATCAGTCAATTCTGCTTGCACAGAAAGTAAATCATTAAAATCATTTAGAGAAAATTCAGCAAGACGTTCATCTTCAAAATTTATGTAAATAATTTGATTCCATTCAATTCCTTTTTCAACAAGATCTTTTACAATTTTATATAGCAATGTTGATTTTCCAGCTCGACGTAATCCAATAAGAACATAATTTGCATTTAGATCAAAATCATAATCACGAGGAACAATATTTGTTTTTTTTATTATTTCATGTTGATCAAAAATAACTTCTTTTAGAATATCATGATTCATAAACGCCTCTGTTTTTTTTACTGTCGAGTATACTCGATAACTTATCAATCTTTTGTCGAGTATACTCGACAAAAGTTCTTTTATATTAACGAATATACTCGACAACATATCTTTTGTCAATCTTTTTTTTGTCTTTTACAAAATTACGAGAAAGTTTTTACATATTGTTTGATTTTGTCCACCATAAAAGAATGGATTTCATAGTTTGGTTTCTAAATAGTTGAGCATACTTTCATTTAGCTGTTCATAAAGTCCGCTAGAAATTTCTTTGATGAATTCTTTCTTGTCAAAATTAATTGTATTTTTAGGGCATCCTTGTTCTTCAAATAATTGTGTAGGTACTATGTCCAACGCTTTTGCGATTGCATCAATTGTTTCTGGTTTAGGGAACATATTGCGGCTTTCAATTTCAGAAATATATCCTCCGCCATAACCTATTTTTTCGGAAAGTTGTTCTTGAGTAAGATTTGCTTTGTTTCGCCAGTATTTTAGATTCTCTTTGAATATTTTTCTAACACACATATTTTTATGATAAACATTTAAGGATGAAAACTTTACAGTCTACAAAGCGTAATATAATTTAAATTTGACAAATAACGCTTTTTAGGCTGGTTGGCAAGAAATGGTTTTAGGCAATCTTGCAAACGACACTCTTGAGAACATCTGGAACAACAGCGAAAAAATCAGGTGGCTCCGTGGCTTAAAGATGAAGGACTTGGGAAACGGCGAATGTTGTAAATGTGATAAAGCAGCATTCTGTGCACCTTGTATGGTTCGAAACGCTAACGAAAGCCCAACAGGGGACCCATTAGAAATAAACAGACACTTTTGTGCAGTTGCCGCAAAAAACAAACAGATTGTTTTAGATTGGCGTAATGCACATTTTAAGGAAGTGTAAATCTATAAACGCTATGAACTACTTAAACTCAAAAGTTGATTATCATGTTCATTTTGGACAATGGTCAAATGGGTATTATTCTGCTGCATCTATATTTGACTCTGTAAAAGCAAGTGGTGTGGAAGAAATTTGGGTTTCTTCTACTTCATCTTGTAAATATTGTAAAGAAAGCCTAGATGTAATTAGCAAAAACTTAGATTCTTCTAATTTTCCAACAGCTTTGGAATTATATAGTTTTATTAAAAATGAAGTTTTAGATGCAATGGAGTATGGAAAGAAAATTGGGTTAAGAGCTGTTCCGTTATATTGGGTAATTCCAGAAGTCCATTTTTCAACAAGTGCAAATATCTCTATTGAAAAAGCAATGAAAGAAGTTCCATACAAAGGTTTTAAACTTCATCCTCGTGGAAATCATTGGGATTTATCTGATGAAAAAACTTTTGAACTGGCTGAAAGCGTTTTTTCTTATGCAAACGAAAACAAATTACCAATTTTAATTCATTGCGGATACGACGATTTTGAAAATCCTAAATTATTTGAAAAATTTATTGCAAAATCACCGAATACAAAAGTTCAATTAGCACATTGTAAACCATTAGAAGACACATTATATATGCTAAAAAAATATCCTAACACATTATGTGATACAGCCTTTGTATCAGAAGATGTTCAAAATCAAATTATTGCAGCAGGTTTTGAAAATCGCATAAGATATGGTAGTGATTTTCCAATAACTCATTGGTATGAAATGGAACCAAAAACAAATCCCTCATTACAAGAACTAAAAAGATTTTTAAGAAATTCTTTATAAAATTTAGTCTAGGGCGAACTTATCGCCCGTTTTTCAAAACTAAAAATACTCTGCGTACTATTAGCAATTTTAATAAAAAATACTTTGAGTACTATTGATTTTACAGAGCAAATCTTAACAAGTGCATAGCCTTACTCTGTGAACAAAAACGGCAGATGGCAAGTCTTGCAAAAATTTGACCAAAAATACGCCGCACAGTCCAACAGCCTTTTGTTTTACTCCGTTGCCAGTTTTTCTATTTGCTCTGAAAGTAGCGGAATCAGCTGCTTTTTGCGTGAAACTATGTCTTTTAGGATGTAGACGTTTTCGTCCAGTTTGGGAAACCCAAACACCTGCAAAAACTGCAAGTCCGCCGAAATAAGCATTATGCTGGTGAGCTTTGTGATGTCCGTGACCATGAGGGCGCAAAAAAGACTTTTGCGTGAACGGCGTTCGCTTTCCAGTTCCAAGATAAACTCGTCTTTCCGGTTCAAAAGTTCGTCGGTGGTGTCCACTTCTATCTGGCTTACAGTGAAATTGAATCCTTCTTCCGTGTACTCTTTCATGTCCTGGTGTATAATCTCCGCTGCGTTTCTGCCGCCAAGACGACTTGCAGCCGTTAAAACATCTTGCCCCAAAGTTTTTATGTCCAGGTTGGTTATATTGGAAAGATACTCAGCCGTTTCTTTGTCTTCTTCCGTTGTTGTGGCGGATTGCAGAATGAGGGTGTCCGAAAGAATTCCTGCAAGCAGAAGTGAAGCGATTTCCTTTGGAATGGACACGTGATTTTGCCGGTATAAGTTGGTCACGATTGTGGCGGTGGCTCCTACAGGCTTGTTTATGAACGTAATGGGCTGCCTTGTGCAAAAGTTGCCCAACCTGTGATGGTCTATTACTTCTCTTATTGTGTAATTGTCCACGCCTTCCACCGCCTGCGAAAGTTCGTTGTGGTCAACAAGAACGGCTTCGATATTGGCTTCTCTAAGAAGGTCGCTTTCAGAAATTATGCCTAAAAGTCGGTTGTTGTCATCCACCACAGGAAGGCAACGACCTGGAGACTTTTGCAAAAGCGGGCGAACTTTACGCAAAGTGTCGTTGGCGTTCACCGGCGGAATGGTTATGTCCGCAACAGAAGAAACAGGTGAAGAGTACACAATCAACATTGCCGTGGCGGAAGTGTCGTAAGGACTTATCAAGACGGAAACGCCGTTTTTTTCTGCTAGGTCCCGTAGTTTCTTGTCCATTGTGTGGCCGGACGTGATTATTACGGCACGGACTTTTTGGTTTATGCAATATTCCTGCACGTCGGTACGGTCGCCTGTAAGGACAATTAGGTTTTCTACAGGATGCAGGGAAAGCATTTCCTTGAATGTGTCAAAACAACTTGCTGCCACAAGAATTGTACATTTGAAGATGTTGTCTTCGTTGCTTACAGTTATAGGTTGTGCCGAAAGCGTTTCGGAAACAAGCGATATACTTGTGGAAACAGCCGCAGCTTTTTCCGGGTTCAGGATTTTTACCACATTGCGTGCAAAGGCATTGTAATGCAGCAAGGCGGTGTAAGTTCCGTCTTTTGTCACAACAGGAAGAACTTTTGTGTCGTTTTTTTCCATTTTTTCCATGGCATTCCAAAGAGACGTTCCTGTGGAAACTGTTTCGCACTCTCCGCTCATGTAATATTTAACTTTAGGAATTAAATCAGGAATGTATTCCGGCACAGGTACGGAAAAACGGCTGAAAATGTATTCAGTCTGGGGCGAAATTTTCCCTGCCCTGGCGGCAATGTATTCGTTTTGTCCAAGATTTTGCTTTAACCTGGCATAGGCAGTCGCCGAAATAACGGAATCTGAATCAGGGTTTCTGTGACCAATAACGTAAACTGTTTTCATAAATATTTTAATTCAACCTCTACATTTTATTCTAGCATAAAAAATCTGTGGTGAACAGAGGAACGCATTGAAGTACGTTAAAATCTATATTTCCATGTTGTCGAAAACAGTATGGATGTGGTTTGCCACGGTGCTTACAAGGTCTTTTTCCAGGATTTGAAGTTTGTGTTTTACATCCATGGTTTCTAGTTTTTCTGTATTGAAAAGCCGTTCGTAAGAAACGCCCAATGCCTTTGCGATTTTTTCTATCACTTCCAAAGAAGCCGTTTTTCTTCCCAATTCTATCTGTGTCATAAAAGGAACGGAAATCTCTGCTTTTTCCGCCAGTTTTTCTTGAGTCCAACCAGATTCTTTTCTAAGGTTTCTGATGTTGTTTCCTAAAATTTCTACGATTTCACACATTTTTTTATAATATTGCTGTCAGCAATACTTGATAATTATTTATAGGCGGGTTCCTTCTCCTTCGGTTACCAGCAACCGCCACACCCTTCCTGCATCTACAAATAACATTGTATAATGAATACCTGACGAAATAGTGAACATAGTTTTTCTTGACCTCTGTACAGCAAAAGATAATCCCAACAACACACACATTCCCCATAGAGAATCGTAGTCATCTCTTCGTAAAGAGGCAGACAAAATTACGTCAGAACAGTTCAAAAACCCTATGCAACCTCAAACATACTGTTCGACGCCACACAGGGTTTTTACGTTACCGATTTTATTTTTTAAAAGATTTATTTCTTTCCCAACAAGCCACCAAGCAAACTTGCTGCCTTAGAAAGCTTACTACTAGAAGAGGTTTTTGAAGTAGAAGAAGTAGTTTTTTTTGTAGTTTTTGAAGATGTACCACCAAGAAGCCCAGAAATAACGCTACCCATATCCACATTCTTAACCAAACTACCAAGTAAATCAACTCCACCGGTAGAAGAACTTTCAGATTCTTTACCCAAGAGACTCATCAAAAGAGGAGCTATTGCAGAAAGAATTGAAGTTACCTTTGTTGCACTTACACCAGATTCCTTAGCTATTTCTTTTGTTGTACTAGAAGATGAACCACCAATCAAATGTTTAACAATAGCAGCACCGTCTTTAAGGTCAACATTCTTTAAAAACCCTGAAACACTAGAAGTGTCGTCCTTTGCATGAGACGCCAACGCTTCTAAAAATCCAGCCTGAGTACTTTTATCTTCAGCCTGTTCTTTTGCTCCGTTTAACAATGCAGGCAATGCCGCAGTCAAAACATCTTTTACTTCGCCCTTTTCTGTACCTGTAGCCTTACTAACATTTGTAATACTAGAAGAACTCAACAAGGTAGAAAACAATGATGATACGTCCATAAAAACTCCTATACCGTTCTTGAAAACATTATATTTGCAAACTAGCAAAATAGCAACCAAAAAATACTTTCTGTATTGTAAAAAAATATATTTCTATGTAAAATATATTCGTTAGTTTTTTGGAGGTACAGAAAATGGCTAAAAAAGAGCGAAAAATTGTTTCCGCTTCTACAGGAAAAACCTCTACCAAGAGGGAAAAGAAAAGTACAGTAGGTCTAAGAATTGGTGCAGTACTTTTGTGGGTTGCTGCGATTGCAATGGAAGTTCTTGCAATTTTAATTTTATTTGGGAAAATTTCAATCCTAAATTCTATCCCTACAATGTATCAATTTATTGGCTTACTGGTTTTGGATTTGGTCTTTGTAATTATTGGTTCTCAGCTTTGGAAAAAGGCTAATCACATCAATCCCGCCTCAGAAAAGAATAAGTTTGCTTTTTGGCTGTGGAATAACATGGGTGTAGTTGTTTGCGTAATTGCTTTCGTCCCATTTATTGTTTTGTTGCTTATGAACAAAGACACAGACAAAAAAACAAAAGCAATTTGTACAGCAGTTGCAGTAGTTGCACTCTTAGGTGGAGGACTTGCTAGCTACGACTTTGATCCTCTCTCCATAGAAGAACAGACTGCAATCATTCAAGAATTTTCTGGCGACATGGTTTACTGGACACAGTTCGGAAAAGTTTTCCATGATGATGTTAATTGCCCCTCTCTTAACCGAAGTGACACATTAGTGGAAGGAACCATTGAACAAGCCACTGAAGACGGTAAATATCGCCTTTGCAAAAAGTGCGAAACTCGTACAGCCATCGCCGAATAAATAAAATCTATTCATTTTCACCTTTGCCCAAGCACTTGACAACAATCCTGTTTTCTGATAGCATACAAGACACTTGCGGCGATGGTGGAATTGGTAGACACGCTAGCTTGAGGTGCTAGTGGCGCGAGCTGTGCCTGTTCAAGTCAGGTTCGCCGCAAAGACTGTCCAATGAGGCAGTCTTTTTTTTTGCCCATTAAACAACCTCTTCTGCAAATCACTCAATAGAAAATGAATCAGAAAAAAACTTATCGTAGACTTGTTGCATATGCAACGGAAGTGGAATCTGAAAACTTTGTTTTTTTCGTTCAAGAGGAATGGTAAGTTTTATTGCCGCAAGTTGTAGGGTTTTAATACCAAATTCTTTGCGAAGGAACTTATTTAATTTGAAGTTTCCATACTTATCGTCTGCAATAATTGGACAACCTGACTGGGCTAGATGTATACGTATTTGATGAGTTCGACCAGTACCCAAAGTTAATTGTAAAAGAGAAAAGGGTTGCATAAATTCTCCTACAGACATATTTGTGCAAAGAAGTTTATATTCAGTAATAGCCCTTTTGTTTTGACCTGCAACTACAATCGGTGTTGTAAATTTACCAACTGAACCTTTACCTGTCTCTGACGAAAAATCCTTTGGTAATCCACTACATATTGCAACATATGTTTTTTTGACTGCATCAGATGCAATTAATTCTGTCCATTGCCTTGCTGCATTAGAATTTTTTTGCAACAACAAGAATACCGCTTGTTTCTTTGTCTAAGCGATGTACAGGATAAATCTTGTAACCAAGTTGTTTTTGCAAAAGTTCATCCATCGGGAAAGAAACTTTTTCGCCACCCTGAACTGCAAGTCCGGCTCTTTTATTTATCAGAAGGATTTCATCATTTTCAAAAATAATTGGTAGTTCATTCACAGCCAAAGTATAACTTGCACAATAAAAATTAGCAACCCAAGTTTTTTTACTTCCGTAAAGATAAAGAAAGTGTTATTCTTAATACTATAGGACAGCATATATTTTATTGTTATTTTGGAGATATAAATGGAAACAAAAAAATTAATAATTAATACCTTACTTCTAATACTCTTTGTAACTGTTTTTCCTGTAAGTGCTGAACTTATGGGTTCTGATACCTATGGTTATTCCTTGGATTTACCAGAGGGATTTGTCCTTACAGATTCCACAGGCGATGGGAAAGGTTATCAATTCCAAAACATATACTATCCTGTAGAACTTTTAGTTCGTATTTACAGTACTTCAGAATATGAGTCTGTGGAAAAAGCTTTAAGCGGAACTTTAGTTCGTCTTTCTGCAAAAGCTGAAAATGCAACCATATCTTGGCGTAACACTGATTGCTCTCTTTCTCAATTTCAAATGCAACTTAATGGCACGAGTTACGGTGGCTGGGGAGTTTGTGCAAAACTTCCAGAAGAAAAAGGCTACCTTTTGATGTTGGCATATAGTACAACATCAGACAATGCAGACCAAATTTATCAATCAATAATTCTTTCTGCTGTAGATTCAATTTACATTGATCGTGGTAGTTTTTATTGTGCTGGACCAATTACAACTTTTGCTTATCCAGAAACAGCTGAAAAACAGGTTACCCTAAATATCGCTGGAAAAGAAATTGAAACTATTATAAAGGAATGTGATGTAATCGCCAATGAATTTGTTGTAGAACGTGAATTTAATGTGCTAAAGCTATTTGCAGACACAGACTTGTGGCTAGAAGCTTGGCTGCGTTACTATCGTCAGATTTATAGAGATGCATACAATCGTATGGCTCGACCAGCCTTTGACATTTACGCAGCACTATATCAAGAAGCAAGAACTGTTAATGCAGAAAGTCCACAACTTGCTATGGCTCAGTTTTTGCTCTCTTGGGTACAGGAATTTGGCTACGACAGAGAATACGAAAACAGCGATTTTACCCCCATACCTGCACTTATTACCGGTGAAAAAGGTTCAGACTGCGACAGCCGCTCGATGCTACTAGCCATATTACTTCGCCACATGAACATGAACACAACAATGTTTGTTTCTACAGTGTACAGTCATGCCATGCTTGGCGTTGCATTAAACAAAGATGGAGCTAAAATCCAAGTCGATGAAATATGGTACTTACTCGGAGAAACCACAGATCAAGTAAAGTTAGGTCTTGTAGCCCAAGAAATGTCAGTTACAGAAAATTGGATACCTGTAATTTTTCCGTAACTTATTTCATCAAAGCTTCGTATTTTTGACCAAGAGTCTTTGCTTTTTTTGCAGCTAATCCTCGGTAGCGAGCAGGATCTTCAAAGAAACCCTCTGGGTCTTCTACACCCAATTTTTCAAGTTGAACTGTGATTTTTGTAAAAGCGTCATGGTGCTTTTTTAGCACATCATAAAATGATTCACCAGTTTGTTCTGCCTCTAAAGTGATTTTTCTTATAACCTCATGTCCATCAGAAACACCGGCTTCTGCTAAAAGGATATAGGCAGGTTCAGCGAGCACGCCACCCTTCACTTTTCCACCAGCACCTGCAAGGTTGCGTGCCATATTTTCTCTATCAGCTTGCAAACCAGAAATAACACTTTTCATGCGAGCAACAGCTAAAGAAAAACCAGCAAGGTAATCTGCCACAAACCGTTGACTTGCCGAATTTGATAAATCTCTTTGATGCTCTGAAATCTGATCCATAAAAAATGTCATAACCCTAGGCGAAAAAGCCTTCCACAAAGACTTAACATGCTCGCTATTCCAGGGATTTCGTTTTTGTGGCATAGTAGAAGAACCAACCTGCGTAGAACTGAAATATTCAAACACTTCACCAATTTCAGAGCGTTGAAGGTTTCTTAAATCGTCTGCTAAGTTTGCCAAAATTCCAAAAGCAACATTACATTCTAACAAAAGACGTAATAAATATTCTGGTTCAACAAGTTGAGTAGAATGTTCAGATGGCTCAAGACCAAGATAGGAAAGATAACGACGCTCTAAATCTTCTGGGTCACGAACAATCATTGATGGACCATTATACGCACCCACGGGACCTGCAAGTTTACCTTTAAGTTCTTTAGAGCGTTTTTCTATCTCTAAAATCGATTTACCAAGCCTAGAAACGTATTCAGCCATGGCGAAACCAAAGGTAATTGGAACAGCGTGCTGACCATGGGTGCGACCAACTTGTGGTGTTTCTGCTTCTCTTTGTGCGATTTGACATAATAGTCTTTCCAAATCTTTAAGCAACGGAAGCACGACCTTCTGAACACAATCTCTTACACGAACAGAAAGTGCCGTATCCAAAATATCCACACTAGTGGCACCCAAGTGAACTAAGGGAGCCACCTCTTTGGGAACCATTGTCTTCATCACATTAACCAAAGCACGAATATTGTGATGAGTTTTTTCTTCTTCTTCATAGACGGCGGCTGGATCAATATTTTTTGCAACAGAATCAAGTTCTGCCTCTACAGATGGTTCTAATTGTCCACGCACAGAAAGATGTGCCTTTACTAAAGCGATTTCTGCCTTCGCACAAGATATAATTGCTGCTTGCTCAGAAATATGAACTGACAAGGAATCAAAAACAGCCGCCTCTGATAATGAGTATCGGTGATCTAGTGGAGATATGTTCAAAAAAATATTTCGTGTTTCCATAGAAGGAATTATATACAAAAATCTATTCTATGACTACTATATAAAGAATAATAAAAAAAAGGCTACCTATTTTTTTGGTAGCCTCATTAATGCAAAAATTATTTACTAGTAAAATGCCCTACTAGAGCCACTACCCAACCAACTACAATCATATAGAATCCAACATTTGCATATTTCATAAATGCTTCTGCTATCATCTTGTAGACAACATTGTCGTTAAAACCGATTATGAGAACAATTCCTCCTGCAATAGAAACCAAGATTGCAACCAATTTGAGCATTTTTTCTTTTTTTGACTTAACGAAAGAAAGCACAATACCAACTACCGCACCAATCAAAATTAGAAGTCCACCAACAGTAACGAAATCAAAATTTTTGAAATTCAAAAAATCCCATCCGTTAAACTCTGCAAGAGCACCCTTAAAAACAGGACAAAAAAATCCAATCACCACAAGTGCCATTCCAACAAGATATAAATATCCCATCAAATTTGCCTTTTTTTTAGCCATACAAGCCTCCTTACTCACCATTATATCATGAAAAAGCATTTTGTACATTAAAATTCGCAATTACAACCTAAACCAACAAATCTAATTCATCGCTTGTAAGGTTGCGATACTCGCCACATCTCAGTTCCGAGTCAAGTTGCAACTGACCAATTGCGTCTCTTCGCAGATAGATTACTTTGTTACCAGCTGCCGCAATCATTCGCTTAACTTGATGGTAACGACCTTCTGTAATCTTTAGAAGACAACAGTCGCCCTCAAGCCAATCAAGTTCTGCGGCTTTGCAATCCCATTCGCCGTCATCACCTTCTGGCTCAATATGTATGCCATCTGCAAACCGCCGTGTAATAAGAGGGCGAGCTTCTTCTGGAACATATTGTTCCAACCGAACAAAATAAGTTTTCCGAATATTTGTACGTGGCGAAGTTAATCTATGGGTAAGTGTGCCATCCGTTGTCAAAAGCAACAATCCTTCTGTGTCAATATCCAGCCGCCCTACTAGATGAAGACTACCACCCAAAAATACTTGCAAATGCTCATCTTTTAGTAAATCAAAAACAGTTTTATGCAACCCATCTTTTGTAGAACAAACAACACCAGCTGGCTTATTCATCATCAAATAAATATGTCGCCTAAGTTGCAATAATTCACCATCAACAAACACCTGTGCTGTTTCAATGGGAATATGGGTATCTGGTACAAAACAAGGCTTACCATCTACTGTTACCGCACCAGACCTAATAAGACGGCGAGTATCTTTTCTTGTTCCAAAGCCATGATGCGAAAGAACTTTATCCAATCGTTCTGTGGTCATAGGTTTACCTATTTTCTATCCTCAATAGGTATAAAAATTTTGGGAGCAAGCACATTTTTGTAAGCAGGACGATATATTCTACCACCAGCAATAACCTCTTCGATACGATGAGCCGCCCAACCAGCTATACGAGACATAGCAAATATTGGCGTATAAAGTTCTCTAGGGATATTCAACATGGTATAAACAAATCCAGAGAAAAAATCTACATTAGTGCATATCTTTTTGTCACTGTTTTTTTCTTCAGCAAAAACCTGTGGAGCAAGTCGTTCAATAGTACAATACAAATTGTACTCTTCAAGCATATCTTTTTCTTTTGCGAGAGCGGCTGCTTTATCTCGCAACAAAATTGCTCTTGGATCAGAAACAGTGTAAACTGCATGACCTTGACCGTAAATTAAACCGGTACGGTCAAAAGCTTCTTTGCGAATTATTTTACGCAAATACTCACGAATCTCTGATTCGTTGCTCCAATCTTTTATGTTGGCTTTTATATCGTCCATCATCTCCATAACTTTCATGTTAGCTCCACCATGACGACGACCTTTCAAAGACCCTACCGCAGCAGCCACAGCAGAGTAAGTATCTGTGTCTGTGGAAGAAACAACATGAATTGAAAATGTAGAATTATTTCCTCCACCATGTTCTGCGTGTAAAATCAATGCTAAATCAAGGATTTCTGCTTCTAATCTACTGTACTGCTTATTTGGACGAATAAGACGCAAAAAGTTTTCAGCAGTAGAAAGTTCTGGCAAAGGATTATGAATGTACATACTCTTGCCATCATAATGACGACGCTTTGCCTGATACGCATAGGCAGCAAATGTAGGGAATCGTGCTATCAAATCTATACATTGCCGTAAATTGTTTGAAATACTCACATCCTCTGCCATATCATCGTAAGAGTAGCTTGCCAAAACACTTCTAGCTAACTTATTCATAATATCAGGAGAAGGAGCTTTCATTATCATGTCTTCGGTAAAATTATCTGGCAAAATCCTTCTAGTTCCAAGAAATGATTGAAATTCTTCAAGTTGATTTCTTGTCGGAAGTTGTCCAAACAGAAGCAAATATATTGTCTGTTCAAACCCGAATTCATCATGAGAATCTGTGTCTTTAATCAAATCTTCTACATCATAGCCACGATACAGTAACTTACCAGGCACTGCAATTTTTTGCCCATCTTTTACTTCGTAACCAATAACATCACCTATTTGAGTAAGCCCAACGAGAACACCTCGACCATCTACATATCTAAGACCTCTTTTTACATCATAGGTTTGATAAAGTTCTGGGTTAATCGGGTCATTAAGTTCAGCAATAAGTGCAAGCTTCTGTACAACAAGATTCTCAAAATAGTCAGCCAATATTACCTCCACAAGATTTAAACTTTTATATTTACAGATTATTTTAAAAAAAATACACAGTTAATATAACAAAAAATATAGCAAAGGTCAAATAAGGTTGTTATTTGGAAAAACTGTGTACAAAACCTTCTTTCCAATGCCAGACGGGTTTTGCTAATTCATTTGAAAAAGGCTGAAGTTGATTAAAATCTGGTAACCAAGTTGCATCTTGTTCTAATTCTTGATAAAACAAATATTTAAAGTCGTAGGCTTGAATTAAATCTTGAATATCATTGAATTCATCTTGAGAAACAAACCGATTCTCTATCAAAGAAAGAGACTCCATACGTTTATTCAAAAGCTTTTCGTCTTCTGCAAAAGAAACAGGTGTGTATTGCGACATCAAAGAAACATAAGCTTTACCATCAACATTGTGCTTTAGCCAATCTAGTACATTTACAGTATCTTCTAACCTACCCGGAAGAAATAGATGGCGAACAATAACACCACTAAGCATTTTTTGACCTTTCATTTTTAGTGGCGTTTTTTTTACCATAGCTAAAATTCCTTCAGTTGCATATTGAGGATAATCTTCCGCTTTAAATAATTTCTTGCTTACTTCCCTATTCATCGTTTTTAAGTCTGGCAACCAAATATCTACTAGACCATCAAGTATATTTAATACATCAATTTTTTCGTAGGCAGAAGAATTCCAACACACAGGAATGGATAAACCCATAACTTTAGCTTTAGAAATACCCGCAGCCAAAATTGGTACAGCATGGCTTCCTGTAACAATATTTATGTTTTCTGCACCAAAATCCTGTAGTTTTAGACAAACTTGAGCAAATTCCATAACAGATAATTCCTTGCCCATACCTTGTTGGGAAATCTGGTAATTTTGGCAAAAAACACAGCCAAGGTTGCACCCAGAAATAAAAATTGTTCCAGAACCTCCCTTTGCACTTATGGGAGGCTCTTCTCCAAAATGGAGACAAGCACAGGCTGCTCGCACTGTGTCAACTTCTTTACAAAACCCTTTGTTGTCTAAAGCCCTATTTACAGCGCAATTTCTAGGACAAAGGAAGCATTTTTCATACAAATTAGAATCCATCATATTGCTCGTTTTTCAACAAGAATACTCATTAGAGAAGAAAGATGGTCTAAGGGCAAGTCTTCTGCTTCATAATTAATAAGTTCAGACATTTTTTTCCAATCAGATTGCGTAAAGCACTGACATTCACTAGCCATCCCTTCTAAAAAAGACAAAGCTGCAACCAACCAATCTATATTTTTTTCGGAAGGCTGTTCTGCAACAACTGTGGTATCTTGTTCCATGCTCTCAAGCCAATAATCCACTATTGACGCAGGCAAATTGCCTAGCGAAGGATTAAGTTTACAAAACAACTGACCTATTTTTTTTGCAACTTGAATTCCATCGTAGACTTTAATATTATCGGCTCGTTCATATTTTATTATGCGGCGAACATCTGCTCTGAATTTTTCTATTTCGTTCATGTTAATTATTGTATCAGAAAGCGAACTAAAAACACATAGAAAATTTGCTGAAAATTGCTTTTTTTTCTTGACTTTTAATGAAAGTAGTCATAAACTTAGTCTATGAACTTAAGATCAGTATTAACACCAGAAACTGTAAACTTACATCTCAAGGGAACTTCCAAAGAGGAAATAATTGATGAGATGTTAGACATTCTCATTTCCGCAGGAAAGGTAACGGACAAAGAGGCTGCTCGTGCTTGTGTTCTAGATCGTGAACGCAAAATGTCTACAGGTATGAAGCATGGAATTGCAATTCCTCATGGCAAGACAGACACGGTTTCTGACCTTGTTGCTTGTATCGGTGTTTCCGATAATCCAGTTGATTTTGATTCATTGGATCAGGAACCTTGCCGAATTTTCATTATGACTCTTTCACCTGTCAATAAAACAGGACCACATCTGCAATTTTTGGCAGAGGTAAGTCTTTTGTTTAAGAGTGCGGAAAAGCGTCAAGAGATTTTGAATACAACGGACAAAGCCCAAGTAATCAAGATTCTTACAGAATAAAGCTTCATATGTTTCGTTCCCGGCATTAGGGAAACAAGACCACGTGCAGAAGATACTCTAGCAGGTGGTCTTGTTTTGTTGTTTACAAAGCAAGCAGGAGAATAAATAAATGAGGCGTGAGCCTGAATTCATTTTTAAAAGTGAGAGTATTTATGACAAATTTGGACGAAAAAGGTTTTTCAAAGGTGTAACGCTTAATTTTGAAAAAACTCATAACTCTACAAGCAAGAATTATATTTTAACCCAGGACAATGTCAAAGAAAAACTTCTTAAACTTAAAGATTTTGGTTGTAACCTTTTGCACCTTTGTATTACTTGGGATGACATAGAACACGAAGGTCCAGAACAATACGACGAAGATTTTTTAGCCCAACTAAGAACCGCTCTAAAACAAGCAGAGGAATTTAATTTACCTGTAATTATTCAACCAGAAATGAAAGGATGGAGTAAAGCAACAGGTGGAATAGGTGCCCCGGACTGGACCTTAGAAACAGCAGGAATTGACATCGAAAAATTAAAAACCTGTGCTGAACAAAAAGAACAGATAATTGCCTCGAAAAATGAACTTAAATTGCAAGACAACCCTATTTTAGCATATGCAACCTGTACAATGCAGACATTATTTTGGAACAGTTCAAATTTAGCTTTGCAAACTACTTTTGACGGTGAAAAATTGCAATATTTTTTGCAAAACAGCTATATAGCCGCCATGAAGCACACAGCTCGCCGTATAAAAGATTGCGAAACTGTTATTGGATTTGCAATAATGGATACCGCCTGTTCTGGTTTTATTGGGCTTTCAGACTTAGAAAAAAACTCTTTGCCAACAAAAAACAATCTTTTGGGTTTTGGGTGGCAACTGCCATATTTTGAATGTATAAAAGCTGCTTCTGGGTTACAAATCGAATATAAAAAAGCATCCACCAAAATTCATACAATACTGCAAACCCAAACGCCACATATTCCTGCGGGTATTGACATATTTAAAGAGGGACACTGTTGCCCATGGATAAATGCAAACTTGTGGCATATTGACGAATCTGGTGTACCCATTTTGGACAAACCGAATTATTTCCAACTGAATAAAAATGAAACATTCGCAGAAGAATTTCTAAAGCCTTTTCAAGAACAATTTATTGAAGCCTTTCAAAAAAAATACAGCCATTTTGTTTTTTTAGTTCAACCAGATAGTTTAGGTCATAACACAAAATGGAAGGCTGCAAATGATGCAAATAAATCAGCTATTACCGCAGCAGAAAAAGAAGGTGGTGTATTACCTGAATTTGACGCACAGGGACATAAAATACTTTTGTCTAAATGTTTTTTTCCACAAAAGAGAAATCCTAAAAAAGCATTAAACATTGAAAATAACAACAAAGAAAGTTTATTTCCGCCAGAAATATTGCAATATAACTTAGGTTCACATCAAATAAAAACAGAGCGACAATTAACAACGTTGTGTGAACAAATTGCTTCCGAAATAGACACAATTCATAGGGAATCCTTATCTGTGATTTTAGATGGAAGAGGCATTGAATATTCCTATAATAAAAACTTAGCCCAAAATGAAATAAAAATTTTGGAAAAGAATTTTTGCAAACCTTACCTTATGGCTATTAACGGAGTTCCTACAAAAATTAAATTTACACCGTTACCTTCACCAGTTTTTGAACTGGAGTGGGAATCTCTACCCCAACCTGCTGAAACAAATACAGATTACGCTACAGAAATATTTGTTCCTGCTTGCGTTTTCCCGAAAGGTTGGAAAGTACAAAAATTTGACGGTGTAGGCACATTAAACTGTCAAAGCGAAGAACAAAGGCTATACATTGCAACTTTTACTCAACAAAAATGCTATTTATGCATCGTTGCTACAGAATAAAAGCTATTTTGTTGTTAATCCATATGGAAAACTATTGGAATATAACTGAACAACTTCTGACTCAAATAAATCATCAAGACCTTGGCGGTAACTAATTATATTTGATACATAATTTAATGTCATCTGAGGAGTAGCATTATTGCGAACACGATTTGTTCCCGCATTATACATAGCAAGAGCAGCTATTTCATTTCCTGCGGTGTCTAAACAGTGACGCAAATGCGACATTCCATACTTTGCACTGATTTGCGGGTCAAAAAAATCTTGTTCCGTCAAATTCGGAAAAGAACGATTGTTCAACTGGAATAAACCTCGGTCAACAGAAGAATTTGTGTTGCGATTTACTGCACGTATTTTGTAACGACTTTCTGTATACGCTAAGGCAAATGCCAGTGATACGGGAATATCATTTTTATCAGCAGCTTGCAATATGGCACAAGCAATATCACGACTGTCTGTGATATTAGTATAAAACCATTCAACTGTTGACCTTGAATCAATAGAGCGATAAAACTGTAATCCCTTGTCCAATTTGACAGAATTTTGAACTACAGCATTCTTATATGAAACATCATCAAATAATTCTTCTGCTAGGTACTCGTCTTCAACAATATCAACGCTACCGAAAGAAACATCTACAATTTCTGAGGGAATTACATCTTGATTCAATTTTGCATTATCTTCGATAAGGGGAATTACATCAGAATTATTTATGTCCGCTTCTGGCATTACCAAAGAAACACGTTCTGTCTTTAAAGGAAAAAAAAGTAAGCAAACCAAACCTGCTACTAAAAAAAATAAGCAAAAGGCAAAAACGCCAGAATATTGAACAGCCAAACTCTTGTTTTCTTTTTGATTCATATCTATTCCTTTCGCTTTAAAGTATATGCAAAAAAAATAAAAAATCAATAGGAAAATGATATATTTTAAGTATAATTAATGCAGTTTTGTTGCAAATATCGCATTATTTTGCAATATTTGCAATACGTTGTAAAATATGCGGATGTGTTGAAGCAATATCAGGTGAATCCTCTTGAATTAAGGGTCTAATGTTACGTAAAAATTGAACAAAGGCTTCTGGATTTTTACCTGAGCGTTTTAGAATTGCAAGAGTTTCTTGGTCAGCTGCAAACTCTGCATTATCCCCGTAACCTTCCATCATTACGTAAAGACATTTTTCCGCACTAAGTTTTATTTTTTCCTTAGAAGAATCATCAAAAAATGCTAAGGTATGACCTAAACTTATGTGTGCAAGTTCATGAGCAATTATGGAAGCCACTTGGTCTGAATCTTCTGCGGCATCTAGCATTTTTCTGGTAATAAAAATTGTTTGATTTCCCGCAGAAAATGAATTTAACTCATCAAGTTCTACTATCTCAACTTGAATTTGTTGTGGCATAGGAACTTTACCAGAAAAGTCAGCATTTACTAATAAATTATTAGCCATATCTGTTAGCCTTTCTTGTACAGCTTTGTCAGATGCGTTTTTATCCTTAGGATTAAAAACAGGAAATGTTTTTCGTAAATTCTCATCTATAATCAAAGAACCTTGAATCACAGCATTTTCAGAAAACACTTTGTCTTTTTTTGGGGCTAAAACATCTTGTCCAGAAACTTGAGGAATGTCATCAGCTTCTTCTGGGGAGATTTTGGGTCGTTCTGTATGACTAACACAAGAACAAAAACAAAAAATTATAAATGCAAAAAGAATGAAACAAAATAATTGAGTTTTCTTCATAACTAAATTATATCAAAGCAAAAAAAAATCTGCAATAAATACCGCTTGAGATAGAAGATTCACTTTGATATAATTTTTCTATGCATAAACGCAGCATAAAAATTTTAGCTTCTGTTGGAATGTTATTAACTGCAGCTATCTGGGGATTTGCATTTGTTATTGTAAAAAATTCCCTAGATTTTGTTCCACCAATATATATGTTGGCTATTAGATTTAGCATAGCAGGTTTGGTTTTAGCATTAATTTTTTGCAAAAAATTTTCTATGCTCAATAAAAAAATTTTATTCCATGGTGCTATATTGGGATTCTTTTTATTTTCTGCCTATGCATTTCAAACGATAGGTTGCAAATACACAAGTGCAGGTAAAAACGCTTTTCTTACAACAATATATGTTGTTTTGATTCCAATTTTTCTGTGGATTATGACAAAAAAACGCCCCGGAATAAATGTAATGATAGCAACATTTCTTGCAATTTGCGGAATTGGTTTGCTCTCTTTAAAAAACGATTTTACGATAAATATTGGTGATATTCTAACCTTGATATGTGGCGTTGGCTTTGCTCTGCATATTATATTTATTTCACGCTACAATGCCACAGAAGACCCGATTTTACTAACAGTACTACAATTATGCTTTGCTGCAATTTTTTCTTGGATACTCGCTCCAATTATGGAGGGCATCTTTCCCAAAGATGCTTTAAATAGTTCCTCCACTGTTGCGTCTATGCTATATCTAGGTCTTATAAGTACTATGGTAGCTTTTTTTCTACAAAACCTATGCCAAAAATATACGCCTCCGACTATTGCAGCAATATTTCTTTCAATGGAAGCTGTTTTCGGAGTTATTTTTTCTTGCATTTTCTTAAAAGAAAGCTTGACCTTACGGATTGTTTTTGGTTGTTCCTTAATTTTTGTAGCAATACTTTTAGCAGAACTTCCGCAAAAAAAAACTACCTAACATTCATTTTGCCAAAACTTTGCAATAATTGCTTCTGCCACTTTTTCACCATCTATGGCAGAAGAAACAATCCCACCCGAATAGCCGGAACCTTCACCGGCGGGATAGAGATTTTTTATACCGATACATTCCATCGTTTCTTTGTTGCGTAAAATTCGCACAGGAGTAGAAGTTCTAGTTTCAGGTGCAATCAATACGGCATGCTCTGTAATAAAACCTCGCATCTTTTTGTCAAACTCATAAAACGCAACCTTTAATCTCTGGCTTATGTGTTTAGGCAACCATAAATCCAACCTAGAAGAAACAAGACCTGGCGTAAAAGATGTTTCTGGTAAAGTAATTGATTCTTTAGCTACAAGAAAATCCGTAAGTCGTTGTGCAGGAGCCGCTTGACCTTTACCCTGCTCTTTTGCCATCTGTTCAAGTTTTGTTCTAAAAAATAAACCAGCCATAGCCTTTGGTTCAACAATTATGTCCTCTACATCTTCTGGCAAAACTTCTACCACTATTGCAGCATTAGACCATCTTGTACTCCTACTAGATGGAGACATTCCATTCACCACAAGCTCTTCGTTGCTACTTGCGGAAGGAACAACTAACCCACCAGGACACATACAAAAAGAATAAACACCTCGATTTTCAACTTGAGTTACAAGACGATATTCAGCAGCAGGCAAATTAGCTTTTTTTTGTCTACCATGGTACTGAATATTGTCAATTATTCTACGAGGGTGTTCAACCCTAACTCCCATGGCAAAGGGTTTTGCTTCAAGTGCTTGTGGGGCTATTTCTGCCAAAATGGAATATATTTCTGTAGCAGAATGTCCTGTCGCCAATATCACTCCTTGCCCATAGAATTGAATTTTTTCTCCTGTGGCGGTATTAACAGCAACAACTCCACAAATTTGTTTACCGCCAGGTGACTGTTCAAAACCCTCTTTCGAGAACAAAAACTCTGTACAACGATACCCAAAAAGAACTTGACCTCCTAACTGACAAATTTTTGCTGTAATGTTTTGAATTACACTTGGTAAGATATCCGTTCCGATATGGGGATGTGCATCTGAAAGAATCGAAGACTGTGCTCCAAAATAATTCAGTATTTGATAAACTCTTGCCGGATTACCTCGTTTTGTTGAACGCGTATATAACTTACCGTCAGAAAATGTTCCAGCCCCGCCTTCTCCAAAACAATAATTTGTATCCCTGTCAACTGTATGATTTCGGCTAATTTCTGCAATAATTCTCTTACGCTCAGTTGTACACCTACCTCGTTCAATAATTATAGGCGTAATACCTTTTTCTAAAAGTTTTAGTGCTGCAAAAAGTCCTGCCGGTCCAGAACCAACAATTATTACCCTTTTTTGGGGGTCAGCGTTATAGTATTTTGGTAGCAACTTTAAGCTTGTGTCATAATTAGGTTTGTCTTTACCGGTGAATACAATGTACCGCAAATGAAATTTTGTCTTACCATGTCGTGCGTCAAGAGATTTCTTTTTTAAAACCATTTCATTTATTTCTTTGACGGAACATCCCAGTTGCTTCGCTGCACTTTTGCGAATTAAATTTTCGTCTATTTTTTCTACTGCCGTAGCAGAATAAAGAGTAATAGTTATTTCCTGAATCATATTTCTAGCATATCATTTTTGTACAATTTACACCACAGATTTATAAAACACGCTACTAATTATGGGTTGAAAAATAAGCCATTTTTTGTTACTGTGAATATGTGCAGATACTATCAATGATATTTCAGCTTGTCGGAGCTCTTGCCTTTCTTCTTTACGGCATGAAGATGATGAGCGACGGAATCCAAAAAAGTGCAGGGCAAAGCTTGCACTACATTCTTGGCAAAATGACTAGCAACAGAGTCGTAGCTATGCTAACAGGAATGTTCATCACCATGATTATTCAGTCATCTGGTGCAACTACAGTTATGGTGGTGTCTTTTGTAAACGCAGGGTTACTTACGCTTACTCAATCTGTCGGTATCATTTTTGGTGCTAATATTGGAACAACTATTACAGCTTGGATTGTAGCTTTCTTTGGATTTAATTTTAAAATTTCAGCAGTAGCCATACCAGTCTTTGGAATTGGCTACTTAATGACAAGTATAAAGAGAATACACAAACAAAACTTTGGCGAAGCACTAATGGGTTTTGGCTTACTGTTTTTAGGTCTGGATTTGCTTTCAAAAACAATTCCTACAATGGACGCAAACAGTATGGGATTTCTTACAAACTGGACAGGTCAGGGTGCAATTAGCATAATTCTTGGCATAATTGCAGGAATGGCGATTACCGTATTACTTCATTCTTCTAGTGCTTCAACAGCAATTATTTTAACAATGTCCCATAATGGGCTTTTGCCATGGGAATTTGCCGCAGCAATGGTTCTTGGAAGCAATATTGGTTCAACTATAGATGCTGTTCTTGCAGCTATTGGAACAAAAGTAAATGCTCGACGTGCTGCATTAATTCATGTTATGTTCAATGTTACTGGAACAGTTCTGGCAGCAATATTCTTACAGCCACTTCTAAAACTTGTAGATTTTTTGATTCCAGGTCCAGTTGAATCAAACATAACATTCCATATCGCAATGCTACACACAGTATTTAACGTACTTAACACAATTATATTCCTACCCTTTGCAAAACAAATTGCAGCACTTGCAGAACTAATAATAAAACCCAAAAAAAACGAAACCCCAGATATTTATCGATTGGAATTTGCAGAAACGGGAACAAAAGAAAACGCTGCAGCCTACGTAATCCGTGCAGAAAAAGAAATTGCAGATATGACCGATGTGGTAACACGAATGTTTGATAGAATTAAATTTGGTTTTGAAAACCGTAATCAAGATTTTATCAACATACAAATGGAACCATTAGCAAAGGATGAAGACTATGCAGATCAAATGCAAGAACAGCTTTCAAAGTTTTTAGTTCATTGTTCTCAATTACCTGTGAGCCAAAAATTGCGTAACAACGTGTCAATAATGTTGCGTATTGTTGACGACTTAGAAAGCATGACCGACGACTGCTATAGTGTAGCATTGTTACTTAAACGTAGCATAGAAAAAAACATGACCTTTGCGGAAGAAGACATGGATAGGTTGCATCCCTATATAGACTTGGCTCATAGATTCTTGGCATTTATCAGAGAAAATATAAACAAACATTTAACAGAAGAACAACTCATAATAGCACAAGATTTAGAGAATCAAATTGATATGTTCCGAAAGAATCTTAAAAAAGTCGCTCGAAAACGCCTTGAAAATGGTGCAGACGTAAAATCGGAACTATTATATATTGACCTTGTTCGCAACATAGAAAAAATCGGCGACAGGGCGTTTAGTATTTCCGAAGCTCTTGCCCAATGTCAATAGGTTTTAATCAAGCTGAGAAAGCGTAAAATCGGTTCTGCCATGTCCAGGAAAAATCCTAGTTTCTTTTGGAAGTTGATAAAGAGTTTTCAAACTTTTAATTATTGCCTTTTCGCTACCACCAAGTAAATCTGTGCGTCCATAACCACCATAAAACAATGTGTCTCCAGAAAGCAAAATTCCTTGCTCTTTATTGTAAAGGCACATAGAACCCGGAGTATGACCTGGTGTATGTAAAACTTGCCACATAGAACTTTGCAATGGTAACTCCGGAATTTTTGACAAAAAATCACCTTCCTCTAAAAGCACAGTTGCATTTGGCAAGGTTTTTTCTTTTGGAAACAAATGCTCCAAGCCAAAGTTATATAAATCTTGGGTCAGTATTTTCCAACCAGAATTCCCAAACCGTTCCCTTTCATCAGTATGAATTGCAATAGGTATATTGGGATATAGCTCAAGCAAACCAGATAAACCAAGGATGTGATCAAAGTGACCATGAGTAAACACAAAAGCAACAGGTTCTAATTCTCTTCGTTTCAAAGTCGCAGCAACAACATCTACATCGCCACCAATATCTACTAGAAAAGCTTGAAACCTATTTAATGGAACTACAAGGGTATTCACTTGGAACACCCCTGTAGGAATAACAGTTATTTCCATTACTCTATGTAATCAGCCATAGATGTATTTTCTTCTTGAACAACTGATTCTGAGGTTTCAGATTCAGCTAAATTTTCTGTAGCATCTTCTTTCTTTCGAGAATAACTTACAGAAAGTTCACGTCCTCTGTATCTAAGACCATTAAGAGCAGCTATTACTTTTTCAGCATCGTCTTTAAACACTTGTACAAAAGAATAATTTTCCAAAGTGCGAATATCACCAATTCGCTCTCGTTCCAATCCAGCCTCTTGAATTAAAAGACTAATGAGGTCTTTGTAAAAAACACGTCTGTTACGACCAATACTAATAAACAAAGTAGTAGCTAAAGATTCGTCAATAGAAACTCTGCGAGTAACCTGTGTATTTTCTGTACGATTATCACGATCACCACGAAAATCCCTATGTTCTTGTTCTGGTCGAGAAGCACGGTCTGAATTTCTATAATCATGAAATGATTCTTTTCTTGAATGTCTAAGATATGGTTTTCCACCAAAAGCAGCAATTTTTGCTAAATAAGCTGCCACATACATTCTTCTGGAAAAAGGTACTTTTTTCTTAAACAAATCCCGCATTTGCGTAATAACGACAGGATCCTCTTCTCTGTTTACTTTTGCTAAAGCTTCATCCAATAATGCAAGATAACGCTCTTCATCAAAAGAATACTTGGTTTTGTTAGACATATATAACTCCATAAAAATGTAGGAAAAATATTAACAACTCTTTTTGAGAAATATGGATTTCCTACTCTGCAATCAAATCAGCGATATACCCGCCCCCAAAATTGGTAAATCCCAATCTCGACAAACAGGGAATCAAAAAATCAGGTACTATCATATCTGATAAAATAACCCAACGCACACCGAGGTTTTTCAAATTAAATAAACACTTAGAAAGCAGTTCCTTTCCTATGCCAAGACCTCGGTAACTATTAAAAACAAAAAACGTGGTCAAAATCACTGTTCTGTTGGTACTAGGCAAACAATAAGAAGCTGAAATACAACCAGCAAAGTCTTCGTCAACTGTCTCTGCCACACAAGAAAACAAAAGTTCCGACAGAGGAAAATTATGTTGCATTTGCCAAAGTTTTTCTAAAGCAACACCTAATTCCTCAGGGAAATTTAACTTTAGTTCCGCCATATGAGCCGATGTTGCCAAGGATAATTTTTCTTTTGCTTCTTCATTACATAAATTACGAAACACAAAATCCCCATGCACTAAATCATCGTTTTCTTCTGGCTCTTCACCTAGCTTTTCCAACCCCCACGCATCCCGCAACACATTATACCACTGCATGATATGCCGGGTCATTTCTTTTTCTCTGAAAGCAAACCAATTTTTTTCTGCTTCAGGATACAACTTTAAAACATTCTTAAAATTCCTAAACACCCCCTTGCCAGAAACAAGTATACTTCTAAGCTCCTGTTTAACAGTCGGATTACGTTGTACAGATACAAATTGCTCCATCAACTGAAAACCCTTAGTTGAATTCCATTCTGGCAAACAATAATATCGATTGTCATCTGAATCCACAAGAAAAGATTCTACAAGTTTACAATCTTTAGAATCAAAAAGAAAGTTTTCGTCTTGATTTTCCATTGCAAACATAATTTGTTCAACAATTTCTTTTGTTAACTCAAATAACATAATAATATTATAACACAGAAGCAAGTCTTTGAGAATACCAACAATTATTAAGTAAACGAAGAAGTATTGAAAAATATCACTTATTTTTGTATATTGAGGAAGGAGCATAATATGAATATTTTAAATGACAAACCAGATAACGATGAACAAGAAAAAAATTCTACAGAAAATTCAGATGCAATGAATTTGCAATTTCTAAAAACAAGGCAGATTATTCTTTCTGGAGAAGTAAACAAACAGCTTGCAGAAAAAATTGTACGACAGCTTTTAATTTTAGAGGCAGATTCAGACCAGCCGATTCGTATATTTATTGATTCTCCTGGTGGCGATGTGGATGCAGGCTATGCCATATTTGATATGATACGATTTATAAATGCCCCCGTTTACTGTATAGGAATGGGACTTGTTGCCAGTGCAGGAGCATTGATTCTTTTAGCAGCCGATAAATCACGACGAATCGGTTTGCCAAATAGCCACTATTTAATTCATCAACCACTGAGCACCGGTATCAAAGGTGTTGCTACAGACATTGAAATTCATGCAAAAGAAATAGAAAAAACAAGAGCCAAAATAAATGCTCTTATTTCTACAGAAACAGGAAAACCGCTAGAACAGGTTGCAAAAGACACAGATAGGGACTATTGGCTAAATGCCGAAGAAGCTACTGAATATGGCTTAATAAGCAAGGTTGTTTCGAGCCGCAAGGAATTAAACTAAGACTGTGTTGCAAAATACTAACGGCTACATTTGATAGGGTGCAAGTTGTTTTGCTAATTTTTGAGTAGTAGCCGTTCGTCCAGTGAACTCGATGTAGTCTTCTAACCACAATTCATTTGTAACTGTTCCTGTTTTGCGTACTTCTTCTAAAAGTTCTTGCTTGTGATAAGGAATCCTATAGAGATGTTCCTTTCCCGAAAGACAGTCGCATATCGAAGCAGAAAGAGTTTCAAGACCTACCCCTGTTTTAGCACTTACAGAGATAGCTTCTGGAAAAATTTGTTTTAGCGTTGCTTTTCGGATGTCTAAGGGTTCTAACAAATCCGTTTTATTTAGTACCGTTATCCTTTTGCTTTCTGTAGCACCGATTTCTTCTAAAACACGACAGACTGTTTTGTATTGCTCATAGGCAGCTGGATCAGAAGCATCTACTACGATTAAAAGCAAATCCCCCTGCACAGCTTCTTCTAAAGTTGATTTAAATGCATCAACAAGATTATGGGGCAAGTTGCTAATAAACCCAACAGTATCTGTTAGTAATAGCTGTGTGCCTCCAGCAATTCCTAGTCGCCTTGTGGTTGGGTCAAGGGTAGCAAAAAGTTTGTTTTCTGCAAGAACATTTGCTCCGGTAAGAGCGTTTAATAAACTAGATTTTCCAGCATTTGTATAACCCACAATGGCACAAGATGGTAAGGGGATTTTTCCACGCTTTTTTCGCTGAGTTTCTCTCTCTCGAACAACCTTTGAAAGTTCTTTTTTAACTTGAACAATTCTAGACTGAATTGTACGCCTATCAAGTTCAAGTTTTGTTTCGCCTGCACCCTTTGAACCGTAACTTCCTCCCCGTTGCCTTGCCATGTCTCCGTAGGAATGGGCAAGCCTTGGTAATGAATAAGTTAGGCTTGCCAGTTCCACTTGAAGATTTGCTTCTTTTGTTTTAGCTCTGCTGGCAAAAATTCTAAGGATTACTTCTTGGCGGTCAAAAACTGGAATATTGCAAAGTTTTTCCCAATTTCGTTGCCGAGTTGGAGTTATTTCAAAGTCAAAGATTATACATTCCGCTTGGGTTTCTTGGGCAGCAGTGGCGATTTCTTGGGCTTTACCTGTACCAATGCCAAAACGAGCAATGCTTTGGGATTCTGTTTTTTTAGGTAAGGTTAAAGAACCTACTGTTTCCATGTTTAAAGTGTCAGTTAATCCTTGAAGTTCATTTCCACAAGTTCCGTAATCGTAAATTAAGAAACATCGAACTTTTTTTCTTTCTTCTGCTTCGATTTCAATCATATTCTATGTATTTTCTTCCTCACACACCATTAAACTATGGCTTTGGTATTCTGGCATAAGTCGTTTTTCAGCACCAGTATCAAATTTAACCGTAATAACATATTCTTCAGCTTCTATAACAGCATTTATTATATAACCGTAGCCATATTCATCATGAAAAACTCTAACACCTTTTTTCCAACGATTTGCTAAGGGGTGAATTGTATTGTCTTCTTTTGCTGAACTTAAAGAACAAAATCCTTTGGGTTTTTCCCCTAAGAACCGCAAGTTATTCTGTTGTATTTCTGAAAGGAAAATACTAGGATACATTTCATCAATTTTCCCGAAACGAAATCTTTTTTTGCAAGATGTCATTATAAGTTGGTCTTTTGCACGAGTCACTCCAACATAGAAAAGCCTGCGTTCTTCTTCTAATTCTTCTTCTTGTTTGTCGCTACGGGGGAAAATTCCAGTTTCAAGACCTGTCATAAGTACTCTGGGGAATTCAAGACCTTTTGTGTTGTGAACAGTAATAAGAGTAACAGCCTCATCTGCTTCTTGGTCTCGGGCATCAAGGCTTTTATCTAGTTCAATATGGTCTAAAAAGTCTAAAAGTCCGTCTCTGCTTAATGGATAAAGGATTGCACTATTAGCAAGTTCCTGTAAGTTTGAAACTCTTTGAGTGCCAGAAATTTCGTCTTGACCACGATGATATTCTTCTAAACCACTTAACTTAACAAGTTCTTCTATGAGATGTGAAAGTTTTTTGGGACTATTTTCAATAGAATTTGACATAGAGTCTTCTTTTGAAACTTCTGTAGACATAACTTCTAAGTTGCTAGTAGCATCTTCTGCTAAAAGCGTTACAGGCAAAGGCTCGGCAAGTTTTTGTCCTTCCTCTAGCAAATTAACCAAAGTGTCTAGGATACCAACAAAGTTTTTTAATCCCTCTTTCACTTTCTTTGTTGAATCTTTTGCTATGCGACGACAACTTTCCAACAGATTTGATTCACCAAGCAAAGAATCTTTTGCAAAATTCCGAGAGTCTATTACGATTTTATCTTGAGTTTTATCCCCGATGCCTCTTGAAGGTTTATTAACAACTCGCCGAAAAGAAACTTCATCCTTGGGATTTACTACAAATGCTAAATATGCCAACGCATCTTTTATTTCTTCTCTATCATAAAATTTTAATGAACCTACAATTACGTATGGAATTTTCTGATGCAGAAATTCTGTTTCAAAACCCAAAGACTGGTTATTAGTTCTGTATAGCAAAGCCCAATCATTATAAGGTATCCCTTGATTGTATGCGTTTTTTATCACTTGAGCACAAAAATCCGTTTCGTCATAGTTGTTATCTAAAAAGGTCAGAACTGGTTTGTCTCCAGATAGTCGTGTGGCTTTAAGAGCTTTGTCAAAGCGATTTTTGTTGTAACTTATTACATCATTGGCAACATTTAATACTTCTGGAACAGAACGATAATTTCGTTCAAGTTTTATTATTGTTGTTCCTGGAAAATGCTCCGGAAAAGTTAAAATATTTTGTACTTCTGCCCCACGGAAACTATATATTGACTGGTCGTCATCTCCAACTACACAAACATAGGTTTCGCTCCCCACTAAAAGCCGTAACAACTTAAACTGAGCCACATTTGAATCTTGATATTCATCAACCATTATCACACGAAAACGCCGATGCATATGTTCCCTTATTTCTGGTCGACCTTCAAGCAACAAAACAGGTAGCATTATTAAATCCCCAAAATCTATATTCCCTGTTTCTCGGAGTCTATTTTGATAAGCTTGATAAATCTGAGGAAAATTTGTCGCCTCATCTATTGAAGAAAGTTCTGGGGAATCAGGTTTCATACAATAATCCTTTGCCCTCGAAATCGAATGAGCAAAGTGATTTGCTTCTTGACGAGTGATTCCAGGCACAGCCTTTTGCAATAGCGTTACCATGTCGTCGTCATCATAGACGGTAAAATTTGCATCTATTCCAGCTTCTTCTGTGTGTTGACGTAAAAACCATGAACCAAAAGAATGGAATGTTCGGATTTGGCTATCTTTTGCATCTGGGTGTAAGCGAATAGCTCGCTCTTTCATTTCTGTGGCGGCTTTTTTTGTAAAAGTTACTGCTAAAATTGAATAGGGTGGAAGATTTTTTTGCCCAATAAGATAAGCAATTTTTGTTGTTATTACCCTTGTTTTTCCAGAACCAGCACCGGCTAAAATCAAGAGTGGCGAGCCAGAATGTTCTACAGCTGCCCTTTGTTCCGGATTCAACACTGAAAGATACTCATCTGCAGAAGGACGTGTTCTTGGCTGAGGAATAAAATCCATTGACATATTGAACCTCTCTTTTAGTATAAAGTTTCTATCTAGGATTCAAAATAGCCAGTTAAATCCACACCACTAATACCATCAACGTAAACAGATAAAACATTCCCAGGAACAACTTTTTGAATGGTATCAGCATCAAAATCGTAGCGTATTACAACAGCACCGTCAACTTCTGGAGCTTGAAACCAGGCTCTGCCAATAGCAAGACCTGTTCCCTCACCGTCGCCACCTTCAATAATTTCTTCTACAAGCACATCGTAGTTTTGCCCCACACGCTTTTTTAAGGCTTGGCAAGTTACTTTTTCTTGTAGCTTTTCTAAAAGTTTTGCACGTGCTGTGGAGATTTTTAAAGGCACTTGTTTTTTCATTTTGCTAGCTGGAGTATCTTCTTCTTGGCTGTAGGTAAAAGTTCCAGACCAATCTGGTTTAATTTGAGCTAAAAATGCTTCGGTTGCTTTTGCATCTTTGTCTGTTTCTCCAGGAAAGCCAGTGAGAAAAGTTGTCCTCAAAGCAATACTACCATAGGATGTGGAATTAAAATCACTACGAATTCTTGAAATAAGTTCGATGTAACTAGCAGCATTTCCGATACGATTCATCGCATTTATAATTGAATCTGACCCACTTTGGAACGGAATATCAAAGTAGGGAAGGAGTCGCTTGTCAGAAGCAATTATTGGCAATATGTCAAGCGGGAAATGGTCAGGATGAATATAAAGAATTCTAAGCCAAAAGTTTCCTGGCAAAGAAGATATCTTTTGCAACAATGCCGCCAATGGACTTTTTTCACTTTTAGTGCCATCAAAACTTTGCCATACTTTAGGATTGTGAGGTGAAATACCGTCCATACCATAGGCGGCAGAATCTTGACCTACAAGATTTATTTCAAATACGCCACAAGCCAGCAACGCTTTTATCTCTTCTATTATTTCTTCCGCCGCCCTTGAACGTAAACTGCCACGAATTAAAGGAATGGCACAAAAACTACAATGATTGTCGCAACCTTCGGTGATTTTTACATAGGCAGAACCCGGAAAAGAAAGAAATTCTTTACGTTCGCCACAGCACACAGTTTTTTGTGGCATTTTATAAATCGGGCGGCTACCTTGGCGAATTTCTTCCATCACTTTGTCAAAAACCGCTAAGTCGCCATTTCCTACAATTCCATCAGCTTCTGGCAATTCATTTGTAAACACTTCTGCGTAACGTTCTGCAAGGCAACCAGCTAAAATAATTTTTGCCCTAGGATAAGTGGCACGAGCTTCAATCAAAGCGTTGAGAGATTCTTGCTTTGCACTTTCAATAAAACCGCAACTATTAATTATGATAAGGTCTGCTTTTTCTGCTTCAAGTGTGCGAGAAAATCCCAAGTTTTGCAACCTTGAAATTATAAGTTCTCCATCTACTTGATTTTTTGCACATCCATATTGGTCAAGAAAAAAGCTAGTCAACGCCGATAACCGCCAACTTGTAAACACCGTCAGAATCACGAATCCATTTTATATCCTGAACCGTAACCTTTCCTGCCTTTCCAACTTCTAAATCGTATGTTCGACTATCTGCAAGAACTTGCAACTTGACAGCATTAATATTTGACACCCACATTCTGATTCCATTGCTTGCTTGCATAGTTAAAATATCGCCTGCAATAAAATAATCTTCTATTGGGTCATTATTATCTGTTCGATAACGGAATACACAAGCGGAACGGAATGTAACATTTATAGTGAATGGATAAGCCCTATTATCCTGTAAAATAACAAACTGTTGGTTACTTACTTCGCTTGCTTCTGGAATAGTAGACAAGTCCGTATCCTCAATCGTAGCAAGAGCAGGATCTTTTAGCACAACTCTTACTTCTGCACCACGAGTAGAATCTGTTCTAGAAATATCTGAAACATACACGATAATTTCGGCTCCATCTTGACCATCCAAATCTAACTCACGTTCTTCACTAAGTTCCAAAAATTGAGTTCCCGCAGGTGTAATTAGCTGAAGATTTTCGAGTGTTTTTGAAACAATAACATCTATAAAGCCACCTGTTGTAGGAACAGAAACAATATCACCTTCATACAACCGTCTTGTAAGTGCCTGATCGGTCAATTCATATCGCTGTACAGAAGATTCTGCAGAAAGAACAGCCCTTGAGCCATCATCCTGCTTATTTCGCACATAAACCATATAGTACACAAAAAAACCTACAGCAACAATAAAAAATACAGAAAGCGATATGATTAGAGGTTTCAAAAAACCAGGATAATTTCTTTGAAGCAAAGCTTTAGGCGGTGGTGATTCTTGAATTTTCTTTGCACGATACAATGCCAGAATTTGATTTACGTTTAAGTCCAAATAGGTTGAATAATTTCGTAAAAAACCTATAAGATAAGTTTCTCCAGGGAAATCATCTATACTCTCTGATTCCATCGCTTCAATATGGTTTTTGGAAATAGAAGTTTCCATTGCAGCTGTTTCTATATCTATTCCTTTTTGCTCTCTTGTAGTTTTAAGTAGATTTCCAAAACTTTCCATTTCACAAAAATCCTTTATTCAGAGAACAAAAAGTTGTTAAACGTATTAGTTGACGAAGGAGCATCATAAACAAAACGCTGATCCGTAATCCCTTGATTCAAGACATAGTTGGAAAATAAAAACACAAATACTTGCCCTTGATTCGAAACGGCTTCAACTCTGCGAATAAGTTTCGTATCCGGAGAGATAGCTAATTTTATTGTTCTAAAACCCTCAACAGCACTTTTAGGATACAACACTAATTTTATAACCAACTCGTCACTTGAATCATCTAAAGGTACCGCATTTTGCCCTACTTCATAACCAATAGTATAGTAGCGACTCATTAAGGCAAGGCCCTGTGGTGTTGCTAAATTCATTCCAGCAGAATCAGAAGATGAGGGTAAGGTTTGGGTCATGGTAGCAGGAATTTCTGGAACATATATTGTCAAAGTATCGCCATTAAACACGATAACTTTTTCTGCAGGTTTACTGTAATCTATGCGCAACAAATTAGGTCTTTTAAATGAAACCTTTGTTTCAGAAGTTGTTCCACTTACCACAATATCCATATCTGCCTCATAATCACTTATCGTTCCGTATTTTTCTGAAACAGATTGAAAAAAAGCACTAGCTGTAGTTATATTTTGAGCCGACACCATGGATAGCGTCAATAATAAAAACAAAACCTTAAAAAATATTTTCTTCAATGTATTCAACTCCGTTTATACCTTTCTATATTAGAGAAGAAAGACCCTAAAGTCAAGCCGTAAATATAACATACAAAGCAACACAACATCGCCACAAAAATATTTTTTTTCATAGCGATGCTGCGATAATCTGTACTGCCACTGCTCTTGTTTTTATAAAAGCTTTCTGTTATCATGGGAGTATGGCAACGACTACAAATATCCAAGTTTTATTAAAATATTATGCGACAAGACAAAACAATGCTATGGTCAATGTTTTGGACTTTTGTGAATATATGCGCCGTTATGCACAACACCATATTGAAGAGCAACCAGACTTAGTTCAGTACCTTGCCAACACACAAGAAGTAGTAAAAAAAGAATTAGATAAACTTGTTGAATCAAACCAAATTGTAATGACGCAAGCCGAACCAGACAAGCAACAAGTCTGTGTTATTGGTTACTATGTTGATAAATTTGCCGTACGATATCAAGACATTAAAAAAAATACGGCTATCCCTTTCCCTTCTCATACCTACTTGCCTAAAAATATACCTCAAGAAGTTTATAAAAAGGAATCAGCTGAAAACTTTTTTTCAGATATGCTTGCTTCACAAGATTTAAATCAGCGTTTTTTATATTGTTTACAACTACCTAGGGGATTACCCACAATTTTGTTCCCTTCCAATGTTCCTGTACTGACGTTGCTGGAAATTTCACTTTCTAAGTTACAATCAAAACTTCAAAAAGAAGAATTTCATGACTACTTTCTAAAAAAACTAAAAATTGCGAACCCTGGAAAAGAACTTTCCATAAAGAATTTCTTTACCGCTGTTGTAAAAAAACCAGAAGCAGCACTTTCTTCCATAAAAGATTCTGCAGAAAGTTTTTATCAGTGGAGTCAACTTTGCTTTTTTATAAAACAAGATTACGAAAAAACAAAGGACTTAACCCAAGAAGATATTGCATTACTTCAGTCAATTTGTATAATTGAATTCTGCACTGCTTTCTACAGAACAAAAGCTCAACAAGATTTGCAGCGTAGTACAGCTCTCAAAAATCTTGACCTTGTGTTAACAAAACCTCCCTATTACTTTACAAGAGAAGCTATTGATTCTTTTACGGATTCAAGGGGAATTCCTCTTTTAGGGCAATATTCCCTTGAGGATTTGAATGAGTATATGCACAAACTCACTACAGAAGCAGAAGATAACAAATTACCTAAGTTGCTTACCTTTAAAACCCCAAACAATGTTAGGTATTATATTACAAAGGGAAAGGTTCTTCCTCTAATTTTACGTCTTTGTAGCGATGCTAGAGAAACAGCCAGAGATATTGTTACCAAAGAATGTCATGCAGCATTAAAACGTTTTGAACCAGTCCCAGAATTCAAAAACCAAGACCTATTTGAAAAAAAACTAGAAAAAATTGTAGAAAACACAAGCCCTCTCTTGTATACATTATTGAATGTAAGTTTTTTGCACGCAGTTTACTATGAAATGAGAACCAACGGCGAAACTACACCAGAAGTTATGCAACTGTTCCATGATGGACAAATTCCTCCTTACAGTGAACTATTAATGATTTCTAAGGACGAAATACTTACAGATGCAAAAATAATGTTGCCGGTATGGTATACAATTCCTATAGTATCTTGGTTTTTGTCGCTTTTCTTAGGTCCGCCAAAAACCAAGAAAAAGAAAGATTCTCAAGAAAAGAAAACAAAGTCTTATGATAATTCAGAAAAAGAAGAACCTGATTTTATTAGCCCCGCAGAAAAACGAGATCCTTCGTTATCCAGAAAAAATGAGCTAAAACAAGCCGCCGTAGAAGCGGAAAAATACTTTGTTCCGGCGAATTCTACACTAGAGAGAGAACTTTCGTCCTATGAACAGATATGGAACAAAATGCTTAATAAACAGGTAAGACTTGACTTAACTGATGATGTTAATTCGTTAATTCGAGACTACGTTCGCAAAATCATCAAAACTCTTAGAGCTAGTAATTTTACTCCAGAACGAATAAAAAACCTCGCTGAGACACTGGTAAAAACACCGAATATGCAAAAGATAAAAGATCATGATGAACTTTGTATGTATGTACAGCTATATATGGTCAAACTGATAAAAAATCTTTAATTGTTTATTTGTTTTTCTATAAAAAACTATTTTCCTCAAAAAAATGAGCATTTTTTGTCGTTCTAAGCGAATAAATATATGTGTGTGTACACAAAACTTATTCGTAAGGAGAAAAATGTTATGGATGATTTTAATTCCATTGTACTGGAGGGTCATGTGGTTCGTGACCCTGAAACACGAGAAACGCCAAAAGGAACTGGTATATGCCTGTTTCCTATAGCGGTAAATAGAGCCTACCGAGCTAGCACTGGGGAAAGAAAACAGGAGGTTTCCTTTTTCGATATTGAAACCTGGGGGAATCTAGCAGACGCTTGTGCAAAATACTGCAACAAAGGTAGGGGTATTAGGGTTGTTGGTCGATTAAAACAGAATAGGTGGCAAGATACAGAAGGAAAAACACAGTCAAGGATTAAAATCGTTGCAGAACACGTTGATTTTAAACCAAAGTTCAATTCCAACAAAATCGCCACTGAACAAAAAAATCGCCAAGAAATAAAGGACTTAGTAGAGGCAGCCATCGCAGACCGAGAATTACTCGGAGGGAATCCTACACCACGACTTTGCGAGGCTGTTTTCTAACCTATATCAAAGGTTGTTTAATAATTTTTTCATTTGTAAAAAATTTTTAGGCAACCTTATTATTTCTTACCTGAAAATTTACGAGTTTTATACTTTCCTCCAGAAGAACGGGCGGTATCTACTGTCCGTTCTTTTGCTGAACGATATTCCTCTATTTTTTCTGGAGAATAAAATCCATCTTTCCAGTTAAAACGGCTTGTCTCTGGTAAAGCTTGCTGGCGACGCATAGCAGCAACAATTTGGTTCAAATCCTTTTTTTTGACCTTTGTTTTTGAAAAATCTATCAAAAATCGAGTAAAGCCAGCATTTTTCAAAAAAGATGTTTTATCAGCAATAGAAAAAGGATTTTCTGGCATAACAAAAGAACCATCTGGAGAGGATAATGCTTTAAACTGCATCCCTTCTTTATCGCTAAAAAAAGTAAAATCATAAGCCTTAGGCAAACGAAAACGCATCCTAAATAAAGCCGGATATGCAAACACTGACACCAAAACACGACTTCTAAAAGCTACATCAAAGGTGGCTTCTAAATTACGCCGAGAATTTTCAAGTGGAGTGATAAATGCACCAAGTTCTTGGTTTTCAAGCCAAGAAACCGCCCATCTATTGAATGTGTAAAGATAAGGTCCTGCTATCATGTTAACATCTTTATCTTTTAACATGGAAATATGAGCAGGATTATTTACTACCCAAGTACAAAAACCCTTTGCAATCAATAAATCTACAGTGCTAGCAAGATTATCTTCAAGGGCTGCTGGGCAAAATGGATCAAGGGAAATAATTACTTGTTTTTTTGCAAAAGGCAAAGTTACATTTTTTTCGATTAAATCTGCCCTTGTTTCGCTGTTAAGTTCTAAAATCAAACGAACAGGATTTTCTGATTGCACGGCAAACATATCCGCCACTGTAGAAACTTGAACATAAAGTCCTTCTGGGAAATATGAAAGTTCATTCTTTGCAATGGGAGTAAGATCTAGTATCGGTAATTGTTGTGCCCCCGGCTGTCGGCGAAAAGAACTTAAATTATCTGGCAACACATGACGATATCGCTTTGACATTGATTTTGTTTGCAAAAGATAAACTGGATCTCCCACTGAAAAACCCTCAGGTATATCTATCCATCGGCGACCATCCATTTCTTGTACAATACGAACTTTGTGGCTTACGCGACCAGTGTCATCCTTACGATGAAGTCTTATAGAATCCCCTTGATCTGGATCGTAATTTCCGCCACGAAGCGTTGCTATTTTTACTGTCTGAAAGGAAGAATCCTTTGCATCAGATTCAAGCTTAATGGGACGTATTCGTTCCAAAGTACCAAGAAATATTCCTGTGCCTCCAGCTTGAGCTGGATTCAATACTTTTGAAGCGACTTTTTCGTCGCTTTCTGCCACAGAGCCTTTTTCTGGGAGGGCAAAATCGTACCAAAAGTTAGTTTTTGTTCTGGCAAAATCCATAGACAAAAGACGCTTGCCTGTTGCGATTGCTCCTTTTCTATCTTCCTGCCAATGGTCAAGAACATATCGATAAGCCGCCGTAACACTTCCCACGTATTCTGCACTTTTCATGCGACCTTCTATCTTAAAAGAATCTACACCAACTTTTACTAGCTCAGGAATTTTATCTATAAGTTGTAAATCACAAGGAGAAAAATAATATCCCTGCTCTACCCCACCAGCAACTTCTGCAGAATAAAAGCGGCGGCAAGCTTGTGTACACATTCCACGGTTTGCAGATTTACCCCCCAAAAAGCTACTAAAAAGGCACAATCCAGATTCACTTACACATAATGCACCATGAACAAATATTTCTAGCTCTGCGGAAGTGTTAGAACGAATCTTTTTTATTTCTTCAAGGCTAAGTTCTCTTGAAAGAACAACACGCTTTACACCTTCTCGACTAAGCAAATTTACTCCACGAGCACTTGCAATGTTCATTTGTGTAGAAGCGTGAATACGCAACTTTGGAAAAAACTCTTGAACCATACGAATAATGCCAAAATCCTGAACTATTATTCCATCTGGTCCGACAGCATCAAGATATGCTAAAAAACGATAAAGCCGCTCTGTTTCCCGTTCCTCACTTACAGTATTTACAGTAACAAATATTTTTTTCCCTTGCCGATGTACAGCTTGAACCGCAGCTTCAAACTGATTCCACGCAAAGTTAGTTGTCCTAAGGCGAGCATTAAAAGACTTCAAGCCCATGTAAACTGCATCTGCTCCTTCGCCTATTGCAGCATCTAAAGCCTCTATATTACCCGCTGGTGCTAAAAGTTCCGCCATAACGATAAGACTATAACATAAAATTAAAACTAAGGTAAAGGAAAAAAAAATTAAAAAAAATTATATTTTTTTAATTTTTTGAAATTTATATATTGTCTTGCAAAAAAAAATATGGTAGTGGTTAAGTATATGTATCTACGATAAGGAGGAGATAATATGTTAAAAAAATGGAAAAACAACATTGCAGTAGCAACTGCTCTCGTTGCTTTATTTTCCTTGGTTCTTGTATCATGCACATCAAATGATACAAGCTCATCAAAACAAGTTACACCTTACGAAAAATACGGAACAATTAAAATCGCAACAGATCCAGTTACTGGCTACAATCAATTGTGCGATGAAAATGGAAATCCTATTCAACTAAAAGGTATGAGTTCTTTTGGTTTGCAATGGGATGACGGAAGTTGGGTTCTAAATGAAAACGCATTTGATGCTCTAGCTTATGATTGGAATTGTGATATTATCCGTTTGGCAATGTATGTTGCAGAAGACGGATATGCAACAGATCCTGCAACAATTCTTGCAAGAGTTGAATCTGGTATTCAAATGGCAACAGAAAGAGGGTTGTATGTTTTAGTTGACTGGCACATCTTAAGCCCAGGAAATCCAACAAATCCTATTTACTTAAATGCAGGTGTTGATTTACCTGAATTTGCTCACATTAGAGCTGCACATCCAGATTGGACAGGTCCACAATTATTCTTTGCTTATCTATCAGAAAAATATGGTGCTCAAGGCAACATTATGTTTGAAACAGCTAACGAACCTAACGGACTTGGTTCTGAAGACGAAGCCACAAAAGTTTGGGAAGAAAAACTTGTTCCATATCACAAATCTGTAGTAGAAGCTATCCGTGAATATGACGCTGACGACATTGACAACATTGTTGTTTTAGGAACAGATAACTGGAGCCAATTTGTAAACGCTCCTGTTGGTGCTTCTGTTGTTGTAGAAGAAGGAAAAGATGGTAACCTTCCACAAATTATGTATGCAGTTCACTTCTATGCAGGAACACACGATACAGAACTAAACGAAGACGGCGTATACTGGATGGGAGAAAAAATCCTAGATGCTCTAAAGAATGGTCTTCCTGTAATGTGTACAGAATGGGGAACATCTGAAGCAACAGGTGATGGTGGACCTTATATTGACTATTCAGAACGCTGGTTAGCTTTCTTTGATGAAAACAACATTAGCTGGTGTGCATGGTCATTAGCTCTTAAAAACGAAATTTCTGCTGCTATGAAAAACACAGCAACAAGAGAACCAATAGACAACAATGGTGATGGAATTCCTGATTGGACAAAAGATGAACTATCAATCTCTGGAAACTTTGTTAGAGCAAAAATCCGTGAAGAAGCAGCTCCAATGTACGGTTCAAAAGAAATTGTAGCTAATATGGAAGATGGCTCTCCACTACCAATCGTACCAGGAGACAGCCCAATTACAGATTATCCAGTTGTAGTTGAAAATGTTGGTGGAAACAATATGTTAAGTCTTGGTCCAGTAGCTGCTGGTGGTGTATGGTCTGGACCTCGTGTTTCTTTCCAAGAATTAGGAACAACTTATTCAATTTATCAAGACTTGATTTTCGATGTATACCTAAAAGACGGTTTAGTAGGTGATAAATTTGAAATTCAACCAATCCTACAAACTCCAAACAATGGCTGGTGGGGACAACAACCACAAGTTACATTAACAGCTGCAGACTTCGCTTTAGATGAAGCAACAGGTCTACAAAAGGCAACTGTAAAACTAACAATGACAGGTGTTGTTGGTGGAGATAAATTAGGACATATCACACTTCTAGTTGGTGATACAAACGGTTTCTATCTAGACAATGTAGGATTTGAAACACTTTACAATGGTGATATTTCAAAAGCTCCTGTAGTTCCAGACAATCCAGGTTCTTTCATTGGTTTACCATTTGATTTTGAAGATGGTCAACGTGAAGGCTGGAAAAAAGATGGTGATTCAAAAGTTGATTATACTCAAATCTCCATTGACGCTGTAGGTGAAGGAAACCACGCCCTTTCTTTCCCTCTAAAACTTGAAGTTGGTAAAAACGAATGGGAAGATGGTGCCCGTCTTTCAAGTTCAATGGGTGTATACGGAAAATATGATGATTGTACAGCTTACGATGCTCTAGCTTTCAACGTATATGTTGATGCTGGAAAAGCTACAACAGGTCAAATTGCTATTGAAGTATGTTCAATCCCAGACGGTGAAGGATATTGGTATCAATCTGGAACATTTACTTTTGACCCAACTCGAGGTGAAGAAGTAACAGCTCCTGGTGGAAGAAAACTTCTAAAATACTATGCTTACGTTCCATTGAACGCAACAACTTATGGTGAATATCCATTCGTAGAATCTCCTATCAGAAACACAATTCTTGCACTACATGGTGTAGACTGTGACTTCGAAGGAAGAATCTACTATGACAACATTCGTTATGTTGATGCACAAAATCTAGATAATATTGATACTGCATTTAACCGTGCAGCTCATGAAGCTTTACGCTAAGCTAGAGTATTAAAATAAAAAGGGGTACATATCAATGTGATATGTACCCCTTTTTTTGCAAATTTTGATTTTAACTGTAATATAAAAGCTATTCTAATTCCAAAAAACGAAAAATAATATATCGAGTTAAAAAATATGCTCCAACTGCAAAAATTAAAGCAACTACAGAATCAACAACATACTCAATTAAATGGAATTGATTTATTGTTTTATAAAATAAACTTATTGCCAAACCCCGAATAAAATTGTACAACACATTTATTCCAATAAACATTGCAACTCCAACAATAAACTTAAAAGTATGACAATGAAGTACATTTAAAATGCTTAAAACCAACATAACAAAAGTAAGGATTGCAACCATTTGGCAAATTACATTTAAATTCCATGACCAAACGGAATCTCCACCGGTTAGTGAAAAAATTAAATCAAAAAGAAAAAGATATGTATCAGAAATACTGTTTTCTACAACTCCCACCGTAAGTAAAAGCCCATTTAACACAATAACTACAGATGAACCAATTAAAATTATACAAGAAAATAATTTTGCTAAAAGTATTTTATCAAGACTTATAGGTAGACAAAAAAGCAAATGTCCCATTTCTCCAAAAAGGAATTTGCCAAAAGTTTTTATTATTGTAATTACAATTAAAACAAACAATGCCCAAAAACACATACCCAGTAGAGAATAATTAATTAAAGAAAACCAATCTTGGCTAATAGAATTATTTAATTCAAAAGAAAACAAAATTAAGGAAAGGCAAATTAAAGCAAAAATAACAGCAAAGGAAACTAAAGACCGTGAAAGTTCCCATTTTATAAGCTTTAACATTTAACTTCCTCCTTAAACACAGCCTCTAAACTATTACCTTGGGATGTAATTTCTTGAACAGGTTTATGTAAAAGGATTTTTCCGTTTTTAAGGAAAACTGCTTCGTTTAAGATTCGCTCTACATCATGAACAAGATGAGTGGAAATAATTACACTTGCTTCTTTATGATAATGTTCCATAATCAGGCTAAAAATCATATCCCTTGCAACTGGGTCAACACCTGCAATAGGTTCGTCAAAAATATAAAGTTGAGCGTTTCGAGAAAGAGTAAGCATAAGAGAAACTTTTTCTTGGTTACCCTTAGAAAGTTTTTTTATTCTAGCATTCATATCTAAATTTAAAGATTCAGCAATTTTTTTTGCCTTGCTAGTATCAAAATCAGCAAAAAAATCCGCAAAAAAAGAACACGCCTCTTTTACCGTCCAAAATGAAGGAATATGATTTTTATCTGGAAGATAAGAAATCATAGCCTTTGTTGCATCTCCTACAGCAATAGAATTAATTTTTGCAGTTCCTGTATATTGCCGTAAAAGTCCCATAAGCACTTTAATCAAAGTTGTTTTTCCACTACCATTAGGACCTAACAAACCGATAATTTTTCCTTTTTCTAAGCAAAGGTTTATATTATCTAAGGCTTTGGTTTTTCCAAAACTTTTAGAAAGATTTTCTAATTCCACAAGCATAAAAACTCCTGAGATTATGGAATATAAAATTCCCAGTGGTTATTTTTTGTTATACGCCGCCCATGTAGAAGAAATAAGTGTGTCCAAATCTGAGTATTTAGGAATCCAATTTAACTTTTCTCTAGCAAGTGCAGATGTAGCATACAAGCAAGCCGGGTCTCCAGCTCGACGTTCTACAAACTTTGCAGGTATCTCTTTGCCTGTTATTCGTCTAGCAGCTTCTAACATCTCTTTTACCGTTATGCCCTTTTCACTTCCAAGGTTAAGTTTAAGACTTTCGTTATTTGAAACGATGTATTCTAAAGCCTTAACGTGAGCGGTGGCTAAATCTGTAACGTGGACATAATCACGAATACAAGTTCCATCTCTTGTATCATAATCATTACCAAATACTTTGAGTTCTGAACGCATACCAGTTGCAACTTCCATAATTACCGGCAAAAGATTTGCGGGATTTTGCTCAAGTCCACAAGGAAATCCATCTGGGTCATAACCTGCTGCATTAAAATATCGTAACGAAGCATATTTCAGACCTTTTAATTTGTCATACCACTCCATAAATCCTTCAATTTCTAATTTTGTATAACCGTAATAGTTTTCTGGATTTTTAGGGTGATTTTCATCAATAGGCAACCTCTGTGGTTCACCAAAAACGGCAGCAGAAGAAGAAAAAACCATATATTTACAATCATGCAAAAGAGCAGAATTCAATAGATTCAAAGTTCCATTTATGTTGTTGATTGAGTATTTTTCTGGAATAATCATAGATTCACCAGCAGCCTTAAAGGCAGCCAAGTGAACAAAGGCATCAAAACTTCGCTTAAAAGCATTATCTAAAGTTTCAGGATGTAATAAATCTCCGGCAATAAAATCATTTTCTGGAAAAAGATTTTGCAAACGCCCAGAAGAAAGGTTATCGAGGACTGTAACTTTATGACCTGCTTTCATAAGTTCCTTTACAACGTGGCTTCCGATGTAACCTGCACCACCAACAACTAAAACTTTCATACTCACACCTCCGAACTAAAACAAGTATATCCAAATTTGATAAAGCTTTTCAAGGTCGCAAAAAACAATAGGAATTTAATTTCAAAAAAATTTATTGCCACCTATTTTTTTTTCTTGTATAATTCAATCACTATGGTAAGAAAAGATTTTTCTGTTAAATCAAACTCAGATGGACTTGAGCTAAAAGTTGTCTTATTTGTTCCTGATTCTGAACCAAAATATTTAATGCAAATTTCCCATGGAATGGCAGAACACAAGGAACGATATTTTCACTTTATGGAACACCTAACTGCTCAGGGTTTTGCTGTTGCAATTCATGATCACCGAGGACATGGAGAAAGTATCCTTTGCCCAGAAGATTTAGGTTATTTTTACGACCAAAATGGATTTGCTATTGTTGAAGACTTACATCAAATAACGCTTTCACTTAAAGAAATGTTTCCAACGATACCAATAATTTTATTCGGTCATAGCATGGGTTCCCTTGTAGCAAGAAATTATGTCAAAGGCCACGATTCCGATATAGATAAGCTTATTATATGCGGAGCTCCAGGAAAGAATCCTCTTACAGGAGTTGCATTGATTCTTGTTTCTTTTTTGAAAATGATTTATGGAGAACGCCACCGTAGTACTTTTTTGCAAAATATGGCCTTTGGTTCATACAATAAACAAGTTGGGCAAGAAGATTTAGACAACGCTTGGCTATGTTGCAACACAGAAATGGTCAAAAAATACAATGAGGACAATCTTTGCGGATATACTTTTACCTTGAACGGTTTTCGAAACCTTTTCATGCTTTTAAAATCCACCTATAGCAAAAAAGGATGGAAGTTAAACAACAAAGATTTACCAATTCTATTTGTGGCAGGGGAATGTGACCCTGTTATTCTAGGTGAAAAAAGTTGGATTCAAGCCCAAGAATTTATGCGGCAAACAGGCTACAAATCTGTCGATGGTATTTTGTATAAAGATATGCGCCACGAAATACTTAACGAAAAAAGCAGGCATTTAGTTTATTCCGACATAGAGCGATGGATAAAGGGCAAACCAACCTCTGAGCAATAATTGTAACACTGGAACTTAATTTGATTCCTTTTTTGCCACCACAATAAAAGCAATAAGCAATGCACCAAGGGTAATTCCCCAAGAAACAGGATAGGAAATATATATTATCTCTGGGGAATGGAACTTAGGAATCCTAAAAATTGTAGCAAGCCAAAGCAACCTTATACCGCAAGCACCAAGTAGCGTAATTATCATAGGTTGCATAGATTTACCCATACCACGAAGTGCATTAGCACAAACGTCCATCATTCCGCAAAGAGCATATGTTATTCCAATAATCCATAGGCGTTTTATACCTACAGCAATCACATCCAAACTAGAAGTATATATCCCTAATAGCGAGTATCCAAAAAAGGCAATGGCAAAGCCTAAAACAATTCCAATAACAAATACGCAACCAAGAGAAATAAGTACTGAACGTTTTATTCGATTGTGTTTTGCCGCCCCTAGATTTTGAGAAACAAAAGTAAGAGTTCCCTGAGAAAAACCATTCATAGAGGTATACACAAATCCTTCAATATTCAGGGCGGCAGAATTGCCAGCTATAACAGTTGAACCAAATGAATTTATTGCAGATTGAATAACCACATTCGATAAAGAAAAAACTATTCCCTGCAATCCAGCTGGAACACCTATTTTTATTATTCGGTAAAGAATGGGTTGGTCAATGGCAAGTTTTTTTAATTCAAGACGAAATTCTTCTGTTTCTTTTGTAAGACACCTAACCACAAGAAAGGCAGAAATACACTGGGAAATTACAGTTGCAAGTGCAACCCCTGCCACATCTAATTTAAAAACAATAACAAAAAACAAGTTTAAGATAACATTAACTATTCCCGAAAACATTAAGTAATACATAGGACGCTTTGTATCGCCCTTTGCACGCAACAAGGCACTACCAAAATTATATACCATTGTGGCAGTTATTCCTGCAAAATAAATCTGTAAATAAAGAGTTCAAGACCAAGAACTTCTTCTGGAGCTTTCATCAAATAAAGGATATGCTTTGCACCAAATACACCTAAAATCGTAAGAACTAATCCGCTATAAAAACTCAGTAACATAGCAGTATGTATTGTAATTTTTAACTCACGTATTTTATTTGCACCAAAAAAATTGGCGGCAACCACATTTGCACCGATAGAAAGTCCTACAAAGAGATTTACCATTAAATTAATAAGAGAACTTGTAGAGCCTACTGCCGCCAAAGAATTATCCCCTGCAAAACGCCCTACAACAACAATATCAGCTGCATTAAACAAAAGTTGCAATAAACTTGAAAGTACCAATGGAACAGAAAATCTTACCAGTTTTCCAAAGATTGAACCAGATGTCATATCCAACTTGTATGCTTTTATCTGAGGTTTTTCTTTCATAAGTATAGTAATAACACTTTACAAAATAGATTGCAAACTACTTGATAAGATTATAACCGTATTTCACGCAAAACTTCATGAAAAGGAATAACTTCTGGGTCATTATCCTCGTCTGCAAATTCTTCGAGAGAATCAAGAATAATCAAACCTTCTTCAATATCCTCTGATTCAGAAACATCCAAATCAACATTTGAAAGTGGTGTATTCCTTACATATTTTCTAAATGTTTCACGAAAATCATTTATATCAAATGGGAACGAACGAACGTGCATATTGATATATGCAACAGGTACACAAAGGTCAACCGCTTGAGCAAAAGCTTTCTGAAAAACTCGTTGGCAAATTGTTTCCAAATCCATGACACATGATTATATCTTGTGGTTATATTATGTGTCAAGGAAAAATACCCATACTAAGCAAAATTTTATAATACTTGTTGTAATCTATTTTTTTTTAGGATAATATACAGCTATGCAAAGACCTTACATATGCCTTTGCCTGACAGGCAAAACTCTTTCAGAAGATTTAGAGATTCTTAACAGATATCGAAATTTAATCGATATAGCTGAACTACGAGTTGACTACTTAGAAAAAAACGAACAATTACATATTCGGCGTTTCCCAGAACTTGCGGGAATTCCTTGTATTTTAACAATTCGGCGTGTAATTGACGGAGGCAAGTTTATAGGTGGAGAAGCTTCTCGCACCACCCTTTTTGCACGAGGATTAGCCTTTGCAGACCAAGATACACGAAAGAATTTTGCCTACGTGGATTTTGAAGAAGACTATTATGTACCAAGCCTGCAAGACGCAGCCCTTGCCTTTGGAACTCGAATAATAAGAAGTTGCCACAATATGGAAGGTCCTATTTACAATATAGAAGCCAAACTTTCCAAAATGCGTACCACTGGTTTTGAAATTCCAAAAATTGCGTGTATGCCTAAAACATTGAGTGATGTAACAAGAATGTTTAAAGAGGCTGCAACTTTGAAAGATACAGAGCAAATCTTGTGTGCAATGGGCCCATTAGGTTTACCTACAAGAATACTTGCATCAAAAATGAATTCTTTTCTTACTTTTGTCTCTCCTGTGGATTCTAATATCATAAAAACCGTTGGTCATATTGATCCAGTTACAATGCAACAAGTATACAATTTTTCAGCGATTGACGAAAACACTAAAATTTACGGAATTACAGGTTATCCGCTTTCTGCCACTGATAGCCCCGTCATTCATAATAACGGCTACAAAGCCCACGGAATGAATGCTGTTTACATTCCCGTACGTGCTCAAAATATTGAAGATGCCTTAGACTTCGCCAATAATATTGGAATGGATGGGCTTTCTATAACAATCCCCCACAAGGAATCCGTAATTGAACACATTGCTGACATTACACCAAAAGTTAGTGATATTGGTGCGTGCAATACAATAGTCAGAAATAATTCAACTTGGACAGGTTACAACACAGATGCAGATGGTCTAATTGAAGCGTTAAAGGAATTTCTTAACACAGATACTCTAGCAAGAAAAAAAGTGTCCATAATTGGAGCGGGAGGTGCCGCAAGAGCCGCTGCATATGCTGTAAAACAATTAAAGGGAAAAGCTTGCATATTCAATAGAACTGCAACTAAAGCAAAGTATCTTGCAGCAGACTTTGGATTTAAATATGCCCATCTTTCCTACGAATCAGTTTCGCTGATAGAAAAATATTCAGACTTGATTATTCAAACTACATCCAAAGGAATGGGTTCTTCTCTTCCACCAACAGAAGAAAACGATCCTTTGTTTTTTTATGATTTTAAAGGATACGAAGCTTTATACGACATAATATACGTTCCAGAAATAACTCCCGTAATGGCACGTGCTTCTTCTGTTGGGTGTCGTGTTGCAAACGGTAAAACCATGTTAGAATATCAGGCTTACCGACAATTTAAACTTTTTACAGGCGAGGAATACAAATGAATGTACTTTCCCAAAGTGAACAAAAACAATTAGTAGCCATCACAGCTATTGAACGGCTTATTCAAAAAGGATGGATTTTTTCTGGTATGCGAATAGGTCTTGGAACTGGCTCCACAGCAATACCTGCCATACGACATTTAGCAAAAAAAATTGCCGACGGTACAGTAACTGACATAAAAGCTGTTTCCACAAGTTTTCAAACTACCATAGTCTGCGAAGAGTTAGGAATTCCTGTATACAGTCTTAACTCTAAAGAAATAGGTGGTCAGTTGGATATGGCCATAGATGGAGCTGATGCCATCAGTCCTGAATGCTACCTAATAAAAGGAGGCGGTGCAGCTTTACTACAAGAAAAAATTGTAGCCTACAATGCAAAAAACTATGCCATTGTAGCAGATGAATCTAAACTAGCAGAAAGCCTTGGCACCGGATTTCCGCTACCAGTAGAAATTATACAAGAAGCAAGAAAAACAGTAGAACTTAAACTTGAGCAGATTGGAGCTAAAAGTACTCTTAGAGAAGGTGTAAAAAAAGCTGGACCTGTTATAACCGATAACGGCAACATAATATTAGATTTGAAATGGCCTAGCAGTGTAAAAGCGGAAATTTTTGAAGATACGATAAACTCTATAACTGGTGTAGTTGATAACGGATTTTTTACAAAAAAACCGCCACTTGTATTTATTGCATACAGTGACGGTTCTATAAAAGAAATGGGCTTTGAAGCAAAAAACTAATCTACACAGTCTACTTTTTCTATATGAGCACCAAGCCCTTTAAGCCTTTCTGTAAGATTCTCGTAGCCCCGTTCCACTTGGTACACGTTGCTTATTACACTTTCGCCATGGGCAGCCATAGCCGCAATAATCATAGCCATACCAGCACGCACATCAGGAGACACTAATTGATCTCCATGTAATGTACTCGCACCGGTAACAACTGCCCTATGGGGGTCACAAAGTGTTATTCTAGCTCCCATTCCAATCAACTTGTCCACGAAAAACATTCTTGACTCAAACATTTTTTCATGAATCAACACAGTACCATCAACTTGCGTTGCCACAACTGTCATAATACTAGTCAAATCAGGTGGGAATCCTGGCCATGGGGAATCATCGATTTTTGGAATCATTCCACCTAAATCTGTATTCACTTGCATAGGCTGCCCAACAGGAACAGAAAGACTGTCCCCATCTATATGCCAGCTAATACCTAATTTGTTAAATGCCAACTTTATTGGTCGCATATCACGTGGATTAACGCCATTTATCGTTATACTGCCTCTTGTGGCTGCTGCCAAACCAATAAATGAACCAATTTCCATGTAGTCTGGACCGATTCTATAACGGCAGCCATGTAGCTCTGGCACACCATCTATCTCTAAAATGTTACTTCCTATGCCACTAATTTTTGCCCCCATGGCTTTTAACATATTGCACAAATCTTGAACATGGGGTTCACTAGCAACATTTGTTAATATCGTATGACCTTCTGCCAGCACCGCTGCCATAACAGCATTTTCTGTTGCAGTAACAGAAGCTTCGTCAAGAAAAATATCCGCACCTTTTAATTTATTGGCAGTAAATGTAAACTGTCCGTTAACCGCAACCCTTGCACCCAATTCTGTAAGTGCCAAAAAATGAGTGTCAAGGCGGCGGCGACCAATAACATCTCCTCCAGGAGGCGGAAGTCCAACCTTGCCAGCTCTAGCAACCAAGGGACCTGCAAATAAAATTGAAGCCCTTAGTTTTTTGGAAAGTTCTTGGGGAATATCGGTATTAATTGATCCAGAAGCACATATTTCCCAAGTATTGTTATCCAGTTTTTTTACCGAAACACCTATAGCTTCAAGAATTGAAAACATAACGCAAGTATCTTTAATGTTGGGAATATTTTCTAACACAACAGGTTCAGATGTTAACAAAGCCGCCGCAATACATGGCAAAGCAGCGTTCTTGTTCCCACTGGCAGTTATGGTTCCCTTAATCGGAAAACCACCTTCGATATGATATTCGTACAATCGGTTCATATACTTTCCTCTAGTGCCTTTGCCAACTGGTCCGGGCAACTTGTTTGTTTAAAACCACATTTTATACCTTTAAGTTTTTCAATTACAGACTCAACTGCCATTCCTTCCACAAGACGACTTATACCTTGAAGATTGCCATTGCAACCACCTTCAAATTTTACAGTCGCAACCTTGCCGTCAATTACTTCAAAGGATATATTTCTGGAGCAAACACCCTTTGGCGAAAACTGTTTCATATAAACCTCTCAGTTAATTATCGGCTTGAATAGCAACAAGGTTTATCAATGTATTTACACCATAAATCATTTGAGAAAGTGAGACCCATTCATACCGTGAATGAAAATTATGTCCACCAGTAAAAATATTCGGACAAGGTATTCCAAGTTCCGTAAGCCTTGAACCATCAGTTCCTCCTCGTATTGGTTTAAACTCTGGTTCAATTCCTGCTTTTTGCACAGCAACAACAAGATTTTCCATAACCTTTGGAAACTTTGCAATAGTTTCACTCATGTTAAGATATTGTTGTGTGTGTTTTACGCAAACCTTACCACCTGGATATTTTTTTTCCACAGTTTTAGCAAGTTGTTCAACAAATATTTTACGCCGTTCCATTCCATCCATAGTGAAATCTCGCAAAAAAACCGTTACCGTGGCATTTTCTATATGACCTGAAATTTCCATAGGTACATAAAATCCTTGGTAACCGTCAGTCGCTTCTGGTGATTCGTTTCTCGGCAAAAAAGAAACAAAGTCGCAAGCCATAGTTGTTGCGTTCACCATATTTGGGCGTGCTGAACCAGTGTGCATGGCTTTCCCTACAAAAGTTACTTCTGTTTTCCAAGCATTAAAACACTCAGCTTCAATTTCACCGACTTTGCCACCATCAACAGTGTAACATTGCTTTGCCGTAAACCACGGTAATGGAACTTTATCCATACCATGACCAGTTTCTTCATCAGGTGAAAAAACAATTTCTATAGTACCGTGGGGAATTTTTACATTGTCAGAATCCCTGTTTGCAGCAAGAATCTGGGAAACAGTCTGCATTATTATAGCAATTCCAGCTTTGTCATCAGCACCTAAAAGAGTTGTTCCATCTGTTGTAATTATTGTGTCGCCCTTACAAGAAAAAAGGTCTTTATCTTTGCCAGGGTCAAGAACAACATTTTCTTTTAAGTAAATCTTGGCTCCATCATAATTTTGAATTACATTGGGGCTAACATTTTTTCCGCAAACTTCTTCTGTTGTGTCAAGATGAGCAAGAAACCCTACAGCTGGAATATGTTCCATTCCTTTTGTGGCTGGAATCCTTGCACAAACATAACAATTATCTGTAACAGTGATATCTGTAACGCCAACTTCTTTTAGTTCCTTTTCTAACATATGTGCCAAATCCCACTGTTGTTTGGTTGAAGGCACAACACCATTATCTGCAAAGGAACTATCACTTGTTGTCCAACATTGAATGTAACGTAAAAAACGAGTCAACAAATCTTGAGCAAAGGGCATTAAAAGAATTTCTTTATTCATAAGATACAGATTACGAAATTTACCATTACTCGTCAATCAGAACTGCATTTGTATGTACAAAACCCAAATAAAGCGATAGAATAAAATCATGGAAAAAAAACTTTCACAGTTGACACAAAAACTTGAACATGAATATATCGGTAAGAAGATTGACCCAACAATAACTGAACTTTGTTTTGATTCAAGAGATGTAAAAGAAGGAAGCCTTTTTTTTGCTCTACCAGGAACTCATGTACATGGCAACAAATTCATTCCAAAAGCCATAGAACAAGGAGCAGTTGCTATAGTATTTCAAGATGAACTGCCTTCAGAAACTTTAAACGCTGCACAACTTGGTTCTAAAAACGGGAATGAAGTTGCACTAATAAAAGTTCCTGATTCACGGTTTGCCATGTCTCCAATGGCAGAAGCTTTTTACGATAACCCATCTGCAAAGCTTGTAATTATCGGAGTAACCGGAACTGAAGGAAAAAGTTCAACTGTGGCTTTTGTATGGCAACTTTTGCGACTTTGCGGTAAAACTGCTGGTTTTATCTCTACAGTGCAATATTCCACGGGAGATGATGCCATAGCAAACCCAGAACACCAAACCACTCCAGAAGCACCTATCGTTCAACGGCAGCTATATGAAATGTTACAAAACGGATGCCACTTTGCAGTTGTAGAATCTTCTTCCCATGGGCTTTCCCTACGAACAAATCGCCTTGGGAATGTACATTTTGATGCTGCCATTTGGATGAACGTAACCCATGAACATCTGGAATTTCACGGTACAGTAGAGCAATACAAAAGCGACAAAGCAAACCTTTTCCGAAGTCTTGATACTCACAACCACAAAAAAATTATATGTGGTAGAGAACAAAATATTCCCGCTTTCGGTGTAATTAATTTGGAAGACCCAGAAGCAGACTATTTTGCAAAAGCTACAAAACATCCTGTTTACGGATTTACTACCTTCGGTAAGGCAGGACGTGAAAATAAAAATGCCTCTTGTATTGTTCCAGCTAAAGTGAACGAATATCAAGCACACGACCTTGTAGCCTCGGCAGAAGGCATAAATTTTAACTTAAAAGAAGCAAAAGCAACACAATATATTTCAGTTGAAGCACCACTTCCAGGTGCGTTTAACACATATAATGTAATGGCAGCAATAATAACTGTAAGCAAAATAACCGGTATACCCATAGAAGAAGTAGCCGAAAAAGCTAAACTATTAGAACCAGTAAAAGGACGCATGACTTTAATTGATTGTGGGCAACCATTCGAAGTAATTGTTGACTACGCCCACACTCCATCTTCTTTTGAAACAATATTTCCACCTCTACGCAAAAGAGCTAAAGGCAAAATTACAGCAGTATTCGGTTCCGGTGGCGAACGAGACACAAAAAAACGTCCTGAACAAGGAAGAATTGCAGCTCTATGGTGCGATACAGTTATTCTTGCAGACGAAGATCCTCGTGGCGAAGACTCGGTTGAGTTGTTAGAAATGATTGCAGTTGGAGCTAGAAAAGTTGGCAAAACAGAAGGTAAGGGGCTTTATATTATTCCAGACAGAAAAGAAGCTATTCGCAAAGCTTTTCAGCTTGCTCAAAAAGACGATATTGTTTTGCTACTGGGGAAAGCTCATGAAAATTCCATAATCTACAAAGATTACGTTATGCCTTACGATGAAATTTCCACAGCAAAAGAGTTGCTAATGGAATTATAAGTAAACTAATCAGCATTATAAATGAATTATTTCTGATTTTCTCTTTTGACACTTAACAACAGAATGGAAATAAGTATAAAAATTATTCCAACAATTTTAACAACAGAAACAGATTCTTTCCAAAGGGAAAAGCCAACTAAAGTTGCTACAAGAGGTTCAACCGTAACCAAAATTGCTGCTTTCCCAGTTTCAAGTCCACTCAATCCGATTGTATAAAAAATATAAGGCAAAACAGTACATAAAAGTGAAATTCCACAAGAAAGTAAAATTGTTTTTGAATCAAGCAAAGAAGGTATTTGCGAAATTGAACAAAAAGGAATTATACTGATTGCAGAAAACAAAAAAGTATAAAAAGTAACTGTTAAATAATCATATTTTTTTAAAGCAAATCTACTAAAAATTGAATATAATGCATATCCAAAACCAGCACATAATCCGATAAAAAAACCTTTTGTACTTAAACCTTCACTTGAACCAATTCCACTTACTAAAACGCACCCAACAAAGGTTAAACATAAGGCAAGAATTTTTGTAAAAGTAATTTTTTCTTTAAAAAATAAAACTGACATCAGCAAAACAAAAATCGGTGAAGTGTATAATAGAATTACAGCAACAGAGGCACCGCTTTCCAAAATCGTATAAAAATAGCATAAAGAAAAAAAGGTAAGACTAACAACACCTGTTCCCAAAAACATCCAAATATCTTTCAGTTCAAATTTCAAAAGAGTTTTATCTTTAAAAAATAAAAAAATTCCCATAAGTAAGCTAGAAATAAACCCACGCAAAAACATCACCTGCAAAGCAGAGAAAGAAGATGCATAAAGCCCTTTCAAAAAAATACTTATTATTCCCCAGAGCACACCTGCAAAAATCGTACAAAATGAATATACAGAAAATTTCATGCTAAGAATATATTTCAAAATGAATAATTATAAAAGACTACAAATTTCTTTTATGTCTTTTTCTATTCGTCTTAAAAGTTCTTCTTCTAAAGAAACACCAAAACGATGTTTAAAATTTGTTTTTACGTTCTCTGGACTTCCTCGTTCTTCAAACAACTTTGATGAAGGTATTCCCAATACAACAGCAATTTTGTCTACCATTTCTGGTTGCGGCCAACTATCTTTGTTTTCGATTTGATTTATGTACGCAATGCTTTTTTCCACAAGATACGAAAGTTTTTCTTGAGAAAGCCCCTTCTCTTTTCTGTAGTATTTTAGATTATTTACAAATGTTTCTCTAATTGCGTTCATATTAAAAGAATGCATTTTTATTGTTTTTTTTATTACAGAAAAATATCAAAATAACAATGTATTTACTTGAAAATATTGATATAATACTGTACGCTACTTTAAATTACTAAGTTTTTAATAAAACCCTTAGTATGATACTGTATTTTCTGGAGGATTTTATGAACAACAAAATCAAATGGAGTATCACAATATTTCTTGTGATAAGCCTTGTTTTAGGAATGTTTGCCTGCAAACAAGAGGCAGACTCACCTGCACCAAATGCCACAGAAGAAGTTCTTTCCCTTGGCGATTTGGTTGCTTTAAGTGCAGACAGTATGTATTCGCAAGTAAAGGAAAGCCTTGCAGATAAAGACGCTGCTTATGAATCTCTGTACGGTAGAAGTGCAAATCCTTCAGTTATTCGTGCAGGAGAGGAGGAAACAACAAGCACAGAACCTGTTACTTTAAAAGTTCTTGGTTATGGTTGGGGACAAAATGATTTGGACTACATTTTTGATGTATTTGAAGAAACATATCCAAATGTTACTATTGAAAAAGAAATTTTGGCTGGAGAAAACTATCATAACAAAGTAAAAGCATATACAGAAGAAAACCTTGTTCACGTAGCTATGATGGGCTCAGATGTTCGCCACGGAGAAAATTGGGCAGAAAAACAAGTAAATATTAAAAAGGACCTAGAACCTGGTTACTATCATATTGGTAGTTTTCCAAGAGGAGATAATGGAGAAATCTATTATGTTCCAGACGGAGCAAAAAACCTTTGTTCTGTAGTAGTTATCAATATGGAATTACTAAATCAAATCGGTGGCAAAGTGCCAGAAAATTATGATGATTTAGTAGCTCTTGCCGCTCTTTGCGAATCAGAAGGAATAGATTGTCTAACAGCTTTTGGTGGAACTGCTTGGAGATGGGGAACAGATATTTTTTCTCCAATTGTTGCAAGAACAACAGGAGATGCTAATTGGGTTCAAAAAGTTGCAAAGGGTAATGCAAAATTTACAGATGCAGGATTTGTTGCTGCTTTAGAAGCTGTAAAAAAATACTTTGACCATGGCATTTTTGACCAAAGTATTTTAACCTTTGATTCAGACACATTACCTGATCAAAATGCTAAATTAGAAAAACTAACAAGTGGCGAAACACTTATGTTTACTTGTGAACAAAACGATTTAAATAAATACACTTTAGGCGAAGACTTGAGTAACTACAAACTACTACCTTTTATGCCAGTTTATGGTGAAAAAAACAATATGAGATTCTGTGTTGCAGCAGTTGATAATATTGGCTGGGGAATAACTGTAGCAACAGACACAGACAGTGCAGTAAGAGAAGCTGCTCTTAATTTTATAGAAATTGCAAATACCGAAGCAAATGCTGCAAAAAGAGTAGATGATGGCGGTATTACAGGTCCTGTTGTGCAATCTCTGTACCAAAAACCAATAGAAGAATTTGGAACACTTGCAACACAAAAAATGTTTATTCTAGAAAAATACAAAAACGTTGACGTTATAGATGCATATCTTCCACAGGAAATAAACGATGTTTTGTTTACTGCTGTAAAAGATATGGTGCAAAATGGTAAAACAGCAACAGAAGCTGCCAAAGACGTACAAACTGCTTATGAAGCAATGTAGTGTAATTTGGACAAGCTAGGTTAGAGAAAAGGCATCCTGCACAATTTTGTGGGGTGCCTTTGTTCTTTAAGCAGGCAAATTTGATGTTTACGTTTATTGTTTCCCTCGCTTATACCTTTTACAAACTATATTGCTTATTGCACAAAAATATTTTACAATAAATCAGGTAAAATTTTGGAGCAAAAGCAATGCCAAATTTAGAAATTACACAAGGCGACATTACAACCTTTTCTGGAGACGCTATTGTAAACGCAGCAAATTCTAGTTTGCTTGGTGGCGGTGGTGTAGACGGTGCAATTCACAAAGCGGCTGGAAGAGAACTTGTTGCTGAATGTGTAACTCTTGGGGGTTGCAAAACAGGAGAAGCAAAAATTACAAAAGGCTATAATCTTAAAGCAAAATATGTTATTCATACAGTAGGTCCAATTTATTCAAAAGATTCTGCAAAAGAATGTAAATCCTTGTTGCAAAGCTGTTACAAAAAATCCTTGGAACTTGCAGAAAAAAATAATTGCAAATCTGTAGCTTTTCCTTTGATTAGTGCTGGAGTTTATGGATATCCTAAAAAAGAAGCGTTAGAAGTTGCAGTTGATATGATTCAACGTTATGGAAAAAATTTGAAAGTACAAATTATTCTTTTTGATAAAGAACTTTGCGAAATTGCACAAAAAAATTTTAAAAATTTGTGGAAATAAAAAATAATTAAATGATATTGTAAAAAAAACATAACAACAATAAAGTTATATTTTTATAGATGGTGTTTATGGTAATTAATGTAAATGAATTATTCAAGGAGTTTGGAAATATTCCTCAGGTTGAAGCTGTTGCGCTTGGTGGTTCAAGGGCAACAGGAAGAAATGATGAAAAGTCTGATTATGATGTGTATATTTATATTTCAGAACTTATAGATGAAAATGTTAGAAAAGAGATTTTGAATAAATATTGTAAATACATGGAAATTGGAAATTCATTTTGGGAATTAGAAGATGATGTTACATTAAAAGACGAAATCGATATGGATATCATTTATAGAAATATGAATGAATTTGGGAATACAGTAAAATCTGTTGTAGAAGATTGTAATTCTTGGAATGGATATACAACTTGTTTGTGGCATAATTTAATAACTTCAAAAATCGTAATTGATAAAAAAGGAAAACTCGCAGAATTACAAAATAGATTTAAAGTTCCGTATCCTAAAAAATTAAAGGAAAATATTGTTTCTAACAATTTGAAACTTCTCAATGGAATGTTACCTTCATTTGATATGCAAATAAAAAAGGCGGAAAATCGTGGTGACTTTATTAGTGTAAATCATAGAGTAACTGAATTTCTTGCAAGTTATTTTGATATAATTTTTGCATTAAACGAAATGACTCATCCCGGTGAAAAACGTATGCAGAGTATTTGTTCCAGTGAATGTAAAATTTTGCCAAACAATTTTGATGAAAATCTGAATAAACTTTTTGCTAATATGTTTGGTGGCGATGTTTCATCTGTTATTGATGGGATTGTCCAAGAAATTCAAAAGTTGTGTAATTCTGAATTTAATAAAAAAGAAGGTATAAAGTGAAAAAAATACTGTTCTTGATTCTATTAGTAAACAGTTCTGTATTATATGCAGAAAAAAATATTTTACAAGTTTTTGAAAATTCATATCAAGAAGATAATCTTATAGAATGTTTAAAAAATGGACTAAAAGGATTAGGAATTGATATAAGCAAAGAAATTTCTGATGAAAAATTGTCAATAATAAATTATATTCTCAAACATACATATGAAAATAATATTCACCAAATGAGAGGAGAAACAGAAAATAAAGTTTACCTTAGTGAAGACGGTAGAGAAGCTGTATACGATAAGAATGGAAATTTAGTTACAAATGACTACAATCGTGGCTCTTTCAATTATGCATCTTACGATGAACCAATAGATAAATTTCTTTTAGATTTTTTCCCCTGGATGATATGGGGAAACACACAAAATGATCCAACTAAATTTGCAGAAAGATTTTATTACTATTGCTATGATTTAAATGTAGGAATTCAGTGGTATATTTTTCTTGAAGATGCAAACAATTTAGAAAAAATCATTTTTTATGATTTGGATGAAAATGAAAAACTTGTATATCATTTATTTAATTATTTAATTTTTAACGAAAACTACAAAATTAAACTCAACTCCAGTAACATTTCAAAGCTACAAACAGACGCAAATTTCTACTGGAACTATTTTTACCAAATAATGGGTTTGGTCGGATACGAGATATAATTAAAATCAAAGGTAACTAGAATTACAAAAATAACTTTGGAAAAGATTTAGCTTTTTCAACAGCCGCTTCTAAAGTCATTCCCACAAAGTTTTGAGCTCCCAAGTTCCTTCCACTGATTTTGTCATCAACAAAAGCTCCAACAACAATTCCGGGAATTACGCTGTCTGGGTCGTTTGGGGCGTTCGGTCCACCTAAATCCGTTCTACACCAACCTGGGTCAGTTAAATTTATTGTAACATTTGTTCCGTCAAGTTTGCCAGCAAGGTCGTTAGTCACCTTATCTAATGCCGCCTTACTTGCACTATAACCAGCCTGTTCTGGTTCATTTTTTATTCCACTAGTAGTGTTGATTACTCGACCAAAGCCTCGTTCTATCATAGGTGGAATAAAAGCGTAGCAAAGCATCATTGGTGCAATAGTATTAATTAAAAAACTTTGAGTATAATCTTCTACTGGAGTTTTATAATAATCTGTGCGATATGCAATTTGAACAGCTGCATCATTAAATAAAATATCAACTTGAGTGCCCTTTGCATTAATTTCATCAATCATTTTTTGAACTTCTTTTGGCTCAGAAAGCTCTGCTTCAACATCGTAAGCCTTTACACCCATATTCAATACTTCGTTTAGAACGGATTTTGTATGGGCTTTGCTTCTTGAATGTAAAATCAAATTGCATCCATACTGAGCCATAGTTTTTGCAATTCTATATCCTATTCCTCTGTTTGCACCAGTAATTAAAGCCCACTTCTCTTTTACGTCTGTCATTTGTTTTCTCCTGAAAAAAATTTTGGCAATAGCAACAGAAAATTTTGCAAAAAAGTCATCAAAGAATCAATAAATACTGTTTTTGCTTTTGCTTAAATCAATATAAAGTAAAATATTTTTCTTGTCTATAAAAAAGAGGAGGAGGGGCTGCCTAAAAAAAACTTTCTTAGACAGCCCTTTGCATTGCTTTTTAACAAAAAACAGTGCAATATGTATCTACTAAATATTTTTACATATTTCATTTGATAATAGCTTTCATTAATTCATATAAATCTCTATCCACAGAAAAACCTTTTATGGATTCCCACCTTGTGTTTTTGCGATTATGACTAACGATTCCAAAATCGCCTTTGAAATTCCACAAGGCAAAACCCCAATCTAATTCTGAATAAACAGAAAAAAGATCTTTAAACCAATTTAGAGCAAGAGTATTGTCCACTTTGTTGTAACAACCACATTCCCCAACATGAACTTTTACACCTTGTTTTTCAACTTCTTTCCAAGGTTTGTAGTGTTCAACAAGTGTTTCCCTTGTCCAAGTTTTTTTATCCCAGTTTGTACCAGGATAAATGGGAGCTTCCAAACCCTTTGTATCTTCACACCAAGAAGCCTCATAATGAGTTAAAGCCATTGGTTGATATCCACGAGTACTGTGAATTACCCCAGATTTTGCCATTTCTGGCATAGCAAGATTTCCACCACCAAGCCCGTCAATTATTATGGTTCGTTTTGAATCTTCTCTTTTTATAGCTGAAATTACCCTTTCCATAATTGATTTATGAGTTTCTCTTGTCATTCCATACTGGTTGATATTTGGTGGTTCATTTAATAAATCAAAACTAAGTTGATTTTCATTGTAATTTGAATATCGAATTGCAAAATCTTTCCAAAGTCTCACAAACTCGTCTTGGGCTTCTTTGTCTTTCCAAAGATTATGCCTTTCTGTTTCTGCTCCATTTATGCAATAACCAGGAGCTCTGTGAATATTTAGGGAACAGTGCAATCCTCTAGAAATAATTGCTTTAAGACAAGAATCTAGGCAACACAGCATTTTATCATCTGTGCTGCCATAATCAAAATCTTTAACAAAAAAACGGTAGTCTATAGGCAAACGGATAAAATTGCAGCCCATATCACATATAAAATCAAGTTCATTCTCTTCTATATGGATATCCTTTGGAGAAAAATCTTTTCTGCCTTCTGTTGTGTACATCCACAACATATTAAATCCGTACCAGTTTTTCATAACTACTGCTTTACTGCTCCGTTTACCATGCCGTTATAAATTTGTTTTTGTAAAAGCAAGAAGATTATAAGTGTTGGAATAATTGCAATTACAATTCCAGCACAAATTAATTCCCATTGACTTCCATAAGGACCTTTGAACTTATATAAAACTGTAGAAACTACAACTAAGGATTTTTTTGGCATATACAAGAATGGTGTATAAAAGTCGTTGTACATACCAATCGCTTTGATAATCAAAACTGTAATTGTTGCTGGTTTTAACAAGGGCATTACAATTTGGAAGTAAACTCTAAAATATCCTGCACCATCTATAATAGCAGATTCATCCAATGAAAGTGGTATACTGTCCAAAAATTGCAGATATATATATATCGCCATAATATCAGTACCAACAGCTAGAATAATCGGACAAGCCATTGTATTATACAGACCAAGAGCATTTACAATTTGGAATCTAGCAACCTGAGCTGTTGTTCCTGGAATTAAAACAATCCATAAAAAAAGATTTTTTATTAGCTTTTTACCCTTAAAATCAAAACGATGCAAAACATAAGAAGCCATTGTTCCAGTCATAATGGAACCAGCACAAGTTAAAGCAATCATTACTACAGTATTAAAAAAAGCTTTTCCCATATCACCTTTTTGCCAAACAGTCAAAAAGTTTTCAAATTGCCATTGCTTTGGTAAATCAAATGCACCTGTTGAGTTAAACTCTGTTCCAGTTTTGAATGCACCAAAAAATATAACCAAAATCGGTAATATAATTATCAGAGACATTAAAATTAGCAAAGTATACTTTACAGCTGTAGAAATGATGTAAGCCGTTCCATGAGTTCTTACAAAATTTGTTATTGAGGCTTTTTTTCCTCCAGCAGTTTTAACTAACGTAGAAGCCATCTTAGTCCTCCACCTTAAAATATTTTTCTTGAATTGCAGTAACAATCAAAACGATGACTGTTAAAATTATGGCCATGGCAGAAGCAAGACCTATTTTGTTATACTTAAAAGCAGTATCAACTGTGCGAATTACAAAGGTTTCACTTCCGTTTCCACCACCTGTCATAATATACGGGGTTTCAAAAGCACTCAAAGAACCCGTGATAGAAAGAATTACCATTAATTTTACGATTGGCATAATTGTTTTTAGAATAATATGCCAGAAAACGTCCCAATAATTTGCTCCGTCCAATTCAGCAGCTTCGTAAATTTCAGCAGGAATAGATTGAATAGCTCCAAGGAACATAATCATATTGTAGCCCATGTAACGCCAAACAGATGTAAATGCAATAGACCAGTTTACAAGTTTCGGGTCTGTAAGCCACAAAGTTTCACCCTTAAATCCAAGAAATTTCAAAAATGTATTTAGAGTTCCCGTATCTCGAAAGAAATACAAGAAAATAAGTCCAATAGCAACACCATTTATAAGATAAGGAAAAAACAAAACACCCTTAAAGAAAGATTTTCCTTTCAAATTAAAAGACAAAATAGTTGCAAAAAATAATGCCAATCCAATCTGAACAACAGAGGCAGCCAAATAGTACAATGCAACCTTAAAAACACGATAGTTTTCTGGGCGAGTTAATGCATCAACATAATTTCTAAGACCAATAAACTCTTTGTCTCCCATTCCGTCCCAACGCATAAAACTATATTCAATCATACTAACAAATGGAAGATAACCAAAAATTATAGTCAAAGCAACAGGAACTAACAAAAACAAAAAGGCAACCACTTTTTGTTGTTTTCTATAAGTTAATTCTGAAAACCGTTTCATTATCACCACTCCAAATTATTCAAATAAGAAAAAGAAAACAGTACGTTTAGCCAAACTTTAACCAAACGTACTGTGTAATTAAACGAAACTTACGGAGTTATACCTAAATCTTTGCGAGCTTTTGCCCAGCGAGCATTCCAGTCTGCCATAATATCATCGAATGTTTCTTTTGTTGTTCCCATTGCAGCGTCAATGATACGAACTTTCTGTGGGTCTTGCCACAAACCAACCTCAGATTCACTGTCAATCTTATCGAACAAACCTTCTTCTCCAGCTTTTGCAGGATTAGATGTATCATATACAACACCAAGTTCAGCAAAACTGTCTAATACAGCAGGGAAAGTAGATCCCTTTGCAGCAGGAATAGCAACGTTATCAACTGCGTAGCCAGATTGATTTGCAAACCAAGTTGCCCATGCAATAGCAGCTGCCTTATTTTCGCTGTATTTATTTACACCAATTCCATAGTCCAAAGCTGGTTCAGCATAAACTTTACCATTGTGGCTTACTGGATAAGGCATATATCCAACAATTTCGTCTGGATTGTAGCCGGAAGCTGTTGCAACATCTCTAAACTGAGAGATAGCCCAAGAACCTAAGTTCATAACACCAATTTTTCCATCAACGAAATCCTGTTTTGATTTTTCCCAGTCTGATGTCAATAAGTCTTTTTCACATAAACCACGTTTTACAACTTCGTACATAACTTTATAAAGTTCATAGTGTGGCATTCCAGGAGAGAAAGGATTATCCATGTGAATCATTTTGTTTCCCCAGTCAGGGTCACCACTATAAGCAAAACGTCCACCTTCCCACTGAGTTAATGTCCACTTTGAAGGGTAATTCATGAACATTGGAGTAGCGTCTGTATTTGCTTTAATCTTTTCAAGACAAGCATAGAATTCCTCTGATGATGTTGGCATTTTTGTAATTCCAGCTTCTTTGAATACTTGTTTGTTATACATTAACCCACCGGTATTAGCATTAACAGGAAGAGCATAAACTTTACCGTCAAAATAATACTGCTGTGCTGATTCTAAGAAATCATACTGTGCGAACAATTCTTCTGTTGTTCCAAGTGGCTCATAAAATCTGCTCAAATCCTCTGGCGTAGGTGGAGCTGTTACAACCATTAAACAGTCACCATAAGATTTTGTAGACATACGAGTACGCACTGTTCCAGCATAATCTGTTACAGCCTCAAACTCAACGTTTACATTTGGATAAATTTTGTTGAAAGCAGCTTTATATTCTTCAAACTTATCCTCAAAATCTGTACGGTGATGTAAAACAATAATATCACCTTTTAAATCTGCTGGATTAGCCGGAATTTCCGTACTAGCCTGTTCTTTGTTTCCAATTGCAAACAGTGAAACACAAATTAACAATGTTAATGCAATTACCACAAACCTTTTCATATTAACCTCCTGAGTAATTTAGAAACCGGTTTCTACAACCTTGTTCCAAGATAAATCATAAGTATCATTATGTCAAGATTTTTTTTAAAAAAAAATTTACTTTTTTCTCTGCAAAAAAATTATAAATTTGATATTGTTTTTGTATTATATTATTTTATTTATATATAATACAATAAGTTATGATACCAAATAAAAGCATCCGCAGTTTTTTAAAAATTTACCCCAAAAAAAATTATAAAAAAAAACAAAAAAATACAGAGTAATTTAGAAATATTTTTTAGGAAATGTCTTTGCATTGTAAATGTACAAACCGGTTTCCATAAAGTTTTTGAAAATATTTTTATTCTGCAAAACTGTTTCATTTATGCTATACTGAAAAAATGAAAAGCAAAACTTGCCACAAAAGTAATAAAACTAAAAAAAAAGAACCTTTTAAAAGAAATATGTTTTTACCAACACAACCTAGTGATTTGATTGAACTTGGCATTAAACAATTAGATTTCGTTTTTGTTTCTGGTGATGCCTACGTTGATCATCCAAGTTTTGCAGCAGCATTACTTGGACGAGTACTACAAAACAAAGGCTATAGCGTTGGCATAATTACCCAACCTGATTGGAATAATACCTACGACTTTACAAAACTGGGACGGCCAAGATTAGCGTTTTTAGTATCAGCCGGAGCTATGGATTCAATGGTGGCGAACTATACTGCAAACAACAAACCTCGTTCACAAGATGCATATTCTCATGGCGGAGAAGTAGGACACAGACCAGACCGAGCACTTATAACATATTGTAGCAAAATTCGCCAAGCTTACAAAGGTGTACCTATCATAATCGGAGGAATAGAAGCTAGCTTACGTCGCACAGCTCACTACGACTATTGGTCAAATACGGTACGCCGTTCAATTTTGTTGGATACAAAGGCAGACATTTTAATATACGGTATGGGCGAAAGACCCCTTATTCAGATTGCACAAAAATTAGCTGAAAAAGCTAAAGAAAAAAAGGTAGAAAGTAAAGACTTAACTTTTCTTCGAGGAATTCAAGGAACTTGCTGGCGTACTGGTAAAGAATCAGAGTTGCCCAGTGGTAGCTATAACAGCAAAAATGTATGGCAAGAAAGTTTACGTTTGCCAAGTTTTGCAGAAGTTTCAAAAACTACCACAGAAGGACGTATCGCCTTTGCAAAATCCTATCTAATTCAAGAAGCAAACACAGATGCAATTTCTGCACATATTCTTATCGAACAAAGTGAAGACCGCTTTGTTGTACAAGAAACACCAGCACTACCATTACAAACAGATGAATTTGACTCTGTATTTGAACTACCTTTTACACGCAGATGGCATCCAGATTATGAAAAACCTGCTTCAAATGGCAAAACTGGTGTTCCAGCATTATCCGAGGTAAAATTCTCTTTGGTAAGTTGCCGTGGTTGCTTTGGAGCTTGTGCCTTTTGTGCAATAGCCTTTCATCAAGGTAAAAGAATCCAGTGCAGAAGTCACGAATCCCTTATTAAAGAGGCTATTTCTTTAACAAAAGAGTCAGACTTTAAAGGCTACATTCATGATGTTGGCGGACCAACTGCAAATTTTAGACAGGATGCGTGTGCTAAGCAAAAAAAAGTCGGTTCCTGTACAAATAAATCCTGCCTTGGTGCTATTCCCTGTCCTAATTTAGAGGCAGATCACAAGGATTATTTGACATTACTTCGAAAACTACGAGCATTGCCAAAGGTAAAGAAAGTTTTTATAAGAAGTGGTATCCGTTTCGATTACTTAATGTTAGATAAAAACAAAACATTTTTTCGGGAACTTTGCGAACATCATATTTCGGGTCAGCTCAAAGTTGCCCCGGAACACGTTAGCGACAAAGTTTTAAACCTCATGCAAAAAAGCAACCATAAAATTTATCAAAACTTTGCCAGTGAATATGCAAAAATAAACAAAGAACTTGGCAAAAAGCAATATCTTGTACCCTACTACATTGCCGGTCATCCTGGTGCAGACTTAAATGCAGCCATTGAAGTTGCCCTTTACCTAAAGCAAACAGGCTTTGTTCCAGACCAAGTGCAAGATTTTTACCCAACGCCGGGAAGCCTTGCAACTTGTATGTATTATACAGAATTAAACCCGCATAACTTAGAACCAATTTATGTTCCCAAAGGAACACGTCAACGCAAATTACAACGTGCTTTATTACAATTCAATAAACCGGAAAATCAGAATCTTGTAAAAGAAGCTCTGCTAGAAGCTGGACGACCTGATTTAATTAACGTACTTAAATAAAAAAGGTTGCCCAAACGGACAACCCAGTACAAAAAAATTGCTTAAAAATTAGAATTCTTTCTTTGTAGCTTTGCGCTTTTTGTTCAACAGTTTGCGCTCAAGAGTAACCTTTTTCTGGTGATTTGTAGTAGAAGGTTTCACAAAATATTCACGCTTTTTGAATTCACGAATAATACCTTCTTTTTCAACCATGCGCTTGAATCTTTTAATTGCTTTTTCTAGGTTTTCGGATTCATCAACCATGATTGTTGCCATACTTTGTCACCTCCTTGAATTCGGAATACCGAAAATCAAATGAGATTCTATTATAATCTGAGAAAAAAATCAATAGCAATAGGGTTTTGTATACTTTATTATTGCATATTTTATAATTCAGGAATAAAATAATTTCAGGAGGAATTATGAAAACAGAAGTTCAATACAAATATCTTACACCAGAAGCCTTTTTGGAACGGCTAACGCAAGCTCCTGTAGCATACCTTCCTCTTGGTACACTGGAATGGCATGGACCACATTTACCTTTGGGAGCAGATGGAATTCAAGCTGAAGAGTTGTTTTCTCTTTTGGCAGAAGACGTAGGAGGAATTGTTTTACCCATGTTGTTTTGTGCTCCAGACATCAAACAAGTGCAAGAAGATGGTTCTGAACTTTACGGAATGGATTTTTATCTTTCTGAAGATAAAAACAGCCCATATTATTACAACGCTCAACAATTTCCAGGCAGTGCATACTTTATGGAAAAAGACCTTTATACCCAAATGATGTTTTCTGTGGTTAAACAATTAGCAAGGGTTGGTTTTAAAGTTGTAGTTATGCACGGACACGGACCAGCAAATGCTTGGGCAAAAGAAAACACTAACCTTTTAGAAAAGCAATTTAACGTAAAAATTTTAACTTGTCTTTCAGAAGAAGATGAAATTGGAGAAGGTTATATGTGCGACCATGCTGCTGCCAATGAAACAATGATAACACGCCACTTTTATCCAGAATTGGTAAAGATGGAAAATTTGCCAAAAGAAGGCTGGATTATAGGAACAGTGGGGCAAGACCCTAGAACAGAAGCTACAACAGAACGAGCAGAAAAGATAGTTTCTTTTCATCGCAAACGGATGACTTCTCTTATTAAACAGATTTTGGCTCAGTTGTAGATTGACATAAAGCACTACAAAAAATATAGTTTCCATGTGATAATTCCAGTTTGTACGCTACTAACAGAAACTTCACCACAGGCATTGCCTTTAGGTGCAGCTTGTATTGTCGCTGCTATAAATGCACACTTTGCAAAATTTGCAAACTCAAATTCTGAGGAACAAAAAATACAAGCAAAGTTGGCAGTTTTTTCTGCGGAAGATAATCCTACCCCAGATTTTGTTGCCAAAGAACTTCTAGCTCAAAATCCACCTGCAATTTGTTTTTCTGTATATGTTTGGAACTACAAATTTTTTTCTGATGTAGCAAACATAATACGCAAAGTCGCCAACAACGTTTTTATTATAGCTGGAGGTCCAGAAATAACCGCTCACCCAGCATCATGCACTGAATTTGATTATGTTGTTTCGGGGGAAGGTGAAGAACAAGTTCCTTTGTTGCTTGAAAAATTAATTTTGCAAAAACAGGCAAACATTAGTCGCCACATTCATGGAAGCCGAGTTGCCCCAGAAAAACTTATCTCGCCATATCTTAGCGGAACGCTTAACCCTAAGGATTATAGCGGAGGAGCATTATGGGAACTTGCAAGAGGTTGCCCATTTAAATGTGCTTATTGCTATGAGTCTAAAGGTGAAAAAACTGTATCCCATATTCCTATGAATCGAATAAAGGCGGAACTTGATTTTTTTAAGCAAAAGGGAGTAAGTCAAGTTTTTGTTCTTGACCCTACATACAATGCGAATAAGCAAAAAGCTCTTGAACTTTTACGGTACATAAAAAAAGTTGCTCCAGAGATTTTTTTTCACTTTGAATGCAGGGCAGAGTTTTTAGACAAAGAGTTGGCAAAAGCATTTGCAAATATTTCTTGTTCTTTACAAATTGGTTTGCAAAGTTCACACAAACACGTTTTAAACTTAGTAAATCGCAACTTTGACAAACAAAACTTTGTCCGAAAAATCAATTTATTGAACGCAAGTGGTGCAATTTTTGGGTTTGATTTGATTTATGGGCTACCTGGGGACACTCTTAATGGTTTTAAAGAATCTTTAGATTTTGCAATAAGTCTTTATCCAAACAATCTTGAAATATTCCGCCTTTCTGTGTTGCCTGGAACCACTCTTTATGACGATGGGGAGAAATTACAACTTATAGCTCAAAATGCTCCGCCGTATCATATTCAATCAACTTCGACCTTTACCCAAAGAGATTTAACAAAGGCTGAAAAATTAGCACAAGCAGCAAGTATTTTTTATTCACAGGGAAGAGCTGTAAGTTGGTTCATTAGTTTGCTTAAACCCTTAAAACAAAAACCCTCATCCTTTTTTGAAGAATTCTCGACATCAAACGCCGTATCCCAAAACTGTGTTTGCATAAAACACCAAGAAATAGAAAAGCTACAAATTGATTATATTAAAAAAAGATATTTGCAGAGTAACCTAAAGCAAATCTTACCTGCCGCCCTTGATTTAATACGAATAAACGGTGCAATGTCCAGAGCCTATGCAGAGAATTTAAGTACAGAACTGCATCTTTCTTATCACCCAGAAGATTTGCTAAGTCCTTATGCTCAAGACATAATTTTTTTTGCTAAAAACGCAAAAAAGTTTTCTTGTAACGTAAAAATTTTTCCTGGCAAACACGGACCTCAGTGGCAACTATGACTGCCGCAATCGTGGCTACCGCAATCATGGTCACCTGTGTGGTGGTGATTACATTTGCCAGCAGGATTATCTTTTAAGTCGCCATTAAGATAAAAATGTAATGCAGCTTCCGCAGAACCAATTTGACCTGCAACAACATTTATACCTATTGCTTCGAGTCCGTTTCTTGCTCCATCACCAATTCCACCGCAGATAACGGTATCTACTTTTCTTTCTGCAAGGAACTGAATCAAGGCAGAATGTCCGCTACCTTCTGTAGATACAACGTCTGTTGATTTAAGTTCTTTTCCTTCGGCTTCTACAAGCAGAAAGGATGGTGTCTTTCCAAAATGTTGAAAAATCAATCCTTTTTCATAAGTTATTGCTATTTTCATATTATAAATAGTACTCATTTTTTAACTTTTTGTACACCCCAGAAAAGTGCTGAAACATAATTCATTTGCGACATAATTGACAAAAATGTCATTTTGACATAAAATGCAAAAATGACGCAACTTTTTACGGTTTTTCCGTGTCTAAAATACTGACCACAACAGTTTATATTTAAGGCACAAAGGACAATATATGCTATTTACAAAATTCCTCAAAGAAAAAACCACATATAAAACATACAAAGATTTGAAAGAAAATTTTGCAATCACAATTCCAGACAATTTTAATTTTGCCTACGATGTGGCAGATGAATACGCCAGCATGGAGGCGAACCGAAAAGCCTTGGTTTGGTGCGACGACAACGGAGACGAAAAAGTTTTTACATTTGCAGACTTAAAAAAAGCATCCGACAAAACTGCGAATTTCCTTGTTCAACACGGAATAAAAAAAGGCGATGCAGTAATGCTTATCCTGCGTCGCCGTTATGAGTTTTGGTTTTTTATGTTGGCATTGCACAAAATTGGTGCAATAGCAGTTCCTGCCACAAGCCAGTTGCTCCAAAAAGACATAGAATATCGGACGAATGCCGCTGACATAAAAATGATTGTGACCTTGGACGACCAGGAACTGCAAAAGCAAATAGATTTGGCGATGAACAAATCTCCTTCTGTAAAAACCCTTGTTGCAATGCAAAAAGAACGTGCAAATTGGGTTTCCTTCCATGCTGAATACGATTTTCTTTCAACCGATTTTTCAAGACCCACAGGAAAACAGGCAACAGAAAACCATGACATAATGCTGATTTATTTTACGTCTGGAACTTCTGGGCAGCCAAAGATGGTTCAGCACGACTTTACATATCCTCTTGGGCATATTGTTACGGCAAAATATTGGCAAAAAGTTGTCGACGGCGGACTTCATCTTACAGTGGCAGAAACCGGTTGGGCAAAGGCCGTCTGGGGAAAGATTTACGGACAATGGCTTGCAGGAAGTGCAGTGTTCGCATATGACATGGTTTCTTTTGTACCAGGAAAGTTGTTGGAAAACATGGCAAAGTACAAAGTGACCACCTTTTGCGCGCCTCCAACAATTTACCGTTACCTAATAAAGCATGGTCTTTCTAAATACGACCTGTCCAACTTGCAGCATTGCACCACGGCAGGAGAAGCCCTTAATCCAGAAATATACAATCAGTTTTTTGAACAAACGGGCTTGAAAGTAAAGGAAGGCTACGGACAGACGGAACTCACTCTCACAATAGGAAACTTTGACGGCATGGAAACAAAGCCCGGTTCAATGGGAATGCCAGCCCCCGGCTACAACATAGACATTGCAGACACAGAAGGCAAATCTTGTGCCCTTGGTGAAGTCGGCGAAATTGTAATCCGCTTGGAAAAAGGACACCCCTTCGGGATGTTCGCAGGTTACTACAACGACCAAAAGCTAACAGAAGAAGTGTTCGCAAACAATTTGTACCACACCGGCGACACTGCCTACCGTGACAAAGACGGCTACATATGGTTTGTGGGACGCACAGACGACATGATAAAAAGTGCAGGATATAGAATCAGTCCCTTTGAAGTGGAAAGTGCCTTGCTGAAACATCCGGCTGTACTTGAATGTGCGGTAACAGGAGTGGCAGACCCAAAACGAACACAAATTGTAAAAGCATCTATCGTGGTGAACCCCGGACATCAGGCAAATCAAAAACTTTCCCAAGAAATACAGGAATTCGTAAAGCACGAAACCGCAGCATATAAATTCCCTAGAATCATTGAGTTCGTAAAGGAACTGCCAAAGACAATAAGCGGAAAAATCCGCCGCACGGAAATACGGGAAAAAGACAACACAAAAAAAGGAGATTCATTATGATTATCAAACCCATGATTCGCAGTAACATCTGTATCAACGCACACCCGATTGGATGTGCAAAAGAAACTGAACGCCAAATCGCCTATGTTCAGTCGCAAAAGACAAAACGTGGAATAAAGACATTTGGCGAAGGCGGAAACGGACCAAAGGCTGTTTTGGTTCTAGGTTGTTCCACAGGATACGGACTTGCAAGCCGAATTTCTGCCGCCTTTGAATACGGAGCGGCAACAATCGGTGTTTCTTTTGAAAAAGAAGGAAGTGAAAAAAAAGGCGGAACTCCAGGTTGGTACAACAACATGGCATTCGATCGTGCCGCAAAAAACGCAGGTATTCCCTGTGCAACATTGAACATGGATGCGTTCAGCGACGATTGTCGTAGAGCCGTAATCGAAGAAGCTAAAAAGATGGGTGTAACATTTGACTTGGTTGTTTACAGCCTTGCAAGCCCTGTTCGTAGGGACCCGGAAACAAGTGTTTTATATAAATCAGTGTTGAAACCTTTTGGAAAGGCTTTTACAGGTCAGACTGTAGACATTATGACTGGCGAACTTTCCACAATGAGTGCAGAACCTGCTAACGAAGAAGAAGCAGAACAAACCATAAAAGTTATGGGCGGTGAAGACTGGGAACGGTGGATTAACCAACTTTCACAGGCTGGTGTTCTTTCTAAGGGTTGTATGACAGTGGCCTATTCTTACATTGGACCAAAACTTTCTCATGCAATTTATAGAGACGGAACAATCGGTGGAGCAAAAAAACATTTGGAAAAAACAGCCCGCAAATTAGATGCAAAACTTTCCAGCGAACTTGGTGGATGTGCATTTGTTTCTGTAAACAAAGGTCTTGTAACTCGATCCAGTGCCGTTATTCCAATTATTCCACTTTATCTTTCTGTTCTTTTCAAGGTTATGAAAGAAAAAGGAACACACGAAGGTTGCATAGAACAAATGGAAAGACTTTTTGCTGAACGCCTTTATACAAAGGGAAAAGTTCCAGTTGATAGCGACAATCTTATTCGCATTGACGACTGGGAACTTGATCCAGCTGTTCAAGCTGAAGTGGACGCACGCATGGCAAAAATCACCCAGGACAATTTACGTGAATTAGGCGATATGACCGGTTATCTGCACGATTTTATGGCGACCAACGGTTTTGACGTGGAAGGCGTGGATTACGAAGCCGATGTTCCTCGCATGGATGTAATTTAAATGCAAAAAGGTTGCCAATTTAACTTTGGCAACCTTTTTAATTATTTTTCAGCAGAACCTGCTTCAACGTATTTTTTTAACTGAATGGCGGCGACCTTAGGATTTGTAATAACAGAAGGACCTGAAATACAGCCACCTTCGCAAGCCATAACTTCTACAAGATTTGGGCAATCTTCTGGTTTGGGAATTGCACCACTTTGAATTTGACCATACTGTGCTAGTTGCTTCATACCAGCTTTATTTAATCCGTTAATAACAGCCGCTTTAAGCAACTCAGGATTCTTTAAACGAATTTTTACAGATTCAGCAACACCACCACTAATTGCAAAATTTCGACCAGAGGCACTAGGTATTGTATCCGGAATTTCAGCAGGTATTTTTCCAACATCAATTTCTTTGGCAATGAGTAAAGCACCGATTTCTTCAATCGAAAGAACGTAATCTACGAATTCATCATCCATTCCTTCACGTCGCTTTGCAAGACAAGGTCCAATAAATACCGTTACGCAATCAGGATCTTCTTTTTTTGCTAACTGAGCGGTATAATGCATGGGACTTCTCGTATCAGAAATACAAGGGGATAGTTCTGGAACGTGTCTTTTAACAGCTCTAACATAAGCAGGACAACAAGAAGTTGTCATCATAATATCGCCCTTTCCCATTCGTTCTTCAAACTCGTGAGCCTCTTTATTTGCTGTAATATCCGCACCGATTGCAACTTCCCATACTCGTGAAAAGCCTGCCTGTTTTAAAGCACCTTCTAACTGACCAGGAGCAGCACGAAACTGAGCCGCTATTGCAGGAGCATACATGGCGACAACTTTTTTGCCGTTTATTATATGTTTTAACACATCAACTAACTGGCTCTTATCCATCATAGCACCGAAGGGACATTCCCTCATGCAGTTGCCGCAAAAAATACACTTATGGTAATCGATACGCTCTTTGCCATCTTCATCTTTAGAAATTGCCCCAACTGGGCAGGCTTCTTCGCACGGAACAGGAATCTTTATAATTGCATGATATGGACAGTTTTGCATACAAAGCCCACAGTTTACGCATTTCTCTGGGTCAATATGAGCTCTACCAGCAGAAATTGATATGGCTTTTTTGCCACAGTTCATCATACAAGGACGGGCAAGACAAGCCTGACAAGCATTTGTTACCATATAGTGACTACGCACACAGGCATTACAAGCCTCATCTAAAACCGTAAGCATTGGCCAAGTTGGAGTTTCTCGTTCTAAGGCTTCTTTTGCAAACTCCGCAAGTTTCTTTTCATCGTCATAATCTTCTACACTATGGCCAAGACGAGCCATAACACGCATACGCAATATCTCTCGGTCATGGAAAATACAACACCGAACAGGCTGACTACCACTAGGAGCCATTTCTCTTGGAATATAATGCACACCTTCTTCTAATTTACCTGCCAACTGAAGTTTTGCTATACGAACTAAAATTTCTCGTTTTAAGTGAGCAGCATTGTTGTTAATATTAAGCATGATTTAACTCCTCAGCAAGTTCCTGAATTCTAGCAATAACTTTTGGCAAACTAGCTTCGGAAATAATTTCGTCGTTTATTTTTACAAATGGAGCTTTGCCACATTCACTATTTTTGCAAACTTCAAAACAAGTTATACCTTGAACTTCTACTATATCTTGTAATTCTGAAGGCAACTGCTCCTCAAGCAACATAATTTCCGATGCCCCCATAACAAAACACGCTGTTCCTGTGCATATTGAAACCATAATTTTTTTCATAAAAACTCCTTGCAAAACTAAAAATATTGAATATGCACTTCTTTTAAATACTTGTCTTGAAGAAGTGCCGCTATTTTTTTAACAACATTACGCCGAATCTCTAACTCAACTGGCATATTCGGATCTTGGTGTGCCTCGTTGATTTTAGTTCCCACAACAAACCATATTCTGTCACAATTCAAAAATAATTCTACCATTCTGGTTGCAGCATTACTTCGCAGACCATCCATGTTTGCCCCATTTTCCAAAATTTCAGATACAACACCCATAGTTATTATACCTTCTGTAACCATATCTGCACCTTCCATATCGGAACAGGGTGGAACTTTGGGATCAAAATCTTTTAAACACACCTTAATCGGTCGATTTAATTCCCTAGAAAGAATATTTGCCGTTGTACCTCCGCAAATAACTTTATGTCCATCAAATAAAGAAAAAATACGAGCAATTTCTGTATCCCTATCTTTATGCAAAGGCGGACCTGTCATAACTAACATATCCCTAGGATTACGAAAATATACAACTCCACAAGTTATATCATCCTTTGGCTTGTAGCCATCATGCATACAAGCTTCTTGAACAACAGAACGAGCTAGTTCCCTTGCACTTATTAAGGGATTTTGCAAAACTTTGTCTAATATAAACTGCTGAGCATTAGGCGAACCCCAACCAAAAGGAAAGCAAGGCGTTCCCATGCCAGATTGAGTAACTCCATCAGAAAAAAACACAAGCCTGTCACCTGGACGTGCCTCGTACCTAGAATAGTTCAGTAGCGATTCTCTTTTAGGTGCAGTTTTTTTATTCTTTCGCTCAATAGGTGAAATATCTTTTATTGGCTCAATTATTGTTTGTCGCCGAATCAATACATATGGAGGATTATCATACTCCATTATGCGGACTGTTGCATTAGGTTCTATATCAACCAAAGTGAATGTTGCATAACTAATGCCACGCTCTTTACAAACCGGCAAAGTGTTCATTATTATTTCTGCAGCACGCCGTATTGGAATATCGTTAGCAATAAATTTTGTAGCCATAGTTGCAGTTAAAGTTGCTAAAACACCTGCCTTTATTCCAGAACCCAATCCATCTGAAAGTGTTGTTATAACTCGCCCATCCGTAGGATTTTTTTGCGAAAGAAAAACATCTCCCTCGGCGTGCTGGTTGTATTTACAAAGTTGATAATGACCGACCTCGATAAATGTTTCTGAAAGAGCATCCTTGTTATTGTCAATGTTATGTTCAGCTTTATCGGACATCATTCCTCTGATTCCTCATCTGTGGCATAAGAATCAATAATTGAATTCAACATGGATTCAGTTTCTGCAGCGTTTTCACCTAATAAGAAAGCTATCTTCTGCACAACAGAAAGATTCTTATCTATAATCTTTCGTGCTTGGCTTATCGTCCTGCTCTTTTGACTTTGCGGTGCAGTAATATCTTCTATAACACCAGCAGCAATTTCTTCTTTTTCTATTTCGAATACAGTTACATGAAAAATCTTTTTCCCTTCACGAACGTCCCGATCTATAACATCAGGACCATTAAGAGAGAGAACATCAGAAAAGAATCTTGCAGCCGATGTAAGTTTGTTAAGGTCTGCTCCTTCAAGACCGGGCTTTGCCTCGTACATTTCAACTACATCATGACCTAAAAGTTTTGCAAAATTCATGTTACATTCAACAATTTTAAGATTTTTATCTGCAATAACAACACCGCTAGGAATTGCTCTAATTAATCCGTTGGCCTTTTTTTGTGCTAATTTACGCATATAAGAAACGCACATTGTTTTTTCCGCACGATTATCCAATATTGCTGCTGCAAAGGCTCTACACGTATCGTATCCACAACTAGCACAATTCATTTCATCGGCAACAGAGTACTTTCCGACAGAACGCAACGCACTACGAATTTCTTCTTCTGTATAGGTTGCAGATGGAGCTTTTTTTATTGGAAGCGTATCAACTAACGAAACCTCAGTGGACAACAATTCTTTAGACGCTACGGAATCAGCAGCAGCTGCATATTCTTCTACCAAAAGTCGCCTCATTGCTCCAGAACTAAAGGCTGACGTTCCAGGACCATTTATACAACCACCCGCACATGAAAGCAATTCCATAAATATAGGTGAAGTAATTTTTTCTATTTCAAGCCCATCTAAAGCGTGGTGTATTTCGTTTATACCAGAAACTGTCATAGTTCGGATACCATCAAGTGTATCATATTCCTTAAAAGCAGCAATCATCCCACCGTCCACAGGATATAAAGAACTTTTTGCCGCTTTGAATGGAACAAACACTTGTTCATTTTCTTTGCCAAATGGTACAGCAGTATCTGCTCTAATCCCTTCAGCCTCTAGCCATTGCCTAAGTTCTGTAAAAGTAAGAGCTAAATCAACTTCTTTCCAAACATCAGCTTCCCGTTTTTTTGCTATACAAGGACCAATAAATACTATACCAATATCGTCACCGTAAAGTTTGCGTAGATATCGACTGTGAGCTAAAAGCGGAGACGCTCTGTCGGTTATATATTTATCAAGTTCCGGCATATAATGCTTGATGTACTCCACCACGGCGGGACAAGCCGAAGATATAAAAAGTTTTTGTGCCTCGGGATTTTTTAAAGCAAATGCTAAATCTTGTGCTACCTGAGCAGAAACTAAATCCGCTCCTATAGCAGTTTCTGAAACATCAGAGAATCCCAAACACTTTATAGCAGCAATCAACTGAGCCGGAGTATAATCAGAAAATTCAGAAATAAAAGAAGGAGCTAACGAAACAACAACACGTTCTTTCTGATTTATTAAATGCTTTGCTCTTGCAGTATCATCACGACTATGCTTTGCATGAGATGGACAATGTATAACACAAGCACCACAAAAAATACAAGAATCAGGTATAATTTTTGCGTGTCCGTTTTCTACACGGATAGCCTTTACTGGACAACGACGAATACATTTGTAGCAATCCTGACATTCCGTAGATTCTGTGTATATTGGATGAGGACTATTCATTATTCAGCCTCCAAAGCTTTAGTCAATAAATCCCCTAAAGTTTCAGGAGAAACATCTGTATAAAGTTTTCCGTCAATGCGTACATTCGGGCCATTTTTACATTCGCCTTCGCACAAGCAACCCTTTACAAAAACCTTATCTTCGAGACCGTTTTCCACAATAAAACGCTGAACCACTTCTGCATTAGCTGCATTACCTCTGCTGAAACAAGAACTACCCATGCAAATTGTAACAGTCTTCACTTCCCACCTTCCTTAAAACACAAAACCTAGCTATTACTATATTTCATAATAGTTAAATCGTCAAGTTTTCACCCACACTCTCACCTACTATGACACAATATGTAAAATAAAAAAAAGGCCGGTAGCCAAGCTACCAGCCCTAAATCAATAATTAAACAAAACTATTGATTATCTGCCAAAAGACTTGATTCTCCAACAAAAGCTGTAATTTTGTCTTCTGCAATAAGCCGAGCAATAGTTGCGTTAATAGCTTGAACTAAATCTGCGTTACCCTTTTTGATTGCTATTGCTGAACCGCCTTCTGTATCTTTAAAAGTGTACTCTGCCAACATTAAATCTGGATTAGCATTAACATATGCCTTTGCAACAGGGAGCTCTGCAATTACAGCTTCGATTTTGCTGTTTTTTACTTCCATGATTAAGTCGGGCAATGTTCCAAGCTCTTTAACTTGAGGATGGTTGTTGTCCAAATCTGTACCCGTTACACCTTTAATCTGTTCCTTTGCGATTCCAACCTGAATTGCACCCTTCTGTGCACCAATAACCACATCCTTTAATGAAGCTGGATTAGAACCATATTTTGCTTCATCTGCAACACGAATTACAGCACCGTGTACAGCTTCATAGTAGATGTCAGAAAAATCAACATTTTGTTTGCGTTCTTCTGTGGGTGTCATTCCAGAAATTACAAAATCCACATTTCCGGATACCAATGCAGCTAACAAACCATCAAAGTTCATATCTTTGATTTCAAGTTCTACACCCAAATCTTTAGCGACTTCCTGTGCAATAGAAATATCAAATCCTACAATAGTGTCTTTGCCGTCAATAAGTGCGTGAAACTCATAGGGTGGATAATCAGCAGATGTACCAAGAACGATTTTTCCATCTGCCTTAATTTTTTCCATTACGGAAACATCTCTCTTTCCACCAGCCATTACAGGAAGGACAATCATAAGGGCAGCAAACAAAGCAATAATTTTCTTTGTCATTTTAGTTACCTCCAAAACAAAACATATCTAATAAGTATATCGATATGCAAAGTTTTCTGCAATATATTCTATTGTGAAAAGAAGTATGGAATTTTTTTCCCTTTTTTAATATGATGAATGACATGAAAACCAAACAAAATCATTTGTCAAATATTGTAAAATACTCAACTTTAGCTGGCGTTTTAGTGGGAATAATTTTAGCAATTATTTTTTTGGTCTACTCAAATAAATTAGCTAATCCAGAACAAATTATCCTTTCAGCAGAAGAAAAACTTGCGTTTGAACAAACCATTGCAAATCTATACCCAACACAAAATATTCAACCCTTGCCATATCCAGTAACTCCGGCTCAGTTGGAATTATATTGCGACTCTGCCATTTTGATTGATGCTTCTAACGGCTGTATCCTGTACGAAAAAAACGCTGACGAAATAATTCCTCCAGCTTCTATGACAAAACTTGTAGTAATGTATGTAGTTTTTCAAGAAATAGAAACAGGTCGTATTTCCTTACAGGACATTGTTCCTTTGCCACCAGAATCATGGGCAATAAATGCTCCACCAATGTCGTCTCTTATGTTTTTGGGAGAAGGTCAAAATGTTACCCTAGAAGAATTGCTTTTGGGTCTAGCTGTTGCTTCTGGTAATGATGCAGCAATAGCTGTAGCCCATTATGTAAGTGGTTCAGTTGAAAACTTTGTAGAGCGAATGAACCAAGAGATGCAAAATCTTGGACTAAAGAATACACGCTTTGTTGAACCTTCTGGCTATAGCGAATTGAACTTAACTACAGCAAGGGAATTTGCAGCCTTTACCAAAGTTTACATTGAACGATATCCAGAAGCCTTAGATAAATTTCATTCCCAAAAATCCATATCTTACCCTCAGCAACACAATCTTGCACCTTGGCACAAAGAAAATAACACTGAGCAACCCATCTTTCAACCTAGTACTAACAAATTACTAGGTGTACTTGAAGGTTGCGATGGACTAAAGACAGGATTCATATTTGAATCAGGATATAATCTTTCACTAACAGCAAAACGCAACGGAAGTCGCTATATCTCCATAACAATGAAAGGTCCTGGTTCTGGGTCTGTAGAAGGGAATCGCTACAGAGTTGCAGACGCAACAACCTTAATGGAATGGGCATTTACGTGTTTTGCCACACGACCTAGGGATACTTTTGAACCTTTTACCTTACCGGTACTCGGAGGTACAAAAAATGCCGTTGCAGTGCTTCCTGCAAAGAATCAATCTCTTACCGTACCAGCCATTGTTCCGCAGCAAACACCAAACCAAACAGCTAAAGATGTAACTTACACCGTAACGCTGCCAACCTTTGTACAAGGCGAGATTGCTTGTGGGGATGTAATCGGAAAAATAACCTATGAATTAGCAGGTACTACTTTAGCAGAGATTCCGCTGGTTGCAGTTAATAATGTTGCACAATCAAATTGGTTTAAAAAAGCGATAGACAAAGTTGCTAGCGTATTTTGGTAATTTGCTAATAAAAAAGACTGTCCCGAAACTTTTAAACTTCTAGGACAGTCCTTCACTTAATAAACAAGGATATTATTTTTCAACATTAGTTGTTGCACTCTGTGTTGTTGTTCCAGATTGGTTTCCAACATTCAAGTACAAATTTGCAGGTGGCAGTGTCAATCTTGTAGAGAATGACATTTCTGCAACACTACTTACGTTGCCCAAATTATCCTTTGCATATGCTCTAATAACGTGTTCCCCTGGCTCTGCCACCATAAGAGGTTGACTTGCATCGTATTTTGCAAAGTCTTGACCGTCTAAAGAAAGATAAATTCCTTCAACTCCAGCTAGTTCATCTCTTGCCGACAATGTAAACTTAGTTGTTGGACTTACATACTGAACACCACTAATTTCTACAGGAGTCTTGTCAATGTCAATGTAAACAGTTGGTGCTGTGTTGTCTAAATAAATATAAGATTCAAATTTATCAGAAGCATTTCCAACATAGTCAACCGCAACACATTCAACTGCGATCTCACCATCTTCCCTATCTACTAGATAAACAAAGGTATCACCCTTAACATCAGTTAAATCCCCTTCACCAAGATTTACAAAGATATGTTCTGTTCCAGAAAGCTCATCTTCGCCAAACAACTGAATACCTGTTGTTTCTCTAACATAGAAAATTCCATCTGAATCCATATAAGAAGGACCATTTACAAGAAATTTCACTTCTGGTGCAGTTCCATCAACGATAGCCGAATAGGTTTTTGCATTTGTTATGTTGCCCCATAAATCCTTTGTGGCCCAAGAAATAACGATTGGACCTTCTTCTGTAAGAGGAACAGGATTTTGATAAACTGTTGCCTCTCCTGAATTATAGGTGTAGATTATATCACCTGTTTCAGGATCCAGATTTTCTGCCCTCAACTGAAATTCAGTTCCTAGCGGAATATAATCTGTTGTGCCGTCATTCCAAACCTTGCGAACAGGTTCCACGCTCTGTGCCATTACTGCACTTAAAACAAATATGCAAGCAATTACGGCAAATAATTTCTTCATTAAAAACCTCCAGAGATAATACAGTACTGAAATTATATACTTATTTCAAAGAGAAGTCATTATATTTATAAAGTTTTTTGAGGAATTTTACAAAAAAAATCATAAGTTTATAGTGTATCAGATTATTCAAAAGATTCTTGAATAATCTGATACAAATCTATTTCGTTACAATTTTCAGTTATATCAACAACATTACCACTTCGTAGGTAAAACAAAAAACAACGTATTGTATTTTCTGGCACACCAAAAATTGCAGCTACTGCCTTGCGATAAATTCCCTGTTGAACATAATATAGCTGGGGATTCTCTTTTTTATCTGTTTTGTAATCTACTATATTGAAAAAACCCTCATAATCCCGAAAAATCAAATCGATTATTCCGTTCAATATGCAACGTTGAATTTTAAATTTAAAGTGAAACTCTGTACGTCGCCACAAAGACTTTAACGCATTTTTTCCCAAGTCAGAAGAAATAAATCTTTGTGCCATATCGCTACATATTAAGTGTAGTGTTTTTACTTGCTTATCTGACAAAGCTCTAACTAATTTCGTAGGAAAAACTACGTCATTTGCATTTAAAGTCATTTCTAGGCAAAAATGAGCCGCCGTACCAAAGTCAGCGTAAGAAAAGCCAAAAGAATTTTCTGTTGCAACCTTTGTACTTTCTACCAAAATAGATATTTCATCAGCTACATCATCTTTATGTTCACCGGAAACAAATTCAGGTTCAAAGCTGCTTGGATCTCTGTAAGGCCAAGGAATTACTTCTTCTTTTACCTGAACTGCATCCTTATAAAAGCAATAAGTTTCGTTTACGAAAGCAGCTTTGTTTTCTTTAGTATTTTCTGTTGTTTCTTGGGCAACCTGATATTGCCTTGCTGGAATTTCTTCAAAAACAAAAGGTGCATCTGGTTGTTTGTTTAAGTGAGTAAGACACATTGGCTGTAACATTTTTGTAAATGAACGACATACCTTTGAATAATCATCTTCCACATTATTAAAATATGTTTTTCCGTTTATATTACCTACAACAAAAAGTTCTTTTTCTGCACGTGTCATTGCCACATACAACAATCGACGTAGTTCCGCTTCTTCTTCTTTTTCTTCTTGTTCTTTTGCTTTACTGTAAAAATAATTTTTCGAGTTACTAGGCATTCCCGGAAGAGGTGGCAAATTAAATGTAATCCCCCAATCTTTGCTATAATATACAGCCTTGTCATTTTTGTTCACAACCCCTTGGTTGCTACAATCGCACAAAAATACAACAGGGAACTCTAATCCTTTACTAGAATGAATTGTCATTAAACGAACACTATCACCCCTTTCTAAAGGAATATCCATATTATCCATCTTTATTTCTTGGCTTTCTATTGCTTCTAACCAATCAATAAAACTGGCTAAGCTTTTTCCTTGTAGATCAGCTTGACAAGCCAGTTGATAAATGAAATCAAATATTTCTGAATACTGCCTTACGGTTGCATTCCAAAGTGTTTCATAACGATAGCCCAAAACATACCACAAGCGACAAACGGTATCGGATAGTGGTTCAAGACCAGCATATTGCCTAACCTGTTCGTATATTTTGCACCCGTGTAGAAACTTGTTTTTTTCTACTTCTGGCAATTCATCTGCAACAGAAGCATCAAAAATTGACTGTTGGCTACAATTTATTACCTTCTCCATGGATTGATGAGAAAGAGCCACAAAAGGAGAACGCAACAAAATACTATAAGCTGAAATATCTTTTGGGTAGAGACAAAGTTTTAAAAAGCAATAGATATCATTTGCTGGACCATCAATAAAAATTCTACCACCAGATTCTGAACAATATGGAATATTATTTATACGTAAATATTTTTCATACTGATACTGATGAGTTGTTGAACGAAAAAGTAAAGCTATATCCCTTGCATTATAACCTTGTTCTTTTATCAATTCATTTATTTTTTCTGCCACAAAACTCCCTTCACACTCTTCTTTTGGCAAAGGTTTTTCATTTTCACTTTCTAATTCAGTGTTAAAAAAACAAAACCTTACGTGACCTTTCCCTACTCGTTTTTTTTCGGCAGCAATACCTGCAATTGTTTCTGTATATCCGGCCTCATACCCTGGAAGTTTTTTATCCGAAAAAAATGTTGCCTCTCTAAATATACCAGGATGTTTAGTTGAGTCCTCTGCTACGTAGCCTCCAAAAATTTTATTAAAAGAATCAATTAAATCTGGCTGAGAACGATAGTTGTAGGAAAGATGCAATAAAGCCGATTGACTTTTATCTTCTATGCTTTCCTTAAGTTCTTGAGACAACTCTTGGAATACAGAAACATCAGCTCCTCTAAAACGATAAATCGATTGCTTTTCGTCACCTACAAAAAAAAGCTTATCTGGCTCTAGTTGCTCTGCCCTTACCTTACCTTGGTTACTTTGATTAAGTTTTTCTGCAAGACAATACAAAAGTTGCTTTTGTAATTCGTTATCGTCTTGAAACTCGTCTATCATTATAGATTTGTAGGTTTCTTTTTCTGCCTGTCTAACATCAGGGAATTTCTGCAACGTAGCCAACGCCAACTGTGCAGAATCCGCAAAGGTAAGGATTCCTGCTTGCCGTTTTTTGCGATTATAATTTGTCTGAAACTCATCTAGCAAAGGTATTAACTCTTGAATCACAGGATAATAACTAAGAAACAAGGCTAAAGAAGAAATATCATCTAAAAGTTCCCGAAGTTCTTTAACAACTGCAACACAAGGATTTGTATCTATTTTTTGCCCTTGCAAAGAAATCTTTGCCACATTGCTTACATAAATGCTGTAATCAATATACTGATTTGTTTCTGGTGACGATAAGGCAAGCAGCCTTTTAAGTTCAGAATGAAACTTAGTAGTTTTTTTTGAATCTGCTTCTTTATTCAACTGTGTTAGCTGAATAATAAGCGAATCGACTTTGCTACATATTGAAGTCCATTCTTTACAAGCAAACTGATATTGCTTTTCTGCAACAGAATAAAAATCTATTGGATTGCATATTGTGGAATAGCGAAGTATTGTGTCAACAAACAAGCCTTCTGCCAAATCTTCTATCGAGTTTGTTTTTGTTAAAATTTGCAAACCATGATTTTCTCTATGAGAAAGAAGAAATGGCAAAACAGTTTGCCGAGCTAATTCTTCAGCCCGGTCTTTATCTATAACGAAATCTGGTCTTATACCAAAACTATGAGCTTTCTTTCTTACGATATAGGAACAATAAGTGTCTAAAGTTTGAATTTTTGCAGTAAAAAACTCCTGGATTGCTTGCTTTGCGTAAAAATCTTCAAAACGCTCAACAATCTCTGCGAGAGTTTTATAAATTCTACTGTACATTTCGCCAGTAGCCTTACGAGTAAAGGTCAACGTAAGAATTTCACTTACCTTATATTTTTTTACACACACCAAATAAGCATATCTTCGAGAAAGAACAAAGGTTTTTCCAGAACCTGCTCCAGCGGCGGTAACTGTATTTTGCATACAGGTTACTGCTTTTCGTTGTTCTAAACTGAGTTCAGGGCTTTTATCTGTTCCATCCCCAAATAACAGCCATTGCTCCACCTTTTGCTGGCTCATATTTTTTCTCCCGAAATATTATAAGTTGTACGACAAAGTTTTTTCCATTTGCATTCCTGACAAATTTGATAGGTTACATTTTTTAGTTGAGCAAAGTTTTGAGTTTTTATCTCTTGAATGAATTGTTCCACCTTGGAAGAAAAAACATCAAGAATATTTTCAAATCCGTTAATTTCTTCTGTCGAAAATCTAGGTATAGATTTTATTCGCCCAAGTGACTGCCCAACGATATTCGTTCTATTGCATTGCTGAATACTCATAAAGCAAGCGTTCTTCACAAAAGATACCCTTGACCCCTTTTCCCAAAGAGTAACATACATAGGAATCTGAAAATCCTTTATGAGTCCATCTTTGCCAACACCACAGTCATTTATGGAAGGAGTTTTATTTTTTTTAAAGTCAATTATAATATCATTATCTTCTGTATCGATAAGAACACAATCAATCTTTCCGTTTAAAATAACATCGGGATAAAGAGCTTTCAACCAATCCGGCTGGAAAGAAATTTCTTTTTCTAACGCATTTACTCTGCAACCTGAAAATTCTTGCGAAAAGAAAACCAAAAAAGCTTCAGCTGTTAAATAATAAGCTTTTTTTTGGGTTTCAAGAAGTTGTTTTGTAATACAACTTGCTCTATATTGTTCAAGTGCAAAGTTTACACATTCCCACAGGCGACTTTGATTGTCTGAAGAAAGTACAGTTTTCCCTGTAGAAATAAACTGTGGAGAATCTAGCGGCAACTCATTATTTTTATAATACTCAAGATAACGTCTTATTATGTCATGATAAATTGTTCCTTGCCACGTATCTTGCATAAGCTGAACCCGAGTAGCAGGTTCTTTCAATCTAAGAACATTCTTAAAGATCCAGTGTCTTGGGCAAGTAAAATAATCAGATAAATCTGTTTGGTCAACAGAAAAAAAACCTTCGTGTTTTTTTGAGGCGATTGTTTTTTCTATACTGTCCTTTAACAAAGTTTCGTCCTGTAGCGAAAAAACTTGCTTTTGCTCTGTATCAACAGTAAGACACCAATTTTCAAAGCCCATTTGCTGCCATGAAGACAAACGTAGATTTTTATTTGGTGTTTGAAAACTTTTGTTTTTTATTGCAATAATTTCTGAAGAAATAAAATCTTCTTCATGGCAGGTTGCTTCTGATTCTGGCAGTACCAAATCGCATTTTTTTGCCACAAGGGAGTAATGAGGTATACCGTAACCAGAAAATGATTTTTCCGAGCAAGAAAACTGCACTTGGTGAAAACTGTGTCTACGATACAACTCTACAAAAAAAGCGGAAGGTTCTGTATCCAAAAGTTTTAAGCCCAACCTTTTGCTTTGTGGCAAAAAACCTAGTTGTTTGTACAAAACGGATATATTATCCTGAGAAGCGTCAAGAATAATATGACAGTATGCCGGTACAGATGCTGCCAATTTGTATGGAACAACAGAAACCCCTAAAGTTTTATTCTGTGCAAGATATTCAGTATCTGAAATCACTGATTCAAAAAACGAAAAATGTTGCTCTATAGGAATATCGTTAAAGGATTTTTCTATATCAATAAGATTGGCAAGTTCCGATAAACAACGACCAAGAACCAAATTGCTTTCATCAGAAAAAGCTGATTCGTTAAACAAAGCATTCTTAAATTGAAAATACGCAGACTGTAACTTTTCAAAACTACTTGCTAAGCAAATAGCTTTGCAGTTTGTTTTTATTGCATTGTAAAGGGTTTCTGCCCTTTCGCTTCTTTTGTCGGTTTTAAAAGATTCTTTCCATATGTCAAAACTTTGCCCATCTTGTTCGTAAGAACAAATACAAGAGTTATCAATACCAAATTGAATGAGCTGATCAATGGCTTCTGTATCTTTCCAAGGCAAATTTTTGTTGAGCAAAAGTTCTTTTAGTGCATCAAAGGCAAAGTTTGTATCGTAACATTCTTGAACTTGGCGAAAAAAACGCCCCGCACCATATTCAGAAAGACTACGTCCAGAACGCAACACCGCCGGAATGCAAAATAATTTTAGCTCACGCATTACATAAGCCCCCAAAGCATCCATATTGGGTACGCTTATAACTATATCTGAATAATTACATTTTTTTTGCTTAACTAATTGCCTAATAAATAAAGCTGTTTCTCTAAGTTCTGTACGACTGTTGCTATAAAACTTGCATTCCGGCGGTGGTAGCCTTTCAGCTTTTTCTGCTACAGGAATTATCGTAATGTGGCTATTATTACGCAGCAGGTTTTCGTATTCGCAAAAATCACTCAATACTTCAGGATAAAAAATTATATATTTAAATCCTTTGTCGTCAAAAGGAGGCTCTTCCCATGCTGGGTCAAAAAGGTTATGGCTTTCTAAAAAATTTTTATATTCAGTGTAAAGAGTTAATAAATCAGCATCTGTTTGATCTGAAAAAAAATCACCTTCCTTTGTTGCTGAATCATATGCCTTTTTCCACAAATTTAAAACTGGCAACAAAGAAGCAATCCAATCTGCAAAAGAATCTGATTCTTGTGCAAAATCTGGGTTTATAAGTGTTGTTAGCAAAGGTTTCCCGTCTTGTACTAAGGAATTATTCTTTTGTATTAAAAATTGGGCATATATTTTTCTTAATATGGAGGGTATACTTGTTTTATTTTGTTGCCTAGAGCGAATCGCATCTCCTTTAAATGTGTCCCAGGCTATAAATCTTTCCATTGCGAAGGCTGGAACAAAATCTAAAAGTTTTTCCGCCCATGTATCCGCCGCAATTTTTGTAGGAAACACAAATATACAATCCATATCGTAAATGTTTTTTTTTAGTATTTCTTCAGTTTTTGATAAATTTATAGAACTCAACACCCATTTTCCTTTGCTTTATCCCAAAAAGCATCCATTTGTTCCAAATGCTCCCTATCCATTGGTATTTTGGAACGTTCCATTTCTTGCTCAACAAATTTAAATCTTTTGATGAACTTTTCATTTGTACGGCAAAGAGCTTGAACAGGATCAACTCTATGATGACGAGCAAGATTTACAACCGCAAACAGCAAATCTCCTATTTCTTCTTCTAAAGCAAGTTGTGCCATATTAAGGGCATTACTTGCACCTTCTGTAAAAGGTTTTTTTGTATTTTCAGGAGATTTCAAAATTGTTTTTTTTAGACTTTCGGCAGCTTCCTTGACTTCTTCAAATTCTTCCTTAACCTTTGCTTCTACATCATCAACACTGTTCCAGTCAAAGCCTTTTTTTGCTGCTTTTTTTTGTAACTTTGTAGCTTTTAACAAAGGCGGAAACCCTATCGGAACTTCATCAAGAATAGAATCTGTCTTTCTACCTTCAACATTCTGTTTTATTGCATCCCATTGCGTAAGAACCTGAGCTGAAGTTGTTACATTACCTTGCATTTCTGTACTTCCTTCTGAATCCTTAAAAACGTGGGGATGCCGACGAACAAGTTTTTCCGCTACATCTGTAAGCACTTGGGAAAGTGTAAAATGCCCACTTTGTTGATACATATAAGCAATCATTACACTATTCAAAAGCACATCTCCTAATTCTTCTTTTGCGTGAGTATAGTCTTCTTGAGAAATAGCTTCTACAGCCTCAAAAACTTCTTCCACCAAATCAGAACGCATAGAAAGTGGCGTCTGTTCTTTATCCCATGGACAACCTTCTGGGGCTCTCAATTTTTTTATAACTGAAAAAAAATAATCAAATGCTTGCAATGTAGATTCCATTGCTCTACTATAACATTATTTAAGTGATTTTTTAAGCCTTTAACAAAAAATTTCTCTAGCGAAATCTATTTTTACGGTAAAATTGGTTCTATTGTTTTTAATCCACAAATTAAAGCAATAAGTCTGTCAACTCCCATAGCATTACCAGAACACTTTGGAAAATTATTAAATATTTTCCAATATTCATTATCTATCTTATGGGGAATTCTTGCCTTTGAGTTTTTTTGTTCACCTTCTTGTTCAAAATATAGACGAATTTTTTCAGAATCAGTTTCTTCGCTATAACAATTTGATAGCTCAATACCCTGAACATAAAGTTCCCACCGTTGCTTCCACATTGCAGTCTTTGTTGAAGAAGGAACGTCCTGAGCTAAACAAGCCACTTGGGCTGGATAATCCATAAGCAACACAGGTTTTTCTTTTGGTAATTTTGGTTCAACACATTGAACTAAAATTAGTTCGTATAAATCATCCCAGCCCCATTGGTCAAAAGGGTTATCCTGTTGTTCCATTATGCCAAGACGTCGAGCCTGTTGCACCAAATCCGCCGCCCTTTGGCAACAGGAAAGCTTAAATCCAGCATATTGGGCAAAGGCTTCATCCATTGTTAATCTAATAAATGGTGGACGCAAATGTTTATAAACATCTTCTTCTTTGGTCGTTTCCGGTGGCAAAATATAATTAAAAAGTTCTTCTGTTATGGCGGCGGAGTCCTTATAATCTGCTCCAACTGTATAGTACTCCAACATTGTAAACTCAGGATTATGAATTCTCCCTATAGATTCTGCATTTCTATAACATTTTGAAAGTTGAAACACAGAAACTTTGTGTTGAGCAATTATTTTTTTTATATGAACTTCTGGCGAAGGAACAAGATATAGTGGATGTGTTTTTTCACTCCAGGGCTCAACATAGTTTGTAGTAAAAACTTCAAGACAAGTTTCTGGAATAAGACTTTCGCTAAGTGCTGGCGTATCAAGTTCAAGATAACCTTTTTCAATAAAAAACTTTCTTATATCCTGTATTATCTTAGCACGAAGTTGTAATCTTTCTAAATCCATGGCAGAACTATAACGCAAAAAAGCCCAAAAGACAACGCTTTCGGGCTTTTTAACTTAAGACAGTTATTTGCTATGCTTTAACCTTCCACAACTTAGGCAAAAACAATAGACCAACTGCAAACACAGCAATAGCCGCAACCCATGCTATAGCAGCATTCAGAACAATACCACCTACTACAAAGCCAATGAAAGAACAAATTGCAACAAATATCGCATATGGCATTTGTGTTGCCACGTGTTCTAAGTGTGGACAACTTGCACCTGTAGAAGAAAGAATTGTTGTATCTGAAATTGGTGAGGCGTGATCTCCAAATACAGCACCACCAATTACCGCTGCAATAGAAATCATACAAGCATTTACAAGTTGAGTCTGGTCAAAACCAATACCTGTTGCCAATGAAGTTACAATAGGCATTGCAATAGGTATCATTATACCAAAAGTTCCCCAACTGGTTCCTGTTGCAAAAGATATAACTGCGGAAAGAACAAACAATATGCACGGTAAAAGCTGCACAGGGAAGTTACCATCACTTACAACGTGTGAAAGGTACAATCCAAGACCCAAACCTCCTTCCGAAGCAGGAGACTTAATAATCGTACCGATTGACCATGCCATTGTAAGAATAATTAATGCAGGAAGCATAGATTTAATTCCATCACGCAATGCTTCAGCAGCTTCTTTTAAATTCAACAAGCGACGTGCTAAATAGTAAATGTAAGTTATGGTTAAAGTAAACATAACGGCATACCACAAAGCCATGGATGAATCAGTATCGTTAAACGCAGAACCTATACTCATAGATTTCATTGCCTGACCCAATGTTGTTATTTCTTCGCCATCTATAGCCCCAAGCCAAGTAACGATTGGGAAAAAAGCTACAGCAGTTACAATCAAAAGGATAATAGGGAAGAGCATATCAACAGGCTTAGCACGAGTAGTTTCTTCTTCATTTACAGTTCCAGTAGCGGGTCCATATTTTTCTTCATTCATCAGTTGACCACGTGTAGCCAAAAGTTCAGACTGTTTCATTGGACCAAAATCTCGTTTGAGGAAAATAATAGCTAACACCATAATCAGTGCCAAAATTGCATATACGTTGTAGGGAATAGATTTTATAAAAAACTCAAATTCCGTCATTCCAAGCATTTCAAAACCTTGAGCGTCTCGAACAATAGACATTACCGTAACAACCCAACTTGAAATAGGTGCCAGTATACAAATAGGAGCAGCTGTTGAATCCAAAATATATGCTAACTTTGCTCTTGAAACTTTGTTTTTGTCACTTATAGGACGCATTATTGTTCCAACAGACATTGAATTGAAATAATCATCAATGAATATAATCACGCCAAAAACAAATGTCATAAACTGAGAACTAGTACCCGATTTTAATTTTGCAGAAGCCCAATGTCCAAAGGCTCTTGTTGCTCCAGTTTTTGTTAGTAGTCCAACAAGACCTCCTAACATTGCACAAAACAAGAATATTCTGATATTCCAACCATCCGCAAGTGAACCTGCAACTAAATCTGAAAGTTGCATTAATGCTGTTCCGGGATTTCCACCTGCCACAATCAAAGCACCAGAAAGAATTCCCAAAAACAACGACACAATAACATCTTTAGTCAAAAATGCAAGCACTATCGTTAAAACTGGGGGAATAATACCCCAAAGTCCACAATGATCCATCTTAACCTCTCTTTTGTTGTTGTAGATGCCTTAATTCTACCACAGAAATATAAATATGCACAAGAATTTCTTTTAGCAGAAACATTTTTTTGTGAAAAAAGAGATTTAAATAGGCACTTCCTTTTACTTGCACGGTACACACCTATCTGTTATACTAATTTCTAAGGTGGCAATATGGCAAATTCAAAGGTAAAGCGGTTTGGAATATTAACCTCAGGTGGCGATGCCCCCGGACTGAATGCCGCTATCCGTGGTGTTGCAAGAACAGCCATGGAGCAATTTGGGATGCAAGTTATTGGAATTGAACACGGTTACCGAGGTCTTATTCAAGGCAATGCTAGAGAACTTAAGGGAGCGGATTTTTCTGGAATTTTAACTAGAGGTGGAACAATTCTTGGAACCTCTAGGGAGAAACCTTTCAAAAACCCTTTACCTGACGCAAAAGGGAAATTTCCCATAGACAATATCAAAGAAAACTACAAAAAATGGAATCTTGATGCTCTTGTAGTTCTTGGAGGCAACGGAACAAACACTACAGGAAGCCTTTTATCAGAAGCTGGTCTTAATGTAATTGGGTTACCAAAAACTATAGACAACGATTTAGTTCATACAGATATAACTTTTGGATTTCATACAGCAGTAGATGTGGCAACAGAAGCTATTGACAGAATTCATACCACCGCTCACAGTCACAATCGTATTATGGTTGTAGAAGTCATGGGGCATAAAGCAGGTTGGTTGGGCTTATATTCAGGTGTTGCTGGTGGCGGAGATGTTATTCTGTTACCAGAGATACCATACAATATTCAATCAATAGCACGTCACTTAGAAAAACGTCGGGATGAAGGCAAAGCTTTCTCTATCGTTGTTGTTGCAGAAGGTGCTATATCAGAAGAAGAATCCCTGATGGAAAAAAAGATTTTTAAGCAAAATCGCAAATCTATGCCATATTCTATAGCATACCGTGTAGCCCATGAATTAGAAGCCGCAACCAACTTAGAATCAAGAGTTACTGTTCTTGGGTATTTGCAACGAGGCGGAACACCTGCACCATATGACAGAGCCTTAGCAACCCTTTTTGGGACAGCAGCCGCACATATGCTTGCAACTGGGGATTTTGGCAAAATGGTAGCATTGCAAAATGGAAAGGTTGTCGGTGTTCCTCTATCAGAAGTAGCAGGAAAAATAAAAAAAGTGCCAAGGGATGATAAAATGCTTTTGGCAGCAAGGGAAGTGGGAACATGTTTCGGGGATTAGATTACAAATGTCATTTCTGTAGTGAATGCGACGGTACAGGTTGCATAGCAGAGCTTCCGGGAATGGGTGGCGTTTTTGATAATGCGAATTTTATGGATAATGTTGCTGGCTGGAAAAATGTGCCAAATACAACAACAACGCAGATACCAATTCGACTTGCTCCAATTACAGGTGCTGTAGAAAATATAGGCTACCAAGATGAAAGAAGTTTTTATTTCGACATAATGGCAGCAGCCTGTGCAGCAAATATTCAGTTATCTTTAGGTGACGGTTGCCCTGATGAAAAACTACAGTTTGGAATTGCAGCAGTTAAAGCCATTTCAAAATTTTACCCTACAAAAAAAGCTGCTGTCTTTATAAAACCGTATCCCAACAATCGTATTATTGAACGCATAGAATGGGCGTCAGATGTGGCAGAAATAATCGGAGTAGATATTGACTCCTACAACATCGTTACAATGCGTAACAAAGTGCAACTAGAAAAAAAGACTGCCGAGCAAATGCGAGAACTGCAAAAAGCCGCCTGTGTGCCTTTTGCTGTAAAAGGTGTTTTTACGCTACAAGATATCGAAATGGTAGAAGAACTCAAACCGGATATCGTAGTTATATCCAATCATGGTGGCAGAATAGAAACAGAACGTGGCAGCACAGCGGACTTCTTAATTCGCTACGGCTCAAGGCTTTCAAAATGTTGCAACCAGTTATGGGTAGATGGTGGAATCCGTTGTGCTAGAGATGTGGCAGCCGCTGCATCACTTGGAGCAGCTCAAGTAATGATTGGGAGACCTTTCATTTCTGCATTGTGCCGTGGTGGTATAAAAGAAGTAGTAAAAGAAGCCGAAAAATTTAGGTGAGGTTTTACCATGAAAGCATTGATTGCCAAAGGTATATTTCTTGCATCATTGTTTCTCTTTTTTTCTTGTGACAATTTCTATTTTAATTTCAACTATACCGGCACTTCGGGTTCTAGTGGAACAAAAGAATCTAACCAAATTCTATGCCCTAGATATATAAAAGAGAAAGTTGTCGATTTCGCTTATCAATATGCCGATGCTGATACATTTTATGAGTGGGGAGGACAAGATCCACTAAGAGCGATAGGAATAGACTGCTCTGGACTTGTAGTTAGGTGTTACAGTTATGCTACATCAGGAACTGGATATTCACTTATTCAATCTGACATGAGTTCCGCTTATATGTATGAATCAGCCACAAGTCAAACAACCACACCTGAAGCTGGAGATTTAGTTTTTATGGGCGAAGTTAATTCTTCTGCAATAACTCATGTGGGAATATTCGTAAAAAAACTCGGCACAGAAATTTATTTTATAGACTCTACAGACTCCGGTAGCACGAACGGTGTTTCTGAACGAAGCTATGATATAAGCAACAAAAAAATAAAAGGCTACGGAATAATGAAACTTAAACAAAAATAAAAAACTGACTGATAGTTTTTCTTAACCGATACCACTTTTCTGTTTGTCTAAGTATTCTTGTCCAACACCCTCCTTTTGCCAAGAAAGCACAATCCTATAGCCAAAACCAGAAAAAACTATTTCAAGCGAAAGCTCTATAAGAGCAGCAACAAAACTACTCAAAAAAACTTGCTGCCAAGACCAACCAAAAAAAAACTTTGCAATGAAACAGCTAAAAACCAAATTATCAGAAAACTGTGCAATAAAAGTGGAAATATAAGATCGCAGAGCAAATTCCCAAAACCCTTTGAGTTTTGTTTTTTTAGCAATCCCATGGTTAAAAAATGCATTAACCACTGAACCTGTAAAAAAGGCCAAAGAAGAACCTAAAACAACAAACCAACTACTAGCAAAAGTAGCATTTAAAGCTTGATTTACTTCAATATTGCCGGTGGCATAATATGCTCCCCACATCCCATCTGTTTCAGAAAGAAGAGCAAAACTTAGGGTGACAAAAAGATTAATAACCAATGCTACAACTGAAATTTTTACAGATGCTTTTGCCCCAAATCTTTTGCAAATAACATCCATGGTCAAAAACATTATCCAACTAAAAAAATAGCCACAATCCAATGCTAAAAACTTGTAATTTATAAGCTCTTTATTTGCCATTAAATTAGCACACACAACAGAAAGAATAAAAATAGCAACAGTAAGAGAGGGAATATTCCTTAACAGTAATTTTAAATCATAAAAGACTTCTCTTAAAAAAACAAACAATTTCATTATTCCTCCTTAAGGATTTTAATTTATTAAGCGCAGGAGTTTTTGAGGTTCATAAACTGCGCATTTTGCAGAGGATTTTATTCAATTTACCTTTTTTGTTCAATACCTACCAAAAATCTTGATTTATGGAAGTTTATTTTGTAAGCTATAAATATGACCAAAGAACAACTTGAACTTCACAAAGTCGATTTACAACACCTTGAACAATACAACCAACTGCTAAAGTATGTTTTTCAGGTAACAAAACATACCATGCAAAAAGTTGGCTGGGAAGAAAAAGAATTTATTAAAGCAAAGCAACCAAGTTTTGAAAGAGCTTCTGTGTTAGGTTGGTTTGACAAAGACAATCTTATTTCTCAATGTGTTGTATACCCAATGAAAGTGCAAATTTTTGGCAAAGTTTACGAAATGGGTGGTCTTACAGGTGTTGGAACATACCCTGAGTATTCTAATCAAGGTTTGATGCATAGGTTACTGGAAAAAGCACTTTATGAAATGAGAGAAAAAGGTCAATACATTTCATATTTATATCCTTACTCAATTCCCTACTACCGCCGCAAAGGTTGGGAAATTATATCTGATAAAATCACTTATGAAATTCAGGACTATCAACTACCGAAAAACCGCAAAGTGGCTGGTGAAGTACGGCGTCTTCCTGTTACAAGTCCAGAAATAAGAGAAACCTATAATCGCTTTGCAGCTTGTACTCATGGAGCTCTTATTCGAGATGATTTAGCTTGGAACGAATACTGGCTTTGGGACAACGATGACATTACTTCTGCAATTTATTATAACGAAAAAGGCGAACAAGACGGCTACTTGATTTATTGGATTGCAGATGAAGTTTTTCACATAAAAGACATGATTTTTTTGAACGAGGAAGCAAGAATTGGTTTATGGAATTTTGTTAGTGCTCATTTTTCAATGATTTCCAAAGTTGTTGGTAGTACTTTTACAGATGAATCATTAGCATTTTTATTGGAAGATGCAAAAATTCAAGAAAATATATCACCTTACTTTATGGCAAGAATCGTTGACTTTGAAAAATTTATTGCTTCTTATCCCTTTAAAGCAGACACTCGAAAACGAAGCTGGACTTTTACATTACAAGATCCTATGCTACCTTGGAATCAAGGAACATTTACCTTAAACATCGATCGACAAGGGAAAGGCGTTGTGGAACGCTGCTGCAAACGTGTTAGGGACAAAGTTGATATTCAAACAATGACAACAATGCTTTTAGGCTACAAACGCCCAGACTATTTAAACAAAATAGGTCGCTTAGCTTGCAACGATGCTACAGTCGATATGCTAGAAGATGCCATTGAACAGCAAACCCCATATTTTTCTGATTACTTTTAATTGCATATTATAACCTGTAGTGTTACAATTTCATAATGGAATATAGCTACATAAATTCTGATTTACAGATAGAAGAATTGCTCAGTAAATGGCGTAAAACTGATATTGTGCAAGTTGCCATGGATTTTGAGTGTGAGTCTAATCTACACTGTTACGGCGAACATCTTTGTTTGATTCAAGTTTTTGACGGTTACAATTATTATTTAATTGACCCACTACCACAAGCCGGAACAGTTAGCAACGCTGGATTAAAAGCATTGCTTGAAAGCAAAGATATTCAAAAACTATGGTTTGATTGTTCTTCAGATGGAAGCTTAGTATGGAAAAAACATGGTATCAAAATTGCAGCATTATATGATTTATTCCTAGAAGCAAAAATTCTTGGCATACAAGAAAATCTTTCTGCTATGGTTCAGCGATTTGTAACTAACACTATGGAATCGGATAACATAACGCCAGAAGAAGTAATAAAAGCTAAAAATTCAAAGAAAAAATTCCAACAGGCAAACTGGATGTTGCGTCCAATAAGTGCCGGGCAGTTAGAATATGCTCTATCTGATGTTGCACATTTATTTCCTTTACGACTTGCCTTAGATAATTTAGCAAAAGAAAAAAACAAACTTAAAGCCGTACAAGAATCTATGAAACATCTTCCGCATCTAAAAACCAAACAACCGGCAGGATACACAAAACTGCCCGGCTACAAACATATGAATCATAGACAAAAAATTTACGCAAAACATTTTTTTCATGCGTGGGATTCTGTTGCTCAAGAATTTAATTGGCCACCATACAAAGTTTTGAATAAACATACTGTGGCTCGACTTGCACAAAAAGTTCCCATAAACGAAGTAGCTTTCAAAGCTGAAGCTCAGATTCCAAATAAGGCAGTAGAAGCAAAATTATTGCCACTATTATTGGAAGCAAAAGGGAAAGCGGAAAAAGAAATTGCTTCTGAAAATTCAAAACCGTAATTTCCCTTCATAAATCTACACCGTACTCTGCTCTGTAATCTTTCATAGCCTCAAGATGCTCAGAACCATCAATTATGCCATTTTCTATTGCTTTGATTATATCATTTATCGTTACGATTGAATAAACTGGTATACCATACTCTTTATATGCAGCCTGTACAGCAGAAAGCTGACTGTCCAAAGCTTTTTCCATACGATCAACAGTTATCACCATAGCGGAAACCTTCACATTTGCAGCACTCTGTAGCTTAGGCAATACCTCTTTAAGTGCTTTGCCGCTTGTCATAACATCTTCTACTATGATTATTTTGTCACCATCTTTTGGTTGCCGACCAACAAACACACCACCTTCACCATGATCCTTGGCTTCTTTTCGGTCAAAACAATAATACATATCAATACCGTACTTTGCATACAAAGACACAGCTGCACTTACCGCCAAAGGAACACCCTTGTATGCTGGCCCAAACAAAATATCTGCATCTATAGAGTTTTCTTTTATGCAATCAGCATAAAAACCGCCTAATCTTGAAAGGTGTTCCCCCTTCATGTAATTTCCCGTATTGATAAAATATGGTGCTTTACGACCGCTTTTCAGCGTAAAATCTCCGAAGGTAAGCACTCCACTTTCACTCATGAATTTGATAAATTCTTCTTTGTACGTCATAAAATAATCCTCTCAAAAAAATTATGGTTCTAGGAGTATTGCTCCAGATTTTTTATCAGTAAAAATTTGTTGTGGAATCTTAGCTGAAATTAACTCACCTGAATCCAAGGAAAAGTTTTTGTCTTTTTTTGCAATAAGAACTAAACCTACCTTAGAACAGCCATAATACCCGACACGACTATTAGGTAAGGCGATAGCTTCGGATGTAATTCTTACATCAATATCAGTAGTATCATCAGTTTTTTTTGATACATTTTTATACAAAGGGTCTCTATTTTTTTGACTTTGGGCAAGGATAAACGACAAAGACGCTCTTTCTTTAGGAAGCCCAGCATCAACAGAAAGTTTTTTTAATTTTGCCGGAACAGCAGTCTTTTCTGTAGAAAAAGAAAAATGACACCACTTTCCTCCCCTTTTCCCTTCCATTGGGCAATCACCACTGTGAGGGCATGGAGAAACAATTTGCCAGTTTTTACGTAACATTGCTCCACGAAAAGCACTTAAAAACCTCATAGAAGGTGGCGTTCCCGGTTCAACAACCAATAAAGAACCGTTATTTGCCGTATAAGCCACCAATGCATCCGCTCCTCGCTTGGCGGTATATTCGGGAGGCTTTCCTGAAGTTTGCACTAACTCGTTGAATAAATTTGCACAAGAAACAAAATTAACCACACTACGAATTTTTGTTCCAAATTCGCCCTTTATTCTGGTAATACGCCAGGGTTCAACTTCTTTTCCTGTTATTTTTACCGTTTTAGCCACTACCGCCAAAAATAAATCTTCGCCAAAGGATAGTGCCAACTGAGAAGAATCAACACAATACCAGTGAATCCTTTTGTATCTTAACTCAGGGCAAGCAAGCCACATTGCAATAGGCACAGTAAGAGGTCCTGAGCCTAAATCTAGGCAAATCCCCTCATCGGGAATATGGAATGCTTGAGAACCAAGCCCCGCAAAAAGTTGTGTCAAACGAACTAAATTCCACCACTGATAGTAACGAACATATGCAGAAAGAGTCGCATTTTCGTTCATATAACCTGAGTATCTATGATTGCGATTATCAGTAAGAAGATGAAACAACTGCCGGATATCTTTGGGAAGTTGTTGAAAATGCTTTGAAGAAAGGGGTCTAACACTTTGAACTAACAAATCAAAATCATCTAATATCTTTTTTGATTCATTTGGCAAATCTGAAAAAATACTTTTCTTTTCCATTTGTTTTATTCGCCCTTTTCTTTTTCAGTTTTGAGTCTGTATCGGCGTACAATCAGATAAAGATCTGTAAGAGAAGAACGAATTTCAGTTATTGTTTTTAAGGCAGAAGTAGTTTCTTTACTTGCTGAAGCATAAATATCTGCTTCAGAAATTAGTTCTGCTCTTGCACCTTCAATAGTGAATTTTTTTTCTTGAATCAGATACTTCATGCGCATAATGGATTGCACATCCCGATCTGAATACACTCGTCTACCACCTATATCCTTACGAGGTGCAAAACCTGGAATCACTTCTTCCCAATAACGCAAAACATGAGCTTTAATTCCTGTAAGTTCTTCAACCTCTCCGATAGAATAAGTGGCCATTAAGATTTCTCCCGTTCTTCCCACTTTTTGCGACTAGCCTTAAGTTCTAACAGAACTGGTATTTTATCGAATCCTAAATCGCTTCTGATTTTGTTGCGTAAATACGCAAGGTACGTTTCTGATACAACTTCTGGGCGACTAGCAAAAAGCAAAAACACCACAGGATTAGAACTTGTTTGAACCATATAGCGAATCTTAAAATGAGCAGATCTACTAGCTGGTGGTGGATAAGCAACAACCCAATCTTGTAGTGCCGTATTTAAAATACCTGTCTCAAGTTTTTTTGTTAGTTGCTCATATAATTCAATAGTTGTATTCAATAAATTCTTTATTCCTTTACCTTCCAGAGCCGAAAGTGCAACAATAGGAGCGTAACTCATATGACCAAACATTATACGAATGTTTTGTTCTGCTTTATGCAAAGCAGTACGTCCCTGCTCCTGTGTATCCCATTTATTTAGCACAAAAATAATACCCCTGCCCCTTTGATGTGCTAAAGCGGTTATTTTTTTGTCTTGTTCCGAAAGACCTTCCTGAGCATCTATCACAATGAATACAACATCTGCTTTGTCCAAAGATTTTATGGCTCTGTTTACAGAATAGTATTCTACGTTGGCGGTAACCTTGGCTTTGCGTCTAATTCCGGCAGTATCAAGAACTTGGAAGTTGCGTCCCCCGTATTCAAAACTACCTTCTACAACATCACGAGTAGTCCCAGCATAATCACTAACAATCGAAGCTTCTGTATGGGTAAGCCTGTTAGACAAAGTAGACTTACCAGTGTTTGGTTTACCCACAATAGCAATCCGTATAAACTCTGGTTTCTCTTGCTGTTTCACCTTAGAAAAATCCAAACGGCTAACTATAGTTTCTATTAAATCATTAATTCTGTCCCCATGTTCTGCAGAAATAAAAAGAATACTCTCAAAGCCAAAACGCATATAATTCCAAGCTTCTTCTTCTAATCTACCACCCTCTGTCTTGTTTACAGCCGCTATAACTTTGTGCCAATACGGTCGCAACAAAGCAATAAACTCTTCATCCTCACCAGTAATAAGACTTGCATCAAGCAACAATAGTATCAAATCTGCATTTTTTAAAGCTCGTAATGTCTGTTCTACAACAAGTTCATCCATAACGGCTTCCATAGTACCAATATCCCTATCCAACTTAAAACCACCGGTATCCATAAGTTTTACGGGATACCCATTCAGAAAAGCAGTTTCTTCTATAGGGTCTCTAGTCACACCTGGTGTGGGGTCAGTAATAGAACGGCGACTATGTAGCAATCTGTTAAATAAAGTTGATTTACCAACATTAGGTCGCCCTACGATAACAACTTGAGGAAGGTTGTCGTATTCCAAAGTTGAATCAAAAGGTGAGTTTTTTTCTGTTCCATCAATATCTTTTTCAATAGCCATAATATTTTACCTAAATTAAATTTCAGTTGCACCAAGCACTTCTTCTGCCATTTTTTCAAATTCTGAAATTGTCTTAGAAGACAAAGCCGCTTTTACTGCTCCAATTCTCACCGGTGCCATACTAAAATTTCTTACTCCAAGTCCCGCAAGCAAACACGCATTCTGCACATCTCCTGCCATTTCGCCACATACAGCTACAGGAATTCCCGCCTTTGCACCACAAAGAACTGTATTTTTTATCAGCCGCAAAACTGCAATATTGCGTTCTTCGTAAAGGCTTGCAACTGCAACATTTTCTCGATCAATTCCTAATGTGTATTGTGTTAAATCATTTGTTCCTACAGAAAAGAAGGCAGAATGTTTAGCAAAAACATCTGCTGCAACGGCAGTTGCAGCTGTTTCAACCATTATTCCCAAAGGAATATCTTGTTTGAAAGGAATATCATTTTGCGATAAATCTTCTTTAACCTCTTCAATAATCTTCAGCGTCTGTTGAATTTGGGAAACATGAGTTACTAGTGGCAGCATTATTCGTAAGTTTCCGTTTACGCCAGCTCTAAAAAGAGCCCTAAGTTGCCTCTTAAATAAATTCGTGTGCGCCAAAGTAAGCCTAATCGCTCGACTACCCAAAAGCGGATTTTGTTCAGTTGCAACAGGAATTCCTGCATCTTTTATAAGTTTGTCACCACCTGTATCCAAAGTTCGGATCGTAACAGGTCTGTCCCCCATAATTTGCAAAACTTTGCTATATGCATTAAATTGGGCTTCTTCTGTAACTGAATGAACTCCAGAAGAACCTGCTTTTTTTGCAGACTGAATTGACCCCATAAAAAGAAACTCCGTACGGAAAAGTCCAATCCCGTCCGCTCCTTCCTCCAAAGCAGCTTGGGCTTCTTCTGGTAACCCGATATTTGCAAACAGTTGAAATTTTACACCATCAGCAGAAAATGCTGGTTGCGTTTTTATCTTTTCAAGTTTGGAAATATCTTTTTTTTCTGCTTGTGCTAAAGCACGAAACTTTGCTAATGTTGCTTTGTCTGGTTGAATCGTAACAGTTCCATCTGAACCATTTACAACTACATCAACGCCAGAAACAATTTTTTGCGATAAGTACGAAATTCCAAAAACCGCTGGCAAACGAGCATTACGTGCAAGAATTGCCAAATGACTTGATGCACCACCTTCTGTTACCACAAGACCTCTGATATTGCGGTGCATTAAAACCACTGCATCTGCTGGACTTATGGATTCTGCAACAACTACCACATTCTCTGGAATAGAATCATAATCGAATGGTTCATATCCTAACATTTGATCGATAACTTGACCAAAAACATCAGAAACATCTGCGGCTCTTTCTGCTAAATATTCATCGTTTACAGCTCGCAACACGTCTATGGTTTCAGAAACCTTCATATTAAGAACATATTCTATGTTCATGGAAGTCGAATTCAATGTTGATTGCACATTTTTGAGGAATTCAGCATCTTCAAGCATAACAATATAGGTCTGAAGAATTTCAGCCTGCTTAGAAGAAGCGTCTTTTAACTTTGTTTTTATTTTTTTTGACACAAAGGATAAAGCTGTTTGTAAACGCAACCATTCGTTATCCGTATCAGAACTGTCAACGACATATTGTGGAATTGTTCTTGCCTGAATTGCAGGAACAATAAAAGCCGGCCCAATTCCAATTCCCGAAGAAGCGGCTATTCCATTTAATACTTCCATAAACTAAAATATATCAGTGGTAAAATTATGTGTCAATCAACCCATGTTTTTTGCCACTAATTTTGTTATAGCGATAATTTTTTTCTCTAAAGTAAAAAATCATTGCTATAGACCTTGATTAATCTACAACAATGTGCTAACATGAACGAAATGCCGGCGTGGTGGAATGGTAGACACGATAGACTCAAAATCTATTGCGGGTGACCGTGTAAGAGTTCAAGTCTCTTCGCCGGTATATGAGCAAACCGAAAGGTTTGCTTTTTTGTTTTTAAAAAAGACTTGAACTCCGGAGATGCCGCCGGTATTATGAAAAAATCATGTTTCTATACTTTCTTCAAGGCGTTTTAATCGGGTTTTATCAAGTTCTATGAACAAATTTTTTTCTTGTGTTGGAAGAACTAATCCTTTTGGGCCATTTTTTGCTCTACGAAGATATTTTACTTGAGTGTAGTATAATTCTGCCTTGCCCGCTTTTCTTGCCTTTGAATGATGCACAGCCAAATTTCCAGCGTATAAAAGAATTTCTAAAGGAATCGTTTTTCCCGGCTGGTTCTTTATAAACACATAACCACCTGCATAATCCCTAGTATGCAGCCACATATCTTGGCCTTTCACATGATGACGTAATAATTCATCGTTTTCTGTAGCAGTACGACCTACAAATATTACCCAACCATCAATCTGGTAGCTTATACCCGGCCGCTTTTTAACTATTTGCTGTTTTGGTTTTGTTTGCTTTCGTAATAATTGTTGAAGTTTTATTGGATTTGGTTCTTTACAGAGGTTTTCAAAAGCGGCCTCTAAGTCTAAAATTTCACGCTTTGCCTTTTGAATATCATCTTCTAATTCCGAAATCCCAGATACAGCTTTTTTGTAAATAGAATAATATTCAGCAGCATTTTCTTGTGCATTTTTTTTGGAATTAATCTTTATACGTATTATACCACCATTTTCATAATCTTCACATTCAAGATAATCCGATTCACCATCTATCAAATGACCATAAGTCAAAATTAAGTCACCGTAATGTTTCCATTTTTCAGACTGAAGAAAATCCTCTCGTTTTTTTTCCAACCGATTAATAGCATTTTCCATACGGCTATGCTTTGCGTTAAAAAAACTTGTAGCTTGCTCAATAAGGGTTTCCCTAGAAAGCTGACCGGCGTGTTCTCCGTACCATAAATCCACTTTTTGATTAAAGCTAAGCTTATCTGAATCAGGTAGATCAGAAAAACTTCTTATCTGCCACTGCCGGTCTGTTGGTGAATCATCTCTTTCTTCTGGAGGAACAAAATAACCTCCGGTAATTTCGCCACGGGCTGGACGTCTATAAAATGAATCAATTATTTTGTTATTTGAATCTGTTAACAGAATATTTGCTGCACCACTCCAAAGTCTAATATACAGAAAGAATTCCTCGCCACAATGTATAAGTTCCATTTTTACGATGCGATCTTTTCCAATCTGTTTAACATTTATTATTTTAGCCCCTTTTATTCTGGAACGCAAACATTCCATAAAACGCAACGGCTTATCATTTTTTGGTACAGATCGCCTTGTCCCATGAATTCGACAAGCTCCACCTGCAAGGCAAACAAACAATGTTGTTCCTGTACCAGATTTGTATATGTGTAACGCAATGCTATCAAAGCCAGGCTGCACAATTTGCTGAATAAAAGTTCCTTTTAGATCTAACTCTTGCAAAACCGCATCGATTTCTTTCCAGTTAAGAGACATTTTGAACCTTTAGTTATTCTACTGTGATTACAGACGCAGCCTTTCCATCGACAGAATAAGTTCGCTCAGGATTAGAACTGTCAATGAAGGAAGTAATTCCGTCATAAAAGGCGTAATAATATGTTCCCTTTGGCAATGAAAGTTCTAACTCATAAAAACCCGGGGATGTTTCTTTCATCACATATATTGAAGAATCCCAATTTGTAAAACTACCGCCAAGGCGTATCTGCAAACCGGGTTCACCTTGATAGACAAAATGAACTTTGTTTTTGGTAGGAATTGATGTTGCAGGTTCTACTTCTCTAAAAATTTCGACACGAGATAAAGTAAGATTCGCTCTAGTATCAAACCATTGAAGAGGATTAGTAGGATCTATAGTCCAAAGCCCATCTATCACAAGCCTGTATGAAACATACTGTATCGATTTTGGAACTTCTAAAATATAAAAATACAATGAAGTTGTTACTTCCTCATCTAGGTCTTTCCGTGTTAATTTTTCAAAGGAATGTATGGTTTTGAAATTCTCGAAATCAAATGCAATTCCCACATGGCGAGCATTATCTGTGGCGGTAAAAATTATATAATCACCATCTACAACCGGAGCGGAGACTTCTTCAATTTCCGAAACCAAAATATCTTTTGTGTATGAGTCTATAGCTGAAAGAGGAAAAAAGGCAACAGTCAGCAGACAAAAACATAAAAGTCTTCTCATCTTGTTATATTTATCGGCGACAGTATCAGAAAACTAAAGCACATGAAAAAAAAAGCCGATTATATATTAAGTAAATACTTGTTATTTTCTGCCATTGTGGAGTACAATTAACAGAATGCCGGGATTAAACCAGCTGAAAAAATTCAGCAGCGATGTAGCAAACTTAGGAAACGAACTCGAAATACGCACCGAAAAGGGCGAAGAGCCTGTTCAGCTTGCGTTGCCAGTTAATATATCTGAAGAGGATGACTCTGATGATTTTATACTTGGCTTGCCAGAACAAAATCAGGATTCGGTTGATTCACCAGAAGAACAAACAGAAAATGATTCAGACTCTGAGTTGGAGACTGTTGACGAAACTGATGATTATTCATTTCCTGAACTAGATAGCATACTAAATCCAGTAGAAAGTGACTTAGATTTAGAAGGCTTCCCTGAATTAGAGTCTGCATTAAACCCAAAGACAAACGAAAGTCTTTCGTCACAAACTGATGATTTTGCAGCTTTAACAGACAATCTTGCAGCCTTATCTGATGAATTTGCAAATTCTGATGACCTTGTAGCCGCTGACGATTTTGCCGCCTCTAACGACTTTGCTACCACTGACAATTTGGCTACCACTGAGGACTTTTCAGCTACCGAAACCGTCAATAACCCAACTAGCGAAAATATACAAACAACTAATTTTGATTTACCAGAATCAATGGATTCTGGAACAGGCGGCTTTGACCTTCCAGAAATCCCTGATTTTGACTCTTTAGGTTCTCTTGAAACTCTTCCTAGTGATGACCTTGTAGCCGCTGACGATTTTGCCGCCTCTAACGACTTTGCTACCACTGACAATTTGGCTACCACTGAGGATTTTTCAGCTACCGAAACCATCAATAACTCAACTAGCGAAAATATACAAACAACTAATTTTGATTTACCAGAATCAATGGATTCTGAAACAGGCGGCTTTGACCTTCCTGAAATCCCTGATTTTGACTCTTTAGGTTCTCTTGAAACTCTTCCTAGTGATGACCTTGTAGCCGCTGACAACTTTGCTACCTCTAACGATTTTGCCACCTCTAACGATTTTGCCGCCTCTAACGACTTTGCTACCACTGAGGATTTTTCAGCTACCGAAACCGTCAATAACCCAACTAGCGAAAATATACAAACAACTAATTTTGATTTACCAGAATCAATGGATTCTGGAACAGGCGGCTTTGACCTTCCTGAAATCCCTGATTTTGACTCTTTAGGTTCTCTTGAAACTCTTCCTAGTGATGACCTTGTAGCCGCTGACGATTTTGCCGCCTCTAACGACTTTGCTACCACTGAGGACTTTTCAGCTACCGAAACCGTCAATAACCCAACTAGCGAAAATATACAAACAACTAATTTTGATTTACCAGAATCAATGGATTCTGGAACAGGCGGCTTTGCTTCTGAAAACGCCATAGACAACTTAGACGAAATACCCAATTTTTCTGTTGATACTAACGACAGTTCTATTGACTTCGCCTCTTTTGATGTTCCCGATGCAGCAGAAAGTGTTGACGGAGATGATAACTTTGGTGCAATGCCACATGAAGTTTTTGAAGCACCAGAGGATCCATTCGATGGAAATCCACCAGTTTCTGATAACGATGACGAAATGCTACCAGGAGCCTCTTTTGATGACTTTGATATTCCTGGGTTTTCTGACCAAACAGCTGGAGCGGCGAAAGCAAGACCCTCTCCAAAAAGTAATGGGCAAAGAGAAAAAAATACACTTACTGACAGCGAGTATGAACAATTCCGCAAAAATCTTTCAAACTATCCTCTGAATCTAAGAATTGCTCTTCAAGAATTTATTGTAAATGATGAGTTTAAAGATAATGTTGTTTTTGAAGTTATACAGAAAGTTTTAAAAAAAGTTTCTGCACGCCAACTTGCACAGCAGTTAGAAAAACTACTGGATATTAGTATTCCTGTACCAAGAGATTTTGAACGGCGAACCTTCGATCAATACGAAGAATACAAAAAATCAGCTGAATATCAATTAAAAAATCGAATTTTGCCAGCAATCCTTTTAGGAACAATGGCTGCAGCAATACTTTTCTTCTTAGGTTTATTTATACGAAATGCAGTTTATAGACCCCTAAAGGCAGAATCTTTGTATAAAGAAGGTTATGCACTCATAGAAAATGGTGCTTACCCACAATCAGAACAAAGTTTTAGAATGGCTTTAGATTATCAACCGAAAAAACGATGGTTCTTCAAATATGCAGAAGCCTACAGAAATCACAAACAATATGAACGTGCAAGAAATATGTATAATTCTGGATTGTTGCGTTTTAACAATGACAAACAATTAGGTCTGGATTATGCAGAAATGGAAGTAAAAGAGTTACGCAATTTTGAAGAAGCAGAACGTGTTGTTCGTCGTGAAGTTCTTGACTACCACATCAACGATAAAGATGGTATGCTACTTTTAGGTGATATTTTCCTTGAATGGGGAGATGAAAAAGACCCAACTAAATACCAAGAAGCTTTCCAAATTTATTCTGAACTTTTGCAACTTTATGGACAAGAAGATATTTACCTTAGTCGTATGTTGCGTTACTACATACGTGTAGACGACCTAAGAAATGTACTTCAACTAAAGAATTATTTTTACCCAAAGAAAAAATCTCTTGGCGGACAAGATTTAGTAGAACTAAGCGGTTACTTATTAAGCAAACTTATGGGCTCTATCGCTCCTGCTGATGAATACTTGCTTTCTTCCATAGAGGATGTACGCGAACTTTTGGAAAGAGCTGTAGAGGCTGCTCCTGAAATTCCTGAAAGCCTATATAATATGGGGCTTTATTTTGACTACAGAAATAATAATGCAGCAGCTTTAGATTATTTTGAAGCAGCTTTAGACGTTTTTGAAAATGCAGAATACAAGCCTCGAAGCAGACTTTTAAAACAAATAGACACATATCGGCTTATTGGCGAACTATATTGGCAAACAGGGGAACATATTACCACAGAGGAATATTTTAGAACTGGCATAGATTTATTTGAAACAAACCAAAAAGCTGGACTCACAGGAAATCGCAACGTGGGGCTTCTGTATGCAGATTTAGCAGATTTGAACTATTTCATCTCTGGTGATTTAGACGAAGCTCTAAAAAATTATCTTGTTGCTGTTGATACACACAATGATACGCCCTCTGTACGCTACAAAATTGGCTATATTCAATATGCAAAAGGCAACTACTCAGAAGCCCTTGGTTCATTTATCAAAACTGTTGACTCTGTTCCCTCAGATACCCATGTACTTTTGGCACTTGGTAACGTACTTTCTGTAAGAGGAGATAATTTTGCTGCTCAAGGTTATTACGAACGCTTGATGCAATTACTTGACGCAGAACGTAGCCGCTACGGAATTATGTTCCCTCAAACAAACAAAGAACACGCAGACATTGTTGAAACATACCTAAAAGCATCTAATAACCTTGGGGTAACATTGTATCGCCTTGCAAGACAAACCGGAGACAGTGCATTAAATGCCAGTGCGCTGGCAAATTTGACAGCATCTTTGCGAGCTTGGGATGCGATGACTCGTAACCAAGAAACAATGGTCAGGCTACCTGGAAGTAACTTAGCCGAACGGAATATTGCCTACATGAGTTACCCCATGTCAGACTATGAACCTTCAATTTATACAGAGATTCCTCGTATACTCAATGGTGAAACTATCCCAGAGTAAATAAGGAGGGATGTATTGTATAATCGGCACAGATTATTTTGTTACAAAGATGGAATACAGCTAAAAAAGCATATTAATGAGCTTACAAAAGAGATTTTTCGTAAAGCTATACATATCTGTGCCGCATTTGTTCCTTTGCTATTACGGTGGGCTTATAAACCAGTAATGATATTATTGACCCTAGTGCTTATTGTCTATTGCATAGCAGAATTTATACGTTATAAAGGAAAAACAGTACCATTTATTTCGGCAATAACTGCCGCTGCAGCTCGCAAACGGGATGAAAACCGATTTGTCCTAGGTCCAGCTACCCTAGCCACTGGAATACTTGTTACAGCTGCTTTTTTTAATCCCTGTGCTGCAAAAATCGGTATATTAGCGTTAGCTTTTGGCGACGGTCTTGCAAGTCTAGTAGGAAAATTCTTTGGTCGCATTACAATTCCCTTTTCTGATGGAAAAACTGTAGCAGGAAGTCAAACTTGTTTTATCGCCATCTTCTGCTCTACTTTTTTAGTAACAAAAAGAGCGGATGTTTCCTTCGGTGTGGCACTAACAGGAATGTTTATAGAAATATTACCTCTAAAAGATTTTGATAATCTGCTTATTCCTATTGCGATTGCCAGTATAAGCCAGTTTTATTTCCACATATAATACCTATGCAAATTGCTCAGCATTAAAATTGTTCCAGGAATCAATAACACATTTCCTGCAATTAGCATAAAAAACGAGTCTGTCTGTGTAAGAATAATATAACCAACAACAAGCATAATATATCCTGTTGCAGCTAAACTATATTCACTACTGGCAAAAGATTTCGCATTAAGTTTCATGGCAATAAAAGCTAAAACGAAACATAAAAGGCAAAGTCCGGTAAATATTTTTTCATAACCAAAACGAACAGCACAATTAGACGGCACAGTCATTGTATCTACAGGAATTATCAAAGCAAAAACAGCTGCAACACCCACAATCAATAAACTATTTCTGTCCGCTTCTTGATTTGCATTTTGAGAACAAGACAATAAAACAAGAAAAACTAAACTAAGAGCTGCCATTGTTCGCCCAAAGAAAAGAAGTCTTCCTATGGCAATATATAGCACAGAATAGGACGCCCAAACATTATAAGCAGGCAACCACAAACGACCACCTTCCAGCATAGCACCTACAAGAAACACCACAAAATATACAACTTCAGGTGCTTGAGTTTTTTCAAAATTTATATACAAAAAGCAAACGACAACTGCACTGTAAACTATCAACACCACAGCCGATAAAAAACTCGCCCAAAAATTATATGCCAACAAGGGAACAGAATTAGGTAAATTGAACAATCTGCTTACATTTTGCACTTCTACCATTGAGGAATTTATAACTGAAATAATTATTACAGCTGTGGTTGCAAGAATAAAAGCTATCGCAACAATAAAAATCGCAAGTAGTAACTTATTCCTAATATTCAAAGTCATACCTTAGAATACCCTGAACATAAATTTATGTAAAGATACCAATAAAAAAACCGAAATTTATCATAGATAATTCGCTATTTCAAGGAAGGGTTATGAAAAAATTTCTTGTTGCTTTTACAACTTTGTTTGCTTGTTGCTACGCTTTGTTTGCTGGTGACGCTGCCGCTTTTGTTGACCTAGGTTTTTCCAGTTCCAACGATGTATACGTCTTTGGGCAATATGGTAAAACCGACAAGGATTTTCATGCATATGCAGAAATATACACAGTTGATGTGGCGAAAAATGATTTTGTACCCAAAGGTGTATTCCGTGTTACAGACACAACTGGAAAAAGCGGTGCTGAATTATTCAATGAACTTAAAACTAAGCGTGCTGCTTCGTTCCTTAGTTCATATCAGCTAACTACTATACCTCCTGAATCTCTTTTATACGTTGCTAGTAGCACAAAACCTTCTGGTAACGAAATTATGTTTAAAGACTACGAAAATTCAACCAAAGACAAGACTATTTTTTACGATGTACGACTTATGCCATTGTACGAAGGCAAAGGAAGCAACACAATGTCTTCCTTTTACATTGTCATGGAAAAAAAAGACACAGAGGGTAACATCCTTTCAAGAAACGTAATTGGAAACCCCGAAATAAAACGCAAAGGTGTTACATCCTATGCAATAGATAAAATTTTTACTACTCCAGACGGAAAAGGTATTGTTTTTCTTGTTGAAAAAACCGTAACAGATTCAACAGGTATTTCAATACGATACATGGTAGAAACAGCTGAACTCTAGCAATGATGAAACCAGAAATTTTCAACTCTCTGAAAGATTATACTTTAAAAAAATTTGCTTCTGATCTCTCTGCTGGAGTTATAGTTGGAATTGTTGCCCTTCCTCTTGCCATAGCATTTGCGATAGCTTCTGGAGTAGCTCCTGCACAAGGACTTTACACCGCTATAATTGCTGGTTTTATTATTTCTCTTTTAGGCGGAAGTAAAGTTCAAATCGGAGGACCAACCGGTGCATTTGTCGTAATCGTTTATGGAGTAATTCAACAACACGGTGTATCCGGACTTATTATATCCACAATACTAGCCGGTATAATGTTAATTTTACTTGGTATATTTAAGCTTGGAGTACTTGTAAAATATATTCCATACACAATTATAACAGGGTTTACAGCAGGAATAGCTGTTACCATTCTTACAACCCAAATTGGGGACTTTTTTGGTTTAACCACAGGTCCTATGCCAGGCGATTTTATCGGCAAAATTAAAACTTATGTAGAGACCTTTAATACTTTAAATCCTTACGCCCTTGTTGTTGCTATAGTTTCTTTTGTGTTAATAACAATTTGGCCCAAAATTAGTAAAAAAATTCCTGGCTCCCTAGTTGTAATTGTTGCTGTAACCATAATCACTCAAATTCTAGAGTTACCTATAGATACAATAGGTTCTCGATATGGGGCAATTCCCACATCACTTCCTATGCCTCAGCTACCAGAAATTAACTGGAATATGCTAAGAGATCTTTTTTCACCAGCCATATCTATTGCAATATTGGCTGCCATTGAATCACTTTTAAGTGCGGTAGTTGCAGACGGAATGATTGGTACAAAACATAATTCCAATATGGAACTTATTGCTCTTGGAATAGCCAACATTATCGCCCCACTTTTTGGAGGAATTCCAGCTACTGGTGCTATTGCAAGAACTGCTACAAACATAAAAAATGGTGGCCGCACGCCAATAGCAGGTATAATTCATGCTGTAACATTGTTGCTAGTAATGCTTATTTTTGGACGTTATGCTGTTTATATTCCTATGGCAACATTGGCAGCAATACTCGTTTCTGTAGCAATAAATATGGCAGGTATTCCTGCCATAAAAGCTTTGTGCAAAGGACAAAAATCAGACATATCCGTTTTAGTTGTAAGTTTTTTACTAACAGTATTTATAGATTTAACTGTTGCAATCGAAGTTGGATTGATAATGGCTGCATATTTTTTCATAAAAAAAATGATAGATTTATCCTCTGTACGTGCTATCAACAATATAAAAAACAAAAATACAGAAAATACTCAAGAAGCAACAGAATATATAATTCCAGAAGGAACATTTGTCTTTGAAATTACTGGTCCTTTGTTTTTTGGGACAATTCAAAAGTTTGAACAAGCCACAGCATTTTTAGGGAACGAATTTAAGGTTCTTGTTTTGCGAATGAACAACACAACATATCTGGATGCCGGAGGAATTCATGTGCTTGAACAGCTTTTTGATTCTTGCAAAGCTAGGGGAATAACATTACTTGTTTCCGAGATTCTTACACAGCCGTATATTCTTGCTATGAAATCCGGTTTAACAAAGAAAATTGGCGAAGATTCCTTCGTTGGGTCTTTTAAAGAGACTTTAGACCGTGCAAAAACAATTTGCGACAACGTATAAATCTTTATATTATAATATGTTATCAGCTTTTATATAATAATAATTAAAATTTTAAAATAAATCTAAAAAAATACTTGACAATCTTACTAAATCGGTTTACTATATAGCCAAGAATCAGCCTGTTTAATCAGGCATAACAAGGAGAAAACCATGAAAAAGATTGCAAGCATTGCCTTAGCACTTGTATTGCTCAGTCTATTTATAGGTTGTAGCAAAGAACCAAAAGCTCAAGAAGTTTATTTCTTGAACTTCAAGCCCGAAATTGCAGATGTTTACGAGACAAAAGTAAAGCCTGCATTTGAATCAGAAAATCCTGGCTATACTCTTAAGGTTGTTACTGCTGCTTCAGGAACATACGAACAGACCTTAAAAAGCGAACAGGCAAAATCAAATCCTCCTGTAATATTCCAAACAAATGGTCCTGTTGGACTTGCTAACTCAAGAGAAGAAGCTGCTGCACTTGACAACACTAGCTTCTACGGTTTATTAGCTGACAAATCCATGGCTCTAAAATTGGATGGAAATGTTGCTGCTATTCCTTATGCTGTAGAAGGTTACGGTATAATTTACAACGATGCAATTATGCGCAAATACTTTGCATTGCCTAACAAAGCTGTTTCAATTAATTCTGCTGACGAAATTACTAACTTTGAAACACTTAAGGCTGTTGTAGAAGATATGCAGAAGAACAAAGACGAACTTGGAATCAAAGGTGTATTCGCTTCTACATCAATGTCTGCTGGTAACCAGTGGAGATGGCAAACACATACTGTAAACGTTCCATTGTTCTTTGAGTTTACAGAAAAGAATGCTTCTGTTGCACCTCTTACAACTGGACTTGATTCTTCAACAATTCAGTTCAAATACGGCGACAACTTTAAGAACTTGATTGACTTGTACATTAACAACAGTGTTACACAACCTTCTTTACTTGGTTCAAAGAGTGTTGATGACTCAATGGCAGAATTTGCTTTAGGTCAGTGTGCAATGGTTCAGAACGGAAACTGGGCAGCTGCACAGATTCTTGGAACACCAGGAAACAAAGTTGCATCAGAAGACATTAAATTCTTGCCTTTGTACATGGGAATTGACGGTGAAGACAAGTACGGTCTTTGCGTTGGTACAGAAAACTATCTTTGTATCAACAAAAAAGCTTCTCCCGAAGCTCAGAAAGGTGCAGATGTATTCTTAACCTGGTTATTCAGCTCACCTACTGGAAAGAAACTTGTTTCTAATGAATTAATGTTCATTACACCATTCAATACTTTCCAGGATAGCGAATTACCTTCAGATCCTCTCTCACAGCAAGTAAGCATTTGGATGAACAAACCTGGTGTAAGTTCAGTAACATGGACATTTAACGCAATTCCATCGGAAGAGTGGAAGAACGCTTTAGGTTCTGCAATGCTTTCTTACTTTGAAGGTAAGTCTGATTGGTCAGCAGTTGAAAAAGCAGCTGTAGACCAGTGGGCTTCTGAATGGAACATCAAAAACGGAAAATAATTTTTCCATAGTATTTTGAGTTGCTGAAAAGCCCGTCCTTGAATTAACGGGGACGGGCTTTTTTTCTATCCTGAGCATATTCTGAAACAAGGAGTTTAGCTTATGGAAAAAACATTACGCAAATATTTTGCATTATTCGCTTTACCTGGCGTTGTTTGCTTTTTAGTTGCATTTCTTATTCCTATGTTTATGGGAATATTCTTATCTTTTTGCGAGTTTACAAATGTTACCAACGCCAAATGGGTTGGCTTTGAAAACTATATCAAAGCATTCACTGTAGATAACTACTTTACTTCATCCTTGTGGCTAACTATCAAATTTACTATAGTATCTGTAATTACAATTAATTTCTTTGCTTTTATGTTAGCCCTCATGCTTACAAAGGGAATTAAGGGAACTAATGTTTTCCGAACGATTTTCTTTATGCCTAACCTCATAGGTGGTATCGTTTTAGGTTGGATATGGCAAGTTATCATTAACGGTGTGCTTTATTCGCAAGGTGCAACGATTGTTTCCGATCCTAAGTATGGCTTTTGGGGCTTGGTTGTGTTGATGAACTGGCAAAATGTTGGTTATATGATGGTTATTTACATTGCAGCCATTCAAAACATTCCAGGTGATATGTTAGAAGCTGCGGCTATTGACGGAGCTGGGTCTTTTAAAACCCTCACAAAAATCATTATCCCAAGTGTTATGCCTTCTATAACAATTTGTTTGTTCATGACAATGACCAATGGATTCAAATTGTTTGACCAAAACTTAGCTCTTACTGCTGGAGAACCGGGGAAACAAACAGAACTTCTTGCACTAAACATTTATAACACATTCTACGGCAGAAGCGGTTTTGAAGGTGTTGGTCAAGCAAAAGCTGTTGTATTTACTTTAATTGTTGCGGCTATAGCCTTATTGCAACTTAGACTAACAAGAGGCAAGGAGGTTGAACAATGACATCAACAATAAAATCCAATGTTTCAAAGAAAATAATTTTTGCTTTTTTAGTTATTGCATCGATTTATGTACTATTTCCGATTATCATTGTATTCATGAATTCTTTTAAGGGCAGGCTTTTTATCTCTACAGAACCTTTTAAGCTACCTTCAACAAATCCAGAAAACACAACTTTTGTTGGTTGGGCTAATTATGCTACCGGCATAACAAAAATTAAGTTTTTTAAAGCTTTTGGTTATTCTCTTTGGATAACTCTTGCTTCTGTTGCAGGTATTTTATTAATTTCTACAATGCTTGCCTGGTACATAACACGTGTAAAAAGCAAAATCACAAGCTTAATTTATTACTCCTTGGTTTTTTCTATGATTGTTCCTTTCCAGATGGTAATGTTTACAATGAGTAAAATGGCAAACATTTTACATTTGGATAACCCTCTTGGTATCGTATTAGTTTACATTGGTTTTGGTGCAGGAATGTCAACTTTTATGTTTGCAGGTTTTATTAAATCTATTCCCCTTTCTTTGGAAGAAGCTGCAATGATAGACGGTGCAACACCTCCACAAATCTTTTTTCAAGTAATTTTACCGATGCTTAAGAGTACCGCAATCACAGTTGCTATTTTGGAGATAATGTGGGTTTGGAATGATTACTTGTTGCCTTACCTTACAATCGGTACAGACTACAAAACAATACCTATAGCAATTCAATATCTGCGTGGCGGTTATGGTGCTGTAGATATGGGGGCTATGATGGCAATGTTGGTTTTAGCTATGTTGCCGGTAATTATTTTCTACCTTTCATGTCAAAAGTACATCATAAAGGGTGTTCTTGCAGGTGCAGTTAAGGGTTAATCGATTGCCCTAACGAAAAGGCTGTCCAAATGGGACAGCCTTTTTTTTGAATTATAATGCAATTCTATATTTTCCCATGGCAAATAAATTTTTAGTGTGATATAATAGGTATTGAAGATTTTTTCTATAGGAAGGAAACGAAAATGAAATCACCAATATTGGACGGAACTTGGCAACTACGTCCTCGCTACCCTGAAAAAGTTGCAAAATACACTGATGCATTCCAAGGAGACCGTTTTATACCTGTTTCCTTACCTGGAGACGTTCATTCTGCAATGCTTAAAGCCGGAATTATTAAAGATCCATATTTTGGAAAAAACGAACTTGATATTCAGTGGATTGGTCAACAGGATTGGGTTCTTACAAGAGAAATTAACGTAAAAAAAGCGTTTCTTACCGGTCAACAATTTATTACAATGGAATTCGTTGATACATTTTTCCAACTTAGTTTTAATGGTATAGAAGTTGGAAAGGGTAACAATATGTTTAGACGTTGGCGTTTTAACGTTAGTAGCGTTTTAAAGGAAGGACTTAACACAGTAGAACTTATTTTTGAATCTGCTGAACGTCACGCCATAGAAACTGCTCAAAAATTACCCTACCCTATTCCATATAGCGAATATCCTGTATTTTCACCCCACCGTAATTTAGTACGCAAAACACAATGCCATTCTGGTTGGGACTGGGGTCCATGTATTATGGCATTCGGTGTGTATGAGAGCATGAACCTTGAACAAACAACAAAAGGGTTTATAGATTATATCAATACACGATATGAACAATATGAAGATGAATGGCAAGTAGAGGTTACAACAACTTTTACAGCTATCACAGATTGTACTATACCTGTTTCTATAAAAATTGAAGGGCCCGGAATTACCCCTGTGATTACAGGCACCCCGGTAAACGTAACTGTTGGCGAAAACATAATTCATCATACGGTTACCGTTCGTAACCCTCAGCTTTGGTGGCCAGCGGGAGCAGCTCCTCAAGATGATGCAGATGTACTAGAAGGCAAAACTCCAGTAGTCAGAGAAAATCCTCTTTATACACTTACTGTAGCAGCTGGTACAACTGTAAGCAACAAAAAAATTGCTTTCCGAACTTTAGATGTTGTTGCAAAAAATGACGAACACGGCAAAAGTATTTACTTTGTTGTAAACGACAGACCAATTTTTGCAAAGGGAACAAACTGGATTCCCTGCGATGCTTTACCTTCACGACAAACACCACAAAAATATGAAAAACTATTACGTGCAATGGTTGCTGCAAATATGAATACAATACGTGTTTGGGGTGGCGGTCAATATGAAAAAGATATATTCTACGAACTTTGCGACCGATTTGGAATCATTATTTGGCAAGACTGTATGTTTGCTTGTTCAATGTATCCTTCAACACCATCATTTTTGAGCAATGTACGCCAAGAAATACGTCACCAAGTACGCCGACTAAAAGACCATCCTGCACTTGGAATTTGGTGTGGAAACAACGAAGATGTTGGTGCTTTAACATGGTATCCTGAATCCAAAGCGAACCGAGACCGCTACCTTATTGACTATGACCGTTTAAATGAAGGTGTTTTGGCTACAGAAATCAAACAGCTTGACCCAGACAGAGCTTGGTGGCCAAGTTCACCGTCAGCAGGACCAAATGATTATTCTGACAACTGGCACTGTGACGGTCGAGGGGATATGCATTTTTGGAGCGTTTGGCACGAAAAAAAATCATTTGATGCATATCTCACAATTACACCACGATTTGTTTCCGAATTTGGGTACGAATCTTTCCCTTCTTTGCAAGAAGTACAGACTTACGCAAGTGCAGATCAATTAAATCTTACAAGTCCTGTAATGGAATTCCATCAACGTTCACCTGGTGGAAATTCTATTATGCTAGAAAACTTTGCCCGATATTTCCGTTTCCCGCAAGGAATAAAAAATATGTTATATCTTAGCCAAGTTCAACAAGCTATGGCAATCAAAACAGCAGTTGAATATTGGCGAAGTTTGCGACCGATATGTATGGGAAGTCTTATTTGGCAATTAAACGACGTTTGGCCCGTTGCCTCCTGGTCTAGCATTGAATATTCAGGCAAATGGAAACTTTTGCATTACGAAACAAAGAAATTCTTTGCTCCAATTCATGTTGCAATCTATAAAAAACAGGATCAAATCTTTTTCTGCACGCTAAATGACACTCGTAACACTTTGCCGGCACAAATAACAATTTCCTACAAATCATTTAATGGGGATTCATATTGTGATGACACAGTACTAAACGTTGAACTTCAAGCAGATTCTGCTAACATAGTTCATCAAATTAAAATGGAAGATTTGCCTGTAGCTCCAGAAAACTGCTTTATTGCTGTACAAATGAGATATGGAAACAACCAAGAAGTAAATGAAACTTTTTTCCCAACTTTACCAAAGAAATGCGAGTTAGTAAATCCACAACTAAAGTACAGCGTAAAACAATTAGAGGCAGGTAGATTCCAAATCGATTTAAAAGCAGAAAAACCGGCTTTTTATGTTGCACTTGAAACAAAGAAGGTTGAAGGTATTTTCTCTGCAAATATGCTTTCTGTTTTGCCAGGGCAAAATGTAAGCGTAATTTTTACAGCAGAATCACCAAAACTAACTCTTGAAAAATTTGAAAAATCCCTTTCACTTACATCACTAAAAGATACATATTAAAATACAGTAGGCTGTTCGTTATAAAGTTTAATACTTAATAACGAACAGTTTTATTTTTTAAAATAAAAAACTGCCCGAAAACCGGGCAGCTTTTTTTTGCAAATTGCAACTTATCAAAGGAATTATTCCTTGATAGCACCACCTGCAACACCCTTTGCCAAATCTTTTTGGAAGATAAAGTAAACAACCAAAACTGGCAACGTTGCAATAACCAGAGCAGCAATCTGCCAACCCAACTGCAAACCAGTACGACTTGAGAAAGAGAAAATACCAACTGGCAAGGATTTCGTAGCTTCCGCAGAAGCAAGAACCATAACCAAGAGGTATTCATTCCAAATACCAAGTGCAGTTTGAATTGAAATAGTAACAATAACAGGTACTGTCATCGGAATGATAATACTAATAAATGTTCGCATCGGATTAGCACCATCGATATAAGCTGATTCTACCAAGCTGTCAGGCAATCCTCGAATAAATGTAGAACCCAACATAACAGCCAATGGCAAACCAAACGCAACATAAACTAAAATAACACCAATATGAGTATTTGTTAGTCCTAAGTTAGACAACATAAGGAACAAAGGAACAATCAACTGGTTAATGTCCAACAAATAACCAAGAGCAATCAAAGCAGAAACAAGTGCCGCAAGTTTTTTGAAAGAGAACTTGGTAATACCGTAAGACAACATCAAACCAAAAAGGACAACACAGAACGTAGAAACAATGGTATAAATCAACGAGTTGATAAATCCCATTCCAAGTCCACCACGCTGCCAAGCAGATGTGTAGTTCCACCATATAGTTTGCCAGCTAACCCTATTTTGAATATTCTTTGGCAAATCAGAACACTTAATCTGAACATCAACACCAGGTTGAATATTACGCAAATCTCTTCCGTCTTCTGTTAATGTTCCTTCAGGAATTTCAGTTCTTTCAATAAAGTGAACCTTAATTCTCTTATGAGCACCAATATTAGGAGACTCAAGAATGAACATATGCTTATTAATTTCTTCGTAATCACGACTTGACGTAATTCCATACTTCTCAAGCAATCCATCAGGATACATGATATTTGTTTGAGGAGGGACAACATCAAAAGATGCTTCCTTTGCGTGAAGCAATTCATATGGGAAGCTGTAAATATTTCTTGTCAACTCTTCGTTTGTCTTGAAAGAAGAATACAACATCCACAAAAGAGGCAACACTGTAATTGTTGTCCAAAGAATAAATATAAAATACGAAATAGGTTTAGCCAAATACCGACCAAAAAAACCAGAACGATTAGTTTCGACTTTCAATTCATCATTTGCCATATCAATACTCCTCGTTCGTTCCAAGTTTTGCACCAACCCAGTTGCTGAACTGGATAAGCAAAATAGAAATTAAAACAATTATATTTGCAACGGTAGCACCATATGCATAACGCATTGGGTCTTTTGCATTGTTAAATGAGATTCGATACATATAAATTGGCAAAACCTCAGCATTAATTCGCTGACGTCCTTCTGGAGCCAAAGCAAATATAAGTGCAAATCCTTTCATTGAACCAGCAACAGCCAAAATACATGATGTAAGAATTGAACCAGCCAACAAAGGAATGGTTATTTTGTAGAACATCTGGAATTCAGTTGCACCGTCAATTTTTGCAGCTTCAAAAATACTCTCGTTAATTTTTTGTAAATTAGCCAAGAAGATAATCATATAGAAACCAGTATATACCCAAATAAGAGCAATACTAACTGGAATCATAGCTTTGTTAGGATTCAACATCAAATCGAACTGTTTAGAAGGATCCCCAGTAACGTATTGCATTATACGTGCAACAGGACCATCTACCATAAACAGCATACGCCACATTATACCGACAACAACCATTGACAAGAACTGTGGCAAAAAAACCATAGCTTGGAAAAAGTTAGCACCTTTTACCTGTTTACGATAAAGAATAAAAGCAAGGATAAATCCGATAGGAATCTGTCCAAAACAAGAAACCAAAACAACAATCATGTTGTTTTTTAATGCATACCAGAACTCAGGAATGTTTGTTGAAGCATCAACAATACCCTTGTTCATAGTGAGGACCTTAATATAGTTACCAAGTCCCATGAATTTCAATTCACCGTCGCCCATATTAGGGTTATAGTTTGTGAAACTCAAAAATACAGAATAACATACAGGATAGGCAATGATAAAAAGGTAAATCAGCAACCCTGGGGCGATGAACCCTAAGAAGGTCAAAAACTCTCTAGAATCTGTTTTTTTCACAGTTAAAACCTCTTAAGTCATATAAAAATAAAGGGTGAAGTTGCCCTCACCCTTTACCACTTATCTACACAAGTGAATTATTTACCAGTAAAGGTAAGTATTAATTACTGTGCATCAAATGTTCTCTGGACAACAGCAGCCAATTCAGCAGCAGTTGTTCTTCCAGCAACGATGTCCTGCATACCAGCATTCAATGCATCGTTAGCTGCACCAGAAAGATAAGAGTCGATTACGTAGCATGATGGATATGCACCAAGTGTAGCTTTTTCACCAACCATTGGATCCATACCAGCAGGTGTTACGAAGTTCTTGATAATAGGAGCGGAGATAGCACCGTCCTGCAAGCGCTGTACTGTTTCGTCATAGCTGAAGTAGTAGTCCAACCATTTCTTTGCAGCTTCGAGAACTTTAGGATCAGAAGCACCTTCTTTTGTGATACCATAACCAACCTGCCATGCACCAGCCATAGCTCCAGGATATGCTTTTTCACCAGGAACAGTAGGAATAGCAATCAATTTAACATCTTTTGTGATGTCGCCGAGGTTAGCTTCACCGAATCCCCACTGACCATCAATGTACATCAAGTATTTTCCAGCCTGGAAGTTAGAGAAACCTGTTCCAGAGTCAACGAGTACAGAGTTAGGATCAAGAACGCCGTCTTTTACCCACTGTGCAAGAACGTCAAGAGCTGCTACGAAACCAGGATCTGTGAATTTAACTTGCTTGTTTACAGCTTTTTCAATCCATTTTGTGTCACCAGTTGTGCGAGGGATAATACCAGACATTACGCATGAACCCCATACCCAGCTGTCAGCACCGTGTGTAGAGATACATTCGATACCGTTAGCTTTGCAGAGTTTTGCAAGAGCAACGAGGTCTTCGTATGTTTCAGGCATCTTTCCACCAATCTGGTTCAAGAGAGCTGTGTTGATACCAACTACTGTACAGTAGTTTGATCCACCAAGTGGGAGATAAGGTCTGTTACCTGTTCCAAAGAAGTCAGGAATCAAGCTTACATCAATGTATGAAGGGAAGTAAGCTGTGTTGTCAACTTGCTGACCAGCTTCCTGCCATGATGCACCCCAGCGTGCGTCTGCACCCATGTATGCTACATCAGGATAATCCTTAGCAGCCATGCGTGCTACAACTTTCTGGTGGTATGCTTCATCATACAACAACTCATACTGAATCTCAATGTCTGGGTTTGCAGCCATGAATTCATTGCAAATGCGCAAGAATGTCTGTCCCTCAGAGTTTGAGTTGTCACCATAAGCCATGATGTTAAGAACAGTTTTACCAGAAGAACTATCGCCCTTAGGTCCTGCGAAAACAAGTCCCATTGCTACTACAGCAAAGAGACAAACCAAAACAACTTTCTTTGAAAGTCTCATACATCTCCTCCTACATAAGAAGTATGGAAATAATATTTCTTACATGTAAATACAAGTAAGATTTATACAGTTGAACAATCAACTTAGTTTATATTAACTCTTATTTCTGTATCTGTCAAATAATTTTTTTTATTTTTAGCATGCATAAACCGGTTTAATTTAAATTTTCTTTATCAATTTCTTCTTGTATTCTCATCGCTCCTTCCAAAGGAGTAATCTTTTTTAGACAAATTAGGGGTAAAACACTGTTACATACTTGGCTAACGTTTTCAGAAAACTCACCATCAAATACCGGAGTAACACCTGTGTAGGAACGTGTAAAATCTATAGTTTTGCGTTGTATCGGTTCTAAGTTTGCTGAATTCATGTCCACATCCATTCGAGAAGGAAATGGAGCAAGACCTTTTTCTAATCGCCACTGCTGAACTTCTTTGCTTTCTAGCCATTTTACTAAACGCCAAGCTGCATCTTCTTTAGCTGAATTTGGTTTTATCGCAGCACTTATTCCCCAACCAGTTCCACACACACCAGATACAGTCTTTGAGTGAACAGAATCTGGTATCACAGGAAAAACTAACATATCTACCTTTTCTTGGTGTTGCAAAGAAAACAAAGCCTGCCCCGTATCCGAATTTGTAACAAAAGAACTAAGCCGCCAGTCCCCATCTAGCATATACGCACCCTTCCCCATGGAAAAAGCTTCTACAACTTCGCTATAATTTACATCAAAGGTATTTTTTGAAATCACTCCGTCATCACATAACTGCTGTAAAAACTGGAAAGCTTTAAGTAATTTTTCATCAGTAAGACGTAAAGTCCCATTTTTCACATGATCTGCCCAATATGGACCACCAAACCTGCCTAAAAGCAAACTCAATAGACAAGACTGCATTACCCACTGCTCTGAATTTGCCATAAGCAAAGTTTCATGCCCCTTTGCCGCCAAAACAGGAACTTGAGCCACAAGTTCCTCGTAGGTAGTAGCAGGAACAAGCCCACATTCTTCTAAGACCTGAGTGTTTGCATAAAGTACAGAAGTGTAGGTCATTCCATTTGGCAGTTCCCCAAGAAAACCGCCCAGTTGCTTTTCTAATGCCGCAGGATTGTATGCTGCCACAAGCCCATCTCTTTCTAAAAAAGGACGCAAATCTTTAACCAAATTTTCTAAATGCAATCGCTCAGAAGAACGTCCAGAAGGCCACATATACATAACATCAGGAATATTACCTGATTCAATATATTCCTCTATTTTGAGGTGATACACATCATTAAAGTAATCTTCCCTTATAAGTTTAATATCAGGATTTTGCTCTTGGAATTTTTCCCATACAGCCGTAATTTCTTCTGCAGCATTTACACTAGTCAAATCGTAATAATTAACAACTTTAAGTTCTATGGGACCAGTCTTTCCGTGACAGCCACAGAATATAGTCGCAAATAAAATTAACACTAAAAACAACAACTTCGGTTTTATACATATATTACTTTTCATTCCTATTTTATACTATATAATAACACTCTTTGACAATATATTGCATTGCATACTATAACAATATATTCCTCAATAAAAAAACCGCTTCCACAAAGATATATGCAGAAACGGTTTTACAAAATCAATTAGCAACTATAACAAACTAAAGGCTATTATCCATATTATTTTTTTCTATATCCTTAAAATATTTTACAGTACCAACTTTAAGTTCGTCAGTTGCATCTTCGTCACATACGATTACAGCATGGCGATGCATCTGCAAACGGCTTATTGTCCACATCTGTGAAATACTCTCTTCTACACCATGACGAACTGCTACAGCTTTGTTATGTCCAGTTGCGATAATCACAACTTCTTTTGCATCTGTTATCGTCCCTACACCTACAGTTAAAGCTGTAGTTGGAACTTTTGAAATATCTCCGTCAAAAAATCGTGAATTAACTTGTATTGTGTCAGATGTTAAAGTTTTAATTCTAGTTCTTGAAACTAAAGAAGAACCTGGCTCGTTAAATGCAATATGACCATCAACACCAACTCCACCTAAAAATAAATCTATTCCTCCTGCCGCCTCTATAGCTTTTTCGTATGCAGCACATTCCGCTTCAAGATCTTTTGCCATACCGTCAAGTATATGCACATTCTCTTTTTTGATATCGATATAGTCAAAAAAATTACTCCACATAAAATAATGATAACTCTGAGGATGCTTTGCGTCTAAACCAACATATTCATCCATATTGAAAGTTATTACATTTTTGAAAGAAACCTTTCCAGCCTTGTTTAATTCAATAAGGCGGCGATATGTTCCAAGGGGAGTAGAACCTGTAGGCAATCCTAGCACAAACGGTTTTTCCGCTGTAGGAGCTGCAGCATTTATTCTTGCAGCAATGTGGTTTGCTACCCAAGTAGAACAGGATTCATAATCTGGTCTTACAATTAATCTCATATGTTCACCTCCATAACACGGTATCTAGCAACAGATTTTCCGCCACATACCATTATAAAATATTCTTAGTCATTTTTCCAGCTATAATGGACGCAAGTACGTTAAAATGTCTGTCAAATACAACTATATCTGCATCATAGCCTGGAATGAGTTGTCCTTTTGTGTTATACCGCAAAATCTGAGCTGGATTACTAGAAGCACATCGGACAGCATCACCTATAGGAAAGCCATAATCAACAAGATTCTTTACTCCCTTTATCATTGTTAAAGCAGAACCAGCTATTACGCCGTCCACTTTGCGATGAAAACAACCATCTTGAAATATAACCTGCTCACCGTTAGCAAAAAGCTCATCGCCACTTTGCTCTGTAGGTTTTAGTGCGTCAGTAACCAGAACAATTTTATCCAGTGGCTTGTCTCGCTGAAGCAGCTTTAGCAAATCAGGATGAACGTGTACTCCATCTGCAATAACTTCGCAAGCCATCTCTGGATGAATTAAAACGGCACCGACCGCACCTGGGTTTCTGTGGTGCATCTGACTCATGGCATTAAACAAATGTGTTGAATGTAAAATTCCTGCCTGCATACCTTCTACCATATTTTCGTACATGGCATTTGTATGACCAGCCTGCAAAACTATACCTCTTTTTAAACAATAAAGGGCCAGTTCTCTCATTCCTTTAATTTCTGGAGCTACGGTCATATTCACGATTTTTCCATCTGCACCAGTCCACAAGCGTTCCATCATATCCAAGTCAACAGCTTTTATGGTTTCTGGTCGTTGAACTCCAGCTTTTTCCGGAGAAACAAAAGGACCTTCAAGGTGAATACCCATAATTTTTGCACCCTGCTCTTTGCCCATAGCATCAGTTACAGCTTTCATTGCCTTGAGCAAAGTTTCTTCTTCTGAAGAATACAAAGTTGGATTAAAAGCTGTTACACCGTAACCAGCTAAATCCGCAGACATTGCCAAAATTGAATCAACACTCATATCTTCTGTTCCGTGTCCATTAAAACCGTGAATATGAGTATCAATAAAACCAGGCGAAATATATGCACCATTTACGTCAAACAACTTAGTACTAGAATCAAAATGTTTTTTTTCGAATCGTTTTTGACTAAAAACATCCTCAACTTTTCCATTTTCAATCAAAACAGCACATTTTTCCATCACAGAAAAACCACTAATTAAAGTTCCATTATAGAGACAAATAGCCATAATTCACCATCCTGAAAACATAAAAGAAGATTGTACATTTATTGTACAATCTCTTATTTCTTTTGTCCATACCCTTTACTTAATTATACACCATATTGATTATTTTTTCACAAAAAATTTTAGCTTTGCTATCATATCATTTTTTGGAATATAATCGTTTGACATATGAATTTTTCTATGCTATCCTTATACACACTAACTATCAATTTCTTATAAGAGGTTATAAAAGATGCGCTTTGGACATTTCGACGACGCAACACGGGAATATGTCATTGAGACACCGGAAACTCCCTATCCTTGGATTAACTACCTTGGAAATACGAAGTTTTTCTCTATTCTCTCCAACACTGCTGGTGGCTATGCTTTCTACACAGATGCACGCCTAAGACGCCTTATTCGTTACCGCTACAATGACGTGCCGCTGGACAACAACGGACGTTATTTTTACATCAAAGACGGAGACACCATTTGGAATCCCGGCTGGAAACCCTGCCGTGTGGCATTGGATTCCTACGAATGTCGCCACGGCTTTGGCTATTCAAAAATCAAGGGAACAAAGAACGGTGTTACGGCAGACGTACTTTTCATGGTTCCCAATGGGGAGAACGCAGAAGTCCAGCAAGTTACATTGACAAACAACAGCGGTTCAACAAAGAACCTTTCGCTTGTTTCATATATTGAGTGGTGTCTTTACAACGCCCATGACGACACGACAAATTTCCAGCGCAACTTTTCCACTGGTGAAGTTGAAATCTGCGGAAGTGCGATTTACCACAAGACAGAATACCGTGAACGCCGCGATCACTTTGCCTTTTATTCTGTGAACGTACCTATAGACGGATTCGACACAGACAGAGAAACATTCCTTGGTCTTAACAACGGCTACGACGCACCCAAAACCGTTGTGGCAGGAAAAAGCGAAAATTCTGTTGCAGACGGATGGTCGCCAGTTGCAAGCCACCGCATAAACGTGGAACTCAAAGACGGAGAGTCAAAGACCTTCATCTTTGTTTTGGGCTACATTGAAAACGAACTGGACAAAAAATGGGCGGCAAAACCAGAGGCAGGTCTTTTGCAGACAAATCCGGCAATGCGTGTAATAAACAAAGAAAAAGCCCTTGAATTGCAGAAGCGTTTTGCAACACCAGAACAGGTTCAAAAAGCATTTGACCAGCTCAAAGATTTCTGGAACGAAATGCTTTCCAACTTCACACTTAAAACTGGCGACGAAAAACTGGATCGCATGGCAGTATGGAATCAGTACCAGTGCGTTGTCACATACAACTTCGCTCGTTCCGCCTCTTACTTTGAAAGCGGAATCGGTAGAGGAATCGGCTTCCGTGACACAAGCCAGGATATGCTTGGCGTTGTCCACCAACTGCCGCAGAGCCGCTTGCGTGAACGACTTTACGACGTTGCCGCCACACAGTTTGAAGACGGAAGTGCGTACCACCAGTTCCAGCCTTTGACAAAACGTGGAAACGCCGACATCGGCTCCAACTTCAACGACGACCCGTTGTGGCTGATTTTGGGCGTTGGAGGCTACATCAAGGAAACAGGCGACACTGATTTCTTGAAGGAACAAGTTCCTTTTGACAACAACGAAAACAACACCGCAACAATGTTTGAGCATTTAAAGCGTTCCTTCCGCTACATCACAACCCACAAAGGACCACACGGGTTGCCTTTGATTGGACGTGCCGACTGGAACGACTGCCTCAACTTGAACTGCTTTAGTACAGACCCCAACGACTCATTCCAGACTTGTACGAACAAAGACGGTGAAAACGCCGAATCTGTGATGATTGCACAGATGTTTGTTTACGTTGCACCAGATTACGCTGCAATGTGCCGCATTATGGGCGACGAATCAGAAGCAACTTTCGCAGAAAACGCTGCAAAGGAAATGGCAGAACAGATTTGCAAGACAGGTTGGGACGGAGAGTGGTATCTACGTGCTTATGACGATGCCGGAAACAAAATCGGTTCAAAAGAATGTGAAGACGGAAAAATCTTCATTGAAACACAGGGATTTGGTTCAATGGCACAGATTGGTGCGGACAAAGGTTATCCTACAAAGGCCTTGGACAGCGTGAAAAAACACTTGGACTCAAAATACGGAATTGTAATCCTTGACCCGCCATACAAAGACTATCACATAGAGCTTGGTGAAGTTTCTTCCTATCCGCCAGGATACAAGGAAAACGGAGGTATCTTCTGCCACAACAACCCTTGGGTAATTATTGGAGAAGTCAAGACAGGTCGTCCAGACAAGGCATGGGAATATTACACAAAAATCGCACCGGCCTTCTTGGAAGACATTAGCGAAGTACACCGCTTGGAGCCTTATGTTTACGCACAGATGATTGCAGGAAAAACTGCACGCCGCCATGGCGAAGCAAAAAACAGCTGGCTTACAGGAACAGCCGCATGGAACTTCGTGGCCCTTTCACAATGGATTTGCGGCGTGCGTGGTGAATATGACGGCTTGCGTGTGGAACCAAGGTTACCAGCTCATGTAAAGAGTGCTGTAGTTACCCGTAAATTCCGCGGCTGCACTTACAAGATTGAAATCGAAAACAACAATCCATCTGGTGCTGTTGCTGTATCTATGGTTAATGGTGAAGGTTCTGTAGACGGTTCACTTGTTAAAGTAAAAGATGGTGCAAAAGAAGCGACACTAAAAGTTGTAATTGGCTAAGCCTTTTACTTAACTAAATCAAGACCGAGGACTTTGAAATTTGTTTTCTAGTTCTCGGTCTTTTTATTTTAGTGGTAACAAGAGGGTTTAATTTACAAACAAATAATCCACTAAATCCCCATAAAATTTCTGAAAATATTATTGATATAGATGTAAAACTTTGTTTTAAAGTATTTTTAGTAGTCAATTTTTAATTTCTTAGGTTAAAGTACTTTTATAATATTACGTAAAAAAATAATTTTAAACCATTAAGGAATCAATCAAAGAAAAGTTAAAAATGAATTGACACTTAATGAATAAAATTTTATTTTAGTATGTGTTTACACCGAAAAAATCATTAACAGCTTTAAAATATTTTTTATTTGGTCTTGTAATAGTTTTCATAACTATATGGTGTTCTGTTATTGTTTTTGGCTTAATAAAGTACAATAATGGCTTTGCAATCCGAACAAAGATAACAAAAAACCCTGGCTTAAACGACGGTTTTGTTCCACAAGGGCTAACATGGAATTATGATAACAAGTGCTTTTATACAACTGGTTATATGAAAGACGGAAGTGCTTCTCGAATTTATAAAATCAATCCAGAAACAAATGAAGAAGTATTTTACGTTTTGAAAAGCAATGGACAAGATTTTTATGGTCACACAGGTGGTTTACAATACACAGATGGTTATTTTTACCTTGCAAATGAAGGTGTCGGCTTATTTTTCTTTCCTGCTGATTCAGCAGTAGATAAAACAATAGAAATCGGAGAACCGATTCAAGTTAACAACCATTCTTCTTTTGTCTTTACAAAAGAAGATTTTGCATATGTAGGTGAATTTAACGATAGCGAAAAATATATTTGCACTAATGATTTTAGTTATAATGGAGTAAATCATAAAGCGATTGTTTCAAAATATAAAAAAGATGATTTTTCTGAACCTGTTGCCATTTACTCAGTTGGAAATCATATTCAAGGTTTTGCAATATTACAAGACGGAACAATTATTCTTTCAAAAAGCTATCGACTTAACCCTTCGGAATTCTTGGTATATAAGCCAGATCAGCAAATTATGACTGGAAAATATATGCAAGAGGTTGAAGTATGTTTTCTTGGAGAACCTAGCGAAGTACTTTCTCTACCACCTATGAGCGAAGATTTAGATGTTTATAACAACAAATTAATCTATATGAGCGAAAGTGCGAGCAAAAAATACATCTATGGGAATCTATATTTTGACCGATTCATTTATTCAATAGATGTTAATTAAAGCCTGCTAAATGCTTTGGCATTACATATAAAAGATCTTTCCATTCTTTGTCTGATAAATCAAAATAATGAATATCTTGCTCGAATGTTGTGTTAGATTTTGGCAAATTAAATGATTTTGTTACACAATATAAATCCCACAACGACACATTGTTTCCGTGTAGAACACAAAAACTGTTTGTATCCCTGTGATATACCACCCTTCCTCTGGGGAGAGAAAAATATTCACTTCTAAAAGTTAAAGGTAGCCATTCAAGTTTTCCTTGTTCATCAAGTTCATCCCAATAATCACAATGATCTTTATGTCCGTTTATTGCTTCTCCATAGGGTATACCTTGTTCAACAGGAACAGAATTTTTAAAAATAATTCTTCCGTGATAAATCCAAAAAATACCAACTTCAGGGTTTTCTTTTTTACAAAAAAATCTGTTTGCTTTTAGCATCGTTTAACTCCTACAATTAGAATGTAAAGTCTGTTCAACCTTACACTCTAATTGTATTTTTTTTCAGGATAAACGACACGTAAAATTTAAACTTTAACTTATTTCTAACTAACAAATAATGTTATATTAACAGAGTTTTAAAATTATATTTTTAAGTTTTTTAACAAGATTTTATGTTCTTCTGAAACTCGAAAACTTTCCAATGCTTTCTGAATTGCTTTATTGTGGGTCCAGCTTTCTAAGCGTTTTTCTTGAATTATCTTTAACGCATAGTCATACTGCTTTGCAATAGCAGTAGCAAAATACCATGCTTGCATCATTTTAACATAGTAGTCTTGATTTTTTGTTGAACAGACTAATTCAAAAAAAATAGGAGAAAAATTGTCATCTAAAAAATAATTCATTAAACACCCTATTGCAAAACGAATTGTATAAGTATGATTGCTTTTTATCCATTTTTTTGAAAACTCCAAAACCTGAGAAAGATTTTTTTTAAAAATCTTCGGTTTTAAACTATCACAGGTTGCCCAGTTGTCAATATATGGCAGAAATTTTTCTGTTTGTAAAATACATTCTGAAAAATCGTCGATTTGTTCAATTAAAAAAGCATGAAGATTGTTTTCTTCGTAGTATTTATGAGGAAGCTTTTTAAAAAAAACTTTTACAAGTTCAGGTTCAGTTTTATATAATTCCCTTGCCAATTTTCTAATAATTGGAATTCTAACACCAATTATTGTATTTTGATTAATTGTTGGCATAAGTTTACCATGAAAATCTTTGTAAGTTAAATCTTGTTTTTCAAACAACATATCTTGTATCTGTGTCATAAGATTTATCCTCTCCCCATAAAATATATTAGTATCATAAACTAGGGCTTTTGTCATTTCTTGAAATTTTCTTTTGTAAGATTTTTTTACTACCTTGGATTTTTTTTACCGCAACCACGCCGGCGGTGCGGTTGCAGGTAAAAGACGCAACTTTGCGTAAAAAATCTTACAGAAGAAAGTTTTACATTAGTGAATAAAAAATAGCTGCAATTTCCTTCATCTTTTCTTTTTCCACTTTGCAAATTTCTCGGTCGTAAGTGAAAAATCCGTTGATTTCGTCTTCTACGTCACTAAGTTGGGTGTAAACGCAGCCAGAGATTCCCTCTTTTACCGCTGGAATTATCATCTTTTGGTACATTTCCACAATTTTTTGGGTAAGTTCTTGGCTAGAATTGCAACTTCCGTAACCGTATTTTGCTTTTGGGTTCCAAAGGTGATTTTTTACCGCCAAAGTGTAGCCACCACATTCCGAAATTATCAAAGGCTTTTTGCATTTTTTTGCTCTGTCAATCAAAGACGGGGTTTTAAAATAAATGTGGTCGCTTTCTACGTCAGATTTTGGATTTTTGAACCATCCCGAAGCAGTATCGTAAATCCGTGAAGAATCAACTTGTTTTAAAACTTTGTAAGCGTAATTTGCGTTGAATTGTCCCCATCCTTCATTAAAAATTGTGTAATAAACTACGCAAGGATGATTATGCAAATGTTGGATTGTTTGTTTGCTGTGTTCCAAAAAGAATTGTTTAAGTTTTGATTTTGGCTCTTTATCTTTTAGATGATATCTTAATCCTTTTTTTGAAAAAACTGTAGGAATTGCTGTGTCCCGAATAAAATTATAGGAACCGTTGTTCACCATATCTTGCATAACAAGCATTCCCGCTTTATCACATTCGTAATAAAAAATTTCTGGCTCAATTTTAATGTGTTTTCGCAAAGTGTTAATTCCAAGACTTTTCATATTTTGAATGTCTTTTCTAAAACCCTCTTCAGATTTTGGAAGATAAATTCCATCTACAAAATACCCTTGATCCAAAACGCCGTGCAAAAAAACTGGTTTTTTGTTTAAACAAATGCGATTTTTTCCTTCAATTTTCAAAATAGAAATTTCTCGCAATCCAAAATAAGATTCAATTTTATCTTTTGCATTTTGATTTTCTAAATCTTCTTTTGACAAAAACAAACTAACAGAAAAATCATAAAGATTGGGATTTTCGCAAGTCCAAAGTTCAAAATCATCTTTTGTTTGCAAATCTGAATCAATCAAATCAATTCTAAAATCTGTTTCTGAAAAATCAAAAGTGTAAGTTTTTCCAGATTTTCCTTTAATCAAGACTCTAAAGTAAAAATCATTTTTGTTAGCGACATCAGATTTTGCAAGTGGAAGTTCATCATTTTTGCATTCTGTGGTGTCAGTTGTTTCCACAAATAAATTAAAACCTTTTGTATCTGGATGAATTTTGATTTTTGAAATGTAGATTTCTGGCACAATTTCCATCCAAACTGTCTGCCAAATTCCACTAACTGGAGTGTACCACATTCCGCCCCGATTTTTTTTCTGCTTCCCATAAGGAAAAAAATGATTCAAATTGTCTTCTGCCACCAAAGTGATTTTCTGCTTTTCAGAATAATTTTCAAGATAATCTGTAATATCAAAACTAAAAGGAAGATAGCCGCCAAGATGACTTCCCACAAAAATATCATTTACAAAAACTGTAGCTTTTTGATCGACCGCCCCAAAATGAAGAATTACCCGATTTTTTTGATTTTGATTTTTTAGTGCTGCCACAAAATCATCTGGAAGTTCAAAATCCTTTTTATATTCATAAGTTGCACAAAGTTTTCCATTATATTCCGAAGCTTTTGATTCCGGCGGAAAAGGCACAATAATTTCACTTTCATTTGCCAACCATTTTCCGTTCAAATTAAAAAAAGATTCCCGCCTAAGTTGTGGACGAGGATATTCTGTAAAAACCGATGATTTTTCTTGCATAAAAATAGTATAACACAAGTTTTGAAAAAGTGGAAAAAAGGGACGGGAAGAGGGAAGAACTGCGAGATTTCTGTTTGATAATTATTACAATTATAATGAAAACAAATTCAGTGAAAAATTATTTAGTATAATTGCACGGATTTTTTTTCCCGCACTTTCCAGCGTAAGGGCAGCCGATACAATGATTGCCTTTCTTTTTTTGTTTGTAAAGATAAAAACAGATGCTTCCTACAATGAGGATTAAAATTGTAATTAAAATAATATTCATCATAGGAAACCTCCCCACTTCAAAGTTCTCGCTCAAGATGACAACATCCCTGTTATACAACTATTCTTTTGTATAGTAAAGTAATTTTTAGAGATTTTCGATTTTTTTTACTTAACTGTAATTTTTTTGCCACACGGATTGGAAATTTACTAACGTAATTTCTGATTTTTTTTTCAAACTCAAAGAAGTATTTCATCTGCATCAATTTCATACTTTTCTTCTGTTAATATGCAATTCAGATTGTGTTTTTTTGCTTGTTCAAAGTAGGAAGCGTTGTCTTTTAGAACTTCTTCCATTGTACAATCGTCATAAAGGCGATTTTCTATGGCGTTGGCATATTTTTTTATGTCGTCAAAATGTTTTTTTATATAGTTTTGGCTCAAAACAAGACAATAATATTTTATTTTGTTCAGATATTCACTTTCAAAATCTTTTTGCCAACTAAAAGGAATGTAGCAACCTTCCACAATCAGATTTTGATTATTTTCGATTGCGGTTTTTATCATTTCTCGAACTATTGGCCACAGATAATCTGTAAGTTTTTCGTCATCGCAGGGAGTTAGATTTGTGTTTTTGCTGCGAATTAATCCCATTTTTAAATGGTCTATTGAAAGATAAGGATATTTGTATTTTTCCAGCAATTTTTGAGCAAATAAAGTTTTTCCGGTGTGGGATGCCCCTGTTATCAAAATAATCATTTTTGTTAATTTAGCTTCTATTTCATTATATCATACATCAATTTTTATAACATTACTTTCAACAATATCATAAATTCAGTTATTGTCAATGATTTAATCAATTTTAGATTGTTTTACAAAATACGTCCAGTCAAGGGACACGACCTTCAAGCCCTTGACTTGGCCGTTTTTAGGTTTTGTATTAGCCCCTAAATGACTTTAGCGACTAAACTAAAATCAGACTTTAGATTAGTCGCTAAATGTTTTTTATGATTATCACTCAATATTTTTTTTGGGTTATTTTTTCACCTTTCACCGAAGTTGCAATATGGCATTATTATGACAACAAAAAATAAATTGACTTTTTGATTTTTAGCGACTAAAATAAAATTAGACTTTATATTAGTCGCTAAAAGAGGTTTTATGAATTACATCAAAAGGGCAATTACTCCTATTTTACAAAAACGAATTGAATCTACAAAATGTGTACTTGTTACAGGTCCTAGACAAGTTGGAAAATCAACCTTAATAAAACACGATTTTCCATATTTTAACAAAGCGAATTTTGATGACAGATTAACAAGACTTCAAGCAAAAGAAGAACCAAAACTTTTTTTTCTAAATAACCCATGCCCTCTTTTTATAGATGAAGTTCAAAAGGAAAATGATATTTTAGAAGAAATCAAACTAAAAGTTGATGAATCAGACAAAATGGGAATGTTTATTTTATCAGGTTCACAGAAGCTTGAACTTATGAAAGGAATGAGCGAATCTTTGGCGGGAAGAGTTGCAATCACAGAATTAGCAGGTCTTTCTCTACGTGAAATTTTTAATATCGATTTTAATAGACATTTTGTTCCTACTGATGAATATTTAAAAGAAAGAGAAAATGAACTAAAAGCATATTCAGATTTATGGAAAATTATACATACAGGTTCATATCCAGAAATGTATAATTCACAAAGAGATTGGCAAGAATATTATTCATCTTATGTTTCAACTTACCTTGAAAGAGATATTAATGAACTTATTTCCACTGACAGTGTTACTTTTACAAAATTTCTTACTTCTGTTGCTGCACGAACTGGTGAAATCTTAAATTACGCAAATATTGCAAGTGAAGTTGGAATAAGTGAACCTACAATAAAAAACTGGATTTCAATTTTGGAACGCACAGGAATTGTTTATTTGCTACAACCTTATAGTGCAAGTATACTTTCAAGAGCAATAAAATCTCCAAAAATATATTTTAGAGATACAGGCTTGGCATGCTATTTAACAAGATGGCTTACACCCGACGCATTAAAAAGTTCTGCTGTAGCTGGAAATATGTTTGAAACCTTTGTTGTTGCTGAAGTCTTAAAATCCTATATAAATGAAGGAAAAGACTACAGATTTAATATCTTTTACTATCGAGGAAAAGATAAAAACGTAAAATCTGAAAATGAGATTGATTTAATTCTGGAAGAAAATGGAATTTTGTATCCTATTGAAATTAAAATGACAGGAAATCCAAAATCTTCAATGGGAGCCACAAATCAAATTCTTGATAGGATTCCAGAAAAATCAAGAGGAATGGGCGTAATCCTGTGTTTAACAGACAAAAAACTATATTTACGTGAAAATCTATTAGCTCTTCCCATTGAATATCTGTAGATTTGTGAATTTCACCCTTTTACCGAAAGCACTCCTCGCTTTTCTGTTTTTAAGATTTCAATGCATTCTTCTTTTGATATTTCTTTATTTTTACGAACTAATTCTCTAAATATATTGATGCCTCATAATTCTACACTTCATCAGGTTTCTGACCATCGTGGGCAAGCCATTTACATTCGCCAAAACTCAAGTTTGTAAACGTTGCTTTAAAAGATGATTCTTCTGGACTACAAGCGTAAATTCCAAAGTTAATTTTTCCGTTGCCTTTCCACATGTGGCAGATTCGCATTTGCTTAAAAGTAATTCCGTCTTCGGAACATTCAATGCAATAATCATCTTCTCGGCGACTAAAGCGATACCACATTGATTTTACATTTGCAGGGATTTCTGTTGTTGCCCAATCTGAATATCCGTTATTTGTAACTACACTTCCCAAATGCTGAAAGCTTTGATTTTCGTATTCAATAGATGCTTTTAGCCAGTTTTCTGAATCAAGATACATTACAATTCCGCATTGGTCAAATCGGCGTTTGGAATCAAACTCAGTTTTTACGGTAAATGAAAAATATTTTTCTTCTGTTTCCATCTGAAAAACAGGTGCGTTATCATTTCTAAAATGATAATAAGTTCTTTGCCACAAATCGGTGTGAGGTTTTGTAATAATTTCAATTTTGTCCGAAGTTACAGAATAACTTGCAGATTCTCGCATCCATTTAAATTGATTTAAGTCCATAATTTTCCCCTTTTTTTAAGCAAAATACAATTCTTTTTTATGCAATAAAAAATCTTCAATATTTATATGAGTAATTCCATCATGAGATAGATCTATTTTATCCAATGACAAAACATATTTTGGGGAAGAATCCTTTATTGGCTTAAAGGCTTCAAATTCTCTTTTTATTGTTTCTTCATTAGGCATTAAATATGATACTTGAATAAAACATTTTTTTTTGCCGTCAATTACTACAAAATCAATTTCTCCTTTATAGGTTTTTCCCGTATAAACTGTGTAGCCTCTTAATATGAGTTCATTATAAATGATGTTTTCCAAAAAAAATGTATCTTCATAATTTATTAGATTTGTATTTATTGTTCTAAATCCTGTATCAATGGCATAATGTTTTTCTATTGTTTTTAATATTTCTTTACCTACAATATTGAATCTTTTTACTCTTGATATTAGATATGCCTTTTCAAGTTTTTCTGCATAGTTATATATTGTCTTTTTTTCTATTCCTTTTTTATTTTTTTCGTTCTGGGTGTTGTAATAATTTGTTATCTTTTCTGCTGAAAATTCCTTTCCGGCATTTGAAAGCACATAACTCGAAATTGTATTGAATTTGTATTTTTCAATATTTGAATCCCTTTTATAAATATCTTTTTCTACAATTCCCTTAAAGACATCTTCCAAATATTTTTTTATTTCACTTTCATCTTCAAAAACAAATCTTTGGGGCATTCCCCCCCATTTGATATAATTAATTATGAAATTTTCGCGAAGAGTTTTTTCATTTATTTCGAACAATTCAATAGCTTCTTGATATGAAAATGGCATTATTTGAAATTCAACAGTTCGACCTACAAGAAGTGTAGCAAGTTCCCCAGATAAAAGTGTTGAATTGCTTCCTGTAACAAAAATTGAACAATT
>JAGARN010000002.1 GCA_017622235.1 Spirochaetaceae bacterium | reverse complement strand
TTGTCCCATTTCGTGTCGATTTTGATCTAATTTATCTTTTAAGTATCTAAATAGTTTTGGTGCATATTGCACTTCATCAATTATTAAAGGTGTTTTGTATTTTTCAAAAAAAGCATCAGGAGTTTCTTCAGCCATTGAGGCAATACTTGGTAAATCCAAAGAAATGTAATTGTAATTTGGTAACATTGATTTTAACAATGTTGTTTTTCCAGTTTGTCTCGCTCCTGTTAATGTTACGCAAGGAAAAAATTGAAGAGCGGTTTTAATTATGTTTTCAAAATTTCTATAAATCATACTTCAAATATTATGGAATTCAATTTCAAAATTGTCAAGATGGCTATATATAAAGAATAACACTTTTCTATGTCTGGACGAAAGCCTTGCACGGTTGTATGTCAAGGCTTTTTTCTTGTTTTATTTTATGAATAAAAGAATCTAGCCGGCGGGTAAAATCGTCAACAGGCTTGTTGTTGTTAATATACTGCAAAAACGACTTTATTGCTATGTCTTTTTCTTTGTTGTAGGCTTTTGCATTGAAAATCTTTTTTATAGCGTTGTCTTTTAATGTAAGATTATTATCTTCTATGCAACGAGTCTGGAAAGTATAAACAGGGAGTTCTTTTTCAAAAGGGTCGTTTTTGCAGATGAAAACAATGTAACTGTCTGGAAGTTCCGTGCAATGCTGCCCTTTAAGCAAGTTGTCGGTGTCCAGCATGGATTGGTAGTAGCGAGTACGTAGGCCCAGGCTAGAATCCGTTGAGTTTTGGAGTTCAATGTCAAAGACTTTGTTGCTGTCCTTGATATAGACATCAAGTCGGACACCTCTAGTTTCGTAGTAGGGACTAATGGTTTTTTCCATTTCTGGGTAATCAAGCTTTTCAATCTTAATTTTCAAGAGCCGCTCTAAAAGTTCCTTGCAAATGTCTGGGTTGCTGTCGGTGATTGGCTTCCTTGCCAATCACTGACGGCGAGTTTTTGCCTTGCAAAAACGTCGCACACGTCACCGTTTGCCGACCTCCGTGCCGGCGGCGGGAAATGTTTACATTCCATCTTTCTATGTTACGTGGAAGACCGACCGCCGTACGATAAAAACGGGAAACCGCACATGGAATGGAGCTGTAGAAATAGCCGGGGAAGGCAAGAGGGACGCAGGCAAGGTTGTATGTCACGGCTTTTTTTGTGCTATTAGGCATGTGTGTTTTCAGTCTTTATTTCTTTTGCTAACTGTTCAATCCTTTCTATAGGAAGTCCTGTACATTCACCAATTATGTTTATTGGTATGTTCCAAAAACCTTTAGCATAAATTATCTATTGTTTAATACTAAAATCATTACTTTTTTCGTTCAAAAAAATCCATTTAGTATGTATAATAATTTTATGCAACAAAAAGAGAGGGCAAAAAACAATAGAACTTTAACCTTGTCGATAGAAGAAATTGAATCATTGAAAAGCAGATTGGCAACGGAAGAAACATTAAAAGAAAATCCAGATGTGTTGAACAAAACATTGAATGGGGACGTTTTGAAGATGTTGGAATTTGTTCCGGATAATTTTGCAGATTTGATTATTATTGACCCTCCGTACAATCTTACAAAAAATTTTAATGGATTTAAATTTAATTCTCGCAGCGATGAATCTTTTGACGAATATTTGGAAACTTGGTTTCCACAAGTATGTAAAAAATTAAAGCCAAATGGTTCTCTTTATATGTGTGGCGACTGGAAATGTACATCCTCTTTGCAGCGGGCTATTGAAAAAGAATTATCTATTTTGAACAGAATTACTTGGCAGCGTGAAAAAGGCCGTGGTGCAAAATCAAATTGGAAAAACGGAATGGAAGATATTTGGTTTGCGGTAAAAAATCCAAAGGATTATTATTTTGATGTTGAATCGGTAAAAATGAAACGCAAAGTCATTGCTCCATACAAAGTGGATGGAAAACCAAAAGATTGGAATCAAAGCGAAGATGGAAACTTTAGAATCACTTATCCTTCAAATTTTTGGGACGATATTTCAATTCCATTTTGGTCAATGAGCGAAAACACAGATCATCCAACTCAAAAACCAGAAAAACTTTATGCAAAACTAATTTTGGCTTCTTCAAAACCGGGCGATATAGTTTTTGACCCATTTTTAGGAAGCGGAACTACAAGCGTTGTGGCAAAAAAACTTGGAAGAAATTATTGCGGAATCGAAATGAACCAAGAATATTGCTTGTGGGCAGAAAAACGTTTACTAATGGCAGAAAAAGATTCTTCAATTCAAGGCTATTCCGACGGCGTTTTTTGGGAAAGAAACAGTTTACTTGACCAGAAAAAAAAGAAAGAGTAGAGAGGGGTGTTGTTTTTTATGTAGCAGTTCTATGGGACAAGTGTGGCGAATAGAAATAATTAATCCGGCTAGATTTTTAGTTGGAGAAGGAGCAACAACTTCAACCCCCAAGTCCACAAAAAAGGAACTTACCCAAAGGCAAGTTCCTATCGTATAAATTTTAACGAATACTGAAAAGGATATTTTAATACCCTACAATCTTTTCAGCATAAACATTCCAACCATCTGCCGCCTTGTAACTAGCTACAGAATTATTCGGTACCTGTATTCTAAAATCACTTGTGACTTCTTCAAATACATTTTCTCCCAATTGTGGTGGATTTTCTGCTTCTATCTTAAGCGTAACTAATTTTCTACAAAAACAAAACGCTTTTTTGCCAATGCTTTCTACAGAATCAGGAAGATTTATGGTTTCTAATTCGTAACATTCTAAGAATGTCTCGTCACCTATGCTTGTCACTTTGCCGGAAATACTAATTTTTTTTAAATTTTTACATCCATAAAAAGCGAGCTCCCCAATGGATGTTACATTGTTGGGAATGGATATCTCTGTTAAACTGCTACAATTACCAAATGCAAATCTACCAATGCTTGTAAGACTATTGGGAAGATTTATGCTTTTTAAGCTAATACATCCACTGAATGCACTCCCTTCAATACTTTCAAGATTTTCGTGAAGAGTTATGCTTTCCAAATTTCTGCATTCAAAAAATATCCTGTTGCTAAGATTTTTCACTCCACTGGGAATGGTAATGGTTGTTAGGCTGTTACATCTACCGAAGGCTTCGTTATTAATGGTTGTCACAGATTCAGGAAGACTTATGCCTGTTAAGCTGCTACATCCACTGAATGCATATTCACCAATGCTTTCCAAATTGTCTGGAAGAGTTATGGTTTTTAAACTGTTGCAGTCATAGAATATTCGTTCTTTAAGAGTTTGCACCCATTAGGAATGGTTATGCTTACTAAGCTACTACAATTCTGGAAGGCAAATTCTTCAATGGTTGTCACAGAATCGGGAATTCTTATGCCTGTTAATCTGCTACATCCACTGAATGCATATTTACCAATGCTTGTCACAGAGTCGGGGAGTTTTATGTCTGTTAAATTTTCCCAAGCAGAAAATGCCTGATTACCAATGTTTATAAGAGCAGTAACATCTCTTAGGTCTAGGTTTATCTTTGCGGTAATTCCAGCGGCTATCAAATCAGTCCAAATTGCTTGTGGATTCATCCAGTCACCTGTTGCCACAAGGGTGTAAAGACCATCTCCAGTAAGTTTATCAATTACATCATCCTCTTCGGGAGTAATTTCAACTTTCCAGTTGGCATATAGGATAAAGTTGCTTGTTACGGGACTGTTAAAGTCATAGGGGTTGGTGAAGTCAAACTCGCTGTACCAACCTAAAAACTCATAACCTTCCCTAGAAGGAGTACCAGCTGGTCTACTTAAGGTGGCTCCACTTTGTACTGTTTGACTTTCTACCTCAGTACTTCCGTTAGTGTTGAAGGTAACTGTATACTCTACTGGTTCTGTGAAGGATGTTGTGTCATTCTTGCAACCAACTAGCGGCAGGGCTATTGTTACCAGTGCCATCAGGGCAATGGCTGCCAGTACCAATTTTTTGCTTTGTGTTTTCATTTTAGAATCCTCTTTGCAAAATTTTATTTTTCCAAACACAGATAAGAGCCAATCTTTTCCATGTAACCAAGTTATCATAAAGATTTCTTAACATAAAAGAAAGGATAACACTTTTCTAAGAGAAAAATCAATAAAACTTACATTTTTCTAGGGGCAAAAAAGTGTTAAAACATAAATAGCAAAAGGATATTTTGCAAATTATAATAGATATTGTTTTATCCATTTTTCGAAAAACTGAATTAAGTCTTGATCTGTCATAGTTGGTCTCCAAAAGAAATAGTTTCTCTTATATGTGTCAAACCAATACGTAATTTCGCGAACACGTTTGGGATCACGAGTTATATCTCCTTGAAATACCACCCAAAAAGGTAAAAAATTTTGATCGTCAATTTTACTTATTGTCCTGTAAGCCTTTAATAATCCTGGAGTAAATAATTTACATAGTCGTTCATGAGCATTTCCCCTTCCAGCATTAGGACTTTTCCCTTCAACCCAACCGTCTTGACGTTTTATTTCTCCAAATAGTATCTTTTGGGTTTTATTATTTTTTATTGCAAAATCAGGTGATACACCCCATTTCTTTTCTGATATATCGATATTTGGATTATATATTTGTTTCTCTTCTTCTTTAGAAAGATTTACTTGTGAATATAAATTCTTTAATTGAGCTGGGTGATCTATGATTTCAAAATCACTTTTAAAAAAATGATTCTCGAAAGCCTTAATTAAATTTTGTTCTGCTATTTGAGCTTTTTTTCCTGATTTTGATTCCCAATTCTCTCTGCTACTTAATTCCTTATGTCCCAAATTTAAATCTCCTCAAATAATTTGGAAATGGAAATATTAAAACCATCAGCAATTTTTTTTATATTTTCTAAAGAAATATTTCTTTTTCCATTTTCAACAGAAGCATAGTAAGTTCTGTCCATTTCAATTTTCAAAGAAAACCTTTCTTGACTTAATCCAAGTTGTTTTCTTAAAGTTTGAATACGTTTCCCAAATTGGCTTTTTATTGAACCATCCATCATACTAAATGAGAATAAGATAATGTTACTTAAAACACAACGGTTTATAAGTAACATTATTGATTGTTTATTGTTTTGTTGTTATACTACTCGAAGGAAGGAAGAAATGGCTGAAAATACACATGTTTCGGGATATTCAAAATATAATATAGAAGCAAAGAAAAAAACAAAAATAAATCCATTAGAAGACCTATATCCTGTATTACCAAATGAAAAATATCAAATTATATATGCAGATCCCCCTTGGGATTATGGTGGAAAAATGCAATATGATAAGTCAAGTATAAAAACTATAAATACGGGTTTTGAAAAAAATATTTTTATTAGTTCAGCATCTTTCAAATATCCTACTGTGAAATTAAAAGATTTGAAAAAACTTGATATAAATTCTATTGCAGATAACAATTGCTTATTATTTATGTGGACAACGGGTCCTCAATTTGCGAATTCCATTGAATTGGGAGTTGCATGGGGGTTTGAATATAAAACAGTTGCCTTTGTCTGGGATAAACAGATTCATAATCCTGGAAGATATACTTTATCGCAAACGGAGTTTTGCATAGTTTTAAAAAAAGGATGTATACCAACTCCTCGTGGTGCAAGAAATATACGACAATTAGTTTCTGTTCCACGTAGTCAGCATAGTGAAAAACCTTTAGAAGTTATTGAAGGTATAACGAAAATGTTTCCAGAACAAAAAAAAATAGAACTGTTTGCTCGAAATAATTACTTTGGCTGGGATAATTGGGGGCTTGAAATACCAGAATCGAAAATAGAAATAAAATCTTTATCAAATAAAAATATGGATAACCCTATATTAGAATTTGATTTATCTGTTGCTGTTTCAAATCAATAGCTATTTTTTTTGTTTGATAAAAGAATTGAACACAAACCAAGAGGAACTCTTTTTATGATTTCAAATATCAACAAAAAATATTGTTTCAAGATTTCTTTGATTTATTATGCTAGCATTTTGTTTGCCAATTTGATGATTATGTTTATTCCAATGGCAACTGTAACGTTTCCAACAGTTAATGAAGATAGCATGGTAAAATGGATAGCTTTTACAGACGAAAATCAATGGTTAATAAATTTTATTACAGTTTTGTGTTTTGTGATTCCTTCGGGAATCTGTTTAAAAGATTGTTTTTCTATTTTGTTTGCAAAAAAAGAAGATGAAATTGCTAAAAAAATTATTAATTTGCCTTTACGATTTTCTTTTCTTGGAGCTTTTGGCTGGATTTTAACTTTTTTTGCAGAATTGATTGTGCTTTTTTATGCAAAACATGTTCTTTCTATTAAAGTATTTTATATTATTGTAAATTCTCTTTTGTTTTTGGCACTTGAAGGGATTTTTAGTTTTATTGTTTCGTATTTGGTTTTGGCAACTGTAAATAGAGCAACTGTTTTACCAAAACTTTTTCCAAAGGGCGAAGTAACAAAAATTCCTGGGGTAAAAAATCTTTCTTTAACTTTGATGTTTGTTGTTTTGTATATTTCAATTTGTTTTTTCCCAATTGTATATTTATTAACAGCTTATATTTCGGAGCATTTGAATTACGGAATAAAAATCACTTCTGATACTATTGTTATGAGTTTTGTTTTGCTTTTTAGTGGATTAGCACTGACTGTGGTTTTTATGAAACTTTTTACAATTCCTTTGAAAAAACTAACAATTCAAACAAAAGAAATTAAAAAAGGAAATTATGATTACAGAGTAAACATTTCTTCTAATGATGAAATGGGCGTTTTGAGCGACGCTTTTAATGATATGACGGAGTCAATCAAAGAAAAAGAATTTATGCGTTCTACTTTTGGAAAAATTGTTGATCCAAATGTGCGAGATTATCTTTTAAAAGGGAACGTGGCTCTTGGTGGCGAAACTAGAAATGTTACAATTATGTTTTGTGATATTAGAAATTTTACCGCAATGTCTGAATCTATGAGTCCAGAAAAAGTTGTTTCTTTGTTGAATAAATATTTTACAGAAATGGAAAAGTGCATTTCTAAAAATCACGGAATTATTAACAAATATATTGGGGACGCTGTAATGGGAATTTTTGGCGCTCCTGTAAAATCAGAAAATCATGCTTTGGATGCTTTTAATGCGGCAATGGAAATGAGAGAGGCTCTTGCTGCTTTGAACAAAAAATTGGAAGGAAGTGATTTTCCTCAAATTGCTTTTGGAATTGGCTTACATTCTGGAGACGTTTTGGCCGGTAACATTGGGGCGGAAAATCGCATAGAATACACAGTAATAGGGGACACCGTAAACACAGCCAGCCGCATAGAAAGTCTTTGTAAATCTTACCAAAAAGATTTGCTTATTTCGGAAAGCACCTGCCAGTTGATTTTGGAATCTGTGGTTGGCGAGAATTCTATGGGGCAAAATGATTTTGTGTTTGTTGACGAAGCAGATATTCGTGGTAAAACCGAAAAAGTGAAGTTGTTTACAAGATAGAAGGGGGTAGCGGAAAAGACCGGAGCGAAAGCGAGGACTTTGGAGCGAGGGGAAGGCTTTCCCCCTCCTGTCTACAACAATTCTTCAATTTTAGGAAGAATTTCTACGTCGGCGGGGAGCCAGTTTACGCTGTAAAGATTTGTTTTATCAAGCCATTTTGCAGCATTGTGTTCTAGCAAAGAGATTTCTTTTTGACCCAAAAGTTCACATTCAAAACATTGCATAGAAAGATGAAAAGTTGGGTAATCATATACAATTGTGTGAAGCAGATTTTTCACTTGGATTTGGGCCGCAAGTTCTTCTTTAATTTCTCGCTTTAGAGCCGCTTCTGGAGTTTCGCCATCTTCGATTTTTCCTCCAGGAAATTCCCAGCCACCTTTGAATTCTCCGTAGCTTCGCTGTGTTGCAAGAAGTTGTTTTTGCGATGGTTTTTCAGGGTTAGTACGGAAAATAATGGCGGCAACTACGTGGATGGTTTTTGGGGATTGTTCTTGCATTTTGGGTTAGGCTCCTTCTAGATAATTAAATGGGTTTTGTGGAACAGGTGTTTCCATCTCAAAGCGAATTTTTACAACAGATTCACCAGATTTCATTGTTGTGTCTTCAAAAGAATTATAATTCATTTTACCAAGATAGTAAAAGTCTGTTCCTTCGGCATCATCTTTTTTTACAAAAAGCAAAATGCGAATGTGGTTTTGTGGATAAGCGTGTAAAAATATGATATGATTAATATATAATATAAAAGCTATACAAATGTAAAGATGTATATTATAATACAATTGTAAAGGAGCACATTGATGAACATAATTAATGCAATTTGTAATTTAGTAACAAATCCCCAATATAAATTGAAACAATATGCATTAAGTAGAAATCGAGCCAATAACATGGGTGAATCATTGGAAGAATACATAAAAGATTTATTTGCAGGTGTTTTAGAAGATGTTAGTTCAGAAGTTAGAGATGCAATGATTCAGAATACATTTAGCTATACAGGAAATCAAAATAATCCACCAGATGCAATGCTTTGGGGAGGAGATGCAATAGAGGTAAAGAAAATAGAGAGTAAAAATTCCGCTCTTGCTTTAAATTCAAGTTACCCAAAGCATAAACTTTATTCTGATAGTCCGATGATTTCAACTGCATGTCGTGAAGCAGAAACTTGGACAGAAAAAGATATAATTTATGCAGTTGGTGTATTAAATAAAAAAACTGAAAGGTTATCATCATTGGCTTTTGTTTACGGGGAAGATTATTGTGCTTCTAAGGAAGTTTATGAAAAAATAAAAAATACAATAAAAGAAGGTGTTGAAAGTATTCCATATATAGAATTTACAGAAACAAACGAACTTGGTCATGTAAATCGAGTTGATCCATTAGGAATAACATATTTAAGAGTTCGTGGAATGTGGGGAATTGAAAATCCTTTTAAAACATTTGAAAAACATTATGAAAGAGATGATTCAAAAGATTTTAATTTTATGTGTATTATTAATGAAGAGAAATATTATTCTTTTGAAAATTATTTAGAATTAGAAAATTTGTCTTGTCAAAATAATAATTTATCCATAAAAAATATTAAAATTAACAATCCTGATAATCCTAGTAGATTGGTTCCAGCTAAACTTATTTCATTTTTTGTTGAAGGTGAAAAAAATGAAAGTAATTAGTTTATTTTCTGGTGCAGGTGGATTAGATTTAGGATTTGAAAAAGCTGGTTTTGAAATTGCAATGGCAAATGAATATGACAAAACAATTTGGGATACATACGAAAAAAATCATAAAGCTCCTTTAATAAAAGGTGATATAAGAAACATAAAAGAATCAGATTTTCCTTCTGATATCGACGGAATTATTGGAGGACCTCCTTGTCAAAGTTGGAGTGAAGCAGGTTCTCTTCGTGGAATTAATGATTCACGTGGTCAGCTATTTTTTGACTATATACGAATTTTAAAAGATAAAAAACCAAAGTTTTTTTTAGCTGAAAATGTTTCTGGAATGTTAGCAAATAGACATTCTGAGGCTGTTCAAAATATTTTAGGTATGTTTAAAGAATGCGGATATGATGTTTCTGTGACACTTGTAAACGCTTCTGATTATGGTGTACCTCAAGATAGAAAACGAGTTTTTTATATTGGGTTTAGAAATGATTTAAATATAAAATTTCAATTTCCAAGTCCAACAACGGCTACTAGTGAAAGTAAGAAAACCTTAAAAGATGCTATTGGGGATTTGCATGGAAAGGAAATTCCTGCTTTATCAAAGAATAAAACAAATGGAAAACTTGAGATTTTGAATCATGAATATTTTATAGGAGCATATTCTACAATATTTATGAGTAGAAATCGCGTCCGTTCATGGAATGAACCCGCTTTTACAGTTCAAGCAAGTGGTAGGCAATGTCAATTACATCCTCAAGCTCCTAAGATGGAAAAAATTGGATTAAATAAGTGTCAATTCGTTGAAGGAAAAGAAAATCTATATAGACGCTTAACTGTCAGAGAATGTGCTAGAGTTCAAGGATTTCCTGATGATTTTGAATTTATTTATACTGATGTTGATGATGGTTATAAAATGGTAGGAAACGCAGTGCCGGTAGAATTAGCAAGGATTGTGGCGGAAGCAATAAAGAATTATTTAGAAAAAAGATAACAAAATGTTTGAAGATTTTTTTACTATGATTAAAACTGTTGAAGAAGCATATCCCCCTTTCAATATTATGAAAAAATGGTTCGAAAAAAGATAAATTGATAAATATCTTTGTATGGTTTTTATATTTTTCATCAAGTGTCTATTTGTTTTATTCTAATATCATAAAAAACGAACGTTTTTTGTGGCAGAGAGTTCTTCTGTGTTGTTTAACTTTGTATCTATATCTGACATGAAAAATCCTTTAATTTTCCTTTGCTATTTCTTTTACCATTGCTATAAGTTCATCAGAAATATAAAAACCTAATTTTTGTAGTTCATCTATACAAGAACTTACATTATTTATAAATCCTTGTTGTTTTGCTTTTAGTAAAACTCCTAAAGTTCCCGTAATAGTCAAACCTAAATATTTTGCAGTTTTTTTTGCTGCATTATCGTCAATAATCACTAAATCTGCGATTGGAGTTTCTTGGGCAAGAATCATTACTTCAACTTCGCCTGAATGTAATTTTGCTTGATACATCTTTTTTTCTTCTACATTTTTTATTTCACATATATTAATCCAATCAAGGTTGTCTTGTATTTGTAAACATGCAGAATCTGATTTTACAGTTACTTCGTTATAAACCGCTTGAGGAATAAAAATTTGTCCGTAAAGCTGTTTCAACAATTCTAGCTTATTGATATTGGACAAAACTATTAATGGAGTAGAATTTACAATGACTCTACGCATTTGTTAATTCTTCCATAAAGTCATTTTTGTTATCGTAGTTGAATATTGATATGCCATTTTTTCCTAGAAACTTCATAAAATCTTCTTTTGTCATTCCTGCTATTTCTGCACAATATCCAAGAGAGATATGACACTTAATATAATAATGCAATGCTAATGTTTGTTTTACAAATGAATCTGTCTGTTCTGCTGTCATGTGAGTATCAAACAGTACAGCATCTGGAATTTTTACTGCAACTTGGCACATATTCATACCTCCTTTTATCAATCATTTTTAATATAGCACATTTCTTTTTTTTTGGATAGATTTTGTTATTGTATTTCAAATCTTTGAAAAATTGTATGGTTCATCAATAAGAAAAAATGTGGTATAATTAATATGCACATTTTGAAAATAAAGAGGATCCTTTGTCTTATACACCACCATTCAAGATTTCTGCAAAAACTATTCAGTATGTTTCTGATATTGCATCGCTTTTGGAACGATTTAAAATTCGTTTAGAACAAAAAGATTCTTTGCGACTTAGAAAAATCAATAAAATGAAGTCTATCCACGGTTCTTTGGCGATTGAAGGTAACTCTCTTTCTGAAGATGAAGTTAGTTCTCTTATTGAAGGAAAAACCGTTATCGCTCCCCTAAAAGAGATTCAAGAAGTAAAAAATGCAATAAAAACTTATGAAAAATTTTCATCATTTAATCCTTTTTCAAAAAAAGATTTACTCAAAGCCCACGAGATTATGACAATGGGCCTTGTTGAACATAACGGAAAATTTAGAAAGGGAGGAATTGTTGTTGCAGGAAAAGAAGGTATTGCACATATTGCACCACCTGCAGACAGAGTTCCTTTTTTGATTGATGATTTATTTGCATGGCTAGAAAAATCGGAAGACCAAATTTTAATCAAAAGTTCTGTTTTTCATTATGAATTTGAGTTTATTCATCCATTTGAAGATGGAAACGGAAGAATGGGGCGATTTTGGCAATCTAGACTTTTGGCAGAATGGAACCAAGTTTTTGAATTTCTTCCTATTGAAAATATGATTTGGGAAAATCAATCTGAATATTACAAAGCAATTCAAAAAAGTACTGATTCTGATGATTCAGGAATTTTTGTTGAATTCATGCTTTCTATAATTCTAAAATCACTTCAACAACATTCAAACAATGAGCCGATAAATGAGCCGATAAATGAGCCGATAAATCTAATTATATCTTTACTTAAAGAAAATCCTTCTTATACAAAAGAAGAATTAGCCCAAAAAATTGGAAAATCAAGGGCCACGGTAACAAGAATTCTTTCAAAATTGGTAGATGAAGGAAAAATCAAAAGAGTTGGTTCTAATAAAACTGGTCATTGGGAAATGTTCCCCTAGAAAAGTGTGTATAATTCACAACTTTATTAATATTCCTTGCAGAATCAAGATGTTTCCTTTTTATAAAGAGTTTTACTGTGTTTCTGTGAACTCCGTAAAGTTTTGCAATCCGATTTACGCTAATTCCTTGCATAAGCATTATTGTAGTTCCAATTTCTGCACCGTCAAGTTTTGAAGTTTCGCTAGTTTTTCCTTTACTTTTCGAGGTATTTTTATTGAAAGTTTTTTGCTTAGATTTTACATAATTCAATTTGAAATATTTACACATATTTGATGAAAAGGTATAATCAAATGAATCAGTTCTTTTTTAGAGAAGATATATGGAAAAAATCATAGAATTGTTTGAAAAAAAGAAAAAATACATTATAATATTCGCTATTGGAATTTGCTTAGTTCATAGTCTAATCTGTATTTACAAAGAAATTAGTATTACTGAAACTCTTTTAGGCTTTGGAATAAGCCTAGGTCTTTTTTTTATTGCCTGGGGAATGGTTTTTTTTGTACTTGGTATCCAAAGAATCAATCCATTTTGCAATAACAAAATATTTAATTTTTTTTGTTTTTTTACACTTGGTTTCAGTCTAATTGTAATACTCTACGGAATTTTAACTGATACAATCCTTTGTATAACAAGGCAAACATCAGAAATAAATTCTTTATCCCTTTCTCCTGCTCCATTAGGTTCTATTTATGGAACAATTTATCTATATAGAAAGAATCAAAATGTATAACACATAGACTTGTATTCATCTTAAATGATAAGTTTCTAGGAACGTATAGAAGTATTCAATCAAAAAAACTGAGTTATTCAGGAACTTTAAATTCTTATTCTTAATTATAAATTACGCTAATTGACCATAAAGTTTTTCCACTATATAATTTTTCTTGTTCTATGAACATTGTACTTTTTTCAGCAGAAGAAATAAATTTGCCCCTTTGCCGTTCGGATTATAGAGCAGTTCATATTTTGAATATTTTACACAAAGGCGTAGGCGACACTTTTGAAGCTGGTATAATAAACGGCAAAGAAGGAATTGCTACAATTACAGATTTAACAGAAGAAAAAATTATCTTTAAATTTACCCCCATTTCTGAGGGCAAAAAACTTTATCCACTAACCATGATTATTGGATTTCCACGCCCTATTCAACTCAAGCGACTTTTGCGAGATGTTGCAAGCCTTGGTGTTGCCTCTGTACATCTTACAGCTACAGAATTAGGCGAAAAATCTTACCTGAATTCCTCTATGTCACAGTACGAAAATGCGTATGCAATGTTAAAAGATGGTTCTGTACAGGCAAAAAGCAGCCACATTCCTGAGCTATTTATACATACTTCTTTAAAGGAATGCCTTAATTCTTTAACCAAAGTTAAAAACTCCCTTCGTGTTGCTTTTGACAATGTAAAGCCAGAAAGCCACCTACTAGCTTTAGCGGATTTTTCTCAAGGATGTAAAGCAAAACTTCTTGATTGTGGTGTTGTGGCTGCCATTGGTAGCGAAAGAGGCTGGACAGATAATGAACGAAATATGCTTGTAGCGGCAGATTTTAAGCTTTGCGGAATTGGATCAAGAGTTTTACGAACAGAAACTGCTTCTACTGTTGCAGCAGCTTTGATTCTTTCAAAAATGGAGGTATAATATGAATCAAGATAAAATCAAAGAAATATTAATGGATATAGAAACAACTCAGTTAGAATTCAGTGTAACTTTTACTGGTAAAGAAAGTAAAAAAGTAAATGGTCTATATAAACCTGACACTTGCGAGATTCTTTTACATAACAAAAATTTCAAAGCAGACAATCAATTAATTTATACTGCCATCCATGAATATACTCATCACTTGTTGAACGAAGAAAAACTAGAACAATCCGGAGGTATAAAACCTTCCTATAACAGGGTTCACACTAACGAATTCTGGGCTAAGTTTCATGCTTTATTACAAGTTGCAGAACAAAAAGGATATTATGTTATAGGTCTTGAAAATTCACCGGAACTTGCACAACTTACAGAAGAAATCAGAAAGAACTATCTTGAAAGCAACGGACGTCTTATGCAAGAATTTGGTCAACTTTTAGCAAAAGCTCACAAGTTATGCCAAGAAGCTAATATTCGCTACGAAGACTATATCGACCGTGTATTAAAACTTCCACGAGCTGCTGCAAAATCTATAACAAAAGTTTCCACAGCAAATATAAATCCTGCTATGGGATTTGAAAACATGAAGTTAGTTGTTTCTTTACCTAAAGAAAAACAACAACAAGCAGAACAAGAAATTCTTTCTGGTAATTCAAGTCCTGATTCTGTTAGATCCATGATGAAGAGAAAAATACAAGAAGTTGATGCTCGGACAAAGTTGGAAAAAGAAAAAAAACGGCTTGAAAAAACAATTCAACAACTTACATCCAGATTAGAAATTGTGGAGGAGAGTCTTGCAAATTTATAAATTAAGAATTATTTCTTTTCTATTTTTATTATTTTTTGTGGCAAACAAAACCTTTTCTTTGGATTTTCCTTCTATGCCCAGTGTTTCTTCGCCTTCTATGCCCGAAATCGGAGGAACGCCATATGGACCATGGAATTATACTAATAACACAGCAAACAAACAGTCTGTAACAAATACTTCAGATTCTGATTCCGTAAATTCCAGTGCAGCAAGTATTGCTCTTTCTGCAGAAACGATTTCTGGGCTTGGCGGATTAGATGCTCTTTCTGGAATTACGGAAGACGGAAACTTAAATTCATATTTGTCGGCTATTTCTGGACTAAGTGAACTTACTGGAACGAATTCTACTCTTTCGTCCACATTACAAAGCTTAACTCAATCAACCAATTCGGCAACAACAAACACAATGCTTGCTCAAATTCTTGAACAGTTACAAATTCTTTCGGAAAAAACGACTTCCTCAACTGATAATACTTCAACAGAAAATCCTACACGTAGTTCGTCGCAAATTGCTGTGCAGGGTTCAAAATTATTGCGTTTTAGAGCAAATGGAACAGATTTACTTGGAACTTGTAGAACTGTGTATTTTTCTGAACCTGAAGAAAATGGTATTTTTTTGCTTACAGGAGATAGAGTTTTTTATATCGGGTCGCAAATAAAGAACGAAACCTTTTATTTTTTGTTTAAGCCAAGTAATGCTGAAAATGGAAGTTTTGTCTATACTGTAGAAGCCGAACTGTTTCAAGATTCAAAAGCAGCAGGTTCTAACCTATTTCCTCTTTCAGAAAATTTGCCATTAATTGCAACTCGTACCGGAAACCTTGTTACGCTACGATATTCTTCTGACAAGTGGAATTTAGATATTCTAATTGACTTACAGGAGTCAAAATAAAATGCAACCTGTTATAGCTGTTACCATGGGAGATCCAGCGGGAATTGGACCAGAAATAGTTGTAAAAGCATTGGCTGAACCTAAAGTTCAAAAAGCAGCATTTTGTATTATTTGTGGAAGTCGATCAGTTTTAGAGCAAGCTTGCAGATGTTGTAATATTTCTAAACAGGTTTTGGAAAGCGACTTTGCAACTGTTTACGATGTACCTAATCTTGAACTAAAAGATTTTATTTTTGGTAAGGTTTCTGCTGCTTGTGGAAAAGCCGCCTTTAGTTATATAGAAAAAGCTTGCCATCTAACCTCAGAAGGAAAAACGCAAGCTGTTGTAACTGCTCCTATAAACAAAGAATCTCTAAAAGCAGCTTCTGTTCCTTACATCGGGCACACAGAAATTTTTGCTTCACTTACATCGACAGATGACCCATTGACCTTGTTTGAAGTAAACAATTTGCGTATATTTTTTTTAACTCGCCATGTTTCTTTGCAAAAAGCTTGCCAAATGATAACAAAAGAACGAATCAAAGATTATGTCATTCGCTGTTCATCTGCTTTAACTCAACTTGGCATAAAAAACGGAACGATGGCTATTGCAGGCTTAAATCCTCATTCTGGCGAACACGGTCTTTTTGGAACAGAAGAACTTGATGCAATAGAACCGGCTGTTTCACAACTTAAATCTTTAGGTTACGATGTTGCAGGTCCAATAAGTGCAGATTCTGTTTTTCATCAGGCTTTGCAAGGCAAATACAATAGCGTACTCTCTTTGTATCACGACCAAGGACATATTGCTGCAAAAACATATGACTTTGAACGAACAATTTCTATTACTTGTGGAATGCCTATTTTGCGAACTTCTGTTGACCATGGGACAGCATTTGACATTGCTTGGCAAAACAAAGCCTCTGCAATTAGTATGGTAGAAGCTATTCTTACTGCTGCAAAATATGCTCCTCACTGGAATAAAGCGAGTTTATCATGAACCAAAGTATTTTAGCTAAAGGATTAAATCTTTTAGATTTTGAAAATACCTTATCAAATGAATTAGAAGAAAAAATGCAAACCTATGCAAAAGAACTAATGTTATTTAATGCTGCATATGATCTTGTAGGTGCTGATAATTACGAAGATATAATTGTTCGCCACATTTTAGATAGTCTCTCTGCCGCACAAATTATTCAACAACTTGTAGAAAATGTCTCAACTGCTACCGGTAAAGTGTCAACTATTGCAGATATTGGTTCAGGCGGTGGCTTACCTGGTATTCCCTTGGCTGCAGCAATGCCAAATTCAAATTTTATTTTGGTTGAACGTATGAGTAAACGCTGTGCTTTTTTGTCAAATTGTATTGCTATTCTTGGCTTAAAAAATGTAACTATTCTAAACGAACAAGCCGAGCGTTTGCAACAGAATCTAGTTGATGTAGCTGTGTTTAGAGCTTTTAGACCACTAGACAAAAAAATGATAAAAGTGTTGCTTAGAATATTAAAGCCCAATGGAACACTTGCTGCCTATAAAGCAAAGATAGAAAACATTCAAACAGAAATGAGCAACATAGCTGCTTTTGTCCCAGAATACAAAACTATTCCTCTCCGTGTTCCATTTTTAGAAGATCACGAGCGACATCTTGTTCTTGTTGCAAAATCTCAGGATTAAGAACCTATCCTCTTCAATATCCTAATTAGCCCTTGCTTATCTATAAGGTCTATTGGGCGACCTTCTATGTAGTTTCGTGCTTCTTCGCTATAAGAACCTGCTGTAAGACATATTCCTCGCCCAGCCTTTATATCTCTGATTCTGCCGTGAAAATCTCTAATATGCAACTCTCCTATTGTACCTGTTGTCCGGTAAAATCGGAAAGAAATTATATCTTCCCACTTTGCAGTATCAATTTCGGCTAAAATTTCTGTATTATCTGTTGAAACATTCAAATCAAGAATCTTTACATTTGCGTGTTCAAAATAGCATAATGTTATTTTTCTACACAATGCAACAAAATCACTATTCCCAGCAGCTAAATATATCTGCAAATTTGAATTTTGTTTTAACTCTTGATATCTGGTTATTAACGAAGCAACGTCTCTATGGGTTGGATTAACTACTTGAATTTCTCTAAGCAATATAAGACCTTGATCCATTTTTTTATTTTGTAAATAACAACCCGCTAAACGGTATTTTATTTCTAAAAGAACATCTTGCGGAATGTTTGCGTGTTTTAGACCTATCTCAAAATCTTGCTCTGCCTTTTCTAGTGAACCAGAATTCATATGCATAACACCGGCGGCTAAGCAAGAACGTGCACCAAATTCTGGGTCTGGTCTAAGATGAAGAAAAACTTTAAGAGCCTTTTCCCCAAAGCCGGTTTGTTGCATCGAATCTGCCATAGCAAACAAAATTGCTTTTTGTTCAGGATTATCTGTGAGTGCTCTTTTTAGATACGGCAAAGCATCTCGGAAGCGTTTAATATTATAGTATGAAAGACCTAACCATTCATGAAGATTGCTTGCATCTTGATTGTAAATCAAAGATTTTTTTAAGTAGGGAATAGCTTTCTCATATTCGTTACTTTGGTAATAAGCCTGTGCAAGATAGTAGTTTGCTTCAAAACTTTCTCTATTCAATTTTACGGCAGTTGCAAGTCCTCGCAATGCATCTTCATTCTTTTTAAGATGCAAAGCACAGATTCCATGACGAAGAGCTGCTTGAAAAGGGTCAATGTCTTTATTTGAAGAAGCTATGTTCAGCATTGTCTCAAACAAAGGAAAAGCTTTGTCCCACAGGTGCTCTCGATAATATAAATCTGAAAGCTCGTTTAATGCAGATGCATTATGTGGATTCTGAGAAAGCTTTCTTGTTGCATCCCTAATGATGGATGTCCTTTTTTTTGAAGAAGAGCCTTTCCCGGATTTTTTACTGATGCTACTAAAACCGTAAATTAAAGCAATACATAAAACAACGGCAGCACCTGCTATAACAATAGAAGATAAATCCATACCCCCATTATGACGTTCCTTTGCTTTGGTGTCAAGAAAGAAACTTGACAAGATTGCCTATCAATAATATCATTAATAATGATGAGCAAAAATATTGGTATAAAACTTGCGGATGGAACATTCTATCCAATTATGGAAGACGGAATCCCCAAAAAGAAATTGCTAGAGTTAACCACGGTAAAAAACAACCAAACAACAGTTATGGTTGATTTATATCGTTCAGAAACAAATAGCATGGATGATGCAGAGTATGTTGACACTTTGCAAATATCGGGGCTTGTTCCACATGGCGAAGGTGAACCAAATATTTGTTTGTCCGTTCAGTTAGATGAAAATAACGTTCTTTCCGCAGAGGTTTCTGACCCAGAGTCTGGAACAAGTAGCAACACTACTGTAAATCTTGTTACAAGAGCAGAAGACGATCGAAGTTCTGTTCCTGATTTTACTCTTTCGGATGTTTCTGACCAAGCACAAGAAAACGATATCACTATAGACGACGAAGCTGCTTTTGCTGATGATGCGTTTCCTGCAGAATTTCCAGATACAATTCCCGCAGAAGATGTTGAGTTTCAGCAAGAAATTCAAGAAGTACCTGAATCAAATCCAGAAGCAGAATTGGGCTTTGATTTACCGCCACAGGACGAGCAATCTAACTTTGATGAAGAGGCAGCAAATTTACCAGAATTTGATATTCCAAGAGATTTTGAAAATGACGATTATGGCAACACTGGTAGCGACAATTTTGATTTGCCCGATTTTGATGAAAATCCCCTAGACCCAGATTATTCTTCAGAAGACTATACTATTTCAGACAGTTTTTTTTCAAATGATGAAGCATATAACGACTATGACGATTATGATTCATCAACTAAACAAGACAGTAATATTCTTGAATCGTCGCTACCAGATTTTAGCAAATTTGAATTACCAGACTTTGACGACCCAGGTCAGAATGCTGGATTTGCTACAAGTTCTGGATTATTCAATGACACCGATTTTGATGACCCTGCTTTTCAGGAGCAACCATTAAGTGCAAATTCTCCAGGCTTTGATTTTAGCGACTTGTATGACGATCCAGTTGAAATTAGTGAATCAGAGGGTAAAAAACAAAAAAATACTTTGTCTGTCGTAGTCTGTGTTGTTTGTGCCATTATTTGCTTGGCAGCATTGCTTTTAATTTTATTCCTACTACCTTCAAAAATAAGCATAGATATTTCTCGAAAAACAAATGAATCAAATTCAGAGGTTTTGCAAACAGAACCAGAAGTAATAACAGCTTCAGACATAACGGCATTACCGATTCAGCCAGAGCCAAAAGAGGATGTTATTGTTGTGGCAGAAACACCTGCTGTTGTGCCTTTACCTCCTTCTGAACCAGAAATTGAACCAGAAACCGTCAGATACAAAATTAAATGGGGCGATACTCTTTGGGATTTAGCAGATTCTTACTACAATAATCCGTGGCTTTACAAAAAAATTGCTACAGCCAATGGTATCAAAAACCCAGATTATATTGTTTCTGGTACATATATCAGTATTCCCCCAAAATAATAGGTTTGCTATGCGTTTTACCCATGGCTTTATGGTTTTATTTACTTTTACCGTCCTAATATCTTTTGTTTGCTGTTCACCAAGCAAAATTGATTCTGCAGAAAGTGAGTTTGGAAACAATGCCTATTATTTCATGGCTCTAAATTCAATTAACCAAGGAAATGAAACCCTTGCCGTAAAGTATTTAAAACAAGGTGAACGAAACTCTACCCCACTTTTAGCTCGCCGATGCAAGGAAATGCTTTCTACAATAGGAACGGTTAGCGAAAGGATAAATGCAGCAACTGACTATTATCAAGACTACCCAGATGAAAAATCTCTGTTACGGCTTGTTCAAGAGTTAACAACTGGCGAAGAATACTCTAAAATTATTTCTTTGACCGAAAAACTTTCATCGGATGTTCCTGCAGAATTAAAGTATCTTCGATTCAAGGCTTTAGCAAAAAAAAATCGTGTAGGTTACGCCGGTGAAATTGAAGATTGGTTTTTTCATACAACTTTTACTTCTTTTCATAAAAAATTTTTTGAAGAATATTCAAAAAATTTTCTGGCTGAAAATCTTTCACCAGAAACAATTACTCAAGTGGAATTCAGACTTGCTGTTTATAATTATAATTACACTCAGGCATTCGGAATTATCTCTAAATTGCTTTCTTTTCAAAATAATCCAGCAGAGTGGCTTGCAAACCAAACTTCTTTTATGCTTTCTGATATCGGAAAAACCTTTGTATATGGAAATGCAAACTTTACAGACAACGCCAGAATATGTGACGCAGGTGCTGCTGCCGCAGAAAATCACGGTTTGTCACAGGCATTGTTTTACCTAAGATTTTATGCTGGCAGATTATACGACAAAAGCTCAGCTGCAAATGCAGAAATTGCGATGGAAAGATTCCACAAAGCTATGGAAGCTGCTCCAGAACCAACAAATTACGACAATGCATTATGGTATTATTTTTCTACAGCATTAAAAATTTCTACAGAAAGGGTACTGCAAGAACTTAATAGATTTGCTCCTACAATTTGGGATGCTTGGTATTATAGTGATTTTTTTGATACACTTTCTCAAAGATTGCTGTCTTCTGGGGAATGGCAGGCTTTTTTTTCTGTCTATCAAACAGCAGAAAGCTATATGGATTCCGAAACACGTTCAAAGTATGCATACATATGTGGGCGACTTATTGAACAGAATGTTCTGCATCCTCATGGATTTTCAAAAACAGAAACTCAAAACTTAGCTCTTAAATTGTTTTCTACTGCTTATGAACCAGGCGGATTGTTATATTACCGTATTATGGCGTCTGAGCGTTTGAATTTGCAAGAAGAACAATTTAAAAAACATATTTATGACGTTTTATTAGAAGAAAGCAAAGTTCCAGACCCAGAAATGGATCTTTTGATGGCTGGTTACATAGCATTTAACCTTCCCGAAGAAATATATCCTGAATGGCAAGAAAATAATTCAAGCATCAGCCTTAAAACAACTGCAACAGCCGCAGAATTTTTAACGCAGCAAAATACGTTAGGCTTTTCTGTTCAAGCTTTACGAATGATGTCAAATTCAATTTATCATGCAGATTCTCAACCAGAGGAATGGATGTATCGAATGGTATTTCTAAGGATTTTTGCGTACGAAATTTCTTTAGCCTGTGGTGAATTTGGTTTATCAGAGCCTTTATTCTTTGGTCTTGTAAGAAGCGAAAGTTTTTTTGACCCTGTAGTTTCTTCTTCTAAGGGTGCAATAGGCTTAACACAATTAATGCCAAGTACAGCAGGTGATGTTGCACGTAAACTTAAACTTTCTGATTATGACTTGGAAGATTCCACAACAAATTTGAGAATTGGTGCATTTTACTTAGAAGAACAAATCAGACTCTTTGATGGTTCTGTTATAGAAGGGCTTTTTTCTTATAATGCCGGAAGAAAAAGAGTCCTTAATTGGAAAGATGTTTCAACAGGTATGCCCAAAGATTTATTCCTTGAAGTTTTGCCCTTTGCAGAAACCCGTGAATATGGCCGCAAAGTTTCCTCTGCAGCCACAATGTACGGTATCTTATACTACGGAAAAAGCCCTTCTGTTACAATCCAAGAAATATTTGGTAGCAAATAGTTTTATTTTATTCCCAAAGCCTCTAGCTCAGAAAGACGCCCCACTTCGTATTTATCATGTTGCTGCTCTAAAAGTTCCATGATTTTATCAACTGTTTTTTGCTTAGGGTCAATACCTTGTGCTTCTGGATTTTCACCAAGAGATGAAATAATTTGTTTGCGGAAATCTTTGCATTCCATAACAGGGCTTGCACTTAAAATTACAATATCCTCTGCAACTAAATCCGCCAACATATCATCTGGATTTTCAGGATTTATTCTAAGGCAATTTCCGTTTATTGAAACTAAAATCATTACATCAAACATACGCAAATAGGAATCTATTTCTCGCAAGCCCTGTTTTGTTTCTGGTTTTCCAGGACGATAGCGTGTTCCACTAGGAAAAACTAAAATTGTCTGTCCACGCCGCTTTGCTGCATCCATTGCTCGCATAGAAGCCATATTTATTTTTCGACTTTTAGCTTCTTCGGCAGCGTGTTCTTCTGGGTTTGTGTGGGCAGCAAGGCTACGACTAGGATAAATCACGATTCTAGAAAAACCTTCGGCCCATGCTTTTACCATAGGATTTTGTTCGTTCAGTTTCATTCCTGCCATGGCAATAACACGGCTTGATAAATCTTTTCCTTGTTCTCCACCAAAATTTTCGAGAAAATAACAAAACATGGGTAAATCCATATTGCTATAATGTTCCATAAGAATTAAACCACGTTTGCCAGATTTCACAGCTTCAAGAAAACTAGCAATATTCTCTAAACCTTCCAATCTAGAACCAGGTAGCAAATTATCTTTAACCATGCTATCCATAATTTTCCTTGTACCTGGATTAGCTTCTTGATAAACATTTGTTTCGTCTATTTTATCTGCTGCATGAGCGAGTCGTGCTAGTTCCCCAAAATGATGATGGTATCTCTCTCTTAAAGAAAGGTATTCCATAAAATCTCCTAATATATTTTATTGCTTTTCAGTCTACTCTGATTCAGTTTATTTGTCAAATTATATTGATTTTAAATTTTTATGATAATATATTTTATTCTATGAACAACAAACGAACCCTTCAAACAGTGTTTATTTTTGCATTATTTGCATTTATGTTTGTACTTATTATCGCAATGATGTATCCGTTTTTTTCTGTAATTCTGTGGACTGCTTTACTATACATTCTGTTAAAGCCTTTACATAAACTATGTCTAGCAAAACTGGATGAAGGTAAAAGATTTTTTCAACTAAAGCGCCATTTACTTGCAGGTGTTTTTGCCATAGGTGTACTGTTAATTATAGTTGTTCCACTTGCAACCATTGGTATGGTTTTAGTTCAGCAATTATTATCTTTTTTAAAGTCTGCTGAAGTTTTCATTACAAACAACCCAGATTTTTTTTCTGAATCATCTATTGGTCAATTTATTTCTGATTTGGGTCATAAACTTGGGTTGAGTTTTATAAATTTAGACGGAATTGACATAAAATCACAACTTGTTAAGTTAATTCAACAATATAGCTCTAAGTTAATTTCTTTTGCATCTTCTGTTATTGCTGGTACTGGGAATTTTTTAATTTCCCTAGTATTCATTGATTTTGCATTATATTTTTGTTTTTTAGACGGAAGATATCTTGCTTCGCTTGTTGCAAAAGCAATCCCCATTGACCCAAATTATATGTCTACTCTAATGAAAAAATTTACAGAAATTACACGCCACCTTTTTTCTGGCTATATTTTGGTTGCTCTATACCAAGGAATTGCGGCTTTTGTAATTATGCTAATCTTTGGAGTTAAAGGTGCATTGCTTTTATCAGTTATGTTAATGCTTGCTTCCTTTATACCTTTGTTTGGAACAGCCATTGTTTGGATTCCAGTTGGAATAAGTATATGTTTTACGAATTCTATAATTAAAGGTATTTTATTTTTAGTTATTTGCGGTGTTTGCGTAAGTTTGCTAGATAATTTTTTACGCCCAATGTTCCTAAAAGACAGAATAAAAGTTCATCCGTTGATTATATTCTTTTCTATTCTGGGTGGGTTGCAACTCTTTGGCATGAATGGGCTACTTCTTGGACCAATGGTGGTAATTCTATTCTTTACGGTGTTGGATATGCTGAATTCTAGCAATTCCGTAGAAAAAATGCAACCTGACCCTGCGGAAAGGAAAGATTAATTTTAGTCGTTGCGCCTTGATACAAAGAGTACACAAGAAAAAATCAATACTATAATTGATATTGCAACAATAAATGGTATTGCTCCATTGCCAAACAAATCTATAAGACCGTAATTTACAAGTCTTTGGGAATATTCTATTACACTTAGCAATATTAGAACAATAACATTTATAAGAGGCAAAGATAAAACCCAAATCAGTCTAAATCTTGTGTGTGGCAACAGCCTATAATTCCATCCAATAACAGCCGCTAAAATAAAAAGCACAATATACAGTATAGGTGCACAAATTCTTTGGCAAGCGGCCTGTACGTAAACTTCTTGTGAATATCCAAAAGAATTTGCTTTTGTTGCAAACTTAATCAAATCCCACAAGTTCATTTCTGTTGGGTTACTAACTCTTTCTAGCAACAAAAAATCTTGATAATTTATAGGTAAGGGAAAATAAGTTGATTGTACTGAATTTCCCTCAGAATCATTTGCATAAGAATATGTTGGACGAATTATAGCACTTTGTTTGGTACGATCTGCTGATTCAAGCATTAATAAAGGCACAGAAGCATTTTTTTCTGTTACACCTAATTTTTCTTGAATTTCTTCGCTAAAAGAAGAAACAGGTTGAGCTACAACTTTAGCATAGGGCACATAAAAAGACATTTCATATTTTCCATTTCTTGTATACTGATAGATAGAAACATCTCTCAAATACTGAATCATTCCGTTTGTACCATTAACAGAAGATGCACCCTTTGCATATAGAACATAAAAGGCTCCATTTGCCTGAGTAGCGTAAAAATATATATTGTTAAATTCTTCTAAAATTCCCGAACTAGGGATTTCATCAAAGAAGAAATAATGGCTTTGCATTTCCTTAGATGCAATATCATAATAACGTATTACATCTGGGTCATTTGGATTTTGATTATATAAAGAACCAAAGCTATAATAGGCCTTTAAAATATCACCCGAAATAAGAGCTTGATAGGCTTCCATTTTTTGCCGATATAGTTTCTCTTGAACAGGGTTTTCAAAAGAAGCAATTTGTTCAATTTTGTTCCAAGTTTCAGACGCTAAGATTCTTGCATCTGCTTGGTTTGCACTACCCTCTTCTGCAGCAGCTAGAGCAAGCATTGCGTAATAGTGAGCATTTATCCATTCTTCCTGCTGGAACATAACCATTGCCTTTAACAGCAATTCATACGAAGTAGAGTTATCTGGAGCTTCCACAGGTTCAAGGACAACAGAAGGAATCGTAGCATAAGTAATAGGTGCAAGCGAATCTAATTCTGTTTGGCACGTTTCCATAAGGTAGGAAGCTTCTTCTGAAGAGGAATATAAGTCTTGAGCAGCCTCTGCATATTGGTATGCTGTAGAATATAAACCCATATCAATGTAACGTTTTGAAGAAGCAATGTATTCTTTGTACAGAGCCGGAGCACTCTTCATATTTTGTAACGTATTATTTACTAGTGGAATTCCAACTTCTTGAGATAAAGCTATAAGTGCTGTCCCAAAAATTGCTGCTAAAACAACTTTTTTGAATAATCTCATTACTACTGGAGAAAAACGAATAAGAACTTTTTTTTCAATTTGCGTAAACATCATCGTGTAAGCAATCAAAAAAGAACTTATAAGTGCTGCCGGCATAAGTTTTAAGAAATTTAATAATATGGTGTTTATTCTAAAACTTATTATTTTTCCCGGTAAAAGTTCTGGCACTTGTCCAGCAAATATAACGAGGCAGGTTGCGAAAACAAACAAACAAAGACAATAAATTAATGTTACTACAAATACTCGCTTCATTATGAACGCTCCATATTAGGATCGGGTCTAAAAATGGCCAAAACTGTTCCCAAACAAATAAAAACGCCACTAATAATGCAATTCATCACCCAAAGAGGTATTTCAACTATACCAAAAAAAACACCAGGCCAACCCATATAATAAGCAATGTTTGTAGAAATTATTCCAACAAAGCATATCAACACAGAAAGACAATTTAATAAACGCCAACGAAAAACAGAACGCAACCCGAACAAAGAACCTAATGCCAAACCCATGGTGGAAAAAATCAACCAAGAAAGCAGCCCTTGGGTGGCATTTACAGCATTTTTGCAAAGTACGTTTATTCCATTCAGGATGGGTTTTACTATCTGAGGTAATTGCAAAGTATCTCTTATCAACAAATCAGAAAAGGGAAGAGCCACATCTTTATTTATAGGAACTTGTTTTAAGGGAATTATACCACTTTTTGAACCAGTAAATCCCGAAGTATCTATGTAAATTCCATCGGCAGTTTCTGTATCCGGTGATACATTTGAATAAAAGAAAACGCCATCGGTATCTGGACGAAAGTACTTACGACTTGGCAACGCAGTTTCTTCTTGCATAACAATATTCTGTTGCAAAGAATCAGCTTTGTTCAAGCAAAATGGAATAACAAAACCCCAAGCTATAAGCATAACAAGACAAAAAGCTAAAAGCTGTGGTATTTTCTTTTGTGGATGGCGAATGGTATAATTTATTAGAAATACACAAGAAAAAAAAGCAACAACAGCACAGGAGTATAACAAACAAACAAGTGGCAGTCCATCTGGCACATAACCAACTGATTGTCCTGCAATAATTTGAGTTGCATGAATATATAATAGACAAAGGGAAAGCCCTAAAATTGCTCCGCCTATACAAATAAATAAAAAAGCTAAAATTTGTGTAGCAAAAGACTTCATCTTTTACAGAATACCACGAACGAAAGACAAATACAATAAATAAATTCTTTTCTTGATGATTTTTTCTGAGCAAAAAATAAAAAAAAAATTTTCCACAAGATTTCCACAGACGTAATTATATCAATAACCTGTAAGAAAATAGCTCTCTTTGGCATAAATTAAAAAAATCAAAAAACAGCGTGTCTATCTTATTATAAAATAACAAAATAAACATACTGTTTTGATTTAAAAAATTCAACTTTAAAAAAAAATTAAACCGTTTAAAATTTGTGATTTTTTAATAATTTATCCACATTTTATGCACAAGGTAAATTTTAGCCTAATTGCACCTGCCCATGTCCATCAACTGCAATAACCGATTTGCACTCCGAACAGCGAAAACGCCCCGCACAAGAAGCTCGTAACCGCTTAGAACAAACAGGACATGAAAAAACCTTAGGAAAAACACTAACAGAACTTTGCTGTTCCTTATGAAAATATGCTTTTGCTTCTTCAAAAGAAGTTTTTATATTAAACAACTGCGAAAACCCAAGAAGTTGAAAAACTTCTGATACAGTTGTTTGTAAACCATAAAGAACGATATCCCCTGCTTTGGATTTTAAGGTCTTTAGTAAAAAAGAAAATACACCTATACCAGTTGAAGAAACATAGTTCAAATTTTCGCAATTAAAAACTAGGTTTATATAACCAGCCTCGATAACCTTAGACAACTGTTCCTGAAAAAAAGGAGAATTGTATGTATCAATATAACCGATAAGCTGTATAACTAACCCCTCCGAAATTCCCTCATCATTAGATAATACAATCTTGAGACTTTCATCCTGAGAAGAATCAAATCCGGAAACTAAATCATCGTTGCTCATATTTACTCCAATCCACCTTGATACACTATACTACGTTAAAAGGCCTTCTGTCAATTTTTTATGTGCAAGGAATACAAAATTATTTTTCAGCAAGAGAGTTTATGATATGTTTTATTGATTCAAAGTCTGTCATTTTTAGTGAATATAAATTTCTAACTAATTTGGAAAACTCAAGATTTGAATTATTTTCCATTACGTTACCTGTTATTAAATATTCTACAGATGTTCCTAAATATTTTGCAATTTTTACTGCATTTTCTGCATTTGGAATTGATTTTTGACCAGACAAATAATTGTCTATTGTATTTTTACTTATTCCCGTTCCATGAGCTAATTCTTTTATTTCAATATCTTTTGAATCAAGCAAATCTTTTAGATTTTCTGCAAAACTCATAGAAATATTATACTTAATAAGGCTTTTTTTTCTTGCAAAAACACTTATTATGGTGTAATGTTTGCCTACGCACACTTAATTAAGTGCATAGCGTATTTAATTTGATTGGAGGATTTTATGAACAACAAAATCAAATGGAGTATCACAATATTTCTTGTGATAAGTGTTGTTTTGGGAATATTTGCCTGCAAACAAGAGGCAGACCCACCACCAAATGCCACAGAAGAAGTTCTTTCCCTTGGCGATTTGGTTGCTTTAAGTGCAGACAGTATGTATTCGCAAGTAAAGGAAAGCCTTGCATATAAAGACGCTGCTTATGAATCTCTGTACGGTAGAAGTGCAAATCCTTCAGTTATTCGTGCAGGAGAGGAGGAAACAACAAGCACAGAACCTGTTACGTTGAAAGTTCTAACTTGGGGTGGAAATCTTGACTATATTCTTGAAAAATTTAAAACTGAATATGACAATATCGAAATAGAACATACTTTTGCTGATGGAGTAAGTGCAGGAAGTTATAGTGATATAGACGGTAACTATCATGATGTAGTAGAAAGTTTTACTTCTGTAGAAAAAGTACCTCATGTTGCTTTTATGGGACTTACTAAACGCCATGGAGAAAACTGGAAGAAATGGCAGACAGACATTAGACACGACCTTTCAAAAGGAACGTATCACATCGGAAGTTTCCCAAGAGGAAATAACGGAGAGATTTATTTCATACCTGAAACTGCAGATAATCTTTCATCAGTTGTTGCAATTAACATGGATTTGCTAGAACAAATTGGTGGCAAAGTACCAGAAACCTATGAAGATTTAGTTGCTCTTGCAAAACTTTGCAAGCAAAACAATATTGACTGCCTTTCTACCTATGGCGGAACAGATTGGTTGTGGGGAACAAGTGTTTTTTCACCAATCATTGCAAGAACTACGGGAGATGCTAATTGGGTTCAAAAAGTTGCAAAAGGTAACGCAAAATTTACAGATGCAGGTTTTGTTGCTGCTTTAGAAGCTGTAAAAAAATACTTTGACGATGACATTTTTGCTGAAAATATTTTTGAAATTTTGAATGGTAACAACCAAGAAGATGATTTTATCCAAGGCAAGTGTCTTATGTTCCTTGGTGGACAATGGGATATTGATGTGCTAAGATTTTACAAAGACTTAGATGCAGACGGCAGAGGAGATAAAAAAGGTGGTCCAAAAGTAAACTTTAAGTTACTTCCCTTTTTACCCGTCCATGGTGAAAAAAACAATATGAGATTCTGTGTTTCTGCAGCAGCCGCTAATGGTTATGGTATAACAAGTGCTGCTGTTACAGATGATTCAATAAAAGATGCTGCCATTAAATTTATCGAATTTGCTAACAGAGAGGAATTCATCATAAATAATTTAGATAATGGTTCTCTTACAGGACCTATTGTTCAATCTTTGTACAATAAATCAGTAGATGAATTTGGTACACTTGTGGCACAAAAAATGTTTATTCTAGAAAAATACAAAAACGTTGACGTTGTAGACTCATATCTTCCAGATGAAATAAACGGTGTTTTGTTTACTGCTGTAAAAGGTATGGTGCAAAATGGTAAAACAGCAACAGAAGTTGCCCAAGACGTACAAACTGCTTATGAAGCAATGTAGTGTAAAATAAAATTACAATTAGCTGCCTTAATTTTTTTGAGGCAGCTTTTTTTATTTAGGCAAGGACTTAAGAGAAACACTCGTAGCCACCTGTATAAATTGCTCTCTTTTTGTTTTTATGATAAAGTTTTTTCAATTTGGGAAAGGGAAAAATCATGGCTATACAAATATTTGGAACAAACAAAAACTTTGATTGCAAAAAGGCACAAATGTGGTTTAAGGAACGCCGTATTCCGTTTCAGTTCATAGACTTGAAGGAAAAGAATATGAGCCGTGGAGAATTTGACTCTGTGGTTCAATCTATTGCAAAAACTGCTGGAAGTCGCCAAGAAGCTATAAATCAAATGATAGATACAAAATCAAAAGATTATGCTTCTATTGCTTATCTTGATGAATCTGATATTGAAGAAAAACTTTTTGAAAACCAAAACCTTATTATGCAACCTGTTGTAAGAAACGGCAAAACTAACGCAACAGTTGGTCTTAAACCCAAAATTTGGGAAACATGGTTTTAAGCAAATGCAAAAGATTCTTCAGTTTATAAAAAAAGAAATTGTTTTATGTATCGCCCTGGTTTTAGGATTGGTTGGAATTTTAGTTTGCAGACCAGATTTTGTCACAATAAAAGATTCTATTGATTTTAGGGTTTTAGGATTACTTTTTTGCCTAATGTATGTAATCCAAGGCTTTTCCTCTATCAATTTACTAGATAAATTGGCAGGAAAAATGCTTGCCTTGTGTAAAAATACTCGGCAAATGTTTTTTGTACTAATTTTCTTAGTTTTTTTTGTTTCTATGGCAGTAACAAACGATGTTGCCCTTTTAACTTTTGTGCCAATTTCTTTGATTATTTGCAAAAAGGTAAATCTTCAAAACCAAGATAAAAGTCTTGCAGCAAAACTTATTGTACTAGAAACCTTGGCAGCAAATCTTGGCTCTTGCGTTACACCAATGGGAAATCCACAGAATTTGTACTTGTTCAACTTTTATCAGATGGAAACTTGGGATTTTTTTGCAACAACAATAAAAATCGGTCTTCCATCACTTTTTTTATGTGGATTTTTGGCTTGGTTTTTTACAAGAAAGCCAATACCAATTTTTTCTAGTTATTTTCCAACGGAAGAAAAAAAGCCAGTTCTAAAAATAATTGTTTTTTCCCTTTTGTTGATATTGTGCCTTTTATCGGTTTTTAGAATTTTAGATTACAAAACTTTGTTGTGGATTGTTTTACTTTTGGGTCTTGTAGCTTCCCCTAAAACATTTTTGAAAGTTGATTATAGTTTGTTGTTTACCTTTGTTGGATTTTTTCTTTTTACAGGCTCCATTGCTTCTATGGAAAATCTTTCAAGTATTCTTTCAAAACTATTGGAAAATCCTCTTTCAACTTATCTTTCTGGTTTGGTTTCTAGCCAAGTTATAAGCAACGTGCCGGCAGCTCTTTTGCTTTCCAATTTTACAAGCAACGGAAAAGAACTTTTGGCAGCCGTAAATGTGGCAGGGCTTGGAACTCTAATTGCTTCTCTTGCAAGCGTTATTTCTTACAAATTGTACAAAAACTTTGAATCAGAAAACCCAGATTTTGCTCCAAAAAAAGGTGGGTATTTTAAAATCTTTACACTATGGAACGTAATTCTTTTGTTAATTCTTGGGATTTTTGTTTATTTGATTTTGTAGCTTGGTTTTTGTAGTATAAAACATCACTTAAAAAATAATTTAAAATTCTATTTTTTTTATAAAAAACCTTTAATTTCCGTGCAATCACAAAAAAAATCTCTTAACATTTTAAATGAACCCTGTTTAAAAGGTTCTGCCTTTCGGGTAAAAAAAATTTTTAGGAGATTAAGATGAAATTTTCTGGATTTTTAAAACCAAAGAAACTGATTCTGGGATTAATGATTCTTCTTATCAGTGGTTTTGCTTTTTCACAGACTAACGAGGTCTACACAAAAGTTGGTTCTGATGTATTAACCAAAGCTCCTGTTGAAGGCTCTGATGTTGTTTTTGGTGGCTTATATAGCGACACAGGAACAACCCTCATTTTTGAAAACTTTTGGGTTGATGGTCGTATTGGGCTTGCAGTATATTCCATCGATGAATGGGATTCTGTAAACTTTGGTGTTTTAGACGAAATAACTCACATCAATGCAGGATTTGCTGCTCCAGGCAACTCAGAGTTAGTAATTGGTACTGACTATGACAGAACAATTCCTGGTGCATATATGTATGCCTATGACGATGTATTACCAGATGCTCGCTATGGTAACACAGGTGTAACATATACCTTTTCTTGGTTAAAACCTCTCATCGGTCTTACAATCGCCGGAAACATTCCTTTCCAAGATTTTATGTTCAGTGATGTAAATGGTTTAGAAGTAAACGGTGCAATCTACTATGAATCTGACTTTGGAATAAATGTTGGAACAACGATGTACGGTGATTTTAAGGATAGTTTTTCTATCGGTGCCTATGTTACCGGCGGAGTTGATTCTGTATTCTCTTGGTTATTGGGTTATACCTACAATGGAACTGGCGTAACAGGTCTTATTCCTGCAGATCATTACTTTGATGGAAGTATGAGTTTCGATTTTGGAATGTTCGATATGGCAGCAGACTTTGAACTTGGTCTTGATGGAGTAAATAGCAGCAATCCATTATATGCAGGTCTGTTGGCAAGCTTTACTCCTTTCCCTGCAATGACCGCTCAGGTAGGTGTTAAAATGAATGTTGCCGATAGCAAAAACTATAGTGATTCATATAAAGCATTTTCTGTTAATCCAAAGGTTTTATTCAACATGGAATCCGCCGAAATTGGTGTTGGAGCGGAAATTGTTATGGCTGATTATCCTGTAGTCGGTGCAGCAACAGGATTCAGTATTCCTGTACACTTTAAATACTGGTTTTAACATATAATTTCTTCTAATTCAAAAACCTCTGGAGCGAATAGAATTCGTTTCTGGGGGTTTTTTACTACAGAAAAAATTAAATAAATATTTAAATCCTTACGCAAAACTACTTAATTTTTTTTCAAAAAAACTGTATAATGCAACTTTAGTATGGATACTAAAGCATATATCGTCCTTGCCAATGGGCAAGTTTTTGAAGGAAAAAGTTTCGGTGCTACAGGTTGCGTCACCGGAGAAGTTGTTTTTACGACTAGTATGACGGGTTATCTTGAAACTCTAACCGATCCAAGCTATCACGGACAAATTGTTTTGCAAACATTTCCGCTAATCGGAAATTATGGTGTTATTCCTCAAGATTTTGAAAGTTGCAAATTACATCCAGCAGGATACATCGTTCGTGAATGGTGTACTAAACCCTCCAATTTCCGTTGCCAAGGAAACATTAATCAGTTGCTAAAAGAACAGGGAATAATTGGTATCTACGATGTAGACACCAGAGCCTTGACGAAGATTATTCGCCAACAAGGAACCATGAATGCTCGACTCATTACTTTTTGTGGCGATAAAGAGAAAGATGCTCAAGCGACTGAAGAGCTTGCTCCTGTGTTATATACTTTAACAAAAAATCCAGGTTTTGTAGCCCATGCAGGAAAAATTCGTTTAATTGAAGAGCTTGCAGCCTATAAATTAGATAATCCAAGTCTTGCCACATCAAAGAGTGCAGATTTTGTTGCAACATCGCCTCTTCAGGTTTTCCAAGAAGCTTTAAGCTACAAAGCTGTTCCTGTAACTTCAGAAGGTAAATTAGCCACAACATTTGAGCAAGCATCTTGGCGTGGTTTAGGGAAAAAACTTGTTCTTTGGGATTTTGGTTCAAAGGCAAATCTTTGGCGTGAACTTGTTAAACGAGGCTTTGAAGTTGAAACCTTGTCTGCTAGTTCCACTTGCGACGAAATAGTTGCTTCTGATCCAGATGGTGTGGTTATTTCTGATGGTCCAGGCAATCCCACCGAAAATGTAGCAGCCATAGAAGAGATACGCAACTTAATTGAATCAGGTATTCCAATTTTTGCAGTTGGTCTAGGACATTTGCTTTTAGCCTTGGCAGCTGGTGCCAAAACAGAAAAACTTCTATATGGTCATCGAGGCTCAAGTCAACCAGTGCGAGAAGTTGCAACTGGCAAAGTTTATATAACAAGCCAAAACACAGGTTACACTGTTGTTGCAGATACATTACCAGAGGGTGCAGAACCAGCTTTTTATAACTGCCACGATAATACTTGTGAAGGAATAAATTATAAGGATTTTCCAGGAATTTCTGTTCAGTTTCAACCGGAATCAGCTCATGCTCCGCTAGAATCACGAACCATTTTTGATTCATTCTTTGACTTGATTGATGCAGTTAAACAACTGCAAAATGCTTAAGGAGAAAGTTATGCCACTGAATTCAAATATACATAAGGTTATGGTCATAGGTTCTGGTCCTATTGTAATCGGACAAGCCGCAGAATTCGATTATGCTGGAACACAGGCTTGTAAGGCACTAAAAGAACAGGGTTTAGAAGTTATTCTTGTAAACTCAAATCCTGCAACCCTAATGACAGACCACACAATGGCTGATGCAATTTACATAGAACCTCTTATTCCAGAAACAATAAAACGCATCATAGAAAAAGAAAAACCTGATAGTTTGCTTTCAACCTTAGGCGGTCAAACAGGTCTTACCCTTTCAATGCAGTTGGCGAAGGAAGGTTTTTTGCAAGAACATGGTGTCCAACTTTTGGGGGCAAGACCAGATACCATAGACAAAGCCGAAGACCGACAAATGTTTAAAGACACCATGGAATCCATTGGTGAACCATGTATCCCATCCAAAGTTGTAACAGATTTGGAAAGTGCATTATCTTTTGCAGAAGAAATAGGTTATCCGGTAATTGTTAGACCTGCTTTTACTCTTGGCGGAACAGGTGGTGGAATTGCAAACTCAGAAGAAGAGTTGCATGAAATAGGCTCAAATGGATTGCATCGCTCCCCCATACACCAAATTCTTGTTGAAAAATGCATTTCTGGATGGAAAGAAATTGAATTTGAAGTTATCCGTGACAGTAAAGGAAACGCAATAACAGTTTGCTCCATGGAAAATTTTGATCCTGTAGGTGTTCATACCGGAGACAGTATTGTAGTTGCTCCAGCAGTAACTCTTTCTAACAAAGAATACGCTATGTTACGTCATGCTGCTTTGAATATTGTTTCTGCTTTACAAGTGGAAGGTGGTTGTAACTGCCAGTTTGCTTTAAAACCAGATAGTTTTGAATATGCTGTAATTGAAGTAAACCCACGTGTTTCTCGTTCATCCGCTCTTGCTTCAAAAGCAACAGGTTATCCTATTGCAAAAGTGGCTTCCTTAATTGCCATCGGCTACACTTTAGATGAAATACCCAATGCTGTAACAAAAACAACTTCTGCTTGCTTTGAACCTACAGTTGATTACATTGTAGTTAAATTCCCTAAGTGGCCCTTTGATAAATTTGTTTATGCAAAGCGTACCCTTGGCACTCAAATGAAAGCCACTGGCGAGGTTATGTCTATAGGCACTAGTTTTGAACAAGCTTTAATGAAAGCCGTTCGAGGTGCAGAAATCTCTGTTTCTACTTGCCGCTTGCCAGCTTTTATGAACGAAAGCCCTGAACAAATTATCCGCCGTGTTGGTGAATGTACAGACCAACGTTTGTTTGCCATTTTTGAAGTTCTTAGCCGCAATCTTCTTTCCATTGAACGAATCTACGAAATTACAAAAATTGACCCATGGTTTCTTTCCAAACTTCAAAATCTTGTTGATGCAGAAAAAGAAATGTCGCTCATAAAAGCAAAGGGTGAATCTCTTAGCCCAGAACATTATCTTAAACTAAAAAAATTAGGTTACCCCGACAAAGTAATTCAGGATATGACAGGAGTTCAAATTCCTGGAGCAATGGGTATTCTTGCAGACGCAGAAGCTGCCTCTATTGCTCGTTCAGCAGGAAGACTCGCTCACATTCCTGCAAGCTACAAAATGGTTGATACCTGTGCTGGTGAATTTAACGCAGAAACGCCTTACTTTTATAGTACCTACGACAATGAGAATGAAGCTCAACAATTCCTTGACTCTTTTGCAAAGAAAAATAATTCTTCTGAAAAATCAAGCAAAGGAAGAATTCTTGTGCTTGGCTCCGGACCAATTAGAATCGGACAAGGAATTGAATTTGATTACGCTTCAGTTCAATGTGTTTGGGCATTAAAACGCCTTGGTTACGAAGTTGCTATTGTAAACAACAATCCAGAAACCGTTTCCACAGACTTTGATACTGCTGACAGATTGTATTTTGAACCACTTACCCCAGAAGATGTTATGAGTATCATAAACACAGAAAAACCCTTGGGAGTTGTTGTTGCTTTTGGCGGACAAACTGCAATCAAACTTACAAAATTCCTTCATAATCAGGGAATTAGAATTCTTGGAACAAGTGCAGATTCCATTGATATGGCAGAAGACAGGGAACGATTTGATGAGCTTTTAGAACGACTTAACATCAAACGCCCAAAAGGGTTTTCGGTTCTTACCATGGAAGAAGCTATTGATGCGGCAGAAAAATTAAGCTATCCCGTATTGTTGCGTCCCTCTTATGTATTAGGCGGTCAAAACATGATTATTGCCTTTACAGAAGAAGATATTCGTGAATATATGACTATAATCCTTTCGCAAAATATCGAAAACCCTGTTCTTATCGACAAATATCTAATGGGAACAGAACTAGAGGTTGATGCGATTTGCGACGGAAAAGATATTTTAATTCCTGGAATTATGGAACATATTGAACGCACAGGTATTCATTCTGGCGATTCTATCGCTGTATATCCAGCTTGGAATTTGAACGATATCCTTACCGAAAAAATTATCAATCAATCAAGAGAATTAGCCTTGGCTCTTGGAACAAAAGGCTTGGTGAATATTCAATATTTGATTTACGACAACGAAATTTACATTATTGAAGTAAACCCACGTTCTAGTCGAACAATTCCATATATAAGCAAAGTAACTGGCGTTCCTATGGTAGAACTTGCTGTACGTGCCATGCTTGGTGAAAACCTTACAGATATGGGTTATGGTACAGGATTATATCGTATTCCACCATATGTTGCTGTAAAAGTACCTGTGTTCAGTTTTGAAAAACTAATTGATGTAGATACCCACTTAGGTCCCGAAATGAAATCTACTGGAGAAGTTCTTGGTTTGGCACGTACCTTAGACGAAGCTTTGTATAAAGGTCTTATTGCCGCAGGCTACCGAATGAAAAAAACAGGTGGCGTATTATTTTCTGTTAGAAAAACTGACCAGTTTGAAATTGTAGATACTGCACGTAAGTTTTATGACTTAGGATTTAGTCTCTACGCAACAGAGGGAACAGCAAAGGTTATAAACGATTTTGGCATGGAAGTTCAAATTGTCAATAAAATTCACGAAAATCCTACTGACAATATTCTTACTCTCTTAGACACAGGCAATATAGATTACGTTATTTCTACATCGGCAAAAGGTCGAATTCCAACCTTTGACAGTGTAAAACTTAGACGAAAAAGTGTTGAACGAGACATTCCCTGCCTAACTTCTATAGATACCGCTAATGCTATCGCAAATTGTTTGCAAAGCCGTTATTCCCCGGAAAGTTTAGAACTTGTAAACATAAATAACATGAGCGAAACTAAAACTAAACTTTCTTACGCAAAGATGCAAAGCACTGGTAATGATTTTATTGTTTTTAATGCTATGGAACAGGATATTATCAATCCAGAAGGACTTAGTGTTCGACTTTGTGACAGACGAAAAGGCATAGGTGCAGATTCTATTGTATTGATAACAAAATCAGAGGTGGCCGATGCAGGGATGCGTTTCTTTAATAGAGATGGTTCAGAAGGAAAAATGGCTGGAAACGCCATTCGATGTGTCGCAAAATATCTTTATGATAACAATATAAACGGTATTGCGGAACGAACTTCTGGTGATTCAAGTCACACTGCTGCTATAACAATAGAAACAGCTTCTGGCGTAAAAAATCTTTTAGCATACAAACAAAGTGGTAAAGTTTCTTCTGTTCGGGTGGATATGGATATGCCTGAATTCCAACCAGAAGCACTACCAACAACTCTTTCCGTTTCTGATGTTTCAGGTACTCCAGAAAAAATTAGCATAATTGGTGGCGGAAATATTCCAGAAAACTGTGCATCTAAAAATAATATAGCTTCTGGTAAACTGCCTAAAGAAGCTATTGTAAACGCTACAGTTTCAGTTGACGGTCAAAATTATACTGCAACCGTTCTTTCTGTCGGTTCGCCACATTGTGTTGTTTTCAGTAGCTTTGTGGATAAGATTGATATTCCCACACTTGGTCCATTATTTGAAAATAATCCAGTGTTTCCCAAGCGTGTTAACACAGAATTTGTTCGTGTAGCTGGTCGAAACAGCTTAAAAATGCGTGTTTGGGAACGTGGTAATGGTGAAACTCCTGCTTGTGGAACAGGAGCTTGTGCTGCCGCAGTAGCCGCTGTACTTAATGGTTTTTGCCCATTAGATGAAAATATAACAGTAAAAGTAAAAGGTGGAGAATTAATTGTACGCTATACAGGTGATTCTGTTTACCTTACAGGGGCAGCAGAACTTGTATACACAGGTGAAATTGAAATTTAACTTTTAAAACCATTTAACCGACTGTCTTTTGACAGTCGGTTTTTGTTACATTTTATTTTTTACTTTGTTTTAATATATATGAAACGGATTAACTTTTTTACTTTTTTTTTCTTTTTGCTTGTACTTCCTGTTTTTTCACAAGTTCCCTTATCTGATGAAGTTACTTATCCTGAATCTTATTATGAATTCCGAGACGCAATGTATAATTCAAGAGGAAAAACAGCATCTCAGTATGAAACACTCTACAATAAAGTAATTTCAGAAGTAGAGGCAACAAAATCAGGCCTCGAAAAACAGGTTCTTATCGCCAGATGTAAATATGTCTTGGGACGTGCTTATCGCTACATAGGCTTAAACGAAAAAGCTGCAAATTGCTTTGAAGAAAGTATAAATCTTTGCAAAAAAATATTCAAAAAAACAAACATACCAGAAGCCTATGTTGTTGCAGCAGAATGTATTAGCCAAAATTGTATTATTCAATCTACAACTTATTCTTTAACACAAGGCCCAAAAATTAGAAGTTACGCAAAAAAAGCTTTAGAAACAGACCCCTCCTATGGTGCAGCAATATATTTACAAAATAGTCAAAATATCTTCACACCAGCACCATTCAATAATTACGAAGAAGGTCATGCTTGTCTTGACGAAATGCTAAACACTAATAATTTTCGCATGGATAAATCAGATATTTTTAACGCTCTTAGTGCAAAGGGTTACGCATATTTACAAGAAAATAAACCAGATGAAGCTAAAATTTATTTGCAAAAGGCATTGGAAATTTATCCAGACAATCAATATGTTTTAGATTTGCTTCCCTAGTAGCGATTCAAGCAAATTTTCTTTGGAATATATAAACTAATTGTGAATAATACTAAATAGGAATAGAGATTTGTTGATTAGAAAAAATCACTGAAGTATTGTTATTTCTACTCGACGATTTAATGCTCGACCTTCTTCTGTATCATTATCTGCTATTGGTTTTGTTCCCCCATAGCCGTAATACATAAACTGTTCAGGTCTAAAGCCACGTTTTACTAGTTGATTAATTATAGCTTTAGCACGTTCCACAGAAAGCTGTTTTTCCCCATCTGGGCGTCCAACACTAGCAGTATGACCTTCTATCAGATATATTGCCTCTGGAACAGAACGTAACACTTCCGCAACAGCATCCAGTCGTGCTTCTTCTCCTGGTAAAAGTTGAGCACTATCCGCATAAAATTGTAAATTCCGAATAGAAAGCCTTATTCCTTGGTCTGTATCTTCCACTTGGAATTTATCTGTATTTTCAATAGTTGGTAACTTTCCTTTTCCTATCTCTCCACTTTCTTTTCCACCAGATGAAGAACCAGTACTTCCAGTACCACCTGTTGTTCCTGTAAAGGAATCACCTTGCACCAAAGAATCACCACTTAGTGTAATATCTTTATTTCCAGAGCCCTGTTCACCACCAGTGGCAACATAAATTGCTCTTTCATATATTTTTTGTTTTTCAACTTGAACAGGTATTTCTGTAAATAAGGAAATATTTCCACGATAACGAACTGTTCCACCATCTGAATATGTAAAAGTTTCGTCCATGCGGTCAAGAATCATTATAACACCACAGGTTTCTGCATCTACAATTACATTTACATCATGTGTTCCTGTAGCTTGTCTAAGAGAAGAATCACGAACTCTTGGCATATTGTACTGATTTAATCTTGTTGCAAACTTTGCACGAATTCTATAAACCGGCTTTTGATTATATATTTCTTCTCCAACGAATTCATATTCCACAGGTATTTGTAAAATTGTATATTGTCCGTCATTTTTAGGGTCAATAACACGCTCTGCTACCGATTGCCATCTGCTACCTTTTTTTACTTCTTCTTCTGGGAATACTGGAAAATTTCGTAACTGCGGATAATAACTCACTTCGTCAAAAACTAAACTATTATCATTTTTTACAACAAATGTAGCTTTTTGTATTTCATCAAGACCTTGTGCAGAATTGACATTGTTACGTTTCGTTTCTTGAAAAACATAAAAACTACCAGAGTAACGTGTTCCTTCTTCGTCTAAGGTTGAATCCAAAACAGGATTTAAATAACCTCTGGCTTCACGACTAGTCAAACCAATATATTTGCCGTTCACATATTGCGACCAATCTGAACGTTCCACAAGCGTATATGCACCAGAAAAATTATGCTGTAATTGAACGGTTGTTTTTTTTTCTTTTTGAGCCACATCAGTAGCCCAACTAGCCCCAACAAAAGATACAAAAAATATAACAAAAAATAAAATGTTAATAATTTTTTTTTCTTTCATCAGGACCACCTGTCAGATTACTGTATACTTACAAGCTCAATATCAAATACTATGTGTGCTCCACCTGGAATAATTCCACCAGCTCCTTCATCTCCATATGCCATTTCTGGCGGAAGAACAGCAGAACGTTTTTCACCAATTTTCATATCTTGAACCATAATATCGAAACCTGGTATCATACGACCACTATCTGTAACAAATCCCAAAAGACCTCTTCCTTCCGACGTATCAAAAAGTGTTCCATCCATTAGATATCCACTATAATTAACAGCCACGCTCTTTCTGCTACCACACTTTTCGCCACTACCTTCTTTGGTGATTACATACGCAATTCCCTCTTCAGTTTTGTTGCCTTCAGAATTTATCTTTTCTATTAGCGAAACTCTTGCAGCTTTTTCTTCTGCAAGTTTTGCAAGTGCCTTTGCTTTGCGGTCTGCAGCGGCAACTTCTGCTTTTTGTTTTAATGTATCAAAATCGCTTTGTGTTGCTGTAAAAGCTTCTGCTTCTTTACCCTGACGAACTATAGTCAATTTCTTTATCACATCACCCATTTCTATAGAATCGACAACATCTTGACCATCTACCACTCGACCAAAAACGCTGTGTTTGTCATCAAGCCATGGTGTTTCTACGTGTGTAATAAAAAATTGACTACCATTAGTGTTTTCTCCAGAATTTGCCATTGATAGTACACCAGGTCCATCATGTCTAAGGGTTTCAACAAATTCATCTGGGAATTTGTATCCGGGACCACCTGTTCCATTGCCTTTTGGATCTCCACCTTGAATCATAAAATCACTTATTACACGGTGAAATTTAAGACCGTCATAAAAAGGAGTTCCCTTGGCAGCATCTAACGTCCCTTCTGCAAGACCAACAAAATTTGTAACTGTTAGAGGAGTTTCTTTATAATGCAACTCCAAAACAATGTTTCCCTTTGACGTTTGCATTATAGCAAATACGCCTTCTTTTCCTTCAATAGCTTTCATACTTTTGCTCGTGGAAGAGCATCCTCCTATCATTGTCAATAAAATTAATACTAAAAACAGTATGCCTATTTTATTTATTCTTCTCATAATGTTACTCCTTTTCATTCGTTTGTGTATGGTACATATAACTATCTACAAACCAGTTATATATTGCGTCTATTCTTGCTCTAAAAGATTCATTCACTTTAGATTCAAATATTGAAAGAGCTGGAAATTTTAGTTGAGCATAAATATATGTAATAATATATTCTCCTTTATCCATAAAAAGAAACGACATTGTAAGGTTATTTCTCTTTACTGCATTTATAAAACCAAACTTTATTGGTTCAACACTACGCAAAACCATTGCAACTTCGTTTTCGGTTTGTCTTATGTCTGCTTTATAAACAGTATCTCCAAAGGAATTATCTTCCTGATATACGTATAGCGATAAATTATCTGCTGGAACATCTATTTTATCTGGTATTTTATTCATATCATCAGGATTATCTATTGTGTAAGCCCTGTTGTATAATGTTTCAATTTTTCCACTGCTGTTAGAAAAATAACTTATTCCCTCCATCGTAGAAATTGAACGCATTATTTTAGAAATAAATGGTATTTCATTTTCTACAACACCATCTTCTTTGGGCAAATAAAATAAACTTTCTGCAATAAAAACAGGTTCATCTGATGAAGTCCATACATCTCGAACAAAATCACCAAGTGCACTATCAGGGCATAATTCTGGTTCTAAATTAGGTTCTTTGTAAACAACTCTATCAATACGCCCATTATTTACTAATTTCTGAAAAACAGAAGAATCAATTTCTTGGTTGCTTAAATTTTTGTTTGCGTAAACATTTGTTGTTATCAAAAAAAAACACACGCCACTAGCAAGTCTTGCTAATTTATTTCGTTGCCTTTTTTTTGTTATTTTCATTAGCGAATCCCTTTGTAAATTACACGCACCTGCTTATATAAACCATCTCCTTCGCTTTTGGTTTCAACATCGCTAATATCATTTAGTGTAGTGTGAATAAGGCGGCGTTCAAAAGGATTCATCGGTTCTAACAAAATTGAACTACGGTTTGTGCGAACTTTGTCCGCAGTATTATAAGCTAATCGCACTAAGGATTCTTCTCTACGAATTCTATAATTTTCTGTATCAAGAATGATTCTAACATCATCACGACCAAGCCGCCCTGCATAAACATTTACCAAAAGTTGCATTGCGTCAAGGTTTTTTCCTTTGCGACCAATTAATATAGATGAATGAGAAGAATTCAATCGCATACCAATCTTCCGTTCTTCTCTAAACATTATTTCTACTGTTACCTCATAACCCATTTTGTTTATCATAGTTGTTGTAAAGTCTATCAATTTTTTTTCAAATTCATCTTGAGGCAAAGGATTTGCAAAGACATTTTTTGTAGACTTTGGAACAAATCCGTCAAACTCAGGGTTAACGTGTTCCATCGTATCTACGGTATGTACTCGAATCTTCACATACCCTTTTTTGAATAAACTATTCTTTTGCGTTTCTAGAATTTCAACATCAAACTTATCTCTTTCCAAACGCAATTCAGCAGCAGCTAATTCTATAGCTTCTTTTTCAGTTTTTCCTTCGTACTCGTAAGTCATATATATTCTCCTCTGAAATTATTTTTTCTTCTTTGGAACAAAAACTTTCTTTTCAGGACCTTTGTTTTGTTCCATTTCTTCCCTCTTGGCTTTCATTATTCGATTCAGAATAACTTGCTGCACAAGCTGTAATGCATTACTTACCGTCCAATATATCAACAATCCTGCAGGAGCGTTATAAAAAATGAAGAAGAACATAACAGGCATTACATACATTATTATCTTCATCTGCATTCCGTTAGCACCTGTCGAAGCTGTTTGCGTTATCTTGCTAAACACAATCTGAGACACTACATATATAAACGGTAGCAATCTAATTTGGTTACCTAAATTAAAGGGCAAATTAAAGCTAAGAGTATAAACACTGTCACCTTTAGATAAGTCCGGTATCCAACCAGGAATAAACATTGCTCCACGGAATTCAAAATAATTGTTAAACAAATTGTACATGGCAAAAATTAATGGGAATTGAATAAGTAGCGGTAAACATCCAGATAGGGGATTGTATCCTGTTTCTTTGTACAGCTTTGCCAATTCCATGTTCATTTTTTCTGGTTGGTCTTTATACTTTGTCTGTATTTCTTGCATACGAGGCTGAACTTCTTGCATTTTCAGAGTAGACAATGTACTTTTTTTTGTTATTGGATAAAGAAGAATCTTAATAAATATAGTTAAAACAATTATAGCAATTCCCCAATTTGGAATGATTTTGTGTATCAAAACCAAACACCATTTTAAGAACGCTTCTAACCAATACAGCAATCCTGTTGATTCAAGACTATCATTAAGTTTTAATCCCGAAAGACCCCAAGGATTATCCTCTGATTTATTGTATATCTTTAAATCCTGTTCTGTTCTCGGTCCAACATAAAAATAATACGTATCTGTAGTATATTTTGAATCTATTGAACCTCGAGTCATCATTACCTGAGAATTTGGACTTTCACCTTCTTCTATGGCACAAGAATAAAGAACATCTTGCATAACCATAGAATTTTGAGGAATACCTATTATTTCAAAATACTTTCCAGCTACACCTGTCCAAGAATAATCCTTGTTATAGACTTTTGTTTGACCAGCAGAAAGAGTAGCATTTTTTTTCTTACCGTCTGTATAAGACATAAACTTTCTGTACTCATAGCGATCAGTATTTACATCGTAATAAGGTCCAATCTGTGGTGAAGTACGTAAAGTATAAGCAGAATTGTTAAAATTCAATCCAGAAAAAGCATCTTGACCATCAATAGTAATATCTAACTTAAACATATAATCATCTGGTTTAAAAGTATATTGCTTTGCCAAAACAAAGCTACCCGTAGTTCCATCAGAATTTGTTGTTTGGAATGTCCGATAAAAACCTATGCTGTAATCACTGATTTTTTTTACGGCGAAGATTTCGTTTATTATTTCCTTGCTTGCATCTCCAAAAGCTAAAGCAAAAGCACGATTTGTACTTTGAATGTTTTCCGCCATTTCAACACCCACATCACCATCCTTGTGGTCGATAAACTCATAGCCGATTATATCACCACCACGATTTGTAAATGTTATTTTTGCTTTTTCTGTTGTAATAACAAAATGTTCTTCTGGAATTTGCTCTTCTTCAGAAATATCTTCTGTAGGCGAAAGCATAGCAGAATTGTCTTCTAAAAGTTTCGTTGTTATATTTTCTTCGACAGAACTAATCTCTGTTGGCATAACTTGCTCAACAGGAAAAAATTTAATCTGAAGAAAAGAAAACACAACTAACACAAGCGTTGAAAGAACTATGGCCCAAACTGTGTTTTTTTCCATAATAGTTTAATCTCCTTTAACAGTCTTTCGTCAAGGAACAGGGTCGTATCCACCTGGTGAAAAAGGGTTACATCTAATTATACGTCTGACTGCTAGAAAAGACCCCTTGAAAGGTCCGTATTTGTTTATAGCCTCTCGTGCATAGGCAGAACAGGTCGGGTAAAATCTACAACACGGAGGGAAAAGAGGTGAAATACAAACTTGATAAAATCTAATCAGAGCACACAAAACCTGTGCTAGAAATCTTTTCATACAGAAATAATTCCAGCTTTTTGGCACAAATAACGAAATTGGGCACACCGAGTACGGAACGAATCATTTCCTGGATAAACAAGAAAAACCATGTCATATCCAGTGTTCAGGAATGCTTTAAAATATCGAAAGGCTTCACGGCTTAGTCGCTTTGAACGATTACGTTCTACCGCATTACCATAACCACGAGAAAGAGTAAATGCAATACGATTCAGTTCCGTATTATTTGGCAAAAAAAACAACTTTGCCCCTTGTACACTTACTTTCTTTCCTTTTTTGAACAAATTCTGAATATCTGAGGACTTTTTTACTCTTTCACTACAAGTAAATTTTCCCGTTTTCAGCAAGTTTGCTACCTTACCCTTTATTTTTTTTAATAGGGCTTTTTCTCGTCAGAAACAGTTAGCTTATAACGACCCTTTGCTCGTCGCCTTTTTAAAACCATGCGACCTCCTCGAGTCTTCATACGTGCACGGAAACCAAATTTCCTGTTTCTTTTTACTTTGCTGGGTTGATATGTCCGTTTCATTGAACACGTCTCCTTTATTGGTAAGGATTTATCTCTAATTAAAATAAATCCTAGAATTTACATGATACGTTTGGAAACATTATCATATTTTGCTTTCGTTAGTCAATATTATTTTTTAAATTATCATTTTTTGGTATTTTTTGCTTAGAGGAATTTATTTTCTACTTGCAATCAAGTTTAAATATGTTATACTGTAAGGACTGCGGAAAAGAGGACTATGCTACAACAAGAATTTACATCTGTAAACATTGAGGAATTCTTCGACTCTGACACGGATAAAAACAACGATTTTTCCACAGACATTGTTGTTCTTACGGAACAAGAAAATGCCTTAGTTAATAAACTGTTTGATAAGCTTAAAACTGCTTCTCCAGAAACATTACAAGGTTTAACCGACCGAATTGCACAAATGAAGCGGCTTGCTGCCAACATTACTCATTTCCCATCTCTTTTGCAACGGCAAATTGTCATGGGTGAAACTCGAACCCAGTATACGCTTATAGAGGCTCTTCTTGTTCATCGTGACGGAGATAAAATGCTTCATCTGCCATCAAAAGCTACTTTGGGTAAAGGGTTTCTTGTGGTAAAATATCACACTTTTGCTTCAATGATACGACTTGCCGAAGCAGCAAATATGGAAAAAAAAGATGTAAAAGCTTTTCAGTCTGCTACAAGTGCTATTTTATTCACATTGATGGCAGAAGACGTGTACATGGATTTGATAGACGATACTTCTATTCCTTTGGATATACGTCGTCAGATTGCTTTTTCTCTTATTATTCTTTGGGAACATCGCCACGATCAAACAGTTTTGGATGCCGCACCGGTTCTTCAAGCTGTATGGGAAGCTCGTAGGAATTTAGCTCCAGCTTTTGGAACCATGGTAGGAACAAGTGAACTATTGCTTATTTCTATTCAAATGGACGAAGATTGGAATGCCTTCTTAAAAGCAAAATTAGGTGATAAAGAGATTTCTCAGGCTATGGAAGAATTTTTATTTGGTTTATCTTACGAACAAATTCAAACCCTTAAAACCACTTTGCGTGAACAAGGTATTTCTGCTATCGGTCGTGATGAAATTTCAGCATTCCTTGGACAACCAATAAAAACAGACCTTACCTCTGATTTGCGTGATTTTTATATGTTGTATACTGTACGTCGAGATAATGCTCGTGTGCGTAAGAGATTAAATATTCCAGGACCACATAACACATTAGAAGACCATTATATGCGTTTTATTTTGGAAAGAAATAAGGAGAAACAACACAACGATGTCTATGCAAAATAAAAAGACTCCTTTTCGATTTGGCGAAAAATTAAGAACTGTTCGTGAACGTAAAGGTTATACGCTAAAAATTGTTGCACAACAAGCAGGTGTTAGCGAAAGCCTTGTTTCGCAAATTGAACGCAACAAAGTCTCTCCGGCAATAGACACATTGCTTACCCTTGCAGATGTTTTGGACATAAACTTAGAATATCTTTTTGAAGAATATCGCCAAAAACGCCCTGTTCAAATTATTCGTGCACAGGAACGGCGTACATTGGAAGAAGAAGGTATACTTTACGAAGAACTTGCTAAACCGACAGAAGAAGGGGACAAGCATTCTCTTGAGTCTTATTTAATAAAAATACCTGTTAATCAAAAAACACTAAGAGGTTCTTATGGTCATCTTGGGCGTGAAATGGGTTTTATAATTGAGGGTGAAGCTCAACTTCAATATGAATCAAAAACATACAGTCTAAAACAAGGTGATAGTGTTTCTTTTTCTGCTTCATCACCACACACTCTCGTTAATACTGGTTCTATCCCACTAAAAGCTTTGTGGGTTGTAACTCCGCCTCAAAGATTTGTTTAGCTTTGTTGCTCTTTATTTAGGTACTAATTCCACAAGTTTTGAGGATTAACTGATACACCATTCTTATAAACAGAAAAATGCAAGTGTGGTCCTGTACTCAAACCTGTACTTCCTACTTCTCCAAGTTTTGTTTCTGTACCTACGGATGCACCTTTTTTTACAGAAATTTTACTTAAATGTGCGTATAAAGTTGTATATCCAGAATGATGTTTTACTCGCACAAAATTTCCGTATGTATTATCCCAACCGGCAGCCACTACAGTTCCATGAAGAGCTGCATAAACAGGTGTTCCTGTATTAGCTGCCATATCAATTCCACCGTGAAAAGTACGTTTCCCTGTAAATGGACTAGCTCGCCATCCCCAATAAGAAGAAAAATAATATCTACCCTTTAACGGTCTTAAGAAAAGGTCTCCATTTATTTCTTGGCGTGTTACCCAATCAAGTTCTGCATCTGGCAAAAAAAGTGATGTTCCTTCCCTTAAACTTATATCACTTTGTATATTGTTTACCGCAACACATTTTTCTAGGGAAATTTCGTATTTTTCTGCAATAGAACTTAGTTGCTCACCATCTTCACGGACAGTATAAAGAATTCCTGGCATAGAAGGTATTTTTAAATATTGTCCTATTTGAATCAAACGTGATTGACGAATGTTGTTTACACTAATTATTGTATCTTGGGTTACATTAAATTGTTCAGCAATATAACCTATCATATCGCCTTCTTTTACACGGTAAGCTTTATAAAATAATCCTGTATTTGAAACATCTTCATCCTCTTCAAGTACAACATAATCCTGTGTAAGATTGCTTATACTACCTATTGCTTGTGAACCACTTAAAATCGGCATTACTGGTGTTTCATATCCACCTTGTCCACTATGATTAATTTTATCGAAGTAAGGAACAAATAAAATCGCTCCAATCAATCCAATTAAAAGCAAAGTTCCCGTTATACAGTATTTTTTTATAAGTCGCTTACTCATTATTTTCCGCCTGTTGCTTTTTGTTCAACCCTATAAGATAAGTTTCAAAAGATTCTGTACGGCAAGCTTCTGGTTTAAAACCTTTTGCTACTTCAAAGATTTCTCGCATTTCTTTCAACAATTTTTGCTGATCACCACCCTGAAAAATCTTAACTGCAAAATTGCCCCTTGGCTTAAGCATTGTTTTTGCGTAATAAATTGCCAACTCTACCAACCCCACAGAGCGAGCCGTATCTACGGTTTTGTTTCCTGTGGTTGGAGGAGCGGCATCGCATATTACTAAATCGTAAGGACCTAGTTTTAATGCTTGATTACGCACTTGTTGCTCATACAAGTCCCCTTGAATAAAGGTAAGATTCTGAGCTGTAACTTCTTTTGCCAAAGGATTAAGGTCTATTGATGTTACATGACCCGTTTCTTCTAAAGCTCGCAACACAAAAACAGTCCAACTTCCTGGAGAAGCACCCAAATCGAGGACATTATGATTTTTTTTCAATATCCCAAATTTTTCGTCAATTTCCTTAAGTTTATACACAGACCGTGCAGGGTAACCTTCAGAAAATGCTTTTCTAGACCAGAAATCTGGTTTTTCGTAGCTACTTGAAGCCATACTCTCTTATCTTCGGCAAAACCTTTGCCACAATTTACATAAAAGTAACAAGTTAGTGTTTTCAGAACAAATAAATTCTGCTATAATTAGTGTATGATATTTGATTTTAGCATAGAATTACAAGAAATTGAATCTGTTTTAAATAAAAACTTACCAAATGAAAAATCTAATGAGTGGAATTCTAAGGTTTTCGGTCACTTACCTGAATGTATAACAGAAAATCATACTTCTTCTCTTTTGGAACCAGGACAAAGACTTTTGTCTTTAGGAGGCAAACGCTGGCGACCACTTTTGATGTTGCTTTGTGCTCAGGCTGCTGCAAAGTCTGATAATATTCCTCAAGAAGCATACAATCTTGTTCCTCTTATAGAATTTGTTCATACTGCTAGTTTAATTCATGACGATATAGAAGATTCTGCTGACACCCGCCGAGGAGCTCCTGCTGCCCATATTACTTATGGTTTAGATATGGCTCTTAATGCCGGTTCTTGGTTATATTTTGCCGCACCTGTTTGTATTAATACTTGTGGATTGTCGCCACAACAACAACTTTTACTTCATAATATCTACAACCAAGAATTACGGCGATTACATCTTGGTCAAGCTATGGATATTCTGTGGCATAAAGATAATACAGCTATTCCTTCTGTTTCAGAATATACTGCAATGGTAAGGTTAAAAACAGGAACTCTTGCTTCTATGGCTGCCCAAATTGGTACCATTGCAGGTGGTGGAACAGAATCTATGGCTGTTCAAATGGGACCTGTTGCTTCTGATATTGGGATTGGGTTTCAAGTTTTAGATGACGTTTTAAATCTTTCAAAGGGTAACCCTGGAAAAAAACGAGGGGATGATATAGTTGAGGGTAAAAAAAGTTTGCCCATAATAATGCACCTTAATTCTAATCCTAATGATTTTGATACTGTTATGGATTGTTTTAATCGAGCTAGCAAAGAGGGTATTGATTCTCCTGCGGTGGAAGAATGTATTCAGTTGGTTTCTTCTAGTGATTCAATAAAAAAATCCTCTGAATTAGCTTCTGTTTTAATAAGGGAAGCTTGTAATAGCATATCACTTTTATATCCCAATACTTATGTGAAGGACAAAATTTCATATCTTTTTGAAAGTATGATTCAAAACGGTGTCTAAAAACGAGGAAAATATGAAAGAAAGCCCAGACACCTTAAATAGTCAAGCTATTGAATTAGCCTCCAGAGGTGAATATACAGAAGCTATAGCCTGTTTTAAAAGAGCACTTACAATGGCAAATAAAAACTATCTTCTCTGGTACAATCTTGGAATAACTTATAGAGATGCTGGCAAACTTCATCAAGCAAAAAACGCTATTATTGCAGCATATAATCTAGCTCCCAACAACGAAGATATTTTAGAAACTCTTTCCCATATATGTTATTTGTTAGAAGATTATGATGAAGCAAGTTATTACATTGATACAGGCATAGAAATAAATTATTTGAATCCACGATTTTGGAACAACAAAGGTGTTATTTTTTTTGCAAAGGGAGATTACAACGAAGCCTGTGAATCATTTGAAAACGCCGTCACTATAGATCCTAACTACTATGATGCTTTGTATAACTTAAGAGATACTTACGAACAATTAGGCAATAAAAATGGTGCGAAAGAATGTAATTTTCGGTTAAAAACTATTTCTCACGGGGAATCATATGCGTAGCAAAGCTTATGTTTTGAATTTTGAAAATGAATTAGTTTGGGTATCTCCTATAATTAACAATACTTGCATCAACTGCAATCAACCAACTTGCTCAAAAAGAGGTTCACCTTTTTTAGCCGCCAACCCTAACAAACTCGAAATAAAATGTGGCGATATCGTACAACTAGGAACATCAACAAAAGCTCAGTTTTTTCAAGGGATAATTGCTTTGCTTTTACCAATTATAGCCGCCGCTGGTGGTTATCTTCTTGCAGAACCTATTGCTCAACTTTTTGAAAAAACTGTGACAGAATCCATGAGAGCGGCGGGTGTACTTTTATGCCTTGGGATTTCTACAGCAATCATAACTATAATCACAAGAAGCAAACTTAATTTATCAAAACCTTTAATTGTTTCAATATTACAAAAGAATATAACTAACTAAAATCTCTAGCAAGTTTACTAATTGCATTTGCCATATCTTGTAATGAAACTTTGCGTTGTACGCCACCCATTTCCCATGCAACTTTAGGCATTCCATAAACAATACAAGTTTGTTCATCTTGCCCCAAAGTATGAGCTCCTTGACGACGCATTTCCGCCAACTGTGCCGCTCCGTCATTGCCCATACCTGTCATTATTACACCAAGTGCGTGGTTTTGATATAATGCCGCCACTGATTCAAATAAAACATCTGCTGAAGGTCTGTGACCATTTCTTTGCGGTGCATCTGAAAGACGCACAACTGTAGCTAAAGATTTTTTTTCTACATAAATATGATTGTTTCCTGGTGCAATTAAAATTCGCCCACTTTTCAATATGTCACCATCATGTGCTTCTTTAACTTCTAAGGGGCAAATATTATTTAAACTGTGAGCAAATTCTTCTGTAAAGCCAGCAGGCATATGTTGCACAACCAATATAGGTTGCTTTAAATTTGGATCTATGTTTCGGAAAACTTCTCGTAAAGCGTTTGGTCCACCTGTTGAAATTCCTATCGCTATGATATCTATTCTGCCTGGCTCCCGAAGTGGCGTAATCGTTACTGGTGGCTTTAAATTCTCTACAGTAACAGGTGCAACTTTTGGTGTGTTTTCTAAAGATTCGCCGTAAGCTGCAGCAAGCCCTTGCCGTGCCGCCGCCGCAGAATCTGTAGGTATTTGATACATCGGAACACACTTGTTACCATGCATTTTTGCATATTGACCACCATATGAAGGCAACAATTCTGCAAGTCTATTGGCTACGACACTTAAATCACCACCAACAGGACCACCTGGTTTTGTAAGAAAATCACTAGCTCCTAACTCAAGACATTGCATCGTTACAGAAGCACCTTCTGTTGTTAGGCTAGAAAGCATTATAACTGGAATATCTATACCACGACGTTTTCTTTCTCTAAGAAACTCAAGACCATCCATAACTGGCATTTCTATATCTAAAACTATAACATCTGGTTTACATACTGGTATTTTATCAAGTGCAAATTGGCCGTTCATGGCTCTACCAGCAACTACAAGCCCTGGAATACCTTCAACTATTTTAGAAATCAAATTCCTCATTAGTGCGGAATCATCAACAATTAGGACACCAATATCCTGCGTGGCCATTTTTCCTCCAGTAATTTAGTTGCCGTTAGATGTTTTTTTGGTACAAACACGCCCAGTTCGTTTTAAGAAATTCAAATTTTGTATTCATCCCAAACAAAGATTCTGAGTGTCCGATATACAAATACGATTTTGGTGCCATTGCATCCCAAAAATGATTTATTACTTCAAGTTGAGCAGCTTCATCAAAATATATTAATACGTTGCGACAAAAAACAATATCAAGATTCCTTGCTGTAGGTGCATATTTTAAATTATGATAGTCAAATCGTATTGTTTGCATCAAATCTTGCGAAACTTGATAACCACCATCAACTTTTGTAAAAAATTTTGCAAGATATTTTTCTGGAATACCAACCACCCTAGAATCCGCATAAAATCCTTGCTTTCCTACCATCAAAGATTTAAGTGAAATATCCGATGCCATTATTTCAAATGTATAAGGAGGTGGTAAAATATCCTTTAGAATCATTGCAATGGTATACGGTTCCTCACCTGTTGAACATCCTGCACTCCAAATACGAATTTTTTTATCAAACTGACCTTTTTTCTGTTCTAGCAAATGAGGAATTACATAATTAATTAAAGCATCAAAGTGTGGCTGATTCCTAAAAAATCTTGTAAGATTCGTTGTTACAGAATCAAGAAATAACTTCATTTCTTCTTTGTCAGAAGTGATTATTCGATAATAATCCTGAACTGAATCAAGTTGTTTTTCTCGCAATCTTTCTTTTAAGCGACTGTCTAAAATAGATCTGTTTGTATCCGAAAAAGTTATACCACTTTCGGTATAAATAACTTTACGGAACATATCAAATTCAACATCTGAGAGTAAATCAGCCATAATTACATTCTATATCGGATACAAAATTATGTAAATATAAAACAATTTTTTTTTACAAATTCTGCTTTCCGCGTATTTCCTCCAAAAGTGATTTACAACCACATAAAATGTCATTATAGGTTGCATCAAAATTACCAGTATACCAAGGATCTGCTATGTCTCGATTCAAGCCTGCAAAAGAAAGTAACAAACTAAGTTTTTTTTCACACCCTTTTGGAACCATTCGCTGAAGGTTTCGCATATTTGAACCGTCCATTGCGATTATCATGTCGAATTCCTTAAAATCAGCAGTCGTAATTTGCCTAGCATGGTGATTTCCAACAGGAATTCCCAAAGAACGAAGTTTTCTTACCGTTCCTGGATGCACTCCGTTCCCTATTTCTTCTCGGCTTACTCCAGCAGAATCTACATAATAGTTATCGGATAATCCTACTTCTTCCAATAGATGTATCATTACATATTGTGCCATTGTAGAACGACAAATATTTCCATGGCAAATAAAAAGAATTTTTGTCATTAAATTATCCCTTTTGCTATCTTTTATTAGCTTGTGAATATAATACCACTAAATTTAAAAAAAACATAGTTTAAAATAAAATTCGTTCTTTTGTTTATTTGACAATTAACAAAACATATGGTAACCTATAGCTTGAACATTCTATTATTCAGCAAGGAGATATACCATGGATATGTGGTTATATATTGTACTTCCTGCTGCAGGAATTGTTCTTGGATGGATTATTCGATGGCTGTATGCCAGATTTCAACTATCTGCATCCGAACAGAGAGCGGAACGAATTAAACAGGACGCTATAAAAGAAGCGGAAGCACAGAAAAAGGAAATTTTATTAGAAGCGAAAGAACAACTCATTCGGGAACAAAAGCAACAGGAGCGGGAAAACCGTGAACGTCGCAGCGATTTGCAGCGAATGGAACGTCGCCTTATTCAAAAAGAAGAGGCATTGGATAAACGTAGTCAGGATTTAGATAAAACAGAACATAATTTTGTTGCGAAAGAACAACAGTTAGCAGCAAGAGAAGTTGTTCTTGTAGGAGAAGAAGAGCGATACCGTCAAGAACTTGAACGTATTTCAGGACTTTCTGCACAAGAAGCAAAAAATCTTATCATTCAAAACTTAGAGAATGAAGCGAGGCATGATGCTCAAGCCCTATTGAACAAAATAGAACAAGAAGCCCAGCTTACTTCAGAAAAAAAAGCAAAAGACATTCTTGTTGCAACAATTCAACGTATCGCTACAGAAACTACTAGTGACATTACAGTTGCTACAGTTTCTTTGCCAAGCGATGAAATGAAAGGTCGCATTATTGGTCGAGAAGGTCGTAATATACGCACACTAGAAACTCTAACAGGTGTAGATATTATTATTGACGATACTCCAGAAGCTGTTGTTATTTCATGTTTTGATCCTGTTCGCAAGGAAATTGCAAAAGTTGCTTTGGAGCGTCTTATTTCCGATGGACGAATTCACCCGGCTCGTATCGAAGAAGTCGTTCAGAAAGTTACCAGAGAAATTCAACAGAAAATATACGAGGAAGGCGAAAAAGTTCTCTTTGACTTAGGTATACACAATATGAGCCAAGATGGAGTTCGAGCCTTAGGTCGTTTATACTTCCGAACGAGTTATGGTCAAAATGTTCTTACTCACTCCAAAGAAGTTGCTATCATCGCTGGTATGTTAGCCGCAGAATTAGGAGTTAATCGAGACTTAGCTAAACGTGCTGCTGTACTTCATGACATTGGAAAAGGTGCAGAAAACGATTCAGATCAAAATCATGCTGAAATTGGTATGGATATTGCTCGTAAAATGGGAGAAGATGCACGTGTAGTTAATGCAGTTGGAGCACATCACAATGATATTGAGCCAACAAGCATAGAAGCTATTATTGTTCAAATTGCGGATGCTATTTCTGCGGCACGTCCTGGAGCACGGCGAGAAACAATAGACAACTACGTTAAACGACTAGAAAACCTAGAAGCTATAGCAGAAAACTTTACTGGTGTAGAAAAAGCTTATGCTATTCAAGCTGGTAGAGAATTACGTGTTCTTGTAAATAATGAAAAAATAAACGATAATGATGTAAAAGAACTTGCAAGAAAAATAGCTAAGCAAATTGAAACTGATTTACGTTATCCCGGTAGAATTAAAATAACAATGATTCGAGAAACTCGTATAATTGAATACGCTAGATAATTTTTACTTGACATTTTAGCCGGTATGGTTTTCCATACCGGTTTTTTAAATATTGCACCTAAAAAATATAGAAAAAATATTATCGGAATAACCACCTCTTGGCATATGTCGCCAAGAACCTCCTATCATCGGAGCAAATCCATCTACACCATAAGAAAAATCGTACTCAACCGAAAAACGGAATCCATTTCCCCATTGTGTTGAATATACTTCCTTTGCAACAGATTCAATGTTAATAAAATCTGTGCGTCGTCCAAGCATATAATCAATTCCTGCTCTTAAACCACCAATACCTGGATATAATCGAATCCCAGTATAAAAAGCATAATCTATTAAATTAAAATGCTGCCCATCTTGAAATCTAAAATCACACAGAGATACGGCACCTATGGAAAAATTTAACGGTTTTGCAAGAACAAATCCTAATGCAACATCTCCTTCTAATACCACACGATTTAAGTTTTTGCCCATAGATTTTCTTTCTTCGTCACCATAAGAAACAGCTGCCGTTCCAAAAGAAAAACCTATTTTTATTTTTTCCTCAGCAAAACAATCAAAAGCACACAGAATAAGAATAAGAGAAAAAATGTATTTTATTCGTTTCATTCAATTTCCTAAAGTAAAAAAGATTTTTTTGAAAAAACAACTTGGTTTTTTCCTGCAAGTTTACCCCTATACATTAACGAATCTGCAAAAGCTACTACTTCATCAAAGTTATCTGCACTTGTGGTATCTGCAACACCAGCTGTAACCGTTACATTTACATTAATCCCGTCAAAAACAAACTTTTCATTTTCTACCGCTTTTACAACACTATTCATCAAGGTTTTTATTTCTTTTCTCTCAACATCTGGAAAAATAATCAAAAATTCCTCTCCACCCCATCGACCAAACAAGGTTTCTGATTGCAATTCTTTAAGTATACAGTTTACTATTCCACAAAGAACCTTATCACCTATTTCATGACCATACGAGTCGTTTATTTTTTTAAAATCATCTACATCAAATATCGCAACAGAATATTTTTTTAAGGTTTTTACACGTTCTAGAATCATTCGTCGATTTGGCAACCCTGTAAGAGTATCATGGTTGGAAAGAAACTTAAGTTGATAAATAAATTCCTCATTTTCTTTATTAGTTGCCGCCTGTTGCAAATGCACATTTATACACAAATAAAGTAAAGCACTTATTGAAACAATTAATGTACTAAACCTATGAAAAGTATACCATGTTTCGGTTTGAATTTTTGTTCCTAAAAAAGGATTCCCTTTCCAGAAAAAAACAAAAAAAGTAACAAAAATACAAGGAAAAGCCATTATAATATATTTATACAAAGGTTCTCGTAAGTTGACAGAAAAAAGAAAGACCGCAGCAAGCATTCCAAATGAAAAATATATAGAACCAGATTCTGAACCCAAAAAAACTGTAAGAAGTGCAGCATATAAAGAAATTTCTGTTGACGCTATAGCTAAAACAACAAAACCACTTTTTTCGTTGTAAATTATTGTAAGGAATACATATAAAATCGTACTAATAAGGTTGTACAATATTAAAACTTTACAACGCAAAAAGACAAACTGAACCAAAAAAAATAAATGCACAAAACTTAATAGAAGAACTAGCAATTTATTACTTTTGAGAAACCAGGAGCCCTTATTAGTGCTTTTCATACCTCTGTATTATAATGCAAAAATAACAATACAACAAGAAAAAATGAAAAAAATTTGTCCCCGGATTTTATTACGAGGACAATTTTTTTACTAAACTATTTAATTACCTTTCCATCTTTCTGTATATTGTTTTGTGGGGACGGTCTGCATCTGCTCCAAGTTGTTTACGCCTCCATTCGGCGTAGTCGCTCCAGTTGCCTTCAAACCACATTACCTGACTGTTGTTTTCAAAAGCTAAGATGTGGGTACAGATTCTGTCCAAGAACCAACGGTCGTGACTTACCACCAAAACGCATCCTGCAAAACCTTCAATGGCTTCTTCTAAAGCACGAATTGTCGCCACGTCTAAGTCGTTGGTGGGTTCGTCCAGTAAAAGGACGTTTGCACCTTGCTTTAACATCATTGCCAAATTCAAACGGTTTCGTTCTCCGCCGGAAAGCACACCGACTTTTTTCTGCTGGTCTGCCCCTGCAAAATTGAACCATGAACAATATGCTCTGGAATTTACTTCTCTGATTGCACCGTTTACGGGACGACCTTTTTCGTCTACAGCACCAAGTTTGATTATATCCAATCCGTCTGAAAGTTGTTCCCACACGGTTTTATTGTTGTCCAAAAGCCCACGCATTTGATCCACGTAAACCAATTTTACAGTTTCACCCACACGAAGCAAACCGCCGTCCGGTTTTTCTCCGCCGGGAGTGCCGTCCAGGCGTTCCACAGTTTGACCTGCTGCGTCTGCAATCAACTTGAACAACGTTGTTTTACCTGCACCGTTTGGGCCTACGATTCCCACAACTGCTCCTGCTGGAACATTGAAACTCAAATTTTCAAACAAAAGTCGGTCGCCAAAGCCTTTTGTAAGGTTTTCCGCTTGTATTACAACACCACCAAGTCGTGGGCCTGCCGGAATTGTAATTTTTGTGTCTTTTATTTGTCCTTTGCCGTCTTGTGCCAAAAGTTGTTCGTACTTTGTTATGTGTTCCTTGTGTTTCGCCTGCCTGCCTTTCGCACTCATATGAATCCATTCAAGCTCTTTTGCCAAGGCTTTGCGGCGTTCGCTTTCGCCTTTTTCTTCTTGTGCTAAGCGACGTTCTTTTTGTTCAAGCCAGCTTGAATAATTTCCCTTGAACGGAATGCCTTCTCCACGGTCAAGTTCCAAAATCCAACCTGCCACGTTGTCCAAAAAGTACCTGTCGTGGGTGATGGCAATAATCGTACCTTCATATTGCTGAAGATGGCGTTCAAGCCAAGCGACCGTTTCTGCGTCCAAGTGGTTTGTTGGTTCGTCCAAAAATAGAATATCGGGTTTTTGCAAAAGAAGCCGGCACAAAGCGACACGGCGGCGTTCTCCTCCGGAAAGTACGTCTACCACTTGTTCCGGCGGAGGACAACGCAAAGCGTCCATTGCAAGTTCCAAGCGAGAATCCAAGTTCCATGCGTCAAGGGCATCTAGCTTTTCTTGAACTTCGGCTTGTTTTTCGCAAAGTTTTTCTATGTCCGCATCAGGTTCTCCAAAAGCCTCGTTTATTTTGTCGAATTCTTCCAAAAGGTCTGTAACTTCTTTTACGCCTTCGCTTACGATTTCCTTTACGGTTTTTCCGGCTTCTAGTTCTGGTTCTTGTTCCAAATATCCGATTGAATAGCCTGGTGAAACATGTGTTTCCCCCACAAATTCTGTGTCCACGCCTGCCAAGATTTTGAAAAGACTGGATTTGCCAGAACCGTTTGCACCGATTACACCTATTTTTGCACCGTAATAATAAGAAATGCTGATGTCTTTCAGCACGGTTTTTGTCCCGTAAGAACGGGAAACTCTGTCCATTGAATAAATTATTTTTTTGTCGTCAACTGTTGTAGCCATAAGGTTATTATATAAGAAATTTGACCTCATGTATACAAGAAAAACTCCGCCCGTCCGTCCGTGTAAGCAAAACATGAAGCCGTGACGTGTAAACGAGGTTGCGTGTAATCGTGGTGGCAGACCGCGAGCAGGAATCGTCCAGCACGCCGTAGCTGAGCCCTCCAAGGAATTGCCTTCCCCGCATTTCCCGCCGCCGACACGGAGGTCGGTCACTTTTACGTGTGCGAGTTTTGTTCCCTGCGGTTGCTGAGGAAAACTACAGCTTAACAAAAAAATTGACAAAGGGCATAGGAAAGCAAAAAGTAGGAAAAAAGTTATATCTTTGTAGTAGGTGATTAAAACTCGGAGTAGAAAATCTTTTTTCTTGAAGGCCACTAAACTATTAGTTTACTTTTTTGAACTTTCTGTAGATTGCTTCTACTTGATTTTACCATATATGATAAACTTATGCTTTCAGAAAGCAAAATATAATTTATTAGGAGTATTTTATGACAAAGACCATGGGAACAATTATTTGTGAAGCAAGAAAAAACAAAAACATGACACAGGCTGATCTTGCTCAGATAATGAATGTAACAGATAAAGCTGTTTCAAAGTGGGAACGGGATATTTCATGCCCTGATGTAACTTCCCTTGCAAAATTATCAGAAACTTTAGGAATCACTTTAGAAGAACTTATGTCCGGTCAACCTGCTGATAAAAAACAAAAACAAATTGATTTAGTCGAATTGGTATGTATAGCTGTAAGTTTTGCAATGGGCATAGCTGTTTTAATTCTTTCTGTTCTTTCCAAACTTGAACTTGAAACTGTTCCTGTAAAAACTGAAAATTTAATCATCATGCTTAGTGTTGGATTGGTAACGACAGGATTTTCAAAACTTAGAAGTATTGAAAAGTAAAAAGTTTCACGTGAAACACATATGTTCTTAAAAACGATATGTTCTAAAGTAAATTGAATGTTTCACGTGAAACACAAAAAACGGAGTCAACAAAAACCTTTGCTGACTCCGGCCTGATGAAAAAGAATGTTTTATCCCTTTAACCCAGAAAACATCCTCTTTATTTATACAAACAAAAACAGGGTTTTGCTTGTTACAAAATTATTCTTTTTCTTCGTTGGCAACTCTGTCCAACCCAATAACCATGTCCGGTGGGTCTATGTTGAATACACGCACACCAGAAGCAGCTCTACCCTGTTTTGCCACATCAACAGAAGCCACACGCAAAGACTTCCCTTGGCTTGTTATGCAAACAGCTTCATCCCCCTCGGCAACATTAATTGCACCGATTATTTCGCCTGTTTTTTCTGTTACATTGTAAACACGCTGTCCACCAGTTCCTCGTCCGTGGGGAGAAAATTCTTCAAAAGCAACTCTTTTTCCAGAACCCTTTTCTGTTAAAATCATCATTAACTCTTCAGAAACAACACGCAAGGCAGCTGCAACTTCGTCACCTTGAGAAAGTTTCATGCCCATAACACCACGACCTGCACGTCCCATAGGCCGCACAGAAGATTCTGTTACACGCAAGGCTTGACCTCGGCGAGAGATAAAAACAAGCTCATCTTTTCCACTAGTAAGCAAAGCAGAAACAAGTTTATCTCCGTCATCCAAGCGAATTGCAATAATACCACGAGTTTTTGCATTACTAAACTGACTTGTTTGAACTTTTTTCACCACGCCTGCTGCTGTAGTCATAAACAAATATTGGTCATCACTAAATTCTTTCAAGGAAACAACTGTTGTGATTTCTTCATTTGGAGAAACCGTCAAAAGTCCTTTTATGTGAGAGCCTCTGGAATTACGCCCAGCTTCTGGAATCTCGTGAACTTTAAGCCAATATCCTTTACCTTCATTTGTTATGAACATAACATAATCGTGGGTAGAAGCTATGAAAACTTGGTTTATAAAGTCGTCTTCTACAAGTTTGGCACTTGCACTTCCTTTGCCGCCTTTTCCTTGCGTTTTGTATGCTGTTACAGGAATTCTCTTGATATAACCAAGGTTTGATATAAGAATAACCATTTCTTCTTCTTTTATCAAATCTTCTATGTTAATCTGCTCTACTTCGTCCGCCACAATATCTGTGCGACGGTCATCACCGTATTTGTCTGCTATTTCCCCGGTTTCATCTTTTATCAAAGCAAGAATTTTTTCTGGGTGTGCAAGTAAATCCTTAAGATGAATTATTAATGCTTCTAGTTCGGCAAGTTCCTTGCGTAAATCTTCAATTTCCAAACTAGTAAGTCGCTTTAACTGCATGTCAACTATGGCCTGTGCTTGTACATCATCAAAGCCAAACCTTTCCATCAAACCATTTTTTGCAGTCTGGGTGTCACGAGAAACACGAATAATTTTGATTACTTCATCTATGTTGTCAATGGCAACAATCAAGGCTCGCAAAATATGAGCCCGTTCTTCTGCCTTGCGTAGTTCGTACTGGGTTCTTCTTGTAACAACTTCTTGCCTGTGAGATACAAAGTGCTTTATCAAGTCTTTAAGTGTAAGTACTTCTGGTCTTCCGTTTACCAACGCCAGATTGATTACACCAAAAGACGATTGCAACGCCGTTTTAGAAAAAAGCTGATTCAAAACAATCTTTGCTATTGCTCCACGCTTAAGTTCTATTACTATACGAACATCATCACCAGCAGAACCGTCATTCACTGATTCTATGCCTTCGATTATTTTGTCACGAGCAAGTTCTCCAATTCTTTTGCACAAGTCGTCGGTTCTGACCTGATAAGGTATTTCCGTGAACACGATTGTTTCTCTTCCCCGTTTGTCCACTTCTATTGTAAAACGTCCTCGGACAAGAAGTTTGCCGCGACCTGTTTTGTAGGCTTGTTTTATTCCACGCTTGCCAAAGATAATTCCACCTGTGGGGAAATCAGGACCTTTTACATGGGAACATAGCTCATCTATTGTAACTTCTGGATTGTCTATGTACGCACAAATTGCAGAACAAACCTCACGTAAATTGTGCGGTGGCATATTTGTTGCCATACCAACTGCAATTCCATTTGAACCATTCGTCAAAAGGAATGGAAATTTTGCAGGAAGAACAACAGGTTCTTGCCTTGTGTCATCAAAGTTTGGTATAAAATCAACTGTTTCTTTTTTTATGTCCGCCACCATTTCTTCTGCAATGGCAGACATTTTCGCTTCTGTGTAGCGGTAGGCAGCAGCTGTACTTCCGTCTATGCCTCCAAAGTTACCTTGCTTTGTAATTGGCATATATCGCAAAGAAAAATGCTGTCCCAAACGCACTATAGCATCATAAACAGAAGAATCTCCATGTGGATGGTAACGTCCAAGCACATCACCAACAACCGTGGCGCATTTACGTGTTTTTCCAGAAGCGTGTAAACCTTCCTCGTTCATAGCATATAGAATACGTCTATGAACAGGTTTTAGTCCGTCACGAACATCAGGCAATGCACGTGCTACAATAACCGACATAGAATAGTCTATATAGGCTTTTTTCATTTCTGATTCAATAGAAACAGGAATTAAAGTTCCGCCTTCCGGTGTCTGTATTTCTTCCATCTTTTCCTCTATAATGCTTGTTGTAATAACTTAAACGTCAAGTGTTGCATACGCCGCATTTTCTTCTATGAACTTGCGACGAGGTTCAACTTCTTCTCCCATAAGCGTACTAAAGATATGGTCGGCTTCCACTGCATCTGTAAGTTGGACACGCTTCATTTTTCTGTTGGCAGGAGCCATGGTTGTTTCTTTTAGTTCCTCCCACTCCATCTCACCAAGACCTTTATAACGCTGAACTTCTATCTTTTTTGTATTGTCATCAATGTCGATGTTATTTTTTGTTTTTATCTCCATCAAAACTTTGTCTCTTTCTTCGTCAGAAAAAACAAAATGTTTGTCTTTTTTATATTCAACACGGTACAAAGGTGGCATAGCAATATAAACATGACCTGCTTCTATTAATTGCGGCATGTAGCGAAAGAAGAAAGTCAAAAGCAAAGTGGCAATATGTGCACCGTCAACATCCGCATCTGCCATTATGATGATTTTATGGTAGCGTAATTTTTCTATGTTAAAATCTTTTCCAATTCCTGTTCCCAAAGAAGCAATTACAGGCTGCAATTTGTCGTTGTTTATTACTTTGTCCGCACGAACTTTTTCCACATTAAGCATTTTTCCCCACAAAGGAAGAATTGCCTGTATTTTTGGGTCACGTCCTTGCTTGGCGGAACCTCCCGCAGAATCACCCTCTACAATGTAAATCTCACATTCTTCCGGTTTTTTTGAAGAACAGTCCGCAAGTTTTCCAGGAAGACCAAAACTATCCATTCCGGTTTTTCTTCTGGTTGCTTCTTTTGCTTTGCGTGCAGCAATTCGTGCAGCAGCTTCAGAAACAGCCTTTTCCAGAATCTGTTCTATTACTCTAGGATTTTGCTCAAAATACAATGTAAGTTGCTCATTCACCAGAGAAGTTACAATACCACGAACTTCTGTATTTCCAAGTTTTGTCTTTGTCTGTCCTTCAAACTGCGGTTCTGGAATTTTTACAGAAAGAACTGCCGTCAAACCCGCTCTAACATCTTCACCTGCAAGTTTTTCTTCTTTTTCCATTTTCTTAAGAAGTTTAGCATTGTTCTTAAGAAAATCATTCATAACAAGCGTGATTCCAGCTTTTAAGCCTTCAAGATGTGTTCCGCCTTCTTTGGTGTTTATGTCGTTTACAAAGGAAAGAATGTTTTCATTGTAGCCGTCGTTGTACTGCAAAGAAAGTTCCGTTTGTATTTCGTCCTTTTCACCAGTGATAAAGATGGGCTCTTCTGGAATTGTTTTTTTGTTTTCGTTCAAATAAGTAACAAATTGTCTAATACCGCCTTCAAACTGAAAAACAACTTCCTTTGGATTTGTAAGACGTTCGTCACGAAAAACAATTTTTATTCCGCTGTTCAAAAAAGCAAGTTCTCGTAGGCGTGTACAAAGCACATCAAAATTATACGTTGTTGTTTCTGTAAAAATAACTGGGTCTGCTTTCCATCGGATTGTAGTTCCACGGCGTTCTGATGTCCCTATTTCTTTTACAGGAGATTCCGCCTTTCCGACATTGAATTTCATGTAGTGTTTTTTTCCGTCTTTTTCTACATAGGCTTCTAGCCATGTGGAAAGAGCATTTACACAAGAAACACCAACACCGTGCAAACCGCCGGAAACTTTGTAAGAACCTTTGTCAAATTTACCACCGGCGTGAAGTCTTGTGAGAACGAGTTCCAAAGCACTTATTCCTTCCCCCGGGTGAATGTCAACAGGAATACCACGCCCGTTATCCACAACTTTTACAATGTCGTCTTTTTCAAGAACTACTTCTATTGTGTCGCAAAAACCTGCCATTGCCTCATCAATACAGTTGTCAACAACCTCATAAACAAGATGATGCAAACCGTCTGGCCCTGTAGAACCAATGTACATTCCAGGTCTTTTGCGTACAGCTTCCAAACCTTTTAATACTGTTATATTTGAAGCAGAATAGGATGCGTTCATTTTTTTTCCTTAACTCAAAAAGTAGAAAATATTTATTGAATTTTGTCTTTATAAACAAATTGTTTCCGCGAAATTCAGTATAACTGTATTGAAGAAAAAAGTAAAGGCAGTTTATAATAGGCAAATGGTATCGGTAGATTATAAACCTTTTTGGGAAGAAGCTTTAAAACAGATTGAACATGAATTTATATCAAATAAAAAAGAATCTGAATTTCGTTTATGGTTTAATATAACATATGTTAAGTCACAAGGAAACAAAATAGTCGCATCTGTTCCATCTTCGTATATAAAAGACCAAATGCAAACAAGAAATTATAATTTAATCATTCAAGATAAAATTCAAGAAATTTCTGGACAAGATTTGGAACTTGAAATTACAATCGTTCCAAAAAAAAGAACAGAATCTATAAAAAACGATTCTTTTGAGAATAATGAATCAAATATTTACCCAACTGTTTCAACCAAAAAGAACATAACCAACACAAGAGAAAAAAAGCAAAATCCTGATTTGAATCCTGTTTATACTTTTGAAAATTTTGTATCAGGAGATGAAAACCAATACGTTTATAATGCTGCACTTGCTGCTTCTAAAAATCCAGGAAAAAGTTATAATCCTCTTTTAATCTATGGTGGTGTTGGACTTGGCAAAACACACTTAATGCAAGCCATTGGAAATAAAATATACACAGATTTTGGTATGAATATAATATATATTTCTGCGGAAAATTTTACCAATGAATTTGTTCTTTCCATACAAAATAAAACACAAAATCAATTTAAAGCCAAATATAGAAAAGCTGACGTACTTCTAATTGATGACATTCATTTTTTTCAAGATAAGGAAGGAACTCAAGAAGAACTTTTTCACACTTTTAACGCCTTATACGAAAATGACAAACAACTTGTTTTTACTTGTGATAGACCCGTATCTGAACTTAAAAACATGACAGAACGATTAAAGTCTAGATTTCAACGTGGAATAAATGCAGATATTCATATGCCAAAGTATGAAATACGCCATGCAATTATAAATCACAAACTTAATCTTATGGGTAAATCTTTATCTTCTGATATAATTGATTTAATTGCCCAAAATATACAAACAAATGTTAGAGACCTAGAAGCATGTCTTAAAACAATAGTTTCTTACGAAGAATTAACTAGTAAACCTATGACTATTGATGTAGCAAAAACAATGCTTTTAAATACTTTTTCTCAAAATACATCACTTGTTTCAATAGAAACTATTCAAAAAGTTGTAGCTGATTATTTTGGTGTTTCAGCTTCAGAAATAAAAGGAAAAAAACGTTCAAAAAATATTGCATTACCTCGGCATATTTCTTTTTATCTTTCAAGAGAAATGACAGAATATTCAACAACAGAAATTGGTAACGAATTTGGCGGAAAAGATCATACAACAGTTATGCACGCTTGTCAAAAAATTGAAGATTTGCTTAATACTGATTCTTCAATGGTGGAAACAATTAGAATTCTTAAGAAAAAAATAAAGGAATGTAAAAAATAATGACAACTTGTGCATAATATGATAGAATATTGTGTACTGTTGTGGAAAACTTTTATTTTTGTGGAAAAAGTGGAAAAATATCACAAAAAAAATAAAAGTTATTCAAAAGATAAAAGTATATTTTATAAAAAGATAATATACTTTTACTGTTTTCCACAATCTTTATTATTACTATTATTAAATTTAAATTTTAATATATTATATATGATGAGGAGATATTTATGAGATTTACATTTGACAGAGACTCTATGATAAAAGAAGTTTCAATAGCACAAGAAATCATTTCAACAAAAAATGCTATGTCAATTCTTTCAAATATTTTGCTTATTGCACAAAATAATACACTTACAATAAAAGCTACAGACATTAAGGTAAATTTTGAAACTCGTATACCAATTATAACAGAAGAAGAAGGAACAACAACAATTTTTTGTGATAAATTTATGAGTATTCTTTCTTCTCTTCCTTCTGGAGAAATTGAATTTATACAAAATGATATAAAAGTAACAATAAAACCAATTTCAAAAAAAGTTAAATTTGATTTGAAAAGCATGGCAAGTGATAAATTCCCAGAATTTTCTTCTTCACAAAATATTCCATATTTTGATGTTCCTGCAGATCAATTCAAGGAAATGATAAACCAGACTATTTTTGCTATTTCTGATGACGAAACACGTTATTTTATGAATGGTGTATATTTTGAAAAAAAAGGCGACAATTTTAATATGGTTTCCACAGATGGAAGAAGATTAGCTTTTATATCAAAACAAATTTGCCAAGGAGTAAATGATTTTCCTTCTGTTATTGTTCCACCGAAAATTCTTAATACTGTTCTTAAAAGAGCACCATCAGAAGGTTCTATTTCTCTTGCTATAGTTGAAAAAATGATATATATAAAATTTGGAAATTATAGTTTTTCTTCTGTTCTTTTAGAAGGTCAATTTCCAAATTACACTCGTGTTATTCCTGAAACTCAAGCATATAGTTTTGAACTTAACAAAAAAGATTTGATAGAAGCATTAAAACGTGTGGCTTTATTAGTTGACCAAAAAGCAAGACGTGTTTATTTTGATTTAAATCCTGGTACACTTACAATTACTTCTCAAGAATCTGAAATAGGAACAGCAAAAGAAGAAATACCTTGCCGTTATGATGGTGAATCAATAACTATGGCTATGAATTATATGTATGTTGATGAACCTATGAAAGTAATGGATTCTGAAAGAATTAAATTTGAATTTACAGAACCAATGAAAGCTGTTACATTAAAATCTGTACCAGAGGATGATTATTTTCACATTATAATGCCTATGCAAATGGAATAAATGAAAAGTGCCATTTCTTTCTCTTTCAGTTACAAATTTTAGGAATCTACAGAATGAAACAATAGACCTTCTTTCAAGGGAGGTCTATTTTGTTGGCGAAAATGGTCAAGGTAAAACAAATTTACTAGAAGCTTTATATTATTCTGCTTACGGTTCTTCTTTTAGAACACATTGTGAGCAAGAAATAATACGTTCCGGACAAAACGCATTTAGCGTTAGAGTAATGTTTAAAGATGAAAAAAATAGTGTTACAAGTATAAATTCTTTGTTTGAAAGTGGTAAAAAAAAGATTTTAAAAAATTCAAAACGAATAACAGATAGAAAAGAACTTATAAATTCAATTCCTTGTGTTTTGTTTTGTCATGATGATTTAGATTTTGCTGCTGGAGAACCAGAAAGAAAAAGATTTTTTATAGATCAATCTCTTTCTATGTACGATGAACTATATATAAATGAAAGTAGAGCATATAAAAAAATTTTAAAAAATAGAAACGTAGTTCTTAAAAATCATGAATATTCTCTTTTAGAAACCTTTGATTTTCAGTTAGCTGAAAAAGGTCTTTATATTCAAGATAAAAGAAAAAAGATGATTTTTAAATTTAATACTATTTTTTCAAAATTATATGAAAAAATTTCTGGAATTGATGGTGTTTATATAAGTTACGAACCTTCATGGAAAGAAATTTTAGAAAAAACACCAGAAATAAATCAAGTTATTGAATATTTAAAAAATAAAAGACAAGTTGATTGTGCTATGGAAACAACAATGAGTGGTCCTCATAGAGATAGAATTCGCTTTATGAAAGAAAATAAACCTTTCATTCCAACAGCTTCAACTGGACAAAAAAGATTAATTTCAATACTATTGCGTTCTGCACAAGCAATGTATTATACAGAAATTACTGGAAAAAAACCGGTTTTATTAATGGATGATGTTCTTCTGGAACTTGATCCAGACAAAAGGGAAAAAGTTACAGCAGAATTACCTCAATATAATCAACTTTTTTGTACTTTTCTTCCAGGTGAACCTTACGAACGATATAAACATTCTGGAACAAAAATATATTTTATAAGTAATGGAAAATGGAATGAACAGTAATATTTATGGTGCTACTGATATTATAAATGATGTTATAAATGATATTTATAAAGTTTTTAATTCAAACAAAATGGAACAAACAAACAATGTATACAAAATTTGGGAAGAAATATTACTTTCTGTAAAAAGCTTTGTTACTCCAAATTATGGAAAGAATATGTTAGATCATAGCAAAATAATAGATATAAAAGATGAAACAATGATAATAGAAGTAGACCATACGGGGTGGATGCAACTTTTTGAAACACACAAAACGTATTTATTGAATGGTTTACAAAAAAAAATTCCTGAAATAAAAATTAAAAATATAACCTACAAATTGAAAAAGACAGAAGAAAAAAATACAGCAAGAACAATTACTCATCAAGAAATACAAGAAGCATATGACAAACAAGATGCTATGTTACAAAAAAATAAAATATTAACACCTATCAAAGAAAAGAAAAAATTACCTCGTGAATTAGAAGAAATTTTTTCAAAATTCAATAAATAGTAATTTTTTTAAGGTGACCACCCAGAATCAACAGGAATTAAAGCTCCATTTAATTCTGGTGTGCATATAATTGTTTTTACCAAAGAGGCTATTGTTTTTGGAGAAATTAGGGAAGAATTGGGCATTTTATTTGCTAACAAATTGCGTTGTTCTTCACTTAAATATTCTGTATCTGTAAAACCTGGCATTATTGCATTACATGTTATACCGTAACTTGCATAAGAAATAGCAACGGATTTAGTTAAACTACTAAGACCCGTTTTTGCTCCGGCATAAGCTGCATTTGAAACAAAACCATTTATTCTTTCAGTACGAGTACCACCAAATAGAATTATACGCCCCCAGTTATTTTTTTGCATATTTGGTAATGCTGCAGAAACACAACATCCGGGTAAAGTATAATTCATTAATGAAGTTTCAATCCATTCAGAAGTAGAAGTTGTATGCAAAGGTTTTTGTAAAAAAGGTCCAAAACATAAACATAAAATTTGACAGGTTTTAATAGCTTCCATCAGTGGTGTAGAATCAAAATTTATTATATTTTCTGTAGAAATATTTTGAATAATTGTTTGTATACAAGAATTATTCTCATTTGCAATTTCTTTAAGTTCTTTTTCAAGGTGTAAAAATTTTTCGGAAAAACTACTTCCATGAACAAATAGAGAAACACCGGTTTTTGCAAGAGTTTTAGAAACAAAAGCTCCTATTCCCCCGGAACCTCCTAAAATAACTGCTTTTTTGCCTATTAATTCTTCCATAAAAATATTGTAGCGTAAAGTTTGAAAAAAAAGTATAGTAAAGTATGCCTTTATCAAAAATTTGTGTAGTTCTTTGCCGACCAGAAGAAAGTCGCAATGTAGGAGCAGTTTGTCGTGCTATGGCAAACAGTGGATTAAAAAATTTACGTATTGTTGGAAAACCTCAGGATTATAGTGATGAAAAAGTAAGAATTTTAGCTATACATGCTGCTACAATATGGGAAGAGGCAAAATTTTATAATTCTATAACAGAAGCAACATCTGATTGTTCATTGGTTGCTGGTACCACAAGAAGATTTGGAAAAAAACGCAAAAATAAATTGCTTTTACCAGAAGAGTTTGCAAAATTTGCTATTTCTTTAGAAAAAGTTGCTATTGTTTTTGGTAATGAAAGAACAGGTTTAACAGATGAAGAACTAGATGAGTGTACTATGGGTGTAACAATTCCTACAGATAAAAACTTTGGTTCATTAAATTTATCTCATGCGGTACAAATAATATCTTATACGCTATACAGAGCTGCCCATCAGCGTTCACCAGGATCTGTAGCTGTACCTTTAAAAAGATTAGATATTACTGTTGAAAATATAACAGATAATTTGAAAAAAATAGGTTTTTTTAGTTTAACTGGAAGACCAGAGATGGAAAGATTTTGGCGTTCAATATTATCAAGGGCGGCTCTTTCTGAGGGGGAATGTAAATATTTAGAAAAAATATTTGATAAAGCAGCAGGTTTATCACTAAAAAACAAAAAAAATTAAAAGGAAATATGCTTAGCTTTTATATCTGAATCACCAGCTGTAATACAGGCTCTTACAAGACAATTTTTAAGTTCTCGTATGTTACCTGGCCAATGATATTGTAATAATTTTTGTAAACCACAATCCATAAGTTTTTTATTATAAGGCTGTAAAAAAGATTCAACCAAAAAAGGAATATCATCTTTATGTTCTCTGAGAGGAGGAATTTCTATAGGAAAAGTAGAGATTCTATAATATAAATCTTCTCTAAAAAATTTTTCTTCAATTCTTTGCTTTAAGTTTTTATTTGTAGCAAAAACAAATCTTACATTGCAGTTATATTCCTTAGATGAACCTATTCTACAATATTTGTTATTTTCTAAAACTTGTAATAATTTAGGTTGAATGTTGATAGGTAAATCACCAATTTCGTCTAAAAATAATGTTCCTTCTTCTGCACAAGAAAAAAATCCTTTGCGAGAAACTGCATTTGTATAAGCTCCAACTTCTGTACCAAAAAGCTCTGCTTCTGCAAGAGATTCTGGAATGGTTGTCATGTTTACAGAAAAAAATTTTTTTGAGTTACGTTTTGATAAAATGTGAATAATTTTTGCTAAATGGCTTTTTCCTGTTCCACTTTCCCCAAGTAATAGAACAGGATGATTTGTTGGAGCTACATTATATAAAATTTTTTTTATTTGATTAATTTTTTTTGTGCTTCCGAGTACATTTTTTAGCTCAGGTATATCTATTTTTTCTTGTAAATTTTCAAAAAAAACTTCTTCTGGTTCTTTTGCAAAAGTATTAATGATTAAATTCTGAAGAATATGTTGATGGTCAGGAAGTAAAATAGGACTTTGTAAATCAGCTTCTTTATAAAAAGTAATAATGGAACTATAATCTTTAAAGGAAACTAATCTAATTGTTGTAGATTTTGCTATTTTTTTTAAGTGATGTATACGTGTAGGACCAACACGAAAAAGTTGTTTTTGATCTAATAATAAAAGATTAGGTTGTTTTGAAATTAAATTATCGCAGAGAAGTTCATAATCACTAAAAAAAAATATTTCTGCCAAGAAACTATATTGTCGGCAATGCTTTCTTAGTTTAGGATCAAGACTGTAAAGAAATAACTTTGAGTTCAAATAACGAAGCTTATCCTTAAGATGAAAAATCTTTTATGGCTATGAATTATTTTTAATTTTTGCCCATAACAACAAAAACTTATATCTCATAAACGGCAAAAAAAGAAATATCTTTAATGGATTATGAAAAATTTCTGACCAAATTTCTAAACCTTTGTCAAAAGTTTTTTCTGGGATTCTTTTTTTTCGTTTTGAAAAAATATTTAGGATATCTCCATTATAAATAAATGTGCTAGAAGAAAATCTGTTTCTTCGTTGAAAAACCCATGCATTTTTTTCTGGAACACCGTCTCCAACTAAAACTAAAGAAGGAGAAGCTTTGTAAATTGCAGAAATAATATCTGTTTCCACATTTTTTGGATAATACCCTACGTATCTACCAATTATTTTAATATTCGGAAAAGTTGCATGAACATTACGTTCAGCTTGAACAAGAGTTTTTTTATGTCCACCAAAAAGATATAACGATTTATAGTGGCTTTCAAGAATAGAAAGCAATGAAATTATTGAAGAAAAAGGATTGTATCTTATTGGAACAGGTAATTTTAGAAAAGAAGCACCACGTATAATACTTTTTGATATAGGTAATACTAAGTCTGCGTTGCGAACACATTCCCCAAATTTATCGTTGCGTCTAGCTTTAAGCAAATCCCAAACTGATAAAAGGATGATTTGTTTAGTACCTGCCTTTTGAAGCAAATTCAGGATTTCTTCTTCCATTCGTTCTGGAGGAAGAATATCCACAGGAACTTTTAACAAGTGAATTCGTTCAATAGCCATGTATTTTGCTCCGTTAATGTTGTTTGTAGCGCTGCCAAACCATACAACGCTGCTGTTTCTACACGTAGAATATTAGTTTTAAAATGTATCGGCAAAAAACCTGCTAGGCTTAATTGTTCAATTTCTTTAGGAGAAATTCCTCCTTCGCAACCTACAACAACAGCTGCACAGATATAATTATCCTGTTTTTTTGCAACACAATAATGTAATGGTTTACAACCTTCTTCTTCTTCGTAAAAAACAATTTGGCAAGCTGGTTCTGTTTTGTGACTTTGCCACAAATCAATGGCTTTTGTTAAAGTGCAAGGTTCTATTATTTCTGTTGATATGGGAGAACCGCTTTGCTGACGAGCTTCTTTAATTATACGATTCCAACGTTCCATGCGGTTTACACAGTCTGTTTTTTGAGAACGGTTTCCGATAATGGGTAAAATAACAGAAACGCCAACTTCGGTTGCTTGTCTAACAATAATATCCATTTTTTGGGGTTTTGGTATAAATTGAAATAACCATATTGGTAAAAAATTTTTTTTGTCCAATGTAGTTGCAGAAACACCATTTTCTATATTGTCAATTAAAAGGTTTTCCGCACAATATTGTAGTGTCATTTGTGTAGCATTCGTATTTGAAACAGACATGGTAACCAAATTCCCAGAAGGTAATCTTACATCAAGAACTTGACCTTTTTCTAACCTTAAAACTTGGCGTAAATAGTGAAATTCTTTTCCTTTTATTACAATACAACCTTTTGCATCAGGTTCTACAGAAGAGATAAATTGCCGCATATTAATCTTCTGTTTGTGCAGCTTTAACTTCTGCTTCTTGTTGCAACTCTTTTAACGTTTTTGCATTAGCAATTAGTTGATTAAAATCTTTATTTTTTATAACGTCTATTGCAGCTTGTAACTGAAGGTCATAATCAAGATCATAAAGAGCAGATTCTTTGGTTTTATCTCTTTCTAAACGAATTAACCGTCGCAAAACTCTTTGTTCCATAGGGTATATTTTAGCTAATTCTTTTGCAAAAGCAGAAATTTCAGCTTCTGTCATATTTGGGTTTTTTTCTATACGGTTTTTTATTGCTTCGGCTTCAATTAAATCCATGTAAGCTTGTTCTTCCTCTTCTGAAAATTCAGGAAATAAAACTTCAAGGTCAGGAGGAATACCTATTTTATCTATATTTGTATCGCTTGGTGTATAATATCTAGCAATAGTAAGCTTAAAACCGTCACCAGTTTTTAAGTAAATAGGTTCTTGAACAGAACCTTTGCCAAAAGTACGATCTCCAACAAGATAAGCTAAGTGATTATCTTTTAATGCTCCTGCGAGAATCTCTGATGCACTTGCAGAACCCTGATCAACAAGTACAACGATGGGAATATTTTTAGGCATAGTTGTTTTTTTCGGTGATGCCATAAATACTGTATTTTCGTAAGACAACCGACTTTTTGTGGAAACAATAGGACCTGAATCAATAAATTTATCTGCAACTTCTACAACACTAGAAATTAGTCCACCTGGATTACTGCGTAAATCAATAATTAAACCAATAAAATTAGATTTTTTGAAAAAATTAATAGCTTCTTGTACTCTAGTCGGAGTCTGAGGTGTAAATTCAATAATACGCAAATAACCAATATCATCTATCATTTCGTACTTTACAGTAGGAACTTCTATAAGAGCACGAGTTAAAGTTACAGGGAATTCTAAGTTTTTACCCCTTCGGATTACTAAATCTACGGTAGTACCTATTTCACCACGCAGTATGGAAAGAACATCATCCATAGTTATATCTGCTGTAGAGGTTCCATCAATGGAAATTATTAAGTCTCCGGCTTGAATACCTGCTTTATGACCAGGTGTTCCATCTATCGGAGAAGCAACTTCTACATAAGCAGGATTTTCGGGAGTGGACTCAACAGCTTTGGATATTGAAAGCCCAACTCCTCCAAAATTGCCAACTGTTGTATCAGAAAGACTTCTTACCTGAGCACTATCCATGTATGAAGTGTAAGGATCCCCAAAAGCTTCCATGAGTCCTTTCATAGCACCTTCGTAAAGAAGAGCAGGGTCAACTTCTTCAACATAACTACGCTGAACATAATCAAATATGCTACCAAGAAGTTCTATGTACAGACGACGTTCTGTGCTATAATCATCGGTTTTTTTGTTAGAAGTATTGGGTGCTGTTTGAGAAAAAGCACTTACATTTGGCAGAAAAATTAAAAAGAACACTAAAACTGCAATTAAAACAGCTCCAGCCCAAGTTTTTTTACCATTTTTTGTTGAAACTACCATACCCTTTATTGTACTACGGTATTTAAGTTTGTCAAGTCGACGGCAAAACTGTGTCAAAGACAAAAATAGGCAACTCATAGAACAAAAATGTTGCTATTGCAACTTGGTAAGGATGGTACTATACTTAAAAAATGTTTCAGGTAAGAGTAGAGGCAAGTTTTGCAGCAGCACATTTTCTAAAAAACTATCACGGCAAGTGTGAATCTTTGCATGGTCATAATTATAAGGTGTATGCTCATGTTAAGGGAAATCGATTGGACGAAGGTGGAATGTTGGTAGATTTTGGGATTTTAAAAGAAACTTTACGCTCAGTTTGTGCTAAACTTGACCACAGTAACCTTAATGATTTAAAAGATTCGAAGGGTAACGATGTTTTTTTTCAAAATCCTAGTGCAGAACGAATAGCCAAATGGATATTTGACCAGATTGAAGCAACCCTACAAAATACAGAAGCTCAGTTATTTGCAGTAGATGTTTTTGAAACGGAAACAAGCCGTGCTAGATATAGCATAGATTTTTAACGTACAGGAACGCCTTCTGCTGACAGTTGGGTTTTTATTTGAGCAACAGTATAATTTCCTGAATGAACCATTGACGCAATAAGAGCTGCGTCGGCTTTGCCTTCGGTAAGTACTTGTGTTAAATGTTGGGGAATACCTCCACCACCGCTAGCAATAACAGGTACTGGAACCGATTGACTTATCATTTTAGTAAGATTTATTTCGTAGCCAGTTTTTGTACCGTCTGCATCTATAGAGTTAAGTACAATTTCACCAGCACCAAGATCTACAGCACGCTTTGCCCATTCCAATGCATCTAATTCTGTGGCTGTTCGACCACCGTTTATATAAACTCTATAACCACTTGGCATGGATATATCTTTAGCAGCGTCCATTCCGAGAACGATACATTGGTTTCCAAAAACTCTAGCACCTTGGCTGATTAGCTCTGGATTTTTTACAGCTTGTGAGTTTAGACTGATTTTTTCTGCACCAGCAAGAATTGTGGAGCGAATGTCATCTAATGTTCCTATACCACCACCTACACAAAACGGAATAAAAACTTGAGATGCTACTTTAGAGATTAAATCAAGAATAGGTCCACGACCTCTAGCAGAAGCCATAATGTCGTAAAACACAAGTTCATCAACGCCTTGACGATAATATTCGGCGGCCATTTCTACTGGGTCGCCAATATCAACATTATCTTTAAATTTAACACCTTTGGTTGTTCGACCATCTTTTACATCCAAACAAATGATTATTCTTTTTTTTAACATTAATTTCCTCCGCCAAGATTTTTGCTAGTAAAATTTCTAAGCAGTTGGAGTCCTGGTTCACCAGATTTTTCAGGATGAAACTGAACAGCGTAAAGATTTCCGCTACATATTACAGCGGGAACTTGAATTCCATAGCTTGCTGTAGCTCTAATAACATCTTGGTTTTCTGGTTGAATTACATATGAATGTACAAAATAAAAAGAAGATTGTTCAGGAATTTTTTCAAAAAGACCGCAAGGATTTTCTTTTTCGGTAGTTGATAGAGTAAGATTATTCCATCCCATATGAGGAACTTTTAGGGAAAAATTTTGTTGTATTTTTGAAAAGTGACGTATTGTTCCTGGCAAAAGACCAAGGCAAGGAATATCACCTTCTTCTGAAAAATCAAATATTATTTGTGAACCTAAACAAATTCCAAGGATAGGAATTTTAGCTTGAAGACTGTCTTTTAAAAACTGCTGAAAACCAGAAATTTTTAGTTGTTCCATGGCATATTTTGCGTCTCCAACACCAGGAAAAATAAGACGTTCAGCATTTTTTAATTCTTCCGGAGATTTAGAAATTTTATAAGGACATTTAATTGCGTCTAAAGCACGAGCAACACTGGGAATATTTCCTGCATTGTAATCTATTATTCCTACCATGTGATTATTATACAAAAAAAATTAATCTGTGGGAACACAGCAATTTGCACACAAGATTTTCGTATACTAAATTCATTGTATGAAGAAAATATCTATGACATTATTTTTTACCTTGTGTGTAATGACAGGTCTTTTGTCTTGTTCAGCCTGTGCGGTAAATCCTGCATCCGAAGCAGAATCTTTAGCAGACTTTTATTATCAAACTCCCACAGAATTAACTTCTTTGGAAGAAACAATGAACATTAATGGATTTTTACCAGAACAAATTTATATAAAAACACTAACGCAAACTTTTTGTCGAGATTATCAGTTTTGTTTAGTGGATGGACTTATTTATTATAAATCAATGCCAGACGCAAAGTATTTTAATTCTGGTAAGAACGAAAAAATATGGCAACTGTTAAATGGAACAGGTTTGCCCTTTGCTGTAAACGGTAAAGATTTTTCTGAACCTGAAAGTATTGTAGAAATTGCAGCAGATGCAGATTCTTTGTTTGCTTTTGATTCCAAAGGTGGAATGTATCAAATGTTTACCAATGATTTGGGACCAGGAAAACCTTTTCAGTGGCTTGTGGCATTTGGTTGGCCACAAAAAACACAACTTGTACAAAATCAGTTGATAGCAGGCAAACGAGCATGGGCTTCTGGTGCAAGGCGACAAGATGTATTGTGGCATGAAGATATTTTTGGTAATCCCCACCATTATGGAACAATGGGGATAGAAACATTGTATTTTCTTTCGGAAAATGGACAGAGTATACGTTTTACAGATTCTGGTTTGCCTGCGGATTTTAGCCGTAGCATTTTAGGTCCAGAAAGAGGTGCTTTTGTGGCAGAAAATTTGAGTGCAAGTGCTTCTACCATGTTTGTTATAAATAAAGCAGGAGTTATGTATACTAGACTTGCTGATTTCGACACACTTGGTTGCGATCCTATGTTTTTTCGTTACACATATGAAAAGTTGCCACAAAAATATACTGGTGAACAATATCTTTCAAACTATTCACCTTGGGGTTTACCTTCAGAACCATGGTTACTTCAGCCTGAAATTCCGTTGCAAGGTAAAGCTAGATTGTCAAAGTTTATAACTATTTTACAAAACGGACATGGTAATGCAGCAAGAGAACTTAGAGTAGCAGGTTTAGATTCAAATGGTCAAACAGGTTACTATTCCAAACAGATTATGGAATTAAAACCAGAAGATTGGATTTTTGTTCCAGTTCAATTAGATTTGAAAGAAGAAATGCTTCTTCCAGTTACAGCCGAAGGTATTCCAGAAGAGGTAAAAAAGACGTTAAGTGGGAAAAAACAAGAATATTCCTACAGCGGTTCTTTGTGGCAAGATGGACAACGAAACCCAGAAATAATATGTAATATTCCAGATTTTCCTATGAGTGAAGGACAATGTACGCTTTATTTGACGTATAAGGACGAAACGAAACAAATAACACTTCATCCTGTGGAAATTTGGTCGTATATGTTTAGAAATAATCCAGGTCTTGATGGAACGGCAAAAAATTTGTTTATAACTTTTGAATATGAACCAAATGTTTTTGATAGTAAATATCCTGAATTTACTGAAGTGTTAAAAAAGCTTTTGGAAAATAAAAACAAACTTCTTTTTTCAAGTATGGCATCTGTCACCGATAGATATTTTAGACTAACTTCAACTCATTTAGAAAAGCTTACAGGAAAGAAAAATATAGAAAATTATATTGCAAAAACATCTTTTACAATTTTGCTTAACAATACGCAATTATCTGATTCAACAGAAGAAACCATTGCAAAAAGCCTTTTTTACTACGAGGCACCTTCTTTAATGCAATATAATTCTTCAACGTTAAAATTGCAGCCTGGAACAGAATTTACTGTTTCTGAAAGAATTCGATTAGACCAAGCTGTTCGTTCAAATTTAGCTTATTATGAAATGCTACAAAAAGAACTTGAAATATATAAAAATTATGCAAAAAAAGCTCAGCTTTCCAGATGGGGTTACAGTGTAGCCGATTTATTTACAACAATAACGTTGCTAAATCAAGTAAATTTTCCTAAGATAAAAAATATAACAAGTTTTGGAAATCAAATTATGACAGCGAATGATAAAACCTATCAAACTCAAGCTGATGTAAACTCTTGGATTTATTCTCATTTGATGGAATTACTGAAAGTTAGAATAAATGCGTATCAGCAGATGCAAAATTCTTTGTTAAAACAACCTGTAGTAACTGTTCCAGAAAAACTTAGAGATTCATTTGCAGAATATTACATAAACCAAGGCGGGATACCATTACAAATTTCTGGAATAACATCGCTAGAAAATGAAAGTAAAGCAAATTTATATTTACTACCGGATGTTCCCTCTTTTCCAGGTTTTTGTATTACGCTAGAAGAAAATGATTCTATTATTTTGCTTGTAGAGTTGGATGATTCTGCACAAACGCTTTACGATATGGTAAATGAAATTTCTTTGGAAAATCCATTAAAACTTGATGCTCGATTTTATTATTTTTCAAGTATTGGTTTTATACCGGAAGAATTTGAAAAAACTTCTTTAAAAGGAAATTTCTATTGGGATGGACAACAATTAACTATCACAACAGGTACGGGGCTTTTTCAAGAAAAAATAGTTTTTACTGGAACAAAAAAATAACAAATCAAATCGAAGGATAAAACTTTGCTTGCCTGACAGCTTTTTTGTGTCTATAATAATAGACAAAGGAGGTTGCTATGGGTGAGCAAAAAAAAAACAAAGTAGCTTCTAAAATCACTTTTATTTTTTTTAAAGCTATATTTGCTATATTAGTTTGCTTAGGATTTAGATATCTAGTTCTTAAAGATAACTATTGGACTTATTTTTTTGCTGTTATAGTTTTTGCTATACCTATGGTTATTTACTCTTGTGAAAAAACTACATTGCGAAGAGAATACAATATAGCTCATTTTAAATCTTCAAACAACAAAGCTGCAAAACTAAATAGTATACGCTGGCCTATATACATATGGAATATGTTATTTTGTTGCATTTTAGCTTTTGTTTTGCCAGTTTATGTAGCAATTCTTTCTAAAGCAGAAGGTTATGCTTGTATTATAACATTAAGTTTGCTTTTATTAGCTCAATATTTTATAACAAAGTTTGGTCAAAAAACTTATGACGAAAAATTTGTTGAATACAAGATATCTACTTGGAAACAAGTGCTTTCTATTGTTGTAGCAGCAGTAGTTTATTCTTTTTTAGTTTGCATTTTTGGTGGTATAGATATTACAAAACAAACGCCTTTCGTAAATAACCAAATTGCTTACGTTATAGACCAAATTCTGAACGGAATAAATACAGTTTCATATGCTTTACTGAACAACGATTTTTCAAAGCAACTAGCAGGTCCAATTTACCTTGCTGTTTCTTTATTTGTGCTGCAAGGCGGCTTACTTTTTATGGCATTAACAAAGTTTTTTTTGTTTTGGTTTTTGCCAAAAGATAAAATAAAATCTGTTTTTTTACCACTTAGTAAAAATAAAGCCGCCGTTAAAAAAAAGCAATTTGTTGTTCGTTTATCTTTGTTTATTTTGGTTGGAATTTTACTAATTTCTGTAGTTTTTCAGTTGCTTTGGATTTGGTGTCAGAAAGAAAGCCGTGTTAAATTTGTAGTTGATAAAACAACAATAATTACAGAGGCTATAGAAGAGGAAATATTTAGAATTGGAACATCTGCAAAGTATGCAGTACTAGGAGAAGAATTTGTAGCTGAAACACAAGAAGATCTATGTGTGGCTGTAAATGCATATTTTGACCAAATGATAGAACAAACCGATAATTATCTTGATTGGTATTATAGTCTAAAACGTGAATATACTGAACTTTTTACGTTTTTGGTTGGAGCTTTAGAAAATCAGATAGAAGAAAAAGTTTCAGAATTTCTTAATAATAAGTTAGAAGAAAATATTACACCAGATTATAATTTAGAAGAAGAAATGAATAAAATTTATACTGAAAACTACCAAAAATTTCAAAATGCAAAGGAATTATTGTTCAAAGAAAATAGGATAGGAAATCCAAATAATCTTGTTCAGGTACAAATAAACGTGACAATACCAGAAATAATTAGCCGCACCTCTCCTCCAGAAAATATTATGAGCGGAAAACAAAAAGCACTTGTTACAGCTGGTGGAGGTGTAGCAGTTGGTATTGCAAGTGGAATTGTTACAAAAAAGTTGCTTACAAAACTTTCCACAAAATTGACCCAAAAAGCAGCAACAAAAGCTGTTGCTACAGCAGCAAAATCGGCTGTGGTTCAAGGTTCTTCAAAGATAGCTACATCTGCTTTAAGTGGAGCTGTAGCAGGTTTAGCTGCTGGTCCGGCAGGAGTAATTGTTGGAATCGTTGTTGGTGCAGCTGCATCTGTTGGTATAGAAATGTTAATTATGGAAATTGACGAATCTATTAATCGAGAGGAATATAAAACGGATATTTTAAACTGCATAGAAGAAGAAAGAAAATATTATCTGGAGGCGGTTGCTTCTGAATTTCAGTAAATTTGCTATAAGCTAAGGAATAAAAACATGAAAAAAAATTTATTCTGTATGTTTATTATGATATTTCTAACTTTTTGTATTTTTTGCGAAGAAATAAAAATAATGTCCTTCAATCTACGTGGAAATGACAGCAACAATAGAAAAGAAAATTCAGAATGGGTTCAGGCAATTTGCAACATAATTATAGACAGCAAAGCAGATATTGTACTGTTCCAAGAAGTTTGTATTGATTTAGAAAAGCGTTTAGATACCAATATTTTTAAAATTTCGCAACCAAATAATCTTCTTGATGTTTTTGTAAATTATCTGGGTTCTCAAGAATGGGGCTATTTTTCTACTGCTGAATACGGAATAAGAACAAGGGTTACAAGAAATGGTCAACAATATGGTTATGGAGATAAAACTCAAAATAATGCGATACTTTACAATAAAGAAAAGTTAAATGCTAAAGATTGGGCAGAAATGCTTGGATTTGAAACTTTTTCAGGTGAGTTTCTTTTTGAAAAAAATACAGTCCAAATAATTGAATTCAGTCTTGTGGAAAAAGATTCTGTTGTAGCAAAAAATAATTCAAGTGTTTTAATAGGAAATGTGCATTTACCCTATGGAAATAAAGAAGCTCGCTATAGAGATTTACAAACCTTAGAAAAACTATACGCAAAATATAAACACAAGTATGGTGTAATAATTGGTGGTGATTTTAATCTTCGCAGAAGCGAGCTTATTAATCGCAACTTTGATTTTGTTGACGGAACAAATAGTTGGTATTTTGATAGACATTTTGGACTTGCAACCACACTAAAAAATGATGAAAATGCTTTTGTTTTTAGCAACGATTATGACCACTTTATCTACAACGAAAAAATAATTGCTACAACAAAGATGGAAAGGGCTTTTATTCAGGGACGGAATAATTCTTATGAAACTGTTACGATTGGTGGAATAAGCTATACAGACGCTGCTGATTACAGAGAAAAAATTTCTGATCATATTCCAGTAATTATAGTTATAGAAATGTAACTTTAGCCTAATTAATTTTGAAAAGCTATTGAGAATAGGAACATAAAACCCGATACTTAAAGTATGCGGAAATTTTTTTTATTTTTCTTTTCTTATTTTGTTATTGTAACACAAGCTACGTTGTTCGCTCAAACACAGAATTTACCAAAAGTTAGGCAACTTTATCAATTACCACAAAATATAATTCCTAAGCAAGATTCTCATCTGGTGAATTATATCTTAGCAGGAACGGAAAGTGGATTATACAAAATAATTGGTAACGATACACCTGTTCCACTGTGGACAGAGAGTCGGGTAACGCAAATTCTTTATACAGAAGACCAAGGTGTTGAACGATGGTTTTTTGTAACAGGTCATGGATTAATGGTTAGCGAAGATTTGTTGACATTTACGCTTATTGGTAGCGAACAAGGGTTACCCATGCTAACATTAAAAACATATGATGGGGAAAAAACAAATCTTATTCAACGAGCTAAAGAAATAAAAGATGTAGCAGTCCATCCACAAAATACGGATATTCTTGTGGCAACAACAGATAATACAGTTTATTTAAGTCAGGATGGTGGAACGTCTTGGAAGAGTTTGGGTTTTTGTCATTCAACTGCTGGAGCAAAAGCTGTTGCTGTAGCAGATTTATCAGTAGAAAAAGAATTCAACGCAGATGGAACACCTAAAACTGAACTTACAGTTTTTGTTTCACATAGTATCAATGGAATTTATTATATTCAACCTAATGTGGCAAACTCAAAATGGACGGATTTATCTGATGGTTTTGATATGATGCCAACTCATACTTCTCCAGACGAAATTTCTGATATAGTGGCAATAACAAGACAAGATACAACAGGTGTTCAGCGAACAGAAATATATATTTCGCAAACTTTTTTACCAAATATTTTCCGCTTAAACTGGGAAGCAAAATGTGGAGAACGAATTTATCATGGTGAAGAACCCGCAGACACAATAGATGGACTCTTTTGGACAGGAACAAATCTTTTGTATACCCGACCTGGTGGAATTTCACTCATGAATTTATCTTCAGGAGAAAATACAGGTATTCCCTCTGAATTTTCTCATTGGCAAAGAAGTCTTTCAAAAGTACCAGAACCAGTTTATTCTGCTTATATTCCGCGTAACCTTAGCGGATTTGAAACAAGTCTAGTATTGAATGAACTTTGGATGTTAAAGCCAGAAAAAGTTTATGCAAAGTATGCTTCGGATGAATTAAGCAATGTAAAAGCATTATATGTACCAGCAAATATCGGTCGAACAGAATCAGGACAAAAAGAAATTCTTGAAACACTTAAAGCAAACAATTTGAATGGTATTGTAATCGACATGAAAGACGACGCTGGACTTTTGCGTTATGATACAAAAGACCCAACAATACAAGAGAAATGTTTTGTTAGTCGTTATGCTGTAGATTTAGATAATTTTGTGGAGCGCTTTAAGGCAGAAGGAATTTATTTAATCGCACGAATTGTTGTTTTCAAAGATAAGCATCTTTCAGAATATGGTAGAGGAAAATATGCCGTTTGGAATAAATCTACTAATAGACCATGGATTGGCACAAAAGGTGAACAAAACATCTTAGATGAAAATGGAAATGTTGTTGGCACAGAACAAACTTATTACGACGAAAATTGGGTAGATCCATATTGCCACGAAGTTTGGGAATATAATGTTGCTATTGCTAAAGAATTGATTGCAAGAGGATTTGACGAGATTCAGTTTGATTATATCCGTTTTCCTACAGACGGAAAAAACTTGTGGCAAGCATCTTATCGTTGGCAAGATACAGGAATGGATAAAGAAAGTGCATTAATTTCATTTCTTTCATATGCAAGAGAAAACTTAGATGCTCCTATTGGAATAGATATTTACGGTGCAAATGGATGGTATCGTAGTGGAACACGCACAGGACAAGATGTTGAATTGCTTTCTGAATATGTTGATGTAATTTGTCCGATGTTTTATCCAAGCCACTTTGGTCAAGGAGATATGGCTCATGCACCAGCAGCAGAGCGTCCTTATCGAATTTACTATTACGGTACGTATCGTAACTCCATAATTGCTCGAAACAAAAGTATTATTCGACCTTGGGCTCAGGCTTTTTACTTAGGCGTATCTTATGATAAACGCTACTATGATGAAGATTATGTGCAACGTCAGATTTTTGGCGTACGCGATTCTGCAAACCGAGGTTATATGTACTGGAACAATGTTGGTCGTTACGAAGATATTCGCCCAGATATAGAAGAAAATACGCCTTACCCCTGGGATGCATTTGAATCTAGCCTTGAATTCCGCAAACCTGCTCTTACCGGAGAGTTTACAAGAGAAAAAAATCAAACTGAAGCAGGAGCTATCCAATGAATATGGAAGCAATCTACGATTGGGGCTTATCTGTAATAAGTGATATACAACAGATAAAGTCGCCTTTTATGAACTTCATTATGATAACCTTTTCATTTTTTGGCGACATACCCTTTTATCTTGTAGTTATTGCTATTTCTTTTTGGTGCGTAAGTAGCAAAAAAGGATTACAAATGGGTTTTGCAATTATTTTTAGTGGTGCTTTAAATAATGCTTTAAAACACGCTCTAAAAGTTCCAAGACCATTTATACGAGATTCTTCTGTCTTTATCGTAGAAGAAAGCGGTTATTCTACTCCTTCTGGACATTCTCAAGGTTCAGCATCTTTTTATCCTGTGGCAGCCAATGCTCTTATTAGCAGAAAAAACAAAGGTCAAAGGGTTTTGGTTTTATGCGTAGCTGTATTATTTCCTCTTGTAATAGGATTTAGTCGGATATACTTGGGCGTGCATTATCCAACAGATGTGTTTTTGGGGTTAATTATTGGGTTTTTAACTTCAACAGGAATATTGCTTTTTTGGGAAAATGTCGCTGCATTTTTTTCTCCTTTGCGAACAAGTATTAAATTATTGATTTTAGCTTTGGTATGTTTTTTGTTAAATAGTTTTTCAGGAAAAGATACATCCATGGTGGGATTGCTTTTTGGTTTTGTGGGTGGATATATTTTTTTGCAAAAAAATGGTGGTTTAGATTCTGCTAAAGGTTCAATTATTCAAAAAGTATTACGTCTTCTAACAGGAGGAATTTTACTTGCATTTGTATATTTTGTGTTGAAAAGCCTGTTTGGATTAATGGGATTTAATGATATTTCAAGTGAATTTTATAGTTTGTTCCGATTTGTGCGTTATGGTGTAACAGGAGCAATAGCTTCTTATTTTGTCCCCATCTTATTTTTTAAGTTGAATTTAGCACAACCTCTTGAGCCGAAGGAATAAGTCATGGATAATACAGGATATTCTCCAGAGGAACCAATGGCAGCAATCGCAACAGCTCTTGCACCAGCTGCTTTGGGCATAATTCGTGTTTCTGGAAAAAAAAGCATAGAACTTGTTGCAAATGTTTTTTCAAGACCTAAAGCTTTGCTTAATGCTTCTGGGAATACTATAGTTTACGGTTGGATTTTTGATCCAAGTTCAACAAAAAATCAACCTATTGACGAAGTTCTTATAAATGTATTTCGTGAACCTAAAAGTTTTACAGGCGAAGATATGGTAGAAATTAATTGCCATGGAGGACCTGCTGTTGTAAAAGAAATATATAATTTGCTTCTTCAAAATGGATTTCGACCGGCAAACCCCGGTGAATTTACTTTTAGGGCGTTTATAAATGGCAAAGCAGATCTTACCAAAGCAGAAGCAGTTTATGAAATTATAGAAGCAAAAACAGACGTTTCTGTAGGACGTGCTGCCGGTCGTCTTGCAGGAAATTTGTTTCAGTTAATTTCTGAAATAAAGAAAAAGCTTGTGAATGTTTTAGCTTCAATCGAAGCAGAAATTGAATATCCAGAGGATGAAGAAACAATAGCAGATGCTTTTGATGATTTTCAGCTTAGACAAGTTCAACAGGAATTAAAAGAATTATGTAATTCTTGGTCAAATGAAAAGCTTTATCAAGATGGAGCAAAAATTGTACTTTGTGGCAAAACAAATGCAGGAAAGTCTAGTTTATTCAATACGCTTTTGAAAGAAGAAAGAGCTATTGTTTCTGATATTCACGGAACAACACGAGATTGGATAGAAAGTTGGGTTTCTTTTGGCGGAATTCCTGCAAGACTTTTTGACACGGCTGGTCTTCGTGAAACAGAAGACACAATAGAACAAAGTGGTGTTTGCCGCACAATGGATTTGACACAAGAAGCCGATTTGATATTGTATGTTGTAGATGCAACCTTAGGTCTGACCCAAGAAGATAAAAACTTTTTACAAGATTTTTCTTGTCCAAAGTCTGTTGCAGAAAACATTTCAAAAAAAACACCCATAGTTTTAGTATTTAACAAATGCGATCTTTCTAAAAATGTGGCGTCTGAAATTCAGAAGGAACTAGAAACTTTATGTTTTTCTATTGAGCAAATTGTAGAACTAAGTGCTAAGACAGGAAAAGGAACAGCAAAACTTAATCAGATTATTTACAATCAGTTGATAAGTTCTACAAAAAAAGAAAGAGAAATTCCAGGACTAGGTTCAGCTCGTCAAAAACAAGCTGCTCAAGCTGCTTTGGAATCTGTAGAACATGGAATTAAGGCAGCAAAAGAAGGCTACCCGTTAGATGCTGTAGTTCAAGATATAGAAGATGCTTTAGATTGTTTAGGTGAAATTACTGGTGTAGTAACCCCAGAAGATATTCTTGATACTGTGTTTAGCAAATTTTGCTTAGGAAAATAATAAAGAGGCATAACATGGTAAAGCAAAGATATTTTTTTTATGAAAAAAAATTTTTATATGTTGTAAATCTGATATTATTTTTTTTCTTAGTTTTTACATCTTGTAATTCTAAAAATACAAAAAAGCCTATTCAAAACGAGATAACAGAATTAAAAGCTCATACATGGTATTATTTTTCTAAAAATGGAATTTCAACGGTAGATTTGCCACAAAACGTACCAGAAACAGCAATAAAACCTTGGACAGAAGCGATTCGTATAACAGCTGCTGGTAATAGTGCTAAAGATTCATGTGCATTGGTAAACAGACTTGGAATATTGGATTTTTCATCTGGTACACCTGTTCTTGTACGAGATGTTCAACTGTTTTCGTATGTTACAGCAGATTCTTTACTTTTTACTCCAGAAGGACCCGCATTTCATCTATACCGTAACGCTTATTTTAACAAAGAAATTTCTGCTACAGTTCAAGAAAAACGTACTCTAATTGCTTTATATGATTCAAACCAATTTATATGTAAACCAGTTTTATCTTATAGCGATTTTGGTATTCCAGAAGGTTCAGAAATAACAAGCATTTTGCCTAAAAATGGTAGCTGGCTTGCTGTTGTAAAAACCGCAACTCAAGAAAAAACAAACTTTAAATATATGAGTTTCTCTACTCCAGACGAAGATGGTACTATCCCAAATCCTGAAGCTGCTGCCATAACAGCCACAGAAATAGATGCAGATACTTTTCGTATGGCTCAACTGCCACAACCATTTGAAAATGCCCCTGTTCCTCTGAAAAATCTTTTTGCAGAAATTCCTGTACCTTTTGATTTTTATCTTTCTTGTAGAACAGAAGGTGAAATGGCAGCGGTGTTATACGATAACACAATGTTGCAATCCCCTGTTGGAGGCTATTTATGGCAAGGTTGCGGATTAATTTGTCAAAAAGGAGCAGTTGCTGTTTTTTCTGATGGTACAACGTATATGAACAATTCTTTGCTTTTAAATGATTCTATGGCAGAAGGTGTTACAGCATTCAGGTTGCCAAAGTTGCCAGGAGGATTTGTTTATGGAGAATTCACAGTTAGTGGCGACAAGATGTATGTTGCTTGGGAAGAAACGGATTTTTACAAAACAGGAAGAAGTGGTTTTATTTGCGTGGATTTAAATCAACTTGCAAAAAAAGACTGAAATAAAACAAAAAAACTCAAAAATCTCAAAAAAGATTGAAAAAGATTTTCTTATATTGTAGTATTTATAGTGAGGAGGATTTTGAAATTTCGCAATGAAAAAGAAACGAAAATTTCTGTTCACCATTCTTGTCTTCTCAATATTTGCTTTTGTATTTATTCTTCTAGCTATTGTGGATTTTTATATTATTCTTCAAAAAAAAGAGGAGCAACTACAGCAAGATTTGTTGTATGATTTGTCAGTACAAAGTAGTGCTTTTTTGGATATAAAGCTAGAAGGTTATATTGATACGCTTTACGGTCTTGCGGCATTTATAAGTGGTCCTGATTTTCAGTCAGATGAAAATATGGAGCATATGAAAAAAGTTAAGGAAAAAGAGGAGTTTTTACGAGTTGGTATCATTTCTTCAGAAGGGATTTTGAAGACAACAGATGGAAATGAAGAAACAGAAGTAGATGTTAGTGATAGAATTTACTGGAAACACTTAAAAGAAAAAAACTGCTTCTATAAGCGAAGTAAGAGATTCAAGAATAACAGATGACAGGGTTTTTTTTGTAGCTGTTCCTTTGTTAGATGCTAAAGGAGAGTTCAAAGGAGGACTACATGCTGCTATTGATATAAATGATTTTCAGGTTTATGCAGGTACAAGGCTTGGTGTAACAAATTATAATATTTACCTAATCGATAGTGAAGGAGATTACGTAATACGTTGCAAGAAGCATGAAAAGTCTTGGGATTATTCTAGTTTTTTTGATTATTTTGAAGAAAATGGACAAGATCTTAATTTAGAAGATTTACGTTTACAAATGCAAAATAGAGCAATTCTTCTTGATACAATAAAAATAGAAGATGAAAGATATTTAGTTTGTTTTTCTCCACTTTTACTGAATAATTGGTATACGGTTGTGACAATTCCACAAGAAGAAGTAAAACATCATATTTCAATGTTGCTCGATAAAAATATGACAATATTGGTTATAAAAATTTTAGGAACTTTGGGAATATTATGTTGCATAATAGTATATTATGGCAGAAAAGAAGCTGTTCAAGAAAAAGATAAAGAAATACAAATACGTGAAAAACTCTTTACTGATATTGAAGGATTTATTCAGGCTGATCTGATAGAAGATAGAGTAATATATTGTTCCGACAGTTTAAAACTTAATAAATCTAAAAATCCCACTTATACAGAAAAAATATCTTATTACATAAAGAATAATGCACTTCCTGAATACCATGAAAAACTCTTACAGGCATCTTCTACACAACAGCTTGTAGAAATGAATTCAAAAGGTATTAATCGTATTTCTCAGGAATATATGGTTAACGGGAAGAAAGAGACAGATATACCACTATGGTACGTTTGTGAAATGCACGTAGAAGAAAATATGGATACTGGTCATCCATGTGTTTACTATGTGATAAAAAACATTGATGAAAAAAAACGTATGGAGCAAACTCTTAAAACAAAGGCAGAACGAGATAGTTTAACTGGACTTTATAATCGTAGTGCTGCTACTAATTTGATAAATCAAGCTCTTCGTTCAGATGAAACGCAAAATAATAAAACCAGTAATGCTTTCATTATACTCGATTTGGATAATTTTAAAACATTAAACGATACCTTGCTTCATAAAACAGGTGACAAAGCATTGCAAGATGTTAGCAAAATTCTGCTTAATTATTTCCGAAAGGGGGATATAATTTGTCGTTTAGGTGGCGATGAATTTGTTGTGTTCTTAAAAAATACACCACTTAATGTTGTTAAAGAAAAGTTGACTCCTTTGTTAAAGAAATTACATTTATCCTACGAACGGGATGGAAAAAAAGTGGATATAACCGCCTCTGTTGGTGTTGCTATGTGTCCAGAATGTGGTACTAAATTTAGCAGTTTGTATCAGGCTGCAGACCAAGCCTTGTATCAAGCAAAGCGTGAAGGAAAAGCAACTTTCTGCGTATATACTCCATCTGATGAGATGAAAAGTTAAAGTTGATTTATGTCTTCTAGTAATTGATTTAGATTTTCTTCTGTTGTGGCCCAACTAGTGCAAAATCGTACAGCAGCTTTTCCATTGTCTAATTGTTGCCAAAGACTTGTTGCATATTTTTTGTTCAATTTAGTTTGCTGTTGGGCTGTCAGGATAGGAAACTGCTGGTTGGTATGGGATTCAAACAAAAAAGGAATACCTTTTTGTTCAAAAGCTTTTTTGATTCTTAACGCTTTTTCTACAGCGTTTTTTGCAATCTTCAAATAAAGATCATCAGTAAACAAGGTGTCAAACTGTATTCCAAGTAACCAACCCTTTGCTAAAAGTCCACCTTTTTGCTTTATGATATAACCAAAATCTTTTTGCAACATTTTGTTTGTAATAACAACAGCCTCGCCAAATAAGGCTCCAACTTTTGTACCTCCAATATAAAAAACATCACAAAGGCGGGCAAAGTCAGAAAGATTGCAGTTGTTTGCTGGCGAGGCAAGACCGTATCCCAAGCGAGCACCGTCTACAAACAACAGAAGGTTGCATTTGCGACATACAGCAGATATAGCTTCTAGTTCAGCCTTAGTATATAATAACCCTCCTTCTGTTGAAAAAGAGATATACACCATTGCTGGTTGAACCATATGTGCGTGTGTTGAGTCATTCCAATGTTCTTGCCAAGTTTCTTCAATCTGTTGGGCGGTAATTTTACCATCGTTAGAAGGCAAAGCTAAAACTTTATGCCCGCTTGATTCTATTGCACCGGCTTCATGTACATTTATATGTCCAGTTGCAGGAGCAATAATACCTTGATGAGGTCGTAAAGCTGCGGAAATAACTGTAAGGTTTGCTTGTGTTCCACCTACTAAAAAATAAACTTCTGAGTTTGGAGCGTTACAGGCATTTTTTATTTTTTGGCGAGCTTGATTACAAATTTGATCTTCGCCGTAACCTGTGTATTGAACAAAATTATTTGCTGTTATTGATTCTAAAATCTCAGGGCAAGCACCTTCTGTGTAATCGCATTCAAAATGAATCATACTAATTTACTCCTAAAAATAGGCTAATCACCAATCCAAACAGCTTTGGAATCAAAATATTTTCCCTCAGAATCAAAAAGAGGATGCTTACAATCTTTTTCTGAAAGTTGTGGTATAATTCCTGGAGCTACGGCTTCCCAATCTATTGCTAATATTGAATCATTCCACATAAGACCGCCTTCATCTTCGGGATGGTAAAAATCGGTACATTTGTAAGCAAATATGGCGGTATCACTAAGCACCAAAAACCCGTGAGCAAATCCTGGTGGAATGTAAAATTGATTGTGTTTTTCGGCATCAAGGATAACACCATGCCATTTGCCAAAAGTTGCAGAATTATATCTTAGGTCAACAGCAACATCGTATACTTTACCAGATAATGCTCGAACTAATTTGCCTTGAGGATGTTTTTTTTGAAAATGTAGACCTCGTAAAACGCCTTTTGTGGAGGAAGATTGATTGTCTTGTACGAATTTCATATTCAACCCAGCTGAAAAAAAATCTCTTTCACTGTAAGTTTCTGCAAAATAGCCCCGGTTATCACCAAAAACCTTGGGCTGGATTTGAAACAATCCCTCTATAGGGCATGGCGTAAAAGTGAATGGCATTGTTATCTCCTAAATTAATTCTGCAATAAACTTAAGGTATTCACCATATTCAGTTTTGTAAGTTGTGGCTATGTCTAAAAGTTGTTGTTTTGTAATCCATCCATTGCGAAAAGCAATTTCTTCTATACAAGAAACATACATTCCTTGGCGTTTTTGAATAGTAGCAATAAAATTTGAAGCTTCTAAAAGACCGTCATAGGTACCAGTGTCAAGCCACGCCATGCCTCGACCTAAAAGTTCTACGGAAAGCTGTTTATGTTCAAGGTATGTGTTGTTTACAGCGGTTATTTCTATTTCGCCACGAGCGGAAGGTTTTACATTTGCAGCAATATCTATTACATTGTTATCGTAAAAGTAGAGACCTGGTACAGCGTAATTTGATTTTGGCTTGGTAGGTTTTTCTTCTATACCGATAGCTTTTCCGTCTTTGTCGAATTCTACAACACCGTAAGAGGTAGGGTCTTTTACATAATAACCAAAAATTACAGCTCCACCTTCAGTTTGAATTCTCTTTGCTACAGATTGCAAGGTTTTAGTAAAACTTTGCCCGTAAAAAATATTATCACCCAAAACCAATGCCACAGAGTCAGAACCAATAAACTGTTTACCAACGATAAAGGCATCTGCTAGACCTCTTGGTTTGTCCTGTACAGCGTAATCAAAATTCATGCCGAGCCAATTTCCGTTACCAAAAAGTTCCTTGAACAAAGAAATGTCTCTTGGAGTAGAAATTATCAAAACATCACGAATTCCTGCCAACATTAACACGGAAAGGGGATAATAAATCATAGGTTTATCATAAAGGGGTAGAATTTGTTTAGAAACAGCTTTTGTTATAGGATAAAGTCGTGTTCCAGAACCACCTGCTAAAATTACTCCTTTCATGGCTTCTCCTAAAAATAAAATTATTTGCCTAAGATTATGTTGTAGAGTCTATCTAGGTCATCGCTAGAAAAATAATCTATAACAATAGAGCCTTTTTGTAAGTCACCTTTTAGAGAAACTTTTGTACCCAACACATCAATAAATTGTTGTTCGATTGATGTAATATCTGGATTTTTTTTTGTTTCCTTTGTAACTTTCTTTTTTGTAACTACTCTACCACCGTTATTAAGTTCTGTTGCAGCTTCTTCTGCTTCTCGGACAGAAAGACCGTTTCCTATTATTCTTGCAAAAAGAATTCGTTGGTCTGCGGGATTTACGACAGATAATAAAGCTCTTGCGTGCCCTGCTGTTATTTCACCAGAAACAAGAGCATTTTGCATATCCTCTGGCAACTTCAGAAGGCGTAATGCATTTGCCACTGTGGAACGTTTTTTTCCAACACGTTGAGCCATTTCTTCCTGACTTAATTTACCCATTTCCATGAGTTTTTGGTAGGCAACAGCTTCTTCGACAGGGTTCAAGTTCTCTCGTTGAATGTTTTCTATGAGAGCGACTTCTAATTTGTCTGTTTCGGAATATTTTTTTAGTATAACGGGAATACGGGATAAACCTGCTAGTTTTGAAGCTCGTGTTCGGCGTTCACCTTGAATGATATAAAATGTACCGTTTCCAGCATCTTCTATTGTTGGTGGTTGCAACACTCCATGTTCACGAATTGAATCTGCCAGTTCTTGAAGGGATTCTGATTCAAATTCTGTGCGGGGCTGATGGGGATTGGGTACAAGTAAAGAAATATCTACAGATAATGAACCATTCTCTTCTTGTTGAACTCCTTTTGGTAAAACGGTTGCAGAGACATTGGCAATGTTTGCAACAGTATCAAGGGAATCGTTTATAGCATTTTCTTGCATAAGGGCATCTAATCCCTTGCCTAACGCTTTTTTAGCCACGACTAATTACCTCTTCTGCAAGATTTTTGTAGCTTTTTGCACCAGCACAAGTTGGATCATATTTACAAATAGGCAAACCGTGGGAAGGAGCTTCAGAAAGTCGTACGTTTCTAGGAATTATGGTACTAAAAACTGTGTCGCCAAAATATGATTTCACTTGCGAAACAACATCTTGTGCTAAGCGAGTACGAGAATCATACATTGTAAAGAAAATTCCACCGATACGAAGCCTTGGGTTTATGCTTTTTTGTACTTTTTTTACAGTTTGCAAAAGAAGAGTTATTCCTTCAAGTGCAAAATATTCACATTGCATAGGAATAAGAACAGCATCAGCAGCTGTAAGCCCATTCAAAGTTAATATTCCCAAAGAAGGTGGGCAGTCAATCATAATATAATCATATTTGGGGATAAGGGGTTCTAATGCATTTTTTAGGTAAAAATCACGGTCATCTTGATTTGCAAGTTCTATTGAAACTCCCGCCAAATCTATAGAAGCAGGAATAACGTCTAAATTTTTTATGCAAGAGTGTCGCACAGCTTTTTCTACTGTGGTTTGTTCAGCCATAAGTTCGTATATGGTAGGTTTGTCTTTTTCTATGCCAATACCAGAAGACATATTCCCTTGTGAGTCAAAATCGACGAGCAACACTTTTTTTCCGGCTTCGGCAACAAAAGCACCTAGATTAATGACAGATGTAGTTTTTCCTACACCACCTTTTTGGTTTACAAAAACAAGTACTCTACCCATAGCAATAGTATATCATTTTTTTTAAAATGAGTATATATTTTACATGATTTTAATTATTTAATCCGTCTTGTAAAACCTTGTTGGGAGAGAAAATTGAGGGGTAATTTAGGATTAGAAGATTTGTTAAAAAGGCTTTCTCTTAATTTAGAGCAAATAATATGGGTTGCTTTTTCCACTCCGGTAAAAAACCCAAAAGGCAACCTAGAACAAAATCTGTTACCTGTTCCTCAGGGTAAGATTTGTTGCAAGATAAAAATGCACCCTTTAGCTCTTTCTACTAATCAAGAAATAGTTTTTTTTGCAGAATTTTTTACAGAAAAGCAGGTTTTTCATAAAAAAATTAAGGGTGCAGAACTTTTAGAATTAATAAAAGTTTTGACGGCTACTTTTTTTAAAACAGTAACAATTAAGGTTCACAGAATAATAATTCTTTTGCAGAAGTTTTTTCTGTGTTAGCAAATAAAAAAGGGCGAATTCAAGTTTTATGTAAAAAAGAGGAAAATTCATCTGTTGTTAAAAAAAATTCTTCCGGACAACGAATAAAGCAACGATTGCTTCCAGAAGGAACACCCGTTCCTTTTTTAGTTCACCTTGGAGTAATGACTCCACAAGGGAGAGTTATAAACTCTAAGCAAGATAAATTTAGACAAGTGAATAGATTTCTTGAGTTTGTGGATGATATTTTGCCAGAGATTTTGACCAAAATACAACCTGTTTCCTTGGAGCGACCTGTTAGAATAGTTGATTTTGGTTGCGGAAAATCATATCTTACTTTTGCTTTGCATTATTTTTTAACAGAAAAACGACACCTTCCAGTTGAAATTATAGGGCTTGATTTAAAAGATGATGTAGTAGCAATGTGTCAAAAGTTGGCAAAGGAACTTAAATGTGAGGGTTTGTTTTTTTGCAAAGGTGATATTGCAAAATACAATCCAGAAAGAAAACAATTTTTGTCTCCAGACTTGGTAATAACTTTGCACGCTTGTGATACAGCAACCGATTATGCCATGGATTATGCTGTAAAACATGGTTGTACTGCGATTCTTTCCGTACCATGTTGCCAACACGAAGCAAATGCTCAACTTAATCGTTCACAATGCCCACCGCAACTTTATCCTCTAATAAAGCATGGACTTTTGAAAGAACGATTTGCTTCTTTGGTTACCGATGCAATTAGGGGTGAATATTTAGAAAAACATGGTTATGAAGTACAAATTCTTGAATTTATTGATGTAAGTCACACGTCTAAAAATTTATTGATTAGAGCTGTTAAAAAAAATGGAAAAGAAATTTGCAATGAACCTTCAAAGTTAAGTCAATTTCTTGGGTTAAATCTGACAATAGAGAACCTCAAAGTTACTTGATTAAATCCTAAGAAAAGATTATATAATTATTATGGCTTTTTCAGATAAAAATATTATTTCCCAGTTTGTTGAAGAAGAAATACTTCAGGCTTTTGATATTTTATTTGCCGAGGATGGAACATTACCTGCGACAAATGTTATAGAATCGGTAGCAAAAACTCTTTGTGCGGCTCTTCCTGCTGAAACATTTTCTTCTGTTATTGAATCCACAGAAGTTCTTGCAGAAAAAAAACTTACGCTTAGCTTTAATAATAATTTAAAGCTTTTGGTTGAAAAAACTTGGGTAGAACCTGCTGATGCTACAGTGAAAGAACAGGTTCTTTATAGACTGGAAAAGTTATGTACAAAACTTGAAGAAAGAGATTATAACGGTTGTTATATTGATTTTATCAGTGTGCTTACTGATGTTGTATATCTAATGTTTGGTTCTCAGGCAAAAAAAGAAGATTTTCCGGAATATGCTTTGCGTATCGACCCAGAATTTGGTATTTTTTGGTGGTATGTGCAATCCCTTCCTCAGAAAGTAATATGGCCAGCTGAAAAAAATCGACTGGTTATGTTACTAGGTATGTATTTTTTAGCAAACTATTAATTAATGTTTTTGTAAAATTTGTATTTTAAATGCAATAAAACTATAACAAAGTTGCTGCCTTAATGTTTCCTTGCTTAATTGTTAAGTGCGGCATCAAGGCGGTTCCTATGAACGATATAATAAAAATGTGTTGCACACTACGTGCTGGCTCAGAAAAACTGGCTCTTCATTCTGCTAATCAAAAGAATAAAGCTTTAGCGGAAGTGATAGCTTCCATTGATTCAAATCGTAAAGAAATTCTTGCAGCAAATGCTATTGATGTAGATAAAGCTATTGCTTCTGGAACAAAAGAAAGTCTTGTAGATAGGTTGCGACTTACAACGCAGCGTTTAGATGGAATTCTTGATAGTATAAGAATTATAATTGAGCAAACAGATCCTGTAGGACAGTGTGTTTCTGGGTGGATTACCCCCAACGGTTTGCGAATAACACAAAAGCGTGTTCCTCTGGGGGTTGCCGCCATAATTTACGAATCTCGCCCAAATGTTACGGTAGACGCTTTTGCCCTTGCTTATAAAAGTGGAAATGCCATACTTTTACGAGGTAGTTCTTCTGCTTTAGAGTCAAATAAAGCTTTGGTAAAGGCAATAAAGCAAGGGCTTTCCACTAGCAATGGAACATTGGTTACTGGCGTACCAGAAGCAATAGAACTTGCCTGTTCAGGTAGTCGTGACGAAGTAGACGCTATTCTTAACGCAACAGGATATATTGACGTAGTGTTGCCAAGAGGTGGTTCTCAGCTTATAAAAATGGTTGTTGAAAAAGCACGAGTTCCTGTTATTGAAACTGGTAGCGGTGTGTGCCATCTTTTTGTTGATGAAAGTGCAGATTTAAATATGGCAACAGATATAGCGGAAAACGCAAAACTTCAGCGTCCTGGGGTATGTAATGCAATAGAAACTTTGCTTGTTCACCGAGCTGTTGCAGAAAAATTTCTTCCTTTGCTTGAAGAACGCTTTGCGGGTAAAGCACAATTTCGATGCGATTTAGAATCTTTGTCTTTGATTAAGTCTTTTGCAGAAAAAAATGGTCGAAAAGATTGTGTTGTTGCTGCCACAGAAGAAGATTTTGGTTGTGAGTTTTTAGATAATATTCTTGTTATAAAAATAGTTTCTGGAGTAGAAGAAGCTGTATCATATATCAACAGCCACAACACACATCATTCTGAATCAATCGTTACAAAAAACTTAGAAAATGCAACTCTCTTTCAAAGATGTGTTGATGCAGCTTGCGTATATGTGAATGCTTCTACAAGATTTACCGATGGAGGTGAATTCGGCTTTGGTGCTGAACTTGGAATCAGTACTCAAAAACTTCATGCAAGAGGACCTATGGGACTTACAGCTTTGACAACTACAAAGTATTTTATCGAAGGCGAAGGACAAATCCGATGATAATACAAGAAGCAATTAATTCAGCTCGCAAAATTGTTATAAAAATAGGTTCAAATACTTTGGCAAAAGAAGACGGAACAATAAATTTTCCCTTTATGCAAGATTTTGCACGACAATGTTACGATTTAATGAAACTTGGTAAGCAAATTGTGCTAGTTTCATCTGGAGCACAAGTTGCAGGGGTTTCTACCCTTGACCGGTGGGCTCGTAAAAAAGATATACATTATCGTCAAGCATTGTGTGCCATCGGACAAGTTGAACTTATGGACAAATGGCGTAGTGCCTTTGGTGAATTTGGAGTGCATATTGGACAGTTGCTTTTGACCAAAGATGACTTTGAAGACGATCATCGCACTTTGAATATGAGAAATACACTTTTTACATTGGTGGATGAAGGTGTTGTTCCTATTATTAACGAAAATGATTCCGTTTCATTTGATGAAATTCGTATAGGCGACAATGACAACCTAAGTGCATTAACTGCGGTGTTGTGGAATGCTGATTTATTAATTTTGTTTAGCGATATTGATGGGGTTTTTACGGATAATCCTAAATCTAATCCTGATGCAAAGTTGATAGAAACTGTAACAAATATCAGTGAGCTTAGAACCCAAATAATTATTGGCGAAACTAATAGTTTTGGTACAGGCGGTATGGAAACAAAAATAGAAGCAGCAGAAAAAACGGCTGATTACGGTATTCCTATGGTACTTGCTAATGGTTCTAAAGAAAATGCTCTTGAAGGGTTGGCAAGCGGAAAACTAAAAGGAACTTGTTTTTGTGGTTGTTAAAACTATACAAAAAACAAGGTGTTGTACTAGACACCAATTCAAATGTATAGTATAGTTCTTTTGTTGTGTGCTATCAAAGAACTTTCATAGCAGTAGACCTTAAATCCTTTTATGCAAGTGTTGAATGTATTGAACGGGGACTCAATCCGCTTGTTGCAAATCTTGTTGTAGCAGATTCTAGTCGGACAGAAAAAACAATTTGCCTTGCACTTTCACCAAATTTAAAAAAATATGGACTTAGGGGTAGAAGCCGTTTGTTTCAGGTTGTGCAAAAAGCTAAAGAAATAGAACGATTAACTGGCAAGCCCTTAGAATACATTGTTGCTCCACCACGTATGGCACTTTACATTAAATACTCAGCAGATATTTATCAGGTTTACTTAAAATATTTTGCACCAGAAGATATTCATGTTTATTCTATCGATGAAGTGTTTATAGACGCAACACAATATCTTATTTTGTACAAAAAATCAGCAGAGCAACTTTGTAAAGATGTGTTAAGGGATATTCTTTCGGCTACAGGAATAACAGCTACTGCGGGAATTGCACCAAATCTTTATTTAAGCAAAATAGCTATGGATATTATGGCAAAGCACATTCCTGCTGATTCTGATGGAGCAAGAATTGCCCAACTTGACGAAATTTCTTATCGTAAAAACCTATGGAATCACAGACCCCTTACTGATTTTTGGCGTGTTGGCTCAGGAATCGCTCGTCGATTAGAAAAAAATGGAATGTTCACAATGGGAGATGTTGCAAGGCGTTCCCTCGAAAATCAATCTCAACTTTACAAGCTTTTTGGAATAGATGCAGAAATTTTAATAGATCACGCTTGGGGTTATGAACCATGCACTATTGCTCATATTAAAGCTCATAAATCACATACATCTAGTCTTAGTAGTGGGCAAGTTTTGCAACATGGTTATGGAGCAGAAAAAACTAAACTAGTTGTTCAAGAAATGGCAGAGAGTCTTTCTCTTGAAATGACAGAAAAGCAACTTTTGGCTTCAAGTTTTACACTGGTTATATCTTATGACTCAAGTTGTGTTGCAGATGATTATAAAGGACCTTTAGAAAAAGACTCTTATGGACGAATTTTACCAAAAGCTGCTCATGGAACAATAAATCTTGGAGAAGCAACTTGTTCAACAAGCAAAATCTGTAAGAGTGTTTCTTCTTTGTTTGAAAAGATTTTTAACCCAAATCTCTTAGCAAAAAAAATTAACATTTGTGCAAATAATATTATTCCAAAAAAATGTAAACAACCTTTGCTGTTTGAAATGGAACTTCAAGAACAAAAAGAAGAATATATTCAATTTGCAGTTTTAGACATTCATAAGCGGTACGGAAAGAATGCATTGTTAAAAGCACATGATTTACAAGAGGGAGGTACCACAATGGAACGTAACCTTCAAATTGGAGGGCATAGAGCATGAATTTTAATCCAAAGCCAAAAAACTATGATGATATACTTTATACAAAGTGGCCCCTTACGTCTTTTCAAAAGGAAATGCCTTTAGAGCAAAGGGCAAAAATATTTTTGCCTTTTGCTGCACTAAAAGGACATAACGAAGCGTTAGCAGAACGCTTGTGTATGGTTGAAAAAGAATTTAAAGCTACAAAATAAGATTATGCTTTGGAGTGAATGACCACTTGCGGGAAAGGGATTTCGATTTTTGCAGCATCAAAAGTTTCTTTTATGGCAATAAAAATTTGATTTCGTACTGCTATTAAATCATCATTGTTAAGCCACACCCCAAGGGTGATGTTTATTCCAGAACTCCCGAATTCTGTACAAAATAATATAGGAGCAGGGTCTTTTAAAACAAGAGGGCATTTTTCGGGAACAGTGGACAATGTTTCTAAGGCAAATCTTAAATCTGTATCGTAAGAAACAGAAATTACCACATCAAGACGGCGTGTTGGATAAAAAGAGATATTTTGTAGGTTAGTTTTTATTACTGTTTCATTAGGGATTCTGACCATTTTATTATCTGGTGTTTTTATTTTTATGGAAATTAAATCGACAGAAGCAACTGTTCCAGAAACGCCATCAATAGTTATAAAGTCACCAACTTTTGCGGCATGGTCAGTAAGTAAAAAAAAGCCACTTATGATGTTGCTTATAGAGGTTTGTGCTGCAAAACCAACAGCAATTCCTGCAATACCAGCCGCTCCAAACAAAGCAGTTAAATTTATATCAAATATGCCAAGGATATAAACAATTACGAGAACATAAAAAACGTACTTTATTGTTTTTATAAAAAGTGATGCGGTGTGGGGCTTGAGTTTTTTTGTAGCAATATTTTTTGCTAATTTTTTTATAACTAAATATACAACATAGAAAAAAACTAATCCTATTGCAGAGGTAAGTAATTTTTCTAACAATTCTGGTGTGAAAAATGCTTTGATTGATTCTTTCATATTTCTCCTAAATTTTTATTCCTGGGGAATAACAAAATTGTGTTTGCAAATATCAGCCACAAGACAATTTTTACACAAAGGTTTTCGAGCTGTGCATACGTAACGCCCGTGAAGTATCAACCAGTGATGAGCGTGCTTCATGTAGCAGGATGGTATACGTTGCAGTAAATCATTTTCTACTTTTTCTGGGGTCTTACCGTCAGAAAGTCCAAGGCGTGGGCTTATACGTAAAAGATGTGTGTCTACTGGCATTGTGGGTTTTCCGTAAACAACATTCAAAACAACATTAGCGGTTTTTCGACCCACGCCAGGTAGCTGCATCAGTTCTTCCCGTGTTTGGGGCACCTGCCCATCAAATTGTTCTAGCAATATGCGGCTTAGACCTATAATGTGTTTTGCTTTGGTTTGATATAACCCAATGGATTTTATATAAGGTATAAGACCTTGTTCGCCAAGAGATAACATTTTTTGCGGAGTATCAGCAAGTACATAAAGGGAGGAGGTTGCTTTATTTACGCTTTTGTCTGTGGCTTGTGCAGAAAGGACAACAGAAACAAGCAGAGTGTAAGGATTGGGTGCTTCTAGCTCGCTTTTAGGTTCTGGATTTGCTGCCCGAAATTTTTCAAAAAGTTGCACAACCTCAGGAGCTTTTAAAAAACTAAAGGAGCTAGAAGATTCACTTTCCATAGTAAAAGATTTAAGCCTTAATTGCGTTTTTAATAGCGTCAACCTTGTCTGTTTGTTCCCAGCTAAAACCACTTCTACCAAAATGTCCGTAAGCGGCAGTTGCTTGATAAATTGGTTTTTTTAAGTCTAAGGTTTTAATAATTCCAGCTGGTGTACAGTCAAAAACATCCTTTATTGCTTCTGAAATTATTTTATCTGGAACTTTACCAGTGCCAAAAGTGTCTGCCATTATAGATACAGGGAATGGAACTCCAATAGCGTAAGCCAACTGTACTTCGCAACGTTCAGCAATACCGGCAGCTACAATATTTTTTGCAATGTAGCGAGCCATATACGCTGCAGAACGGTCAACTTTTGAAGGGTCTTTTCCAGAAAAAGCACCACCACCGTGGCGACCCATTCCACCATATGTGTCTACAATGATTTTGCGACCTGTTAAACCGGTATCTCCAAAAGGACCTCCTACAACAAAACGGCCAGTAGGATTTACAAAAAATTTTGTTTCTTTGTCCATAAGACCTGTAGGCTCAAGAACAGGTTTTATAATTTCTTCTATAACGCTTTCTTTAATGGTTGCATAAGCAACATCTGGTGAATGTTGGTGTGAAATTACAACTGTATCAATACGAACAGGTTTGTGTCCTTCATACTGAATTGTAACTTGGCTTTTTGCATCTGGACGCAACCAGTTCATACCACCATTTTTACGTAAATCTGTAGCCTTAAGCAAAAGTTGGTGTGCGTACATTATTGGTGCTGGCATGAGTTCTTGTGTTTCGGAACAAGCAAAACCAAACATCATACCTTGATCTCCTGCACCTTGTTGACCTTCGTACTCAGAAAGACCTTTTCCTACAACACCTTGATTTATATCTGGTGATTGAGAATGAATCATATTCATTACAGCCATTGAATCGCAATCCAAACCATAATCTGAGTCAGTATATCCTATCTCTCTAGCAATATTACGAGCAACTTGTTGTACATCAACAAAAGTGTTTGTGGTAATCTCCCCACCAACAAGAACCAATGCAGTAGATGCAAATGTTTCGCAAGCAACATGACTTTCGCTGTCATTTCGTAAACATTCATCAAGTATTGCATCAGAAATCTGGTCACAAAGTTTATCCGGATGTCCTTCGCCTACTGATTCTGAAGTAAAAAGATATTTGTTTTGTTCCATAGGTAAAATCACTCCCTTATAAATTAATAATAGCACATAAAAAAGTATAATGTGCAGAAATTTTTACAGATATAGATTGTTTTAGGAAAAAAAACATGGAAAATTTCTAAAATTACTATACCATAATTTCAAAATGTAGTATACTATTTCTGCTGTAATTAAAAAAACAGTTGGAGGATATATGGCTTTATACAAAACGTATCAAAAGACACAAAAAACCTGTAAAGTAAAGTTTGAGTTGTCTGCAGAGGCTGCAGCTGGAGTAGAAAAAGTTTGGCTTGCAGGTGATTTTAACAGTTGGAGTAGCATTGATACTCCAATGAAAAAGCAAAAAGACGGGAGTTTTTCTGTTTCTTTAACATTAGAAACAGGTAGAGAATATCAATTCCGTTATCTTTTAGACGGCAAACGTTGGGAAAATGACTGGGCAGCAGATAAATATATTCCTGCACCTTTTTCTAATACAGATAACAGCGTAGTTATTGTCTAATATCTTTTATTTTTTAGCTGCTTAAAGAATTACCTTTCATTTTGTAGAGTCTTATGTTTATGAAAATGGGAATCTTTGGGTGGCTAAATTCTTTTAAGGAAGTAAGATAAAAACTGCCAGAAATGTTGTCAGTTTTTATCTTTTACAGTTTGCGTTGCAAACTAAATAAACTAAATAATATAATGCTGTTTTTCACTAGGTTACAAAACAGCGTAAAAAGTCAATTTCGAAAATTGAAATTTTCTCATTGACTTTTTATGGGAGAAGAGATGAAAAAAATATTTCTTGTATGTTTTTTCTTTAGCATTGTAGGTTTTTCCTTTGCTCAGGAGTCTGTTTTAGATATTTTGATAGATGCAGGGGCAAAAACTTCTGTCAATGAATCAAATCCTTTGATTGTTTCTGCCGCAGATAGTGATAATTTAGCAAGAGTTAAACGTCTTGTTGCTGCTGGTGAAGATGTAAATGCAAAGGATAGTGATGGATGGACAGCATTGCATAATGCCGCTTATAATGGCAACGTAGAAATGATTAAATTTCTTTTAGAGAACGGTGCGGATATAAATTCTAGGCTAACAGACGGAGAAACACCATTGATAGTTGCCATAGAAGAGTATGAAGAAGAAGCGGCAGTTGCTTTAATAAATGCTGGTGCAGATGTAAATTTAAAAACCTACAGTGAATATACTGCGTTGATGTATGCAGCTGAAAAAGGCTACATAGATGTGATACGCTTGCTTTTAGCAGCAAAGGTTGATATAAATGCTCAAGATGAAGACGGTGATACTGCCCTAACGTGGGCGGTTCATGAAAACGATGTGGAAATCGTTAAATTGTTGCTAAATTCTGGAGCAGACTATAATATTCGAAGCGATGGAGGTTGTCCCGTTATTTTTAAAGCTTGTAGCTCTGATACTTTAGAGGTATTGAGTTTTCTTATTTCTTATGGTGCGGATGTAAATGTAGCAGATTATCAGGGTACAACACCATTAATGGTTGCCAGTGGAGCTAATGCAGTTGATGCTGTAAAAATTTTAATAAATGCCGGTGCAGATGTTAATGCTAAAGATTTTCAGGGTTGGACAGCAGTTAAGTATTGGTTTGAATATGGCGAAGAAGATTATGATAGTGATTACGACGATTACGACGATTACTACGATGACGACGATTATTACTATGATGATTATGAATTATAATTTAGAGAAGAGGAAAGTTATATGACACTCGAAGATAAAGTAAAAGAAACCCTCGAAACTATTAGACCACAACTTCAGGCTGACGGTGGCGATCTTGAATATGTAAAAATGGAAGAAGGTAAAGTATTTGTTAGGCTTACGGGTGCTTGCGGAAATTGCCCCATGGCTACTATGACATTAAAGCAAGGTGTTGAGCGATTACTCAAAGATACGATACCAGAAGTTACAGAGGTTGTGCAAGCTTTCTAAGTTTTGAAATTTAGGAGAAGTAATGAAAATTTCAGCAAACAAAATGGTAGCCATCCACTACACGTTAAAAAATGCACAGAATGAGATAATAGATTCATCTAATGGTGGTGACCCTTTAGAATATTTACATGGTTCAGGAATGTTGATTCCTGGTCTTGAACGAGAACTAGAAGGCAAATCTGTTGGAGATAAATTTTCTGTAATAGTTGAACCTGCCGAAGGTTATGGTGAACGTAGTGAAGATCTTGTGTTTAAAGTTAATCGTAGTCAGTTTGAAGAAGGTGTTGCTATAGAACCAGGAATGCAATTTGAAGCTGCAGGTAGAATTGTTACAGTTATAGATGTTGCAGAAGAAAATATAACAATAGACGCAAACCATTATCTTGCTGGCGAAAAACTTTTCTTTGACGTAGAAATTGTTTCTGTCAGAGAAGCAACAGAAGAAGAACTTTCTGGTTCATGTGGATGCGGAGGTTCTTGTGGTGGTTGTGGTTCTGGTTCATGTGGATGTGAAGGTGGCTGCGGCTGCAACTAATCGATTTTTATGAAAACACGTATTTTTATTGATGGTAGCGAGGGTACTACAGGTCTTAGAATTCATGAACGGTTTCAAGGGCGCGATGATATTCAGCTACTTAATATATCTAGTGATTTAAGAAAGGATATTGCAGAACGCAAGCGGCTAATTAATCAGTCGGACATTACATTTTTGTGCTTACCAGATGCTGCTGCTAAAGAATCAGTTTCTTTAGTAGAAAATCCTAATGTAAGAATAATCGACACTTCCACAGCACATCGCACAGAAAGTGGTTGGGCATATGGTTTTCCAGAACTTTCTGCAAATCACCGAGATGCGATAAAATCTGGCAAACGTATAGCTGTTCCTGGTTGCTACGCTTCCGGTTTTATTTCGCTTGTTTATCCTATGATTGCAAAGGCTGTACTTTTACCGGATTATCCTGTGGTTGCTTTTGCAATCTCTGGTTATAGTGGTGCAGGAAAAAAAATAATTGCTGCTTACGAAGCTAGCGAAAGACCAAAAGATTTTGATTCACCTAGAGAATATGCTCTTAGTCAGCAACATAAGCACTTGAAAGAAATGAAAATAATTTCAGGACTTAATCAAGAACCTCTTTTTTCGCCAATAATTTGCGATTATTATAGCGGAATGGTGGTGTCTGTTCCCTTGTATACAAATATGCTAAAAGGCGTTTCCTCTGTTGCTGATGTGCATAAGGTTATGTCAGAATTTTATGCAAAAGAAAAATTTATTCAGGTTATGCCTGTGGATTCTCCAGGTGACGAAGGTGGAATGCTTGCCGGAAATACTTGCAGCGGTTGGGATGGTCTAAAAATATATGTAACAGGAAATGACGATAGAATTGTGCTTTCTGCCCAATTTGACAACTTGGGTAAGGGTGCATCTGGTGCAGCTATACAGTGTCTTAATATAATGCTAGGCTGCCAAGAAGACAAAGGTTTGCAGTTGTAAAACTTACCCTTGCAATAATCCTCCAAAAATCGCTATACTCTTTGCCATGAGTGTATCTGAAAAAATTTGCCCCTGTGGCTCAGGAAAATCTTATAGTGAATGTTGTCAGCCTGTAATTAAAGGTCATCGGTTAGCTTCTACTGCAGAAGAATTAATGCGTGCTCGTTATTCCGCATACGAAAAGCACGAGATAGATTTTATCATTAACAGTTGCGATCATAGTGAAGGATTAAACGAAATAGATCGGGAGGCAACACGGTCTTGGAGCGAAGAATCTACTTGGCTTGGACTAAAAATAATCCGAACAGAAAAAGGTGGTTCTAGTGATACAGAAGGTGTTGTTGAATTTAAGGCAACGTATAGTAAAAAAGGGCTAAGAGATGTTCATCACGAAGTAGCAAACTTTAAAAAAATTAATGGTCAATGGATGTATTCAACCGGTAATCTAAAAACAACAACAGTTGTTCGTGAAGGACGTAAAATCGGACGCAATGAGCCATGCCCTTGTGGTTCAGGAAAAAAATATAAGGTTTGCTGTGGCAGATAGAGTCATTACAGGTTTTCATGCAGTAGAAGAATTTATTCGTAGTAGTTCTGGTGGATTTTCTAAACAAAAAATTCAGGTATTATACACAAACCCAGGACCACGGGTAAAAAAAATACTCACGATTGCAAAAGCCGAAGGAATTCAATGTATAGAAACGCCAATTTTAGAACTCGATAAACTTGTGGCATCTTTTTCTGGTTCTGCAAAAGAACACAGAGGACTTGTTCTTAAAGTTCATGGTGAAGAAGCAACAAATTCAAACTCTGTGCTTTTAGAAGATTGGTTGAATTCTGTTCCAGAACAGGCTACAGTAGTTGTTTTAGATTCCATAACAGATCCACATAATGTGGGAGCAATAATTCGTAGTTGTGACCAACTTGGAGCTAATCTTATTATTATGCCAGAACGTCGTGGTGTCAAAGATGTTGTTTCTAACGAAGTAGTTGCAAGGGCGAGTGCAGGTGCCAGTTCTTGGGTTAAAATAGCACAAATACCAAATCTAAGTCGAGGTATACAAATGCTAAAGACCGCAGGTTTTTGGATTTACGGTGCAGATGCAGGAGGAATTTCTGCTACAGAAGTTAATTTTTCTGAACGTAGAGCTTTGGTGATGGGCAGTGAAGGTAGTGGAATCTCTAGGCTACTTCAAGAACATTGTGATGTTATTGTGTCGATTCCAACCTGTGGACGACTTGATAGTTTGAATGTTTCTGTTGCGACAGGAATTCTTCTCTATGAGGTTCGTAGGCAAAGTCTTGTGACAAAATGCAACTAAAGTGATTATTCTGTGTCTAATTTGTCGTTAGGCACAGAGGAGGAAAAATGTCAGAATTATCTCAAAAGATAAAAAAAATAAAAACTCAGGCAAAACAAGATATTCGATCTATAAAAGAAAAACGAAATCTTGAAATAAAAGCACTAAAAGCCCAGGCTTATTCAGCTGCAAAGCCAGTAAAAGCAGAATTGAAGCAGCAAAAGGCAGCGGCGAAAGCTGTTCGTCGTGCAGAAGAAGCATCCATTCCAAAGCGATATTCTATTGGTGAAGAGATTTTTAATTCAGTAACTCATGGTATAGGGGCAGGATTAGCGGTTGCGGCTATTGTTTTGCTAGCGGTTAGAGCTTCGGTTTATGCACCTGTGGGCGAAAAAGGATTTTATGTTACTAGTTTTGTGATATTTGGAGCGTCAATGTTTATATTGTATTTAATGTCAACATTGTATCACGCTCTTACACCCTACGGAGCAAAAAAAGTTTTTGCTATTTTTGATCATTCTAGCATTTATTTATTGATTGCGGGAACTTATACTCCCTACTGTCTTACTACTTTGCGAGGACCTATTGGTTGGGTTTTGTTTGGAATAATTTGGGGATTAGCAGTTGCGGGAATGACTTTTTATGCAATATTTGGTAGTAAAATGCGAATACTTTCCGCTATAACATATATTCTTATGGGATGGTTAGTTGTATTCGCCTTTAAACCAATGGCAGAAGCTCTGCCAAAACTTAGTCTTATACTTTTGATTATTGGTGGTGTTGTTTATACAATAGGTTGTATATTTTATGCATTGAAAAAAATAAAGTGGATGCATTGTATTTGGCACATATTTGTAATTTTTGGTAGCATATTACACTTTTTTTCTGTGTATTTTTCTGTACCTTCATAATGTTAAGAAAATATTTTCTGTGCATATTTTACAGTTTCAAGTGCATCCTTTGCATAAAAGTCTGCCCCAATCATGTCTGCATACTCTTTTGTTAAAACAGCTCCTCCAACGCAAACTTTACAAAGAGGAATTTCTTGTTTTAGTAGTTTAATTGTTGCTTCCATGGAAGGAACTGTTGTGGTCATCAAAGCACTAAGCCCAACAAGTTGAACATTGTTTTCTTTTGCTGCAGAAACTATTTTTTCTGGGGGAACATCCTTGCCTAAATCTATGACGGAAAAACTGTAGTTTTCTAGTAGAACTTTTACAATGTTTTTTCCAATGTCGTGAATGTCCCCTTTTACAGTGGCAAGGATGATAATGCCTTTTGATTGAGTATCTTTACCAGAATGTGCAAATTCATCCCTTATGACAGAAAAAGCGACTTTAGCAGCTTCTGCACTCATTAAAAGTTGTGGAAGAAACATGGTTTTAGCTTCAAAGGCTTTTCCAACAGCATCAAGTGCAGGAATAAGTTTGCTGTTTATAATGCTTAGTCCATCTTCCTTTTGTAAAAGGAATTTTGTCCGCTGTTCTGTTTCTAGCTTTAAACCACGAATTATGGCATATTCTAAACTATCGTTTAAAAAACCTAAGTTAGCTTCTTGGGTGGGTTGCAAATTTTGATTCAAAGATGTGGTTGAGTTTTGCATTTCTTGCGATACAGTTTTATATCTTTGTGTAAAAGAAATATAGTTTTGGCAGTTTGAATCATAACCTGCTAAAGTACAGAAACAATTAAAGGCTTTCATCATTTCATAAGAACAAGGATTCATTATTGCAGCACTTAAACCATTTTGCATTGCCATAGTAAAAAAAATAGCCGTAATTAATTCTCGTTGAGGTAATCCGAATGAAATATTAGAAACGCCAAGAATGGTACAGCCATTAAAATCTTTGCGAATTGCAGAAAGTGTTTCTAATGTTGCTAGAGCTGATTTTGAATCAGCACTAATTGCCATAGCAAGGGGATCAATTATTATATCTTTTTTGCTAATGCCGTATTTTAGTGCCGTAGAATAAATTTTTTGGGCAATTTTTATGCGACCTGCGGCAGTCTCTGGGATTCCTTCTTCGTCAAGTGTTAAAGCAACCACAACTCCACCGTATTTTTTTACCAGTGGGAAAAGGGCTGCCATAACTTCTTCTTTACCGTTTACAGAATTGATTAAAGGTTTGCCATTATAGATTCGCATAGCAGCTTCCATTGCTTGCATATCAGATGTATCTAGTTGCAAAGGTAATGTTGTAACGGTTTGTAATTCTTGAACTACTTGAACTAGCATTTCTGTTTCTGCAATTTCTGGCAGCCCAACATTTACATCAAGAACGTGAACACCTTTTTCCTCTTGCTGAATTCCTTCATTTATGATGTAAGGTATATCTTTTTCTATTAGTGCTTGCTTAAAACGTTTTTTACCTGTGGGATTTATTCTTTCACCAATTAGTACGGGACAATCGCCAAAGCTAACTGTTTTAGTTGCAGAAGATATACGGGTAAGCATTTTATCTTTTGAAGGCAGGCAATCAAAATTGTAACAAAAATCAACTAAGTAACAAATGTGTTCGGGTGTTGTTCCGCAACATCCACCAACAATAGCAGCACCTTGTTTTGCAAAGGTTGCAGTTGCGTTGGCAAATTCTTGTGGTGACACATCGTAAACTGTTTTACCATTTTGGCTATGGGGAATTCCTGCATTAGGATTTACTACAACAGGAATACTAACATTTTCTAAGAGTTGTGAAACAATTTCTGCCATCTGATGGGGACCAAGACTACAGTTAATTCCCAGAGCATCAACTCCTAATCCCTCAAGAATAACAGCCATAGTTTCTGGATTTGTTCCAGTTAAGGAAGTTGCAGATTCGTCATATACAGTCGTAACAAAAATGGGTAACGAAAGATTTGCTTCTTGTAGTACTTCTTTTGCTGCAACGATTGCTGCCTTTGCTTCATAACAGTCGTTCATGGTTTCGATAAGTATAATATCTGGCAATAAGGTATTTTCTTGTTGAGTTTTATGCACTTGAAGGGCGATTTTTATTGTTTGCGAAAAAAGTTCAACCGCCTGATTAAAAGACAAATCACCAAGAGGTTCTAGTAGCTTGCCCAAAGGACCTATGTCTAAAGCGATAAAATGGGGTTCCAGTTGAGGGTTGCATTTTGTAGGAAAAAGATTTTTTTCTTGTAATTTTTTTATTTCTTTTTGTGGGATTTTTTCTGATTGAATTTTTTTTCGTGCAATATTAGCATTTTGCAAAGCAGAAAAAATTATGTCTTCAAGGCAAAAATCTGTGGGGTCAGAGTGGGATTTAAGAGGAAACTTTAAGCTGTTAGCACCGAATGTGTTTGTTTTGATTATGTTGCAGCCAGCAGCAAAATAACTGTAGTGTAATTCTTGTATTTTTTCTGGCCAAGAAATATTCCATGTTTCTGGTAATTCTCCTGGTTTAAGCCCCATACTTTGTAGAACAGAGCCTGTTCCTCCATCAAAGAATAGAATCCTATTGCCAAGAAGTTTTTTTATTTCTAACTTTTCATTCATTTTGCCCTCGTTAGTAGTATACGTTAAAGCCCTTTTGTGAGCAAGTAAAAAATATAATTAAGTATTACTTAAAAAAATAAAGCAATACTTAAAAAAATATTTTTTTTGCATATGTTTCTAAACAAGCGAATTATCTTGAAAAATATACTATTTGTTGCTATATGCATACTCTTAGGTTTTTGTTTAAAGGTTGCAGAATAAAGAATTAAGCAGTATAATGTTCAAAATATCCATAACAAAGATGGGGGTCTATATGGCTGACAACACAAATGCAGGGTTCTCTAATGAACTTAACGCATTTATTGACGAATGGAAACAAAAGCCTGGAAATTTAATTATGATTCTTCACAAAGTACAAGAAGAGCAAGGCTATATTTCCAAAGAAGCGGCACAGGCTGTGGCAGAACGGACTTGTTCGCCTCTTGCACGAGTATACGGGGTTATGACATTCTATCACTTCTTTAAAAACCAAAAGCCCGGAAAAAACAAAATCAGTGTTTGTCTTGGAACAGCCTGTTATTTGAAGGGTGGTCAGGACTTGATAGACGAAGCTCGTTCTATTCTAGGATTAAATCCGGAAGATATTTCTACAGCAGACGGACTTTTTTCTGTTGAACCAGTACGTTGCATTGGTTGTTGCGGTCTTGCACCGGTTCTTTCGGTGAACGGGGATGTTTACGGCAAACTGACAAAAAAACAGGTTGCAGGTATTCTGGACAAATACAGAAACGCATAATCTAGTGCGATTTATAACTTTCATGTGAACCTTTACGGTTGCAAAAAGTCCACAGGAGGGATTGCTTCCAAAGCGGACTGACCTTAACACATGAAATAAATACTTAGGAGCTATTTTAATGGCAAAGATGACATTAGAAGATTTGCGGAAAATACGCAGTCAAATGAAGCCGGAGCTTATGAAAAGAGAACCGGAAGGAAAGACGCTACAGGTTATTGTCGGCATGGACACCTGTGGCATAGAGGCTGGAGCAAAAGCCGTCCTTGACGCTTTTATCAATGAAGTTGACTCAAAAGGCTTGGGCGGACAAGTAACAATAAGACAAGTTGGTTGCATGGGAAAATGCGGAGACGAGCCAACTGTGGAAGTTCTGGTGCAGGGTATGCCTACTGTGATTTATGGAAAGGTAACACCTGCTTTGGTCAAGGACATTGTTCAGACGCACCTTATCGACAAAAAAGTTCTGGACAAACTTGTCGTTGAGCAAAAATAAAGCGGTTCAGGAGAAATTTTATGGCATATACACATTATATTCTTGTATGCGGCGGAACAGGGTGCGAGTCCAGCAGTTCCGATGAGATTTATAGAAACCTTCTGGAAGCCGCAAAAAAACACGGCGTTTCTGACAAAGCCCAAATTGTAAAAACCGGTTGTTTTGGGTTTTGTGAAAAAGGTCCTATAGTAAAGGTTTTGCCGGATGATTCTTTCTATGTAGAAGTAAAACCAGAAGACGCAGAGGAAATCATTACCGAACAAGTCATAAAAGGACTTGAGGTTACACGACTTCTTTACAACAAAGAAAAGAAAAGCCGTGAAGAAGTAGAAGAGATACAGTTTTATCAAAAGCAACAGCGAATTGTTCTTCGTAACTGCGGAATCATCAACCCTGAAGACATCAACGAGTACATTGCCCGTGACGGTTATTTGGCGTTGGAAAAAGCCCTGTTTGAACTTACACCACAGCAAATTGTAGACGAAATCAAAAAGTCCGGCTTGCGTGGTCGTGGTGGTGCTGGATTCCCTACCGGCGTAAAATGGGAAGCAGGAATGAAAGCTCCAGGCGATGTAAAATATGTTGTCTGCAACGCTGACGAAGGCGACCCAGGTGCTTATATGGACCGCTCCACAATCGAAGGCGACCCTCACTCAATCATTGAAGCCATGACTATCTGCGGAAAGGCAATAGGAGCAAACCAGGGCTTCGTTTACATTCGTGCAGAATATCCTTTGGCCATTGACCGCTTGAGGATTGCCATGGATCAAGCAAAAGAAGCCGGTCTTTTAGGAAAAGACATCTTGGGTTCTGGATTTGACTTTGACATTGAAATCCGCCTTGGTGCTGGAGCCTTTGTTTGTGGTGAAGAAACAGCACTTTTACGTTCAATCGAAGGTCAGCGTGGAATGCCAACTCCAAAACCACCATTTCCTGCACAGTGCGGACTTTGGGGAAAACCAACCGTTATCAACAACGTGGAAACATGGGCGAACATCCCTGTCATCTTGACAAAAGGAGCCGACTGGTTCGCCAGCATTGGAACGGACGACTCCAAGGGAACAAAGGTTTTCGCTCTTACAGGAAAAGTCAACAACTCCGGGTTGGTTGAAGTTCCAATGGGAACCACCTTGCGTGAAATCATCTTTGAAATCGGTGGCGGCATTAAAGGCGGCAAAAAATTCAAGGGTGTTCAGACAGGCGGTCCTTCTGGTGGAATCATCACAGAAGAAAATCTTGACACACCAATAGACTTTGGTGCATTGACAAGGCTTGGTTCAATGATGGGTTCCGGTGGAATGATTGTAATGGACGAGGACGACTGTGTTGTCGACGTTGCAAAATTCTACATGGAATTCTGCGTTGACGAATCCTGCGGAAAATGTTCTCCATGCCGCATTGGAACTCGTCAAATGTATTCAATTTTGGACAAAATTTCCCGTGGAAACGGTGAAATGGAGGACATCCAAAAACTCAAGGACATTGGTCAAGCCATGAAGTCTTGTTCTTTGTGTGCCTTGGGTCAGTCCGCCCCAAATCCAACTCTTTCCACAATCAACAAATTCGAGCAGGAATATATTGACCATATACAAAACAAGCACTGTGAATCTGGCAAGTGTAAAAAGCTAATCAGTTTCCATATCACCGAAAAATGTATTGGTTGCGGTGCTTGTGCTCGCCAGTGTCCTGCCAACTGTATTACAGGAGAAAAGAAGATGCGCCACGTTATCGACCAGAGCAAGTGTCTGAAATGCGGTGCTTGTGAGACAACCTGTAAGTTCAATGCGATTGAGAAGAAATAAGAGGAGCTGTTTTTATGGTTAATTTAACGATAAACGGAAAAGAAGTTTCTGTTGAGTCAGGAACTTCAATCTTAGATGCCTGCAAGAAAATGAATGTTAAAATTCCATCTCTTTGCTACAACAAAGACTTACCTGCATGGGCATCTTGCGGTATTTGTGTTGTAAAGAATGTGGATCCAAAAACAGGACGTGCTCGCATGACACGTGCTTGCTGTACAGAGTGTGCACCCGGGATGAACATAGTGACAAGCGATTTGGAGCTGACAAAAGCAAGGCGTACCGTTCTTGAATTGATTCTGTCAAACCATCCAAGCGACTGTTTGCAGTGCAGCCGTTCAGGGCAGTGCGAACTTCAGGATTTAGCGGCAGATTTTGGTCTAAGACAAGCTCCTAGGTTCACAAAAATTCTGAAAAACCAACCTGTAGATGAATCCTATGAAGAAATCGTCCTTGACAGGAACAAATGTATCAACTGCGGTCGCTGCGTAGAAGCCTGCCAGCTTATGCAAAACGTATGGGCCATGGAATATACCGGACGTGGTGACAAAACTGTTATCGGTCCAGTTGCCGGAAGCGACTTGGCAAACAGTCCTTGTATTCGTTGTGGACAATGTGCGGCTCACTGCCCAACAGGTGCAATTACAACTCACAATGTATTGGAGGAAGTGTTTGAAAAAATTGCGGACACAAACCTTACTCCGGTTGTTTCTATCGCTCCTTCTGTGCGTGCTGCTATTGGCGAAGAATTCGGTCTTCCTGCCGGAAGCCTTGTTACAGGCAAACTTTATACTGCTCTTCGTATGCTTGGTTTCAAATACATTTTTGACACCAACTTTGCAGCCGACCTTACAATCATGGAAGAAGGTACAGAGCTTGTGACACGTCTGACAAAGGGCGGGGCTTTGCCAATGTTTACAAGTTGTTGCCCCGGCTGGGTTGATTACGCTGAAAAAAATTACCACGACTTGTTGCCAAATCTTTCCAGTGCAAAATCCCCTCAGCAAATGCAGGGTGCAATCACCAAAACCTACTGGGCAGAAAAAGCTGGCTTAACAGCAGACAAGATTTATCATGTTTCTGTTATGCCGTGTACCGCAAAAGCCTACGAAGCTCGCCGTGATGACAGCATGAAGTCAAGCGGTTGTGCTGACGTTGACAAAGTTCTTACAACAAGAGAACTTGCCAGCATCATTCGCCAAGCGGGAATCGACTTTGCAAACCTTGCCGACAGCGAAGCGGACAACCCAATAGGTCCATACACAGGAGCTGGAACAATCTTTGGTGCAACCGGTGGCGTTATGGAAGCAGCTGTGCGAACAGCATACAAACTTGTTACAGGCAAAGAACTTGGCGATGTGAACTACACACCGGTTCGTGGTCTTGACGGAGTAAAAAAAGCTGAAGTTGACCTTAACGGAACAAAGGTAAAACTTGCCGTTGTTCACCAAATGTCAAATGTTGAACCTATTGTGGAAGAAATTCGCAAGGCAGCCGCAGAAGGAAGGGAAAGACCATACGACTTTATCGAAGTAATGGCTTGCCGTGGCGGTTGTGTCACAGGTGGTGGTCAGCCTTATGGTCACAGCGATGAACTTCGTGTAAAACGTGCCGCTGCTCTTTATACAGACGACGAAACTCACGAAATCCGCTGTTCACACCAAAATCCTTTGATTACACAAATCTACAAGGATTATTTTGGCGAGCCAAACAGCGAAAAGGCACATCACTTGTTGCACACACATTATACGCCTCGTCCGTTGTATAAATAAATTTTGCAAAGCAAATAAACTAAAGGGCAACTAACTATATGTTTGGTTGCCCTTTTTTATTTACACAATGTATAAAATTTATTACTATAGTGAAGGTTTCTATTTTTTTCTAAAAGGCTGTCTTATGAGCAAAATATCTGAATTGTTTGGAAGTGTGGTATTTAATGAAACTGTAATGAGGGAAAGGCTTCCCAAAGAAACATTCAAAGCCCTAAAAAGAACTATGGATGAAGGTATCCCTTTGGATGAAAGTGTGGCGAACATTGTGGCAAACGCAATGAAAGATTGGGCTGTTGAAAAAGGCGTTACGCATTTTACACACTGGTTTCAACCAATGACAGGTATTACCGCAGAAAAACACGATAGTTTTATTGCTCCTTTGGGGAATGGAACAGTAATTACCGAGTTTTCTGGTAAAGAGTTAGTAAAGGGAGAAAGTGATGGTTCTAGTTTCCCTTCTGGTGGAATTAGAGCTACTTGCGAAGCTAGAGGTTATACTGCTTGGGATCCAACTTCTCCAGCATTTATAAAAGATGGCTCATTGTGTATTCCTACAGCATTTTGTTCTTACGGTGGAGAAGCTTTGGATAAAAAAACTCCGCTATTACGTTCAATGGATGCTATAGACAAACAAGCTAAGCGTATATTAAAACTTTTTGGAAAAAACATTCGTCGTGTGGCAACTACCGTTGGTCCTGAACAAGAATATTTTCTTATAGACAAAACTCTTTGGGAAAAGCGTAAAGATTTAATTTACACAGGTCGCACATTATTTGGAGCAATGCCACCTAAAGGGCAAGAGCTGGAAGATCATTATTTTGGTACAATAAAACCAAGAGTTTCCGCCTATATGAAAGAGTTGGATGAAGAGCTATGGAAACTTGGAATATTGGCAAAGACAAAGCATAACGAAGTTGCTCCGTGCCAACATGAAATGGCACCAATTTTCACTACAACAAATATAGCAGCTGATGGCAATCAACTCACAATGGAAATGATGAAAAAGGTTGCTACACGCCACGGTCTTGTTTGTCTTCTTCACGAAAAACCGTTTAAAGGTGTAAACGGTTCAGGAAAACATAATAACTGGTCGCTTTCAACGGATAAAGGTGAAAACTTATTAGAACCAGGTAGCACGCCAGAAGATAACGCCCAGTTTTTATTAATTTTGACAGCTATTATAAAAGGTATAGATGAATATCAGGATTTACTACGAGCTTCTGTTGCAACGGCAGGTAATGATCATAGACTTGGAGCAGACGAAGCTCCACCAGCTATAATTTCTATGTTTTTGGGTGACGAACTTGAGGCCATTCTTGATTCCATTCGCGAAGGTAAGCCATACGACCGTAAAGCAAAAGAAGTTTTAACTCTTGGGGTAGATGCCTTGCCTGCTTTTCCAAAGGATAATACAGACCGAAATAGAACATCCCCCTTTGCTTTTACCGGAAATAAGTTTGAATTTCGTTCTCTTGGTGCAAGTCTTTCAATATCCTGCCCAAATATTATGTTGAACACAATCGTTGCGGAAGAATTCCGGCAATTTGCGGATATTCTTGAAGGTTCTGCGGATTTTACCAACGATTTGAATAAGCTTATTCGCCAGACATTAAAAGAGCACAGCCGAATTATATTTAACGGTAATGGTTATTCTGCTGAATGGGTTAAAGAAGCTGAGCAAAGAGGTCTTCTTAACCTAAAAACAACCTCTGATGCAATGCCATTATTTCTTGACAAAAAAAATGTTAAGTTGTTCAAAAAACATGGTGTCTATTCTGAAACGGAAATGAAAGCTCGATACGACATCCAGATGGAAGAATATTGCAAAGTGTTAAGAATAGAAGCAAAAACTATGATAGATATGATGCAAAGACAAATTTTACCAGCTTGTTTTAGGTTTGCAAAGGATGTAGCTCAATCTTTTACAGCTATTAAAACAGCGACACCATCTGCTAAATGCAAAGCTCAGCTTAATTTGCTACAAGAAGTTTCTGTTTTGTGCGATTATGCCACAGAAAAAACAGAAGCAGTTGAAGCAGCACTAAAAAACTCAATTCAACAAGAAGATATTACAGCACAAGCAAAGTTTTGTACTAAAACTATAATTCCTGCCATGCAAGAGTTGCGTACAGTTGCTGATACCCTAGAGCTTAAGGTTGCAGACTCATATTGGCCGTTTCCAACATATGGAGATTTGTTGTTTAGAGTTTAATTCTTCGTAACTAGAAAAGTTGCATACCTTGTGTTTTTTGGTCATATTCAGTAAAATGATGATACTATGAAAACATCCGAAACATTGATTGCAACATTGCGTGAAGTTCCAGCAGAAGCTGTTATTTCTAGCCATCAACTTATGTTGCGTGCAGGTCTTATCCGCAAATTAGGAAACGGACTTTTCTCGTATTTTCCTTTCGGTCTAAAAGCATTCCGAAAGGTAGAAAATATTATTCGTGAAGAAATGGATGCCATTGGTGCATTGGAATGCAAACCTCCTGTAGTTGTTCCCGGTGAACTTTGGCGTGAATCCGGTCGTTGGGAGACAATGGGGGCAGGAATGCTCCGTATAAAAAATCGTGTGGATCAAGAGCTTGTGGTTAGCCCCACAGCAGAAGAAGCTGTCACAGCCCTTGTCCGGGATGAACTGGAATCTTACAAGCAACTTCCTATTACACTTTATCAAATCAACACAAAATACCGTGACGAAATTCGCCCCCGTTACGGCGTAATGCGTGGTCGCGAGTTCACCATGAAAGACGCATATTCATTCCATACAGACGACGAAAGTTTGGATCAAACTTATCTTGCCATGGAAAAAGCCTACAAACGCATTTTCAAAAGATTGGGCTTGTCTGTAATTCCTGTTTCAGCCGACTCTGGTGCAATGGGCGGAAGCGGCTCCGAGGAATTCATGGTGGAAAGTGCGGTAGGCGATGACACTTTGATTTTGTGTCCAAAATGCACTTACGCCGCAAACACAGAGAAAGCGGCTTGCGCTCCTGATTTTGAAGAAGGGCAAGCAACCACGGAATCTGTAAAAGCAATCGACACGCCGGACGTAAAAACAATAGAAGAGCTTTCAGTTTTCCTGAATACAACGCCAAAAGCGTTTATAAAAACATTGATTTACAAAGTTACAAACTGCGAGCTTGATCTAAGAAATGTTGATTGCTGTAAAAACCTAAAACGTGTAACAGACGCAACTTCTGGAATTCCATATTACCCAGAAGTCTTTTTTGCAGTTTGCATCCGTGGGGATTTGGACGTGAACGAAGCAAAACTTGCCGCAACATTGAAAGCCAGCGAAGTGGAACTTGCAAGTGATGTTGACGTGGAACGCATTACAAACGCTCCAGTTGGATTTGCAGGTCCTGTTCAATTAAACACAGTTCCGGTTCTTGCAGACCAAACTGTCATGCATATGCACAACGCCGTGACAGGCGGCTTAAAAAAGGACGTTCACTTTGCAAACGTGGAACCAGGAAGGGATTTTACCCCATACATGACAGCTGACGTTAGGACGGTTGTCGCAGGTGACAAATGCCCACATTGCGGTGCAGAATTCTACAGCAAAAAAGGCAACGAGCTAGGTCATATCTTTAAACTTGGTTACAAATACACAAAATCCATGAACGTAACCTACCTTGACGAAAACGGCAAACAACAAATTCCTACAATGGGTTGTTACGGAATTGGTGTAGACCGTGCGTTGGCTTCCATTATAGAAGAACACCACGACGAAAACGGTATTGTTTGGCCAATGACCGCCGCCCCGTATCAAGTTGTAATCGTTCCTGTAAAATACGACGGCACAATGAAAGAAGTTGCCGACAAACTTTATTCAGACCTTGCAAAACATGGAATTGAAGTTCTTCTTGACGACAGGAACGAACGTCCCGGGGTTAAGTTCAAGGACATGGACTTAATCGGTATTCCCGTTCGTGTGGTTGTAGGGGAAAAGAACTTGCCAAACGTGGAGATAAAATTGCGTTCAGCAACGGATGCGGAATTAGTTCCTGCAGAAAACGCCGCAGAAAAAATTGCAGGGATTGTTCGTTCCGCTTTGGCGGAATTGAACGCATAGTTTTTGAACCGGAGAAATATCCATGAAGTTGAGTTTAAAAATATTTATTGCTGTTCTGGTTTGTTGTGCCGTTACAGTGCTTCCGTCAACGGCTTTCCCCGGTATTCATTCCTACCTTCCAGACGCTTCAGGGCAGTACGTATACTACAGGGACTACAGCTTTGAATTTGAAGCGTATGTAGGTTTTTTGTACTATGACGAGGCAACTTACGCAATGCGCTTCTTTGCCCCCCAATATCCTGTACAAAACGCCCCGGCAAGAGCCGGAAGCGGACGCAGCGGCTTCCCAAAGTCCATAGACATTCTCTTTACCGTAAATCCAAACGTGGACTACACAGAGCTTACAGGCGAACGGTTTCTTTCAAATATTGAAGGGGACGACACGGAAATCGTAAACTATTTGCATGACTTGGTTTACGAATTTTCTGCCCGCCGCAGAAACCTTGACCCAAAAATCGTAAAAGGCAAAGCAGAAAGCAAGGAAGATTTTTCGCAGTTTGGTGGAATGGTAACGATGGAATATTCCTTTGACGTGCCTATTTTCAATTTGGAACGAATTACGGGTATTGATGGAATACCTGTTTTTGAGGTTGTAACAGTTGATACAGTCGTTTCCTCAGAAGATACGTCCTTTTCAACTTTTACTGGTTTTCCGGCACCAATGAACGATAAATCAAGGCGATTTACTTCTGCAAAGGAAATGCCAAATCTTGAAATAAAATATAATGAGCAGAATATACTTTTGGATGAACAATGGATTCAGGCAGCTGATAATATGTATATGCTTGGTGATGTAGCTGTTTTAGTTCTTTCTGATTTCTCTGTTCCAAATTCAACTAGTACACAGCAGGTTTTTGATTCATTTTATAGGAATTTTTCTTTAGGTAGTCAAGGTTCTTATGCAGATTGGACAACACGTAGCATAAAGCAAACTGAGAATAAATTACATGTGGAACTACGTTATTATCTTCCGGCGGAAAATGCAGTTTCAAGGGATTTTAAGATACTTGTTAAAAATAAATCCGGTGATTTTAGTGTTATGAGTCTTACTGTATTTGATAATGCCTACAAAACAAACAAAGAGTATTTTAACGCAATAATTAAAAGTTTTATGCAATGATTTAGCTAAAATTTTTATTTGAAGCTAGTTGTTGAAAGTGGCGAACCAATCCAAACGCCTTCGCTACCAATATATTCTTTTCGTTGACCTTCTACTAGGAATTGTACACTTTCAACTGTGGAAAACGCTGTTGCGGTATACACAACCTGCATTAGTTGCCCGATATAACCTTCAACGCCGTAGGGATTGAACTCAAACTCTTCGCTAAAATTTAGGGTGGCAACTTTGTTTTTTACAGAAGCTGATAACAAACGACTTCCTTCCGGAATCAATGTCATGCAACCATCATCTAATTCTGCTAGGTTAGGACCTTCTAGCAAAGCATTTAATGAGGCGGTAAGGGGTGAATTTGTTTTTTGAACGGAACGATTAACCTGCGAACGAGAAACACTTCCGTCGCCACCGATAGTAACAAAAAATAACTTTGCTGTAGTTGTTGGAGGAACAGCAACGTCTTCTACGATTGTGCTTGCTTGTGGTGTAACAACATCAACAGCAGTTGAAACAGATTCTTGATGAATAGATTGTTCTGGTTGGGATACAATTTGTTGTGTTTCAGTTTGTTCCTCTTGAATTATAATCTGCACAGGTTCTTCTGTTTCTGGCACTTGTTTTGTTTCATAATTTGCTACAAAATCAGGTTCTGTTCCTATTGTGTGTGTAAAAAAACCTGTGCTTTTTAAAGTAGTCATTATATCATCTTGTTTAATTAAAAAAACAATAAGCAAAACTATAGCAATTAAAACCCATATTGCAACAGCTATCCCAGCTTGATTTTTCTTTTTTTGTTGAGCCATAATGGAATTATAATATAATGACATGAATTCCACAAGTACATATTATGCATATGGTTAAATACAAAATAGGCTCTATTTTTATTGATATAATATAATCATTAATATATAATAATTTATTGTATAGGATAGAAAGAGGAAGGCTTAAAATGAACACAGAAGAATCAATTATTCCAAATGAACAAAAACAAGATGATGAAATAAGTCTTATCGATTTATTTGCAGTTTTGGTTCGTTACCGAAAATTAATAGTGATAGGAACATTTGTTGTTACCTTTTTAGTTGGTCTATATTTGTTTGTTGTTCCTGTTTTGTTTCCTTCTCTTAGCAAACAAAAAATGCAAGTTATATATAATGTTCAGGTAAACGAATTTCCTTCTGATTTAGGGCAAAAGTTTCTTAGCACTACAAAAACAAACGTCCAATCTTTAGCCGTAAATAGCATGACGAATTTGTCCAACTTTGCGGCTATATATAAGCAATATCCAGCCTTTTCTTCTTCAAAACTACCAGATGGCTACAAATACAACAGCTATGTTCGAGAGTTGATTCAAAAAGGTACTTTTGATGTAAAGGCTTCAGGAATAGGTTCTTCGATTCAAATTACTTTGGATGTGGCAGAAAAAAACTTAGAAACGGCTACAGCTCTTGTTCATGCCGTGGTTTCACAAGCGAATACAGATTTAGAAAATTATATTATCCCAAAGCTTAAAGCAGATATGAATGCTTTAAGAACTTCAGTGGAAAATCTGCAGCAGCTTAGCACCGGTTTTGATAGCGAGATTTTACAGGAACAGTTAAAAGAACTAGGTCAGCTTTCTAATTTTATCGCCACATATTCAAGTTTTTGTGCTGTTTCTGGTGAACCTTTCTTTGTTCCAGAAGGACAAGGACGTTTAATAAAATTGGTTATTTGTTGTTTTGCAGCTTTTTTTGTGTTAGTATTTACAGCCTTTGTAAAAAATGCAGTTGCCAATGTAAAAGCAGATCCACAAGCAAGTAAAACAATATCAGATGCTTGGAAGGCAGGTAAGTAGATTACAAATGCTGGTAAAACTTGCTTTTAAAAATATCCTTTCTAGGAAAAGTTCTGTAGTAATAGTGTTGTTTATGGCATTTTCTGCCGCACTTTTGTCTGTGGCGAATGCAGTATTTGATAGTACAGAACAGGGCGTAGAGAGTAGTTTTATCAGTAGTTTTACAGGGGATTTTATAATAAGACCTGTTTCGGATGTACCTTTAAGTTTGTTTGGCGATGAAACTCCTGTAACTGGTGAACTTACAGAAATTGAGCGTGTAATACCCTACAATGAAATAATGCAAGAATTGCAAATGGATTCAGATATTGTTGCCACAATTCCTCAGGTTACAGGAGTGGGGATAATGGAGCATGGTGGAAACCATTTGGTGGTAAGCCTTTTTGGGGTTTCGGCAAAGGAATATGTTTCTGCTATGACGGCGTTACATATAAAAGAGGGACAGCCCTATTCTAGCGGTCAAAAAGGCATGATGATTTCGGAAAAAATTGCCGCCACAATAAATGCAAAAGTTGGCGATACAGTTCAGTTTACAGTTGCAGACGGACCATCTTTTAGAATACGAGCAGCCACTGTTACTGCAATATTCACTTACGAAACCGATAATGCCATATTTGAACGATTTGTTCTTGTAGACCCAGACGTAGTTCGTTCAATTATGGATATATCAGACACAACAGGTTTTGAAATCGAAATAGAGGAAGATAAAACCAATTTGTTGGCTGATGATTTAGACATGGATGAATTATTTGACTTTGCCAGTGATGTAGATGCTGCCTTTGATACAGAAACTGATATTATTGAAGAGCAATCCTTTGTAGAAGATATTTGGCAAAGCAACGCAGATGTAGTTGTGGAATTACCACAAGAAAGTTCCTCGTGGAATTTTATTATTTGTCGTTTAAAAAATGGTTCTGATGCAGCAAAAAAAATAAAATCCTTAAACCGTATATTTAGACGTAACGATTGGCCTGTTCAAGCTGTAAACTGGCGTAATGCCGCCGGTAGCACTGCACTTTATCTTTACTGGATGCGAGCAATATTTAACGCAGGAATATTAATTGTTTTGGCTGCCGGTTTTATTGTAGTGAACAATACGCTAGTGATTAATGTATTAGATAGAACACGTGAAATTGGCACAATGCGAGCGGTTGGAAGTAGCCGTTTATTTGTTTCGTTGCAATGTATGTTGGAAACTTCAATAATGTCTATTATGTCCGCAGCATTGGGTTGCTTTTTAGGTTGGCTTGCTATAAAAGGAATAAACGCAGCTCAAATAACTTTTACAAATTCTTTTTTAATTCAACTATTTGGATCTTCAACCTTTGTAGCAAAAATAACTGGTGTAACCCTAGGCAAAATTTTATTATTGATGCTTTTGCTTGGCGTAGCAGGTTGGATTTATCCTGTTGCAACTGCCCTTAAAATTTCTCCGATTAAAGCCATGCAAGGAGCTAAGTGATGAATGTGTTCAAAATGGGGCTTCGTTCCTTGTTGTACCGAAAACGGCAATATATTTCGCTCTTTCTAGTTTGCCTATTTGGAGTGGGTGTTTCTCTTTTTTGTGTGTATTTAATTCAGGGAATGCTTTTTGCACTAGAAACAAAGGCAAAGATTTATTACGGTGGCGATCTGATGTTTATTGGCGGAAAGAACAAACTTTCTTTTGACAATGCGAAATCATTTGTTGAAAAATTAGAGCCAGTGTTTCCAGAAGGAACAACGGTTTCGTCACGATTCGATTTTGATGCAGATTATGCAGCTTTTTATTTTGAAGGAACAGGGGTTCGTCAGCGGATAATAAAAGGTGTTGATTTTGCAAAAGAAAAAAACTTATTCAAAGCCTTTAATTACGTAGCTGGTGGTGTAGAGGATATTGCTGGAACAAATGGGGTTCTTTTATCACAACCTATAGCAGAGATACTTGGGGTCAAAACAGGTGATTCAATCACTATGATGCTTATTACAAGCAGAGGTTATACAAACACCGTAACACTTGTAGTAAAAGGCATTTTTAAAGATTCAAGTTTGTTTGGAATGTACACTTCCTACATGGATATTAATCATTTGTTAGAGGCATATGGAATGCCCCGTGATTGGGCTAATCGAATATGTATAAATGTTCCAGATGGCAGTGCTTCAGAAAAAGACATTTTAATGTACCAAAAATCTTTGGAATCTTTATTTAATATGTTTCACTTGGTTGAAGATAAGCAAGTTTTTTACGATCAACTGTTGTCTGGAAAATTTTCTGAGCCGACATATGCTTTAATCAAATTATCTGCAAACTTGGAAGATTTACAAATTCTTATTGATGCAATGAAAGGAATAGCTGCTTTTGTAATTATAACCCTTTTAGTAATAATAATTGTTGGAGTGAGCAGTACCTACAGGATTATTGCCATGAAACGAATAAACGAAATCGGTATTTATATGTCTATAGGAATGAAGAGACAAGATATTTTGTTTATGCTCTTATTAGAAACATTAATACTTTTATTTTTTGGCTGTTTAGGCGGGTTATGCTTTGCCTTATTACTCTGCAAACTGGTAGGTGTTTTTAACTTGTCTATTATTCCTGCTTTTGATATTTTTTTGACAGATGGAGTACTTGTTCCCATTGTTTCTATAGGTTTTTTTGTTCTTGTGGCAATAGCAGTTTGTGTAACGACTTTGGTTGCAGTTTTGTTTGCAGTACGTAAGTCAGTTAGTGTTATGCCTTCGACAGCTCTTGGTGTAACGGAATAGCAATATTAGGAGTGATTATGAAGTTATTTTTTGCAAACAAAAAAATAAACAAAGCCACGGTGGCTGTGGCAACAATTTATTTATTAGGTCTTTGTGGCTTGTACGCTCAGATTCAGTATTCGGATGCAGAAGCATTGTTGAAATTGGCAGAAAATAATACCGCCTTTTATGAAACAGATTTTTCTGGTAGATATACAGTTGTTCAAGAAAAACCTGGTGAAGGAAAAAATCTCACAGAAGCAATAATGTACCGTCGAGATAAAACAGAAAAGTGGACAATACTTGTTACCGGACCAGCTAGCGAAAAAGGCAAAGGTTATTTGCAATATGATGGCAACATATGGTTTTTCGATCCAGCAGATCGCAGATTTACTTTTACAAGTGCTCAAGATAAATTCCAAAATACAAATGCTAATAATTCGGATTTTGCACCACAACATTACAGTCGTGATTATGATATTGAATCAGCTGTCGAAACAAAACTTGGAGCCTTTGATTGTGTGCTTTTTTCACTTGTGGCAAAAGTTGACAATGTGGATTATCCAAAAATTAAACTTTGGGTTACAAAAAATGATGGATTGGTTCGTAAAAAAGAAGACTATAGCCTTTCTGGTCAACTTTTAAGAACAACAGCGATTCCTTCTTACCAGATTATAAAAACGCCGCAAAGAAATTATGCTGTGCCAGTAAAAATGCTTATTTCTGATAACCTACGGGGTAAAAAAATTGGCGACAAGGTTCAATATGAAAGGACGCAAATAACAATATCAAATGTTTCTTTTAGTCCTGTAGATGATATCGTATACACAAAGCCATACCTAGAAATGATGAGTAGCAAATGAAAAAGATTTTATGTTTTTTTGTAACAGTTTGTTTTACTGCGTTATTGGTAGCACAAGATTCGGATGCTGGATTTAATGATTTTGATAGTCTCTTTGCAGAAGCAACTGATGTAGAAGTACAGCAGCAAGAACCGCCTGTTGCACAAGAATCGCAACCACAAAACAACACCGTTACAGAAAAGACATCTAGTAACCCTTATTACAAACCTCTTAGCTTTTCTGGCAGATTAGAGGCAGAGGTTGGGGGTGTGGTTTTTTTTGAAAATAAGAATTTTAATTTTAGCGGATATCTTAATTTATTAAATGATTTAAGCTTTTCTGCACGAGCAAGTAAAAACTTGGCGGTAAAAGGAACACTAAGAGCAAAATTACCAAGTTTTTCTCTTTCGCTACATGAGTTGTATTTTGATTATTTATTTTTAGATAAGCTTTACATTTCCGCAGGTAAAAAAAATATTTCTTGGGGATATGTCCAATTATTTAGCGAAAGTTCAAATTATGGCACTGGAGTAGATGCTTTTGGAAAACCTTATTCCGGTCCACTTTTGACTAATGTTGTTGCAGATAGTGGTGAATCTGTTTCTGCGGTGTTGCAACTGCCTGTGTTGACAGGAACAATAACCGCTGTGGCAATGTATTCTGGCGAAGTGGATACAACACCAAGTTACAAGGATTTTTCATTTGCTGGCTCTATAGAAATGACTTTGTTGCAAACATCTATAAATCTTTTTGCTAGGACTTATCCATCTTTGGAAGGTAATTTACCTCATCTTTATAAACCTCCTGTTTTAGGTCTAGAGATGAAGCGAACTTTCTTTGGAACGGATTTTTACGCCCAGTCTTTAGTTTCTGTATTTGACTTTAAGAAATTGGATTCCAAAGAAGGTTATGATTGTGTTGCAGCAACAGGTGGATTCTATCGCTTGTGGGAAGCTGAACGCAAAGTTGGGTTTAATGTGGAATATCAATATGTTTATACTCCGAATGGAGAAGATTCTCATGCTCATCGAGTTGCTTTTGCAGGTGGTATTAGTCGTCTTGGTTCAAGAAAAAACATAAAACTCGGTATAGACTGGAATCACGATTTTACCAAAAAATCAGGAGATGCAAAATTGGGACTTATTTTATCTGGAATATTCCCACATGCTGACTGGATAAACGGATTTTCCGTTGCATACGCATCAGAACAAAAAATACCTGATATGACTTTTGCAACAAGTTTGCGTTTGCTTTTGGACTACTGAACCATTCCGTCTTGAATTTTTATAACACGATTTGACATTGCAACAATTTTTGCATCATGTGTAGAAAAAATAAATGTTGTCTTTAATTCTTGATTTAGTTTTTTCATTAATTCAAGGATTTGATCTCCAGTTTTTGAATCCAAATTTGCTGTTGGTTCATCTGCAAGAATTACCGGAGCTTTTGTAACCAAAGCTCTTGCAATAGCGGCTCTTTGCCGCTGGCCGCCACTTAATTCAGAGGGCTTATGTTTTTTCCAATCCATAAGTCCTGTTGTTTCTAACAAATAATTTATCCAGTCGTCAATTTCTGCTTTAGACATAGAATCTGTTGCCGGAGATTTTCCTAAATGCAAAGGGAATGCAATGTTTTCTTGTACGTTAAGCACGGGAATTAAATTAAAAGTCTGAAAAATAAAACCAAGCTGAGTGCGTCTTAACTCAGTTAGCATGGAATCCAATTTACTTGGAATAGAAGTGTTTATGTCAAGGTTTACATTTTTGTACACATCAATTCCGTTAAGCAACACAGTTCCAGATGTGGGTAAATCAATTAACCCTATTATATTAAGTATAGTTGATTTACCAGAGCCAGAGGGTCCGGAAATTGCAGCAAATTCACCTTGTTCGATAGAGAGGGAAACATTATTCACGGCATTTACTTGAACTTTTCCCATTGGGTAAATTTTGGAAATGTTCTTTAACTCAACGATAGTCATGTTTGTATTATAACCTAAATAAAAAGCCTTGTCAGTAAATTTATATAAAGTCAAAGAAGACGTTTGTTTACAGTTTTGTTTTCAACTAATATATCTCTGTACAAAATATAGTAGCCACATTATACTTACTGTATGAACAGGCAGTTGGATTTGCAGCAAGATAATACATTAAAAACAGTAACGTTTTTTGCTGCACTTTGTCTTTTTTTATCAGCGGTAGAATATGCCATACCGAAACCTCTGCCTTTTTTGCGACTTGGTTTAGCAAATTTGCCAATTATGTTGGCTTTTGGCAAGTTGCGTTTTAAGCATATTACATTGCTGGTGATTTTAAAAACCTTTGGTCAAGCAATAATAAGTGGTACACTTTTTTCCTACGTGTTTCTGTTTTCGGTATCGGGTTCTTTTGCAGCTTGCTTTGGAATGAGCCTTGTATATTATCTTTTCATCTGGAAGAAACAAATTCCTTTGGCAAGTTATATTGGAATGGGACTAGCAGGTGCTTTATTCAATACCGTTGCACAATTTTTTGTTTCTACTTTAATTTTTTTTGGTACAGGAGCTAGTTTTATTGCTCCGATACTTTTTTGCAATGGAACAATAACAGGTTTACTTTTAGGTTTTTTTGCTCAGCACTTTGTATCAAAATCAAAATGGTACGCAATGTTATCAGGTGGCAGTGTAATATGAAACTTCCACAAAGTGTTGCATTAAAAACTTCTGTTTTTTGGCAAAGGATTCCTTCTGAACTTATTTTTTTTTCAGGAATATTATGTTTTCCTGCTTTTTTGTTCCAACAGAGTATTTTGATTTTACTACTAGAAGCAACTTTGTTTTTTTTGCTTGCACTTACTAGAAGAGGTAAGTTACGACTCTTCCCTACCGTAATAATGATTTTAATAGTTGTTTTTTTTTCGTTGCTTTCGCCTTACGGAAAAATTTTGTTACGTATAGGTGGTGACAAAGGTTTTGCTATAACATTTGGAGCCTTAGAAAGTGGTTTACGTCGTGGGATAAGGTTGGCTGGAATGGTTTTTTTATCTCAGCTAATAATTAGTTCAAAAATAAGTCTTCCTGGGGAACTTGGTAAGTTTGCGATTTTGATTTTTGGTTATATCGATGCCTTTGGAAAATTACAACTGGAGTTTTCGCCAAAAAAATTTGTTACTAGCCTTGACCAAGGACTTGTTGAAATTTGGCAACAAAAAATGCCATTAGATACCACAACTGTAACTAAGGCAAAAGCACAAAAAAACTCTTTTCTTTATGTTTTTATTTTAGCTTTGCCGTGTTTATTATACTTTCTTTTGTTTTTGTAGCATTTAGTTTTATTAACCTAATTCTGCTGCTTTTCGATGTAATTCTATTATTTTTGTGTGTAAATAATGATCTATGGTATTTTTTTCTGCGATACCATAGGCAAGTCCTTGTTTATCAATAATAGGAATTGCTTCAATATCTCTTTCTGTAAAAAGTTTATATATTTCGGTCAAAGGAGTTTCTGGAAGGCAGGTTATCGTAACAGGTTCCATTATATCGAATGCCATTAAACTTTCTGAAAGATCTGTAACCAAAAGAGCTTCTTTTAAGTGTTCTAATGTAATTACGCCTGTAAGTTCGCCATTTTTATTTTTTACAGCATAGTTTAAATTTTCATTGCGACTAAATGAATCAATAATATTATGTAAGGTTTCTGTTTCTTGAACTACAGCAGGAGAAGAAGTACGACATATTTTATTATTTCCCCAAGTTATATCACTTACACGGCTATTTTTCATAAGGTCTTCTTCTGTTATGTCCAGACCACATTCTCCAGCTTTTTCTATACCGTATTTTACACATATTGGTCCGACAAGTTGAACAACAAAAGTTGTTGCGGTAATAATTAGCATTATTGTAGGTCCTATAGAGTTTGCAAAGTCTTGACCCGCAGCTATAGAAAGTCCTATTGCCACACCAGCTTGGCTTAATAAACAAAAAGGTAAGTATTTGCGTACAGTTTCAGGAGCTTTCGTTAACCTAGAACCTAATCTTGCACCAAGTGCCTTTCCCAAAGTACGGCATATAATATAAAGTAAGGCAAGAATACCTACAAAGGTTGTTACGCTCCAAATATTTAATTTTGCACCAACAAGTACAAAAAACATAACATAAATTGGCGGAGTAAACTTTTCTACAAGAGAAAAAGTTCCCCTCGTTTTAACAGGAGCAAAATTTACCATAAAAAAACCTAAAGACATTGCAGACAAAATATTATCTAACCCAAGTAAATTGCAAAGTCCTGTTGAAAGTAATAAAGCTCCAAGTGAAAAAGAAAGAATTCTTCCTTCGTCAGTCATTACATTGCGGATAAAACGACTTAATAGTAAACCTGCCAAAGAACCAAGAATCATGGAGCCACCAACTTCATACAAAAGACCTAAAAGTTGTTTACCAAAACTTTCACCACCACTACCTAAAAGAACTCCAGCAACTGAAGAAGCTACAGCATACAGAATAAGAGCGACAGCGTCATCCATGGCAACAATTCCTAAGACGGTTACTGTAAGTGGTCCACGTGTTCGGTTTTCTTTTAACACATCAGTGGTAGCAGCTGGTGCTGTGGCAGAAGAAATTGCACCTAATACAAGAGCGATTGAAAGCGAAGTATGTAAATCTTTAGTTACCAGAAAAGAAACTATTGTGACTAAAATGGATACTACAAAAAAGGGAACAATGGCTTCAAAAAGTAAAATTCCGACAAATTGACGGCCGTATTTTTTTATTACACTTATTTTAAGCTCTGCACCTATTAAAAACCCAATAAGTGTAAGAGCAACACTACTTAATGGTTCTAATGCAGTAATAACGTCGCTACTTAAAAGTTGCAGACCAGATTGCCCAATTATAACGCCAATTACAATATATCCAACAACTTGGGGAATTCGCAACTTTTGAAAAAGCCGTCCCCCCATGGCTCCCAAGAGCATAATGAGACCTAAGAGTAATATAAGATTAGTAGTTTCTAAAGCCGAAAAATGCATAAATTCCGGCAGTACTTCTGCAAAGATGTTCATAACAGGATTATAGCAGATAGCTACAATTTTGTCAGCGATAGTTTATATGCATAAATCTGTACAGTGTTTGTGTTTTTTAGGTTGTGATAAAAAAAGTCTGTTATAAAAAAAGGCTGCCTGATATGTACCCCTTTTACTTTTGTCCAGTAAAAGAAGTACATATCAATTTAAATAAAGGTCTTTATTTTCCGGTTAGCGATTGGAGCCGCGCCGAAGGCGGCCTCCTAGGGAGCGACGGCTGAAAGCCGACAAAATGCTCCGGTGGAGCATTTTGAGCGAGTCTCCGAGCAGCTGTGCTGCGAAGGCATGCGTAGCATGGGAGGCTGGAGCGAAAGCGAAACGGCGAAAAGCGCGCCCTGCCGAGCCAAAGTTTTGAGCAATGCGAAAAACGCTTTTGAAAGGCAGGGAACCGCCAAAGAACTAGACGAAGAAACAGGATTGTACTATTATGGAACGATGTGGATTTCCACTGACCCGGCACTTGGGGATTATGTCTCAAAGGATGCAAGGGGCGAAGGTGGAATTTATAATCATATCAATTTAAACCTCTATCATTATGCCGGAAACAATCCTAACTACGTGGAACAACAAATTATATTCTTGATTCAACAGCTGCATATGGGGGAACTATATTTTGGAAAAAAAGTGATGAATATAGACGTATTATGCAAGAGAGGGCTTTTACAAGATGAAATTAAAGAAAATATTATTTGTTATTCTTTTTATAAATGCAAGTTTTGTATTTTCAGAAGAATCAGGTCTGGAGTCTTATTTTCTTAATAGTAGATGTCAACTGGAAGAAGTGAAAGTTATTGATTATGGAACTCTAGAAGAAAAATATATATCAGAAACTAACTATTTTCCTTGTTGGATTTTTTCTATAGAGAAGATTAATGAAATTGATTCATTTTTATATTATGAACCCAGGAATATAAGTCCGCTTTCTGCACATAAAATTGAAATTAATAAACAGGAATTCTGTTTTAAGGATTGTGCATTATTCATACCTTCAATAAAGTTATATTCTTTCTGTTATAAACAAAAGACATATCTAATTCTTCTTAGTGAAACAGGTAAATATGGTGATAAAATCTGTTATATTTTTGATATAACTGATCCTGATAATATTAAGTGTTATCCGCCAGAAAAAAGATTTATTGAAGCAGAAATGTTAGATAAATTTGTTGGAGTATGTCAGAACAAACTTTGTTTTTTATTTTCAACAAAAAGATTTGATTGGAATGGGCAATATCAATTAACTCCATATTATATTGAAGATGATTTTTTGAAAAAGTTGTGCGATAAAAATAGAAATCCTTATTTTATCAATTATTCATATACAACAAAGTATGAACAAGAATACATTATTGAGGATAAAAATATTCCAGTTGTAAAATAAAATCTTTAACTCCGTAGTTTTCGAAGAAAACTGCTCAAGTCGCCGCCGAATGGAAATTATATAGCGAGGGTATTTATGAAGAAAATCCATATAATTAAAATTTTAATTTTTGTACTTGTATTAAACTCAACTTTTTTAGCTTTTTCAGATGAACCAAAATATGATATAAAATCTTCTGAAGAAAGAATTACTTATCTGGTTTCTCTTATTGAAAAAAATTTAGAAGGATGTAGTGTTTTATACACTTTTCAAGAAGAACAAAAAGCATGGGAATTATACAAGAAACTGCATATAGAAATGTTATTTCCTAAAAAAATTGATAACATAGAAATGTTATGGGGCTCTGTTTCAAAAGATGAAATGAGCAAGGAAATATTAATTCTTAATATAGAAAGAATAAAAATCCTTGAAGCCTACTTGGCAAGAGATGCAGAATCTGGTACCGATGGACGTGGTGATTTCAAAGAATATGTAGATGAATTAAAGAGGATAAAACACTAATTATCCTTACAATTCATTGTTTAGTTTGTCTAATGGCACTAGATTCAAATTCCTACAAATAGGGATATGTTTAACGATGGCAGGAAAAGAGCAAAAATTACATAAATTTCGCTCTTTTTCTGGAGCCAAAACAGAATTTCTGGAGTATGTATGATTTTTATAATGAGAAGCTTGGCATATTTATTTGCATCAGCTATGGCATGTGTTGGAATTTTTTTCACCTACAAAAATGAAGTAAATGAATATTTAAAAATTTTTAAAATTATTTTTCTTATATTGGCTGCGATTGTGTTTATTGTATTTTCTATTCAAGATCTTAAAAATTTTATAAAAAATAGAAAATGAATAAAATGGTTATTTGTTAAGTAACTGGTCTGTTTTTTTGAAAAATCCCTTATTCCCACAAATACTAATTTGTGTGATTAGAGGGATTTTAAGCTGAATTTGGGCAAAAAAAGGTTCAAATTCAGCAAAATCGTTTATGAATTATTTTCTTTAATTTTAATATAGAAATTACCTTGACAAGAATGAAACCTAGTTCTATATTGAAAGTAGAAGGTCTCCATTAACCTGCAGTTTTAATCCGTGAAGAGATGAAGATTAAAGAAAGGCTGCTTGATTTTCAGGCAGCCTTAGTTTTTTTTGAGGTAAAAATGTTTTCTTTGAAAAATGAAATTTATCACTATCGACCAAAATTATTTAAAGACTTTACACGATTCTTGCAGGGAAGTTTATTATAAAACGTATGGCTATGAAACAAAGCCATATATTGGAATCCTTGTTGAGGAAAATGGTGTTGAATACGTAATACCTCTTTCTTCCGCAAAGGAAAAACATAAGTCCTGGATGTCCAGGAAACAGACAGCCGTGGAAACATAGTCCGTGTGGCAAAAAAAGATACAACAATATAACCAACCTTTACCGGTGGAGGAATAATATGTTTCTGATAAAAGTTTTTCTTAGTTTATTATTCCTTAGTTTTTTTTGTTTGATTCTTTGTTTTTTCTTTCTTATTATCAAAAAAACGAAATTAATTGCAACTTTAAGTAAATTGGAATATGACGAGTTAGCCCAAAATTTAACAATTATTTATATACCAATTAAAGGCTCTAGTATTTCAGATCATGAAAAATCAAATTTTACATGGAAGAAAATTCAAAAATTAGAAACAAATGACATTTTTTTAAGGAGAATACAATTTCTAATAAAGGCAATAAATATTATTCGAATATTTATAACAACTATATTTTGCATTAGTATCATTTCTGGAATCATTTATCTAGTTAGAATTACTAACTGAGTATATTGATTTTGTTTTCTACATCTAGTGTATTTAACTCGTTTGAAAACACTAGATGTAAAATCCCCCAAATAGGGATTTCTTTAACGATGGCAGGAAAAGAGCAAAAATTACATAAATTTCGCTCTTTTTCTGGAGCCAAAACAGAATTTCTGGAGAAAAAATTGATCAATTAAATGCCGAATTAAGTGAATTAAGAAAAATATTGGAGAGTCAAGAATGAAATTTATAAATATGAATGTTTTTTTATTTTCATCTGCATTGTATTTAATTGCAATAATTTTAGGTTCAACAATCAGATTGTATATAATGGGTAGATTTAAAATTAAAACAATAATCTTCATTGCCTCAGCTAGTTTTATTATTGGAGAAATTGTATTAGCATACTTAATTTTATTTCATCAAACTTAATTTGTGAATGCTATTTTTAATTTCTTTTTCTTCCCCTCAATACTAAGTTGTTTGATTAGGAGAAATTTAAGAAATTTTTTTTCAGTAGGTAATATTTTCAGTCAATCGAAAGTTGTGTGAAAATAAAGTTGAAGAATAAAGTAAAATTATTTTTTCTTTAATATTGACTTAATTTACTTGTAAAAGATAGTAAATTGAGTTATTATTAAAGAATGAATGTTACTATGCAATTATATGGACAAGTGTTAAAAAAACGCTGTTTTTCTCAAACATTTTTAGAAGAAATATTTAAAGATAAAAAAAAGGCTTCTAATGCAGTGTATAATTTAAAAAAAAATAACTTGATTATTTCAATTAAAAAAAATCTGTATACTGCAATTTCTTTAAGTGATAAAACACCTGTTGCAACATCATTTGAAATTGCTAGTAATATCACAGAATCTAGTTTTGTGTCTCATCATACAGCATTTGAATTTTACGGTTTAGCAAATCAAGTTTATTATGATGTTTATGTGTCATCAGATTCTAAGTTTAATAATTTCGAATTTGATGACAAAACATACAAGTTTATTCATAATAAATTTGATTTTGGTATAACAGAAATTAAGCATATAAAAGTAACAGATCTTGAAAGGACGGTTATAGATTCTATTAAAGATTTTGAAAAAATTGCTGGTCTAGAAGAAGTTCTACGATGTATAGAACTTATAAAATATTTAGATGAAACCAAATTAAAAAAATATTTGCTTCAATACAATAATCAATTTCTTTTTCAAAAAGTTGGATTTATTTTATCAAATTTTTCTGATTTAGAGCTTAGTAAAGAATTTTTTGATTTTTGTAAAATAAATGCAAAAAATAGCTGTCGATATTTGTGCAATAAGGAAGATTATAAGGATTTTGAATTTAATTCAGAATGGAATATTTGTGTTCCAAAGCAAATTTATTTAATCTTTGATGAAGGAGAAAACTTAGATGTTTGAGTATACAAAAGAAGATTTAAATATAATGGCAAAAGAATTTAATTTTAATCGAGACACACTTGAAAAAGTAATTCGTCTTATAAAAATATTAGATTTTATTAACACAAATTCACAAATAAAAGAAAAACTTGTGTTAAAAGGAGGAACTGCAATAAATCTTTCTGTATTAAAACTACCTCGTCTTTCTGTTGATATCGATTTAGACTATATGGAAAATATTAGTAGAGAACAAATGCTTTTAGAAAGAAAAATTATTACTTCTGAATTAAAACGATTTTTTGAAATGGAAGATTACGTCTTAAGTCCTAAATCTAAAAGCCGACATAGTTTAGATTCGTTTGTAATTAATTATATTAATTCAGCTGGAGTAAATGATAATATAAAGGTTGAAATAAATTATTCTCTTCGAAGTCATCTTTTTGAATGTATACATAAAAAAATTAAATTAAAACAAATAGAAAGCAACACAGAAATACTAATGTTAAATAAATTTGAGTTATTTGCTGCTAAAATAAATGCTCTTTTGAGTCGTGCAATGCCTCGTGATTTATATGACGTTTATAATGTTTGTAAAAATAACATTTGATGAAAGTGATCTTTCTCTCCTTCGATCAGCTTTTGTTTTTTATACAGCAAAGCATGCTGGATTGCATACAAAGGAGTATTACAATAAAGTTCAAACTCTCCTTGAAGGGTGTAAGAATAAAGAGCAAGTAATTAATACACTAAAGATGATTGCAACGGAATTAGCAGAAGGGACATTTTAAATGAAAATATATAATTTACTACACGATTCTGAGAATTATAGATGGCTTGAATATCAGGGGGATTGGTTTGATTTTTTTCATGATATTAATTGCAGTAATACACGAATAGATAATTTTGATTATGTAATTAGATGCAAAGCTATACGAGATAAGAAAGAAAGAGTTCTTGGGGATTATCCGTGTTTTGTAGTGCCTGCAATAAGTCAGAAAGCGAAAGATGTATTAGAATCACAATTATCAGATTTTATTCAAATATTCCCTCTGGAAACTGGAAAGCTTGGACAATACTACTTTATTAATATTTTAAATGTTTTAGATTGTTTGGATAAAAATAAATCCGAAATACAATATTTACCCTCTTCCGATATGATTTACAAAATCAAAAAATGGAATTTTAATTCAAGATTAAATGATAAAAATTCTAAAATTTTTATCATAAAAAATCAAATGGGAGAAAGAATTTATATAGATGAGAATATAAAGAAAATTATAGACGAAAATAATCTAAAAGGTTTCGTATTCAGGGAAGTTGGGGAAATAAATGAAAATATGCAGTGAAGAAAAGACTAATTTCTACCCTCCACAAATAAATATTCTTCTTGAAATTTTAAGCAGTTTATTAAAGCGGGCTCAAAAAAATAAAATATTACGCATTGTGTATGAGTAAAATTTACAGCTTTGCAAAGAACTGTTTGACATATATTTAGCATCTGTAGAAGGCGACTTATCAAATTTTTTTCAGAACAGGCAATTGAAAGTTTAAAACTTGTGGAGGCAAAAGAAATTTTACAAAGATTCATTAAAGGAAGAACTGTAAAAGAGGGGATGACAGAATTTATTGAAGGGGCACTTGAAGAACTTCTTCAAAGTAATCCTCAAATGACAAGCTTACATACCTCTTACGAATACGACCAAAAAGACAGGCAAATAAAAACGACATTGGCAGATGATTTTGTTCAGGTGGCTGAATTTGAAATTAATGGAAGTAACTCAATTTGTTATTCAACCGACCCTCTTGGAAATGTAAGTGTCCAGGAAACAGACAGCCGTGGAAACATAGTCCGTTTGGCAAAAAAAGACCAAGATGGAAAATGATATGTACCCCTTTTACTGGACAAAAGTAAAAGGGGTATTTTTATGTGCTACACATTAGAGTTCAAACTTAGATGTATTGAACTTTACAGACAAGGAATATGGGTCGAAACACCAGAGGAAAAATGGAGAAGTTGGAAAAATTGCTGCTAATCTAATTAACAGGGATTTCAGTACAACGGCACCACTTCAAAAGTGGACAACTGATGTTTCCCAGTTTAATTTTTCTTGGGGAAAATGTTATATCTCTCCGATTCTTGACATGCATACAAATGAGATAATTTCCTATGATTTATCATTGAGTCCAAACTTGGAACAGATAAAACAAATGTTGGATAAAGCCTTTGAAAAATTCAAAGAAATTAAAGGTCTTATCTTTCATTCAGATCAAGGATGGCAATATCAGCATATTTATTACAGAACGGCTTTGACTAATCATGGCGTTATCCAATCTATGTCACGTAAAGGAAACTGTTATGACAATTGCATTATGGAAACTTTCTTTGGACCTTTGAAAAATGAATTGTATTATGGGCATGAAAAAGATTTTAAATCTTTTGAAGAATTTTCTGTAGCAATCGCAGAATATATAGACTATTATAACAATAAGCGAATACAGGTTAAAACAAAATGGATGCCGCCTGTAAAATACAGAGAGGCATCCATTTGTTCGACCTAGTTTATAATATGTGTCCAGAATTATGGGTACATATCAGCCTTAAGACAGCCTTTTTTAAAAAATCAAATCAGATTTTATTAGATTTTTGCCTTAATGATTCCAAATGCAGCAATCATTACAGCGTCTCTTGCCAATTTAACGATAAAAGGCAAGAACTTTAAATTACCTTTAATGAGAGGAATAATATCGCCAAGGATAACGAATACTACAATCCATGCAATCATGATAATCAACAAAAATAAATCATCAATTTTATCCAATGATTTAATTTTGAAGAAGTCCAAAATTAACAAGATACCAGCAATCAATTCAATAGCAGCCATTACATAAATTACAATGTCTTTTACTGTTCCGTTAAATAATCCGCCAACAGCAGCTACCAAACCAAGCTCATCATTGCCTGCTTTGTCGAGAATAACACTCAAACCACCAACAATCAACAATACTGCCAAAGCAATTTGAAGTATAGTTTTCCACATACTTGTGAAACCACCTGACTTTGCCATAATCGGCCTCCTTAAAATAGAGCATTTGCTCTTTAGTGAAAGTTGATTAATTGTAACATATGTTTGTTAATTCTACAAGTAAAAACATTAAACCAAATATTTATTTGTTATTTAAGCTATCGGTGTTGTTCTAACCCAAAACGTACATTGTTTGTACGAACTAACATACCTTGAACAAGAGGTAGGTTTGTATAAATAAGGCAAGGATGTCCATGGCAGACCCAACTAAGAATTTCTCCTGTTTCAGGATTTATCAACTGATAATCTTTGTCTTTTGCACTAATTGAAGCAACATCAGGAGCAATAAATTCCAAGAGGTTAGAGGCATTATTTGCATTACAATCTTTTGAAGCGACTTTATTCATTGCGTTATATGTGTAGAAACGATATCCCGTCTTTGGTGAAATAATTGGTGGTCGCTTTTCTGGGTGTGCAGCATAATCAGCTTCTTTAGCAATTCTTGCTGCAGGATGCATAGTTTCTAGTTCTGTTGCACGTTTTTTTTCTGTTAGCTGTGCATTTGCAAAAATAACTTTTTCTTCAGAATCAGATAAAGAGTTGCCAATAGAAGCACACAATTCGTAGGGACTGTCGCTAGCTCCTGTTGTGGTTTTGTTTGCATTCTCTTTGCTAAAGAAAAAGCCTGTAGCGAATTCTCTGTGGCTAGCATTATAAAGTTCTTCAACAAAAGGAGCTGCTTGTTGTTTTGTGATTTTTCCTTCTAATACGTCAAGGGCTTTACGATAAGCACGTGTTACAAGTGCAACATAATATATGCTTTTCATACGACCTTCTATTTTAAGGGAATCAACGCCAGCCGCCTTCATTTCTGGCAAGTAATCAATCATGCATAAATCTTTTGAAGAAAGAACAGCTGTAAAATCTTCACCTTCAAAAACAGGAAAATATTCTCCAGGACGTTCTTTTTCTTCAAGTACAAGTTGACCTGATTTTGGCAACTGTGAAAGCACATTATATTCCCAACGGCAAGAATGAGAACAAAAACCGCTATTCGCACTTCGTCCATTCATGTATGCACTCATTAGACAGCGACCAGAATATGCTATACACATTGCACCGTGGGCAAAGACTTCCAGTTCCATTTCTGGAACAGCGTCTTTTATTTCACTTATCTCTGCCAACGAAGCTTCTCTTCCAAGAACGACACGTTTAAACCCAAGGTTTTTGTACATTTTTACAGCTTCTCGGTTTATGCAATTAGCTTGAGTACTAAGATGCAATGCTGCTTTTGGAAAATATTTTTGAATAATGGAAACCATACCTATGTCTTGTATGATAAAAGAATCAATAGGGTAGTGTCGGAAGTAATCCAAATCGCTGATAAAATTATCAATATCTTTATTATGAAAACTAATATTTAATGCACAAAAAAGTTTTTTCTCCGGATATTTTTTTTTCAAATCGATTATTTTCTCGTATTCCTTTTCATAAAAATTGTCAGCTTTAACTCTAAGCGAAAAACGCTTCAAACCGATGTATGCGGCATCTGCACCGTAAGTGTATGCATAGTAAAGTTTATCAAAATTTCCAGCAGGAGCAACAAGTTCCATTAGTCAACTTCCTTGTTATAATCGTCCCAGTCTGGTTCAGTTTGGTCATCTGGTTTTTTGTTAAAGTTCTGAATGTATTTTCCAACACGCTGAACAGCGAAATGAGCTTGTGGAAGATACTCATGTGCCATCTGAAACATAAACATCATAGAAGGCCACACATCCAGTACGGCATTACAATTACAGTCAATCAAACGTTGATAAAATTTCTTTATGTCTTCTAGCAAGAGTTCATTGCCACCACACTGGATGTAAACTGGTGGAAACTCTGCTAATTTTTCTTGCGACATTAATAAAGGTGATACAAGAGGGTTGGTAAGATTAGATTCGTAGGTATATAAATCTGCACTGCGTTTTATACATTCGCTACAAATTATACCATCACGTGTTTTTTTGCTTGTAGCACAAGAGGAATTATTAGAAATATCTAACCAAGGAGAAAAAAGAATTACGTTGCGAACAAATTGGCGATAGGATTCCTTTAAGGTTTGAATTAACGCAAGAGCGATTGAACCGCCAGCTCCGTCTGCGGCAATAATTAATTCTGGTTCTGATGTTCCTGCCGCTTGCATTTGTATGTATAAATCTCTAAAAACAGCTTGAATATCCTCAAGAGCTGCTGGATATGCATATTGTGGTGCTAGACGATATTCTGGCAGAATAACTTTAGAGGAAGATTCTGCGGCCAAGGATGCACAAAAACTACGCCAAGCACTTCTTGAACCGCCTACAAAAGAACCTCCGTGGATATAGATTATAGTTCGTTTAGAGGCTACTACTTCTGGTGTCAAAACGTCACAAGGAACGCCACCATGTCTTACCTGTTTACACTCAACTCTTGCTGGAAGATAAACTGAAGCGAAAGTTTGCTCTAGTTTTTTTCGGAATGGATCTGGCTCTTGCTTTGAGAAAATTACCAATGTTCGCAGTTTCTTTACTGCTTTTTTTATATCCGGTTTGCCTGCTCCGCCACCGTCTTCTTTACTGTAAGCAGAGAATCTCATTCCAGCAGTATAGCAAATTTAAGGACTTTATGCTATACTACGTGGGTTATGCCTATAAAAATACAGTCGGATTTGCCAGCTTGTTCTATTCTTGAAAAAGAAAATATTTTTGTGATGACTGAACAGCGTGCTGCAAAACAAGATATTCGTCCATTAAAAATTGCTATTGTAAATCTTATGCCTACGAAAATTGCTACGGAAACACAACTCCTGCGTCTTTTAGGTAATACACCATTGCAAGTAGAGATTTCGCTTGTACATATGGAAAGCCATGTGTCAAAGAACACAGGTGTAGAACATTTGGAACGCTTTTACATAACAGCAAAGGATGTATTTAAATCAAGATATGATGGTATGATTATAACAGGAGCTCCTGTTGAACAACTTGATTTTGAACAAGTTGATTACTGGCAAGAACTTTGCGAAATAATGGATTTTGCAAAAGAAAATGTTTTTAGCACACTATATATATGTTGGGGAGCACAAGCAGGGCTTTATCATCATTATGGAGTGCAAAAGCAGCCTTTAGATCGAAAACTTTTTGGGATTTATTCTCATCATAGAACAACACCTGCTGAACCACTTTTGCGAGGGTTTGATGATACCTTTCCTGTTCCTCAGTCAAGGCACACAACTGTTAGCAAAAAAGATATTCGTAACCAAGAAGGTTTACAAATCCTTGCTGAATCAGATGAAGCTGGTGTTCTTTTGGTTAAATCTAGGACAAATCGAGAAATTTTTATGACAGGTCATCTTGAATATGATACAGAAACTTTGTCAACAGAATATTTTAGAGATGTAAATAAGGGGTTGTCTATAGATTTACCTGTAAACTATTTTCCAAAGAACGATAGTTCCTGTCAACCTGTTTCAACGTGGCGGAGTACAGCTCATTTGTTTTATTCAAATTGGTTAAACTATTATGTTTACCAGGAAACGCCTTTCAATTTGCGAGATTTTTAATTTTTGTGCCAAAGCCATGTAAGTTCATGTTTGTTATAATTCAGGTGAATTATACTACTGTTTGGTATTGATTGAAACTCTGTCAAAATAGACCAGTTTGTTTGTCCTTGCATTTTTATTGTACAAATCATGTTTTCGCAGAGATTGCTTTCAATCCAACGGTTTATCCATTTTAATAGACGTTCGGGATAGCAAATTACATCAGAACAAACCCATTCAAAATGACCAAGTTCTTCTGGTGGCAAAGTAAATGCGTCATGGCAAATAAAATTTACGTTTGAGTTTGACATAAGAGATGCAGCTAATTCTGTGCGGTCTATAGCAACAACTTTACAACCAAGTTGAAGTAAAGCCCACGTCCAGCCTCCGGGGCAAGCTCCTGCATCAAGGCAACGGTTTCCTTTTTGTGGCATGACATCAAAAAGTATTTTTGCATTGGTTACAGCCTCTTGAAACTTTAAATATGCACGGCTTGGTGGATTTTCATGGTCTTCTTTGAATTCAAGAGTACCACAAGGAAAAAGACTTGTGGTTTTGCAAGAACCAATAAGGGATGTTTCTGTTGTTAGGGAATAAATTCCCATGGGGAAAGATGGAATTTTCGGTGGAAAAAGACGTGGTTTTAAGTTGATATAAGGCAATTTTTCTTGAATTAATGCCGAACGACGAAATAAAGTTGTAGAATAGCCAGACCAGTTTCTTTGTATGGATTTTAGAGCTGTAGAAGCTTCTTTAATTGAATTGAACTCTAATCGAAAAGGTTCAAGCAACGAACATTTGCTCCAATAGGGCATATTTTCTGCTTTAGTAGTTGTTAATTTCTGGGGCAACAATTCAGGGGTAAAAATTATAAGGTCACCGTGTCGTTCCGCCACTTTGAGTGCAGTTTGTTCCATTCCAAATCTGCCTGCAAGTTCTTCTTCTAAAAACTTCATCTGTTGTGGAAAAGCAAGAAAACCTTTTGAGCCTTTAGGTAGAAAATCTGTTTGTGCAGGCATTTTATCCTACGTAAACATATGATGCTTGTGTATTCCAATTAGCGGCGGCTTCGGCATCAGATTGAAAACTTTGAATGTATGAATCTAGCTGTCTTGAATCAGGACTTCTAAGAAATACGAATCCTATTTCTGAGGTTTCTTCTACACTTGAATAAACTGGCTGCCCAATAAGAAATAACTCTTTAGTAATTTTGTTTTGGCAAATCTTTATTTTTAACTGATACTCTTTTTCCATATCAACAGTAACACTGATGGGGAAACGGATTTTACAACCTGTGGAACTAACATCTAATAATGTGCCAGGAAAAATACAAAGTTCATCTGCTTTTACCTTTGCAATAACCTTAAATCTAGGTTGTCGGCGTCTTTCACCTTCCATGGCATATACTATGCTGCATAATGTTGTAAAAGTCAACTGATTTTCAATTACAACTTACCCAAATAAATGCTTTATCAAAGACTTTATGTCTTTAACGCAAAATGTTGATTCTTCTTGTTCTGGTGCAACTACGTTGGTGTATCCCAAGGTAACGGCAGCTTTTACACGTTGTTTTAAACGATTTACGGGGCGTATTTCTCCTGCAAGGCTAAGCTCGCCAGCAAGGGCGGTTCCTTCGGGTAGGGGTAAATCTGTTCGTGCAGAATACAATGCAGCTGCCAATGCTCCGTCTATAGCACTTTCTGTTAGTCGTACGCCACCTGCAACATTTATGTATAAATCTTGGTCGCTAAATCTTAATCCTATTCTTTTTTCAAGAACTGCAGCAACACGGCTTACGCGTGCTGAATCAATTTTGTCAGAGTAAACTCTTGTAATGGCAGCTTTTGCGGGTACAGTTAAGGCTTGTATTTCAACCAAAAAAACACGGCTACCTTCAAATACAGGAACAGACGCAACTCCAGCCGGAATTGCACCATTCCTTCTGGTTATAAAGAGTGCAGAAGGATCTTCTACAGCGATTAATCCTGTTTCTGTCATTGCAAAAATACCTAGTTCATCCACAGAACCGAACCGATTTTTTTGGGCACGTAAAAAACGTACTTGCTCATCGTTTCGTTCAAATGAAATAACAGTATCAACCATGTGCTCTAAAGATTTTGGTCCGGCAATTTGACCTTCTTTTGTAACATGAGCTGCTAAAAAAAGAACAGAATCCCTTTCTTTGACCCAACCGATTAGCTCATTGCCACAAAATTTAAGTTGGTTCACTGTGCCAGGAACAATTCCTGCATCAGCACTGTAGACGGTTTGTATTGAATCAATTACAACAAAGATGGGATTTATATTGTTAAGGGCGGCTTCTATGTCTGCCAAACGAGTGGTACATAAAAGTTCTATCGCTCCAGCTTGAACGGATTTTGTTAGTCCAAGTCTGTCTGCTCTAGCACGAATTTGGGCTGGGGATTCTTCTCCGGAAACATATAAAATTTTTGCAGAAGGAATTGTTTCTGCAATTTTAGCAGCAGTTTGTAAAAGCAACGTAGATTTACCAATGCCAGGTTCGCCACCGATTAAAACAGCGGAACGCTTCATTGCTCCATCGCCTAGCACTCGGTCAAATTCGGCTATGCCAGTGGAAATTCGACTACCTTCCATGGGATTTACAGTAGAAAGAGGAACAGGCTTTGCCCTTGTAGAGAACCCTGCTTGAGAGCCTAAAATTGAAAGTTGCCGAGGGGTTTCGTCAGCAATACATTCTTCAAAACTATTCCATTCGGCACATTCAGGGCACCGACCTAACCACCTGGGCTGCATATAACCACAGGAACTACACTTATAAATAATAGAACCATTTTTTTTCTTTGCCATACTTATATAATGGATTCAGAAAGCAATAATGTCAATCTCTGGGCTTTCGCTTTTTTGTTGTATGCTAATAAATATGCCATTTGGTAAGCAAGCAGCCCATTCGCCATTGTTACTAATAGCAGCTGTTGCAATACAGGTTTTGTTAGGACAGGGTGATTCCGAAAAAAAAGCTTTCCCTTGTTGAATTTGTATTACTGAAATACCTTCTAGTCCTTGCAGTTGCAAAGTTTGGTCTTGATTCATTTGATAAAGGAATTCCCCATCAGGAGTGTTTACGGACAGAACAGCATTTGTTCCAGAATTAGAGGTTGCCAGCACAATGGAAACGCCACACAAAGTAATAGCCAACATCAGAAGAATTATATCGACAGGACGAATTTTTTGCAAAAAAACCTCTCTATATCTAATTATTTTGAATTAGCAAGAGTAGAAAAAAGGTTATCCCAATTAGTTTGTACTTTCAAATTACCTTGTTCATTTGGTTCTGAAATAGAAAAAAGTTTGTTGACGTAATAACAAGCAGCACCCCTTGCAACTACGGTATTATCTACAGGTGCAAACTCCATGGTACAATTATTTTTTTTGAGTATGGCAGAAAATTGAGGAACAGCACTCTGTATAGTTTGCAACACAATATTTTTGTACTGAACGGGGTATCCGTGTATATATAGTTTTTCTGGAGCAAACACTGTAAGAATCGGAGTAAGCGTAAAAAAGAATTCAACAACCCATTTTCTAAAAGAATGTAAGTCGGAACCGATTCGAGATGTTATTTCTTCTGGCAAACCTGTTTGACCGATAATACCTGGCCGCCAAGAGTGTGAAACGTATTCGCCGGCAGCAAATTGGTAACCGTGATGAAGTTTCCCGTTGCTACATAAAGCAATTCCAACACCAAGACCAGCTTTTACAATTTCATCGTTGCTTTGACCAATGTGGTGTTCTGCCATTACGGTGATAAAGTCTCTTAAACCTTCGCTACGGTTTCTAGTTTTATCCGCCCAAGCACAACAGCGAGCATCGTTTTCTATTAGAACAGGAATATCGAATTTACTACTAATCTCTGCTTCAAAATCAAAATTTTCTAGTTTAAAAGGATCTGAACGCAAAATTAAATTGTTGGTTGTGTCAATGATGCCTGGAATTCCTACGCAGATAGCTAAAACAGGCAGATTCAGTTTTTTTATTTCAACTTCACAGTCATCGTAAATTGTATCGAAAATTTCTACAAAATCAGCTTTACAAGTTAGACCATGTTTATGTAGCAACACCTCACCATTTATATCAATAGCTACAACATGATATGTTTCTGGTTGAATTTCTATACCAATTACACAACCTAATGCTGCGTTTAACGTAAGGGTTATAGGTTTGCGACCGCCACTTGCAGAAGCAGAAGCAACAGATGTTTCCAACACAACACCGTTTTCAAGTAAAGTTCCAATTATGTTTGAAACAGTGGAACGATAAAGTGAAAGTTGTCTTGAAATTTCTGCCCTAGAAACAGTTGCATTTCTCCATATGACATCGGCAACTCTTGAAATATTTGAATTGTGTTGAAAACTGTTGTTATTATACATACCTTGAATTATATATGTGGAATTCATAATATGTCAAATATATTATTGAAAAAAGAATATTTTTGTCTTTGACTTAGGATTCTGAAAAAATGTTGAATTTTATGTGTTTTGTACTGCTTTCAAAACCTGAGTAAAGACAGAATCGTAGTTGTCATCTTTTACTTTTATGGTGGTGACGGAAAAGTCCGGATTTTGTTTTTCTTGCAAAAACTGGGAAAGTTCTTTCCGGTTAGCGAGCAAATATTTTTCAAAGCCGACAGGTTCTATTATGTCGTCAGTGCAGTGAGTGGGATGGCGACCTTGTTCTTTTATTCTGCTGGTGAATTTTTGGAAAAGTTGGTTTATTTCGCCTTGCAAGAAAAAAAGAAGGAGTTTGTAATTGTGTTGCTTTGCCAGGGTTTTTAGTGCGATGATTTCTGGTTTGTGAAAATTGGCTTCCAAAATCAGGTCTTGTTCCAAAAAAGCATACTGGCAGAAAATGTGCTTCATTATGTCCACAGAAGCAATGCTGAGGTTTTTGTTTTCTTGCCGGCAAGAAAATCCTATGTCGTCGGAAAGAATTTCTTTTAGCACGTCTTTTGTAAAACACAAAGCCTTTATTTTTTGGGAAAGTCTTTTTGCCAAGGTGCTTTTTCCTGTGGCAAGGTCGCCAGTGATAAGAATAAGAGTTTTCATCTGTGAACATTCTATCATATTTTGGTAAGAAAATATATGCAAAATAGCTTTGTTTTTACAATTAACACTTTTACGGAAATGTTGTATACTTACCCTACATATTACAATTAACGAGTTTTGATTATGAATAACAAAGAATTTAAACCTTTTATTCCGGCAGACAAAGTGATGCCTGAATTAACTGTAACATCAATTCTTTTAGGATTGATTCTAGCAGTAGTTTTTGGTGCAGCAAACGCCTACCTTGGATTAAGAGTTGGTATGACAATTTCTGCATCAATTCCTGCAGCTGTTATTTCTATGGGAATTATTCGCGTAATCATGAAGCGAAATTCCATTTTGGAAAACAACATGGTTCAGACAATCGGGTCTGCAGGTGAATCTTTAGCAGCTGGAGCAATTTTCACAATTCCAGCACTTTTCATGTGGGCAAATGAATCAACAAAAGTAGCAGCTCCATCTTTCTGGAACATTGCAATTATTTCACTATTTGGTGGAATTCTTGGTGTTCTCTTTATGATTCCTCTAAGAAATGCACTTATCGTAAAAGAACACGGGGTTCTTCCTTTCCCAGAAGGAACAGCTTGTGCAGAAGTTCTTTTAGCAGGTGAAGAAGGGGGACATAAAACAAAAATCGTTTTCTCTGGTCTTGGAATTGCCGCTCTTTACAAGTTCATTACAGACGGAATTAAGCTTTTCCCATCTGAAATTGCATGGAAACTAAAATCTCTAAAAACAGGATTTGGTGTAGATGTTTTACCAGCTCTAACAGGTGTTGGATACATTTGTGGATTAAAGATTTCTTCATACATTTTCGCTGGTGGTGTTTTAGGCTGGTTCGTATTAATTCCTGCCCTTTCTTTATTCGGACTTGATAGCATTATTGCTCCTGGAACAGCTGCAATTAGCGAAATGGGTGCAGACGGTATTTGGAGTTCTTACATCCGTTATATTGGTGCAGGTGCCGTAGCTGCTGGTGGTATTTTCAGTTTGATAAAATCACTTCCACTAATTATCAGCACATTTGCAAAAGCAATGAAAGGTTTTGGTAAAAAAGCAGAATCTTCTGAAAGAACAGCAAGAGACATTCCAATGATTTTTGTTCTCGTTGGAAGTTTAATTATTGCTCTATTGATTTGGCTTGTTCCATCAATTCCAGTTCCTTTCCTAGGTGCTCTACTTATCGTTGTTTTTGGGTTCTTTTTTGCAACCGTTTCTAGCCGCATGGTTGGTTTAGTTGGTTCTTCAAACAACCCAATTTCTGGAATGATTATTGCCACATTATTGATTGTTACACTTATTCTAAAATCAGCAGGCTTTTCTGGCTACGAAGGAATGGCTGTAGCAATTTGTATTGGAACAATCGTAAGTATTGTAACAGCTATGGCTGGAGATACCTCTCAGGACTTAAAAACAGGTTACATTGTTGGTGCAACCCCAATTAAACAACAAATTGGTGAAATTGTTGGTGCTGTGGCTGCAGCTATTGCCATTGGTGGAATTATGTTCCTTCTAAATAAAGCTTGGGGATTTGGTTCTCAAGAACTTCCTGCTCCACAAGCCACATTAATGAAACTTGTTATTGAAGGTGTAATGGGTGGAACTCTTCCTTGGGGATTAATTTTCTGTGGTGTTGGAATTGCAGTTGTTATTGAACTACTAAAAATCCCAGTGTTACCATTTGCTGTAGGTTTATATCTTCCAATCTATCTTTCTACTCCAATTTACGTTGGTGGATTAATTCGCTGGTTTATTGAAAGAAAATCATCTAAAAAATCAGAAGAAGAAAAGAAAGAAGCAGCCGACAACGGTGTTCTTTACTGTTCTGGTATGATTGCCGGAGAAGGCTTAGTTGGTATTTTACTTGCTGTATTCGCTATTATTCCAACAGCAAAGGGAACTCTTGCAGACACAATTAATCTAGGTTTACCACTTGGAAACATTGGTGGTGTAATCTTCTTTGCATTGATTTGTGCATCTATTTTGTATTTCTCTTACAAAAAACCAAAAAATAAATAATAACTAGCAAAGGGGCTGTCTCAAAAGTGATTACATCTTTGGCAGCCCTTTTCTTTTAGGATTATATGAAAAAACAAAAGATTAAAAAAAATTATATGGATATTAAGTTCCTTCCCGAAAAATCAATAACTTGGAGAGAAGAAGAAAACCTTGTTATCCTTGATGTAGAAAACAAAGGATTTTTTAACCGCATTGCACAAAAGTTTTTTGGGCAACCAAAAATCAGTCATATTTCACTTGATAAATACGGTTCAACACTGTGGCAACTTTTAGACGGCGAAAATACAGTTTTCCAAATCGTAAAAAAAATGGAAGAAGCCTTCCCTACCGAAAAAGATAAAATGCTTAATCGAGTTATCACTTTTTTACACAACTTGCAAGTAAATAAATACATAAGGCAAAAATAAGATAATAGATGTTATCAAAGTTGTTGGTCTATTACGGTTTGACGTAATATGATTAAATTCATATACTTTTACTGTGAGCAATAACTTAGGAGGTGAAGTTCATTGTCTTTTGAAAAAATAATAAACACATATAGCCACTGTGCTACGTACAGTAGTTTGATAGATAGCAGTTTGTATACCAAGTACGAAGTTAAAAGAGGTCTCAGAGATATTAGTGGAAAAGGCGTTTTAGCCGGTTTAACAGAAATATCAGAAATTTTGGCATACCGTATAGAAGATGGGGATGTCGTTCCTTGTGAAGGACAACTCCTTTACAGAGGATATGATATTCGAACTCTTGTTCAAGGTTTTTTAAGTGGAAAGTATTTTGGTTTTGAGGAAATATGTTTTCTATTGGTAATTGGACATCTGCCCACAAAAGATGAATATATTGAATTCCGAAAAATATTAGGTGATATGATGATGTTACCAGATGAATTCTTGAGAAATACTATTATGAATGCACCTGGTCAGGATATGATGAATCAACTAGCAACAAGTGTTCTTACGCTTTACACTTATGACGCTAACCCAGAAGATACTTCAATTCCAAACGTATTACGTCAATGTCTTCAGTTGATTGCACAATTCCCAAGTTTGATGGTATACGGATTTCAATCTTTCGCTTATTATTACAACAAGCAAAGTCTTATAATACATACTCCAGAAAAAAAACTTTCTGTAGCAGAAAATATTCTACATATGTTGCGTCCCGACTCCAAATTTACACCACTTGAAGCCAGAATTTTGGATTTAGCATTGGTTCTTCATGCTGAGCATGGAGGAGGAAACAATTCAACTTTTACCAATCATGTTGTTACTTCATCTGGTACGGATACTTATTCTGCAATGGCTTCTTCATTATGTTCTCTTAAAGGACCTCGACATGGTGGAGCTAACATAAAAGTTGTGCAAATGTTTGAAGACATGAAGCAAAACATAAAAGACTGGGATGATGAAGAAGAAATTTGTGTTTACATCGAAAAATTATTGAATAAGCAAGCTTTTGATAAAAGTGGTCTTGTTTACGGAATCGGTCATGCGGTGTATTCTCTTTCTGACCCAAGAGCATTGATTTTTCGTGATTATGTAAAAGAACTTGCTGAATCAAAAAATGCCGTAAAAGAATATAACCTTTATTCCAAAGTCGAAAAGCTTGCACCTATGGTCATTAGTAACCATCGTAAAATGTACAAAGGAGTAAGTGCAAATATAGATTTTTATTCAGGTTTTGTGTATAAAATGCTTAATTTGCCACCAGAACTTTACACTCCACTGTTTGCAACTGCACGTATGGCCGGTTGGTCAGCTCATCGCATAGAAGAGTTAGCAAACAATGGTAAAATCATTCGCCCAGCATATAAGTCTGTTTCTGGACGAAAAGAATACGAGCCGATGACTGATAGAAATTTTCGGAGAGAGGATTAATGAACGAACAACAAATTTTACGTTGTGCAAAAAAAATTGTAACAGAAGTATGCCAAATTAAAACCGATGAAAAAATTCTTATCGTTACAAATCGAAGTTTAAAAAATGGCATAGCTGAAACAGAGATTATATCGCAAGCATTGTATGATGAGTGTATTAAAGTTGGAGCGAAATCTGTCATGATTGTTCAATCTGAAAAAACGGCATTAGATGCTGCCGATTCAGTTGTTATTGCTGCATTAAAAACAGAACCTGACGTGTTTTTTTCTATTTCTGCAAATAAGTTGGGTAAAGATTTGGAAGCAATAAAAAAACCTTATGTTGCAGAAGATGGTTCAACTCATGACCATATATTTGATTATCTTTTGTATGGGAAAAAAACAATGCGGGCCGTTTGGACACCAGGGATTACTTTGGATATGTTTGCACGAACTGTAGATATTGATTATCAACTTCTTGGCGATAGATGTCGTAAACTTTGCGAATTATACAAGGATGTTCAAACTGTGCGTGTTACTTCACCTCTAGGAACAGATGTTGTTGTACCTGTTGCAGGAAGAAGAGCTTTTGAAGATAATGGTTTTTTTTGTGTAGCTGGCTCTGGAGGGAATATACCTGCTGGTGAAGTTTTTATAAGTCCACTTGTAGGCGACGGTAAAGAAAAAGGCTGCAAAGGAACTATTGTATTTGACGGTTCTATAACGGTAAACGAAGGCGATTTTTTGTTAGAAAATCCTGTAACAATAGACGTAAAGGGCGGTTTCGTTCAATCCGTTAAAGGTGGCATAGAAGCAACAAAACTTCTTGATACCATAACTACAGCAGAGAAATCTGCGTTGCAAATGGAAAACGAAGGTAAATTGCCATCTGGACAAGGGATTGTTTACAGTCGCAACGCACGCAACATCGGAGAGCTTGGCATAGGATTAAATCCTTCTGCAACAATAACTGGTAATATGTTAGAGGACGAGAAAGCTTTCCGTACGTGTCACTTTGCTATTGGTGCAAATTACGACGGTGACGCACCAGCTTTAATCCATTTGGATTGTGTAGTCAAAAACCCAACAATAGAGTTTACATATTCAGATGGTTCTACTCGTATTGTGTTACGAGCTGGGGAATTGGTAGAATAATATCTTTATTTTTACCGTAAGATTATTTCAACTGGTAGTAAATTAATTTTTTCTTCAGGAGTATGCCCACTAATTTGTTCAAATAAAAGCTGGGTAGCCATGGCACCAATCTGATTTAAGGGCTGTTTTGCGGTTGTAACTGAAAAATCTAAAAAATCAAAAATGCGGCTATCGTCAAATACGCCTAGTCCAAGCTTTTTGGGCGAAATTCCAGAAAAACGCAAAGTTTCAAAAATATTCAGAGTAAATTCACCGCCAGCTGTAATGTAAAGTGCATCAATATCTGGATTTTCTTCTATCATTTTCAAGGTTGTTTTTCTTGCATCTTCTTCGTAATATGAAGTATGCATTATGCGACTGGAATCTAACCCTGCTCTTTTCATTGCATCGTTAAAACCTTCTACTCGTTCACGTGTATATTGATAATCTTCAGGTCCAGTTATACAACCAATTTTTTTGAAACCGTTTTTAATCATTTGGGTCACAAGTTTATCTGAACCTTCTCTGTTGTTCACATCAACGCAATAATGCTGTAAAGTACTATTTTGTCCAATAAATACAAAAGGTATTTCTTCCGCCATTATAGAAACAAGGGTTTTTGTATCTAGTTGCTCTGCACCGATAATAAGACCGTCAAGGGAATTACTTCTTATTGTGTCTTGAATTTCAAGGATATGTCCTTCTTCATTTTCTAATGGAGAAATAATCATAAGATTGTTTCCTCTTTTAGAAACTTCTTCTGCGGCAGCTGTTACTACACCTGCCCAATAAAAACCAGAAAGAGAAAAACCTGCTTCGTGGGGAAGAACAAATCCGATAATGTTGCTTTTTTTTTGTGCTAGAGCTTTTGCAGCAAAATTCGGTTGAAAATTAACTTGTTTCGCAATATTAAGAATTCGCTGTCGTGTTTCTTGACTAACGCCTTTTTGTCCATTGAGTGCTTTTGATACTGTACTTTTAGCAACTTGTGCCATTTCCGCAATTTCGTTAATTGTAAGTTTCATAAATCCTTTCCCTGTAGTATTACCTATTTTAAAAAACCTTGCAACATAAAAAGTTGCAAAAACAAATCTATTTCATGGAGGAAGTAGAGATGGTTTTACAAAATGCTAAGAAACCGTTTTCTTTAAGATAACACTTCTTTTCCTTTTGTCAAGTAAAAAGAGCGTTGATGAAAATCAGCAATAAGAAATTTTACAAAACAGTAAAAAAAATCTTGACAGTTAAAAAAAAATATAATATATAAAAACTAAGGAAAACGGTTTCCTGAAAAAACATAGAGTTCTAGGAGTAAAATATGAAAAAGAACTTTTTCTCAGTAATTATAATTTCTTGTATTTTGCTGATTTTTTTTGTAGGTTGCACAAGTTCTTCAAAAACCACAACCCCTCAAGTAAATGAAGTAACATCTGTTGTTGTATCAGATTTTGCTCAGGGAATTGAAGGTTGGGCATCAGAAGCGGGATGGGATTATTCTCATGGCAAAGAAAGTGGTAACAAAACAGAATTGGCAGAAGTAACATGGGATTCTGATAATCAGCGTTTGAAAATGTTGCTTGATTATTCAAAAGATAGTGCTTCTGGTTGGAGCGAGGCAAAAGTTACAGGTAATTTTGATTCTGTTGATTTAAGCAAATATAATACTATTAGTTTTATGCTAACATATCCTTCAGATATGCCAAGTGTTAGAACAAAGCTGTTCATGAAAGCGACAGATTGGACAACAGAAGTCGTCAATGCAGAAGGTCAGTTTGACACTAAAACTGTGAAAGACCTTGGCAACGGTTGGTCTACGGCTATAGTTAGGGGTTCTTTTCAACCTGTGGCTCTTTCGGCTTCCAGTTTAACAATAGGAATTGTTGGACCTTACGCAAACTTAGATTGCATATTCATAGACAATGTAATGTTCTCTCAAGCAGATGCTTCTGGGGAATATGTAATGATTACAGGAAAAGTAACCAATAAACCTGCTGTTGCTGATATTTCAAAAATGGCAACAACTGTTACTCTTATAGATGCGCAAGCAACAGACGAAACAAAAGCCTTAGCCGCATACCTTATAGGACTTCAGAATAGTAATCAAGTTTTGTTTGGTCATCAAAACTCTAGTTTCCGCTCTGTTCGCTACAATGGTGAAATTTCCGATATAATGGATATTACAGGTTCAGAAGCGGGTCTTTTTGGAATAGATACGCTAGCTCTTACTGGTGTTGAAACAAGTACTTCTACTAGAGCCGATGCCTTAAAAGCCTCTGTGGCTGCAACAAAAAAAGCATACGAAGCTGGTTCTATAATAACCTTATCTTGCCATATGCCAAATTTTGCTAACAGAAAAGTACGTGAAGTCGGTGGAAAATACGGTTATGATTTTACTAGTTGCGATTTTGGAGAGTCAAAAGACCTTACCCCTTGTGCGGATTTTGTGTTAGAAGGTGGAAAATACAATGCTGCCTTTAATGCATATCTTGATATCATCGTTGAATATGCTAAGGCCTTAGAAAAAGACGATATTCCAGTTCTTTTTAGACCTTTCCATGAAAATTCTGGTAGTTGGTTCTGGTGGGGAACATCTACAAGTGTAGAATCCTACAAGGCAATGTGGAGGTATATGGTTGCCTATCTAAAAGACAAAGGTGTCCACAATTTCTTGTATGTATATTCACCAAACGGTCCATTTTCTGCAAAAGAAGATTATCTTGAACGATTCCCTGGTGATGAATATGTGGATATAATCGCATTTGATTATTATGACGACTATGCAGATGTAAATACTTATACAGGTGATAACTTCTTTAAAGCTCTTGACCAAACCTGTGCTTTGGTGGCAGAAATTGCAAAAGAAAAAGGTAAAATTCCTGCTCTTTCAGAAACAGGTATTCGTATTACGGGTGCAGGAAAAGATAGTCTTATGGTTTCTGGAAATCCCACAACAGGCAAAGATTGGTACAACAAAGTTATTGAAGTAGCTGTTAAAAACGATATTCCATATTTCCTTTTGTGGGCAAACTTTGAAAAAGGTAACTTCTTTGTTCCCTTTAAGCATAACGAAAATTATGGACAAGAAATGATTAACGAATTCATTTCTTCTTACAACAACGAAAAGTCTATCTTTGGGAATGGAACAAATTTTTACGGTAAGTCTGGTGCTGCAAGCAAAGCTGATTCTGTAACAGTTGATTCTTACAACAAAGCTGCCGGGTATATGATTGGACCGAAGGATTATGCCACTATAAAAGAACCATGTAAACTTGAAGCTTCTGTTATTAATGCAAATAGTGTATCTTTTGTTGTTTCTGGCGATTCAACAGAAGTAGAAATTTCAGGAACAAAGGCAAAGAGTGGCAATTTGTTCACAGCGGAACTTTCTGCTGGCGAACTTGCAAAACTTGGCAAAACTAGCATTGGTGAAGTTAAAGTTATAGCTGATGGTACAGAAATAGGTCGAGCATCTTTTATAAACTTTAATAAAGACCCTGACACTATGCCACAAAATATCTTTGACAATTTTGAATTCTATTACGGCAACGATAGTCTTTTGCAAAGTAAATACGGTTCTCACAATTCTGCTGCAAACTGTTCTTCTACTGTAACTCTTAGTGCAAAAAATAAGGCTGCTGGAAATTATGGTGTAGCATTTAATTACACACTTGCATTCAAAGGGTCAGAGGTTTGGACTGGAGGACTTGGACGTGCTTTTGAAGACAGCGATTTTTCTGCTTATACTGCACTTTCTTTGTGGGTAGTTCCAGATGGAACTGGACAAAAACTAGTAATTCAGTTGGTTGACGGAAAAGGTGGGGAGTATGAATATTTCTTAACGGAAGAAATGAAAACAACAAAGGCACAGCAAGTTGTAATTCCTTTCACTAAGTTTATCAAGAAAGGAACAACAGATGTTTCAATTAACCCAGCAGATATAGCAGCCTTTAAAATTTGGTGTAATTCAATTCCCGGAAATTATAGCGGAACAAAAGACGGAAATGGTAACTATACGATAAGAAGTGTGGTATACTTTGATGAAATTGAAGCTGTAAAAGCAGAATAGTTTTAAGGAGAAGCGATATGATTAACGTAAAAGGTGAGTCTATTCCTAATATGCCATGGCAAGAAAAGCCTGTGGATTGCGATGCTCCTATGTGGCGATATTCCCAAAATCCAGTCATTAAACGCAACCCAGCAGACAATGTAACTCGTATATTTAATAGTGCAGTTGTTCCATGGAAAAAAGGGGAATTTATTGGTGTTTTCCGTGCAGAAACAAAAAATGGTATACCTTATTTGTATACGGGTAGCAGTAAAGACGGGCTTAGCTGGAAGTTCTCTGATGGAGCAATAAAAATTCATGATGCGGAAGGAAAAGACGTAAGTCCAAACTATGCTTATGACCCAAGAGTTGTAAAAATTGATGACACCTATTATATAATTTGGTGTACAGATTTTCATGGAGCATCTCTTGGTCTTGCAAAAACAAAGGATTTCAAAGATTTTGAATCTTTGGATAATCCTTTCCTCCCCTTTAACAGGAATGGTGTTTTGTTCCCCCGCAAGGTAAACGGAAAATATCTTATGCTAAGCCGTCCTAGCGACAGTGGTCACACTCCTTTTGGGGATGTGTTCCTTAGCGAAAGTCCCGACCTGTATTATTGGGGTCGCCACAAACACGTTTTTGGAACAACAGGTGATTGGTGGCAATCAGTTAAAACAGGGGCTGGATGTGCTCCTATAGAAACTGATGAAGGTTGGCTTTTGTTCTATCATGGTGTTACGGGAACCTGTTCAGGATTTGTATATTCAATAGGAGCTGCAATTCTTGACCTTGAAAATCCATCAAAAGTATTGCATAGGTGTAAGAATTTTTTGTTAACACCAGAAATGGACTACGAAGAACGGGGCTTTGTTCCTAGTGTTGTGTTCCCTGTAGCAGCTTTAACTGATGCACCTACAGGTCGAATCGCTTTGTATTATGGAGCAGCAGACACTTACACTTGTTTAGCGTTTACTACCGTAGAAGAAACAATAAACTACATAAAAAAATATGACATTATGGGGTAACTCAATATGGAACTTTACCACTGTCAAACAGAAAAGTTAAAGGATTATAAGGGTGTTGGAAATGCTCCCGAAGATTACGATGAATACTGGAGTCGTGCAAAAAAAGAAATGGAAGCTATGCCTGTTAATTACAGGTTAGTTCCAGCTGAATTTAAATGTGCTTCTGCAGAAACATACGACTTGTATTTTACTGGTACAGGCGGTGCCATTGTTCATTGTCAGTTTTTGCGACCAAAGTCGCCCTGCCCAGAAAAATCCTCTAAGCAAAAAAAACTTCCGGCAGTGGTAATGTTTCACGGTTACTGGACGAATAGTGGTGACTGGTCTGGTAAATTGGGTTACATTTCTGAAGGATATGCTGTTCTGGCTATGGATGTGAGAGGGCAGGGCGGTACTAGTTTTGATAATGGAGTGTATCGAGGTAATACCCAAAGTGGGCATATTATTCGTGGCCTAGAAGATGATTCGCCAGATAAACTTTTTTATCGCAACGTATTTTTAGATACAGCTCAAGCCGTTAAAGTGTTAGCCTCTATGGATGATATTGATAGTTCAGCTATTTTTGCAACAGGTGCTTCTCAAGGGGGTGCATTAACTGTTGCGTGTGCTGCTCTTTCGCCTATTGTAAAAGCCGTGGCACCAGTATATCCATATCTTTGTGATTTTCAGGGTGTGTACCAAAACAGCTTTTCTGGATCAACCTACGAAGAAATGACGTGGTTTTTTCGGCAAAGAGATCCAACTCACCAAAATGAAGACTTTTTCTTTAATCGACTTGGCTACATTGATTTAAAGAATATAACAAAGTATATCACTTGTGATGTGCTTTGGTTTTGTGCTCTTTCTGATAATATATGTCCTCCCTTTGCACAAATGGCGGCTTACAATGGGATAAAGTCAAAAAAAGAAGTTGTTTGGTATCCTGAATATTCCCATGAGTGGCTTCCTTTTTCTGGAGATAAAATTTTAGATTTTTTTAGAGAGCATCTCTGATTGTGTTTTCTTTTTAATCGTGTTACCATACTCCCATGGCTATAGTTTTTGATAAAGAGAATAGAATATTCAAACTGGATACACTGAATTCAAGTTATGTTGTGGGTATTTGCGACGTAGAAGGTTTTGTCGGGCAGGTCTATTTTGGTAAAAAGATTGACGGAACAAATTGTTCATATCTTATGAGAACCGACGAAGCCCCTTTTGTTCCTTCTGTGAACAATAGAGACAGGGTTTCCTTTATGGAATGTTTTCCCTTTGATTATCCTGGGAATGGATGCGGAAACTTTAGGGGTGGTTGCATTGCGATTCGTACACAAAGCGGCCATACAGAAGTTCTACCTCTTTACGTTTCCCACAAAATTGTTGCTGGAAAACCCAAACTAAAGGGTATGCCTTCTGTTTTTGCGGAAGAAAACCAATGTTCCACATTGCAAATCACTTGCCAAGACCAATCTGCCGCAGTAGAAGTTGTTTTAAGCTATGCCGTTTTTGAAAATTTGGATGTAATTGTTCGTAGTGCAGAAATAAAAAACATCGGCAGCGACTCTTTTTATCTTACAAAGGCACTTTCTGCCTGCTTAAACCTAGAAAACGATCCCGCCTACGACATAATTACTTTGCACGGTTCTTGGGCAAGGGAACGGCATCCTGTACGCAGACAAGCCACCAAAGGAACTTTCAGCATTTCATCTTTTCGTGGTGAAGGCGGACATCAAGAAAATCCGTTCATGGCACTGGCGTGTTGCGGTAGCAACCAAGAAAGTGGCCAGGTCTACGGCTTAAATTTAGTTTACTCAGGTAACTTTGTAATAGAATCGACAGTAAATCAGTTCAACAGCCTAAGAACTATGATAGGTATAAACCCAGAGGGTTTTTGTTGGAAGTTAGATCCCAGCGAATCCTTTTTTACGCCAGAAGCTGTAATGGTTTATTCAGACCAAGGTATAGGCGGAATGACAAGAACATTCCATAATCTTTATCGCAACCACCTTGTCCGAAGTCCTTACAAGTTTAAGCCACGACCTGTTTTGCTTAACAGTTGGGAAGCTGCATACTTTGACTTTAACACAGAAAAACTGCTTGACTTGGCAAAGCAAGCAGCAAAGTCTGGAATAGAACTTTTTGTTTTGGACGACGGCTGGTTTGGCAAACGTAATGACGACAATACATCCCTTGGGGATTGGCACGTAAACACAGAAAAACTCAAAGGCGGACTGGAGCTTGTTTCTAGGGAAGTTCACCAGTTGGGAATGAAATTTGGACTTTGGTTTGAACCGGAAATGATTTCCCCAGATTCAGACTTGTACCGCAAACATCCGGATTGGGCAATAGCGGTGCCTGGACGCACACCTTCGCTTGCACGAAATCAGTTTGTGCTGGATTTAAGCCGCAAAGAAGTCATAGACTACGTTTATGGTTGTGTTTCTAGTATATTGCGTTCATGTCAAATTGAATATGTAAAGTGGGATATGAACCGTCCGCTTACGGACATAGGTAGTGCGTTTTTGTTGCCAGATAGGCAGGGAGAACTTTTTCACCGATATGTGCTTGGTGTTTACGAACTGCAAGAACGGCTTGTAACAGAATTCCCAGACTTGTTGCTAGAAAACTGCTCCGGCGGAGGGGCTCGCTTTGATCCGGGAATGCTTTACTATAGTCCACAAATCTGGTGTTCCGACGACACAGATGCTGTAGAACGGCTTTCAATTCAAGAAGGTACGGCTATGGTCTATCCTCTTTCTTGTATGGGTGCACACGTTTCTGTTTGTCCAAACCATACCGTTGGCAGAACCACACCCTTTAGCACAAGGGGTTTTGTTGCACTGGCAGGAACTTTTGGTTACGAATTAGATGTAACTAAATTGTCGGAAGAAGAAAAAGCATCAATTCCAACACAAATCGAAATGTACCATAAATACGGCGACCTTGTTCGCAGCGGAGATTATTACCGCTTGGCATCCTACAGTCAAAACAGAGAATGGGATTGTTGGCAGATTGTTTCAAAAGACAAAGAAGAATCCCTTGTTACCGTAATACAAGTTCTTTCGGCAGCAAGTAGCAAAAGCCGCCGTCTATGCCTTCAGGGGCTTGAGCCTTCTACTGAATACACAATTTTTGCAGAAGGAAGCAGTGCAGATGCAGATAATAAATGTTTTTCAGGAAAAACGTTTTACGGTTCGCTGCTTATGAACGCAGGAATTCTGATTCACCGGGCATGGGGAGATTTTCAGGGAACGTTGCTTTACATAAAAAAACGCCACTAAACACGAGGTTTTTTTGAAACAAAATAAAACAATGGTACGCATTTTAATTGTTGCAATAAGTATTATTCTTTTGGTTATAGGAATTGTACTAAAAGATAATACTGGAATATATCGAAAAGCCATATTCATTTGTCTGGAGTGTATTGGAATTGGATAAACGAAAATGGATTCAAGTTATTTCAGCAGTAATTTATAACGCAGACATAAAAGGTTTTTTCACAGGAACAATTTCTAAATCAAAGTTAAAAAATATTTGCGTTCCCGGTTTAAATTGCTATTCTTGTCCAGGGGCTGTATCTTCATGCCCATTAGGTAGTTTGCAAAGTAGTATTGCTAGTGGAAGGATTCCTTTTTTTGTTGCCGGTTTATTAATATTAATCGGTGTTCTTTTGGGAAGGGCTGTTTGTGGTTTCTTATGTCCCTTCGGTTTGATTCAAGAATTATTGAATAAAATAACCTCGTTTCGTAAAAAGAATAAAAGCCATGTTTTTTCAACAAAGCTTAAATCTGTAAGCCGTAAAGCTACTTATTTGAAATACGTAATTTTTGCGATATTAGTTATGGGTTTACCTTTAGCTACATATTTAAAAAAAGGATTAGGTTCGCCATATTTCTGTGCTTGGATATGTCCAGCTGGAACTTTACAAGCAGGCATTCCTTTAGTTATGACGAATCAAATGCTTAAGGATGCGATAGGAATTCTGTTTTCCTGGAAGATTGCATTGCTTATAGCTTTTATTATTTGGGCAATATTTGTTTATCGACCATTTTGTCGTTATATTTGCCCTCTTGGAGCAATTTATTCATTTTTCAACAGGTATGCAATATTTGGAATAAAAGTAGATGAATCAAAATGTATTAGTTGCAATAAATGTGTAAATTTATGTAAAATGGATGTATTAAAAGTGAACGATAGAGAATGTATTCGTTGTGGGGAGTGTATTTCTGTTTGTCCAACAAAAGCAATTTTTGTTCAAAAGCCAACAAGCTTGTTGAGCGAGAGGGTATCACATGAGAAAAGTTAAGTTATTTGTTCTTATTTTAGCAAGTTTTATAATAATTTCTGCAACATTATTTGCATTTGCTGTTCCAAAAAAACAAAAGCAACAAAACAATTCAATCGAAGCTCCAAACTTTACGGTACAAATGTCGGATGGAACGGAAGCTTCACTGTCTGATTTTAGAGGTAAACCAGTTTTGTTACATTTTTGGGCAACATGGTGTCCTCCTTGTGTAGAAGAATTACCCTTAATTGCTCAACTTGCTCAAGACAGAGCAGAAGAAATAAGGGTTTTTGCCATAAGTCTGGGAGAAGATGTAAAAACAGTACAAACTTATCTTTCTAGCAAAGAGGGGGCATTAAAAAAGTTGGTTAGCGGTTGCGATGCAAACGGACTGGTGGCTAGTATGTACGGAGTTTCTGCCGTTCCTTGTACACTTTTTATTGATGAAGATGGGAAAGTTCTTTTTGGTCAAGTGGGTGCTTTCAGTCAAGAAAGTTTAGAAGCGGCTTTAGAAAAGGCTCTTTTGTACTGATAAATCTATCTTTAATCAGAAACAACTAGAATTTTGCATTTTAATCCAAAATTTATCTTTTTTTATTGAGTGTAGCATTATTTGACACACCCACAGATTTATACTGAATCCATAACACAAACTCAAACCAACAGAGGAGTTTTTTATGGAATATCAGATTATCATTTGTGCTAAAAACGAGACAAGTGGAACACAAAAATTCTTTGCCTTTACAAAGAGCAAAACCGGCCAGCTTGATTATGCAGGTGCAATTTCCAAACCAGACAATATTGACAATGGTACTTGGCAGACAATTCAAGCCAGCCAGTATTTTACGCCTTCATACTACACTTATTTGGATGCAACTATGGACAAAACCATTACGCTTTTTGTTGCAGCAGACGTTGACATTAGTGACGCAGACACCTTTGCCTTTTTAACGCACGTAGGTGCATTGATATGTGCAGTAGAGGCAAAGGATTCTTTGCTTGCAGGCAAACTTTATCTTAGGCGAAAGTCCTTGTTTGATAAATTTTCTCATCTAACGCAGTTCATCATAGAACCTTTGTGTGTAGAAATTTTGTTTTCTATTTGTTATGGCCAAATGGACGAAGCAGACGAAAACCAAGTTCCACTGATATTCAATTCCGCAAAGAAAAAACTAGGCTTTAAGACACAGGAAGAAAGCCTGCAACAATCGTTTGTTCGCTATTTCAAGGAAAACCAAGTTGCCGTGACTATGGAAGTAGTGGGAACTTGTTTTCATCACTGGAACCCCACGCCAGAATCTCTTGAAACAATGCTATCCCAGATAAGTTGGAGCGATTTTGACAAACACTGTGCGACCGTAAGAAAAATACGGCAGAATTTTTATGAGTCGTTAAAAGTTGCCGTTCAAGCTGAACCTTACAACAGCCATGACCCCAACGCAATTCTTGTAAGTATAGAAGATACGCAATCCAAAATTTGTGGTTACGCAGGTCTTGCAAAAGCAGGCTACATCCGCAGAACCGGGGCAGAAATCATTCGCATGGCAAAAGAAACCAAACTGAACTACAATGCGAGCCTAGCCAGCATTTCCAGAAACAACATTGTTGTGCGAATGACGATATAGGAAGGCTTTTCCGTGGAAAGGGGAACTTTGGTTTAAGGGATAGAAATGCCTGCTAGTCGGCAGCCCCTTTCCTTGACCAACAAAAATGTTTACTGTTGTAGAGGGATTGATAAATGATGATGAGTAAATTGATTGGAAGATGAATATTGTAGATTAAAAAAGCAAAAAGGAAGCCGTAGCTTCCCTTTTTCATGTTGTCTATTTATATTTCAAAGAAATATAAAAGCATTTTGCGGAGTCAAAAGACTCCTTGTTAGCAGGTTGATCAGAAAAATCAATCAGTAATTAAATAATATATTATGATTTTTTCTTTGTCAATAAAAGGATAAATGAAATATCATAAAAAAAGAAACTATGATATAATATTTTTATTTGGAGGAAAAAATGAAATATCGTTTAGGATTAGATTTAGGAACAAACTCAATTGGTTGGAGTGTATATTCTCTTGATGAAAATAATAAACCAGAGAATCTAGAAAATTTGGGTGTAAGAATTTTTACAGATGGAAGAAATCCAAAATCAAAAGAGCCTTTAGCCGCAGAACGAAGAACCGCAAGAGGAACTAGACGATTAATTTATAGAAAAAAAGTACGTAGACGAGCTACATTTAGACTTTTACAAAAACAAGGTCTTTTTCCTGTAACAAAGGATGAAGCAAAATCAATAAAGTTATTAAATCCTTATGAATTAAGAATAAAAGCACTTGATGAAAAATTAGAACCATTTGAATTGGGAAGAGTTTTATTTAATTTATCTGTTAGACGTGGTTTTAAAAGCAATAGAAAAGATGGTTCTCAAGAAGAAGTAAAAGAAAATTCAAAATCAGAAAAACTTACTCAAAGTGATAAATGTGCAAATTTGGCAAATGCCATAAAAGAATCGGGATATAGAACGTTGGGAGAATTTCTTTGGAAAAATCAAAAAGAAAATAATGGAATTAGATTTGCTCCTGATAGAATGAAATACTATCCAACAAGACAACTTTATATTGATGAGTTTAATTTGATTCGTCAAAAACAAGAAGTATTTTATAATGACATTGATTGGGATGCAATTTTTGATTCTATTTTCTTTCAAAGACCTTTAAGATCCCAAGAACGAGGAAAATGCCAATATTTACTAGAAAATGAAAGAACTTTTAAAGCAATGCCTTGTGCTCAACAAATCAGAATTTTACAAGATGTTTATAATCTAAGTTTTATTGCAGATGGAAAATCTAAAAACTTATTACCAGAATGGCAAGAAGAATTAATTTTGTTATTAAATTCAAAAGAAAAGGTTACTTTTGCAGATATGCGAAAAAAACTTGGTCTTGATGAAGGAATAACTTTTAATCTTGAATCAGCATCAAGAGAATTTTTACAAGGTAATTCTACAGCGGTAAAAATGCGAAGTAAGAATCGTTTTGGTTCTCTTTGGGATGAATTAACATTAAAAGAACAAGATGACATTGTTGAAAAAATCATTACAGCAGAAGAAGACTCTGAAGTAATGGAAATGCTAAATAAATATAATTTAACCCAAGAACAAAAAAACTTTATAACTAAGAAAACTATTTTGCCTTCTGGAACAACAAGTTTCTGTAGAGAATTTACAGAAACTGTTATTGAAGAAATTTTAAAAGAAAAATGTCAGTTACATACGGCAATTCAAAATCTTGGATATAGATACGCAGAACAGACTGTAGAAAAATATGATACTTTGCCATATTACGGAAAAGTTCTAACAGGTTCTACAATGGGAATTAAGGCAAATTACAAAAATGAAGAAGAACAATACGGAAAAATTAGCAATCCTACTGTTCATATTGCCCTAAATCAAACTCGAACAGTTGTAAATGCACTTATTAAAGAATATGGGAAACCAGAGCAAATTGTTGTAGAAGTAAGCCGTGATTTGAAAGCAAGTCGAGAAGCAAAAGCAAAAATACAACAACAAATTACTCAAAATCAAAAACGAAATGAAATATTAAACAAAAATATTCGCGATGCAAATCCAAATCTTCTTTATCCAAACAGACTTGATAGATTAAAATTTAAGTTATGGGAAGAATTAAATCCTGATAATGCTTTAGACAGACGATGTATTTATTGTGGAAAACAGATTTCTGGTGCGGATATTTTTAATGATAATACAGTTCAAATTGAACATATTTTGCCTTTTAGTCGAACTCTTTGGGATTCTGAACATAACAAAACTGTGGCACATACAAAGTGTAACCAAGACAAAGGAAATAAATCACCTTTTGAAGCATTTGGTCATAATCCATCTGGATATAATTGGAGCGATATACTTGAACGTGTATCACATTTAAAAGACCCACAAAAGAAAAAATTATTTGCTGAAAATGCAATGGAAAGTTTTGATAAAGATTCTAGTTTTATTTCAAGACAACTTACTGATAATGCATATCTTTCAAAAATGGCATTACGTTATCTAAAAGCTGTTGTAGAAAAAGATACAAATGTGTGGGCTGTAACAGGTGGAATGACAAAACTATTACGGGATAAATGGGATATAGATTCAATTTTAAAACGAAAAATTGGAGATAAAGAAATTGCTCATTTTGGATTAAAAGATGAACAAATTGGAACTTACAAGAAAAATCGTTATGACCATAGACATCATGCTTTAGATGCTTGTGTTATAGCGTTAATTGACAGAAGCCTTGTTCAAGAAATATCAACTAAAAATGCAAGACATGAAAAAAATAGAATTGAAGTTCCACAAATGCCTGTTCTTCGTTCTGAGTTGATTGCAAGAACAAAAAATATTGTTGTAAGTCATAAACCCGACCATGGAGCACAAGGTAAACTTTCTAAAGAAACTTTACTTGGAAAAATCAAATGTCCTGAACTTCTTCCTATTTCAGAAATCAAAACAGAAAAAGATATTTTGATGATAAGAAATGATAAAGTTCGAAGTGAATTTGAAAAGAGTTTTACTGAAACAAAAGATATAAAGAAAACCGTAAAAGAACTAAAAGATATATATCCACAACTATGGATATATAAAGAATATTTTGTTTCTAGGGAATCAATTTTAGGATTAACTGAAAAAAATATTGATTCTGTGATAGATAAATCTATTCAAGAAAAAATAAAAATTTATGTGGAACAACATAAAGGTGAAAAAATCGAAGTTGTTATGCAAAAATTCTCTGAAGAAACTGGAATAAAGAAGGTTAGGTGTAAAAATAGAGTTCAAACTCCAATTGAAATAAAAAATATTGATGGTACAGACCGATATCTTTGTCCTGAAGATTATTTTGCAACTGTTATTTGGGAAATACCTGCGAAAAAAAATGGAGCAAAACCAACTTATGAAGGTGCTTTTATTAGACGTGATGAAGTTGATGAAAACAATCAGCCAAAAGTTGAAAATAAACCTCATCCAGCTGCAAAGAAAATTGGGATTATTCACAAAAATGATTGTGTAGAGTTTGTTGATAATGGGGTTTGGTATAAAGCGAGAGTTGCGGGATTAGGATGTAAACATAAGAGTTTTGATATTAGACCTCTAGCATCAGTGTCAGATTGTAGTGATTGGATGATATCTACTACCGATAATATGACAGAACCTTGCTGGTCTAAAAAAGACAAAAAGACAAATGAAATTAGGTTTCAAACTGGTCAAAATGAAATAACGATAAATACTCTTTTTGGAGAAAAACAAGCACGATTTATCACAGTAAATCCAATAGGAAAAGTTTTTAGAAAATAAATATAGAACTCTGTTTAACACTCCGATATAAAAGTATGTTAAACAGAGTTCTAGAGATTTTTGATGAGAATCGTTATCTTTCTCTAAACCGAGGCTTCATTGAAATCCATAATGGAGATGAAGTTCTTGGGTCTGTTCCTATAGATGACGTGGGCGTTCTTTTGCTTTCTGCACAGAGTGTAACTGTTTCAAAACATATTCTTAATGCTCTTTCAGAACAAGGCTCTATAACTATTTTATGTGGCAAAAACTATGTTCCCCAAAGCATCGTTTATCCTATTGCAAATCATTATCTTTTTACCAAAGTTATAAAAACTCAAATAAACGCAAGCCTCCCCTTTAACAAGAAAATCTGGAAGCAAATTATTAGCGAAAAAATAAGAAATCAAGCTTTAGTTTTAGGATTATGCAATCAAAAAGACAACGCAGAATTTTTATACAAAATATCTAGCACTGTAAAATCTGGCGATACTGAAAATAAAGAAGGTTATGCCGCAAAATTATATTGGAAATTTTTGTTTGGTCCGAATTTTGTACGTGATAGATATTTGGATGGTATAAATTCCTTATTAAACTACGGTTATGCAATTATTCGTGCATCAATGGCAAGAGCTGTTTGCTCTTGTGGTTTACTTGCTGCTTTAGGAATACACCACAAAAATAATTTGAATCAATTTTGTCTTGTTGATGATTTGTTTGAAGTTTATAGACCTTTAGTTGATTATGAAGTTTACAAATTAGCTAATCAAAATAAAAAAGAAGTTACACCTGAAGTAAAGAAAATATTGGCTGATATTCTGTGGATAAAAGTTTCTACAAGCAATGGTTTTTCTCCTGTTTTTCAGAGTATGCAATATATGGCGAATTCATATGTAAAAGCATTGGATTCTGGAGAACCAGTTATTGAGATTCCTTCCTGGGTTATAACAGAAGATGAAGAACTTAACTCTTAACAGGTATGAGCTTATGTGGATGTTGGTTTTGTTTGATTTACCAGTTGTGGAGAAAAAAGACAGAAAAGCCGCAACAGATTTTAGAAATTTCTTACTTGATAATGGTTTTTCTATGGTTCAATTTTCTATCTATACAAAATTATTTTCTGGAAAAGATGCTTGTGAAAAGTATTATCGGTTGATTACAAAAAATTTACCTTCTGAAGGGAAGGTTGATATTTTAACAATAACGGATAGGCAATACGGTAATATTATTAGTTATGACGCTGGTACAAAAATACAAAAAAAACAACCAGAACAATTACTTTTATTTTAATTTTTGTTTAAAAATAATATATCCAATGCTCTTTATTTTATTGTAATAAAACAAATTACATCGGACATATTATAACTGATTAATTTTTCTGGTCAACCTGCAACCGTACTTCAAGCGTACAGGCTTACGAATTCATTATAACTGATTAATTTTTCTGGTCAACCTGCAACAAGCTTGCTAAGCAATATGGAGTTAGTCCAATTATAACTGATTAATTTTTCTGGTCAACCTGCAACGATGTTGTTGGTGGAATAGTTCAGTATTCTATTATAACTGATTAATTTTTCTGGTCAACCTGCAACGCGTTAGCTTCTCGTAATGTTGCTATCTCAATTATAACTGATTAATTTTTCTGGTCAACCTGCAACGTAAGTTAATACTTGACAGGTAGCATATTTATTATAACTGATTAATTTTTCTGGTCAACCTGCAACTTGTG
>JAGARN010000014.1 GCA_017622235.1 Spirochaetaceae bacterium | reverse complement strand
TCCATGTCTGGAACGTCTAAATCCGTAAGCTCATCCAGTGTTTCTGGAACTTCATTTATTGAGTCAACTTCTTCTGGTTCAGGCATTTCTGGTACAATGGAATCCATGTCTGGAACGTCTAAATCCGTAAGCTCATCCAGTACGGAATCGGTATTACTTTCCCCGCTGATTGCTACGGAATCATCTTCTATATAGTCTGGAAGCTCTTTTTCTACACTGCATGGAATTTCTGGCATAGAGTCATCGGCTTCGCTAATCGTGCGAGGAGGTTTTTTTACCCATACACCGTAGCAATCTAGGTTTATGTTTTTTTCCTGGGTTGCACCAGAATCTTCCTTTACGTTGTCAAATCCCATACCGTCTCCATCTTGTGCTAAGAAAAGTATTCTTTCGATATATTATCGACATAAATATGAAAAAAAACACTCTTTTGTACAAAGGTATCATCAGTATTATATCATGATTTTTTTTTTTTGTGTAAAAAATATATATTAATATGCAATGAAGTGTTGTTTTTTTTTGTTCTGCCGATAATTCATTATATGATACGTACAAAAGTGTTGGTTTCAGTAAGTATTGGTACGCTAGTGTATGTGCTTATGTCTATCTGCTTCGGAAGAAGTGGAATGTGGGCAATGAAACAACTTGAGAACCAAAAACGGGACATAAGTATTCATACGGCTGAAATTGCTAAAATTAATGGTGAATTATCTCTTGAATATACTGCTTTAAAACAGGATATGGATGTTGTTGCAGCTTATGCTCGTAGGTTGGGTTATGTAGCTGAGGGTGAAAAGTTGGTAAAGATTTCCGGGCTTAAGCCTTACTATGAACCATTGTATGATGCAGGAACAGTGATGAGGAAAGCCGAAGTTATTTATGTTCCTGAATGGATATGCAAAGTTTTGGGAATGGTTACAGGCTTATTACTTTTTCTACTTTTACTTTTACGTGATTTTGCAAAAAATCCTAGTTATAGTAAGGTTGCAGACTCAAAATCTTATTCTGCGGGAATAAAAGTACATTCTTACGAATCAATCGCAGGAATAAAAGTGGAGACTCTATGACAATTTCCAAAGGTGACAAAGACTCCCTTGAAATTGCAGCTAGATTTTTAGCTGAGGGTAAGGTGATTGTGTTACCTACGGACACAGTTTATGGGTTTTCTGGAATTGTACCTGATTGCCAAGAGGCAATTCAGAAAATTAAAGGTCGCAAAGAAGACAAACCTTTTATTCGTTTAATTTCATCTAGCCAAGAAATATTTAAATATACCGATGATACCATTCCTCAAAAATTATTAGACTACTGGCCTGGACCTTTAACGATAATTGTTCCTTTGAAACCAGAGTTGAGTGAAAAAAATAACTATACAGCTGCATTTCGTTGCCCGAAAGATAATTGGTTGCGACAAGTTATAAAAAAATGTGGGTATCCGATTTATTCTACCAGTGTAAATATGGCAGGTGAGCCTTTTTTGCGTGATATCCACCAAATTGAAGAAAAATTTGCTGATTTGGTGGAATTGATTGTAGACGGTGACGATTTTATGGAAACAGAGGGTATCCCTTCTACGATAGTTGATATAACTGGTGGCGTTTGTCGTGTTGTTCGTCAAGGCGGCATTGTTTTACCGGAAAATTTTATTGCCTTGTCCAAGTAACATTTGTTGCACTTAGTTCAGTACCAACCCCTGAGCCCCTTACCATCTGTAGCGAGTATTTTGTTCCTGATAGGGTTTTTTCATCAGAAAGGGTAAGAGTCCATTTTATTGGGTCTGCGTCCAATGCCGCAACAAGGGCAACTTCTCTTGGTAGTTCAGGAAAAAAAGAAGCGTTTGATTTACCTGTTTGAGTGCAAACTATTGTAGAACCTTGAATTTCTACCTTTATATTCATGGATGCACCATTGTTAAAGATAACAAAACCTCTTCCGCCACGCAAAAGAACAATTTTGTTTATATTAGGCTCTCCGCTCCAAGTTCCAGAAAGCAACTCAAAAGAAGGCGTTGTTCCACTTTGTTTTGATGGGTTGCTTGTATCTTTTGCTGTTTCTTGTGATGAAGTTATTTCTGAAATAATCTGCTGCAAAGAAGATTTTGCTTCTGTCAAAATCATATAGAAAGAATTATATGTATTTGTTACAGAAATTTTTTTGTTTAAAACAGGTTGTTCTCCATGAATAGTACAAAGCCAAGTATCTCCTTGCTCCCTTATCTCTACATAAAGAACTATTGTGTCTGGGGCTGGATTAGAAGGTGTTCCTAAGTACTGAATGTTGCGTTTGTCTATTACAGTTACGTTGCGAAGGGACATTAGTTGTGTGTAGAACAAATCTTGAGCCATTCCTATTTTGCTTTTGTCTTTCAAATCTGTTTGTGGTGCATAGAATTCTAGGTCAATAGCAAATGTCCCAAATGCAGACATTAGAGATAAGCAAATGTAAAGGCAACATATTTGTTGCTTCAAAACGAATTTTTTCACCCTTGTAATCCTTTGCGAAATTCTCGTTGCATATCACGTTTTACATCACGATCCCGGATGTCAGCCCTTTTATCATATTGCTTTTTGCCTCGGCATAAGCCTAATGTTACTTTTACAAGACCATGCTTTAAGTAAAAATCAAGAGGAATTAGAGTAAAACCTTTTTCTTCTACTTTGCGATTAAGACGTTTTATTTCATCTTTGGATAGGAGTAGCTTTTTTGCTCTGTCTGGATTGTGATTGAATACAGAAGAATATGGATATTCTGAAATATGTAAATTTTTTACCCAAACTTCACCGTTGCTAATTTCTGCAAAGGCATCAGGAAAAGATATATTGCCCGCTTTAAAAGATTTTACTTCTGTGCCCTCAAGTACAATTCCACATTCTATGGAATCTTCGATAGAGTAATCAAAACGAGCTTTTTTGTTCTGTGCTATAATCTTTCTTCCGTCGCCCATACTACAATTATAAGTAATCCTTCTCTTTGACTCAAGAGGCAAATCCACAAGAAATCAAATGCTTCCAAGAGATTCCTTGTCCTGCTTCAATATCTTTAGTCAGTATTGCCCCTACCACGTCATCAATGAACTCTGGTGAAATACCGACTTCAAGCTCTTTTTCTGTACGCAACACTGCAATACAGTCTTTTGTAAGGCAATCTCCAGCCCTCATTGCTTTTTTTATATGTAAAGATCTGTTGGTTCTGCCATAATTTGCCTCTTCTGCAGGGGCAAGTTTTTTTACGCCATCGCCAATGGTTTGCTCCACAAGTTCGTTGCCAAAGTTTTTTTTCAATTCTTCTATTATTATCGGTTTTCCCTGAGTTTTTCCATAGTTGTTTAGAGTTTCTTGTGTTTTTCGGATGGCGTTTACCATGCGGGCAAAGTCTTGACCTTCTAATGCCACCGGGTCATCTAAACCAGAAGTATTTCTGCTTAGAGTAATGTGTTTTTCTATAAAAGTAGCTCCATGTGCAACTGCTAAAACTGGAACTAGTAGAGCTTCTATACTATGGTCGCTTACACCAACTGGAACGCCGGTGATTGCAGCAAGTGATTCTAGTACTTTAAGGTTATATTGCTCCGGTGGGGCTGGATAAGAAGTTATGCAGTGTAGTAAAGTTATGTTTTCTTTTCCTAGGCAAGAAAGAGCCTTTTCTATGTCTGAAAGTTTGGAAACTCCAGAGGAAAGAATCACCGGCAGTGGATTTTTATTATCTGTTTGTAATTGTTTAAGCAACTTAAGCATTGGAAAATGGTTTAATTCTGGTGAGGCAATTTTTATTGCGTCAGGATTTATCGCATATAACTGTTTTAAGCTATTTAGTCCAAAGGGTGAACAAATGAATTTGCAGCCAAGAGAATGAGCGTAGTCCCTTGCCTCAGAAAAAAACTGTGGTGGTACTTCAAGTTGTTTAAAACGGTCATACAATCTGATTTTTCCGCCGGGTAAATCAACTAACCCGGTGTTTGGATGCAGAATTTCATCTGCATATACCCACTGAAATTTTACCGAGTCTGCACCAGCATAGACAGCAGTACGGATAAGTTCTTTGGCCTTTTGTATGCTTCCACCGTGGGCTGTTCCGATTTCTGCTGTAATGTGGACGTTATATGTTTCGTTTACCATAGCGATGCTACCTCGAATTCATTTTTTGTGCTGCTTCACGGACTAAAGTACTTGAGCCTTTTTTCATAACTAATGCGTTGCCATTTTTGATAACTACAATTAAGTCATCAACGCCACATAATGCCACAGGAATATCTGAGTATACAAAACAGTTGTTACTATTAACGAGGGTTGTGTTTCCCTGATTTTCCGAAAAAAGTTTTTCAAAGGCATCCCAACTTCCAACATCGTCCCAAGAAAAGCTAGCTTTTATAGCCCAGGCACGATTTGTTTTTTCTGCCATGGCTTTATCAATAGAAATTGCTGGGGTTATTTTGTAAGCTTCTTCCATAGCGTCCCATCGTTCAACATATTTTATCCCGTTGAAATAACCTAATACAGGTTGTTCTTTGCCTTTTAGGGGAAGAAATGCTTTATGAATTTGCGGTACTAAAATTTCAAGTTCTTCTTGAAAAAAATTGCTTGTAAAAGCAAACATTCCACTGTTCCACCAATAGTTTCCATTTTTAAGATAAGTCTTTGCAGTTTCTAAATCAGGTTTTTCTTTAAACTCAATTATTGGAAATGAAGTTTTTTCTTTAGAGGACTGTCCTTTTATATAGCCAAAACCTGTAGCCGGTTCAGTTGGAGGAATTGCAAAACACACCATCCTATTATTGGTAGCTTGTTCGTAAGCTAGTTGGCAATCTTTTACAAAAGCTTCTGCTGGATTAATAACATGATCGCTTGTAAGCACAATTATGGAATGTTCTACTTGTGGTTTTATTTTTTCAAGAAAGTGACAAGCCAAAATTACCGGTGCAGTTGTGTGTCTTGGAACAGGTTCAGCGATTATATAGAGGTTTTCTTTTAGTTTTTTTCCTAATGCAGAATTTGTTTGTTCTGTTAGTTGTCGGCATTGATTTGCTGCAAGTTCTAGCAAATCCGCCCTAGTTATAATTATTATGCTACCTTCTAGTTCTAGGGCGGCTGCACGCAAAACGGAGGCCTGAAGGAAAGAAATTCCCCCCTCAAGAGACAGAAACTGTTTAGGGTATTCTGGTTTTGAAGCAGGCCATAGTCTTTCACCAAATCCACCTGCAAGAATTACAGCATCTGTAAACATTGAAACCTCCAATTTTTTTTGTTACAGTTTTGCAAAAAAATAGCTACAAAAAGTTTTTATTCGATTCATAAAAGAAGTTTCAACTCTATCCCTTAAAAAGAAAATGCTAGGTGCATCGACACCTCCTATTCCATACAGAACTATTGAGTCGCCGAATTTAAATGCGGTGATGATTGATTTCATTTTTTCTTCTCTTGCACAGGTAAACTTATCGTAATACCTGAGTTTATTAAGGTTTGTCATTTCGTAATAGATGCTTTCAGAAGTTGCGTCCATGTATATGTCGGTGTCTATGTTGCCAAAGGGTTCCATTTCTAGTATGGCGTTCATTCGTGTTATAGAACCTTGTTCGTTTATAGACTTAACTTCTGCTGATGAATATAAGTCATAGTAGGCTTCCGCTCGTTCTGAGTAGTATGGAATCCCCACATATGACTGAACATCAAGCAACATAGGCTTTAGAGATTCGATAAGATGTTCATTGCCAGTATAGGGAATAATTTGAATTACCTCTGCCAAATACGCTGGATCTAACTCCTCTATTGTGTCTATTGCTTTTTTTGCAAAAGGAGTTACAGGATTTAAACTAATGTTTTTTGCTTTACCAATATTCCTTATCAGTAATTTGCCATCTGCTAGTTGTTGTTGCTCTTCGGCAGATAATTTGTCGTTAAAAAGTTGAGCCCACCCACTTGTAGCTACAATAATTGCCAAAACAAGACATAAAATACATTTCTTTTTCATTTTTTCTACCTCCTAATAAGCAGAATTATTTTTTGTAGCTTTCTTGTATAGTGAAAACTAAAACAAAAGATAAAAAAATTAAAGTCCAATGGGTTACATTGTTTTTAGGTAATGATAATATATTAAACACTTTACTGAATAATTCAAGTCCTTTTCATTGATTGTTGTAAAATGTCTTGCCTTGACATATGACATATTTTGCTATTACAATTAAGTAAATATGGAACGCTTAGCTGTTCTGTTTGTTTAAGGGGTTTTGTGGACGCTGTATACACAATAGTTGTACCCGACAGAGACTTGCTGTCTCGGCTTTGTGGTACGAACGACAGCAATTTGAATCTCATAGAAAAGCACCTTGGTGTTCCTGTGTTTACTCATGGAAATGAGCTTTCTGTGGCAGATACAGACTCTGATGTTACAAGGCTATTTCGCCATGTGCTAGATAGATTAATTGATGAAGCTGCAGCTGGTTTTGATATAGGACCTGATCTTATTGAATCCATGTTTTATAAAAGTGGCGAAAGAGATCACCGAAGTCTTGTGGCAGATGGAATAGTGGTTCCAGGTGGGTTACGCAAAGTGTACCCAAAAACATCAAACCAGTTGGCTATGATTCAGGCTATGCGTCGTTATGATATGGTTTTCTGCACTGGACCTGCTGGTAGTGGAAAAACTTTTCTTGCAGTGGCAGAAGCTTTAAGATTGTTGCTTTCTCATGAAAAATCATTTCTTGTGCTTACTAGACCAGTGGTAGAAGCTGGAGAAAGTTTAGGATACTTACCCGGTGACTTGGAACAAAAGATAAATCCATACTTGCGTCCTCTGTTTGATGCTATGAATTCTTTGTTGCCCACATCTAAGATAAAAAAATTAACAGAAACCGGAGTCATAGAAGCAGCTCCTTTAGCCTATATGAGAGGACGCACACTTAACAACAGCGTTATAATACTTGATGAAGCACAAAATACCACCTGTGAGCAAATGAAAATGTTTCTTACTAGGATGGGGGAAGGGTCAAAGGTTTTTGTTACTGGAGACATCACTCAGATAGATTTGCCGTCACGGATTCCTTCCGGGTTAGTTCATGCGGTACGCATCTTAGGTTCTATATCGGATATTGGAACTGTTGCTTTTGATTCTACAGATGTGGTAAGGAATCCGTTGGTAAAAAAAATAATTCAGGCTTATGAAAACGAATAAGGGTAATTCAAAAAAAATAGGTTATTTTTCTCAAGTGTTCAAAATGTTGCACCAGTATCTTTTGAATAATTATGCAGTTCTTTTGGTTTTACTAGGTGCATTTTTGCTTTCTGGTGTTTCTGCCTTTTTTGTTACTGTTTCTTCAGAAACGGTGTATTCTTTTTCCTTGTCGGATTTTGAAGAAGGACAAATTTCAGACAGAACAATTATTGCGGGAACATCAATTCCTGCAGATTCTGACAATCCTATAGAAATAAAAGATGGTGAAAAAGTTATACGCAAGGGATTTCCTATAACAAAAGAAGCAATGTCTAAATTAAAAAGGATGGCAGAAGCTCCAGCTTATTTTGATTACCGTGTGTTTGCAAATAAAATACTATACTTACTTTTGCTTTCGGTTTTTGCTTTTTTGTTGTTTTCTCCTGTTTTGTCTGAAAAGCCTGTAACAGTCAAAGAATGTGTCTTGCTGGCTGTGTTTTTTTTAATGGTGTATGTGTCATCATGTTTATGTAATAGGCTTCCCTTATTTTCTTCTCCATATAACTTGCCAATACTAATTCCTGGTGCATTTTGTGTCCTTATTGTTACCCTATTGTTTGGGCAAATTCATGGTATTTTCTTTTCTTTCGTTCTCTCGTTTGGTATATTAAATGCAGATGCAAGTAATTTAATTCCTTCGCTTTTTGTTCTTGCATCCTGTCTTGCTTCTAACAGGATTGTACGCAAAATAGAACGTCGTATAGATATGGTGTTTGTGGCTTTGGTTTTAGCTTTGTTGCATATTGTGTTTATAGTTGTACTAAAAGTTATTTTTAGTAGTTCTTTTACTGATTCGATTTTTTCAATATTGATGATTGCACTTAATGGTTTTATGTCAGGAATTTTGGCTCTTGGTTTTCTTACTCCCCTTGAATCAATTCTAAATACAGCTTCTGTGTTTAGGTTAATGGAGTTGTCCGATTTGAACAACCCTATAATGCGGAAAATGCTACTCACTGCTTCAGGAACATATAATCACTCTATGATGGTTGCAACTCTTGCAGAAAATGCTTGTCGTGCCATAGACGCAAATCCTTTGCTTGCTAGGGTGGGAGCTTATTATCATGACCTTGGCAAACTTGACCAAAGTGAATATTTTGTAGAAAATCAAACAGAGGGTAATAAGCACAATGAAATCAATCCAAGACTTTCTGCTGCGGTTATAAAAAGCCATGTAAAAAAAGGTGTTGAAAAAGCACATCAACTTAGATTGCCACCAGAGGTTGTTGAAATAATTTCTGAGCATCATGGTAATAGTGCTATATCATTTTTTTATAACAAGGCAAAAGAACTAGATGAAGATGCTCCAGAAAACGAATATTGTTATGATGGGAATCCTCCATCTTCCAAAGAATCTGCTGTCGTTATGTTAGCAGATACGGTTGAGGCTGCTTGTCGTACTTTAAAAAATCCTTCTGTTTCTCGTTTAGAAAAATTTGTTCATGAGCTTATCATGGGCAAATTCAACAATAGGCAACTTGATAATTCAGAACTTTCTTTCAGGGATCTTGCGGTGATAGAAGATTCTTTTGTACAGATTTTAGCCGGATACTATCATTCTCGTATTGAATATCCCAATCAAAAAGATCCAGACGAGTCTTCCTCTCCTCAGAATGCAGTGGCAGGGCACCAATTAAAAGCAACAGATGTGGCAAAGGAGTAGAGCGATGGATTTTTTTGCGGAGGAATGTAAAAATCAAGTTTTTGTTTCTGTGCATGAAGAATTTCAGGTGCCAGAATGGATTGATAAAATTAGACCCTACATTCTAAAGGTTCTTGATATGTTAGAGTTTGCAAACTGGGAACTGTCTGTTATGTTTTGTGGTGACTCCTTCATTAGAGAACTTAACGAAAAATATCGTAATGTTGAGGGTGCTACAGATGTACTTTCTTTTGAGCAGGGTGAAAAATACATTGACGAATCTGAACGTGAATGGTTTTCTGCAGGTGATATTGTGGTAAGTGTAGACACTTTGCAAAGAAATGCACAGGAATTTAATGTATCTGCAGACGAAGAACTTAAGCGACTTCTGCTTCATGGTGTGTTGCATCTAGCTGGTTACGACCATAGTGATAATTCACCAGAGCAACAGATGTTAAAAATGCAAGAAAGTGTTCTTTCAAAATTATTAAATGAAACCGATACTATAATAAATGCATAATCTTAAGGATTTTATTGATGGGATTGTTTGGAAAACTTAAAAAAAATCGAAAGACGAAGGGAACTACTGAAGCTTCGGATTTTAATTCTGTAATGGCACAGGAAGCTGCTAACGAACAGAGAGAACTTAACGAAGAAAAGAGGGATATGATTCGGGGTATAGAAGATTTGTCCGAGACATCTGTAAAAGAGGTAATGATTCCTCGTATAGATGTGGATTTTCTTTCGTTAGGAACGCCTCAGGATGAACTTTTAGAAAAAATTGCAGAAAGTGGGCATTCTCGTTTTCCCGTGTATAGTGAATCTATTGATAATGTTATTGGCGTTCTTTATGTAAAGGATTTAATAGCCGCTTTTGCTCGCCACGAAACGATAGATTTAGAAAAGCACATTCGTAAAGCATTTTTTGTACCAGAGTCTAAGAGAATCGACAGTTTGTTGCGTGAGTTTAAACGCAGACACGTACATATTGCTATTGCAATAGATGAATACGGTGGAATTTCTGGTATTGTTTGTATGGAAGATATAATCGAAGAAATTGTAGGTGATATTCAGGATGAATTTGATAACGAAAGAGAAGATATTACTCCACTTAGCGATAACATATGGTTATGTGATGCTAGAGTAAACTTGGACGATTTGAATGAAGCTGTAGGTTCTCAGTTTCCGAATGAAGAATATGATACACTGGGTGGATTTGTGTTTGATTTGTTTGGAAAAATTCCTGTAAAATATGAAAAGGTTTCTTGGAATCACTATGATTTCATAGTTCAGGATATGGAAGGGCATCGTGTCAATGTAGTAAAATTGATTCGTCATCATGGAGAACCTGTTGAATGATTAATTTTTTCGTGGCAATGCGACAAAAGTTTTTAATTGTCTTTTTAATGTTTATTTTCTTTCTGGTTTTTTTTCCAGCAACAGCATCTGTTCCTGCACGTCAGCAATATGAAAATGGACTAGAGGCTCAAGAAGTCGGCGACTGGTTTACAGCTGTTGAATTTTATCACGAGGCAATAAGACTTAACGAGGTCTATGGAGATGCATGGTACGGACTAGCTGAATGTACATATGCTTTAGGTGAATACTCTTTAGCTTTGTCCTATCTTGACACAGCAGAAATATATGCAAAAGATAAGACAGAAATTCTTAATCTTAGGGGTTTTTGTTATCTAGGTTTAGAAAAAGTAGAAGAAGCTGAAACTTTATTTCGCCAAGTTCTTTCTGCATATCCAAATAATATAGAGGCACGGTTTGGCTTAGCTCAGTTGGATATTTTAGAAGGGCGTTTATCTGGAGCAGAATCTCTTTACCTTGATGCACTTAAACGGCAACAATCTAACAGAAATGCTTTACTTTCTGTGGCTCTTGTAGCTCAAGAGCTAGGAAAAAGCAAAGAGGCAGAAACCTATATACAACAGGCCCTACGTTATCACAGTAGTGATGCGGAAGTGCAATATGTAGCAGCTTGGATTTCTTTTTTAAACGGTAATTTGCAAAATACTGAATATCGTGTACGGACATCGGTAAATCTAAATCCAAAAATGGATAAATCCTACGAACTTTTGGCAGCTGTTCTTTTTGAGCAAGGCCGCTATCAAGATGCAATAGATGTTTGCGATTATCGTTTAAACAACAACAGAACTCTTGCTACAGCTTGGTATTTAAAAGGTCGAGCTTTGCAGCGACTAGGACGTGTTGATGAAGCTTATTCTGTGTTTGAAACAGGGCTTTCGGTTGTACCAGAGGATGAACTTATGCGTACAGCCCTAGAATTAATTGTTCTTGAAACTTTTGATATAGAGGATTCTCGCCGAGCTAAGTGGGCACAATATCATATTACTAAAGCCTCTGAACATGAAAAATTGTACGAAGCAGCTCAAGCTGAATTTGAGTATAAAAATGCTCTAAGGTTAGATCCGTTAAACACAGAGGCAAGGGCAGCTTATGCCGCTACTCTGGATCGAAAAGGGCAACAAGAACTTTACCTTGAGCAACTTACATTTATTAGTAACCTTCAACCTGTTTCTGTAAAAGTTATGGATACAATCGAAGCTTACAAATCTTTGCTTTCTGATACCTTAGCTGTCAGATGGAATGTAGACCCATTTTACTTAGATAAAACACGTTGGTCTATAGGAATATATCCATATGGGTCTAATGTACAGTTGTTACATGCTGATGCTAGTCTTTTGACTGTTAAGGCTATAGAACAGCAGTTTTCGGGAATTACAGCTATTGATGCTAAATCTTACAATGATTTTGTTACTTATTCAGAAGCTTTCCGCTTAGCACGTACTTTAGGACAGGATTATTTTGTTCTGGTAGAATTTGAAGAAAACGATAGAGAATTATTGCTTAAAGCAACGGTTTATTCTGGCAGAAATGGAACAGAAGCAAATTCATTTAAATTTTATCGCACAGGAAATGATAGATATGCGGGCGCTTTAAGACGCTTGTGTACTTCTATATCAAATATTTTACCTGTGCGGGGCTTAGTTATTGACCGTAACGCAGATGACGTATTGGTAGATTTAGGGACTTCTGATGGTATTGAAGTTGGTTCTGAGCTTACCGTTGTAAAAGCTGGGCAGTTGTATACGCCAGATAAGGGAATGGGATTAGAAGTTGACGAAAAGAATATTCTTGGAACAATTAAAATAACTCAGGTAAGCGAATCTGTTTCGCAAGGACGTTATTCTAGAAAAGGATTTTTTGACCGAATGAATATTAACGATGAAGTTATGATTTCACCGGAAAAAATAGAAGATGCAGAAGAAAGTTTAATTCCATCGGTACAGGAAATATCTGGTTCGGAATATCCGGTTTTAGCACGTATGCTTCAAGAAATATATCTTATTCAATAGGTATGGGTAGGGAATAAGAATCCAGTGTATTTTGAATCCATCTGCTAGTCAGTTCTGGAAAAACGTTCTGTACTAGCAGAAGAGATGATAGTGCGTTTTCATATTCACCCATGAAAAAATATGTTTCAGCTAGATAAAACATTGCTCTTGAAGTAATGTCTTCGCTTCTATTAAGCTGTAAGAATTCCAATAAAAGATTTTGAGCTTCCTTGTATTGACCTTGCAAAAAATGATTTTGAATTATGTCATAAAGAATTAATTCTTCGCCTGTTTTTCCTATTGATTGTTCGTTTCTAAAAACATAGGGTGTAAATTTTTTTGCATATTTTGTTTCTTCTGCTAATTTTAATGCTTCTTGTGTCGTTTTTTCTGAAATTTTTGACTGTGAAGAAGTTTGCGTTTGTAAATCAAGATATGGCAAAGGTAATATTCTAAATCCTTGCGAGTTCAGTGTAGTTTTTTCTTTAGCAGAAAGTGTTTCCGTTTGGAGTATATCCTCTTTTATTTCATTCATAGGACGTATACCTATTACAGTGGCATTTACTGCGGGAATTACAAGTGTGATTTCATTTGCTGAATCTGTTTTTATCATTACAGCGTAATAATATTCCCTATACTCTGGAACGGTGTCTATGTATTTTGTTTCTGATATAGGTAACTGAATAATTTCTTGCGAAGTTTCTAGTTCATTTAGATTAGAAATTATCGTTGTTGAACGATATATTGCTAACTTAGTATTTTTTGACAAAAAAAGCTCCCAAGAATTAGGTAGTTGCCAATTTAATTCAATCTGAGTTGTAGAAACAGGTCTCGGAACAATGTCTTGCACAATGGCACGTTGGTTTTGTGCAGAAACAATGGAAACAAAAAAACATAATGTAACGATTCGTAAAATCAAGGACTTCATTGTTATATAATGTGATAAAAGAATAGTTTTTTCAAGGGCTGTACTGGACAATTAAGTCTGTTTGTTCTATTCTAAAGTTATGTTTGTTTCTGTTGTCTTGGATCCAAGTTCCATGGATTCTGCAAAAGCACTTTCGTCTGTTTTAGCTCACTTCGGGTTTAAAAAAATACAGAGAGCCTGTTGGGAGCATACATCTATTTCGCCAGATGTGTTTACCGATTTAAAAAAAGAAATAGACAGAGTTACAGATTATTACGATACGATTCGTTTGTATCAGTTTCCTGTGGAAGGTTCTTTTGCTATAACTGAACTTTCAAAGAAAAAATGGAAGCGTTGTATTTTACGTTTTCCTACCAGATGATTTTATCAACAGAAATAATACAGTTTAAATACTTTGTATTTGAAGATAAGATAAAAACTGCCAGAAATGTTGTCAGTTTTTATCTTTAATAGTTTGCGTTGCAAACTAAATATATAATGCTGTTTTTCACTGCGTTGCAAAACAGCGTAAAAAGTCAATTTCGAAAATTGAAATTTTCTCATTGACTTTTTATGGGAGGGAAGATAAAAACTGCCTAAAATATCGTCAGTTTTTATCTTTAATAGTTTGCGTTGCAAACTAAATATATA
>JAGARN010000001.1 GCA_017622235.1 Spirochaetaceae bacterium | reverse complement strand
TCCCTCTGGAATTGCAATTGCTCCATAGGGATCATCTTTATATTTGTCAGAAACATACTTTACAAATAAAAGTGTTAGAATATAATCTTTATATTGAGAAGCATCCATGCCACCACGAAGTTTGTCGCAACTTGCCCAAAGTGAACTGTAAAGTTGTGATTTTTTAACAGCCATATTTTATCCTTAAAATTACTTATACAAAGAATACCTTAATTATAACAAAAAAAATCAAAAATTGGAGTAAAAAAACCTTATAATAAAAAAAAACGCCCTTCACTCATAACAAAGTGAAGGACGTTAGTCCTGAACAAATACGTCTGGTCAAGGCACGTTCGCTGTCGCTCATCTTAAAGCCTTGACTCAGCCGTTTTTTGAGGTTACTTATATCGTAACCTCAAAATCCGTGTGGCAATAAACCTTATTTCAAATTGATAATACTCTTATCATAATCACTTGGTGGAACAAATCCCATCAAGTTCATCAATGTTGATGGCCAGCTACTAATTCCAAGTCCTTCGTTCAACTTATCAACATCATATTCCCCTTTATATTCTGGGTCGTAGATGATTCCTGGAACTGGGTTTAAGCTGTGGGATGTTTTTGCTTTTGGTTCACCGTCGCCACCTTTTTTAACGCTGCCGTCTTTTGCATGTTCGTACATATCGTCAGAGTTTCCGTGGTCAGCTGTTAAACAAAGGATACCACCAGCTTCTTCAACTGCTGCCTTTAAGCGACCAAGTTGCAAGTCCATTCCTTCCATAGAACAAACTACAGCGTTGAAAACACCAGTGTGTCCAACCATGTCTCCATTTGGATAATTCAAACGGATGTGGTCGTATTTTCCAGATTTAATTGCTTCAATAACTTTGTCTGTAATTTCTGCACATTTCATCCAAGGGCGTTGTTCAAAAGGAACTACATCAGATGGAACTTCAACGTAGTCTTCCAATTTTTCGTCGAATTTACCTTGTTTGTTTCCATTAAAGAAGTATGTAACGTGTCCGTATTTTTGAGTTTCAGAAATTGCTAAAATGCGAACACCAGATTTTGTCAAATATTCACCCATTGTTCTGTCAATACTTGGTGGATTTACAAGGAATTGGCTAGGTACGTGAGCATCTCCGTCATATTCCATCATTCCAGCGTATTCAACAGCAGGAACACGTTTTCTTTCAAAATAAGGGAAGTCAGCACTAGCTGGAGTTTCAAATGCAGCTGTCATTTCCAAAGCACGGTCTCCACGGAAGTTAAAGTAAATTACGCTGTCTCCGTCTTCAATTGTACCAACAGCTTTTCCGTTTTCTGCAATAACAAATTCGTGCATATCTTGGTCAAGAAGTCCAGCATTTTCAGCACGGTAAACTTCAATAGCTTCAGTTGCACTTGCAAATTGACGACCTTCACCCAAAACGTGAGCTTTCCAACCGCGATCAACCATTGACCAATCTGCATTGTAGCGGTCCATTGTCATATACATACGACCACCACCACTAGCAATACGATAATCGCATCCGTCAAAACCAGCCAAATATTCTTCAAGTGGGCTAATGTAATTCAAAGCAGAAGTTGGGTCAACATCACGACCGTCAAGCAAAGCGTGAACACGAAGTTTTTTAATTCCGTCTTTGTTAGCCTGAGCAATCATAGCTTTTAAGTGATCAATGTGAGAGTGAACATTTCCGTCAGAAACAAGACCAATAAAATGCAAACAAGAATTTTTATCCAAAACATTTTTGCTTAATTTCTGCCAAGTAGCGTCTTCAAACATTTTTCCGCTGGAAATAGATTCTCCAACAAGTTTTGCACCCTGAGCAAAAACGCGACCACAACCAATAGCATTGTGACCAACTTCAGAGTTCCCCATATCATCATCACTTGGAAGCCCAACAGCAGTTCCGTGAGCCTTAAGCTGAGTGTGTGGACAATTTGCAGTAAACCAGTCCAAATATTTCATCTTAGAAGCACGAACCGCATCGCCCTCTTCATATTTTCCATAACCAACACCGTCCATAATAACCAAAACAACAGGTCCGCGGCGTCCCTTCCAATTAGGATTTTTTTCCAAAGCCTTAACTTCTGCCATAATCTATTTTCCTTATTAAAAAAATTTTGCTTTTCTGGGCGTTCCCGTAGCGCTGCCTTCGACTTCGCTCAGACATCGCCACGGTCGGGCTTTTCGGGGTTTCGCTTTCGCTCCATAAAATAGAAAAAAGCTAAAAAATTGCTGAACGCAATTTTTCTTAACGCATTTTCTATTTTACAAGCCCCTACAATCCCTAACGCATAAAAACTATCTTAAATATACAAAATTTTACAGGGTTTTACAATGGAGAAGATTTGCAATTTTTCTAGTTCTGCATTTTTATGCAGATTGTTTATTCTAGGTTAACTTACTTACGGCATCTGCCAACATTGCACCACGCTCTTTAAGGATGGTAATATCTGTTTCAGAAGGGAATCCCTGCCATTCATATTGTTCAATTTCATCCCAGGCAAGAGGTAATACGGCTTCGTCATACTCTTTTTTTGCTCCGCCAATCCAGCCCCAGCTACCAATTCTTAGTGCTTTTTTGCCTTTAAAATGTTTACGTCTGAATAAGTCCAACATATAGGCTGCTGGGGGAAACATTTTATATTCATAGGTGGGCATTGCCATTACAATTCCAGCTGCTTCGTATGCTTCTGCTAACACAATAGAAATATCTGTGCTAGGTATTTCTAAAACGCAAACAGCTGGGGCTTCTTTGCCTTCTGCTTGTAGTTCTTTTGCTTTTTGTTGAATACCTTCTACCACTGCATCTACACCAAGTTTTGTGTTCCCGTACATTGAGCCATATACTACACATATTTTATTTTCTAGTTTACCGCCTGTGTTATAGCCGGCGTATTTTTGAAACCGTTGAATTATAGTTTTAGGGTTTTTACGCCACACAAGACCATGACTTGGAGCTACGACGTTTATGGTTATATTTTCTAACTTTTGAATTGCTGATTTTACAAAGGAACTAAAACTTGCAACTATATTTGCGTAATACCGCAAACTTTCACGTTCAAAAAAGTCGTGTTCTTGTTGTGTAAACTCATCGTCAAAAATGCGATCTTCTGTTTTGCCATAAGAACCAAAAGCATCACAAGAAAATAACACTCCTGATTTAGTATCATATGTTACCATTGTTTCTGGCCAGTGTACGTTAGGAATTTCTACAAAACTAAGAATTATTCCCTTGCCTAAATCTAAAGTGTCGCCAGTTTTTACAGCTTGATAGTTTGCTTTTCCTGCTTTGCAAAAATTTTCTGCTAAAGCAATACCCTTTGCAGTGGCGATAATTTGTGCTTTAGGATTTTGTTTATGGAATTCACGTAAAAATTCAGTATGATCAGGTTCAAGGTGATTTAAAATGAGAAAATCGATGTCGTTTACCTTTAGATTAATTGACTCAAGTTGTTTTTCCATTTTTTGGGGAGCGTTTTCCCAATCACGGTATAAATCAATTAATGCAATTTTTTCACCTTGAACAATATAAGAATTCAAGGTGACACCATTTGGAATAGGCCAGATTCCTTCAAAAAGAGGTGAGTTTGTAATGTCAGCATGTAAAGCGTATGTGTAGCTATTTATTTCTTTTGCGTTCAAAGCGTTTCTCCGATTAAATCATATTTTATTTTTGAAAAGGAATCAAGAAAAAACTGTTATTTTCATAAAGATTAAATAAAAAAATATTATAAGTATTGTTTATTGGTAAAAATTTGATATAATCTTATTTGACTTTTATTGTACGAGGTGAACAAATGAATATTTATTTAATTTTAGCCGCTGTTTCACTTTTGATTACAGCGATTGGATTCCGTTATTATATCCACTTCTTTTCTGTTGGTTATGGTTTTGCTATTGCAGGTCTTGCATTAGCTATGTTTGTATTATTTATTCCTAACTTAACTTTACCAACCATTATTATGTGTGTTTTGCTTGTTGCTTATGGAATTCGTCTTGGTGGTTATCTTTTGTATCGTGAGCGTAAAACCCCTGCTTATAACCAACGTGTAAGTGGCGACATTAAAGATGGCAATAAAGTTCCTTTTGTTGCAAAAGTTTCTATTTGGATAAGCTGTGCTTTGTTATATTTGCTTATGACTTGTCCTCTTTTGTTCCGTTTGCAACAACCTGCAGCAAAGGGTGAGCCTTTATTTGATGTGCCTGTTATTATTGGAATCGCTCTTATGGTGATTGGTATTTTGATGGAAATTATTGCAGACAAGCAAAAATCAGACGCAAAAAAAACGCAACCCGGTCGTTTTGTGGATACAGGACTTTACCGTTTTGTTCGTTGCCCCAATTATTTAGGCGAACTTTTATTGTGGACAGGTGTTTTTGTTTCTGGTGTTAATAAAATGTCTACTTGGCAATGGATTCCTGCAATTTTGGGATTAGTCCTTATCGTATACGTTATGCTTAGCGGTGCAAGACGCTTAGAGCTTAGACAAAATAAAAGTTATGGCGATGATCCAGAATATCAAAAATATGTTCAAACTGTGCCTATTATTATTCCCTTTATTCCATTGTACAGCGTGATAAAATATAAATTCCTTGTGGCATAGGGTAGGGGTGTATAAATTTAATGCAGCTAATTTAATGTATTTAGGTAGTATTAAATTAGCTGCAAATTTAAAAAAATTATAGCTATGCCTTGTCTTTTTTGTTGCGATTTATTTTTGTGGACCACAAAAATATACGAACAGTCTTTTTTGTTTTAACAAACAGTAATTTTCTTTTAGGTGAAATTTTTTCTTTGCTTTTATTTTCTGTTGCAGAAACAACAATTAGTGAAAACATAATATGAATTGGTAAAAAAACTCCACCAAAAAATGTGTCTGTTGCCACATCTCTAATTAAAAGTAATACTGCTGGCAAAATACCAAAAATTGAAAACATTATCCAAAAAAATATTTCATTGGTTTTATGATTTTTCATAGGATACCTCCAAAATAATCTATGGTTCAAGTATAAATTAAGGGGTGTGTCAGGTAATGCTACATCATCTAATTTTTTTTGAAAAAAATTAAGCAAATCCCTTTTCTGGGAATATAGGTCTAGCCTTTACCTACCTTTGTTTTTTCGTTATACTAAAAAGTAGCAGACGCAACTCTGCCACTTTATAAAATAATTCAGGATATAGCTTATGGAAAGATGTTTCGCTTTGTTAAAGCCAGGTGTGTTGAATCGTCGTCTTGTGGGTGAGGTTATTTCTCGTATTGAACGCAAAGGACTTCAACTTATTGGATTGAAGATTATGAATGTTTCAAGGGAATTGGCTGCTCAGCATTATCAAGAACATTTTGGAAAGCCGTTTTATCAGGGTTTGGTTGATTATATTACGTCTGGTCCTGTAATCGCTATGGTGTGGCAGGGTGATGATTGTGTTTCTTTGTTACGTAAGCTAACTGGTGCTACAAAGCCAGAAGAGGCTCTTCCCGGCACAATACGTGGGGATTTTTGTGCTCACACGCAACACAATATAATTCACGCTTCCGATTCTCCTGCTAACGGAGAGAGAGAAATTGCTCTGTATTTTAGAGAAGAAGAATTATGTCCTTGGGTAGATGAATCTGCTTGCTGGTTCTAAATTGTTGTCGATTTACTTCTTTAAGGAGGTGTAAAGGATGAGTGCTAAAACGGTTGGTGTAATTGGTGCAGGTGCATGGGGTACAGGTTTAGCACAGGCCTTAGCTCGAGGTGGAAACACAGTAACCATGTGGGCTATGGAAACGGATGTCGTAGAAGGAATAAATAATAATCACGAAAATACTCGTTTTTTGCCAGGATTTGTTTTATCAGATAAAATAACAGCTTCGCAAAATATAGAAGAGGTTGCAACAGACAAAGAATTTCTTATACTTGCAAGTCCTTCTCTATTTATTGCTTCTACTGTGGCAAAAATTTTGGAAGTTCCCTCCATTGCAAACGGTTCAACTTGTATTGGAGTTTTGACAAAGGGTTTTGTTCCTTCGGCAGAGGGACCAAAATTGATACTAGAAACCTTAGAATCTGTTTTGCCACGAGCTTACAAAAAAAATTTAGTGTATGTTGCAGGTCCAAGTCATGCAGAAGAAGTTGCTATGGGCAAACTTACGGGGCTTATTGCAGCTAGCGAAAACCCTAAAAATGCCATTCGTTTTCGTGAACTTTTAAATGTAAAAGGTTTGATGGTTTATTCTAGCCTTGATGTTATTGGGGTTCAAATTTGTGCCGCTGCAAAAAATGTGGTAGCCGTTGCTTTTGGAATTCTTGATGCCATTGCGGAAACATCCTGCGACTTTGGTGATAATGCAAAGTCTCTTTTGTTTGCGGCAGGACTTAACGAAATTCAAACTTTAGGTTTTGCAATGGGTGCTACTCACGCTGAAACATTTACTTCTTTGTCTGGTGTTGGAGATTTAGACGTAACTTGTCGTAGTCAATATGGACGTAATCGTCGCTTTGGGCAGGATATAGTAAAAACAGATTTGCTATCTCGGTTTAAAAACTTAGATGACTTAATTGCTCGCATAAATGAAGTTGGCTATTTACCAGAAGGAGCTGTAGCCTGTAAATATGTTCACGAAATATCTGTGCATCACGGTATTAAGCTAACAATTTGTGATAGTCTGTATCGTTTCCTAAATAAAGAGCTTTCACTAGAAACTATTATGTCGCAGTTAATTGCTCGCTAATGTATTTGTTAAAGAGGTAGAAATGAGTTTTATAGAAGGGGGAGTTACTGCTCCTAAAGGATTTGTTGCAAGTGGTTTGCTTTCTGGAATTAAAGCTGGAAGAACTAAAAACGACACAGCTTTAATTTATTCAGAAAAGAAGTGTAGTGCAGCTGCTGTGTTTACTACAAACAAAGTAAAAGCCGAATGTGTAAAATTAAATATTCAAAACATAAAAAGAGGAATAGCTCAAGCTGTGATTGCAAACTCAGGTAATGCGAATGCTTGTACCGGTACTCAAGGTTACCAAGCCGCTGAGCGTATGGCAAAAGCTGTTGCGAGCCAACTTAATTTAAAACCAGAAGAAGTTTTTGTTTGTTCCACTGGTGTAATCGGACAGCAGCTCCCTGTGGAAAAGATTGAACTTAAAGCAAAAGAACTTGCAGATTCGCTCTCAAAAGAAGGAAATATAGCTGCGAGAGAAGCTATAATGACAACTGACACACGATATAAAGAATGTGCAATAGAATTTCAAGTAGGTGGAAAAACCTGCCGAATGGGAACAATGGCAAAAGGTTCTGGTATGATTCACATAAATATGGGAACAATGCTTGGTTTTATCACTACAGATTGTGCAATTTCTGCAACGATGTTAGACAAGGCTTTGAGAACAAGTATTGAGGGAACATATAACTGTGTTTCTGTAGATGGGGACACTAGTACCAACGATACATTGCTTATTTTGGCAAATGGAATGGCTGAAAATACAGAAATAACTCAAGATGGAGCTGATTACGAAGCATTCCTTTCTGCCCTTAACAAAATAAATACAGTGATGGCAAAACGCATAGCAGCTGACGGTGAAGGTTGTGAGCATCTTATTGAATGTCGTGTAGCTGGTGCAAAATCCATAAAAGATGCTAGAACTTTAGCTAAATCAGTAATCAGTTCAAATTTAGTTAAAGCTGCTTTTTTTGGAAAAGACGCAAATTGGGGCAGAATTTTATGTGCAATGGGTTATTCAGGAGCAAATTTTTCTCCAGATAAAGTTTCAGTCAGTTTTGAAAGTGAAAATGGCAAAGTTCAGGTTTGCAAAAACGGAATGAACCTTGATTTTGACGAAAATCTTGCGACTTCTGTTTTGACTGCTGATGAAACAGTAATAAACGTTGAATTAAATGATGGAGAAGCGGAAGGAACAGCTTGGGGTTGCGATTTAACCTACGAATACGTAAAAATAAATGGAGATTACAGAACATAAAACTTTATAGTGAACCTGAGGGGATAATATGAATATTAATAATGCGGATTGGGCAGAAGTTTTGGTTCAGGCACTGCCTTATTTTAAGCAATTTGTTGGTAAAGTTGTTGTTGTTAAGTATGGTGGAAATGCTATGCTGAACGAAGAACTTAAGGCTGCTGTAATGCAAGACATAGTGCTTTTGAACACTATCGGTATCCATGTTGTTCTTGTTCATGGTGGTGGTCCAGAGATTAATCATATGTTAGAAAAAGTTGGAAAAGAATCTAAATTTGTCAATGGGCTGCGTTACACTGATTCAGAAACAATGGAAATTGTTCAAATGGTTTTAACGGGTAAGTTAAACAAAGACATTGTAGGTATTCTACTACAAAATGGTGGAAAGGCTGTGGGGTTGAGCGGTGTTGATTCTGGGCTTTTGCGAGCAAAAAAAATAGATTCTGATGGAGAAGATTTAGGGTTTGTAGGCGAAGTTACAGAAGTTAACCCAGAAATTGTGTTATCACTTTTAGAACAAGGTTTTATTCCAGTGATTTCTACTGTTGCTTTAGGTGAACAAGGTGATGAAAGCCGTTACAATATAAATGCCGACACTGCTGCTGCAAAGATTGCAGTTGCTTTAAAAGCTGAAAAATTTGTTCAACTTACAAATGTTCCTGGAGTGTTGCGAAATTTAGAAGACCCAACAACTTTGATAAAAAGAATAGCTCGAGATGCAATTCCCTCACTAATTGCTACAGGGGTAATTTCATCTGGAATGATTCCCAAAATAGAATGTTGTTTTGAAGCTCTGAAAGGTGGCGTGCCACGTACTCATATTATTGATGGACGTGTTCCACATTCTCTGTTACTAGAAATGTTTAGTGATAGAGGTGTTGGAACAATGATACTGTAGCTTTTCTCCGTAACCCCGCCGGCGGCGTTGTTGCAAAAAAAAACACAGGTTAGTGCAAAATAAATATGGTTGCTTTCGGGGAAAATGCCAAATCGCCACAAGAGCTAAAGCTGGAATGCGGCGATTGTCATTTTCCCCTACGCACCCTCTTTTTTTACGTAAACCTGTAGCTTTTCTCCGTAACCCCGTCGCCGGCGGCGTTGTTGCAAAAAAAACACAGGTTTGTGCAAAATAAATATGGTTGCTTTCGGGGAAAATGCCAAGTCGCCACAAGAGCTAAAGCTGGAATGCGGCGATTGTCATTTTTCCCACTCCGAGCTTTAATCACTTGCCACAAAGATATATTTTTTTTTCACACGTTTTTGCTTTCCTATGCCTTCTGTAAGTTTTTTTTATGCAAACCTGTAGCTTTTCTCCGTAACCCCGCCGGCGGCGTGTTGGCGAAGTAAAATATAGCTTTGTATAAACAAAAAAAGCACGCAAGAGGAGATGCAAACAACCGAGGCGATCTGAGGAATGGCGAGGATTTTTGCGAAAGCAAAAACCGGAGTCCGAGTACTTATTACCCTCAGTCTCGCCGAATTGGCTTGCATCTCCTCTGAGAGTGCCTAGTTTTTACGCAAAGTTGTAGTTTTCCCCGTAACCTCGCAGCCGGCGGTGTTGCGTAGAAAATACGATAGGTTTTAGACCTTGTATAATCTTTTTTATTTCGTTAGAATAATAAATATTTTAGTATTTTTCCGCATATGCGGTATGAAAGATAAGATAAAAGCTGCCTGAAATTTTGTCAGTTTTTATCTTTGACAAGTTTGCGTTGCAAACTTTATATTTATTGCTGTTTTTCATTATGCCTGTTTATTCTAGGTAGATTGCAAAACAGCGTTAAAAAGTCAATTTCGAAAATTTGTATTTTCGTATTGACATTTTATAGGAGTAAAAATGAAAGCTGTATCAGCATTGCAGAAGGCACGTTACGCCTACAATCCAAAGTTGCCCTCAGTTCTTGCAGACAATGAACCAGGTAGCATTGCCATCGAATTTGGAAAGCCTACTTCCGCTGTGGCTGACCAAGATGAATTAAAAAATTTGTTTAAAAACACATACGGAAAGCCAGAAGCTTTATTCAAAAAAGGAACAAATGCTGATGCTGGCAAAAAACTTCGCGTAGGAATCATTCTTTCTGGTGGTCAAGCTCCTGGTGGTCACAATGTTATTGCAGGTCTTTATGACGGAATCAAAAAAGGAAACAAAGATTCAGTTGTTTTCGGGTTTACTGGTGGTCCTTCTGGATTAATCGATGGCGAATATATTGAAATTACAGATTCTTTTATGGACGAATACCGCAACACAGGTGGATTCGATATGATTGGTTCAGGTAGAACAAAAATCGAAACACCTGAACAATACGCTGCTTCTGTAGTAACAGCTGAAAAATTAGATTTAGATGCTATTGTTATTATTGGTGGCGATGATTCTAATACAAACGCAGCTCTCTTGGCAGAACGCTTTTCTGAATTAGGAAAGAAAACTCGTGTTATTGGTGTGCCAAAAACTATTGATGGCGACCTTAAAAATGAACAAATTGAAACAAGCTTTGGATTTGATACAGCCTGTAAAACATATTCAGAACTTATTGGTAACATTGGTCGTGACGCAAACAGTGCAAAAAAATATTGGCACTTTATCAAATTAATGGGACGTTCCGCAAGTCACATTGCTTTGGAATGTGCTTTGCAAACTCAGCCAAATGTATGTCTTGTTTCAGAAGAAGTTGAAGCTAAAAAAATGACATTGCGTCAAATTACAGACGATATTTGCAGAGTTATTGCAAAACGTGCTGAAAACAAAGAAAACTTTGGTTTAGTTTTGATTCCGGAGGGACTTGTTGAATTCATTCCAGAAATGAAGAGTCTTATTGCAGAATTGAACGATACAATGGCAAAAAACGAAGCAACTTTCAATAGTTTAGCAGATTTTGCAGCAAAGAAAGCTTGGCTAAAGGATAATCTTACAGCTTCTTCTTTTGAAACCTTTGCTTCTTTACCAGAAGCTATTGCAGCTCAATTTTTGGCAGACCGTGATCCTCATGGTAACGTGCAGGTTTCAAGAATTGAAACTGAAAAGCTTTTAGTTTCAATGGTAGAAAGCCGCCTTGCAGAAATGAAAAAATCTGGATCTTACACAGGTAAATTCAGTGCATACACACACTTCTTTGGCTACGAAGGACGTTGTGCATTCCCTTCTAACTTTGACGCTGATTACTGCTATGCTTTAGGCTACACAGCATTCCTTTTGATTGCAAGTGGTGTTACAGGCTACCTTTCTTCTGTTCGTAACCTTACAGCTCCAGCTGCACAGTGGACAGCAGGTGGTATTCCACTAACCATGATGATGAATATGGAACAACGCCACGGAACAAAAAAACCTGTTATCAAAAAGGCTCTTGTAGAGCTTGATGGCAAACCCTTCAAAGAGTTTGCTTCTCACCGTGATGAATGGGCTATTAACACAAGCTACTTGTTTCCTGGTGCAATTCAGTACTACGGACCAACTGAGGTTTGCGATTTAACTACAAAAACAATCAAGTTAGAGCGTTGCTAAAGTGTAGCTAATCGGTTGACGAGACGCTAATGGAGCAGCATGATTTTTTATATTCATGCTGCTTTTTTATTGACACTAACACCTTTTTTTGGTAAGATAGCTTCTGTCAATAAACTTGGTGCCTGTAGTTCAGGGGTAGAGCACCAGATTGTGGATCTGGTTGTCGTGGGTTCGAAACCCACCAGGCACCCCTAGCAGGTATAATTGCATGGCACGCGTTCGTAGCTCAGCTGGATAGAGCAACGGACTTCGAATCCGTAGGTCGCACGTTCGAACCGTGTCGGACGCAAACCTGTACTTTGGGCCATTAGCTCAGTTGGTAGAGCAACAGACTCTTAATCTGTGGGTCGTAGGTTCGAACCCTACATGGCTCAAAAGGTGACTTCACGCAGGTGAATTCACCTTTTTTTGTTGATTTAAAAATTTAGCAAAACAGTTTCCCATTTAACGTTTCAAATAAAAAACGCTGATCTTCTGCTTTTAGGTTTGAAAGTTTGCATAATGCACAAACTTGCCCCTCTTTGGCTTTGGTGATTGATTCAATGCTGCAAGTAAGAGTAATAGAGCGTCGCATAGAACGCAAAGGGATTTGCAACAGTAAAGAGTAGGGAATTTCTGTCTGTAGCGGGAAAATTCCAGTTTTCATTGCAAGAATAATATTGTTATCGCTTATATAAAGCACGCTTAGTGGTGAAACTCTGTCTTGTAAAGCTGTTATTTCTTTTGTTGCAGTATTTTGCGTACAAAACATACATATTGGAATCATTGTAAGATAGTGTATTATTTTTTTTGCATCAGGGATTCCTTTGATAAGGAATGGACTTCCTGTAACAGAGGAGTTACCACCACTTACAAAATAAAATCCATCTTCAAGTTTAGAAAAATCTATGTTACCTGTCTCTTGTTTTGTTACGTAACCGTCAAAGGGTAATACAAAATTTGTATCAAGTTTTCCGTCTTTTATGGCCACAGCTTTTCCGGTTTTGCAAAGAATTTCTATAACACTTGCATCAAGTTGAATTTTTTGAGCATTGCAAAGTTTTTTTAATATTTTTTCTTGTTCTAAAGTTGTGTTTTCTGGTAAAAATCGCCATGTATGTGGCAAAAAAAGCGGAAAATCCTCTTCTTTTGTACAATCAATGCAATCGCCACTAAAAGCTTCTCCTAGAAATAATTTACATGAAAAGGGGGTTTCTGTTTGAGAAGTAGAATCAGGTAGTCTTAGAATTTCTTTGGGGATGACAATGGCTAAAGCACCTAATTTTGTTCTGTTGACCTTAGAAGAAAAAGATAACCCAAGTTTACGAAAATAAAATCTAATTTCAACTTGAGAACCAACTACTTCTGTAGGAATTACTAGGGAATCAGTAAAAACGATTATTCCTTCAGGTAATACTCGAATTCCACTAGTGCCTGTGGTCAAAGAAAAAAGACGCTCAGCAGGTTGTTCTGGTACAAGCGTAAATGGAACTTGACCATCGCAAAGGTAGGATACAACAATATCTCGTTCAATTCCCGATAATACATTATTCATAGATAAATACTCCGTAGGTTATTTGATCAACTTTCCATCCAGAAGTGGTATCTGCACAATGTAATTTAATATCTAAGTAACCATTCTTTTCATAAAGGCGAACTGGAATTTGCCAAAAGTTTCCTATTTTTATTCCCTTTGCCAAAAGGTAGTCTGTAAAAACTTGTTCAGTTGTGTTGTCGTATAAAAAAACTGTTAGAATGAAGGCTCTATCTTTTGCCATAAGATTATAAAGGTTTTGACTATTAGCCTTTGTTTTTTGCGAACTGTATTTTATAAGCTGTGTGCAAAAATTATCTGCAAGACTTATTACGCTAGGATTCATGTCGCTTAGGTTAAGAATACCAAGCCCAGGTATGGCAGGATAAACTTCATCTAATTCAAGAGGTTCAAGTGTTGAGGCACTTTCAGCGTTAGAATATCTTGTACTATTAAAGCGTGCCGAGTTTTTCTTTTTATTGTCAGAAGTTACGGAAGGTTCAATTTCTTCTGCCCACTCTATAGATTCTGATTCGTTTGTAAATTGGAGCTTTAGCGTGTCGGGATTTTGTTTTATGTCTTCTTCTGGAAGGCTACTAGTTTGGGGATTTGAACAGGAGAATAAAAAAATAATAAATGCAACAACTAGCAAAGAAAACAATTTGTTCATACAGAACATTATAATTCATGGTTGCCTATGCGTCAATGTTGTTTTTTAGTCCTTAATTATAAAGTCTTATAGTCAGGGTATTGTTGCCCATCAGGACTCGTGGCGGTATAAATTCTTACATTACAATGTTCCATACAAACAGTTTCTGAAAACTTTGCTATGTCCATTGCATAGGGTGAACATAAATCATCTGGATTAAACTCCAGTTCTAGTTGACATTCTTGACCTTCTCCAACAAGTCTTGAAAAAGCTCCATTGAGTTTTACAATATCTTTTACTACAGGAAAAAAATGAGAAACGTTTTTTTCGTCATATTTCATTTGCAAAAAAAGTATTTGCATTTTTTCAATTTCTTGATGTGTAGTTTCAAATGGCAAAAAGCCTGTTTCTTGGGAACAGTTGTTGCATCTTAACCATTCTGAAAAATCTGAAAAAAAACGTGCTGAGCTTATTCGCAAAGGTTTAAGTACAGACAAAAACCAAGGTACTGCCCTTCCAGCGGAATAGAAAACAGTACAAGCAAAGGCAAGTTGCAAAGCAGATTTTATTTCTTTTGCGGAATAAAAAGCAGTGGGTTTGTATACCTCTTCTTGCAACATTTGAGGAAAATCTAAGTGATTAGGATAAAGGCTAATAAAAAAATCTAATCGTTCACGAAATAATTTTATTGTGTCTGATTCATTTGCAATTAAATCAATATCAAAACCAAATACAAGGGAATGGTGGTTAAGTAAGGAGGCTTTGCGTTGAAGTTGTTTTTTTTCTATAACATTTGAAGCAACTCTAAACTGAAGGGAGCAATACAATTCAGAAAGCAAAGAACAAATTTCTTGGTCTATTATTTGAGGTTCAATAAAAAACGTATAAAATATATCTGGAGCATGTTTTAAAGCGTTTTTTAAAAATCGAAGAAAAGATTCTTTTGTTCCTGTTATTGCTGGTTCGTTGATAAAAAGACGAGTAACTCCTTTTTTTACAATTTCTGGGAGCTCTGTCTCTAGTTGAGATGCTGAAAATTGATATTGGGCATCTTGAGCCATATATCACCTATAGCAACATAATTCCTGCATTAGCACATTGTTGGCACATTGTTTCGGGCCATACGCTAACTTGGGTTTCGCCAATGTGGGCTTTTCGTAAAAAATACATACACAGTCTTGATTGACCAATACCGCCCCCCATTGTCTGTGCCAAATCTCCCTTTAGCAATTTGGAATGAAAAAATAATTTTTCACGTTCAGTGCAGTTGCGTATGGTAAGTTGTGTTCTCAAAGAATCTGGCGAAACCCTTATTCCCATAGACGAAAGTTCAAAGGCACAGTTAAGTACAGGATTCCATACAATAAGGTCGCCGTTTAGACCTCTGTGACCATCGCCTGTCTCTGTACTCCAGTCATCATAATCTGGTGCTCTCCCGTCGTGAGCTTTACCGTCTGCTAAAGGAGACCCTATACCAATTATAAAAACAGCACCGTACTTTTCAGCTACAAGATTTTCTCTTTCTTTTGGAGAAAGGGCAGGGTAGCTTTTTTGTAAATCTTCAGCATAAACAAAAGTTATTTCATCTGGCAGAATGGGTGTTATTATAGGATATCTGTCGTATATGTAAAATTCTGTGCGTTTTAAGCAACGGTATATTCCCTTTACAACTTCTCGTAATTTATATACAGTTCTTTCTGTTTCGTCTAAAACTAACTCCCAATCCCATTGGTCAACATATAGTGAGTGTATATTGTCAAGTTCTTCGTCTGCACGTATGGCATTCATGTCTGTGTAAATTCCAAACCCGGGAGCCAGTTTTAAATCTGTAACTTTAACTCTTTTCCATTTAGCTAATGAATGTACTATTTCCATGGGTTTGTCTTTCATGTCTTTTACGGGAAAAGAAACAGCTCTTTCTACACCATTTAAATCATCGTTTAAGCCAATCCCCTGAGGAACAAATAAAGGTGCTGTTACTCGTGTTAAATTAAGTTCGGTTGAAAGTGCTAACTGAAAAAAATCTTTTATCATGACGATGGCATATTCTGTTTCTTTTACAGAAAGTAACGAAACATAGCCTTGTGGAACAAATAATTGCGACATAATGAGGGATTATAATATCTGTTTGTATTGTGTGTCAATCCGCTTTTTTTTCATAAACGAGGCTATATTTACTTTTTGTCGTATTTTGCTGTAAAGTAAAAAAATCGTAATGGGGGAATTATGACTGAAAAGATAAGCGAAAACAAGATGGGAATTATGCCAATAGGTAAACTGGTTATAACTATGTCTTTGCCTATGATGATTTCTATGTTGGTTACAGCATTATATAACGTAGTTGATAGTGTCTTTGTTTCGAGAATTGGCGAAGATGCACTCACAGCAGTTTCTTTAGCTTTTCCAATACAAAATCTTATGATTGCTCTTTCTACCGGAACTGGAGTAGGTATTAATGCTATGCTCTCTATGAATTTGGGGCGAAAAGATTTTAAGGCTGTAAATAGAGTTGCAATGAATGGGATTTTTCTTGCAGTTTGTAGCTATCTAATCTTTCTTGTTTTTGGTTTATTTTTTACAAGAGCGTTTTTTGAGAGTCAAACTTCTAATCCAAAGATTGTAGATTATGGTTGTCAGTATATGAACACTATTGCAATTATGAGTTTTGGTATCTTTGGGCAAATTACTTTTGATAGACTACTTCAGGCAACGGGAAAGACTTTATACACTTTATTTACCCAAGGGATAGGAGCTGTAATAAATATCATTCTTGACCCCATAATGATTTTTGGTCTATGGGGCTTTCCTGCCCTTGGTGTCAAGGGTGCGGCTATTGCAACTGTTACGGGTCAAATTATTGCTATGATTATGGCTTTAATGTTTAACCTGAAAAAAAATCATGAAATTAATTTTCAGTTTGCTAACTTTAAACCTCATCTTCAAACAATCAGGGGAATATATTCTGTTGGAGTTCCTTCAATAATAATGGCTTCGATTGGTTCTGTTATGACATTCGGAATGAATAAAATTTTATTATCATTTACATCAACTGCTGCGGCTGTTTTTGGTGTTTATTTTAAGCTTCAGAGTTTTGTATTTATGCCAGTGTTTGGATTAAATAATGGGATGATACCTATTGTTGCTTATAATTATGGGGCAAAGAATAGGTTACGTATAATAAAAACTATAAAGGTATGTGTTTGCTTTGCTATTACATTTATGACAATGGGATTTTTGATTTTTGAGTTATTCCCAGAAAAACTGTTTGCGTTATTTAATGCTTCTGAACAGATGTTACTTATTGGAATTCCTGCGTTAAAAATTATAGCTATTCATTTTTTTGCAGCAAGTTTTTGTGTGGTGTTTATGTCTGTGTTTCAAGCTATGGGTAATGGTGTTGCAAGTTTAGTGGTTTCTGTAACAAGGCAATTAGTTGTTTTGTTGCCAGCGGCTTGGCTTTTATCTAAAACCGGTAACATTACTATGGTGTGGTGGGCATTCCCTATTGCTGAGGTTTTTTCTCTTGTGTTTAGTTCGCTCTTTTTGCGTAAAATTTATATAAAACAGATAAAGCCTCTACCCGAAGGTTCTGTAACATAACTATCCTACTACCTTGATAAAAGCCTGTTTTTCGTGTAAAGTTCTAGTACAAAGTTTGCGTAGCAAATTTTGTACTTTTTTGAAAAGGAGTACTTATGAAAAAGATTGGTACAATTACGATACTTTGCTTTTTAGTGTTAGGCATTGCTTTTGCTGGTGGAAAGCGAGATGATGGGATTGACAATTCTTTAGAAGAGTTAAAGGCTCGTGGTGAGTTTGTTTTGGGTTTGGATGATTCGTTTCCGCCTTTGGGTTTTAGAGACAAATCTAATGAAATCGTTGGTTATGACATTGATTTAGCTCAAGAGGTTTGCAACCGTTTAGGTGTTACGTTGCGCTGTCAACCTATTGATTGGGCTGCTAAGGAGCAAGAACTTAATACTGGTAACATAGACTGTATCTGGAACGGGTTTACAATGACTGCTGAACGAGAGGCTGCCCTTTCTTTTACAAAACCTTATCTTGATAACGCTCAGGTTGTTTATGTAAGGGCTGATTCAGGTATAAAAACTTTGGCAGATTTAGCAGGGAAGTCTGTTGGTTTGCAGGCTGGTTCAAGTGCAGCGGATGCTGTTGATGCAAATCCAGAGTTTAAATCTTCTCTTAAAGAAGTTATCGAAGTTAAAGATAACCTAACTGCTCTTATGGATTTGGAAATTGGTGGCGTAGATGCAGTTGTAATGGATGTTGTCGTTGGAAATTACACTATAAAAACTTCTGGCAAAGATTTTATCGCTCTTGATGAAACACTTTCAACAGAAAAATATGGTATTGGATTCCGCAAAGGTGATGTTAAACTCCGTGACGAAGTTCAGAGAATTCTTGAACAGATGGCAGCTGACGGAACTGTAGCAAGTATTTCTGAAAAGTGGTTTGATAAAGATATTTCTGTAATCGGTAAATAAATTACAAATTAAGGGCGGTTTATATGAAAGAGCTGTTGCTGGCGATGCTTCAAGGGACAGGCACCTCAGTAAAGATTTTTTTCTTAACTTTGTTATTTTCGTTGCCTTTGGGATTGCCTCTCGCCGCCGCCCGTATGTCAAAATCCCCGCTGTTATCTTTACCTGCAAAGTTTATAATGCTTATAATTCGTGGAACACCGCTTATTTTGCAACTTATGTTTGTATACTTTGCTCCTTATTACATTTTCAAAGTGTCTTGGGATAGATTTACAGCGGCGATAATTGCAATGTCTGTAAACTATGCAGCGTATTTTGCAGAAATATATCGTGGTGGGATAGAATCTATTCCCCAAGGGCAATATGAAGCTGGAAAGGTTTTAGGTTTTACTCGTATGCAAACCTTTTTTCGCATAGTGTTGCCTCAAGTTATAAAGCGTATTCTTCCGGCCACAGGCAACGAAGTAATTACTTTGGTAAAGGATACTGCCTTAGCCCAAGTAATAGGCGTTAGTGAATTGTTCCGTGTGGCACAAAATGCAGCGAGTCGAGAGACTTCTACAATGCCACTATTTGTTGCAGGTGTGTTTTATTTCATTATGAACTGGGTTGTTTCTACTGTATTTGTTCGTATAGAAAAAAAACTAGACTATTATAAATAGGGTGTTGTATGGAAAATTCTATGGCTGATGTTGACGCAATAGTAAGGGTAGAAAATCTTTCAAAATCTTTCGGCTCTCTTGAAGTAATAAAAGATATTTCGTTTTCTGTAAAAAAAGGTCAAGTTCTTGGAATAATTGGACCCTCTGGTTCTGGAAAATCTACTATGTTGCGTTGTGTGAATCAACTTGAAACTGTTACAGGTGGTTCGATAGCTTTAGGTGGAGAATATCTGGTAAAAGATGGAATTTACAGTGACAAATCAACTCTTCGTAGGATTGGATTAAAATCTGGTCTTGTATTTCAAAATTTTAATTTATTCCCTCACTTTAGCGTCTTAAGAAATATAACCGAAGCTCAGGTTGTTGTGCTCAATCGTACAAAAGAGCAAGCTGAAACTGTGGCAAAGACTTTGCTTTCAAAAATGGGGCTTGAAGAAAAAGCAGACGCTTATCCTTGTCAACTTTCTGGGGGTCAACAACAGAGAGTTTCTATTGCTAGGGCATTGGCTCTTAATCCGGAAGTTTTGTTTTTTGACGAACCCACTAGTGCTCTTGACCCTGAACTTACCGGAGAGATTTTGCGTGTTATTCGTTCTCTTGCAGAAGAGAAAATGACTATGGTTGTAGTAACTCACGAAATGACCTTCGCTCGAGACTTGTGCGACCACATAATCTTTATGGACGGCGGAGTTATTATAGAACAAGGGTTAGCTCAGGATGTAATAAATAATCCACAAAATGAACGAACAAAAGTATTTTTGAGCAATTATTGATAGCCGTCCTTTTTGCAAAGAAAATTGTATTTTTAGAAAAAAAATAGCCATGGATGGCGGCTTTGTTGCGTTTTTATAGTTTTGCAAGTGCAAAGCTATAGAGCAGAAATGACAGGAAGTCTTTTCTGCGACTGGAGGGCGGAGTTATTATAGAACAAGGGTTAGTTCAGGATGTAATAAATAATCCACAAAAGGAACGAACAAAAGTATTTTGAGCAATTATTATATTCCTTGGTAAAATGTACTTCACTTGTTTTTAAAAAACAGCTATATTATACCTATGAATGTGGCTATGTTTTCGGATTGCTATTTTCCAAGGGTAAATGGTGTTGTTGTTTCCATTCACTCTTATGCAAAAGAGTTGTTGAATCGTGGACATCGCATTTGTATTGTTACTGTGGAATACCCAGAAGAATACGGTTTTGGTAATGGAATTGATTCCACAGGAGGAATGATAGATGACCCTAATTTTTCCGTTGTACGAATTCCGTCTCAGTCAATTATCTTTTCTAAGGAAGATAGGTTAGCACGTTTAGATAAATGGCATTTTGTAAAAAAACACATGGATAAATTTGAGCCAGATGTTATTCACATAAATAGTGAATGGCTCGTAGGGTATTTTGGTGCCATGTATGCTCGGCACAGGCATATTCCTTGCATCTTTACTTTTCATACCATGTGGGAAGATTATATTCAAAACTATGCACCCATACTCAACAAAAAAATCTCCCATAAAATTGGAAGGGATTTGGTAAAGTTTTATTTAAAAAGTTCTGACCATATTCTTGCACCAACGCCTCGCATAATTGATGTAGTTAAGGAATACGGTGTTGATACTCAAGTTGATTTGTTGCCCACGGGAATCCCAGAGGAACTTTTTAATTACACAGAAGAAGATGTTGCTATCGTAAAAAAAAGAATTATAGAAAAATGGCCAGTTCTAAGAGATAGGAAAATCCTTTTATTTGCAGGAAGGATTGCAAAAGAAAAAAATCTTGAATTTCTTTTGCCTGTTCTTTCAAAGGTAAATGAAAAACTTAAGGGCAAAGATAGAGCTGCATTGTTAGTTGCTGGTGATGGGCTTTATATGGACGAATTTAAAGCCTTGGCAGAAAAGCATGGTATCCAAGATGATGTATTTTTTCTTGGTTATATAAAACGTAACAACTTGGCTATGCTTTACAAGGTTGCTCATGTTTTTATATTTTCTAGCAAAACAGAGACACAAGGTCTTGTTACTGCTGAAGCTATGTTTGCGGGGTTGCCAGTAGTTGCCATAGGCGAAATGGGTACAGCGGATATAATGCAAGGTGACCATGGTGGTTTTATGGTAGCAGAAGATACAGAAATATTTGCAGATAAAGTTTATAAACTTTTAACGGATTCTAATTTACACAAAGCTAAATCTGATGAGGGTAAGAAATGGAGTCAGCAGTGGACTATGGCTTCTTTAACATCTCGATTGGAAGAAGCTTATAAAAAGTGTGTAATTCTTTGGAAAGAAAAACATGATGTTTCTGAATAGAATCTAATTTTTATGGAACGAAATATGAAAAAAAAATTTCTTGTATGTGTTTTCGGTTTTCAGTTTTTTTTGCTTACTGCACTTATTGCTGTTGCTCCAGGAGTGCAGACTCTTGTTCCCGCTGATTCTTGGGTTTATGATGCGTTTGCAGATTTATATATCGAATCTGGTAAGGTTGCTTTTACCGGTAATCCCCCTCTTTCTATTGCAGAATTGAAATTATATCTAAGAGAAATAGATTATGATTCCCTAAGCAATGCAGGTCGGGCAATATATAATCAAATTAATTCTTACTTTAATCAACAAATGCCTGGATTTCAAAGTGGATTACTTTCTGCTGGAGCACAGTTGCAAGTTGCATTAGAAGGATACGTCAAAAGTAATTCCTCAATGCCTTGGAATTATGCTTACCAAAAGCGACCTGCATTTTTTAATGCACCTATGGGATTTTCAGTTGGAGACTATTTAACTTTGCATATGGATTTGGCATTAAAGCAGAATGTAGAAACAATGCTTTCTTCTGATACATTTTGCAACATTCCATTAAGTGCTGATCAATTTAGTTTAGAATTTCCTCAATGGACATACGGAAATCTTGGTGTAATGCTAGGTGAAGCTACCGGGATAAATCTAAAGGTGGCTAGAGGACCCCAATATATTGGTAGAACTCTAACGGGTAGCATAATTATTTCTGAATATTCTTCTAGTGAAACTTGGGTAGAAGCTACTGTTTTTTCTCCAAAGTTTAAATTTGCTTTAAATGTTACAGAACTTAACCCTTCAAGTAAACAAAACCCAGATCCAGCTTATTTTTATCATCACAGGTTGGAATTCAGATTATTTGATAAATTAACTTTTACACTCATGGAAGGAGCTTTAGTTAATGCACCATTTGAACTAAGGTTTCTAAATCCTTTGATGATATTTCATGGTTATGCTTCTTGGCGAGATTATTATGGTACTGGAAGTAACGGAGAAGAAGAATCACAAAAAGAAGCTTCTCTCTTGGGAATAGTGTTGGATTTTGTTCCATGCTCTGGGGTAAGGCTTTATGGGCTTTTTGCAATGAATCAGTTTCAGACTTCTTATGAACGAAAAAACTGGCCAGATTCAGCTATTCCTAATGCTTTGGCTTTTCAAGGTGGAACAGAGTTAAATTTCGCAGTGGGTAATGGATATTTTCAAGGTGGTATTGAAGGCGTTTATACAACCCCTTATATGTACATACTTGAGGGAAAAGACTGGTCTTACGTTAGAGACTATGATGAAAGTATAGGTATGGATGGTGTTCGCCAATGGGTTGGAACTCCTTTCGGACCAGATACAATAGCGGCTGCAATTAAATTTGGATATAAAGTGCCATCTCTTTGGTCTGCAAGCTGTATGTATACTTTTGCATTGCAAGGTGCTATGGCAAATTATGGGGTTCTTGATACTGATTATTGGCCTTCTAATGCAGAAGAAGCTTCAGTTAAAACCCCTTCAAAGAACGCTACATACACAAATACCGTTTCAGTTTGTGCAACTTTTTCCCCTGTTGAATGGATTCAGTTAGAGATTCGTCCTTCTTGTTCTATTAGACAGCAACAAGATAAAGTAGACACAAGTTTTCAGTTTAGTATGGGATGCAAAATAGATATACTATAGTTTTATCCAAAAAATAATGCTATTTGTCTACTTGAAAAATATAAGATATGTAAGTAAAATGCTTTAGAATTGCTAAAAGATGGAGGGCATTATGAAAAAAATTGTTGTTGCTATTGTATTTGTTTTTTTATCTACTGTAGTATTTGCACAAGTTGGGGTTAATCCAGAGGAAGAGTTTTATTCACATCTTGAGCGATGGGAATCTCAGGGACTTATTTCAAACCTTCCACCGCTTAGACCTTATCCACCTGTAGTTGTAAAGGATATCCTTGATACTGTAATTGCAGAGGGTAATTCTATACAAAAGGCAGAAGCTCAAAGACTTTACGAAAAATACTTTGATTTTCCTTTGCACGCAGATTTTTTTGCTGACGGAAGATTTAAATTTTCTGATGATTCAGATGCAAAGCAAGCAGCCGGATTCGGAGGGCTTGCTGGGGATTTGTCTTTTTTAGAAAAAGCTTCTGCTAGCTACAAGCTTAATATTGCTGCTGTAAAAAATCATGATGCTGCTGTTTTACCAATTTATACTTCTTTACCGTATACGTTTAGAGATGCAGCATCAATAGGACCTCTTGATGGTTTTGTAGAGATGAACGGTAGTTTGGCTTTTGGAACTCCTTTGTTCTATGTTCAAGGTGGCATTACTCATAATAGCTTTGGTGATTTTTATGACAAAGGTCTTGTTGTAGTTCCTGATGCACAACACACTGCAAATGTTTCTGTAGTAGTAAATCCTGGAAAATGGAGCTATACTCACTCTTTGTTTATGCTTGGTGCTTCTACTAACTCCAGTATCGGGGGAGAGATTTATCCTAATAAATTTATGGCATTGCATTCTCTTAATGCAAACCCATTACAGTGGCTTTCTTTTTCGATATACGAGACCGTAATTTATGGAGACCGTTTTGATCCTTCTTACTTTATCCCTATGCCATTTATGGTAGCACAGGGAATTACAGGGTTTGATGACAATTTGATTATGGGCGTTACCTTTTCTATAAAGCCAATTAAGGGTCTTGCATGGAATACTAATGTCTTCATTGACGATATTTCACTAGATGATGTATTAAAATTTGACTTTGATACGAAGATTCGTGGAGCATTACAGACAGGAATAAAATATTCTCCTTTGCAGTTGCCTTTCATTAGTCTTGTTCAACTTGACTATACCCTTGTTACTCCATATATGTATGCTCACAAACAGAATATATACGATTCATTTGATGGTTCTTTTGTTGTCGGTGGTGGGGATGCAATAAATTATCAAGCATACACAAATGCTGGAAAAGCTATTGGTAGCCAGTTAGCACCTAATTCTGACAGAGTTGCTCTTTCTGCCACCTTTGAGCCTATTTCGGGACTTTCGGTGGGACTTAGCGGAACTTTTATTCGTCATGCAAACGTAAATCAGTCTCTTACTGCAGAAGAAGCATTACGATATCTTAATGCACCGGCTGGATATTTCCTTACAGATGGTAGTATAAATAACCATCCTCACTATGGTTATCTTCCAGAAGGAGAAACAGAAGGTTATCCAAAGTTTGATTATATGGATAGTGCTTCTGACAGACTTATGTTTATGAGTCAAGATACTAAGATGTATATTGTTCAGGCTGGCCTTGAAGTTGATTATCGCTTTCCTGTAACAAAAGCAGGTCAGTTTTCTTTGGGTGTGGGGTATACATTTGAGTACATAAAAAATTGGGGAGTCCAGAATGATTTGTTTCCTGGAACAGGTTCTATCAATCCTGAAACAGGTGAGTGGACTTCTGGTGGTAAGACACTTGAAGATGTACCTGTTGCAATCGAAACGTGGAAATCTCAACTTAAAGATATTACAAATAACTATCTGACTGTTTCTGTTACTTACAGATATTAGTTTCGCATTATTTATATTACCATGTTTGTTCATACAATGTATTTTGTTGTGCAAACATGGTTTGTATGATAATATTAACGCATGAAAAGCGAAGAAATAGAAGATTTCCTTAAGCAGAATACAAAAAACGCAAACGAAATGTTTGTGCGGTTGAGTTTTTATTTAATTTTTTTAGGTCCGATTTTTATTCTTCTAAAGTATTTGAATGTTTTTCGTATAAGTTATTCTTTTTCGATTTTTGTAATTTTGCTTTCACTTGTTATTCATATTGTATTGCGTTTAACAGATAAATTTTGCAACAATGAAAAAATTGGAAAGTTTTTGTCTCTTTCTTTGTTTGGAATTTATATTGCTATTCTAGGAACAAATGCAAATGTTGGAATATATATTTCTTATGCGATAGTAGCATTTTTGAGCTGTATATATATTGATTACAAAGCGACAATTTTAACCTGTCTTAATTGTTATTTTTTAATGCTCATTTCGTTATTTGTTCGATCTAAAACAGCATACGTTATTTTTTCTGATGTGGATAGTGCAATAGAATGGTTTATTTCTACCAGTTTAGGTTTTACGATTGAATTTTTCTTTGTTTTAATGGTGACTCAATCAATAGCAAGACTTTTTCGTGTAACTATTGGTAAGATATATGACAAAACATTACGTTTGCAACAAGTACAAGATAAATTGATTTTTGCTTTTGCAGATACAGTAGAATTTGCAGATTCCACAACAGGAACTCATATTAAGAGAACAAGCAAATATGTAAAACTTATTGCACTCAAATTGAGGGAAATGGGTTTCTTTGTAAATGAACTTACAGATGAATTGATTGATTTATGTATTCGTGCAGCACCTCTTCACGATATCGGAAAAATTAGTGTTCCCAATAATGTGCTTTCAAAACCGGGAAAATTCACTCCAGAGGAATTTGATCAAATGAAGCAACACGTTCAAGCTGGTTACGACCTTATCGAAAAAGAATTTCATGAACTACAAGATCCAGATTTTGTAAAGGTTGCTTCTGATATGGCTTATTACCACCACGAAAAATGGAATGGTGAAGGTTACCCTAGAGGAGTAAAAGGCGAAGAAATCCCAATTTGCGGAAGAATTATGGCTGCGGCAGATGTTTTAGATGCTCTTTTAAGCAAGCGACAATACAAAGAAGCATTTTCTTTGGAAAAGACAATGGAAATATTTAAAGAATCTAGTGGTACACATTTCGACCCTTGTGTTGTAGATGCTGTTCTTGCTCTTAAAGATGAAATTGCTGAGGTTGCAAACTTGGATACGAAAAGACTTTAAGAGTTGCAAAATTCTTCTGCAACGTAATCTCTAGCAGAAAAGCGTTTAACTTCTCGTTTATCAAATGCTGCTTGAATCAAATCTTCTACTTCTAAGTTTGCATATATTTTCTCGGATTCCTCAATAGAAGCTCTTAAAACTGGATGTTTCGGCGAAAATAAAACGCAGCAGTCTTCGTAGGGCAAAATAGAAGTTTCATATGTACCAATATATTTTGCAGTTTCTACTATTTCTTCTTTATCCAAACCAACAAGAGGACGCAATAAAGGGTAGTTACTTGCTGCTTCTGTAACTGACATATTTTGTATAGTTTGGCTTGCTACTTGCCCAAGACTTTCACCACTGATAAGACAGTTTGCATTAATTCGTTGTGCTAATATAGAGGCACACTTCATCATACACATACGTAAAAGCAGTGTGCTAAAAGCTTCTGGAGCTTTTTCTTTTATACGCATTTGAACTTCGGTAAATGGAATGATATTTATATGTGTGTCTACACCGTACATGGCTATTATTTTGGCTAAGTCCTCTACTTTTTGTTGTGCTTCTTGAGAAGTGTAGGGGTATGCGTGAAAATACACACAGTCAACCTTCATACCTCTTCTCATCATACGGTAACCTGCAACAGGAGAATCTAAGCCTCCGGATAATAGCAACAATCCTTTCCCACCTGTTCCAACTGGTAATCCTCTGCATCCTTTATTTCTGTCGCAATAAACAAAGCATCGTTCCCTGACTTCTACACGAATAAGGACATCTGGTTTTTTTACATCAACTTGTAAAAGTTCTGTGTCATATACATCGGCGGCGGCTTCGCAGCTTATTTCGTAAGAATTCATTGGAAAAGATTTGTCTGCTCGTCGGGTATCTATTTTAAACGTTTTTGCTCCAGCCTCTTTCGCCTCCAAAGCTTGTTGATAAACCGCTTTCCGAATTGATTCAATATTTTTTTCGCAAACAGTAGTTTTAGCCCAACCTGTTATCCCAATAAGATGTTGCAAAGTAAATTCGATTGCCGCACATGATTCTTCTGGACCTTCAATATAAAGCCGCCCTGCACACAATCTAACTGATGCTTTTACAGATTCGAGGTAAAGTCTTGCATTTTCTACAAGACGGTTTTCAAATTCTTTTAAATTAGAACCTTTTAATGTAAGTTCTCCAAGTTTTGCAAGATATGTGATTTTTTCTGTCATAAACTCATTCTATATCATTTATTTAATGGTGTAAACATACTATCAAACGGGTAGCTATTGACATTAAGGTAGTATTTCGTCATACTTAAATTATGAAGTTAATTTTAGCCTGTGTGGCAAGGAACAGTTCAATGATTTCATCTTATGAGATGTATTATTATTATCAGAATTCCTCTCGTCAAGCACGGGTTAAAAGGCAATCCTAAAAGAGGATGCTTTTGGTAGCAAATACACGGGCTGTCGAGAAAGTTTTTAGCTTTTGCGACAGCCCGTTTTTTATAATTTTATAGGAGATAGAAATTGATAGTAGTATTAAAGCCAAATTCGCCCAAGACAGAAGTTAAAAGTTTTATTCGGCATTTAGAAGGAATGGGTTTTACCGTCCATGTTTCTGAAGGAATTGACCATACAATTCTTGGTCTTGTTGGTGACACAACAAAAATGCAACCAGAAAGCTTAATGGTTAATCAATTAGTTGATAATGTAGTCAGGGTTCAAGCTCCATACAAAATGGCAAGCCGGGCTTTTCATCCAGAAAATTCCTTGATTGAAGTTGGTACAAAACAGTTTGGAGTTACACCAGCCGTTTTTGGTGGAAATTCAATACCAATTATTGCAGGTCCTTGTTCTGTAGAAAGTGAAGAGCAACTTACGGATATTGCCGAAAGTGTAAAGGCTTCTGGTGCAAGATTGTTACGTGGTGGTGCTTTTAAACCACGAACAAGTCCGTATAGTTTTCAAGGTTTGGGTGGGCAAGGTATAGAATTGCTTTTAGCAGCAAAAAAAGCAACAGGACTTCCTATTGTAACAGAACTTATGTCTATAACTCAGTTAGAACTCTTTAACGACGTTGATGTGATTCAAATTGGTGCAAGAAATATGCAAAATTTTGATTTATTGAAGGAACTTGGTAATTGCAATAAAACTATTTTATTGAAAAGAGGGCTTGCTAATACTGTAAAAGAATTGCTTATGTCTGCTGAATACATAATGGCAGCTGGAAATGAAAACGTGATTTTGTGTGAGCGTGGAATACGAGGTTTTGATAACTACACACGAAATATTTTGGATTTAAGTGCAATCCCCTTCCTTAAAAAGCAAAGTCATTTGCCTATCGTAATCGACCCAAGTCATGCTTGTGGCATGAGCTGGATGGTTCCCACATTAGCAAAGGCGGCTGTTGCTGCAGGAGCGGATGGAATTATGGTAGAAGTTCATAATAATCCAGAGTGTGCCCTTTGTGACGGCGAACAATCTTTAACGCCTGCTCAGTTTGATGATTTGATGAAGGTACTAAAAAAATATGCTAGTGTGGAAGGACGTACTTTGTGATTGTAAGTGTTTGTAATGCCAGTAACCTTGTATATGGTTTTGTTGGATTAGGGCTTATGGGTGGTTCTTTTGCGAAAGCCATAAGGCAGAATATTTTAAACGTACCAAATGCTAAAGGTGATATTGTAGCCTGTGATACACAAAATGCAACTCTTTCTCAGGCAAAAAATGACGGTATTATTTCTTGTGGCTACAGTCCCTCTGAAGTTGGAAAAATGCTTGCTATATGCGATGTTGTTTTTGTGTGTCTTTATCCTAAGGCTACATTGGATTTTATAAAAGCTCATCGTATGGAATTTAAGAGTGGAGCTGTAGTTACAGATATTTCTGGTGTTAAGTCCCAAATAATTACTGCATTGCCTCAAATATTACGAGAGGATGTAGATTTTATTAGCGGACACCCAATGGCTGGTGGCGAAAAAGAAGGTTATGTTCATGCGTCAGGAGCTGTCTTTGTAGGAAGAAACTATATTTTAATGCCACTTTCGCAGAACAAAATAGAACATTTAGATTTTTTTAGGCACCTTGTTACAAGTATAGGTTTTACAAGGATAATAGAAACTGATGCCACCATTCATGATCATAAAATTGCTTTTACTTCTCAACTTTGTCACGTTATTGCTTCTGCCTTGGTAGATAGTGCAGAAGATACTAATGTAACTGCTTTTGGTGGTGGTAGTTTTGAAGATTTAACTCGCATTGCTATGATAAATGCTCCGCTGTGGACAGAGCTTTTTGCTGCAAATAAAAAAGAACTTTTGACTCATATTGATACTTTTATTGACTCCATGGAAAAGATTCGTGGTTTGCTTGTTGCAGATAATACGGAGAGTATGTGTCATCTCTTAGAGGATGTGCGACAAAAAAGAATAGCCATGGCACGTATTGACGTGGGTGCTTTGCCATAGTAATATATGCTTATGAGTAGTTTAGATGTCCTTGATAAATCCATTCGTCGTATTCCAGATTTTCCTAAGCCAGGGATTTTGTTTTATGATATAACAGGAGTTTTGGTTAACCCAGAAGCTTTTGAGTTTTGTCTTGACCAGATGGAAAAATGGTGCATAGAAATTGGTGCTGATGCTATATCTGGTATTGAATCTAGGGGATTTCTATTTGCAGCTCCCTTGGCAGCACGTTTAAAAAAGCCATTAATTCTTATTAGAAAAAAAGGCAAGTTGCCAGGAAAGACATTTTCTTGTAAGTATTCACTTGAGTATGGAACAGCAGAAATAGAAGCTCATGTTGATGATATTAAAGCAGGGCAGCGTGTTGTTGTTATAGACGACCTTATTGCAACAGGTGGAACTTTGAAAGCAGCACGTACCATAATAGAACAAGGAGGAGCTACTGTTGCAGAATTCCTTGGTGTTGTTGGTTTACCATTCCTTGATTACCAAGAGGTTCTAGCACCAACTCCTGTGCGTACGATGATAAACTACGACAGCGAATAGATTCTATTTTTAGCGGTTTTTTTCTATCGCACTTATAATCATTTGAGCAGATTCTGTTCCGTTGAATAGATTCCGTTCTATTTGGTAAAGTACGTTAACATAGTCGCCTACGTTAAATTCTTGTCCTAGTTTTTCTGCTGCACCCCAGATAATTCCTGGCCACTTGTTTTTTCCTGCATCGAGTGTGAGTTTCAGATGTCGTCTTTCTCCTTTGCCCATGGTGTCCGCTGCGATTATTTTTAAATTGCGACTTAAAAATAAAAGAGGGGGGTTGCTTTCGCCGTAGGGTTCAAAGGAATCGATTACGTTGAGTAATTCTGGGTTAAGCCATTCATGCGGAATTTCTGCATCAACAAATGGTAGTTGAACTTTTTCTTTTTCTAATTCTATTTCTGGGGCAAATTGCAACAGTCGATCCAAAAGTTCTGGTAAATTTTCTTCTTGCAAGCTGAATCCTGCTGCAAAATTATGTCCCCCGTGATTTATAAAAAGTTCAGAGCAATATGCTAAAAGCCCAGTAACATCAAAGCCTCTTGTGGATCGTATAGAACCAACAGCCGTACCTCCATCCATAATTGTAATAGCTATAGCTGGTACATTAAAAACCTTTACCAAGTTAGATGCGAGTATTCCACAAACACCTCTGTGGATTCGAGAATCTTTCACTACAACAAGTTTTTGTTTATGACTTTCAAAACTTTCGTAAGCCTGTTTTTCCACAAATGTCCAAGCGTCATTTCCTAGTTGCCTTCTTTCTTTGTTTAGTTCAATTATTTTTTCTGCAAGTTTATCTCTTTTTAATTTGTCTTCTTCTAAAAAAAGTTGTACGGCAAGTTCCGCCTGCCCAAGGCGACCTGCAGCATTTAAAACAGGTACAAGATTCCATGATAAATCTGTGCTGCTACATCTCTTGCCAGTCATATTAAGTCTTGCCATGAGTTCAAGTATACCCTGAGGAATGTTGCCTTTATTAATTGCCATAATTCCTTGACGTACTAGTATGCGGTTTTCGTTTTGTAGTGGCATTATGTCAGCTAAAGCAGCTAGTGCTACAAGTTGCAAATCCTGGCTTTTATTTTGTTGCGGGTTAGAAGTTTTTTTGTTGATATATGTGATAAAAATGTTGCAAAACCCATCTAATTCAGAAGAAACGCCGTCTTTGTAATGCAAAATTTTAGACATTTCCTTAACTCTTAGTAAACTGGCATTTTTTACAGCTGGAATTACAGAAGCAACTTGTTCACGAATATCCATCATATTGAATTCCACACCGTTGCCAAAAATTTTTTGAAGTTGCTTTTTTTGCAAAGGTGCATCCCATACAAGTATTTGCTGTCCTCGTAAAAAAGGTATTAAACGTGTATTTTCTATGCGTACCATTCCAGGAACTATGGTTTCGGACAGCCGACCTCGTTCAGTCATGTTTACTATTTTTGCACATTCAATTATATATGCTTCGTTTACAGGTCTTACATTCAGAAGGCAAATTTCTTGTTTGTACAGTTCGGTTTTTGCAAAGCGTAATGCACAAGCTAACTTATAAGCTACGGTACAACCCGAAATGTCCGGAAAAGGATAGCCAGAGTTTGGCATCTTGGGATTTACTATAACCGCTGCATCTGGTAATTCTTCTGGTGGATTGTGATGGTCTGTTACAATTACATCTATACCAAGTTGGTTTGCTCTTTCAATTTCTTGATTATTTGAAATGCCACAGTCTACTGTAATAATTAAAGTACCATATTCTGCTGCAAATTCTTCTACAGCATTTATTGATAGACCGTATGCATCTTCTCCGGTGGGAATTCGCCACTTTACATCAATTCCTAATTCTACCAGACATTGATATAATATTGTTGTGCTTGTTATTCCATCAACATCTCTGTCGCCAAAAACTAATACTTTTTCACCTTCTTCTTTTGCGTCAAGAATGCGATCAACAGCGTCTTCCATTGTTGACAAAAGGAATGGGCTATGAAGATACCGCAAATCATTTTCAAGGTAATACTGAATACTTTCTCCATTGGTTATACCTCTTCGCACAAGAATAGATGCGGTTAAAGCTGAACAGCCAAAACGATTGCACAATTCAATAATTTCATCTCTTGAGATTTCTTTTTTTTCGCAAATCATGTTTAGTTTATTTCCCTGTAAATCAATGGTTCTAAAATAAGTTTTTCGTTTGAGTATGTTATTGCTTCTTCTGCCATGGCTAAAGCAGGATCAAGGCATTGATTATCTTTACCAAAAATTTCAAGAATTAATTCGCCTTTTTTTACCAAATCCCCATGATGTCGGTGTAAAATGAAACCTGCATCAGAACAAACTAAATCTTCTGTTCGATTTCGACCAACACCAAGGTATACTCCAGAAAGACCGATTTTATAGGCATCCATTGAGATGTAACCATCTTTTTTTGCAACAAGTTTTGTGTAAAAATTGCTACGTCTCTTTCCAACTTGTAAAATAAGTTTGTCTGGATTACCACCTTGGTCGGCTACATTTTGTAAAAAAAGTTCAAGAGCTTTTCCTGAAGTTACAGCTGAATGACAACGATTTAAAGCTTCTTGTGGTTCAAGTTTTTTTCCTTCAAGTTTAGCTCCAAGTAACAACATTTGAACTGCTAGACTGAAAGTTAATTCCATTACATCTGATGGACCTTTGCCATTAAGACACTCTAAAGTTTCTTCAATTTCCAAAAAGTTGCCGATTTTGTTACCTAGGGGACTTTGCATATTTGTAATAAGGGCAGAAGATTCTTTTTTCATAGCTTGTGCGGTTTTTACTAAGCTAAGTGCTAGTTTTTCTGCATCAGATTTGGTTTTCATAAATGCCCCAGAACCGTATTTAACATCAAAAACAAGAGCATCAGAACCTTCCGCAACTTTTTTTGAGAGTATGCTTGCTGTTATAAGAGGAATTGATTCTACAGTACCTGTTACATCACGTAAAGCATAAAGTAATCTGTCAGCAGGAACTACGGTTTTAGTTTGTCCTGTCATGGCAAATCCGGTTTTGGCAATAAGTTGTTGAAACTTTTGGGTTGGAAGGGTAGCTTTGTAGCCTTCTATGGATTCCAATTTATCTAAAGTACCACCAGTGTGTCCTAAAGCACGACCGCTCATCATTGGAACTTGTATGCCGCAAGCTGCTACGATTGGTGCGAGTGGCAAAGATATTTTGTCGCCTACACCTCCGGTGGAATGTTTATCGACGAAAGGACCTTTTAGGTTTGGAATATCAGTGTTGTGGTGGTTCATTATATCGCCAGAATGTAGCATTATATCTGTTAAAGTTGCACTTTCATTAAATGTCATTCCATTAAAAAAAACAGCCATAAGCCAAGCAGAAATCTGGTATTCAGGAATTGTTCCTGCAACATAACCATTTATAAGAAATTCCAACTCTTGCCTAGAAAGTTCCTCTCCGGAAGGATTTATAGGATTTCCTCTTTTTTTCATGATAATGTCTACGGCTCTAAGAGTTTCTGCCATGGTTTTACTCCTGTAAGTTAGGTTAAACTATTTTATACACTAATATTATAGCAATGTACAGTAAAAAATACTCATCATTAGCTTAAGAAAATTATTTTTTATATTCATATTTTATTGAGTGATGATTTTATACATGGGATCTTCCTTGGGTCTTAGTTCAAGTATATGTTTTTCGCAAGATAAAACTTCTGTGGGGTCATGAGTAACGTGAAGCAAAGTTGTAGAACCTGTATCTGCGATTGATTCTAAAAGTTGCAATATACGATTTCGATAATTTTCATCAAGCCCATGGCAAGGTTCATCAAGTACAAGAAGCGTAGGACATTTTACTACCCCTCGTAGTATCAATATTGCCCTTTGTTCACCATAAGAAAGAGAATTAAATGGTTCATGTTCTCTGCCAGAAAATCCGCCAAATGAAAGCCACTTCTTGACAGCCGCTTGTTCTACTTGAGAACGCTGTTCGTAAAGCCCAATGCTATCATGAAAGCCAGACAAAAGAACTGCTTCTAAATCAGTGTTTCCAATCATTCTGTATTCAAGATGTAAACGATAGGATACAATTCCCATTTTTTCTTTTATTTCCCATACGGTTTCTCCTGTGCCACGGCGACGACCAAATATGGAAACATCGTTGCAAAATACTTGCATATTGTCGCCAGTTATAAGTTCTAGTAGCGTTGTTTTACCAGAACCGTTAGGTCCTCGTATAAGCCAGTGTTGCCCAGCGTAAAGCCTCCAAGTTAAATTTTTTAGTACGGTGTGACCACCCCAACCAACATTTACGTTGTGCATAGATACTAACTCTTGTGAATTTTGAGATATTTGTGTTTTGGAATGGTTCTTTTGTTGAGTATTGGTTATTAGTTGGCGTTCAAAATGAATTTCTTTAACTGTTTGAGATATTTTTTCTTTTTGTTGTAGTTTATTTTTTTCATTATTTTTTTGTCTTTGCTGGTGAGTTTTAGCGTATTCAGCTATGGAAGAACAAAAGGATACTTTTCCGTCAGTAAATTCAAGTACATCTGTTATTCCTTCTGGTAATTCGATTAAACCTTCCATGCAAAGAATTATAGCGGTATCTTTTGACGGCTCCTTTGCCATAACAGAAAGAAAATCTCGCAGTATAGTTCTAGATTCTAGGTCTAAACCTGCAAAGGGGTCTGATAAAATTAAGAGCCGACTTTTTGAAAGTAATGAACGACACAAAAGAACTCGACGAATTTCGCCTGTAGAAAGATATTTTAGTCCACGGTTTAAAACAGATTTAATACCGCAAAGTTCTACTTCTCGGCTACCTTTTAGATTGAAACAATAATTTGGTGGTAGTACTTCGCTAATAAATTGTTCCGCTGTACGACCAATATCAACACCACCTTCTATGTAATCGCTTTCGTCATTTTGTCGCTCTTCTTCAATTAAAGAAGCAGCTACTTCTAGGGAAACAAGAGATATGCTATTCCCAAAGGAATTAAAATATGACGATTGTTCTCTTTGCTTTTCAAAATAAACTTGACCGAAGGTGGCATTTTGATTTTTTAATGCTTGAACAAAAAAATCTTTTCCTCCGCCGTTTGGACCAGTTACAAGCCAAACTTGACCTATTTTGAATTCCCAAGAAAAAGGGCTAACTAAAATGTTTTTTCCGTTGCAGATTGCACAATTTTGAACAGAAATATATGATTCAGTACATGACATAGGCTAACTATATCATGTAAGTTCGCTATGGGCAAGGAAACATATCTTGTTTGTTTTAGCGAATTCTACATAAGCCTTTGCCACGAAAACCGTGATACATCTTTTCTGTAAGATTGTTGAATAAAAATTCTGCTGAAGTTGATAATAGTTCTTCTTGAGAATCTGCTTTCATGTTGAAAAGACTTAATGCAATTTTTTTTGCTGTAGTTAAATCTGTATTCGGTTCAAGATTGTTGAACAATAGTTCTCCCATATAATTCCAACATATTTGTAACTTGTTTGTATTACCGCAACATTTTGTTGTAACGAAGGGTTTGCCACCAAGCCAAATGTATGAGTAGCCCTTTGTGTTTTTAAAGTTTTCAAAATCTTTAAATGCTGCATTTCTCTTTTCTTCATATTTTGTAATTGCTTTGTCAACAAAATCCTTTGGAACAGAAGGTTTAGGGAAGGGAAAATCAAACCAAGTGTTTACGCTACGATTTAATTCTTTTCTAGCCATCCATGCAGCCACAGATTGTTGCAATCCAAATGAATAGCGGTTGCTTTTTTTCTCTTCGGCGAAGTGTAAATCGTTACAGGCAAAAACGCCGCCTGTTGTAGAATCAAAGGGCTTAAGTTCTTGAAAAAAACCTTTTTTATATTGAGCGTATACAGTTGAATGTTTTGTAAGAACAAATTTATGCCAAAATGCACTGTCAATTAATCCTGCTAAAAAAAGTTGCCGCAAGGTTTCCATAGAATCAGAAAGAATTTGTGGGGTTTCTAGCCAGTAGCCATAAATCATGTAGGCATGAGTTAAAATACCAGCTTCTTTAAACGCTGCACAGGCGGCGATTATAGAGTCCAAATCTGTTCCTTTGGAAATTGCATCTAATCCCCTGCTATTAGCAATTTCAATCCCACCAGAAACTCCTGTCATTCCAGAATGAGCTAATAAATCTGCTAAATCTCTGGAAAATGATTTTTCGTAGCGTATATTACCCCAGAATGAAAGAGGATGGTTTTTTTTCAGGTTGCAAAGGGCAAAATCTGCTAAAGCAACTGGCGGAGCGGCCTCATCAACTAAATGTATTCCAAAAATTTTTTGTTGTTCTGCTTGTTGCCATAAGTGTTCATGTAAAGCTTTAATTTGTGTTTTTCGGTATGCATAAACATAATCCAAAGTTGTGTCGCAAAATGCACACCTATGCCAGTAGCAACCATGGGCTAAATATGCTTTTATCCAAGCCCCATCTGACCACAGTCGGTGCATTGGATTACGGCTATCTAATAACCTTGGATAAAGAGAAAAATCAATTTCGCTATAGTCAGGAAAAACGCAACTTGTGTAATAATCTTCTTTTTTTGCCCAGTTAGAATTAGATTCCGTACTAGAACAATCAATTATATTTTTTGGAAAAAATTGTCTGAGCTTGTATATTTTGGTATCTTGTTGGTTGCTATTTTGGCAAAGTTGAGTGAATAAATTAAGATAAGAGCCATAACCTCTGTCAAAGCTCAGACCGTCAATATATTGGCTAAGGGCAGAATTCTTCAGTTCTCTTAGTTCTGTGTTTACGTAACCGCCACCCATTATAATTTTGGCTCTACAACCAAATTTTTCTTTTGCTTTTCTTCCTGTAAACAAACTTGCTGCTAATGTGCCAGGAAAAGGACAAGTTATGCAGATAAGCAGATTTCCTTCTTGAGGTAGTTCATTTAATATTTTTTCTAACAAAGGTTCATAAAATTTTTTTAGTATTGGTGAGTTAATCATTGATTCAACTTGGTTAAAATCGGTGATGCTTGTAGCAATAGATTCGCCATAGCGAATTAAAGTAAAGGCTGAATCAAACATAACACAGATATAATCTGCTAAGTCTGCTAAGGCAAGAGAAGCAAGAATTCTTGCATCGTCACTATCTACTTCTCTTTCTAATTCTTGAAGGTAGCTTTCCATACGCTGACCTCTGGGAATTGCAGGGGAACTTACAAACTCATGGCATAATTCTCGGCTACTTGCGGATAAAATTTGTTTTATAGGTTCAATCCATTTTATCCAAGCTTCTTGTTGACTGATGTATCTTCGTAAATTAAATGCTTCGTTTGTTTGACCAATTTTTTCGCTAAGGGTTGCTTGTTCTAAAGCCTTTTCTTCTGTTGCAGAAAAAATATGTTTTAGTCCTTGTACAGAAAAGATACTATGAAAAAGCATAATCGAAAGGTCTAGCCATTTTACTTGCCCAATGTAAAATTCAGGATAATCCGATTTTATCCTTTGAAAAAAGGATTTAAGATATGCACCAGAAGGGTATGGCGTATTAAGTTGTACCAGTGGCGGTTGTATAATGACAACATGAGTTTCTTTGTTCATGGGTTCAATTATATCGTTTTTTTTTGCTATGTAAAAGACTTTTGAAAAGGGGGCGTAACTTGCGGTAATACTGAAAAAAAGTATATACTTTCATCATGTCTATGGTTGCTGTAAATAATATTTCTTTTTCTTACCCTGATAGCAAAATTGTGGCATTAGAGAATGTTAGTTTTAAGATTGAACAAGGTGAATATGTAGCCATTTTAGGTATGAACGGTTCAGGTAAAAGTACTCTTGGTCGTATTATAAGTGGTTTGCTTTTCCCTACAAAAGGATCCCTTTGTTTGCAGCAAAATGTTCGTTGTGGAATGGTTTTTCAGTGGCCAGATAATCAAATTGTTGCAGGAATCGTAAAAAACGACACATCCTTTGGTCCTAAAAATTTAAATTTTACTCCAGTTCAAGTGGAACAAAGTACAAAAGAGGCCCTTGATTCTGTGGGTTTACTTAATCAATTTGAATCAAAAACCCACCAACTTTCTCAAGGTCAAAAGCAAAAATTAGCTTTAGCTGGAATAAAGGCAATGAATCCCGATTTGTTTGTTTTAGATGAAGTTACTTCCATGATAGATGCTCAATCTAGGACTTATATTCTTGATTTGTTTGAGCAATGGTATAGACAGGGAGCAACCTTACTTCATATAACCCATGATATTGAAGAAGCAGCTAAAGCCACTAGAATTTTAGCAATAGAAGATGGCAAACTCGTTTTTGATGGAAGTACGAAAGAATTTTTTGAAAAAAAATCTTTCGTATCTAGTTTATTCGGCAAAGATTATTCTTTTCCTAAAGAGGATTATTCCAAAAAAACACAAACTGTTGAAAAATGCAAAGAGGCGGCACTTGTTTTTGATAAAATAACTTTTGGATACGACAATACAAACAAAACTAAGGATAAAATCTTTAAGGACTTTTCGTTAGAAATAAAAAAAGGTTGCTTAACCGCATTAATGGGTTCTTCTGGTAGTGGGAAATCTACTTTGCTAGAATTAGCCGCCGGATTGTTAGAAGCTCAATCTGGTTGTGTAAAGTGTAGCAGTGTTCCGGTATTGGCACTACAGGCTTGCGAACGTGCTTTGTTTGAAGAATTTGCTGCTGACGATGTTGCCTTTGGACCAAAAAACGAGGGGCTTTCTGGAATACAACTTTTAAAAAGGGTTCGTTTTGCTATGGAGGCGGCTGATATTCCTTTTGATACTTTTGCAGAAAGAAGAACTTTTTCTCTTTCTGGTGGGCAAAAAAGAAAATTATCTTTAGCTAGTATAATAGCTCTTGATGCAGAAATTCTATTGTTTGATGAACCTACTGCGGGGCTAGATGCAAAAAGCCGCCGTTCCGTAATGCAAACACTTAAATCTCTTACAGAATCTGGTAAGACTGTTGTTTTTACCACTCACAGACAAGAAGAAGCCTTAGAAGCTCATTATTCTGTTTGCATAGAAGATACTCAGTTACAGATGGAATGTAACACTTCGTTGCCTCCTGTTCAAAAAAGGGGCGGCTTGCAGCTTTTAGATTTTTTAAGAAACTGCGGAACTAATTTTTCTGTAGGTTCTGTAAAAAAATCAGCGATACAAGCTTTGCCAGCTTTGTGGAAATATATTGTTTTTTTGTTTCTTTTTGTTGCCTCTTTTGTTACAAAGACTATTCCCCTTGCCGCTACTTTTTTTGTTGCTTCCTTTGCCTACGCTGTTCTAGCTCGCTACCCTGTGGTAAAAATGATTAAATCTTTGCTTAAGATTTTGCCTTGGGTGTTGTTGTTTTTTGTTTTGCAGATGTTTTTTTTGCCAACAGATTTTCAAGATAAAGTTTTATTCTCGGTTGGTGTGTTTGTTCTTACAGTTAGCAAATTACACTCGACTTTAATGATGTTTTTTCACCTTTTAACGGCATTTATTACTCTTGCAGTTTTTGTTTACAGTATAAATGAACAACAAGTGTTAGAGGGGTTAGAAAATTTGCTTAAACCCTTAACATGGTTTAAAATACCAGTACGTCATGTAACAATGGTAGCTGGAATAGTTTATCGTTTTGTTCCATTGCTTGCAGAAGAGGCAGCACTAATAATAAAAGTCCAAATTATTCGTGGCGGACTTGGAGATACAAAAGGTTTTGTAAAAAAAATAAAAAAGCTGTTACCCTTAATTGTGCCGCTTTTTATTAGAACTCTAAAACGTGCTGATGTTTTAGCAGAGGCTCTTACAGCACGATTTTATTCTTAAGATAAATTTTATGGAGGCAAATATGTCTGATAAAAATGCTGTGTTTAAGTTTTGTCCGTGTTGCGGACAAAAATCCGCCATAACATATGTGCAAAGACGACACTGGGTTTGTTCAAGTTGTGGTTTTGATTTGTTTAACAATGTTGCTGCTTCTGTTGGTTTAATTATTAAAGATGCTCAAGGTAGAATTCTTTTTGAAACTAGAGCAAAAGAACCCCGAAAAGGTTTTTTGGCATTACCTGGTGGTTTTGTTGACCCAAATGAGTCGGCAGAAGAAGCTGCTTTTCGTGAATGTAGAGAAGAAACGGGTATAACTCCCGCCTCTGTTAGTTTTGTTTGTACAAGTCCAAATACCTACGAATACAAAGATATTGTTTATAAAACTTGCGATATTTTTTTTGCTGCCAAATTAAAAAAGGACTTTCCTTCTTCAGATTTAATTTCAAGTCTTACCCCACAACAAAGCGAAGTAGAAAGTTTTTCGTTACACAAGGTGGAATCAGATTCAGATATAGATAACTTGCCCTTGGCCTTTGATTCGGCACGAAACGCTCTAAAAACTTATTTAAAACAACATTTAGATTAAAAACCTTTGCTATTTTGAAAACTTTTATGTATAATTATTTGTCGGGGCTTGTGGCGTGTATTCAAGAAAAATTATAGAACCACCAGAAAAGCTTATAAAAAACGGAAAACCTGTTTTTGGCACTTTCTCAGATGTTCCAAAAAAATTGGATATTAGGGGTGTGGAACGACCATTTGGGGTTCTTCCATTACCTACTTTTATAACGGATCTACGTATTCGTAGTTCTTTGTTTTATATGTTTAATACGAAAGAATTCATCGGTGGAATAGATTTTTTTGATGCAAGACTTTTTGGTCACGCTGAGGTTGTGTTGTGGGAAAAGAATACGGGGCGTAAGTTGGCATATCGTGCAGTTATAGGTCCTAGGCGACGTATCGTTCCAAAAAAAACCGATACAGGAGTATGTATTTCTTTTAGTCGCCGTAGATACATCCGTGTCAGTTGGGATACAAGCCGTAATTGCCTTTCAACAATATTTGATTTGCAAGGGGATTCTGCACGACCTGATGTGTCGGCAGCATTTAATGTTGCAATGGACAATCCTGCTCATTGTGCGGCTTCTGTTGTATTGCCAGCTCCAGTTATGCGGCGGTGTATGGCAAAATGGTTTAGAACAGGACCTCTCGTAGGTAGTATCACTCTTCAAAAACACGGAGCACATACTCAGCCAGTTCAGTATGGCTCAGAAGGAAGTGTATTACTAGAAGTTACAAGAGCTTATTATAAGCTTAGGTTAAAAGTTGTTTCTGCAATGGCTGCTGGGATGATTAAGGATAAATGTTTGTCTTTTAGTATTTCTTCTTCCAATATTGATGCAGCGAATTCCGATGTTTACAACGATAACTTTTTGTTTTACGATGGGCAGGTAACGCCCCTGCCTCCTGTAAAAATAACCTATCCATTTGGAATAAAGGGAAAATGGATAATTCAAGATACAGAAAATATGGTTGACCTTTCATTTACTCCTGTTTCAGAGCATTCAAGGACTTTAAGTATATTTATTTTGCGTACTCAAGGTCGTTCAATCTATGGAACTTTTGATGGGGCAATACAAACGAAAGATGGGCAACTTGTTACAATCAAAGATTTTTCAGGTATGGTACGTAAACAACTTATGCGTCTATAACTGGTTTTGAGGAAGAAATTATGGAAGAACAGAATACACCAAAAAAACAACCTGTGTACCGTTACGAACCGGGAGAGTTAGATAAAACTAGAAAAAATATTGGTTCTATCGACCAAGAAGAAGCTTTAAAGATGACAAAAATTCTTGGTGGAGAAATTGGATTTGAAAAATCTGCACCGGTGGACGAAGTTGCCTTAAAAAAAGTTCGTTCTGCAATGAAAACCCGTAACTTAAGAAACGGAGAGAGAAAATCTAGGTCTTATGATAACACAGAAGAGAATGTACAGGATTTTGTTACTTCTGAAAAATCTTCTGTAAGTTCGCAATTTGACGAAGCAAAGCCAGTAGAAAGAAAAGATGTGTTGCCAGCTATATCTCCTAAAGAAAGAAATAAAATTGACAAATTAATGATGTCGCCTGATTACAAAATCAAACAAAGTTATGGAATTTTCAATTTTTTTGCTGTTTTTACCAAAGGTGGACAAGAAAAAATTGCACCTATGTTTATTACTATTTCTGCAAAAAACTATGTGCTTAGAATAAGGAATTTTCAGACGAATGTTAAAGAACTAATAAATCTTTCACCAGAATCATATCGCAACAAAATAGCTTCTGGTGATGAACCAAAATATATGTTCCTTAGGACTGTAAGTTCATGGAATGTAGAAGAACTAGAAGAAAGTTTTCGTAAGTTAGAGCGTAATTCTTCTTCGCAAACCATAACAAGTATGATTCCATTTGTTCGCCAAATTTACAGACTTTTGCTTACCCTTTATTTTCTTGGAGAAACAAAATCTGCAGAATTACTTCAAGTTATAACCGCAGAACTTAGGCAATATCCAGATGTAAAAAAAGATAGGGTTCAGAGCTTGATACGAGAAATTGCGGTGGAATGGTCTTATCTTTACAATCGAGTTATTAAGGGAATGTATCCTTTGCTTTTAAGAATGTGTTGCTCAGAATATATGGATTTTCAGCAACTTATGACCAAGCAGTTGCCTAAAGTTTTTGGTTTTTTGGGTATGACCAAATTTGATGTTGTTCTTCCGCAAAAAAAACCTGCTGAGCCTAATTTGGATGTGGCAAAAGCTGAAAAAACGGAAGAAGAACAAATAAAGGAGCAACAAAAGAAAGCCATTGAAAAAAAAGAAATAGAGCTTGTTCAATCAGGAATAAAGGTTCTTGATAGGATTTTTCCTGGTGCAGGGTGGCTTGAAATAGAAAATTTGCCAGATATGTATCCATTTTTCCAGCCATTATATTCTTTTCCAGATGGTTTAAATTTACTTTCGCCGAAAAACCCTTTACAAATTACCATAATTCTTATCAAAATAATAGAAGATTTGCTTGAAGGTTGCCGTAATATTGGTTTGGTAGAAGATTCATCCAAAAACGATGCAAAGTCAGTACTTCAGGCGGATTCTTTAGCTCAAGTTATGAATGATTGGTCAGCATATCGTGAAACATTGTTTGATAAACTTTACGTTCCGTATCTTAAAGATTTTGTGAATAAGCTATACTCTCAAAAAGATTTTGCTTACAGCCAATACGGAAAAAGACTTATTTCGAATATGCAATGGCATACTTTTTATAATTATTTGCCCCATTTAAAATTTGAACAGTTGTTGCTAGAAAAACCATCTAACGAATCAAAAATGCGTCCACTTTCTTTACGGGTATCTCTTCTTGTATCAGAGTTGAAAAGAATTACAGTGGCTGCAGACAATGCCGTAAAAAATGAAACTTCCGTTCAAGAAATAGCAAATATCTTAGAACCATATAGCTTTGATATTCCTAACGTAGTTTCTCATCGTATAGATGTACTTCTTGGTGCAAGGCGGGGCAAAGAAAAGACCAAAGCTACAAATTTAAACTTACTAAAATATACTTTATCTGTAGCTGCTGTTCTTAACTGGTGGATTAGCGATAAAGATAGCCCCGCCTATGTTTCTTCGGATATACCTATCTGTCGTACTTCAGAGAAAGATGGCAGTCCAGTTTTTTCTGTTCAGGGAAGGGAAGATCAAAATACGTTATTTGTCCAAAGTGTGAAGGCTGCAGCTGCTGCCAAAGCCGGGGCAGCAAAAGCTTAGTTAAAATTAAAGAAGTATCACTCCGAATACAGCACCTGCAGCAATTACAATTATTGGATGTAGTTTTGTACGCAATAGTGTGAGGGTTGTAGCTATATAAAATATTAGTGCTGGTATATTAAATACATTATACCAGGAAGTGCTTTCTGGAGTTGGACTACCTTTCAATATGGCAATCTCGAAAACTTGAACAGCTGCAACTAAAATCATTCCGGTAACTGTAGGTCTTAGTCCTGTAAAGGCTGCTTTTACCAATGGCTTGTCGTGAAAGCTAGAAAAAAACTTTGCGATTAGCATGATAATAATTAGAGAAGGTAACACTGTCGCAGCGGTTGTTGCAATTCCACCCCAAGGTCCATAAAGTTCGTAACCGATGTAAGTGGCCATATTTATCCCAATCGGACCAGGTGTAGACTCTGAAATAGCTACCATGTTATAGAAATCCTCTGAGTTTATTAAGCCTCCGCCAACTATTGGTTCGTACATAAGACTTATAGCTACAAGACCGCCGCCGATTGTAAATAATCCAACGTAGAAAAAAACAAACATTAGTTGCAAGAGACTCATTTAGGTTGCTCCTTATCAGTGTTTGACTTTTTTTTATTAGGGTTGCAAAGTACAAAATTTAATAGTATTCCAAGAATACCACCTGTAGCTATTACTAGTACTGTGTTTACGTTAAAAAAATATATGGCACAAAAGGCGGCGGCAAAAATAATAAAAGAGAAGAAGTTTTTTATTGAGCGGCGGCTAAATTGCCATACAGTTTTTGTTAGTAATGCAGTTACGGCAACATTTATTCCTGCCAAAGCTTTTTGCATCCATTCAATTTGTGAAAGACTGCTAATACATTCTGCAAGTATTGAAATGATTATTATGGAAGGTACGACAACTCCTGCAGTGGCTACAATGCCCCCTAATATCCCTTTGCGATTATATCCTACAAAGGTTGCTACGTTTACTGCTATTATTCCTGGTGTGGATTGACCAATAGCGTAATAGTCTAAAAGTTCTTCTTTTGTTGTCCAGTTGCGATTTTCTGCAAGTTCCTTTTCCATTATAGGTAGCATAGCAAGACCACCACCAAAGGTTATAGAGCCAATTTTAAAAAATGCAATAAATAGGGAAAAATATTCTCTTAAATTGTCTTTAATATTCACGATAAAAGTATATCATCTACAAAGACTTTTGTTCAATGAATATTACTGTATGTTAAAACTATTGTACATTAACAAAAAAAAGTATATTGTAGTAATCAGATAATTTTGAAGGAATTCAGCTATGGAAGAAATTTTAAATTTGTTACAAGATAACGCTCGCTTGTCGGTAGAAGACATAGCAGCTATGACTAAACGGACTGCTACAGAGGTTGAGTCCATAATAAAAAAGCTAGAAGAAGATGGCATTATCATGAAATATGCTGCCATAGTGAATCCAGAAAAAATAGCTCAAGCAAAAGAAAAAGTTAGGGCTCAGATAGAAATACAAGTTACGCCAGAGAGAGAACATGGTTTTGATGCTTTAGCGGAAAGAATCTTCAGATTTCCTCAAGTAAAATCTCTTTACCTGATGTCTGGCGGTTATGATTTTAAAGTTATAATTGAAGGGGATTCTTTGCAGGATGTGGCATTTTTTGTGGCACAAAAACTTTCTACGCTAAATGGTGTAAAAAGCACCAAGACCCATTTCGTACTTAAAACTTACAAAGAAAACGATGTGCTTTATGTTGATGAAAAAAAAGATAGGCGGCAAGGAGTAATTGCTTGATGAATACAAGAAATGACCGTTTTTCGCAAAAAATGATGGAAGCTCCGCCTTCTGGAATAAGAAAGTTCTTTGAGTTAATTCAAGGTCGAGATGATATTATATCTCTTGGTGTAGGTGAGCCAGATTTTTCTACTCCATGGCTTATGAGAGAAGAAGCTTACTATCACTTAGAGCAGGGGCATACTTCTTATACGTCTAATTGGGGACTTTTAGAACTTAGAGAAGAGATTTCAAAATACTTAAGTCGCTACAATATGCATTATGACGCAAAAAAAGAAGTACTTATAACCATAGGTGTTTCAGAAGCAATAGATGCAACTCTTAGAGCAATTCTTAATCCTGGGGATGAAATAATTATATGTGAACCTTGTTATGTTTCCTACCAACCCTTAGCGTCTTTGTGTGATACAAAACTTGTGCATTTAGATACGTCTGTAAATGGCTTTTACCCTACAGCACAGCAGATTGAACAAGAAATAACACCAAAAACAAAGGCTATAATGCTTTGCAGCCCGAGTAACCCAACTGGTAGGATTATTCCAAAGGATGAACTAGAAAAGATTGCTCAGGTAGTAAAAAAACACCAGATATGGGTTCTTTCTGATGAAGTATATTGCGAGCTGGTATATGATGGAAATCAACATTGTTCCATCGCTTCTGTGGAAGGGATGAAAGATTATACAATCGTGCTTAACGGTTTTTCAAAAGCTTTTGCTATGACTGGTTGGCGAATAGGTTTTTTATGCTGTTCAGAAGAACTTATGGAACAGATATATAAACTCCATCAATATTCATCAATTTGTGCTCCAATTATGAGCCAATATGCAGCAGCGGAAGGTTTAAGAAATGGTTGGGCAGAAGTGGAAAAGATGCGTGTTTCTTACCAGCAACGGCGAAACTTAATGTACAAAGCCTTTACAGAAATGGGCTTATCTGTTGTAGAACCGGAAGGTGCATTTTATATTTTCCCTGATATACGTTCCACAGGTCTTACTTCTGAGGAATTCGCTGCTCGACTTATTCAACAATATCAAGTTGCAGTAGTGCCAGGTTCTGTTTTTGGTGCGGGTGGTGAAGGTCATATACGTTGTTGTTATGCAACAGATATAAATAAAATAAAACTAGCTTTAAACCGTATTGCTGAGTTGGTAAATTCTCTAAAATAATATGCGTGTTTTATGTAAAAGACATCATATTGTAGTTTTATTAAATAAACCTCTAAACTACATTTTTTCTCTGCCGAAGATATAGTATATGGGTAGTTTCGAATAATAAACTGCTTTTGTTGGAGGACTTTGATGAACACATTTACTAAATCAGTAGACTTGTTGCATAGAGCAATGGATGTTAGTACTCTTCGCTATCAGGTTTCTGCAAATAATTTGGCAAATGCAGAGGTTCCCAACTTTAAACGCACTTCAGTAAATTTTGAAAGTCAACTTAAAAAGGCTCTTGAGTCAGAGGAAAAAGCAGCGGATTCCTTTCAGATGATTACTACAGATTCACGCCACATTCAGTCCGAAGGTGCTATTGATTATCGAACTGTTGAACCACGTAGGGTTACGGACTATTTAACAACTTCAAAAGCTAATGGGAACAATGTGGATGCTGAACAAGAAGCTATGGAAATATTGAAAACGCAGATGAACTATCAACTTTTGACACAGATGCAGGCATTTGAGTTTTCTCAAGTAAAAATCGCTATGCAAAAGCTGTAAAATAGGGGGATAAAATGGGACTTTTTACAAGCATTAATATTGCAGCAACAGGAATGAGTGTAGAGAGGCTTCGTACAGATGTGATTGCTGATAATATTGCAAACGCTTCTACAACACGAACTCCAGAGGGTGGAAAATTCCAAAAAAAGACATTAATTCTTGAATCACTTGGGCAAGGAACAGTTTTTAGAAATCCGTATGTTCCTGCTGCAATAGATGATGGACCAGGACAGGGCGTAAAAGTAAGTCGTATTGTTTCTGATACAACACAGGGGCGAATGGTTTATGATCCCACTCATCCAGATGCGATTCAATCAGGTCCAAATGCTGGTTATGTTGAATATCCTAATGTTAATGTGGTAAATGAAATGGTTGACTTGATTTCAGCTTCTAGAGCCTACGAGGCAAATTCATCTGTAATTCAAGGTTCAAAAGATATGTTCAATAGTGCACTGGAAATTGCACGATAATCTGTGTATAGTATTGCTATACAAGGGGCAAAGAAATGTTAGGAAGTTTTGATTTGATTCGTACAAATGCTGCACATATTGGATCTTCGGCTATAGTTTCTTCTGTTGCTTCTAATTCAGAGGTAAAGGAAGGAACTGATGGTAAAAAGAAAGTTACAGGCTCTTTTGAAAACTACCTTATGGATGCGGTCAACTATGTTAATGGCAAACAGATTTCTTCGACAGAAAACGTTGAAAAAATGATTACTGATCCCGATTCAATTGATATACATGATGTAACTATAGCCATGGCAGAAGCTAGTATGTCTTTGAGTTTAGCCCAGACTGTTATTGATCGTCTTGTAAGTGGCTGGAACGAAATTACTACAACTCGCTGATAAAATTGCTATATATTTTGAGCAAGGCTGTATTTAAAACCTTGTCAGTATAAAAATTATATGTTACAATGTTTTGAATTGTTATCGGTTCGTTCGTTGGAGGGGAATCTCTCCTATGGGAGGTATAAATGAACGAATGGCTTAAAAAGCTTGTTTCATCTGTAAAAGGACTCTGGGCTAAGTGGTCTTTGGTTCAAAAAATCATACTCTTTGCTATAGTTGCGGCGGTAGTTCTGGCTTTTGTGCTTTTGATGCGGTTTTCAGCTTCGCCAAGTACTACACCACTTTTTAATGTTGCAATAACTGATACTACCGTTCTGGACAATATCCTGTTTCGTTTGGCGGAAGAAAACGTAGACGCATCTGTAAGTGCTTCTGGTATAATATCTGTTCCAGATGAAGCTACAGCTCGCAGAATGCGTGCAGTCTTAATTCGAGAAGATTTAGTTCCTTCTAGTGTAGATCCTTGGGCTTTGTTTGATACAGAGCGTTGGACGACCACAGATTTTGAGCGTAATGTAAATCTTCAGCGTTCAATAACTCAGATGGTTACTCAACACATTGAAGCCCTTGATGATGTTGATAATGCTAATGTGGTGCTTACTATTCCAGAGCGAGCAACCTTTGCTTCAGAACAAGACCCCACCACAGCTAGTGTAATAATTTATCCTAAGCCAGGTAGCGATATAACAACAAACAAAAAAAAGATTCAAGGTATTCAAAAATTACTCTTAAAAGCTGTTCAAGGGCTTCAAGAAGAAAATATTACCATTGCGGATTCTTCTGGCAACATTATAAACGATTTTGCTGGTATGGAAGCTAGTGAGCGTGTCGATATAATCGCAAAGGAACAAAAACTTATTGCCCAGTTAGAGATGAAGTATCGAGCAGATATTCTTAAGTCTTTACAGGTAATCTTTAGCGAAGATCGTGTTCGAGACTTGAACATAAAAATAGATATGGATATGTCTACTCGTCAAGAATCTGGCGTGGAATATAGTCCTATAACTATTAGAGAAGATAACAGAAATACTCCTTACGATGATTCGGAATATCGTGATTTTTTGCCTATTTCTTCTGAAACCGTTACTAGAGTTTGGACAGGAACAGGTTATAATCCAGAAGGTCCTGCGGGAGTAGAGGGTCAAAATCCACCTGTTTATTCAGATATGTCAAATCTATATGGTACTTCGGAAGAAACGGGAGTTAGGCAAAATAACGTAATTAATACAATGGAATATCAGCAGGAACGTAGTCCTTCTATCGATAGAGTAACAGTTTCTGTAAACATAGACGGTACTTGGGATAAATTATATGACGAAGAAACTGGGCAACTTATGATAAATCCCAACGGTACAATTCAACGTCAGTATGTTCCTGTGCCACCAGAGCTGTTAGAAAGTGCAATTCTTTTAGTTCAAGGTGCTATCGGATATAATGCTGACCGTGGAGATTTTGTTACGGTACAAAATATTCAATATGACCGAAGTGCTCAGTTTGCAGAAGAAGACGCAAAGTTTATTCGTGCTAGAAATCAGCGTACTACGATTCTTATTTCAATCGCTTGTGTTGCGGCTGTGCTTTTGGCTTTTATGGTATTCCGTTTTATCAGTCGAGAGTTGGAAAGACGTCGTCGGTTGCGACAAGAAGAACAGCTTCGTCAAGCTCAGTTGGAACGGGAAAGACTTCTTATGGAAGCAGACCAAGCTGGTATGGATGTTACAATGTCTGTAGAAGAACGGCATCGTGCTGAGCTTCAAGAAAATGCAATTATGATGGCAAAAGAACACCCAGAGGATGTGGCCATGCTCATACGCACATGGCTGATGGAGGAATAAAATGGCTGAACAAGCAAAAGCAAAATCAACTTCTACCAGCAGTAAAAAGAGCAAAGAGTTCAAAAACCTTACTGGTCGTCAAAAGGCAGCAATCTTTCTTGTATCTTTGGGTTCGGAAGTTTCATCTGATATATTCAAGCATCTTAGAGAAGATGAAATTGAAACCCTTACCTTTGAGATTGCACGTTTAGAGAATATTGATTCAGAAATAAAAGATGCGGTTTTAGAAGAATTTCAAGATTTGATGGCAGCACAAAACTTTATCACATCTGGTGGTATTGATTATGCTCGTGAAGTTCTCGAAAAATCTCTTGGTAGCCAGAAGGCTATAGACATTATCAACAGGCTTACTAGCTCATTGCAGGTTAGACCCTTTGATTTTATTCGTCGTACAGACCCGGCTCACCTTTTGAACTTTATTCAACAGGAATATCCACAAACTATAGCTTTGATTTTAGCTTATCTTGAGCCGAATAAAGCATCTGTTATTTTGCAGAATTTGCCTGATGAAATTCAAAGTGAAGTTGCAAAACGAATTGCAACTATGGACAGAACTTCTCCAGATGTTTTGCGGGAAGTAGAACGTGTTCTTGAAAAGAAACTTTCAACATTGTCTAGCGAAGACTACACAGCAGCTGGTGGTGTTGAAAGCATCGTAGAAATCCTTAACCTTGTTGATCGTTCTTCCGAAAAATCTATTATCGAATCTTTGGAAGAAGAAGATCCGGATTTGGCAGAAGAAATCAAAAAGCGAATGTTCGTATTCGAAGATATCGTTATGCTGGACGACCGTGCTATACAAAAAGTTATGCGAGAAGTAGACGCACAAGAACTTGCAAAAGCACTCAAGTCTGTGGATACAGAGGTTCAAGACAAGATTTTCCGCAATATGTCAAAGCGTGCCGCAAGTATGCTTAAAGAGGATATGGAATTTATGGGACCTGTTCGTTTGAAAGACGTTGAAGAAGCTCAGCAGAAGATTGTATCTACAATCCGCCGTCTTGAAGATTCTGGTGAAATCGTTATTGCCCGCTCTGGCGAAGATGAATTGGTGGTATAATTTATGGCAAAGACAGTATTCAGACCTGGTGAAATCAAAAATGTTGAAGACAAGGTTATGCTTAAGCTACCCCATAGCTTTGAGCCAGAAGTAGAAGAAACTGAAGAAGAACTTGAACCTGAGTATACAGGTCCTACTGCTGAAGACCTACGTCGTGAAGCAGAAGAATTTCGTGTGCAATGGGAAGCTGAAAAACAGCAGATGTTAGCTAAGGCACAGGCAGATGCGGATGCTATCGTTGCAAAAGCAGAGCAGGCTGCCTTTGAACAGGTTAAGCGACAGTCTGACCAAGCTCAAGTTATAAAATCTGATGCAGATAAGAAGGCAGAAGAAATATTAAAATCTGCTCAAGATCAGGCAGCCTCTATAGTTGCAGATGCAGAAGCTCAAAGAGAAAAGATAAAGAATGATGCATATAATGCTGGGTTTGAGGAAGGGCGTGAAAACGGCTTTAAAGAGGGTAACCAAGAAGCAGAACGTCTTATTGACAGACTTCATGTTATTTTAGATCGTGTTATGGATAAACGCCAAGAGATTCTTGATAGCACGGAACAACAAATTGTAGAACTTGTGTTGCTTATGACACGTAAAATTGTCAAGATTATTTCTGAAAATCAGCGTAATGTTGTTATGTCGAATGTCCTTCAAGCTTTACGTAAAGTAAAGGGTAGAGGTGATGTAACGGTTCGTGTGAATCTTGCGGATTTGAAACTTACCACTGAGCATACAAAAGAATTTATGAATTCTGTAGAAAATATCAAAAACTTAACCATAATGGAAGATTCATCCATAGACCGAGGTGGTTGTATTGTTGAAACTGATTTTGGTTCTATAGACGCAAGAATTTCTAGCCAACTAGCGGAACTTGAGCAAAAGGTTTTAGAGATTTCTCCTATAAAAACTGTTACCAAATCCAGTGCCTTAGATTCAAATACATAGAAAAGGCGGGTGGGTATGGCCTCTTTTTTTGATAAATATATTTCCACAGTAAAAAAAACAGAAACAATTCTCTACACAGGCTCTGTAACGGCTGTAAAGGGTATGCTTATAGAAAGCAAAGGACCACGCTCTGTTATTGGTGAAATGTGTATTATCAAATTGATGCGTGGTAATGAAAGCGTTATGGCAGAAGTTGTTGGTCTTTCTGGTACGACAGTGCAACTTATGGCATACGGTGAAACTAAAGGTATAGAAATTGGCTGTCAAGTTGTGGCTTCTGGTCATGTGCTTCAGGTTGCAGTAAGTAACGACCTTTTAGGACGTGTCATAGATGCTACTGGCAAATCCTACGATGGAAAAAGCGATATTGTTACAGATACATATTATCCAGCTATTGCTTCTCCGCCATCACCACTAGAGCGTCGCCAAGTTTCTGAGCGTATTATTACAGGAGTTAGAGCTATAGATTCTCTCTTAGCTGTTGCTAAAGGGCAGCGTCTTGGTATATTTGCAGGTTCTGGTGTTGGAAAATCCACGTTGCTTAGTATGATTGCTCGTAATACTAATGCTGATGTTAATGTAATTGCTCTTGTGGGAGAGCGCGGCCGAGAAGTTATAGATTTTATTCAGCGTGATTTAGGTGAAGAAGGTCTAAAACGTTCGGTTTTAGTAGTTGCAACTTCTGATCAGCCTTCAATAGCAAGATTAAGAGCTGCATATACTGCAACTGCTGTAGCAGAATATTTTCGTGACCAAGGACGAGATGTTATGCTTATGTTCGATTCTGTAACTCGCTTTGCTCATGCACAACGTGAAATCGGGCTTGCAGCAGGAGAACCTCCCGCTCAACGTGGTTATCCTCCTAGTGTGTTTGATTTGTTGCCTAAGTTACTGGAGCGTAGCGGAACAAGTAAAAAGGGAACAATTACAGGCTTCTATACTGTTCTTGTAGATGGTGACGACATGGATGAGCCGATTTCAGATAAAGTGAGAGGAACTTTAGATGGACATATTGTGCTAAGTCGCAAGTTGGCTCAGGCAGCTCATTTCCCGGCTATTGATGTTCTTGGAAGTATTAGCCGTCTTTCAAAGCGTGTTTCTGGGGAGCAAACCCAATTGGCTGTTATGCAGATTCGCCGGAAAATGTCAACTTATGCAGAGAATGAAGATATGATTACTGTAGGAGCGTATCAAAGGGGATCTTCGCCAGCTATAGATGCTGCCATTGATTCGCATCAAGCTATAGAAGATTTTTTAATTCAAGATGAATTTGCACCAGCTCCTTTAGAAGATACTTTAGTTCGTCTTGGGCAAATTGCAGGGGTTGATATTCCTGCTGAAGAATATCAATAATCATAAGAGTGAAATTTATTTCTATAAAAGCTAATCAGAGTGTAAAGACGTGAAAAAATTTGTTTTTTCTATGCAAAAAATCTTGGATTTACGAGAATTTGAAGAAAAACAAGCACAAATTGAACTAGGAAAAGCAGTTGCAGAGGTAAACCGAATTCAACAAGAATTAGAGGTTATTGCTGCTGAAAGATTGCGTATGGTTCAAGTTTGCAACAATTCCGATGTTTACGATATGATTACAAATGAACGCTATATTTTTCGCCTTGACGCAAACCGAGACAAATTGCTAGAAGAATTAGCGGCTGCACAACTTGTAGCAGAAAAAAAACGCACAATTTTTGCAGAGGCAATGAAAAACCGCAAAGTGCTTTCTAAACTTAAAGAAAAGCAGTTTGCTACCTATAAACGTGAAAACCAACAGATTGAAGATGTTGTATCTGATGATCTTACCACATCACGATATCGGATTATTCAATAATTGATTTAATATTTAAACTCGCTACCGCCAATAAATTCTCGAATTATAGATCGTCCTGGTACATTGTTAGCTGGAATTGGCGAAAAATGATTGAGTAGCCGTAAAAGTCGTGAAGCTTCTGCGTATTCTTGTTGTGTAGGATTTACACACCGCAACAAAGGCTCAGCATATACTTTAAGTACGGGCAGTTCATAGTCTAAAGCGGTATTAAGCATTACGTCAGCATTGTTTTGGAATGGAAAGATGTGTAGTCTTTCCCCACGTTGAACGCTATCCCACATAGAGATTGTATCTGCTGCAGATTTTCCTCTAAACTGTGAATCTCTAACAATTCTTCGGATAAGACGGTTGTCACTAGTTGGAATTCGATTCAAATCATCTAAGTTCAACTGAGTTAAAGCAGAAAGGTATATCTTAAACTTGTATTCTGCTGGAACAAGAGGCGTAAGTTTGTCGTTTAGTCCATGGATTCCTTCAAGAACTAATATATCTTTTTCTTCAAGATTCATAGTCTTTCCGGTGTAAATTCTTTTTCCTTCTGTAAAATCGTAAGTTGGCAGTTTTATTTCTTTTCCGTTAAATAAATCTGTTAAATCTTGGTTCAACTGTTTTATATCTAAAGCTTCAAGACATTCATAATCATACTTGCCATCTGCATCAAGAGGTGTTTTGTCTCGTTCAACATAATATGTATCTAGTTCAATTACTTTTGGCTTGTATCCAATAGCACGAAGTTGTAAAGAAAGCTTTTTTGAGGTAGTAGTTTTTCCGGAGCTAGAGGGACCTGCGATAAGTACCACTTTCACATTGCCACGATTATGAATCATATCTGCAATGTCGGCAATACATTTTTGTTGAAAAGTTTCTACAATGTCAATAAACTCTCCTGTTTTACGTGTGTGGATAAGTTCATTTAAATCTGCTGCAGAAGTTACACCAACTTGTTTGCCCCAGTTTTTGTATCGTTCGTACACAGAAAATAATTGAGGAATGTCCTTAAAATCTGAAAGTTTATCTGGTTCTGCGGTAGAAGGGAATCTCAATAAAAAACCTTTTCCATAAGGCATAAGGTCAAACTGTTTAAGAACTCCGGTAGAATACACAAGGGGTTCAAAATAAAGGTCGCAAAAATCACCTAGTCTGTTTACTTTAAATTTTGGGGGGCAAGTAAATTTTAGTTGCTTAACAGTTCCAGTTTGAGGTGCTTTTTTTAACATTTCAAGTGTATCTGTATATGATAAAGAATCTTGCTGGATTACAATGTCTTGTTCTACAAGTTCTTTCATTTTGCTACTTAATTTATCTATGTCTTGTTTTGTTATTGGAACCCCTGTTTCAAGTGTGTAGTAGTAGCTATAACCAAGGCTGTGGCCTACAAGCAATCTTGTCTCCGGGAAGCATGAATTTGCTGCAGCTGCTAACACAAAACACAGTGAACGTCGATATATATCTGAACATTTACGGCTGCCAACAAGGATAGGCTCAAGTTCCGCATTTACATCTATTTCAGTAGAAAGAGAACAAATGTCGTTGTTAATTCGTACTGCAAGAATTTTGTTTTTAGGTGCTCCAAGTCTGTCAAGGATAGTCAAAACTGAAACTGCAGACTCTGATTTTAATGATGAACCGTCTGGAAAAGTAAGTGTAAAAGTTTTCATAGCTATATTATAAACCTGAAATTTATATCAAGCAAGAAAAAAGTATTTTTGCATTTTGGTATTTTTGATTAATGTGAAAGTAACTCATGTCCACCATGAATGTATCAGAAAAAATTGCTTGACCTTATAAGTTTTTTGCCTTAAAATGATACAAGGAGGATTTGTATGATAAACCCTAAGGTTATGTGTGTTATCGTTGCTGTAGGGTTTGTGCTATCCTTTGTTGTCGGTATGGTGGCTGGGGTTTCTATAGGAATTGCCTTGCTGCGAGGATTAATTATTGCTTTAATTTTTGGTGCGATAGCTTTTGTCGTGTCATTTATTTTTAAGCATTTTCTTGCACTTGCAATAGACACAGATAATGTACAGGATTCATCCCGCCCACCTAGAACTGGTTCTATTGTGGATATTTCCATTGGTGATGAACCTTTACCAGATGATGAAAACGGTCCGGACTTTTATGTTAGTTCAGAGGTTTCTGTTTCTGCAAAAGACTCTGTTGTATCAGAAGAAAGCATAAGTAAAGCAGAAGTTGTTGCGGACAAAGTTGAAACTAGCTCTCCCCAGTCTGTTGTACCTGGATCCTCTGCTAAGGTTGAACCTTTTAAACCAGTTGCACTTGATGCTATGGCGGCTCAAGATTCTGGTGAAATTTCAACTGATAGCCTTGATGTGCTACCAGACATAGGTGATTTTGAAGTTAGTTCAGCTACTTCAGAGGCTCCTGTACTTGAAAACACAGAGTTTGCTACGGCGGGAATGCCAGACACAGTTACTTCTTCACGAAGGGATGATGGTACTGGTGTAATGGATACCGACACAATAGCTAAGGCTATAAAAACAGTGCTATCAAAAGACAGCTAAGATAAGGGTGTGGAGTATATGGCTGCTTCGATTATTGATGAAAAAACAGAAGATGAACTTTGGTTGGAATTCAAAAAAACTCGTTCGCCGCAATTAAGGGATGCTTTTATTCGTAAGTATATGCCTCTTGTAAAGTATGTTGCTGGTAAGTTGGCTAATGGGATGCCTGGTAGCGTAGAGTTTGATGATTTAGTTGGATTTGGACAGTTTGGTTTGTTGGATGCTATAAATAAGTATGATCCAGAGAAAAATGTAAAATTCAAAACTTATGCAGTTACTCGTATACGTGGTTCAATAATTGATGAACTTAGAGTGCTAGATTGGGTTCCACGTTCGGTAAGGCAAAAAGCCAGAGAAATAGAAGACGCTATAGTTGATGTTGAGTCAAGGCTTGGGCGTCCAGCTACGGATGCAGAGATTGCTGCTTCTATGGGAATAAGCGAAGAAGAATTTCAGCAAAATATAATGCGAGTTTCTGGTACTAGTGTTTTGTCTTTGGATGATGTTTGGTATTCCGGTGATGATTCAGATCATGTTTCAATAGGCGATAGTATTGAATCTCCTTCAAGTTTTAATCCCGATGTTATTGTTGAAAGGGAAGAAATTCGTCGAATTATAATTGAGTCAATAAAAGAACTTCCAAAAAAAGAAAAAATGGTACTTGTTTTGTATTATCACGAAGATTTAACTTTTAAAGAAATAGGTCAAGTTCTAAATGTAAGTGAATCAAGAATTTCACAGTTGCATACAAAGGCTAATATGCGTTTGCGTGCTAAGTTGACTAATATACGAAAAGGTATTATGTAAGGGTATTATTGTGGTAAAACTGGACAAGATTCGTGCTGATTTAGAGGAGCAGCTTCAAATTGATAAATCCTTAAACTGTGTAGAAGTTCGTGCTGATTCTCTTGAAGAGGCATTGGCAGATGCAGCTGTTCAACTTGGTACAAAGGTTTCGAATCTTGAATATGAAGTTTTAGAGAAAGGTTTTTCAGGATTTCTTGGCATTGCAAATCATCCATGGCTTGTTCGTGTTTACGAAAATGTTGAATTATCACGGAAATCCAAAAAGGCAAGGGGTGATGATGATATCTTTATGTCCGATGATGCAGATTCAATGGAAGCTCAGAATAAAGATGGAGAATTCTTTATACGCTATTTTGATTCTGATATTATGCTTAAAGTTATATTACCAGTTGGTGAAGGTAAAAGAGTAAATCCACAAGAAATTTCAGGTAGGTTGCATCGTTCTGATACAACTTCCATCGATGAAAACCTAATAAAAAAGTATACGCAAAATGGAACAGGTGGTGTTTATGAAAACATTGGTACATATCAGCATACACCTGCTTCGGATGCTAGTTTTGTTATAGATGTTTCGCATGATGAAATGCAAGCAACAATTACTGCTACAGCACCTGCTGTTGGAGGTGCGGAAATTTCGCCAGAGTCTATTATTCGTGCTTTAGAGACCCAGGGAGTTATTGCTGGTATTGATAACCAAAAGATAGAAGATTTTGTTGATCGCCCAGTGTATGGAATTCCTGCCGTTGTTGCAGAAGCTATAAAACCTGTAGATGGAAGAGATGCTTATATTTCCTATAATTTTGAAACTGATCGTTCTAAGTTAAGGATGCAAGAATCTGCGACAGGTCAGGTGAACTTTAAAGAGTTAAATCTAATTCAAAACGTGGTGGAAGGGCAACCTTTAGCACAGAAAATTCCTGCGGAAAGAGGAAAGGGTGGCAAAACTTTGTTTGGTCGCTACCTTGAGGCAAAAAACGGCAGGGATATTAATCTTCCTTTAGGTAAAAACGTTGTAATGGATTCAGACGGAAGAACGATTCTTGCTGCTTGTAATGGTCAAGTATTGCTTGTTGGAGATAAAATTAATGTTGAACCTGTAATGGAAATTGAGGGTGATGTTTCAATTAAAACAGGTAATATTACATTCCTTGGAACCGTTATTGTCAAAGGAAATGTTGACGATGGATTCAATATTAAGGCTTCGGGTAATATAGAAGTTTACGGTACTGTTGGAAGAAGTTCTTTAATCGCAGACGGTAACATAATTGTTTCTTTAGGAATAATGGGGCGTGACGAAGGTGTAGTTATTGCTGGCAAGTCTCTTTGGGCAAAGTTTATTCAAAATACTTCGGTTACAGTTGAAGATTATGTTATAGTTGCGGACGGTATTATAAACTCTAATGTAACAGCTAAAAAACGTATTATGTTGCAGGGTAAGCGTGCATCTATTATTGGTGGCCATTTGTTTGCTACAGAAGAAATAAGTGCTAAAACTGTTGGTAGTAGTGGTGGTGGTAGCGAAACAGTCTTAGAAGTTGGGTTTGACCCGCAACTTAAGCAGAGAATGATTGTTCTTGCAGAAGCAAAAGATGCTCTTACAAAAGAGCTAGAAGAAACGAATTTGAATATCCAAACTTTGGATAATATGAAAAAGGTTCGTCGTTCTCTTTCTGCAGAAAAAGAAGAGAGTTTAACCAACCTATGCAATCGTAAAGAAGAAATTGTTACAGAAATTGCCAATACAGAAAAAGAATTGCAAGAGGTAACGGAAAGGTTACATGAACTTAAAGCGATAGGTAAGGTTTCTGTTTCAGGAACGGTTTATGCTGGTGTTAAAGTATTTGTTCGTGATGTGAAAGACGAAATTAGGGCAGATGTAAAAAGTGTTACTTTCTTCTACGAAAACGGATTTGTACGGCGTGGAAAGTACGAAGCACCTGATGCTTCTATAACAAAGCAGGTTCTTGATGGCTATAGCTCCAATTGATTTGCAAACATTATACTCTCAGTTAGAGAATGTTTCAAAAACAGTTGCGCATCAGCAGCAGGGGGTACAATTAGCTCAGTCTATACGTCAAGAAGTTCATGCACGACAAGAGGCGGAAAAAAATACTGCTGTTCAGCATTTAGATTCTGGACAAGGTGTTCAGAGTGTTAAGGATAATAAAAATAGCAAACAAAACAAAGATAGTGGTAAAGAGCACTCTGATGAAAATACAGAGCAAGAAAGCAACGAAACTAGTCAGCCGGTTTTTTTTCAAGATCCAAATTTAGGTAAATATATTGATATTTCAGGGTAGCTAAATGCCTAGTGTGGTTCTATGTTCCGTAATTATAGGAATTAATTTGTTTTTGTGGATTATTTTTTTTGTTCAGTTCAAAAAAAAATTTGCTGCAGAAAAAGTTATTGCGGAAGTTCGTGATGTAATAAATAAAATGCTTGTTGACATACAAAGTGAAACTGATAGAAGTATAGTTCTGTTAGATGCAAGACGTGAAGGTTTGCAAAAATTGCTTGATGAAGCAAAGCGTTACACGGAGCTTGCAAATGCTGATGTAAATCGACAACTTAGGAGTCAATCTATTTTAGCTTCCCTTCAATCCGAAAAAAACGGTGCAAAAAAAACCGATTCTGCCCAGTCTTTATTTTCTTTAACTGATTTACAGCAGGATAGAGTTGAGATTTCTGAAGATGCAACTACTTTGGCTAAAGAGACTGCTTCTACAAAACCAATTCCTACAATATCAACTGCACCAACTCAGGTAAAAATAAGAAAAGATCTTAGAGTACAAGTTTTAGAACTTTCTGCGGAGGGTTTTTCTTCGGATATAATTGCACAAAAACTTGGGGTTTCTATAACAGAAGTGGAATTAATAATTGATATGTATGGAATATAATTTTTGTGAATAAAAACGCCAAGTTCAAAAAGACTTGGCGTTTTTAGTTTGTTTTAGATTTGTATTCTAAGGCTTAAGTTGCCACCCCAAATACTGTTCTTAAAGTCGTAAGAAGCAGATACCGTTGTTCTTATTATGAGGATATCTAACGATAGTCCTCCGTATAGTTGGTATTGAAAATTCTCTTTAAAATCATCTTTGTAAGATCGTGAAACTGTACCTGTTTCTTCATCACCTGCTGTGTAGCCTGCAAAAGAAATATTGTATTTCCATCCCCATTTGTTCTCAGATTCAGATATTATTCCTCTAAAACCAACAAAAGGTGTTAAAATCAATATCTTTTTTGAAAGCTGAGCCTCAAGGAAAGCTGTTTTTGTGTCAAAACTTGTGTTTACAAAGGCATTATCATCTTCTACATAGGCACCTATTGAACCTTTGCTGTACATTAATCCAGCCCCTATAGAAAGTTTTGGTAAAATAACGTTTCCTTGCATAACTGGAACACGTAAAGAACCACCGATCGTAAAAAAGTCAATAGAAGTTCCTGCCCCAAACATATCAAATGATATTGAAGGAATTTTCATTACGCTTATTCCAAGGTCAAAGGGCAAAAACAATCCTCCAATTCTTAGGTCAGCTGTTAAAGTGGGTAGAACAATGCTGTCTGGTAGTGAAGGAATTTCTTCTCCGCCAAGGGAAACCATTTTGTTGAGTTCACCAATAGCAATGTTCAAACCAGCAGGATCAAGTTGAGCTATGCCTACAGTTAAACCGCCACCAAGATGTGGTGGTACGCTTGGAATAAGCTTCCCAATGTAAGCGTCTGACCAAACACCCTGTTGAACAGCAGTATTTGGAACAACATTTAATAGTTCTATAGAAAAATCATTTAACCCTTCTGAAATTTTGTCTGTACTAGGTAACTCTTGAGTAAATGCGAAAGAAGCACAAACACTCAAAAGGAACATAACTGAAATAATTTTCTTAGCCATAAAAACCTCCATAATTAAAGATTACAACTCTAGCTTACAGGATTATATCACATAATTAATAGCATTTCAACTTTAATAAGTAATTTTGTTTTATTTGCAAAAAATGTATTGACTAATTTTTCGTAAATATATAGAATATCAACATCTTGCCGCTGTAGCTCAGTTGGTAGAGCAAAGGACTGAAAATCCTTGTGTCGTTGGTTCGATTCCTACCGGCGGCAAAGCCCTTGTCTTAGGACAAGGGCTTTTTTCTTGTCTTAAATTAAAAAACAGTTTATATTTTAGATATGGATGATACGCTAAAAAAGCAAGGGCTTGATGAAATCTGTGGTATACTTAGCGAAACAGATGATCAGCAATTAATAAAAGATTTTTTTGTTTGTCTTTTTACTCCAGCAGAGCTTGAGGATATTTCTAAACGTTGGCTTTTGGTTAAAGAAATAGACAAAGGTACAACTCAAAGAGAAATAGCAAGAATGTTCAGCATGAGTTTATGTAAAATTACTCGTGGTTCAAAGGAGCTAAAAAAAGAAAACAGCGCTTTCCGCAAAATGCTAGATAGCGCTGTTAAACCATGACGTTATTGTAACAGTTGAGCTATTTCTGGCCGTTGCCATCTTACGGCAATGTCATATGGGGATTCCCCAGAAATGCTCCTTTGGGATTTATCTAACCCCATAGATAAAAGTCGTTTTATTGTTTCTGAATCGCTTAATCTTGCTGCATAGTGTAGTATGCCTTCTCCGGATATATCAGTTTTTGTTCCGGATTGTTTTACTATTTGGTCAAGAACTGGGGCGTTTTCTTTTAGAGCTATAGAAACTGCACATTCACCAGTGTTGTCTGCAATGTATGGGTCTGCACCATATTGCAACAATATTGATGCCAACTGAATTGAATTTTGAGCAATAGCCAAAGATAAGGGAGTAGTTCCAGAACTATTGCGTCGATTTACCGGATAATTCATTTTTAGTAACATAGTTAGCGTTTCTGGTTTAGAGTTTGAAATAACAGCAACATGGATTGGTGTATTTCCGTTAGAATCGCAAAGGTTGGGATTTGTTCCTAAGGTGGCTCTTACAGCAGCTTCACCCTTAGGCAAAACGATTGAAAGAGGTGTATTCCCGTCTGTGTCTCGACCTAATGGATCTCCTCCGGCAACTCTAATTATGCTAATCATTTCAGGATCGCCAAGCAATGCGGCTTCGTGGAATGCGTTTCGACCGTACATTTCTTGAATAAGAGGTGAAGCACCTTTGTCCAATAGCAACCGAACCAAATCTGTGCTACCACTTTGAATTGCATCTATAAGAACTGTTTTACCTGTTTCATCGGTGGCGTTTATATCTGCTCCATTTTCAAGCAGTATGTTCACCATATCGATTTTTCCTGCTCTAGCTGCTTCTGCTAAAGGTGTTTTACCTGCTATATTTCTAGCATCAAGGCTAGCACCTGCATTTACAAGGGCGTAGGTAGCGTCAATCGTATTCCAGCGTACGCAAGCATGAACAGGAGTGTTGCCCAAGTAGTCTCTTGTATCTTTTGCTGCACCGTTTGCTACTAAAACTTGTATCAATTCAGAATTGTTTGCTTTGACAGCATTATAAATTGGAGTTTCTCCGTTGGCATTTTTGGCATTAGGATCAGCACCCTTTTCTACAAGAACATAAACAGCGTTTGGTAACCCCCATTCAGCGGCGTAGTGTAAAGGTGTGTTACCGCTACCGTCTACAGCTTTAATAACTTGAGAAGTTAGAAGCCAGCTTTTTGCGTTAGTGTCATCTTCTAAAGCAAGACGAAGAGGTGAATAGTCATCATTATTTGTAGAAAATATGTCGGCTCCTCGGTTAAGAAGAAATTCTCCTCCTCGTTTAATATTCCTTTGTACTGCCAACGAAAGAGCTGTGTCTCCGTTTCTGTTGCGTGTGTTAATATCTGAACTCAATCCAACAATGTATTCCATTGTTTCTGTAAGTGAATCTTTTGTGTTTTTTTCATCTGGATTTTCTGTAATTGCAGTTGGAGTAGCACAAATTATGGCTAAATGTAATGCCGTGTTGCCGTAAGAATCACGAGTGTGTATGTTCGTTGAATTTAGGAGTTTGCTAGTCATTTCAAGCCCTAATTTAAGTGCTTTCGTTAATGGAGTATTACCCATTTTGTCTTCTGCGTGAATATCTGCACCTCTTTGTGCGTAAAACTGAATAACAGATGTTAATTTGTGTTCTACTGCCAAGGCAAGTGGTGTTGAACCTTCTTTGTTACGTTCGTTTATATCCGCACCATTGTTTAAGAATTGTTGTAATATATTTGTGCTTGCTCCATTCATTGTAGCAACATGAAGAACTGTATCACCATACATATCCTTTGCATTTATATTTGCTTTATGAGAGATTAACAGACTATATATTTCAGATTGCTTGTTTTGTGGAATAATCAATAAAATGGGAGTTTTACCAAGGTTATCTTGTGCGTTTACGTTTGCACCAGCACTAAGCAGAAGGCGAGCATTATCTACATTGCCGTAACGAATTGATTCATGTAAAGGCGTTGCTCCTGATATATCTTGTGCACCAATGACTGCTCCTCGCTGAATTAAATATTTTGTTATCCCAGTATGGTTTTGTATGCTTGAAAGATGTAAGGGTGTTTGACCATCATCAAAACGAATAGTGGGGTTACGAGTTAGAACAGCATCTTCAAAGTAGGCATATTTTCCATGCTTAGCCTTTGCTCCGGCTAATAATAAGCTTGCTGCAATATTTACACTCGTAATACTGTTGTGATTTTCTAAAGCAAGGCTTAAAGGTGTTGCACCGGAGTTGTCTGCTATATCAATAGGAATCTTTTTTTGTATTGCATATTCAACTGCTGAAGCATTTTCAGCTTTTACAAAATAATGAATTATAGATCGTCCAGCGTTGTCTCGCATTTCACCTGTTCTAGTGGTGATTATTGCCGGAAAAAAACTAGAACCATTGTATAGACCTAATTCTAATGCGGTAAGCCCTTTGGCATCTCTAGCAAATATATCGCTATCAACAGCCGCCAATACCTGTGCAGCTTCAAGGTTGTTGTTTTTTATAGCCACATGGAGAGGTGTATCGCTGTCGTTGTTTTTTAATTCAGTAGAAGCTCCCATTGATATAAAAAGTGTAACAAGGTCTGCATCATTTACTTTTGCCGCAGCGTGGAGAACTGTGTTGCCGTTTTCATCCGTTGCGTCAATATTCTGTTGTATTTGAAATGAATTTTTTGCTTTTTCTGTGTTTCCAGAGAAAATCATTTCTTGAACGGTTTGACTTTTTTTTGTATCCTCAACTTGTTCTTCAATTTGTGCAGGTTGAGTTTGTTCTTGCTCTGCTGTTGAAAGACAGCTTGTAAAAAAAGTTAGCAAAACAGATATCGTAAGTATAAGAAATAAAATATATTTTTGCATAAATACTCCTATACTAAAGTATCGAAAAAAAATATAGGAGTGATAAGTATTTTCTGTTTTACCGCTTACTCTGCTTTGAATTATTAACTTTATTTTTTGCAACAATCACAGATTCCCCAAATAAACGTTTGGGTTTTTTGTGCAACATAGTTTTTAGGCAATGTATTAGTTAAAAGTTTATGAAATTCGACAATTTGTTGATTCTCTATGTCGTAAATTTCACCGCAACTTTCGCATTTAAAGTGAATATGATCTGATGTATTCGCATCGTAACGCAACTCTTCGTTTTCTATTGTTAAAGATTGGATTAAATGTTGTTGATTAAAAAGTTTGAGAGTATTATACACAGTTGTTTTAGACAAAGTAGGAATACTTGGAGCAAGAGCGGAATAAACCCTTTCTGCTGTAGGATGAATTCTGTTGTTGCAAAGAAAAGTATAAATTTGAATTCTTTGCAGAGAAGGTTTTATACCGTGTTTTGATATTTTGTCTATTATTTCGTTTTCTGTTCTAGGCAGATTCATTTTGCTTCCAAAAAAAATTGTTTCAGAGGTTGCATTTGCATCCCCTGAAACAATACAACAGCTTTTAGCCAAAGTATCTTTTCAAAAGCCCCATAAAGCCTGCTCCATGGCGAGCTTCATCCTTTGCCATTTCATGTACAGTGTCATGAACTGCATCGTAGCCTAATTCTTTTGCACGTTTTGCAAGCATCATTTTCCCTTCGCATGCACCGGCTTCTGCATCAGAACGCAACTGAAGATTTTTCTTTGTGCTAGGGGTAACAACTTCGCCAAGTAATTCTGCAAAGCGAGCAGCATGGTCAGCTTCTTCAAAAGCATAACGCTTGAATGCTTCTGCAATTTCGGGGTATCCTTCACGGTCTGCTTGGCGACTCATAGCCAAATACATTCCCACTTCTGTACATTCGCCCATGTAATTATCTTTAAGACCTTGAACAACTTCTGCGTCTAAACCTTGTGCAATTCCTACTTTATGTTCATCTGCAAATCCTGCAAAATCAACCTGCTCTTTAAATTTGTCAGCAGGAACACGGCACTGAGGACAAAATTCTGGTGCATTATCACCTGTGTGAACATATCCACAAACGCTACATACCCATTTCTTCATAATTAATTCTCCTTGAATAGTTTGTAATGATTTTGTATTTGTAATCATTACAAATGTGATATTATTGCATATTTCTTTTTTTGTCAACTGATTTTAAAAATTTGGCACAATTTAGTTTTCAAGAACAATAGCTTCTACATTTTCCTTTTCAAGGTAAACTTGAATAGGTACGTTGTATTGATTCTTGTAAACAATCTCGTCTGACTGATAATTATTTACCCTTGCAAAGAACTTTAAGTAAAAATTCCCCTCTGGCATATCAATAGTTACAGTTGCACCAGATCTAATGCTAATGGTTTTTTTAGATTCTTCAGAAAAATTAATATCTTCTGACCATGCAATTTCTGTAAGGGCTTTTCCTGTGTTGTTCGTAACTTGAAGTTTTGCTTGCAGTTGCTGTTTGTATTTTATTTGCAGTGAACCATTGCTATCGTTTACAATGAGTTCTGTTCCTTTATTAGCAAGGTATTCTACCTCGTCTATTGTTACGTAAATACGATAGTTGCCGTTAGCAATACCATTTATGATTGTCGATTGTCCGTAGCTTATTCTGCATGAGTGGATTTTGCTCGAAAACATACCGTAACCGTCAATAGGTTCAAGTCGAATTTGAGTAATAGATGTGTTTCTAAGTTGATTAACAAAAGTATAGGATGCAGAGCCAGAAATACCTGAAAAAACAAAGCCACAACCACATAGTAAAAATGTCAAAGAAAAGAAAACAAATAATAAAATAAAAACGTTTATTTTTTTCATCGAAACTCCCAAAAAGAAAAATATATGCAGTTGCTCAAAAAACTAATAAACCACCTGTATTCTATCACATATGTTATCCAAAATCAAATGAAAATACCCTAATAAGATTATGGGATATCGTATACTTGCACAAAAATGCCGTCCACGATATTATAATTATATTATGTTAGATTACAGATTTATCAAGGAAAATTTAGCAGCGGTTAAAAAAAACATTGCTGACCGTAATATGAATGCAGATGCTGATTTGGTTGTTAGTTTGTTTGACCAACGAACGGGGTTGGTAACAGAAGTGCAATCTTTGCAACAAAAAAGAAACGACAATGCAAAAGCAATGAAAGGTAAGCTAGATAATGAACAGCGTTGGGTTCTGATAGAAGAAGGAAAATCCATAAAAGAAAAAATTGCTGATTGTGAAAAAAAACTCGCAGAAGTTGAAATCCAATTAGAAGAAGCTGGTCGTAAAATTCCAAATATGGCTCATCCAGAAGCTCCGGTAGGTTCTCTTGATACAGAAAATTTAGAAGTAAAACGTGTGGGTACACCACGAGTTTTTGATTTTGAACCTAAAGATCACGTTCATTTGGCACAAGCTCTTGATCTTGTAGATTTTGATGCGGCTACAAAAGTTTCTGGTAATAAGTTCTATTATTTGAAGAATGAGGCTGTTTTTTTAGAGCAAGCTTTGGTCATGTATAGCTTAAATATTTTGCGTAAACATGGATTTACACCTTTTATAACACCTGATGTTGCTAGGGAAGAAATTTTACAAGGAATTGGTTTTAATCCTAGGGGTAATGAGTCAAATGTTTATTCACTAGAAGGTGAGCAGTCGTGTCTTGTAGCTACAGCGGAAATAACTCTTGGTGGGTATCATTCTGGTGAAATTTTGTCCAAAGAAAAGTTACCTTTGATGTATTGTGGGCTTTCCCATTGTTTTCGCCGAGAGGCAGGAGCTGCTGGACAGTTTTCTAAAGGATTATATCGTGTGCATCAGTTTACAAAATTGGAGATGTTTGTATATTGTCTTCCTGAGCAATCTGATGCTATACACGAAAAACTTAGGCAAATTGAAGAAGAAATATTCCAAGGCTTAGGTATACCTTTCCGTGTTGTTGATACTTGCACAGGCGATTTAGGTGCTCCTGCCTACAGAAAATGGGACTTAGAAGCATGGATGCCAGGGCGAGGAGAAAATGGAGATTGGGGGGAAGTTACATCAACTTCAAACTGTACTGATTTTCAGGCTCGTCGTCTTAACGTACGCTACAAAGATGATGATGGAAAAAATCGTTTTGTTCATATGTTGAATGGAACGGCTGTGGCTGTTTCTCGAGCCCTTGTTGCAATTATCGAGAATTATCAGAATGTAGATGGGTCTATAACTGTGCCAGAGGTTCTTGTTCCATATTGTGGCTTTGACAAAATAAAACCTAAAGGATAAAACATGAAAAAAGAACTGAATTATTCAAGAGCGATTTTTTTGTTGCTTTTGTGTATTTGTGTAATTCTAGTTGGAGCAGTTCTTAAAATAACAGCAGAAGTAGTGTTGCCTGTTATAGTCGCTATAATGTTGGCTTTCGTTTTTCAGCCAGTTCTTGTTTTTTTGAAAAAAAAATTTCACATTCCAAATGTGCTTGGAATACTTGTAATATTTGTTATTTTATTGGCAGCAATTTTTGTTATAGGTAATCTTTTGTTTTCTAGTGTAAAGACAATAATTTCTGTTTATCCCAAATATGAAGAAAGATTTCTTTATGTGTACAAAGCTTTTGCAGAGATTTTTCATCTTTCTTATGATGATGAATCAGGTCTTTTTACAAACTTATGGAATCAGTTAGGGATTCGTAATGCTATTCAATCTTTAGGTTTATCTCTTTCGAATGGTCTTATTGATTTTGCAAAAAATCTTACAGTGGTTGCTCTGTTTGTAATATTTTTTCTCTCAGAAACGGCTCTGTTCAAGGCAAAGGCTATAGCAGCCATGGATGGGAAATCACCTGGAAAAATTATGTCCATGGTTAAAGATATTGTTTTGCAAGTTACAAGATATCTTTCTGTAAAGTTTTTTATTTCATTGTTGACAGGTGTTCTTGTTTTTCTTGGGACTATGGTTGTTGGGTTAGATTTCCCTATAATATGGGGATTTTTGGCATTCGTACTTAACTTTATTCCGAATTTTGGTTCAATTCTTTCTGGTGTATTGACAACTCTTTTTGCTTTGTTGCAATTTTGGCCATCCTTTGGTCAGGTTGTTTGGGTTGCTTTTGTAATGCTTTCTGTTAACATGGTGTTAGGAAATTTTATTGAACCTAAAGTTCAAGGTAGAAGTTTAGGACTTTCCCCCTTTGTTATCATAGTTTCTTTGTCTGTTTGGGGATGGATTTGGGGATTCATGGGAATGATTCTTGCTGTTCCGATGATGGTTATCCTTAAAATCATCTGTGAGAATGTTGAATTCCTTAGACCGATTTCTATTGTGATGGGTTCTAAAGTTCCTTCAAAACTCGAACCAAACAACAATGAACACGAATCTGCTTCTACAGAACCATCTAGTGGTGTAGAAGCAGATTCTTCGGGAAATATATAGCAATATATAAATTCTGAATTTTAAGCCGGTTTGAAAAAGTTATAGTTCAGTTTTCCATAATCCGTGTATGTTACACATTTCGTAAACGGTTAGGGGTTTTTCGTTTTCTTGTAGTGTGAAGCAAGCTACTGCTTCTTGATTTGGTTCGAGAATTCGATACATAAACCCCTTATCAGTACGCAACATAATCCATAAAATATAGTGTTCTTGTGTCATAGGGTGAGCCATGCTACCAACTTTAACAGTTACGTTATTGCCTTCAACTTTGACTACAGGAATATGTTTTTCTTTTGCACCATCTGTTACACCTGCTTCAAGAATATTCATTCCAGATTTTGCATTAGAAACAGTTCCAGGTAGTTTGTGTAATACACTTTTGCAGTCGCCACAGATAATAAATTCGTCTTTCATGTTACCTCCATAATTTAGGTAAGTTTTTTTTCTGTTGTTACACTTTAAGTATAAGTTGTGAAAATAAAAAAAACAACTTTATTTCGTAACCTCGCCGGCGGCGGGGTGGCGTGTAAAAAGCCAAGAGTTTGTATAAAACAAATACGGTTGCTCTCGGGGAAAAATGCCAAGTCGCCACAAGAGCTAAAGCTCGAATGCGGCGATTGACATTTTCTCCTACGCACCCTCTTTTTTATGCAAAGTTGTGTTTTTTCCCCGTAACCTCGCCGGCGGCGGGGTGGCGTGTGAAAAGCCAAGAGTTTGTATAAAACAAAACGGTTGCTTTCGGGGAAAAATGCCAAGTCGCCACAAGAGCTAAAGCTCGAATGCGGCGATTGTCATTTTTCCCTACGCACCCTCTTTTTTATGCAAAGTTGTGTTTTTTCCCCGTAACCTCGCTGGCGGCGGGGTGGCGTGTAAAACTCACGGGTTTGTGTAGAATAAATACGGTTG
>JAGARN010000006.1 GCA_017622235.1 Spirochaetaceae bacterium | reverse complement strand
CACCATGGAACTGTCGTCCACGCTGCCGGAATACTGGTAGTCCATTTCTGCGTTTATAATCCGTAAGTTTTGAGCGTTCCGTTCAAGTAGCTTAAACTTTCCTGTGCGGATTAAGCGGCTTTCCAGTTCCTTTGCTATGTAGTCTGAAAGTTCTTTTGTATCTGCTCCTATCGTTGCTACTGCTATTTCCACCCCAGATGGTACAGCCGCTTTTATTTCACTTACTGCTGCGTCTATTGCACTATCTATATTTACCGATTGTTGGGCAAACATAGATACACTTAAAAAAAACAAAATGAATAATGCTGTGTATATTTTTTTCATTGTTGTACTCCTAGTTTTTATAAAGGTAAATACTGTTATCAAAAACAACATAATTTGAAGAATAATATCCACTTATAATTGAATCATGAGTCTCGGAATCAACAATAAACACATCTCCACCACTATAATAATAGCCATAATATTCATATTTCCAAATTTCATCTTTCATACCCATTCTACATTCGTATAAATCAAACAAAAACCATTATGAGCCATGCTATGTATAGAACCTATCTTATCTGAATAAAAATCAACACTTGAAAGTCCTTCCTCATCTATCCATGTGCCAATAAGCGGATTGGAACTTGTCGTATCTTCATAAACATAAATATATTCATCTTCGGGTATTTCTTTACAACCAAAAAGTACTACCAAACTTACTAGAGCAAAAAAAATACCTAAAAATCTTTTCATTTCTTTCTCCTTATAAAAAACAAGTAGCAGAAAAAGCCATTTAGCAATTTCCGCCACTTTCTAAAATTAATATGCTGTTTCCGCAAAAATCGTCGCTTCCACAACGGCACTCAAAACATTTTCTTTCATTTCTTGTTGTGCCTGTGTTTTTGCTTCTACCTTGCCCAAAGCTCTGTCAAGTTGCAAACGAAAGTCCTCTTTGTCCATGGCGTAAACAACAAAATATTGGTAGACGTCGTCGATTGTGTCCATGTCGCTGTCTGCGTAGCGGGTTTTCACCCAGAAGTCCAACTCTTTCGCCAAGCCGTTTATTTCCGCCTTGGAACAAGCGGAAACTAATTCGTTTAGATACATTTGTACTTCTTCGGAGTTTTTGTCGCCACTCTGCTCACCGCCAAATTTTGCAATTACAAAATTGCTAAGCTGCCTTGAAAGGGCGGCCTGCACATTGAAGTTGTTCACCCACGACTTGAGCAAATCCAAGTTCTTTCCCTGGTCTTCTGCAAAGAAAATCAACTTTCCTTCAAACTGCGGCAAAGCCGAAAGAGCGACTTGGTCGTTGTCTGCGGCTGCATAAACCCATTCAGGGATTTCCCCACCGATAGAAGCACTTTTCCAGTCAATCATTTCCCGTTCAACACGTTTGGAAACAGGCGGTGCTGCCGAAGTTGCAGGTTCCGGCGTGCTTGCACACCCAACCAACAAAACAAATCCTACAAGAACAAAAAAAGCCTTTGCAAAAACTTTCATCTCTAAAATCCTCCAATAAAACATATATCTTCAAGCCACAGCTAGCGTTTTAACCGTGCGTTGAATTCCGCCATAAATGTTGCATTAAGTTCTGCTTGAATGGCTTGGAAAGCTCTGTTGTAAGCCTGCCGTTGGGTTTTCCCACCTTTTTTTGGAAAACTGCGTGAATAGGAAAAAAAGTCGCTGCCCGTTCCGTCCGCAATTTTTACTACAAGGTTGCAATAAAGGAAAACACCTGCCTCACTTTCCTCTTTTTCCACAGTCACCAAAACAGGAACGGTGCAAGTTCCATTCGTAGAAGAAAGAGCGTAGCCAGCACCTTCCAGCAAATCCGAAATCGTTGTGTAAACCATGTTCTCGTAGTCGTTCTGCACAACCAACTGGAACACAAGATTTTGCCTGCAAATTTCTTTTGCTGTGTATGAACGTTGTACAAGAGCTTCCGTAGACGCAAAAATCCTGTCATTTGATTTTTTGACAATGCGTGCCATTTTCATAAGTTCTGCGGCATAATTTGCAATGGGAACAGCTTCTTCTGCTGCTTCAAGCCCGGAAAGAGGATTATTGTAATCTTCTGCCACAAGCAAAAGGGATTCCAACTTGGATGCGGCATCTTTTATTCGCTGAAGATATACATCAAACGCCAAATCTCGCTCAATGTATGCAAGGGTTGTGTATTTTCCGTCTACAAAAAAACACTCCGCAAACTGAACGCCGAAAAATTCGGAAGAAGAACTTACCTTTGTGCTTTCGTTCACATTTGTTTGTTTGGAAAAATCGTAGTTCTTGCCGTCCAACTCCATCATTGTTCGTTCAAGGGCATTGGCAACGTCAGTTTTAATGTTGAAATACATGGAAATGTTCGCAAGGGCTGCAAGTTCCGCCTCTAACTTGGAGTTTCCTTCGCCAACGGCTGTGATATAAAATCCGTCCGGGTAAACTGTGGAGCGGTGTTCATACCATTCAGGAACTCTTGCGGCAAAAACCGAAAAACTTAAAAGAAAAAAACTTAAAAAGAGGACACTTTTCTTATTAATAAATGATGACAACATAGATTAATAATATATATTATTATCATATTTTGTCAACCTGTGTTGTTATCATATAATTCAATCATATGAAAGAAGAACATGACAACATTAAAACGGATTTGTCATTGAGAAAAATCCTTTCTGACAACATTAGAAAAAGACGAAAAGAATTACATTTAACCCAAGAACGACTCGCAGAAAACGCAGATATTTCCCTTCCATATCTTTCAGACATTGAACATTGCAAAACCTGGGTCAGCGACAAGACTTTATTGAAATTGGCAAAGGCTCTTGGCAAAAAGCCTTCCGACCTTTTGCAAGAAGATGAAACACAAATAGAAGAAAAAACTATAGAGAGTTTCTACGCAGATATAATTCAAAACCAAAAGAAGCAAATGCTTGAAACATTAAGCAAAATTTGCGACACAACCTTTTCTGAACTTATGTCTTTGCACTGAATTGCTAGAATTTGCTACGCTTTTGCCACAAAAAATATACCAGCAAGGATATTACGGTAAAAACCACAGTAAGAATTATTCCTGTCCAAAACATTGGAGATGAGGGGTTTGTAATATTGTCCCCAATTAGCGTTATGGAAATCATACTGGGTGTCGCTCCCAAAAGGCTGCCTGCTATATAGGTTTTGAAAGGCATTTTTATTGCACCAAAGCACATACTCACCACGTCCATCGGGAGGCAAAAAATCACTCGCAAAAAAAACGGCATAAAAAGACCTTTGCCTTGCAACTGCTCAATAAATTGTTGAACCTTTGGATATTTTTTGTACAAGTCTTGTGCCAGTTGCACCCCAGAAGCCCTGCCTGTTCCATAAGCTACAGAAAGTTCTGTTGTAATTCCCAACAGGTTTACAAGCAAAGCCGCCCATAACGGAAACAAAAAGCCACTGGCTGCATATAATATAAGAATCGGAAAGAAAATACTTAGGCTTTTCCCTGCATACAGAACAATCATGAACAAGGCGGCAAAAAGGGCGTTTTTTGGAGCTGCAGTGACGAGCGTCTCCACAGAAATGCCACGTCCCCAAATGAAATAAGCGGCAATCAAAATCACACATAAAACAACTGGCAAAAAACGTATGAATTTCATATTGTAACCTTTACTGTCATTGACGTTTTCGTTCTTCTATTAGTTTTTGAATTTTTGCTGTAAAAGAAATTTGGCTAAATTGCTTCACATGGTCTGTGAATTGTTGCCGGTTTGCAAAGGTTGATAAAGGAAGAGATTCAAATTTCTCCATTGCTTCTATCAAAGAATCTGCTGTTTGTTCTTCAAAGAAAATTCCTGTTATGTTTTCTTTAACAGAATCCAAAGCTCCACCTTTGCCATAAGCAATTACAGGGCAACCTGCGGCATTTGCTTCTACAGGAATTATTCCAAAGTCTTCTACGCCAGGAAAAAGTAATGCCTTTGCCTGTGATAAATATTCTGCAATTTGTTCATCGCTAACACGTCCAGCAAATGTAACTAGACCTGTTTTCTCGTAGATTTTCTTTTCCTTTGCAGAAGCTCCATCCCCAACAACAACAAGACGACGACCAGATTTTATGCAGGCCTCTATTGCAATGTCGGCTCTTTTGTAACCAACTAGCTGACCAAAAAAAAGATAAAAATCACTAGGATTCCGTTCTACACCAATGTATTTTTCTATAGCAACTGGCGGATAAACAATTTGTGCAGGTCGATTGTAATAACGGTTAATTCGTTTTGCAACGTAATGGGAATTTGCCACAAAACAATCTACAAGATTTGCGGACATTACATCCCACAACCTTAACGAAGGAACAAGACGTTTCATAAAAAACTTTACAAACCAATTTGCTGTTCTAAAATATTCGTGGTACATATCCCACAAATAACGCATTGGACTGTGGCAATAGCACAGGTGAAAAGCGTCTGGATTTGGAACAACACCTTTTGCAGGACCTGATTCACTGGAAATAATTAAATCGTAACCGCTTAAATCCAATTCTTTTAGTGCAGTTGGCATAAAAGGCATATATTTTTGATACATTTTTGCTGCTAAAGGTAACTTGTTGATTTTTGTGGTAAAAATTCTATGACTTCTAATTTTTTCAGATACAGCTTCTGGCACATATACATGAGTAAAAATATCTGCTTCTGGAAATATATCAAGCAAGGCTTCTAAAACTTTTTCACCACCTCTCATGTTTACAAGCCAATAATGCACAATCGCTACTTTCATTTTTTCTCCTGTAAATAAAAAATTTGCAACGCAAACTAATGTCCTAATTCAGAATCAATGTTTTCAAAAATAATTTGAGCTGTTTTTTCAAAAGAATATTTTTTAGGCAAATTTTTAGGTTTATCTTTTATCCAAGTTTCTGCAATTTTTTTTGCCAAATCTTTGGAATCTCCTGCCTTGAAAAAAGTAACAGGGAAGTCTTTGTAAATTTCACGAAACACAGGAATGTCAGAAAGAACCACATTTGTTCCTAGAGATAATGCTTCTAAAGGTGGCATCCCAAATCCTTCGTAAAGTGAAGGCTGAACCAATAATTTTGCAGAACGATATAAATCCAAAAGCTTTTCATCACTAATTCGCCCTGTAAACTGAACTGCTTCCTTTGGCATAGCGTTTATTTCTTCCACAATGGAAGTATCGCCACTACGAAAATTTTCAGCATTTCCAACAATTACAAGCTGAGCCTTTATGTCGAAACCACCTTGTTCAGTTGGTTTCGTTGCTAGGTTGAATGCGGGAAGCAATGTGTGAAGTCCTTTGTGTTTTTTTATGTTGCCAACAAACAAAATTGTGTCGGTTTTTTCTACAGAATTTATTTTTTTTGAATCAAACCAATGAGGAAGAGCATTGTAGGTCACAATTATCGGTGTGTTTTTACAATTCAACCTTTGTTGGATTCGTTCTTTTGAAAAATTAGACACAGTAAAAATCATTTTTGATTTATTTATCGCACGTTTGTAAAACCATTTACGAACAATCGTACCAATTTTTGACGCAAGGTCTGGTACGTCCAAAAAAACAACATCGTGTATCGTAGAAAAGACTGGAACTTTTATTCCACTTGGAATATTACAATAAGGTGTGTAATAAGCCCCACAAGAATTGATTTGTTCAAGAACTTCCTTGGGAAAAGCAAAAAGTTCTTTTACAGAAAACGGAGGAAAATCGCAAAGCAATGTTTTTACAGATTGTTCTGTTTGGAATAATTCTAAATCTTTCTTGTATCCTATAAGAAAGCACTCATACTTCTTTATAAAGAAAGGAAGCAGAGCTGAAAGATAGGAACCTATTCCTCCTGAACCCAACATTCGACAATCTATAGCAAGTTTCATATTTATTTTAGCACCCACTTTGCATAAATATTTGCACCATGCATTATAGAAAATACATTTGGCAAATCTTTGTACAGGGCATATTTTGCCCAAAGATTGTATTCTGCACCAACTTTTATACTTTTACTTACCGGAAAATCATAAGCAAGTTGAGCAAGTCCGTAGAACTCCCAGCCGGGATATGTATCGCAATCTGGATCGTCAAAATCATAGGCTGCAAAACCGTGTAATGTAAAATCAATAATATGCCCGTTGTTCCACTTCCAACCAAGTCTTTCGTACAATTCTACACCAATGTTAAAATTATAACTTCTGCTTCTATCTTCAGGCTGAACAAGATTTCGGCGGAAATAATAAAAATCAGTTGTACCTAAAAGCATATAACCTAAATTTGTTTCCCATAAAAAACTGCTATTTTCAAAATTTACACGTTGTTTATAAGAAACACCTGGTGCAATAGATGTAAACTCAAAGAAGGAATTCCACAAAAAATCATAATTCATAGAAAAACCTACGACAGCATCTATGTTTCCCCGTGGGAGAGCCCACGAATATAACATTCCGTCTGTAAACAAAGTTATATCGTAAGCAAGTTTTTCTTCAAGTTCTTTGTGTCCTATTCCGATTCCAGGACCAAGAGAACCTTCCATCTTTAAATGGAACTGGTCGAAGGGATGGGTAGTTTTATGAGTGAATGGGTCGTTATAAAGAACATCAAAACCAACTTTACCGAAAGCTGGATAAAATTCCTTTAGCGTGTCAAATCCTGTTGCATAAGTTTTTCCGCTTTCAAGTCCAAAGCCCACTTTTAGTGAAAAAGACTGAAGGTTTCCGCTAGTTCCCAAAGGCTTTGACCTTGTAACAGGTTCTGTGTAAAGTCGCATTGGGTTTCCCAAGAACCTAAGCCAAGAATGAACCGCCTCTAACTCGAATGAAAGCCTGTGTAGCATTTCACCCAAAGGCCAAGCAGCAAGTGTTGTGTAAACCATATCATTTATTGAAGGGTCGTTTGTTTCGCAAAACCATTCCCAAATTGCAGAACCCAAAACCGAATACAAAAATGATTCAAATTGATTTAGATTACTAGCACGAGCTGTCATATAATAAAGAGAACCTTGATATGGATGTAGTACAAAATTCGTCCAGTAATAGTCGGTGTCAAATTCTAACGGTTTTTCATAAAAGTGAATCAAATCATCAAATGTTACTTGTGTCCAACCAGCACCAATCAAAAAATAGTTCCATGAGTACAAAAGAATGTTTTGCAAAAGCACGCCACCAGCAGCCGCAAGATAGTGTTTTTTGGGTTTAAAGTCTGAGTTTTCAAGGGTTGTTGAATCAAAAACAATTTGCGTTTCCGTAGAATCACTTGAACTTATACTGCCATTTGTGTTTGCGAATATAGAACAAACTAAGGTTATAAAAACAAAAAATAAAAGTATTTTTTTCACCAATATAATTCCTCTGTTTGTTCTAGTATAACAAATATTAAAAATAAAAAAAAGACGGCAGCTTTTATTCCGACTTTTGGGAAAACACTGCCGTGGTGTGGGTGTAGGGAAAAGGGATTAAGATTCAAAATTAGATACAACTTTAATCATATAATCTGCCGTACGCTTACCCGCTTCTCCTCTATACATCCAGGCTTCATTTTTTGCTTTTTGGCGCTCTGCTGCAAGTTCTGCACTGTCTGCTGCATTTTGAATTATAGTTTTAATATTGGAAAAATCCTTTTCTTCTATTTTGATACCGATTTTTTCTACAGTAGCGAATTGCCAAATCTGTTTATCGATATCGTAGGCATCATAAAGTCGTAAATCAAGCTCCGCATTTGCATACATTATAGGCTTGTCGCAAAGAAAGGTATAATCATAAATAATTCCAGAAAAATCTGAAATCATTATGTCAGCTTTCTTCATGGAATAAATATTGTCCCGCTCATAATCCCATTCAACATTCGACGCATTTTTGTACCGTTCTTCTAGCCGAGTCAAAAGCTCTGCCTCGGATTTTTTTGACTGGGGATGAGGTCGAAGAATAATTTTAAACCCACTTTCTACTAAAGGGTCAAGAATTTTTTCTCCATAAAGAGAAAGCAATGCCCCAGGACCCCAAGAAGGTGAAACCAAAACAGTAAACCTATGATTTTCTTCTTGAGGTATGGCGTTCATTCGTTCTTGCAATACATCCAAATAAGTACAACCAACAGTTACCAACTCTTTTGCTTTTAGCCCACGTTGTTTTTCTAGTATCCTAATATCTTCTTCCTGATAATCCCCTGTGAGCAATATTGAATCAAAATAATCTATCCCAAATAGACGATACATTGTTGGATCTCCCGTGGAATGGAAAATATGGCAATAATGTTTCACATTTTTGCTACGCTTCAGTTGGTACACATCAAGACCTGGAGTTGTCATCATAACAATTCCTGCACTAAGCATATTTAATTTTGCGAAAGCTATATTTCCTTCCCCGATAAATTCTGGTTTTACAAATTCATAAGATTGTTCAAAAATCGGGTCATCTTTAGCAGATGTATAATAGGTCAAAGGTATTTTTCTGTTTTCAAATTCTTCTACAACAGGTAAAAAAACAGTCCAATAGCGTTTATCCTCACAGTAAATTACATATTCCTTATAAGATGAATCTAGCTTAGTACCACCTTTCCCTGTAGAAAAAAACATTTTTATTTTAAGCAAAAGGGCTTTCCCTAGAAAAAACAATGTCGCAACAGCTCCAATCAAAATTGAAAAGAGCATACTTCCTGTACCAGGATCAATATACAATGGCAAAAAATAATTCATTCTGAAACTCCCATCTTAGTCCACAAAACTTAAGCCTTCTCTGTTTTACAAATTTCTTTCATCAAAGAAACAAGTTCTTCCATGGTTTTTCGTGGAGCAAGAGTAATTCTCATTGCTAAATGTCCATTTTCTGTCCAAAGACGAATTAAAAGCCCTTTCTTTGCAAGTTTATCTTTAATTCTTTGAATATCATATCCTTCCATATGGATAAAAACAAAGTTTGCATAAGAATCAAAGGCTTTTGCACCTTCAATTTTGTTAATTTCTTCAATAAACCACTTACGAATTTCTGAAATTTCTTTTTTCATTGCATAATAATAATCTGTGTCTTCTAATGCTGCTACTGCCATTTTTCGACTAATTAGATTTGTTCGGAAAGGATTTAAATCCAAACGGAAAACCTGTTTTGCCATAGGAGTACATAATCCATAACCAATACGCATACTTGCGAGACCATATAATTTAGAAAATGTGCGACAGAAAACAACATTGCTGTAACTATTCAGAAGATATTTTATATCATAGGTTATATCAGAAAAACCAAGGTAGGCTTCGTCTACAATTATAAGAGATTTTGGATTATCTTTTATAATCTTTTCAATGTCTGCACCAGAAATAATAGCTCCAGTGGGATTATGAGGTGTTGTTATAATTATAATACGTGGTGAAGTTTCTCTTGCCTTTGAAAGAATACCTTCCACATCGTGGTAGTATTCAGTTTTACCAGGAAGAACGTCATAATAGGTTGCTTTTGCAAGCCTAAGTTCAATTACAGATTTATAATAGTTCCAAGCCGGGGCAGGAATCATCACAGTGTCACCCTTGTTTAGAACGATTGTCATAATTGTTTTTATTACATCAGAAGAACCTGTATGGATAAAGATATTATCGGTTGACACATCCAATTTATTTGAAATTGCTTCTGCCAAAATATCATCACGTGTTAAATCATATTGATATAAATCTTCCATCGTTATATCTTTTAAAATCTCAAGACATTTTGGACTTGGCTCAAAAAGATTTTCGTTTACATGTAGACGACCTGTTTTTTGTTCTGTAGATACAACGGAATATTGCTTTGTCTCTGCGTAGTTTGAAAGATAACTTACACGTTGGGAACTATTGATAAGTTCTTCTTCTTGAAAAAACTGCTCAATGAAATCTTTGAAATTAGGATAAAACTGGAGGATATCTTCTGTTGTGTCGAATTCTTTGCACTCGTCGTCATCATAACCTTTTATTCTAAGTTTAAGTTGGTCAATATGACGAATATGAAAATCATCCCAAAGCATATATTTCACTTCTGGATCATAATACTCATTTTTCATAAGCTCTACGAATTTTGAAGAAAATTCTCTAGTAAAAAAAGCTTCACCAATAGTATACCAGGCTTTTTCACCACCTTTTTTTATGGATGTAATGTATCCGTTTTTATCAACACCTTTTACACAATATTCGTCAAGGAATTCATCTGTGTATTTACATGCATAATATGAATCGTACACATAATCCCTATAAACATTATGGGCAAACCAGTTGTCTGAGCAACAGATGTAGGAATTTTTCATATAATCTTGTGCGGCATAAAGGGAAGATATATTATTTTTTTCATCCCATTCTGTGTTATCAATGATTATCAAATCTTTGTATTTGTCTTTTAATTTGTAGTACTTTTCCTTTAAATATCCAACTACAAGAATCACTTGGTTTATACCCGCATCTTTTAATTGCTTTAACTGACGTTCTACCATTGTGTCGCCTTTTATTTCAAAAAGTCCTTTTGGAAGATAATTTGAAAGTGGCATACAACGCCGAGAACGTCCTGCTGCCATAATTATTGCATTATCAACTTTATATGGAGCAATAGCTTCATAACCCTCATCTGTAACTGCATTGTCTTTTACCCAACCATTTTTCGTACAACTAAGCACAATGTCAGAAGCAAACCCTGCTGTGTCATTATTCTTATGAACCGCATACACGTAATCAAATTCTTTTTCTGTCATATCATTTTCTCCTTGTATAATAAGGTATTTAGTTTAAGTCAGGCATCTCCTGAGTCCAGTTGCTAGGAATAAAAATATCACTATGCACAAAGTACCATTCATCATCTTTTATTTTAAATGTATTCTTGTATTGTCCATCTGGTGACCAAAGGTGGCTGTCTGCTACAAATACGCCATTATCCTTTGGCTCCGTTGTAATAGCATTTCCTGTAAATGGATTTATGGGGTTTGCTATTAATCCTTCTGTAGAAAGAAATGGAACATCTGCATTTGTCATAAATGTTGTATCAGTTTTTATTGAACCATGACTATTAAAATCTTTTACTAAAAGTAATGGATTAAAAGCTTCTGGTCTAAACGGTAAATCAAAATTTTCAGGAAATAATTTAGAATCAACACCTGCCCCATGGTCTGCTACAATTATAATACGAGTGTTGTCATAAACATCATTTTCTTTCATGTAGTCAAGCCATTCGGCAACACGCAACAAAGCACCAATATTTGCGTGATAATGCACATCTTCTGCAAATGGTCCTGTTCCAATATTGGTTACTTTTGCTAAAGGTGTGTAATCTGGAGCTTGCAAATAAGCTGGTTCGTGTGTCATTTCATTTACCATAAAAGTATATGTTGGATTTTCTGCTGTAAAGCCCGTTAATTCTGGTAAATAATCTAAACTAGCATAGTTATTAACTACATCTTGTAAATCTTCAAGTCCTTTATTTGTATTCCAGTAAAATCCGTCATTGTAAATTGTGTCTCTGAATATTGTGGGCATCATTTTTAATAAACTGTACCAGATAAAGTTCCTTTTCATCAAAGAACTTCTTGCTCCTTGCTCCGAAGAGTCAGGATGTTCTTTAAGCCATAAATCTGTGTAGGCTCTGATTGTAGCAGTTGTTTTAATATCTGGATAAGAATCAAAAATTCTCATATCGCTAATCCAACTATAATTTGCCCAAGAAGAATCCGCCATTGTTGCTTCAAAGCCATTTTCTGTAAAAAGAACTGGCATAGAAAGCAAAGCTTCGTTGTGTTTTTCTACAAGACTTTCATCTTTTCTTTTGTTGATTTCTACGGGAGTATAATCGTATCCACCAAACAAAGGTGGAGCACCTATCAATGTGTGATTGGAATAAGATAAAGTGTTAGGATAATATATAAAACCATCTAATTTTTCTTTTAATTCTGGTTTTTCTTCTAAGATATAAGGCAAGAAACTGCTAATGGCTCTATCCAGCATAATTATAAAAACATTCGGTTCTGTCTTAGACACATTGAACACTGGTTCTAAAGTCGTTATTGTTTTTGCTGTTTCATTTCTAAGTTCTTTTGCATGAGCATAGCCAGAAGAAATTTTTGTAGAATTAAAAATTGAAACAGCAACCAAAGCTAAACAAATAATTTCTGTTGCAGAAGCAAGATAGCGAGTTTTTTTAAATCCAATTAGAACGCAAACTAAAAGGATTGGAACCACCAACGTTAACAAATTTAGTATATTGGTAGACGAAGGGGCTTTTAGTATACCCGCATTAGAGAATGTTAAAATTGGAGACAACATTCCGTAGTCACCTGCAAAAATAAAGGCATTAACCAAAGCACTTAACGCACCAATAGAGAAAATCACAGAAATCAATGTTTTAATTTTCTTTCCAAACAAAAAATAAATACAAGTTGGCCAAAAAACCAAAAAACCTAGAGCTTGATTTGTTGCGTTAAACAAAAAGTAAAACGGACTATTGTAATCATCAATAAAGGAAAATTCTTGAGGAGAAGATGCAATTACAAATGAAGGCAGTACATAACCAAGCATAATACACAGTGTAAAAGCCGATGCAAAAAATATTACAGTACAAGTTTTTTGATTATCAACTAATGGTTTAAAAACCGTTTTAAGCAAGAAGTTTACAAATTTAATCAATAATGGCGAAATAAGAATCAAACTTAGAACGGCTATCAGCATAAGTCTTCTGTACAAGAAACCATGGTGAATAAACAGAAGATAATAGTCCATGACAAGTACACCGACACAAAGACATATATACAAAACCTTTAGAGGATGTTTTAGTTTGTAAAAAATATTTTTTACCAAAGATAAAATGTTGTTCATTGTCCAGTAAAGAACCAGACCAGCAGGAGAATTGTATAGTAAAACTAGAAAAACGGCAGCCATTCCATAAACTTGCAGTTTGTCACGCAGCCCTAAACCTTTTGTATAAATTGCCCCTGCAACACAATTTATAAGAGTCATAGCTATAGGCAACACATTTACATTAAAGTTTCCAATTTTAAACATTGCATCAGGGGCACCCATATCCCGGATAAACCAAAAACTAAAACCCCTCAATTCTTCCAAGTTAGAAAGATATGTATACGCCGCCATAAAAAATGGAATTTGGATTAAAAGCCCAAAACTAGAACGCAATGCCATCATTGGGTGATAATGATTTTGTCTATAGAACGTAGACAAAATCATGTATTGTTCATCACCCTTAAAAACAGCCTTTATGCGGTCAATACCGGGTTTTAGTTTTTTTTGAATCTGACGTTCTTTTTCTTGCCAACTTTCTGCAACAATGTACAGAGGTAAACAAAGGAATGTAACAGCAACGCTTACACCTAAAACAGCGTAACCAGAATTTTTAAAAACTTTCCAAACAACAAGGTAAACAACTTCTATTATTTGGATGAGCGGATAAATGATTAAATTATATAAAAAATCAAGCATACAAATTCCTTCGAGTGCATTATAACTCTTTATTTAGCTCATGTAAATAATCAGCAAAGAAAATCGAGAATGACATTTTTATAGATGATGGCTGTTTTCGTCCAGCTATACCGTTCTAAAACTCTTTCTGGATAATCAATTTTTTGTTTCAATAAACAATCCAGATTAATACTTGAATCAAAAGGATCAATATAGTGAACTGAATTCCTAAAAATTTCTGGAAGGCAAGAAGAGTTTGAACAAATCACGGTAGCCCCCATTGCAAGAGCTTCCAATGGAGGAATTCCAAAACCTTCATATAGCGATGGAAATAAGAAAGCTTTGCAATGTTTCATTAGAATTTTTGCATCATTATCATTTACATATCCTAAACAGTACATATTTTTTGGAATATCTGTTCCTAGGGTGTTTCCAAGTTTTTCTACATCAACATTACCTGCTATTGCATATATTTCTTGTGGATTATTTTTTGCAGAATCAACTATCCATTTGAAATTTTTATTTTTTGCCATTGTTGCAAGTGAAAAATAATATTTTTTATCTAAAAGCATTGGAAAATTTTCTAATGAATCAGGAGGTGTTATTTGGGTACTAAAATGTTGCCATCCATTGTAAGCGATAGAGATTTTTTCTGGCGGAATTTTATACGTATCACAAATTTGTTTCTTTGAAAATTCTGAAACAGTAAAAACGTGTAATGATTTTTTTGAACCTAATCTGTATTGAAGTAGATTCCATAAGCGTGTAAGTTTTAAGTGTTTTGTTGTGATAAACTGAGGATTTATTTTATATGTTATATCATGAATACAAACAAATCCTTTTGGCGAAAAAATTGGTACGGAATTACACAAATGAATTCCTAGAGCCTTTTCTTTGTGAATATATTTTGCTAGTTCAATTTGCTCCCATTTTATACCTGAAAATTTACCTATTCTAACGATTTTAATTTTTTTTAGATTTAATAAATCTGTTTTTGTGTTTTGTGAAATGGCTAATTCTACAGGTAAAGGGAAATTGTCAAGAAGTTTGTCAAATTCTTTTATTGTTTCTAAAGCATATCTTTGGACACCTGTTAACCTCTGGGATAAAAAACGTCCGTTAAATACAATTTTTTTAAATTCAATTTTCATAACTATATTTCCCATAATTCCTTGATATGTTTTTTTGTATTTTTAATAAGAAAGGGATTTATCCAAATTATAGTTACTAGAATTTTTGCAATAGGCAAAATGTTTTTTGAAAAATGTTTTTTTAAAAATTTTATTCTGGACAGTTCAAATTGAATACGTGAAAAAGAGGCTTTTCTTTTTATGGAAAAGTTTTCACCAACAGAGCCTCCACACAAATGCTGAATTACAGGACCATCTATCATTACTCGTTTTTTTTCCATAGAAGCCAATCGCTTTTGTAAGTCGGCTTCCTCAAAATAAAGAAAAAAATACTCATCGAATTTTGCGTATTCATTATTTAGGAGGAATAAATCAGCTCCTGTAATATAATCAACTTCACCTAAAAATTTTTGTTTGTTTGAATTATTTCTTTTTTTATTTGGTTTTATATGCAGAATATATAGAAAAGACAAAATTATGTTAGAAAAAAACATTTTTGAAAGTTGGTTAAGTGCAATTTTGTAGCCAGCAAAATTGCCGTAAGAATGAGTTATGTTCATATTTTCATCTAATAAATTGCAACCTAAAGCCCCAATATTTTCTTTATCGCATGATTTTTCCCAATAATCATAAAATACTTTTACTGCGTTGTTCAATAAAACAGTGTCACTGTTTAAATAGAATATGTATTTCCCTTTTGCTATTTTTAGCCCTTTGTTGTTTGCCGCTCCAAAACCAAGATTAGCATTATTTTCTATAACTAAAACCTGAGGAAATTCTGTCCTTACCATTTCAATAGAACCATCAGTTGAACCATTATCAGAAACAATAACTTCAAAATCTATTCCCTTTGTGTGGGAATAGATTGAATTCAAGCAATTTTTAAGCAATTTTTTGGTGTTATAGTTTACGATTATTATTGATACGTGCATTTTCTAGAAACACTTTATCATAATACTAAACTTACAACAAGGAGAAAAAATTGTAATTTTTAACGCACAGGCTTACAAAAAAATGATGTAGCGATAAAGTCATTTTTGCAATATATTAATAACAACAAGTCTGTTGACGATTTTATCAGGCGACTAGATTCTTTTGTTCATAAAATAAAACAAGAAGAAGTCAACAGAAAGGGGTATCAGAGTATGTTTAGAGACAAAAATGGATTTAACTATTATTGAAAAACATACAGGGCTGTCAAAAGAAGTTCTCGTTAACTTATTTTAAGATAAAAATATATAAAATGTTAGCTAAAAAAACACATTGAAACAAGTTTGCAACATAGCAAAATAGATGGCATATTACGTAAATGCTGAAAGATACTACTTTAACTCGATTACCGTAGACAAAAAGTTTTTTGTAGTTGCTTTATAGGATATAGCCAGTAAGTATAAATATGGCAGTTGAAACTCTCGAAAATACCACGCATGGTATAAAAGCTCATTTCGATAAACTCAACGTATAAACTAAAGTTTTAGTCAACCTCTATATGAACCTAATTCACATTTTTTAGCAGCATTTATTCCTTTTTTTATAAAAACTAAATCTCGCCATTTAAATTCTAGCAATTTTTGAAAAACTGCTACTATCATATATTTTTTGTATCCATTACGTTTGTAAAATTTTGGATAATGTTGTTTGATGTATAACATATTTCGAAAAATATAGTACAGACGAACCCCAGAATGCTTACAAGGACGAGGAAGAATGGTTCTTTTTACATAACCTAGCGTGTGGCTCATAAGAATTTTGGGAAACTCACAAACCTCGTAACCATTTTCCCATAATCGGTAACAAAACTCATGATCAACTTCGTCTATAAATAAACCTTCGTTAAACTTTCCAATAGCTTCCCATATAGTCAAGTTTATAATATTTCCGCTAGTCATTACCTTGTCTGGGAAATTTATTTCAGCCTTACAAGTTCCTTTAACAGCATATTTTACATCTCCCACAAGGGATTTTATTTCATTAGTATGGGTGGGAGCAAAGGAAACACGTTTTTCCCTCTGATAGTTCTTTATTTCTGAAAAAAACTGAATCAAAACATCTTCTTCCCAAGAAGAATCCTGATCCATAGTCATACACCAGTGAAAGCCATCTTGTAATGCAAATTTACACCCCTCATTAAGTGCTGCAGCAATACCCTTGTTTTGTAAATTAGCAAAATATTTTCCATTGGGAATATCTTTTGCCAAAGATGAATTATCTCCATCACTATTATCAACAATATAGACCTGAGCACATAGCTTGCAATATTTGAGAATATTTTCCACGGCCTGCTGATTAGGATTGTACCAAACAACTACTGCACAAAGATTCATGGTGATATTGTAATAGATTAAAGATGAAATTACCAGATGATAAATTTAAGATTGTATTGTAAAATTCCTTGAAGACCCAAAATACACATTGACAATATAAAATATTTAAATAAAACTTGGACTATGAATATTCTCTTTGATTTTATTTCTATGCAAGATACTTTTATAAACGGGGGAACTGAATACACAAAGGTCATCTTTAATTCCCTACTCCAACAAACTAATGTAATTATTTTTGGTTTATATAACAAAGAAGAAATAATTCCAGAAGAACTTAAAAGCACTATTGACAATAATAAAATACTTTTAGTAGATATTCATGAAGATATAAACAGTTTTATTCAGAAAAACGATATAGACATAGTATATATAGCAATTGGACAACGATATGCCTTTTACGATCTATCTTCTATTTCCTGTAAAGTATACCTAACAATACATGACGTGGGAGACTTGTCTCAACTTTACGATGGAATGATTAACTCAAAAGAAAGATATATCTTTGAACAGCTTTACGTAGCTTCATCCAAACTTAAAAGCCAATTTAAAATGAAACTGCAAAGACAATATCACAAGTTCTTCAAACAAAGAGTTGTCAAAAAAGCCTATGGAAATATTGCAAAACTAGTTAAACAAGAAAATGTATTTTTAATTACTGTTTCAGAATATACTAAATATGCACTACTATATTTCTTTGATGGGATACAAAATGAAATTAAGGTATTTGCACCACCTCATAAGTCAATTCCACAAAATCTACCTATCATTATTGAGAATCCAAAACTAAAAAAGTTAATTGAACAACAAAAAAAATATTTTCTGCTATTAAGTTGTACACGAAGAAATAAAAACGCAGCACTTTTTTTTGAACAATGGGAAAGGTTTCTTTCTTATGCTGGTAATGATTATATTGTTCTTGCCTGTGGAAATATATCTCTCAGTGGTAAAAATATAGAAGTAATCCCTTTTTTGTCTGATTCAGACTTAGAAATTGCCTACAAGAATGCATTTGCCTTGGTATACCCAAGTATTAGCGAAGGCTATGGGTATCCTCCTATGGAAGCTATGAAATACGGCACACCAGTAGTGTGCTCCAATGTTACAAGCCTTCCAGAGGTATACCAAGATAGTGTTATTTCATTTAGCCCATTTTATCCAGAAGACCTATTCCGAGCTCTTATACTCTGTTCTCAAAAATATGAAGACTATAAAAAGAAATCTTTGACAACCTTTACTCGCCTAATGAAAAAACAAGAAAATGATTTGCAAGCTCTCATACGCTACATACTGGATGCCTAAGAGGTTTTTCGCTTCTCCAAAACAGCCAAAATTCTCTGGCAAATTTTCTTATCAGAATGATATAGCATAAAGAATTTAAAACAGTGATATAGGGCTTTAATAGGTTTTCTTGTTATTTCATATTTTAGTAGATAATAATAAAAAAAGAGAGCAATAGACCTTCTGTGTCTAAAAGGGGCTGCGTTAGATAGCGAATTAGATAAAACCCCGTTATGAATTAACACCTTATCCAGCAAATAAAGTCGAATATTATTTTTTGTTAAAATAAAATACATAGGTCCATCTTCCCACATAGGAATTCGTTCATCAAAATATCCAACTGTAGAAAATACCTCATTTCTATATATTATACTGGGGGTGGGAATAGATGGAACACCATGATTAATTATAAATTGAAATTGTTCATGAGCCTCTAAAGAAAAGTAATCGTAATTAACATCTGTTCGAATCACTTCATGTCCTTTTCCATCAATAAATTTAACCCTTGTAAACAAAACATGAATCTCTGGATGCTCTTCTAAATAAGCCACACATTCTTGGACGTAATTTGGGAGAAGAGCATCATCGCCTGCAATGTCTTTTACATATTTACCTTGGCACACCTTTAGTCCACGATTTACATTACCAGTAACACCTGTATTTTTTTCTACTGTAATAAGTTCTGTTCTAATAAAACAAGATTTATTTTGTTCCAACCACTGCTGAACAATTTCCACTGTATTATCGGGAGAACAGTCATCAGAAACAACCAACTCTATATTGGAATAAGACTGATTTTTAATACTCTCTAAGGTCTCAACCACTGTTTTTGATGAGTTATATGTTATTACACAAATTGAAACAAGGGGTTCTGTCATTGACTTTCCTTTAAAACACTAAAAATAGCCTCACTCATATTTTTGACAAAGGTTTTTTTGCCAAATTGAGCGAGAACGGTGGAGCGAATATGAACTGAATCATATACCACAGTTCCATTCAAAAAGTCATTGCAGGCATGAGCTAATCCTTGATAATCCAGCAAAGAAACAATCTTACCAATTTTATCATCCACATAATCTTCTACGCCACCGCAACGAGTAGAGAAAATAGGGAGTCCAGACATTGCTGCTTCCAATGCACTTACAGGCATACCTTCTTGGATAGAGGTCATGACAAAGGCATCTGCCTTATTGTAAATTGAAGGCATATCTTCTCTTGATACAGAAGGAATAAGCTCTGCAATATCAGAAAAATTTGAATTTCTTACTTTTTCTTCCAAAATTTCTGCATTCTTTGAATACCCTTTATTAGCACCATATCCTACAATCAAAATTTTGAATTTCTTCTGGGCAATGGTCTTTAAATACTCCATAGTTTTTATAAACATATCGTAATTTTTGTAAAAACTATATGCGGCAACAATTACAAAAGTTTTTTCAATATTTCCATTTTGTTTCAAGGTATACAAAGTATCATCTACCATATTTCCCACATACCAAGGACTTATCGTGATGTTTTGCAACAAAACCTGGCGTATTTTATCGTTACTAATTGCTAAAAACGCATCAGCCCTTTCTATAGCATTAGCCATCACATCACTTATCACAGAGCCTGGCCAAGGGAAAGGGCCATGTTCTGACACAACATAGGGAACATTAAATTGCTGAGCAAATGCTTGCGATAGAGCTGCCATATCCTGTGCCGTCTGCCCCAAAACACAGTCAAAGTGCGGCAAAAGATTCTTTTTCTTGATCAGAGAAATACCTTTGTCTCTTGCCTTTGAAACTGACTTAGGCTCTATCCCCCCTACTCCTTGCTGCAAGCTTTTATTTTTATAAAGGATTCTCCGTAATTTGAACAAGGCAAGTCCTAAAATATAATATTTTGGAACAAAAATGGTGCCAGAAAATTCTTCCAAGCCATTATCATTCCTGTTATACAAGATTTTAGGTTTATTTTTGCCTATCAAACTTCTCAAAAAGAACAAGGGTGCTGGGATCTTTTTTTCTGTATATACCAATACTACAAAATTAAAGTTTTCTAACAATGCAAGTGCCTGTTCACGAAAAAATGAGCCACCCACAGAGCCATTAATAGGATACCAAGATGGAAGCATTAAGATGGTGGGTTTCATTTGTTATGCTCCTTTAAAGTATAAAAAACTGTGAGTAACTTTACATAAATCTTATGGAAAAGTTTTGTAACTATATTTCTGTATCCCCACAAAATATACGTCTGACGGGCTTTTACTTCAACAGGATTACCTTCCAACCATGAACCATCATAAAGATGAATACAACAGGTATTCTTGGTTATATTTATCGTATTATTTTGATAATTATATGGACAAAAATAATCTGTAGGATATAAGGTAAATCCTGCAATATTTTGTATAGTGTTTTCTTGTTTTAGACCTTGTGCCAGTAATTTTTCTGTTACATTTTGCACAATCGTCTTTTGGTTATAAGTTCCGTCAGCAAGAACAAAGTTCTCCTTTCTATACATTTCAAGCATATCTTGTAAAAAAAAACTATTTTTTTCTACCCCAAATCCAAGTCCTAGATTAATTGTTGCAGAAGGTAATTCCATTGCCATAAAATTACCAGCTTCGATAATATCATCAAAGGGTCTAATGATTTTTACATCTGTGTCAAAATATATTCCACCTTCATTATATAAAATCTGTAAACGAGCATAATCACTAACAAAGGCCCATTTTTTTGCTTGATAAGACTCTTTTACGTACTCACAACAATTAATATCAAAATTGGATTCGTTCCATTCAATGATATCGTAATCCGGAAGATTTTTTTTCCATGATTCAATACAATTTTTTGCTAATTGAGGCAATGGTTTACCACCAAACCAGCAATAATGTATCTTTTTAGGTATCATTCTTAAAAAACCTCCTGAAATAAATTCTGTATACCATCCAACAAGCTGTTTTTATAATATTTTTTATATTGGGCCATTTCCACTCATAAGGAATTGATAATAATGTCATCTGCCATAAGAAATTATACCGTGGATTATTTTTCATTTTTTCACCTATGTTTGCAGTTAATCCATCTGGTAAATATTCACAGACATAAATCCCTTTGTTTATACATAGTAACAAGCCATTTTTATCTCGAGCAATTTTAAACCAAATTACAGCTTCTTGACAAAAATTTTCTCCTTTTATCTCAGGGAAAGGGTATTTTTGTAACATTTCTGTTTTAAATATCTCTGCTTTATCTGCAACACATTCCCATTTATATGCAATATCAATACTTGTTCCGGAGCATCTCATAGCAGGAAAATCTGATCCTAATATTTCCAAATTCTTGGTCATCCTTCTAAAACAAAGACCTGCATACTATTGCTTTTCAGGAAGGACACTCCATTCGGAAACTATTGATTCAACAGCATCATCTGTTAAAAAATCATCACTATCTACAATAAAAAAAAGTTCACCTTTGGCTAGTTCTACACCTTTGTTGATTGCTCTATGCTTTCCACCATTCTGAGGCTGAAGGAAATATGTTATAGATATTTTTTTTTCTTCAATCCATTCTCTTACCAGAGATTTTGTATTATCAGAAGAGCAGTCATCAACAATAATCCATTCAAAATCTGAAGAAGTTTGAGAACAGAGGCTTTTATACAATTGAGATAAACTATACGCTCGATTATAGGTAGGTGTGAAAATTGTAACGATCATCATTTTTCCCTTTTAACTTTTCCCTTTACCAACCCAATAAAATACCTTGTTTCTTTTTTCCATGCTACCGAAATAAACCAACAAATGCAAACAAACATAAAAAGCAAAACTGCTTCAAGTAAAAAACTAAAGATATTCGTAGGGATGAATCCAATCACATGGTGAAAAAGAAAATAACTTACACCTAATATTAGCAAAAACCTAGAAAAATAGGAACTATAGAGTGTAAAATACTTTATCGAATTCTCCTTAAAGATATTTTTAAAAAGAATAATTGGTTGTGCTAAAAAAGGACCAGCAAGCGTACTAATAATAGTTCCCAGAATAACACCCATAATTCCGAATTTTCTAGCTAGCAAAATTGAAGCTACTAAGTTAATACAGGATTCATATATGGATACAAATCTATCCTGTTCAAATAAACCTGCGGAACTTTTCATTCCTCCTGCTGCAAGCATACTCTTTTGAATATAAAAACACAGAACCATGGATGCAACCACATAGTTTTGTAATACGGTATCTGCCCCAAACCAAAACTGTACAAAATGAGTAAGCAACAACCATAAACAAATAGAAAAAATAGCTACTAAGGTCTGATTCATAAAAAACAAGTTGTTAAATAACTCTCTTTTTCTTTCCCTTGTTTCTGTTACTAAGAAATTTCCAAGACTATCTCGTAAGTTATCAAAAATAATTACCACAATTGTACCAATCATATTGATAATACTAAGATAGCTGGTATAACGTCCTCCCTCTGTGATTCCACAAAAGTAAGAAATAAGAATATTATCTGTTCCAAGAACTATAACCGTTCCAAGAGAATGAAAAAACAAAGCTTTTACTTTTTTTGTAATAATTTGTATATGTTCTTGAGGTAATTTTTCTGCCCCTTCTTTTAAGAAGGGATAAAGTTTATCACAAACAAAACTTATAACAAGGTTATATACAAGAGTACTAACAATTTGAATTACAAGGAAAAGAATATAATTTGAAGTAAAATAAACTGCTACTAATTGGGAAATCTTTAGTACGTAAGTGTAAATTAAAGTAATAGTAGTAATAACATAGTTTTTTTGGTCTGCTACAATAAGAGTACGTTTATATACTAACAGATAGGATAGAACACTATTTGCTAAAAACAAAAGGTAAACCACATAGATATACTTGTTTGAGAATTCTGAACTTTTAATAAAATTTGGCACAAGAGGTAATAAAACGAGACCGAGAACAGCTACAGCTAAGGCAATTATTCTATATGCCTTCTTGTAAAAGGCCATAATGGATTTAATCAGTTCTCTGTTTTGGTGTGCCAATGGTTTATAAAGAGCAAAAGTTATGGCTCCCCCAACACCAAGCTCCGTTAAACTCAAGATAGAAATAACATTGGCAAGCACTCCGTTTAATCCCAAAATATCCAGTCCCAATCTTTCCTTAATTACCCTACTAGTAAAAAGGGACAACACATAAATCAATATGTTAGAAAAAAAAGCGACGGTAATATTCTTAAGCGTTTGTTTTTTGCGGGATGCCATTACTTCCTTATCCCTAAAATCTTACCTAATTTTCTAAATACTCTTCGTTTAAAACTGAAATAATCTGGATCTTGAGCATTCATAGTAACAGTCAAATTATTCAAGACGATGGTGTTCATTTTTGAATTACCCGTATAGGTAGCAAACAAATCAAAATAATGAAACCAACCATCTTTCGCTCCAGGGTTATCGAACATATACTTACTAACGAAAGGTATAAATTCCCCCTCTTGTCCCTCCTTTACAGTTGGCTTCACTCCATGCAAATGGACAATAGCAGCATCAGAATTAACTCCCCAATATGGCTTCCAATTAAAAACGTTGCTCACCCTTTCAAAATCACGTTCACAAATTTCGTTCAAATATCCTTGATCGCAACATTCTCCTCTTGCTTTTCTTCCATGAGATATCCAATCTAAAAATGTTTTTTTCACTTGCTTGTAATAAGAGGTATTGATTAACATAATTCCAGCATTAAAATTCATGTACTCATAATTATTGCTTTCCTCAGAACAAACACCAATTGTTTTTGGAACACTCTTATTTTCTTTACTAGTCAGAGAAACAAAATCATCTAAATGAATATCCTTTAAAAATAAAACATCAGTATCTGCATACAGAATATATTCATCTTCTGTCTCTATATCTGCAATCATAAAGCGAAGAAATCGAGAGTATAGTGAACTTTTTGTTACATTAATTTGTTGTAAATAATTATCAGTATATACACTCAGTAAATCTTCCTCAAAATCTATCGTTGTAAGATGAACAGTAACTGAATATTCTTTTAACAATTTATAGATTCTATCATCTTCGATATTTTCGACAGTTTTCTTTCTAAAATCATAGAGACAATGTAAGTCCAGACTTGTATTTTTTCTTGCTGAGTTTAGAGTTGCAACAAACATCCAATAATACGCATCATTGTCAGCTACATCATCTGACAAAGCAAAATAACACTTCATTTCCCTTACTCCCATTCGTTCACACACTGAATTACCCAATTCACTTGTTCATCTGTTAAACAAGGACTCATAGGCAGGCTCAATTCCTCTGCATGAATCCGTTCAGTGATTGGCAAACTTATATTGTTCCATTCAGTATAGCATTCCTGCTGGTGAGGAGGAATGGGATAATGAATATTTGTTCCAATTCCATTTCCTTCAAGATATTTTTGAAACTCATCTCTATTTTCGCACATCACAGGGAACACATGAAAAGCATGGGCAGAAAAATCAGGAACATTTGGAAGTTTCACTTTGGGATTTTTTATCCCTTCAATATAACGGCGAGCAACATTTTGGCGAAGTTTTACATCTTCATCTAAATGTTTTAGTTTTACATCAAGGATCGCTGCTTGAATTTCATCTAAGCGACTATTTCGCCCCTGATACTGAAAAACGTATTTTTTTGCTGAACCGTAATTTGCCAATGAACGAACAGCTTTTGCTAATTCTTTATCATTTGTTGTTACAGCTCCCGCATCCCCTAAAGCACCAAGATTTTTTCCAGGATAAAAACTGTGACCAGCAGCATCTCCTAGACTACCAGTTTTTCTGCCTTTGTACAAACAGCCATGAGATTGAGCATTGTCTTCTATAAGTTTTAAGTTGTATTTTTTGCAAAGTTCTGCAATCTTCTCTGTATAAGCACATTGTCCATATAGGTGAACAATCATAATTGCTTTTGTTTTTTTTGTAATTTTTGATTCAATTAAAGAATCATCAATTTGTAAAGTTTCTAAAGAAGGTTCAACTAAAACTGGAACAAGATTATTTTCTGTAATTGCTAAAATTGATGCAATGTATGTATTTGCTGGAACAATCACTTCATCACCTTCTTTCATTACACCAAGTTCAATATAACCACGTAAAATCCAAATTAAAGCATCAAGACCGTTTGCACATCCAACTGTATATTTTGTTCCTATATATTTTGAATAATTTGCTTCAAAAGTTTCGTTTTCTTTTCCTTGAAGATACCACCCAGAATCAATTACACGGCTAACAGCTTGATGAATTTCTGAAGAATATTTATCTGTTACGTCTTTTAAACTTAAAAATGGGATTTGCATTAGATTATTTAAACCTCCCGAATTTGTCTAGCAGGATTTCCGCACCAAACAGTGTTTGCGGGAACATCTTTTGTTACAACACTTCCAGCCCCAATCATGGCGTTTTCACCAATAGTCACCCCTGCTAAAATAGTTGCATTGGCACCAATGCTTGCACCTTTCTTTATTGTTGTTTTTGCTAATTTCCAATCTGGATTTTTTGAACGGGGAAATAAATCATTAGTAAAAGTAGCATTTGGACCAACAAATACATCATCTTCTATTGTGATTCCATCCCAAATTTGAACTCCACTTTTTATTGTAACATTATTCCCAATTTTTACTTCGTTTTCGATTAATACTTGAGCACAAATATTACAATTAGAACCTATTTGGGCACGAGGAAACACAACACAAAATTGCCAAATATTTGTATTTTCACCGATATTAGTGGATTTTACATCAGAAGTAGGATGTATCATACATTATGCCTTTAAACTTTCCAAAAAGTCGTCATAACTACGAATATACTCTTTTTCGTCGTAATACTCTGAGGCCAAAACTACTAATTTGCAACCGTAGGAAAAATCGTGCATTTCTCGCCACATATTCTTTCCAATATATAATCCCACATCAGGACGATTCAGTAACACTTCTTCTCGGTTTTGACCATCATCTAAAACAAACCTACAAGCACCATCCATAGCAATAATTATTTGTTCCAATTCCTTGTGAGCATGAAAACCACGAGATTCATTAGGTAGAGTATCAAACATATAATACACTCTCTTTATCTCAAAAGGAATATTTTTATTCCCTTCAAGGGAAACAAGTTTTCCACGGTGATCGCCGTGAATTTCCATATCTATAAGACGATAATTCATAAATTTCTCCATCTACAGTTGATATTTTACTCCAAGTTGCACAGAAATATTATGAAGTTTTTCTGGAGGGTCTTGATAATGATTGTTAAGAATCATGTTATACACAAATCCACCTGATACGCTCAAATCCTTAGTAATGTAGTAAAGAGAATTTAATCCTAAAATAAAATTTGCCTTCCAAGAAGTAATATATTCATTTCGTAATTGTTCCTTATCTACATCTGAATTCATAGCCTTACTATATATGAAATTGTTATCAGGATTCCAACGAGCTACTGCGATTGTGGATTTCCCTTTTGGATAATAAACAGTAAAGTCAATATACTGCATATTTCCACCGTAACCGTAGCCAGAGCCTAACCATTGCCCCTTATTTGTATATCCTTGTGTAATTAGATGATGAAAACCAAAATTATAAGGCCAGTGTAAGTGAAAATCTTGGGACATTTCAGAAAAGTTAATTTCCCCTCTCAACTCTCCATAAATTTTATGCCTTGTACTAATATCAAAAGTCTTTTTAAATCCCGTAGTGAATACAAGGGTATGTAGAGGATATCTAATATACCCTACGGGCTTCAAACCATCTGGAACAAAATCATCCAATCCAATTTCACCATACACCTCAAATCCCACCTGTGGGAACACCCAGTCAAAGCCAAAACTCATTTTTTGGTCTTCTATTGTATTATCATCAGCTGGCCATATGTACTTTAAGTTAGCCCAGTCCCACTTTACAAGACAAACTCGGTTTGCAAAAAGGGTAAGCCCTGGGATAAAGGATGGGGCGTAGGCAAAGGCTAGTCCGTGTATCATGTTGTGGTTGTTGCTTTCATCGTTATCAAAGTAGTCTGATTCAGAAAGGCGACCTGTCCACAAGCGGAATTCCACATCACCAAGGTACCAATCAAGCCATGGCAATACCACTCGTTGGCGACGGAGACCAATGTCTAGCTTAGGGTAACTCGGTGCGTTGTTAGAATGAAGGATGGGGTTCATAAAAGCTGGACCTAACCAAATTGCCTGTGTTCCAAAGCCTATCGTAAGGGTGTGCCAAGTGTAGCGAATTTCTGTGTCTCCCCAGTCAAAGGTAAAGAAGGATTTATCCCCAAACCGTTGAGGAGCATCTACTCCATAACCCCAAAAGTAACCATAGGGACTATCGTAGGCAGAGGGCATTATGTCAAAGGCCATGTTTTGGCTAAAGCTCAGCTGGGGTTTGAAGGTAAGCTCAAAACCATAACCTTCTAAACGTAGACCACCTGTCAAACTTGTATTATAGCCCTTACCTTGCCACAAAGCACCATCGTTTTGACCGTAGGGGGCGGCGGTGTTAAAACTATTGTACCACTCAGGACCATAGACCTTCATATTAATTCCCTGGAACAGACCGCGAGCAAACCAATTTTCCGCTGGAGTTTCGTCTTGCCACAGAGTAAATGTGGTACCCATATTATTGCTTCCCCAAACATGGTTTCCATCAGCGGCCGCCCCTTCTAATTGCCACTGATTATCAGAAAGGGTACGATAGTTCAAGGTAGGGCGGTTTGCTAGACCTTGAAGGGAGAGAAAGTCGTAGTAGTCCTCTTCTGCTGATTTTAAAGCTTCTTGAGAAAATAAGCCACAAGAAAAACATAATATTACAAAAACCTTTGCTAAGTATTTTTTCTGCTTAGTTATCATGTTTTCAGTATACAAGTTTTTTTTTTACTTGTCTAGAGTTTTAATCATAATGGGTTAATTTGGTTTTATTGCAATTCTAATATTATTAAATTCAGTTTTAATTTTTTTAAAAAAATTTTTATATGTGAGCATTTTGGATAGTTTAACACGAAAATAAATTTGTAAGTTGTTTTTGCGGAGGTGATTATGCCATAGTTTTTAGTCAAATAATTAAAAGTTAAATTTTAAAAAAAGAGGAACAAAAATGAAAACTTTAACTAAACAATCCCTTTCTTTACAACAAAACCAAGAAATAGAAGAAATTTGTTCAATTATTAAAAATGGATATAGTTTTGGACTTAGTTGGCATAATCAACTATCTCCAACAGAGCACTTTGAATTTGTCCAAAAACTAAAACAAGTTTGTGATATTGCTGAATGGATGACATATTACGTTAAACCTTCTTAAAGTTATTTGACTTTGCTACACTCTAAAATAATTTCCATTAATAAGGGAAAATACCATTCTTTTTCAATGCGATTATAGTATCCGTATTTTTCGCTTTGCGTAGTGGATGGCTCTGAATTACCATTGTCCCAAAGACATGAAGTCACACCGTATATTCTAGAATGTTGAATAAAATATGCAAACCATTTAGCTCTTTCTTCAAGGTTGTTTTTATTAGTAGCACCCATTTCACCAATTACAACAGGAATACCTTTAGAAACGAATTTTTGATTTAACCTAAAAAAATAATAGTTTAAAACTTGCTTATGCAAAGAGGTAAATTTTTCTCCACCAGGAACTCCCATTGCAAATTCATAAGGTGTGTACATATGAACAGAAAGAATTAATGCATTTTCTGCAGAATCTTTTGGCATCTCAAATAAATCCGAAAAGGCACTATCTGGTGAGCCTCCAATAGAAGGAATCATTACAAGCCTTGTAGCATTATTCCCTCCGCTAGCTCTAATAACATCTAAAACTTTTTGATTATATTCGTTAACACATTTCATTGAATCTTTGCATAATTCACATTTTTCCACAAAATTCCATTCGTGTTCATGACCTCTAAGCCTTGGTTCATTCATTATTTCAAATATAAGTCGCTCATCATAGTCATAATTGAACACAGTTGAAATTTGTTCCCAAATTCTGCAAAGGAATTTTAATGATTCCTCTTTGTTTTCAGAACTGGGATAATATCCCGCCCCATAAACTAAAGGTGTCGTTTCCGAATTATCATGGTGAGTATTTATAATAACATACATATTTTCTTCTATTGCCCAATCTACAATAGTTTTTACTCTATCAAACCATTCTTCATCTATAGTGTAATTTTGATCAATGATGTGATTATGCCAAGAAATTGGAATTCGTATTGTTTTAATTCCATTCTTTGCAAGTCCTTGAATCATTTCTTGGGTTGTTCTTGGTTGTCCCCAACTAATTTCTGTTTTTAAACCTTCATTTAATTGATTTGTATTTAAAGTTGCATCTAGCGTATTTCCTAAATTCCAACCAATTTCCATGTTATAAACAACTTCTTGGGCTTTGTTTTTGGGAATAAAATCTGTATCCAGGCTTTCATCAATAAAATCTTTTGCTAAAATAGCTATATTTTCTTGCTTTTCTATTGAAATGCAAGAAAAAAGTAAAACTGCAAATATTGCTATGAATGGATATTTTATTTTCATTTTTTTATGATATGCTTTGTTATAACTTATGGTCAAGATTTGAAAAAGATTATTTAAAATAAAAACGATTCTAAATTTGAAAAGATTTCATTTTTTTATGCAGAAAATTTTGACTAAAAATAAGTTTTATATTAATTTTTCAAAATGTTTTGCCTATTTATTCTTTTCTCTTATATTTAATATATGAACATTTCTTATGTTTTTATTCTTTTTCTAATCTACAGCTTCATAGGCTGGTTGTGGGAAACTAGTTTTTGTTCAATCAAGGAAGGTAGGTTCATAAACCGTGGTTTTTTGCACGGACCTCTTTGTCCTGTCTATGGATTTGGCGGTATGCTGGTGTTGTATTTGCTTGAGCCGCTTTCTGGAACATGGATTCCGCTTTTTTTGGCTGCCATGGTTGTCACCTCTTTGCTGGAATATTTTACCAGTTGGATTTTGGAGACATTGTTCCACACAAAATGGTGGGATTACTCCAACGAAAAATTCAACCTGAACGGAAGGATTTTCCTTGGGGGTGCTTTGTGTTTTGGAGCTATGGGAACTCTTATAAGCCATTTTGTGCATCCGTTTTTGGAAAAAATTGTGCTTTCCATTCCTTTGCACGTTGCTAAAATTATAGCCTGGACTTTGTTTGTGGTTTTCATGGTGGATTTGATTTCCACCGTCAAAAAGTTGGTTCATTTTACTGTGCATATGGCACGGCTAAAGGAATTCGTGGATTCCCTAAAGGACAGGTTCGCAGGGGAAAGTTGGTTCACGGAGCATTCACACTCAATTCCGGAAATGTTTGAAGCAATCAAGGAAAAAGCCCGTGAACAAAAAATACGTGTTAGCACCAACTTGTTAGAAAAGATGGATTCTTTTTCTGCCAAACAGGAACGGCTCACCGGTTTTGTAAAAAAATATCCTGCCATGAGCAGTGCAAAATTCAAGGCAGGGCTTGAAAACTTGCACAGCCGTGTAAGGCAGGAGCTGGAAGAACGCAAAAAAATACGCCAAGAAAAAAAAGGCAGATAAAATCCTGCTGCTAATAAAAAAGAACGCTCGGCTTGTAAATCCTTCAGCCGAGCGTTCTTTTTTATGAAGAAATAATACTTTATTTGCTCAAATACTCGTTGATGCTAGCAGCAGCACGACGACCTTCTCCCATTGCAAGGATTACGGTTGCGGCTCCAAGAACAATATCACCCCCCGCCCAAACAGCAGGGAAAGAAGTCTTTCCGTTTTCGTCAACACTGATATGTCCTTTTGCGTCTGCATTAAGTCCAGGGGTTGTTTTTTCCATAAGCGGATTGGAACCGTTACCTAGAGCAACAATGACAGCATCACAAGAAACCTCGTGTTCGCTGCCTTTTACGGCGACAGGGCTTCGCCTTCCAGAAGCGTCTGGTTCACCTAGTTGATAACTTAGGGCTACTACGCCACGGACGCAACCGTTTTCATCTCCAAGTATTTTAACGGGGTTTTCCAAAAAGCGGAATTCCACGCCTTCTTCTTCTGCGTGTGCAACTTCTTCACGGCGGGCTGGCATTTCGTTGCGTGTTCTACGGTAAATAACGGAAACTTTTTCTGCTCCCAAGCGGTATGCCATTCTAGCCGCATCCATGGCTACGTTTCCGCCACCTACAACAACTACATTTTTTGCAGGATAAAGAGGGGTGTCCGCATTTTCCACATCATAGGCTTTCATCAAATTGGCACGGGTCAAATATTCGTTAGCACTGAACACACCGATAAGGTTTTCGCCTTCTATGTTCATAAACTTTGGAAGACCCGCACCAGTACCGATAAAAGCCGCATCATAACCTTGTTCTTGTAGCAGTTGAGGCAAAGTGCCTGTACGACCCACAAGAAAGTTTTGACGGAACTCCACGCCCATTTTTTTGAGCATTTCCACTTCAGATGCCACGATGGATTTTGGCAGGCGGAATTCAGGAATTCCGTAAACCATTACACCGCCTGGTTTGTGGAAGGCCTCGAAAACTGTAACCTCGTGCCCTGCCCGGCGAACATCGGCCGCAACGGTAAGACCGGCAGGTCCGGAACCGATTACGGCAACCTTTTTACCTGTAGCGGCTGCCACCTGCGGTACAGTTTGCAAATTGTTTTCCCGTTCGTAATCGGCGACAAATCGCTCCAAGCGGCCAATAGAAACGGACTTTTCTGCGTCTTTATAAGTCTTTCCGACGGTACACTGTCCTTGGCACTGCTTTTCCTGAGGGCATACACGTCCGCATATCGCAGGCAACAGGTTTGTCGTTTTTATTATGTCAACGGCTTTTTTGAATTCACCCTTTGCCACTTCTGCAACAAATTGCGGAATCGGTACATTTACAGGACAGCCTGCAACACAGGGGGCGTTCTTGCATTGAAGGCAGCGGTTGGCTTCGACTATTGCTTGTTCCACAGTGTAGCCGGTTGCAACTTCGCTCATAAGTCTGGCACGTTTTGCAGGTTCTTGCACAGGCATTTCCTGCTGGGGAATTGCCATTCTGTCTTTTGGAGACAAAACACCGTTGGCCGTTTTTGTTTGCAGTGCGTCATATTCCTTTTTTGCATTGGAAGCAAGAATTTCCAGTGCCACATATTCACTCATTTTGCACCTCCCTTTAAGGAATCGGCCTGTAGTTGCATTCGGCACTTGTGCATATCTTCTTGTTCACGGTTTTTGAACGCCTTCATACGCAACATCATGTTGTCCCAATCTACTAGGTGTCCATCAAATTCCGGACCGTCCACGCAAACAAATTTTGTTTCGCCACCGATTGAAACACGACAACCGCCGCACATTCCTGTACCGTCTATCATAATTGTGTTTAGCGACACAACAGTATGAACATTGTAAGGTTTTGTTGTGGCCGCACAGAACTTCATCATTATAGGCGGACCTATTGCCACAACCTCGTCTGGCTTTGGGTTCTGCTCACACAAGGTTTTAAGAGGCTCTGTGACAAGTCCTTTTGTTCCAGCAGAACCGTCGTCTGTCATAATGTAAAGTTCGTCAGCAAGGGAACGCATTTCGTCTTCAAAAATAAGAAGGTCTTTGTTTCTAGCTCCCATTATAACGATTACTTTGTTGCCTGCATTTTTATATGCTTGCACGATTGGATGAAGCGGTGCAACCCCAATTCCTCCTCCGACACAAACCACCGTTCCGACCTTTTCAATGTGGGTTGGATTTCCCAAAGGACCAAGAATTGCAGCAAGGGAATCGCCTTCGTTTTTGTATGACAATTTAAGAGTTGTCGCTCCAACTGCTTGAAAAACAAGGGCAATCCAACCTTCCTCGGCATTTGCATCTGCAATGGTGAGGGGCACACGCTCTCCAAATTCAGTGTCTAGCTGAACCAAAACAAACTGCCCGGCCTTTCTGTTGCGGGCAATATCAGGGGCTTTCACTTTCATGTAAAACACGTCTGCGGAAAGCTGTTTTTTCTGAATAATTTCAAACATGGTCTTTTCCTTTTTGACATAAACTCAAAAAATGCAATGTTTATGATAGCGAATTTAACGTGCATGGTCAATGAATTGTTACGAAATGTTCCCTCGTAAAACGTGCTTTTAAAAAACTAAAAGACTATACTTTACTATGTGAAACAAAATTGTTTCCAAAACTTTACAAGGGAGATTAAAAATGAAAAAACTCTTTGCCATTGGTTTATTGGCAACAACTCTGTTGTTTGGTGCAAGTGCAGATTCTTCTGACAGCACAAATTCTTTACCACAGGCAGCTTTAGATTTTCTGGAAGCATCTTTTCCAGGGCTAACTGTAGCCTCTGTCGAATCAGACCGTAATGAATTTGAAGTTATGCTAAGCAACAACACAGAAGTAGACTTTGATAGAAAAGGGAATTGGGAGGCTGTAAAAAGCTTAATATCCGTTCCTGCAAATTTACTGCCTTCAAGGGCTACTAATTACCTTATTTCTTTGTATCCAGAAACAAATATTTTGGAAATAGAGAACAATGCAAACAGCTACGAAGTAAAATTAGCAAATAACTGGGAAATTGTTTTTGCTAAAGATGGTAGCTTTGTAAGCAAAGACTGGGATAAATAATCCCTTTTGGCGGTGGGATGATAAAAACTCCTACACATTAGTCTACCACCGCCAATATCGTTCAATGCCATTAATAAAAAAAATCAACAGCATTTTTCACTTGTAACACGCAGCATAAGTATTTTACATAATATTTTATGCCCCTTGATACTATCAAAGTTTTTCAGTAAACTATCCTAACACTTTTTTTATTTTTGCAAACTATTTTTGAGAGGTAGATACAAAATGAGCTTTGATATTTCCAAAATGAGGAATATCGGTATCAGCGCACACATCGACTCAGGCAAGACAACTTTGTCTGAACGCATCTTGTTTTATTGCGACAAGATTCATGCCATTCACGAAGTACGTGGAAAAGATGGTGTTGGTGCTGTTATGGATAATATGGAACTGGAAAGAGAACGAGGTATTACAATCCAGTCTGCATCAACACAGGTTCAATGGAAAGATTATACCATCAACGTAATTGATACCCCCGGTCACGTTGACTTTACGGTAGAAGTAGAACGCTCCTTGCGTGTATTGGACGGAGCTATTCTTGTTCTATGTTCTGTTGGTGGCGTTCAATCACAATCTATTACTGTTGACCGTCAGCTTAAACGCTATCATGTTCCTCGTATTGCCTTCGTAAACAAATGCGATCGTACTGGTGCAAATCCGTTTAAAGTACGTATGCAACTTCGTGAAAAACTAGGTTTAAATGCATACATGATGCAAATACCCATCGGTCTTGAAGACAAGTTAGAAGGCGTTGTTGACTTAATAACAATGAAAGCAATGTACTTTGAAGGCGACAGTGGAACAGAGATTCGTGTAGCCGAAATTCCTGCTCACCTTGTAGATGAGGCAGAAAAGTACAGAGAAGAATTGCTCGAAGCAGCTTCTATGTTTAGTGATGAACTTATGGAAGCAGTTCTCGAAGGCAACCCTTCAGAAGAAATGATTAAAACCGCCATCCGCAAAGGAACATTGTCAGAACAATTTGTTCCTGTATTCTGTGGTTCTGCATACAAGAATAAAGGTATCCAGCCTTTGTTAGATGGTGTTGTAAGCTATTTACCAGATCCATCAGAAGTAAAGAACTTTGCCTTAAACTTGGACAAAAACGAAGAACAAGTTGAACTCACTTGCGACCCAGACAAACCCTGTGTTGCTCTAGGATTTAAATTGGAAGACGGTCAGTACGGACAGTTGACCTATGTACGTGTTTATCAAGGTTGCCTAAAAAAAGGTGCTGAACTTTATAACACACGTTCCCACAAAAAGTTTAAAGTTGGTCGTCTTGTTCGCATGAACTCAGCTAGCATGGAAGACATTAACGAAGGTGTTCCTGGCGACATTGTTGCACTTTTTGGCATAGACTGTGCTTCTGGCGACACATTCTGTAGCGATGGTCTTAACTATGCTATGACCAGTATGTTTGTGCCAGAACCGGTTATTTCTTTGGCAATTACGCCAAAGGATAAAAAATCTGCTGACCAGATGGCAAAGGCTCTTAACCGATTTACAAAAGAAGACCCAACTTTCCAAACCTATGTTGACCCTGAATCAAATCAGACAATCATTAAGGGTATGGGCGAGTTGCATTTGGACGTTTACATTGAGCGTATGCGTCGTGAGTACAAGTGTGAAGTTGAAACAGGTATGCCACAGGTTGCTTACCGGGAATCTATCACTCAGCGTGCAGAGTTTAACTATACACACAAAAAACAAACAGGTGGTTCTGGTCAGTACGGACGTGTCGCTGGTTTTATGGAACCTCTAGAAGACAAAGATTACGAGTTTGTAGACGCTATTAAAGGTGGTGTAATTCCTAACGAATATATACCGTCTTGCGACAAAGGTTTCCGTGCTTCTATGAACAAAGGTTCCCTTATTGGATTCCCTATTGTTGGTGTAAAATGTACAATCAATGACGGTCAGTATCACCCTGTAGACTCTTCTGATATTGCATTCCAAGTTGCAGCTCAAGGTGCCTTCAGAGAAGCTTATAGTAAAGCAAAACCCGTTATTCTTGAACCAATCATGAAAGTTTCCATCGAAGGACCTACTGAGTTCCAGGGAAACATCTTTGCCGTAATAAACCAACGCCGTGGTATTATTGTTTCTTCTACAGAAGATGGAAACTTTTCTCGTGTAGAAGCTGAAGTTCCACTGAGCGAAATGTTCGGTTTTTCCACAGTTCTTCGTTCTCTGACTCAGGGAAAAGCAGAATTCTCCATGGAATTCTTGAAATATGGTAAAGTACCTAATAGTATTGCAGATACCCTCATTAAAGAATATGAGGAAAAACGCAAGAAAGAGCAGAATAAATAAGGAGGAATCATGATTAAGGATGAACTTTTTGAACGTAGCCCTATCCGTTGTTTCGACAAAGCAACTGGAGGTGGATTAAAGGCTGGCGAGATGGGTCTTTTAACTGCAAAAAAAGGTCTTGGAAAGACATCTGTTCTTGTACAGTTCGGTGTTGATACTCTTTTGCAGGATAAGCAAATTGTTCATGTTTCTTTTGACCAGCAATCTTCTAACGTGATTTCTTGGTATCAAGATATTTTTACAGAGATTGCAAAAAAGAAAAACATCAACAACATCACAGAACAGGTCAGCGAATTAGTTCATAAACGCATTATTTTGAACTTTAACCAAGACACTGTTTCTTTGCCACAGGTTATTAATACTGTAAAAGCCCTTGCTCAAGGAGGTATTTCAACTTCTTGCATGGTTGTTGACGGAATTGACCTTGCCAAGATTTCTGCTGATGACCTAAAAGTTATGGCGGATTATGCAAAAGAAGCGGGAATTACAATTTGGTTTAGTGCAACTTCTGATGCAGAAAAACTTTCTGATATGGTTGATTCTTCTCTTTTAGCTTTTTTTGACATTGTTGCAAGTTTGCAACCAAAAACTGACGTAATAGAAATTGTTATTCCGAAATTACGTGATTCTGCTATAAAAGTTTCTGGTCTTAAACTAGATTCAAAAACGTTGTTAATTGCGGAAAAATAAGGAGTTAGCCGAAAAAGAGAGTTACACCTATAGGGTAACTCTCTTTTTTTTGAGTAATTGAGGGCTCTAATGAAAAAAACAGTTGCTATACAAAAATGTAATTCCTACAATGTTGAATCTGTTTATAATGCCGTAAAAAAATTGATAGAATTATCACCACCACCAAATGTTAGCGGAAAAACTGTTCTAATAAAACCGAATATTCTTTCACCCAAAAAACCAGAAGCAGCCGTTTGTACACATCCTGTTGTTGTAGGTGCAGTTGTTAAATGCTTTATAGAACTTGGAGCAACAAAAGTTATAGTTGGCGAATCACCTGCTACAGCTGCTTCTACTTTTGCTGCAAAAACAACAGGTATGTACGAACAAGTTATTCAAAATGGTGGCATCTGGGCAGATTTCTCTAAAGAGGTAAACATTTCTGCTCCACAAGCAAAACTTGCTCACAATTTTGCATTTGCAGAACCATTCGCACAAGCAGATATTATTGTTTCTGTAGCTAAACTTAAAAGCCATCAACTTATGGCATATACAGGTGCTATGAAAAATTTATTTGGACTTGTAGTAGGACTAAAAAAAGCTCAAATGCATTATAGATTCCCAAATAAAAAAGACTTTGCAACATATCTAACAGATTTGAATATCGCAGCCAAAGCTCAATATGCAATAATGGATGCTATTGTTGGAATGGACGGCCCAGGTGGTCCAGGGAACGGAAATCCCATATCTATGAATTTTCTAGCTGCTTCTACAAATATTTTAGCTCTCGATTGGATTTGTGCTAGAGCAGCAGGTTACAACCCTACAGAAGTTCCTAATCTGAATGATGCTATGGAAAGGAAAATATGGTTAAACTCCGAGGATGAAATTCAACTTGTAGGTTGCAACTTTGAAGAAATTAAATGTTCTACTTTCAAGGCAGTACACTTAAAAGCAACTGCCCATAGTCTTGGAAAAATGTTACCACCTTTTGTGGATTCGCTTGCTAGATTAATTTTTGAACGCAATCCCCATTTTGACAAAAAACGATGCATCAAATGTGGCAAGTGTATAGAAATATGTCCACCCAAAATACTAAGCTTTGCTGTAAACAAAAATGGTAGCAAATCACACATACAAATACAACGGAGTCAATGTTTGCGTTGTTACTGTTGCCATGAAATTTGCCCTGTAGAAGCAATAACATTGGGGCGTTTTTAGCCACATTATTACATTACAAAACCTGCAATCGTAAACATAATTATTGCAAAAAAAGCACCAATAAAACCATATGGCATTTGAGAAAGTCCGTGCTCAAAATTATCGCAACCACACGCTGAAGAACTTATAATTGTTGCATCTGAATAAAAACAAATATGACTACCAAAAACTCCTGCTGATAAAACTGCACTTATACAAAGCAGAGTATTTGTTCCCACTGCAATAGAAAGTGGAATCACTATTGGTAATGCGATTATATAAAGCCCCCAATTTGTTCCCGTAATAAATTCTGTTATGCCAAGGATAATAAAAATAAACAACGGCATCAGTTGCGGAATGTTTTTCATCACCGGAAAAACGGTATCAATAATTGTTTGCGTAAATTGTATTCTGTTGCTAGCATAGCTGAATAAAAAAGCTAAAACCATCAAAAGTAAAGGTAAAAGCATATTTTTTATCCCTTCCACACAGTAATCTGCAAATTCACTTGCCGAAATCACCCCTCGCCCAACATATAATACAAACATAAAACCAAGCGTAATAATAACACCCTTTTGCATATCAACATCACAAAGAATCGTTGAAATAATCAAACAAGCAATGGGCAATGCAAAATCTATCATTTTTCCATGAAGTATTGGTGTTGCATCTTTGCCACGAATGTCAATTTTTTCTGAGCCTAGTGGAGCTAAAGGACCACCGTTTTTCACACGCTCATCCGCAACCTTCATACGACCAATAGGAGGAATTATTCGTAAAATCAAAAGTAGGACAATAATTAATGCAGCCCATGCATAAAAATTATATGGAATTGTTTTTACAAAAAATGCAAGAGCATTTTCTTCTGTTGTAAGACCATTAGCAACAAATAAACGACTTGCAAAAACTGCCCAAGTTGAAATAGGAATTAAAACACAAACTGGAGCTGCGGTTGAATCTACAATATAGGTTAATTCTTCTCGTGAAACTTTGTGCTTATCAGTTATCGGTGCCATACAAGAACCAACTGTCAAACTATTCAAATAATCATCAATAAAAATTATTATCCCCAAAAGATATGTCCAAAGCAAAGAACCTTTTCTTGTTTTTGCGTGTCGAGCAACAAAATCACCAAAAGCAAAACTTCCTCCTGTTTTTTCTATCAGTTTGATTATACTGCCCATTAAACCACATACAATAATTAGCCAAACTGTATCTTCTTCTGATAAAACAGATGTTAATCCTTCATTAAAAGCTGAAAGAAAATTTGTTCCATCTGAAAAAACAAAACACATCAATGTTGCTAAAATTAAAGCCTCTAAAATTCGCTTTGTAACAAAGATATATACAATCAAAAAACCTGCAGGAATCAACGAAAAAAGTCCTATATTTACGCTTCCTTGAATTAGGTCTTGTTTTGGTAAAAATATAGTAATAAAGAGGGTAAAAAAAAGTATGCAAAAAAAAGAAATAAAAAACTTAAAAACACTATTACACTTTATCCCCAAAAAAAATTGCTTTCGTTCCAATCCCATCTCCAACCGAATATTTCTTATTTGATAAAACCATCACTTATAGGGTAACACTATTTTTATTATATCGCAACAATATATCTAACAGCTATTTGGTCTGTAAGCAGTAAAATAAAATGTCCGAAAAAAAAGAAAAGATTTCTTAAAACTACCTAGGCTAACAATTTCAACAGTAGAAATTTAATATGAAGTTCAAACAAGTTCGTCATCATTTTGTTGCAGGTTGACCAGAAAAATTAATCAGTTATAATTTTAATGTCGCTAGCCATTCCCACCAAGTGGTTGCAGGTTGACCAGAAAAATTAATCAGTTATAATTCAAAAACAGTTCTATTTCTTCTGTAAGTTGTTGCAGGTTGACCAGAAAAATTAATCAGTTATAATTTGAATCCATAATCAGCAATTCTTTTAATTGTTGCAGGTTGACCAGAAAAATTAATCAGTTATAATTAGCTTTCATACCTAATTCTGTACGCTCGGGTTGCAGGTTGACCAGAAAAATTAATCAGTTATAATTGTGTCTTCGCGCTCCATAATTTGTTGATTGTTGCAGGTTGACCAGAAAAATTAATCAGTTATAATATAAAAGATGGGTCAACACCATATTGACGAGTTGCAGGTTGACCAGAAAAATTAATCAGTTATAATCAACATAGAAAAACAAATACAGAAAGCCGAGTTGCAGGTTGACCAGAAAAATTAATCAGTTATAATATTTTTGCTGATCAAGATTGGGATTACGCAGTTGCAGGTTGACCAGAAAAATTAATCAGTTATAATACACGAGTATAATTTCGGTTAAAAGAGTACGTTGCAGGTTGACCAGAAAAATTAATCAGTTATAATTAGACTTATCCATTGATTAACCTCCATGAAGTTGCAGGTTGACCAGAAAAATTAATCAGTTATAATATCCATATAGGCAGCAGTAAACGCAGTAGAGTTGCAGGTTGACCAGAAAAATTAATCAGTTATAATTGAAATAGCAACATTGCGAACAGCAAGAGCGTTGCAGGTTGACCAGAAAAATTAATCAGTTATAATGGTGGAGATTCTGGAGATGGAAACAAGGGAGGTTGCAGGTTGACCAGAAAAATTAATCAGTTATAATTGTAAATCTTAAACTAAAAAATCAATTTATGTTGCAGGTTACCAGAAAAATTAATCAGTTATAATCGTAGTTTTTTAATCTAATTGTATATATAGTTGCAGGTTGACCAGAAAAATTAATCAGTTATAATTAGCGTGTTGGATTATACGCTTATTGCCATGTTGCAGGTTGACCAGAAAAATTAATCAGTTATAATTATATCTAATATGCCGTTAATATAATCACTGTTGCAGGTTGACCAGAAAAATTAATCAGTTATAATGCAAGGATTTCTTCTACTTCATTCCAAGTAGTTGCAGGTTGACCAGAAAAATTAATCAGTTATAATTGCATTGTGCCTTTTCCGTTTTTACTTCTAGTTGCAGGTTGACCAGAAAAATTAATCAGTTATAATCGACCGACAGGCAGAATGCTGGTAAGGTTAGTTGCAGGTTGACCAGAAAAATTAATCAGTTATAATTCTGTTGAAGAAAAGTTGCCGTTATATTCAGTTGCAGGTTGACCAGAAAAATTAATCAGTTATAATTTAAGATTAGGGCTTAAGTATTTATCATCCGTTGCAGGTTGACCAGAAAAATTAATCAGTTATAATTGCTCGTTAAAAACATAAAAACAAAAAGAAGTTGCAGGTTGACCAGAAAAATTAATCAGTTATAATGTAACTGTAGAGGTATCGGAAGACACACCAGTTGCAGGTTGACCAGAAAAATTAATCAGTTATAATAAGGAACAGTGGGAGGAACAAGTATCCTTAGTTGCAGGTTGACCAGAAAAATTAATCAGTTATAATCAAACCAGCGGTATGGAGAGCACCTAAAACGTTGCAGGTTGACCAGAAAAATTAATCAGTTATAATGAACCTCCTAAAAAATATATAGACATCCTAGTTGCAGGTTGACCAGAAAAATTAATCAGTTATAATATAATCACGGAACACACGCTGATATGCCATGTTGCAGGTTGACCAGAAAAATTAATCAGTTATAATAAAATCTCAAACGGAGGAAATCATGACAGAGTTGCAGGTTGACCAGAAAAATTAATCAGTTATAATTTTAATCTACGTTTTATATAATCTAATTCAGTTGCAGGTTGACCAGAAAAATTAATCAGTTATAATCAGATTAATCTTTATGAACCAAGTAATAACGTTGCAGGTTGACCAGAAAAATTAATCAGTTATAATAAGAAATACAAACGAATACATTTCATATCAGTTGCAGGTT
>JAGARN010000005.1 GCA_017622235.1 Spirochaetaceae bacterium | reverse complement strand
TTTTACAGGACTAAAGGCTGAAGATTTGCAACCGATAAACGAAGATAAGCGACGTATAGAAATTCGTAACGCAATAAACGACGACATTCTAAGTTCTTCTAAGATAAGGGATGTTCGCTTTTTGAACTTGCAGGTTATTGAACAATAGTACTGCTTTCAGGGGTTTTGTATGAATGAAGTTTTGTCTCAGGACGAAATAGACCAGCTTCTCACTGCTATAAGTTCTGGTAATTCAGAACCAGAGGATTTTAAGCCGGTCAACGATACTCGTAAGATAAAGATATATGACTTTAAGCGTCCCGACAAATTTTCTAAGGAGCAGATTCGTACTGTTTCTATTATGCATGAAACTTTTGCACGACTGACCACAACTAGTTTGTCGGCTCAACTTCGTAGTATTGTTCATGTTCATGTGGCTTCTGTAGACCAGTTGACCTACGAAGAGTTTATTCGTTCTATCCCTACGCCAACAACCCTTGCGGTTATTAACATGGATCCGTTAAAGGGTAACGCAATTTTAGAGATTGACCCTGCAATAACGTTCTCTATGATAGACCGTCTTTTTGGTGGCACTGGGCAAGGTGCAAAAGTTCAGCGTGATTTAACTGATATAGAACAGGCTGTAATGGAAGGCATTATCGTACGTATTTTGGCCAACATGCGGGAGGCTTGGACTCAAGTAATTGATTTGCGACCTCGTATGGGGCAAATTGAAACGAATCCACAGTTTGCGCAAATTGTTGCTCCTTCTGAAATGGTTGTGTTGGTAACCCTTGAAACAAAAATTGGTGAAGAAGAAGGTATGATGAATTTCTGTATACCTTACATCACCATAGAACCAATTATTTCTAAATTATCTTCCCAATTCTGGTTTTCTTCTGTTAGGAGAAGTTCTACTACGCAATATTTGGGTGTCCTTAAAGAAAAACTTTCAGATGTTGATATGGATGTTGTTGCAGAAGTTGGTTCAGTTTCTTTGCCTACAAGAGATGTTTTATCCTTAAGAGTTGGCGATATTGTCCGATTATCTAATGTACGCATTACAGATCCTATTACGCTTAGCGTTGGAAATAAGAAAAAATTCTTGTGTCAACCTGGCGTTATTGGCAAAAAGATGGCGGTTCAAGTTTTGAGCAAATTAAATCAAGGTGAGAACGAGGATTTTGAAGAATTATCCGTAGAAGGAGACGAATCATATGAGTGATGGTGCTATTTCTCAAGATGAAATTGATGCTTTGTTAGCTGGTGTAGATATGGGTGGACTTTCGCCCTCTGGTTCTTCGGCACCATCTCCTGCTGTGCATATTGATACAGCAGTGTTGGAAAAGGTTGCAGGATCAGTTAAAGATTCTCTTGGTCAGAATCTTGGTACAATGACAGGAGCAGAGGCTTCTGTTGGTACACCTGTTGTAGAAGTTGTTAATCGTGACCAGTTTTTGGCAAAACTTCCAGAGGTTGTGGTTGCTGTAATGGCAGATTTCTCTTCTGGACTTTCTGGCGACCATTTGTATGTTCTTTCAACTGATTTTGCTCAGAAACTTACATCTCTTATCAACAAAGAAGAAAATGCAGAACTTGACGATATGGCAATGTCTGTTGTTTCAGAAGTTGTTTCTCAGCATACTGGTTCAGAGATTACTGAGCTTACTCGTGATGGAAAATTCCCTGGTTTGGCTTGTAATCCTGGAGAACCTGTTAATGGTCCAAAGGCTCTTGTAAGATTCCCCCAGAACAGTTTTGCTCTTTTTACATATCCTGTAACATTAGATGGTGCAGCATATACTCTTTGGGAAGCAATTGGTGGTGCAGCAGCGGAACAAATTTCTAATGCATTTGGAACTAACGCAAATGCAGGTAATGCTGCTCCTATGGGAATGGGTATGGCTATGCCACAGCAAACTGCTCCTCAGATGAATATGGGTGGTATGCAAATGCAACCGAATATGATGGGTGGTATGCAAATGGGAATGCCTATGGGAATGCCACAACAAATGCCACAAATGGGAATGGGTTTTGCACCTGCACCTATGGGAATGAATGCTCCTAATGTTCAATCTTTGCAGTTCCCCGGTTTGCAAACTGGTATGGGAACAATGGAGCAGGGAAATATCGGTCTAATCATGGATGTTTACATGGAGATGACCGTAGAACTTGGGCGTACAAAAAAGCAGATAAAAGAAATTCTTGGTATGGGTGAAGGTACAATTATTGAGCTTGATAAACTCGCTGGTGAGCCTGTAGATATTCTTGTAAATCATAAGCCCATAGCAAAAGGTGAGGTTGTTGTTATTGATGAAAACTTCGGTGTGCGTGTTACAGAAATTCTGTCACCTATCGAGCGTGTTACAGGTTAATCATACAAGAGTAAACAAACTTTGTTCAAACAGGGTAAGTTTTTTGCTTGCCCTGATTTTATGTTTTTTTGCTATTGCATTATGCCCAGCTCAAACAGAGGATGTTACAGGAAAAGCTCTTGAAAGTACACTTCTGATTGCTACTGATAGTGAAGCAGATACAGATACTCTTTCTGAAACAAGTCAGCCTTCTACGGCATGGCTTTTTGTGCGTATGGTGTTAGTGCTAGCTCTTGTTGTTTTATGTATTTATGTTGTTGTTTTCTTCTTAAAAAAAGGGATGACTTCAAAGAACACAACTGACCCATACCTAAAAGTTGTTGCTTCTATAACTCTTTCTCCAGGGAAATTTGTATATGTAATCTCTATAGATGATAAAGCATATATTATTGGCGTTACCGATAATTATGTTAATCTTATTGGTCAGATAGAAAACAAAGAACTAATAGATGCAATGAATTTAAATGCAGATTCGCAACAGAATATTAATATAAAAAACAAAGATTTTGCTTCAATATTGAGTTTTTTCAGTCTTTCGCCAAAAAAGAAATCAACTGATGATTCTAGCAATTTTTTTGGTGCAAATACTTCAGAAGCAGTACAGAATTTACAACGGCAAAGAGAACGATTAAACAAGGGAAACGTTCATGATTTGTCTGATTCTGAGGACGATGTATGACGTTAAAAGGTTTTGCTTCTAAAACATTACCTAGAATAATTATTTTCGCTGGTATCGTTGCTTTATGTTGTATGCCTGTTGCTTCTCAATCATTTCCTCAAGGTTCAACAGCCGGTCGTACAGAACTGACAGCAGATGTGGCAGATGCTCAAATGCCTGCGATTAGTTTGGATATCAGATCGCCAGAAACAGGGGAAGAAGTTGCTTTTTCTGTTCAGTTGTTGCTTTTACTTACTATTCTTACTCTTGCACCAAGTATTTTAATTCTTGTTACTTGTTTTTTGCGTTTTTCTATTGTTTTAGACTTTATAAAACGTGCACTTTCGTTGCAGCAAGTTCCACCTACAACAGTATTAAATGGAATTGCTTTGTTTTTAACCTTGTTTATAATGTGGCCCACTTTTACAGAAATTTATAATAATGCATTTAAACCAATGGCAGATGGTCAGATTGGCATAGAGCAGGCATTCCAAGAAGCTGAAGCTCCGTTGCGTGTTTTTATGTTTAATCAAATGGGCGGTAATCAAGATTATATCACTTCTTTTATGTCCATGGCAGGGTTGGATCGTCCAAATACTTTAGCGGATGTTCCTACTTATGTTCTTGTTCCTGCTTATATATTAAATGAGCTAACTGTTGCTTTTAAGATAGGTGTTATATTGTATATTCCATTTATCGTTATAGATATGGTTGTTGCAAGCGTTCTTATGTCTATGGGAATGATTATGTTACCACCTGTGCAAATTTCTATGCCATTTAAATTGATGTTATTTGTGCTTGTTGATGGCTGGGGACTTCTTACACAACAACTTTTCAATTCAATAATTCGTTAGGCGGCTTTTATGCTGACAAAACAACTTGCCCTCAAAATTTTTGAAGCTTTTTCTATTCAACGCTGGAATGATTTAGTAAGACCATTTGATTTAGTAGAAATGGACAAAGCAGCAGAAAAGATGGTTTTAGCTTACATTTTAGGAAAATTTGAAGAACAGGCTGGTAATTCTATTGACTGGGATTGGATGATTCATACTGCGTTATTTGATTTACTAAAAAAAATTGCACTTTGTGATATAAAATCCCCTGTGCAACGTATGATTCGTAGAGAATATCCAGATGAATATTGCCGCCTTAACCAGTGGGTAATAGAGCAATATAGAACTTTGCTTGGTGAAAGTGAATTATTTAAGAAGTTTAATGATTACTGTTTGTATGATACTTCCGAAGCAGATCCTGTAATTGCTAGAACAAGTCATGTGCTTAGGGCAGCTCATAAATATTCAACGTTACGAGAGTTTCAAATGCTTTCTGTTGTAAACGAGCGTTTTAGGTTAGAAAAAATAGAAAAAGAACTTAACAAAGATATTGAAAGTCATTTAGATTTACGAGGTTTGCAACTTCTGCTTACAAAACAATGTCCTTACGATTTTTTAATGATAATTGAGCAATTACGTTTTCAAGTACGTTGGAATCAAACTCCACGTGTTCCAAATACAAGCGTTCTAGGTCATTCTTTTTTTGTTGCAATTCTTACATTACTATTGGAAGAGAACACAGATGTTGTCTTTTGTCCTACAAGACGTTACAATAATTTTTTTGCAGCTCTTTTTCATGATCTGCCAGAAGCGGTAACACGAGATATTATTTCACCAGTAAAGCAGGCTACAGATGATTTACCTTCGATAGTTAAACACATAGAGGAAAAAATTGTTGCGAAAGAATTAGTTCCGCTTATGGATGTTTGCTTTAAAGATGAACTTTTGTATTTAATCGAAGATGAGTTTGCAGACAAAATTCGAGTACCACATCATGACAGTCTTTTAGTAAGTAAAATAATCGAAAAATTTAAGGGTAAAACTGCCGGTGAACTTATGAATGTTTCTTTTGAAGAAATAAATGAGTTTTATAATTTCCCTGAATGTAGCCCTACAGATGGGGGGCTTATTCGAGTCTGTGATCACATTGCAGCTTTTTTAGAAGCAGATAGTTCTATACGCCATGGAATTACTTCTGCACATTTGCAAGATGGTAGGACAAATTTGCTCAGAATTTATCCTACAGGTAAAATTGTAAGTGGCATAGATGTTGCTTCTTTTTTTGCTGAATTTTATTAATTTGTATTATTTTTTTGCCGATAAGTAAGCGATATGTTTAAATTAAATCGTGTTATTTGTTTTGTGATTTTTTCTCTTTGTGGTTTCGTTTTTGCCACAAGTCATACAGTTTCTAAAGGCGAAACGCTCTATTCGATTAGTAGAACCTATGGCGTTTCCGTAGCTGAACTTTGCGAGGCGAATAATATTTCACAAAGTAACCCGGTAATAATAGAAGGTCAAAAATTAACAATTCCTAATAAAAAAGTTATATCAGCAACACAAAAGTATAAAGTTGCAAAGGGTGATACATTTTATGGTATTGCACGTCGTTATGGGATTACGGTAGATGAACTACTTTCGCTTAACAAAATGAATTCTTCTGATACACTACAAGTTGGGCAAACTTTAACCGTTCCATCTTCCTCCAATAATTCTTTACCAACGGAAACTAACATTGTTTCATTGGAAATAGAAGACCCAAGAAAGTATTCTGAAAAAAATGTAGATTCTAGTTTGCAGTGGCCTGTTAAAAATCCAGAAGTTGTTTATGTAAATGGCAAAGTTTCTGGAGTTCAACTTTCAGCACAAAAAAATGAATCTGTAACAGCTGTAAGGGCTGGAACAGTTATGTTTAGTGGAGTTTACAGAGGTTTTGGTAAAGTTGTTTTTGTGGAATCCCAAACAGGGCATATGTATGTTTACACTGGCTTAAGTAATATTTCTGTTCAAAAAAGTGATTATGTTGTTATGGGTGATGTTCTTGGTACAGTGGGGGTAGATGCCATCACTGGAAAGCCCTTACTGACATTTATGGTATTCCAAAATGGCAATCCAATCGACCCAGCTAAAGCACCACGTGGCTAATTGTTAAAAAATAATTAGTTTGTAATTAGAAGTTAATTAATTATTTTATTTTCTTGATTTTTTCACCTCATTTTTTGCTACATTTCATTATGCTTTAATTACAAAGCAAGAGCCAAATTTAGGGGTGTAAAATGAAAACACAGGAAAAACTTAACAATAAAAAAACAAAAAAGAATGAATGTTTGAATGAGCATGAACCATTAGCATTATATTTAAAACAAATTTCAAAACATAAACTTCTTTCACCAACAGAAGAACATGAAGTAGCATCAAATATTCAAGCATTAAAAAAAATTATTCAAGAATTAGAGAATACTGATGTTGACTTAGAGAATCAAAGTTTTAAACAAAGTGAACTCAACCGTCTGAACAATGAACTTAAAGAAGAAAAAAATAAATTAATTCATGCAAACTTGCGTTTAGTAGTTTCTGTTGCAAAGACATATCAACACCGAGGTTTGCCACTTATTGATTTAATTGACGAAGGAAATATTGGCTTATTAGAAGCAGTTGATAGATTTTCACCTGATTATAATTGCAGATTTTCTACATATGGAATTTGGTGGATTCGGCAAGCCATAATAAAAAGCTTGGCAGATAAGGGACGAATGATTCGTGTTCCTGTTCATATGCTTAACACAATAAACAAATGCTTTATGATAGCAAAAATGCTTACCCAAGAGTATGGGCGAGAACCAACTCCACAGGAACTTTCTGAATACACAGGTGAATCTGTTGCTAAGGTAGAAGAATATATGCGTCTTGCACAAGACACCTCTAGCCTTGACACAACAGTTGATGAGGGAAGTCCTACTCAGCTTGGGGATTTGCTTACTGATGATACAAATGAAAAGCCCATAGAAGCTGTTTTTTCAGCTATGCTTGTGGAAACAATAGATCAAGTTCTTGATGATTTTTCTGAAAGAGAGATGGCTATAATTAAGATGCGTTTTGGGTTGGATGGAAAAACACCTATGACCTTAACTGAAACAGGTAAAATGCTTGGCATTACAAGAGAACGGGTTCGTCAGATTCAACGTAAGATGTTAGAAACTCTTAGAGAAAGAGAAGAATTAATTTCTTTTAATGAATGTCGTTAATGCAGCGAAGAAAGATTTCCATGCAAACTCGTGCATCATCGAATGCTCTATGAGCCTGCTTTACTTCAATTTCAAAAAAGTCAGCTAGTGATTGCAACTTGTGACTTTTTATTTCTGGAAAGATTTTTTTTGAAAGTTGCAAAGTATCTGCTGTTTTATTTTTTAGACTAGCTAAATTGCATCTTTCAAGTTCTGAATTTATGAATTTTAGGTCAAAGCAGGCGTTGTGAGCGACAAGAATTGAATCTTTTGCAAAATCAATAAACTTAGGAAGTATTTGGTCAATGTAAGGACAATGAACAACCATTTTATCAGTTATATGATTTACGGCAGAAGCTGCAAGTGGTATGGGGCAGTTTGGGTTAATTAATTCATTGAAACAGTTTTTTATCCCATTCTTATCAAACAATATAGCACCAATTTCGATAATGCGATCTTTGTTAGAATTTATTCCTGTAGTTTCTGTATCAATGGCACAGAAAACTGCCCCATTTTGATAAAGTTGGGGCAGTTTTTTATATTCGTGATGGCTTTTATTTTGCCGCATCAAGAACCTGTTTTATTTCGGTAGCTATAGCATCACAAAGTTTACTAGCAGTTTCTTTTGCAACTTCAAGATTACCATTGCATACAGGGGCATTACCATTGATATAGAATTTAATCTTTGGTTCTGTTCCACTTGGTCTTGCACTTACGATGCTTCCGTCTTCTAAGAAGAATTGAAGAACATTACTTTTTGGAAGGTTTAATGGTTTCTTTTCAGCCGGATTAGCAGGATCGTAAATTGTGCTTGTTCCCACGTCTCGGATAGAAACAACTTTTTTTCCGCCAAGAGTCTTAAGTCCTTCTGTTCTGAGCTTTGACATAATATTTTTCATGGTTTGGCTACCAGTAGCTCCGGGGAAATTCTGAGAAATAGCTCTGTCTTCAAAATAACCGAACTTATTGTAAAGTTCTTCAAGCCGTTGTAAAAGAGATTTTCCCTGTGAACGCCAATAAAGTGTCATTTCTGCACACATAGCAGCAGCGGAAACGCCGTCTTTGTCTCTTACATCTGTTTCAACATTATAGCCGTAACTTTCTTCAAATCCAAAGACGTAGTTGTTTCGTCCTGTTTTTTCAAAATCAGCCATTACCGCAGCAATCCACTTAAAACCTGTAAGACATTCTTCTAAAGCAACATCGTAAGAAGCACAGATTTTGTCTGCAAAGGGTGAAGTTACAATAGAACGAATTACAGCAGGATTTTTAGGCATAGAACCAAGTTCTTTTCTGGAAAGAAGAATATAATCAGTTAACAAGGCTCCCATTTGATTTCCAGTGATAAGAACAAATTTTCCCTGTGCATCTGGAACAGCACTACCAAATCGATCTGCATCTGGGTCTGTTGCCATAACAACATCAGCTTTTTCTTTTTCTGCAAGTTCTACAGCCATTTTTAGAGCTGGTGCTTCTTCTGGGTTCGGTTTTTCAACTGTTGGGAAGTTTCCGTCTGGATTACGCTGTTCAGGAACTGTAATTACTGTTAAACCTAAATCTTCAAGAACTTTTTCAACGTGCATGGCTCCTGTTCCGTGAAGAGGAGTATAAACAACTTTTACTTCTTTTGCTTTTTCACGAATAAGTTCAGGTCGGAAAAGTTGTTTTTTTACCATTTGCCAATATTTTTCGTCTATAATGCTATCAATCATTGTAAGCATACCAGATTTAATTGCTTCGTCTTTTGAAACAGTTTTTACGGTATCTACAGAATTTACTTCATCTATTATTCCCTTGTCATGTGGTTCGATTACTTGTGCTCCGTCGTTCCAATAGGCCTTGTAGCCATTGTATTGAGGGGGATTGTGAGAAGCAGTAACAACAACTCCTGTATCGCAACCAAGGGTACGAATTGCATAAGAAAGTTCTGGAGTAGGGCGAAGACCTGTGAAAAGATAGGTTTTAAAACCATTAGCTGCAAAAATACAAGCTGTGGCTTCTGCAAATACATCTGAATATCTCCGTGAATCATAAGCTACAACAGCAGATAATTTTCCAGCTTTTGCTTTTTCTGGAAAAGTTTTTATAAAGTAGTTTGCAAGTCCTTGTGTGGCTCTGTTAATAACCCAAGTGTTCATTCGGTTTGTACCACCACCGATAACACCACGAAGCCCACCTGTGCCAAATTCGAGGTTTTGATAAAATCTGTCTTCAAGTTCTGTTAAATTATTTGTTTGAATAAGTTTTTCAACTTCTTCACAGAAGGTTTTATCTTGTTCCTCTGTTATATAAGCCTTTGCACGTTCCAGAATTTCATTTTGATTCATCTGTTACTCCTAGAATATAATTTAAGAGAAGTTTTATAGCTAAGTTTATATATTTTAAACTTAGCAATTTCATTATATCAGTATGTTTGAATATAAACAACATTGTTTTGTATAAAGTTTTAATTTTTTCCCGTAACCCCGCCGGCGTGTTTGCGTTAAAAACCACAACTTTGTATAAAACAAAACGGTTGCTCTCGGGAAAAATGCCAAGTCGCCACAAGAGCTAAAGCTCGAATGCGTCGATTGTCATTTTTCCCTACGCACCCTCTTTTTTACGCAAACCTGTAGTTTTTTCCCCGTAACCTCGGCGGCGTGTTTGTGGTAAAAAAACACGTCTTTGTATAAAACAAATGCGGTTGCTTTCGGGAAAAATGCCAAGTCGCCACAAGAGCTAAAGCTCGAATGCGGCGATTGTCATTTTTCCCTACGCACCCTCTTTTTTATGCAAAGTATTAGCTTTTTCCCCGTAACCTCGCCGCCGGCGTTGTTGCGAAAAATATAGCTTTGCATAAACAAAGAAAGCACGCAAGAGGAGATGCAAACAACCGAGGCGATCTGAGGGATGGCGAGGATTTTTGCGAAAGCAAAAACCGGAGTCCGAATACTTATTACCCTCAGTCTCGCCGAATTGGCTTGTATCTCCTCTGAAAGTGCGTGTTTTTTTTACGCAAACCTGCGACTTTCCCCGTAACCCCGCCGCCGGCGTGTTTGCGTTAAAAAACCACAGCTTTGTATAAAACAAAACGGTTGCTCTCGGGAAAAATGCCAAGTCGACACAAGAGCTAAAGCTCGAATGCGTCGATTGTCATTTTCCCCTACGCACCCTCTTTTTTACGCAAAGTTTTAGTTTTTTCCCTGTAACCTCGCCGGCGTGGGTAGCGAAAAAAGCCACGAGTTTGCGTAAAAAAAACGTTTGTACCCCCCCCCTATATGTCGTATTCACAAAATAAATATATTACTTGTAATATTAAAAAGTTGATTGTATAATAAAACCATATTATAAGTTTTTGGAGGAGATATGGGGATTTTGCTTAAAGTACGAAAGCTGCTAATTATTTTTGCTCTTACATTGTTTTTTATAATCCCACTTGCAGCAGAAGAAAACCTTGAGTTGAGCCTGTACGGCGTGAACCGCTGGGCGGCAGGGGACATGGCAGAGCACATGCTGTGTACGGCAGGTGGCGGATTTGCCGTGGAATGGAAGCTACCGATTTTGCCGATTCTGGGCGTGAGCGGCAGGGCGGAAGGACAGGCTGCCTTGGGCGTGGAAGAAGACATAGAAAACTGGTGGAACGCCACCTTTATGGCGGGGGCCTTTGTGAACCTGCCCTTGGGAAGTGCAATTATACTGCGACCGGAACTTAGCTACGGCGTGATGCTGCACATGGTGAAAAGCCCCAGCCGTGACATTGACGGCGTGTTCGCAGACCAAATAATACAGATTGCAGCCAGCCTAAGGATAAGCCCACAAGCCATGAAGGGGAAAGGACTTAGCATAGAGCTTGCCCCAATGTACACGCTACTTACAGAAAAAACCGCCGCCCTGCATTACGTGGGACTGCGTGCAGGCGTGAACTACAAGCTATAGAGGGAGGGAAGATAAAAACTGCCAAAAATGTTGTCAGTTTTTATCTTTTATAGTTTGCGTTGCAAACTATATATTTATTTATTGCTGTTTTTCACTAGGTTGCAAAACAGCGTAAAAAGTCAATTTCGAAAATTGAAATTTTCTCATTGACTTTTTATGGAGGTAAGATGAAAAAGACGATTTTAGCGATGACTTTGTTGGCAGCCGCCATAGTTTTTGCCGTTGGGATGGCTTCTTGCAGCAACTTGCTTGAAAGGCTGGAGGAAGGCAGAAAAGTAGCGGCCGGAAACGACAACCCCGAAAGTGGAACAGATTCACCACATATACACACATATTCGGAAGAATGGACAAATGATGCAAGCGGACATTGGCACGCAGCAACATGTGAGCACACAGAGGAAAAAGCTGATTATGCAGAGCATACTGGTGAGTATGTATCAAACAATGATGCTACAACAGAGGCAGATGGAACTAAAACAAGAGAATGCAGTGTATGTGGACATGAAGACACGGTAACAGATGAAGGAAGTAAAATCCATGTACCAGAAGGCTTTGTATTTGTGGCTGGTACAACGATAACAGGAACAGAAAGTTGGACACCTTCATCAAGGGTGTTTGTAAGTGAAAGAAAGCTAACAATACCAGATTTAATAGTAAGTGACCATGAAGTAACAAGAGGTGAATACAAAGCAGTGATGGGAAGTGACCCAAGTACAGCAAGTGCATACGATAAAGATGGAAACAAATTAGAAGGGGATGCTGTATTAAATAACCCTGTAAATTATGTAAGATGGTATGATGCACTTGTGTATTGTAATAAACTTTCTATGCAGGAAAACCTTACTCCATGTTACAGTATAGATGGTTCAACAGATCCAGATACTTGGGGAACAGTAAATAGTACATGGAATGCTGCAACATGTAATTTTAAAGCAAATGGATACCGATTACCAACAGAAGCAGAATGGGAATGGCTTGCCCGAGGTGGAGAAGCGTATACTTATGCAGGAAGTAATACTGTAGGTGATGTTGCCTGGTATGATACCACAGGAACAAGAGAAGTAAAAACAAAAGCACCAAATGGATATGGACTTTATGATATGAGTGGAAATGTATATGAATGGTGCTGGGACTGGTATGGTAGCATAAGTGATAGCACTGCATCAGACGGTGCCTCCTCGGGCTCTAGCCGCGTTCTCCGCGGTGGTTGTTGGCTCCTCATCGCTGACCGCGCGTCGGTTTCTGACCGTAATAGCAAATACGCTAGCGACCGCAACGGCTACCGTGGTTTCCGTGTTGTGCGTCTATCAAACTAGCGTTTGCTAGGCTCTGTAAGGAAGTTATTAACGTCTTCTAATTTGCCTTTGGCAAATTAGAAGGGCGGGTGCCAGCTCAATAATTATTTTGTGGCAGGTAAAGTTTACCGTAATCCACAATAATAGTTTTTAGAACCAGTCTTTTCCTGCGGTAACACGCGAATAGAATTTGTCAGTCTTGTGCTGGTAGAAAATAGGCATAGGTGTCTTTGAAGGTTTAAGACTGACGCTTTTTTTGTATTATGTCGCAATATCAGTCATTTTTTATTAATGCATTTGGAGATAGCTCCCAAAAAATCTTTTAATAGTGCAAAAAAACTTAAAATCAAAACCTGCAATTCTTAGTTCTTATTCACAATTTACAATTTATGAACCAAAAGAACGTCTTATTAGTGTTGTTCCTTTTATAGACAGAGTTATGCATCATGCAATTATGAATGTGTTAGAACCAGTTTTTGAAAAACTATTTATTTTCATACTTATGCTCGCCGAAAAGGAAAAGGAAGTCATAAAGCAATTAAATATGCATTTTCAAAAGCAAAAAATTGCGAATATTTTCTAAAATTCGAAATTACGTAGTAATTTCTAATCCCTGTGGCAACAAAATTTTGCCTCAGCCTTGCCGGCGATAATTGGCATTCAGCCAATTACTGACAGAGAGTTTTACGTAGTTATTACAAATGTAATATATTAAATATAAATTTATAATATAATATTTTATATGAAATAATATTAATAAAAAAATATTACATTTGTGATATATATTTCAATATGGGTTTTTGGCACAATGTTCAGTACGAATGCGACTATAAAGGTATAAGCCGAAAAGAGTTGGCAGCTGCGGCATCTTTTTCTGTTCATACGATTTCTAATGGTTTGAAACGAGATGGAATGCCTGCTGCTGATATTGCACTAAGAATATCACAAGTTTTAGAAGTTCCGTTAGAAAAGTTGCTTAAACCATACGAACTAAAAGATTTTGTTCGTATAGATAGAACTGTTATTGAAGAAAAAAAATCATTGTTTAATAAATACTATCCTCTTATACAACGGTTGGAATCTCTTCCACCAGATGCAACAAAGGCAATCTACACGATTGTAGATAAATTATAGTTTTTTTGTTTTAACTGTAAGATTCGTATTTTGTTTATATACAGAGTTTAAAATTAGTTCTTGTATTGTTTCCAAATAGAGAATATAATTATTTCGTTGGCTGTGTCGTTATACAGAGTTTTTTTACTGCTTATTTGGGAGAGATAACATGAAAATACATGATTTTTCGCAAGGAATTCAAAATGGTGAATTCGATTCTGTATTAAAAAAACTTTATGGAAGCAGTGATTCAACTCTCTGTTATCAAAGAAATCGGTATATAGACGCTTTAGATAGTTTTTCTGTTTTATACCCCAAACACGAAGATATTCGTATTTTTTCTGCTCCAGGAAGAACCGAAATTGGTGGAAACCATACTGATCACCAAAACGGTTGTGTTTTAGCAGCAGCGGTCAATTTTGATGTGATTGGTGTAGTTGCCTTTCATGATGAGGATGTTATAAGAATTAAATCCCAAGGTTACGATGCATTTCAATTTGATATAAATGATTTATCTGTTAGACACGGCAAAAAGGATTCAGAAGATATTGTTCGTGGCATAGTTGCCAAATTCATTGAACTAGGAGTACAAATACAAGGATTTGATTTATACACTACATCGGATGTTCTTGCAGGTAGCGGTATTTCATCCTCTGCGGCTTTTGAAACACTTGTTGGTACTATTATAGATTTGTGTTGTAATAATGGTAAGGCAGGTGCTGTAGAAATTGCAAAAATAGGGCAGTTTGCAGAAAATGTATATTTTGGAAAAAAAAGTGGTCTTATGGATCAGATGGTTTCCTCTGTTGGAGGGCTTGTATCTATAGATTTTATGGATACAAATAATCCTTTGATTGATAGTTTTCAGTTCGATTTTGAGGGTGCAGGATATTGTCTTTGCATTACAGATACGAAAGGTAGTCATGAACACCTTACTCCTGATTATGTTGCTATTCGCTCAGAAATGGAATCTGTGGCAGCTTTTTTTGAAAAAACCTGCCTTCGTTTTGTTGATGAAGTTGCATTTTATGATAAACTACCAGAATTAAGAAAAAACTGTACTGATAGAGCAATTCTACGTGCGGCACATTTTTTTTCAGAAAATCGCAGAGCTTGCCAAGAAACAATCGCTTTGAAAAACGGTGATATAGAATCTTTTTTGCAACTCGTTCGTGAATCAGGAAACTCTTCTGCAAATTATTTGCAAAATTTATATTCTGTTACACAGCCAGCTACACAAGAAATACCTGTTGCGATTATGCTTAGCAAAAGAATTCTATGTGAAACTGGAGCTGTAAGAGTTCATGGTGGTGGTTTTGCAGGCACGATTCAAGCTTTTGTTCCACTTGATAAAGTTGAATGTTACGAAAAAGAGATGAACAGAATATTCAGCGACGGTTCATGCCATCGTATGCGTATACGACCTGTTGGTGGTTTAGAGATTACAAAATAGAGGTTTTTATAAAAAGCGTTCATGAGGGCATTGATCAAAATACTCGTGAAGTTTTTGTTTGCAGCCTTCAATAGTTGGATTGTTTAAGAGTTGATTTCTAAGATGATGTGAAAACTGCACATTGTCGCTGTAATAAGTAAAAAATCTTTGTAGTCGTGTCTTATAGAATTCTGGTGGTTGATATTTTTCCAACTGTTCAATAAAATCAAGTGCTGTTTGCAAAAGGTCTATTTTTTCAGTTAAAAGCCCTTTTAGTTGTGCAAATATCCATGGTTTTTGTACTGCTGCACGCCCAATCATTATACCTTTAATTAAGGGAGCTTCAGATATCGCTTTTTTGTATGTTGCAATATCTGATACTGCTCCATTTAGTATAATATCAATTTTGTAACCCTTTGCTTGTACGTAATGGCATAATTTTTTTACATATTCATAACGAGGTGGCTGTCGGTATTTTTCTTTCTTTGTTCTTGGGTGAAGTGTTATTTGTTCCACGCCGGTGGCGGAAAGCATATCTATAAAGGAAAAAAAATATTTGTCTGTAAAATTTTCATCCCCCAGTCTAATTTTTACACTAAATCTATGGTTGCCACCGGTTTTTTGTATTACATCCTTTACATCACAAAGCATTGCTTCTGTTTCTTTTAATGGCTTTAACATCCAGGCAATCCCAGAACCTGCCCTAACAATATCTGGTGCACAACAGCCCATATTAATGTCTACACCAATACCTCCTGTGTTACAAACAAGTTCTGTAGCACAGGCTAGGGCAGGGGCTTTGCCTCCACAAAGTTGCCAAACAAGTTTTTGAGGCTCTGGTTTAGTGAACAGGTAGTATCTTTCAAAGGGACCTCCAGCAAGTAATGTTCCTGCTTGAATCATCTCGGTGTAGTATTCGTCACAACCGCCAAAGTTGTAAATTACGTTTCGTAAAGCCTGATGTGATAGAGTCGCCATAGGTGCAAGTAATAGGTTCATGGTTAATCTAACTCAAACATTCCAGTGTAAAGTTGATAGTAACGACCTTTTTGTTCCATCAATTCGTTGTGTGTACCGCGTTCAATTATTCGTCCCTGCTCTAATACTAAAATTACATCAGCGTTGCGTATGGTTGAAAGTCTATGAGCAATAACAAAGACAGTGCGTCCTTCCATAAGGCTATCCATACCTTTTTCTATCAAAGCTTCTGTTCTAGTGTCTATTGAACTAGTTGCTTCATCTAATATTAGTACTGGAGGGTTTGCAGCTGCGGCTCTGGCTATTGAAAGAAGTTGCCGTTGTCCCTGACTTATACTTGTTCCGTTAGAAGAAATTACTGTGTTGTAACCTTTTTCTAACTGGTTTATAAAGGAATCTGCATTTGCTAGTTTAGCTGCATCTTTAATTTGTTTTAATGATGCTTCTAGGTTGCCATAACGAATATTGTCTGCTACTGTTCCTGTAAAAAGATTTGTATCTTGTAAAACCATTCCAAGAGAAGCTCTTAACGCATCTTTTTTTATTTTTTGGATAGGTATTCCATCGTAAGTTATTGTACCTTCTTGGTTGTCATAAAATCTTGTAAGCAAATTTGTAATTGTTGTTTTACCAGAGCCCGTCGAACCAACCAAGGCGATTTTTTGCCCAGGTTTTGCGTAAAGGGATATTTGGTGCAAAACAGTTTTATCTGGAACATAACCAAAAGTTACATTTTCAAATTTAACTTCGCCTCGTAAAGGTATAAGGGGTGTACTTTCTGTTGCAGTATCTTTCCATGCCCAAACTCCTGTGCGAGCAAATGCCTCTACAAGGTGACTTTTCCCATCTTTGCTTGCAGTTGCTGGAGATTCAACTGCATTTACCAAAATGTATGTTCCTTCGTCAATTTCTTTTTCTTCGTCTAGCATGCGAAATATACGTTCAGCTCCAGCAAGGGCATTTAGTATACCATTAAACTGTTGAGACATTTGTGTTACTGGATGAGAAAAAGACCTTGTATATTGCAAAAATGAAGCGATAGTTCCTATGTCAAGACGACCTTTAATCACAAGAAGTGCTCCAATCATGGCTGTTATAGCATAGTTTATATGAGAAAGGTTGCCCATAAGTGGCATTAATATGTTTGCTAATGAATTTGCCTGAGCACTAGAAGCTCTCAATGCATCGTTTAATGCATTAAAGTCGGCTTTTGAATGTTCTTCGTGGCAGAATACTTTAACAACTTTTTGACCCTCAATCATCTCTTCTATGTGACCGTTAGCACGTCCCAAATTCAACTGTTGAGTTCTAAAGGCTTTTGCACTGTGCTTTCCGATTTGTGCGGTAAAAAACATCATTAGAGCAACCATTACAATAACTACGGCGGTTAAGGGCAAACTTAAAGAAATCATCATAATAAAAACACCAAGCACGGTAATTATTGATGAAAAAAACTGTGGAATACTTTGTGAAAGCATATCACGCAATGTGTCTGTATCATTGGTATAAAGAGACATTATTTCGCCATGAGTGCGTTTGTCAAAGTAATTTAGGGGTAGTTTTTCCATATGAGTGAACATTTCAGAACGTATTTGAAAAAGTACATTGGTTGAAATATAGAGCATCAAACGGTTATTTACATAGCCTGCAACTGCACCTAGTCCATAAATTGCAGCCATAATGACTAACAGTCTTATAAATCCACTCATATCTGGGTCTTGTTGCCCAATGAAAGGAATAATATATTCGTTTAGGATAGGACGCAACATATACGTTCCAATAATCGAGGCTCCTGAATTTAGCAAAACACAAATAAAAACAGGAATATAAAGTAGTTTATATTTCCCCATATAGGATAAAAGTCTAGCCAAGGTTTGACCAATATTGGCAGGTTTCGCTCCAGGAACGTTTTTTCCCCTGTTGTTACCCATTGGTGGCATTTTTATCCTCCTCAATTTTGCTTTTTTGTTGCGAATCATATACTTCCCGGTATATGTTACAAGTTTCCAGAAGTTGTGAGTGGTTGCCAGTTGCTACAAGATTTCCATTGTCCATAACAAGGATCATATCTGCTTCTTGAACAGAAGTAATTCGCTGAGCAATAATTATTTTTGTTGTTTCTGGTAAAGTATTTTTAAGTGCGTTTCTAATTCGAGCATCTGTGGCAGTGTCAACTGCACTTGTGCTATCATCTAATATGAGAATTTTCGGTTTTTTAAGCAATGCTCGTGCGATACAAAGACGTTGCTTTTGTCCTCCAGAAAGGTTTACGCCTCCTTGACCAAGCATTGTTTGGTAACCTTCTGGGAAAGAACGTACAAAGGTATCCGCATCTGCTGCTTTGCAAGCTTCTGTTATTTCTTGTTCTGTAGCATTTTTATCTCCCCAAAGCAAATTATCTCTTATTGTACCCGAGAAAAGCACGTTTTTTTGCAGAACCATTGCTACATTGTTTCTAAGGGGTTCTAGTGCAAGTTGCTTTACGTCTGTTCCGCCTACAAGTACTTGTCCTTCTGTTGCGTCATAAAGCCTAGGAATTAATTGAACTAGTGTTGTTTTAGATGAGCCTGTTCCTCCAATTATGCCAACAGTAGCTCCCGAAGGAATTTTTAAATTGATATTGTGTAACACTTGAGGACTGATTCCTGGATTATAAGAAAACCCTACATTCTTGAATTCGACAGACCCATCTTTTATCTGATTTAATGATGCTGCACAATCCATAATGTGGGGTGTTTCGTCAATAATTTCTGAAATACGTGATATTGAAGCCTTTGAAAGAACAAGCATTACAAATATCATGGAAATCATCATTAGCGACATTAGAATTTGGTTTACATATGTTACAAAACTGATAAGTTCACCTGTTTGCATTGTGCCACCAATTACCATAGAGCCACCACTCCACAGGATAGCAATAATGCAAGCATACATCATTATTTGCATAATTGGCATATTGAATATAATTATTTTTTCTGCTTTAACTTGTGCAGAACGTAATTGATCCGCTGTTTTTTTGAACTCATCCGTTTCGTGGCTTTCTCGGACAAAGGATTTTACAACTCGAATACCTGCTAAATTTTCTTGAATTTTATTATTTAGCGAGTCGTATTTTTTTAGCATTTCTTTAAACCGAGGAAATGCTTTAGTTGTTATTATTACAAGTGCAATAGCGAGTATTGGAATCGCAAGAAAAAAAACTAATGCTAGCTTGGCGTTTATAAGGCAAGCCATAATTGTTGCACTGACAAGCATTACAGGTGAACGGATACATATGCGTATGAGCATTTGGTATGTATTTTGAGTATTTGTTACGTCAGTAGTTAACCTTGTAATCATAGAGGCAGTACCGAATTTGTCCATGTTGGAAAAAGCAAAATCCTGCACCTTTGCAAAGAGTCTGCGTCTTAAGTTATGAGAAAACCCTGTAGCTGCCACTGCAGAAAATCTTCCAGCTGCAACACCACATAACAGTGAAAAACAAGCTGCAGCAATCATCAAAAGTCCAGTTTTAGTTACGTAAGCAATGTTGCGATTTGCTATTCCTACATCAATTATGTTGGCCATAATAATGGGAATTAAAACTTCCATAGCTACTTCGCCTAGCATAGCTAACGGTGAGAGAAACGTATATAGCTTGTATTTTTTTTCAAGCCCAAAGGTTAGTTTTTTTATTATGTTCATACATATTAATATGCATAAATGAAAGGAAACCGTCAATGTGTTTTATATTTGTATTAAAAAAAATACATATTGGAGATTTTTTTTGATAATAACTAAATTCCAACAATAAGAAAAAAAATACTTCATTTCCTAAACTTGACTTCTATGTTCTTCATGGTATTATATATTGTAATAATTAAAAATAATTCTTTCGATAGTGAGGTGTTTATTTTGAAGAAGATTTTTTTTGTATTATGTTTGTTATCCTTTTTGTCTTGTATGGCTTTTGCGGATGTATATCAACACTTTAACTATACTGTAAAGAATAATACTGTTTCTATAACAGGTCTTACAGCGACCACCGTGTATATGTTAGCTATTCCAGCAGAAATAGATGGTAAAAAGGTTACCGAAATTGCTGATGGAGCTTTTCGTTCAAGAAATATACAAACAGTGGTTATTCCTGATACAATTAATAGAATCGGTAAAGAAGCATTTTATGGTTGCCAAAATCTTTCTAACGTTGTTATGCCAGATACAGTGCTAGAAATAGGTGAGGCAGCTTTTCAAGACTGTTATTCGTTATTTTCGGTTTCAATGCCACGTTTTCTTTTAAAGATTGAACCAAATACATTTAGAGATTGTCGTAGTTTGCTTGATATAACTTTACCTTCTTCGTTGCGTTCAATAGGTGTAGATGCATTTAATGGTTGTTCGTCTCTTGTTTCTGTTTTTGTTCCAGATACAGTAACTTCCATAGGTGAGTTTGCTTTCCATAATTGTAGTTCATTGAAATCTTTTACTTTTCCAAAAAATTGTACTGTTGTTCCTCGTAGTATTTTTAACGGTTGTTCATCTTTAACCACAGTGCAGTTGCATTCTGCAATGCAAGAAATACAACCTTTTGCTTTTTTTAATTGTATTGAGCTAGAAAGTATTAATTTACCCAATAGTATTAAAACGATCGGGATGTCGGCTTTTATGCACTGTACTTCATTAAGGACTTTGTATTTACCTGCAACTATCACAGAATTGTCTGAAAATGTGTTTTCTCATTGTACAGGATTGATTTCTGTTTCACTTCCTTACAGGCTTGAAAAAATAAGGGGAAGAGCTTTTTGGGGTTGTACCAATGTAGTAGAGTTATATATTCCAGATAGTGTTACTTCGATAGAAATGGGAGCTTTTTTTGAGTGTGAAAGTTTGCTAAGAATACATTTGCCAGAAAACATAACTTCTATCCCTAGAAATATGATGCAAGGCTGTGAAAGTCTTAAAGACATAGTTATTCCAAAAAATGTAACGGAAATAGGTGATTGTGCTTTTGCAGATTGTAAAGCATTGCTTTCTATAAATATCCCACGGTCTGTTAGGACTATCGGAGCGGAAGCATTTTACGGTTGCCAAAAACTTGCAAGATTGGAAATTCCTGCCACAGTTAGGTCGATAGGCAAGGACGCTTTTACAGGTCTTTCCTCTTTGTTGCGTATATTCTTGGCAAGGGGCAGTTTTGCAGAGCAGTATCTTATGTCCTCTTCTCTAAAAATTAGGAATGTAGTTTATATAAACTAGCTTTACTTAATTTTTACCCACTGTTCATTCTGTAGTTTCCAAAAGAATGATGGGTGGTTGTTGTTTTGAATTGAATATATTGCCTCGTAGAGTTTAAAAACCCTAAGATTTATTGGTTTTATTTGGTTCATTGTTAGTGTTATTTCTTCCGCTAGTTTAAGGTTATTACCGTATCCAAATGCAAAGCCCCCAGGGAGCCTTTTATTTGCTGCGTAGGGCATTAATTCAACGGGGGTTGGTAAAACAGTTGCACCTTCTATCAAAACGGGTCGAATAAAAATGCCCTCTGTATATTTTGGTTCTTCAATTTTGCAGGATTTAATATCCTTTTTTAATTGTTTTATTTCATAATCTGGTGAAAAAAAACAGTGTGGCATATAAAATGGAAAAACACAACTTTCAGTACAATATTTTTGTGCAACAGTTATTATTTTTCGGTGCTGATTTGTAATTTCACTAACAATATTGTCATGGGGTATAAGAATTATTGCCCTGTACTCCGTAATTGCCATTGTTTTACTATAGCGTTTTTGCTAAAAAAAGTGTAGTATTGTATATATGCAAAGGCAATTTCTATTTGTTATTTTATTTTTTACGTTGATTTTGTGTGTTGGATGTAACCATGAGAGTTTATTGAATTTTGATTGTGGTGTTTTTCAATTTCCCTTAACTGCAATTAATCGAAATGCAAAAAAAGCTGTTATTTCAAATCCTGAATCTTCTGCATATGCTTACTTTTTATTTTCCGAAGAAGATTCTTCTTCAATAAAAATCGCTTCTGAAACTTGGGGAAATGTTTCTTTTCAAGTACAACTTTCTGTTGAAGAAACTCCAGAAGTGGTTGATGGACAATTTGCTTTTGGTTTGCTGTATAAAACTGATTTTGACTCTAATGGGAAATTAAAAAAGAATCTTGCAGAAAGACCATTAGTTCGTGGTCAACTGCCTAGTGGTGGCAACAAAATAAAAGTTTCCATAGCAACTCTCAATACGGAACTGGATAAGGTTAAAGGTTTTCTAGTTCATTCAACAGGAAAGGTTGCAGTTGCTATTGAACAATCTAGTATGCTACCGTGTAGAATTGGCTACAATCTTGCTTCTTCTGTTCCAGAATATTATTTTGGAGAAGAAGGAGGAATACTTGAAGTAAAACCAGGCGACAGTCTTACTTCTATTGATTTTTCTAAAGCTCAGAAACTGTTTCCTGTTGCAGAAAGTTCTGGTAACCGACCTGTTATCAAAGTTTCTCTTTTGCCTATTGTAACGCAACCGGTTAGCCCTTTGGAACAACTTCGTTTAATGATTGATATTGGTGGCGAAGAAATATTTGTTCGCCGTACTCTAGGTCAAAAACAAATAACGCTACACTGTAGTGCCTTAAACAATCCTTTTTCACTAGTTGAACCTAAAACAGAAGTTGATCATGTTATAGCTATAGTTATGGAATATGTTTCTGCACCAAGTACAAAGGATGTTGTTTTGTCCCCATTAGACACAGACCCCGGTATGATTCCTTTGTGGCCCATGGCTTCCTGGCGATGTAGCGATTATGAGCTTTTTCAATGGGAACAATTTCCTGGAGTGCTTTTTTTTGATTGTGCAAATTATAAAATTCAAGATGATTTTTTTAAACGCTTAGCATTTTTTACCGAAAAAACTGGATATATTGGAACATTAGTTGCTGATTCTGTAATAAAAAACAAGCATGGGTTTAATGCTCATGATTATAGAGCAGAAACTTTGGCAAAGTTTTTTTCTTTAGCTACAGAAACAAATTTTCCCCTAAACAGCAAAGAACAAATTCTGTGTGATATTCTTGTTGCAAATAAAATTATAATTCCACAAAAAAATGATGGTATTGTAACAGGTTATTCTCCTGGTTACGGGGCAATTATTTCTATTTCACAGGAATCACCTTTGTATTTGCGGTATACTTTTATTGCTCACGAAGGATTACATGGGTTATATTTTATTGACAGTGGTTTTAGACAGAAAGTGAAAGAGGTTTTTGAAACGTCAGATAAAGACTCAATAGCTTTTTTATTGCGATTTTTTCAGATTCAAGATTCTCTTAACTACAATTTAGAGGATACCTATCTTGTACAAAATGAATTTATGGCTTATGTAATGCAACAATCTGTTTCTAGAACTGCATCCTATTTTGCGGATAATATTGCATGGCGTGGTACTATGTTACGAGCAGAACCTGAACTTAGTGCCTATGTACGTAACACAAAAGGGAAAGGTTTTGAACAGGCGTCAGAACGTTTAAGCCAATATGTTTTTGAAAGATGGGGAATAGAATCTGGTAGAGTTGCCTTGGTTACAAGATAGATTTTTTTTCAACACTATTAAAAGCAGGATTAAATTTACGTTCCGCTGCTATAGAAACAGGTGGCCCATGTCCTGGCATAAGCAAAATATCATCTTGTTGCGAAAGAATTTTTGATTGTAAGTTTGAAATTAATGTTTGCCTTGCATAATTACTTGTTGTGCTACCAATTATTCCGGTGGTAAGAGCATCACCAGTGAACAAAGTGCGGCCTATTTTATATGCTAAAGAATCAGCTGTATGCCCGGGCACAGCAAGATATCCAACGTGCATTCCAGCAATTTGAATTATGCCATCTCCTTTTAGAATAGTTTCTTCAGAGCCAGCAATATCATAATCTGCTGCATAAACTTTTGGCGTATAAATTTTTTTCAATGTGGTAAGTCCTCTAACGTGGCTTGTATGATTATGGGTTACAAGTACCGCTGTAAGATTAAAAGGACCACCTTCTAATTGTTGGAGAATTTCTTTTGTAATTTTTCCTGGATCTATAATGATGGCTTCCATTGTAATTTCGTTGGTTATAACATAACAGTTGGAAAAACCATCTAAGTTTAGGTGGAAATAGATTTTCATTTTATTTCCTCTGATCTTGAAAATTCAGCCTCTCTTGTATTTGAAAGTTTAAAAGAAAGGTTCTGTTGCTCTATGTTATGAAAAATTGTTTTTTGTACGTTGCAGTTTCTAACAGAAGTATCAATAAGTCTTGCACAAATAAATCTTGAGTTGTATAAATCAGAGTCGTCAAAAGAGGATTGGTATGCAGTTATTCCACTAAAATTGTTGTGAACAAGCTCAGAACCAGTAAACAAAACATGAGAAAATGTTGCTCCCGCAAAGGAAGAGAATTGCAAATTCGATTGCAATAAATTACAATCCGAAAATAATGAAAAATCAAAAAAAGACATTCTTGCTCTAAAAAGTTCTGATTGCAGGTTGCTAAAAGTACAATATTGAAAATTACATCCGTAAAAACGCTTATCTGTAAGATTTATATCTGTAAATGTTAACCCACAAGCGTTTAATCCAATTATTTTCTGATGTGTTCGAATATATTCATATATTGCGTCTTTTGCACTTTCTGGATTAGGTATATGTTTTAGGCAATAATTCGGTTTGTCAGCAAGCTTTCCGTCTGAATCGATTACAGAAAGAGCTGCTCTTTGACAAGATGGATGAATACAAGTATTTAGTTCAAACATACTGATAGTTTAGGGCATTGCACAGGATTAGTCAAATGGTTATTATGTATATATGTGTTGGAAATGTTTAAAACCTATTGAAAATACTTTAGAAATATATAGAACATCAGTATGTCCTGAATGTGGCACAGACTTACATTGTTGTCGTAATTGTAAGTTTTATTCACCGAATTCACATTATGATTGTCATGAATCAATAGATGAACTTGTAGTAGATAAAGAGCGAGCAAACTTTTGTGATTGGTTTTCTGTAGCAAAGGAATTTACTGGTGGTAGTAATGGTTTGGCTCAAAAAAATGCAAGAACAGCTTTTGATAATTTGTTTTCAGTTTAATTTGCGATTTTAAGGAAAAAATATGGATTTTGCCTTTTTGGATTCGGGGACAGGGGGTTTGCCCTATATGAAATATCTTAAAGAGAGTTTCCCAGAAGCTAGTTGTATATATCTTGCTGATACAAAAAATTTCCCATATGGGCAAAAATCTTCAAAAGATATTGAAGAGGCTGCTTGTGAAGCCGTAAAACTTTTGTTACAACATTGCACTCCTAAAGCTATAGTACTTGCTTGTAATACAATGTCTGTAGTAGCTTTGCCTAAACTTCGGCAAGTTTTTTCTAACATACCTTTTATTGGAACTGTTCCTGCTATTAAAACTGCTGCCTCTATTACACGCAACAATATAATTGGGTTACTGGCAACTGAAAGAACTGTACAAGAACCTTATACTGATAGCCTTATTCGCCAATTTGCTCCAAATTGCAAAGTTATAAGACGTGGTGATTCACAGTTAATATCTTTTATTGAACATGAATTAGATACATCTTCTGCTACAGCCAGGTACAAAGCAATTATTCCTGCTGTAGAGTATTTTTCTAGCAACAATGTTGATACTATTGTTCTGGGTTGCACACATTTTGTTCATGTTGCAGAAGATATAAAAAATGCAACAAAAAATAAAATTCAAGTTGTTGATTCAAGAAGCGGGGTGGTTAGGCAAGCTTTAAAAGTGGCATTCGCAAATCAGCAAAATAATCATCAAAATTCAAAACAAGACTTACTTGCAGACAATTTCTTTGTTACAGATTTAGTAGATTCTTCGGAAACTAATAGATATGAAACTTTATGTCGCCACCAAGGAATTCGTTGGGGTGGAGTTCTTAAATTCCAGTAAATAATCTTATTCTGGCGTGTCAGAAAAACTTTTGTATTGGTCATCGAATAAAGCTTGAATTTTATCCTCAACAGATTTGAAAGCTTGTACAACCTTTGGGTCAAAAGATTTTCCCTCGTCACTGTAAATGCATTCTACGGAATCTTTATGGGTATATGCTTTTTTATAAGGACGAACTGCACGTAACGCATCATATACATCAATGATTGAAACGATTCTTGCACATAATGGAATTTCTTCACCTTTCAGTCCTTGGGGATAACCTTTCCCATTCCATTTTTCGTGGTGGCTATGGGCAATCTGAGATGCCATTTCCATTGTTGGTTTGTCTTTGAGAATTTGGTAGCCGATTGTAGAATGGGTTTTAATTACTTCAAATTCTGCTGGAGTTAGTTTTCTTGGTAAATGTAAAATACCATCTGGAATACCAACTTTGCCTATATCATGCATGGGAGCAAAAACTGCAATTTTGTTTTGATATTCTTCATCCATGCCCATGGTTTTTGCAATTAGTTTTGACATGGCAGAAACTCTGTTCAAATGCTGCCCTGTTTCGTAATCTCTAGCTTCTGCCAATTCTGTAAGTGCTTGGTAACAGGCAAACCTTGTTTTATATTCAATAAGTTTTTGCTCCTGTTCGTATTGGAAAAATCGGTGAGCTGTTTGTATTCGGGCTTTAAGTTCAGCAGGATGGAAGGGTTTTGAAAGATAATCATCTGCTCCAGAGTTTAATGCTTCTACAATATCTTCTGTTGAATCTTTGCTTGTTAGCATCAAAATATATTTGTAGCCTTGGCTATCAGATTCTCTGATTTTTTTGCAAGTTTCTATTCCTGTCATTTCTGGCATAACCCAGTCCAAAATGAAAACAGAGTATGAAGGATCATTTTGGTAAAGTTCCCAAGCCTGTTTACCAGATTCACAAGTGGTTACATCATAGTTCCAAGATTTAAGCAAATCCGCCAAATATGTCCGAATTGCAAGACTGTCATCTGCACATAGAATCTTAAAAACTTCTTTTTTCATGATTAATCACACTCCTATTATAGAACTCACAGAACAAATTCATCTCAACCTTTCAGCAATAGCATCTATAAAACTCCAAGAGTCTAAAACTTGCTTTGCAGCTGGACTTGCTATTTTCGCCAAATCACCAGTCATTATACCAGATTCGATTGTATCAAGGGTGGCCTTTTCTAATTTTGCTGCAAAGTCTGCAAGCTCTTTTGTGTCGTCTAATTGAGCACGCTTTGCTAACGCTCCTGTCCAGGCAAAAATTAACGCCACAGGGTTTGTAGATGTTTTTTCACCCTGCATATAGCGATAATAATGTCGTTGAACTGTTCCGTGTGCAGCTTCATACTCAAAAACTCCATCTGGAGAAACAAGAACACTTGTCATCATCGCTAAACTACCACTTGCAGAAGCCACCATATCACTCATTACATCACCGTCGTAATTCTTACAGGCCCACAAAAAACCACCTTCGCTTTGCATTACTCTAGCGACTGCATCATCAATTAAGGTGTAAAAATATTCGATGTCATTTTTTTTGTAGTCCTCTTTGAACTCAGTTTCGTAAATGTGTTGAAAAATTTCTTTGAAACGCCCATCGTAGGTTTTACTTATTGTGTCTTTTGTTGCAAACCAAACACTAACTTTTTCTGAAAGACCATATAAAAAGCAGCACCTAGCAAAATTTTCTATTGACTTATCCGTGTTGTGTATACCTTGAAGTATGCCAGGTCCTTTCATTTCCATAATTGTTTTACGTATTTCTTTTCCGTCTTGCCCAGTAAAAACCAATTCTGCTTTTCCAGGTCCAGAAGTCTGGATCTCGCAATTCTTGTATACGTCACCATATGCATGACGACCTAGGATAAGAGGCTTTTTCCAACAAGAAACAGTACCCTTTATATTGTTAACAATAATGGGCTTTCGGAACACAGTTCCGTCTAACTCAGCTCGAATTATTCCGTTAGGGCTTGGCGTAAGTTGCTTTAAGTTGTATTCTTTCACACGAGCTGCGTTGGAGGTAATAGTTGCACATTTTACCCCAACTTTAAGCCTTTTTATTGCTTGTGCTGCCTTGTAGGTTATTTCATCATTTGAATCATCTCGTTCTTTTAGTCCGAGGTCGTAATATTCCGTTTTAAGTTCTATAAATGGTTCTAACAGTTTTTCTTTTATAACTTTCCAAAGAATTCTTGTCATCTCATCGCCGTCAAGTTCGGCAACTGCGTTCCTCATAGATATTTTAGCCACTCTATTCTTCCACCTTATGAATGAACTTAGTCAATATTCTATAATATTATTGATAGTTATGCAAGTTGTAATATGATATAATTTATTTGAGAGGGTACAATTTTGATAAATAAGATTATGGAAATTTCTGTTAAAGCAGGTGCTATGATTTTGGAAAATGGTGGTGAAACCTATCGAGCAGAAGAAACTAGTGTGTATATTGCAAAGGCTTTAGGTGCGAAAAACCCCTCAGCTTTTGTTACACCAACAGTTGTTATAGTTTCTGCTACAGACTTAGAAGGTAAGCAGTACACTTATATGCGGCGTATAACAAGTCGTACTGTAAATTTACAAAAAATTGCTCAAATAAATAGTCTTTCTCGTCGTTTGTCTTGTAGAAAGAAAAAAACAGGAGTTCCACAAGCACAAAGACTTTTGTCAAAAATTTCTAATGCTCCCGGTCATAAAATGCCTCTAGTTGCTTTTATGGCAGGTTTAAGTGCTGTTTTTTTTACCTTGATGTTTGGAGGTGGTTTAGTAGAAGCATTAGTTGGATTCGTTATAGGTGTACTGTTACGATTAATACTTGTTTTTTTTGAAAAGTTGCATCTTAATAGTTTTATTGTTTCTGTAATTTGTGGAGCTATTATTTCAATGTTATGTGAAATTGCTCTGGTTTTTGGTATCGTCCCATCTTCGGTTACAGTAATGACGGCTGTTTTGATGCAAGTTGTTCCTGGTATGTCTATTGTAAATGCTATACGAGATTTAATTGCTGGAGATTTAATGGCAGGAACAGCAAGGTTGGTGGATGCATTTATGGTAGCTGCTGGACTTTCTAGTGGTTCAGCTTTTGGTTTATTGGTGGTTTCTTATGCGTTTATATGATTTTCTTGTTGCAGCTCTTTTAGGTGGTGGGGCTGCGGCAACACTTTCTTTTTGTTCAAATATCAGCCGTTATGATATAGTTTGGGGTGCAATAACTGGTGCCTTAGGTTGGTGTATATATACTGTACTAATTCCTGATTCTGGAATTGTAGGAATAGAATCTTTTTTTTGGGGAGCTTTAGCTGTAGCTGTGCTTTCAGAAATATTGGCAGTTATAGTAAAAAATCCTGCCACCGTATATCTTATTCCTGGGCTTCTGCCCTTAGTTCCAGGTGGAACAATGTTTCAGACCATGCGAGCGGCGGTTACTGGCAATTTGGCTCAAGCTTTACCTTTAGGTCTTTTTGCTCTTACCGCCGCTGGGGCAATCGCACTAGCTGTGGCTCTATCATCTTCTGGTGCTAGAATATTAGGTGCGATGATTCATCACTTTAGTTCTAGATCATCTAAAAGTTAATACCACCGCCTATTGTTAGTAAAGAGCCTTCTGAACCTACGGTACATTCCATTGTACCAAAAAATGCGTCGTTGCCTATTTTAACTCCAATAGGTGTGCCTTGGAAGGAAACAAAAGGTGTGAGTAAACCACCGTTATCTCCATTGGCAAAGAATACTTCCGCACCTATACCAAGACCCCCATATAAACTTAATAAATCTCCTTGCATATAATATCCACGCCATTTGAACATAACAGAAGTATACATAATGGACGCATTTTTTTTGGTTGAGTTTGTTTCGTAACTATAAAGAGTAGGAGCACCAAAAGAAGCTGAAACACCAATGGCGTGTTTATCTGCTACTTTTCTAAGATATTCTACAGATACAGTCGGTAATGGTAAAAGTTCACTTGTACCATCTTTTTCGCTATTACTAAGACTGTCGCCTATAGAAAAAAATACAGAACTAAATGTTCCAACTATGGATTCAGCAGCAGGAAACATACCCAGCTTAAAAGATATTTCATTTTTTTTGGATTCATTTGAAGAGTGCTCATTTGCTGAAATTTGTGCAAAACATAAACCAAATAATGTCATTAAAAAGAAAAATCTTTTCATGGTAATATACCCCCTTGATTTGATTTACAACATAAAATAACATTAATAACATAAAGTTACAATTTTTTTTCTGGATTTTTTTATGAAACGTTTTTCTTCTGCTGTGAATTTGCTTTTTTTAATTTTATTATTACTGTCTTGTTCTTCTATTCCTGATAAAGACAAAGAGGAACTACTCCCAATTAGACCAGAGATTAAGTTATGTACTTCTTCTCTAGAATGGAATTTCCTTGGTGATGGCATACAATACTGCAAACAAGAATGTCCTAAAATCCCTTTAGTATTTCATCTAGTAAAGATAAATCTTGCCACGCCCAATTTAGAACTTGTTTGCTACCCTTTGTCGGCAGATTTGTCGGCAGAGGGTAGTTTTCCTAGTAAGTCGCCTTTAGAATTTGCTAGACAAAATAATGCTATTGTTGCGATAAACGCAAGTCCTTTTGATATTCCCGGATTTATTTTTGCACAAAAGAGGCGACTTGTGGGTATTTATATTGCAAATGGAATAGAATTGTCATCAGCTGTGGCAAAATACGGTGCGATAGCCTTTGTTCCCACTGAATCAAGTATTCTAAAAGCAAAAATTCTTAAAACACAAGAAAATATTCCACAACATTCAGTTTATGCCTTTGGTGGTTTTTTTCAAATTTTACTAGATGGACAGGTTTTAAGTTTTAATAATACAATAATAGATTCTAGAATGGCGGTTGGGGTTTCGGAAGATGATGAAACATTGTTAGTTTTGTTTGCAGAAGGGGAAAAACAATTAAAAAGTGAAGGTTTAACTTTTCAAGAAAGTGCATATATTCTTAAAGAAGTTGGAGCATGGAACGCCTTATTGTTGGATGGCGGAGCTTCTGCTGCCATGGTAGTGGATGGTATAAATGTTGCACCGTATCAATCAAGAAAAGCAGCTAATATTTTGGGTTTTAAATTCCATTAATATTCCGTAAAATTTAGATTGACCAATTATCTATAATAAACTATTATTACTGTATGGGCATTGTAACTACTCAACAGCTTACAAGATATTATGAACTCTACAGAGACAAGGATGTTACATTTTCCAAGGAAGTTATCAAAACTTTGAATCTTGATCCTCGTCAGGTTTATATAAAGTGTACAGATTCCCAGTGGCCTTGTATAATTAATTCAACTTCTTTTATGGGGGCAAAGATAATCATAGGTTCTAAGGGTGGTGCCTATTCTAGGCTTTCTCAGGAAAAAGGTACTGTGAACCTTCGATTTTGTTTTTTGCAAGCAGACAATCAACCTATGAGCTTTTTTGTTAACGCAAAGGTTCAGGAGATTGTTCCTTATATGAATTCTCCAGAGTTAGCTGTTGTTTCTTTAACATATATTCAACGACCACCAGATGACTTGATTGAGCTTATTGGACGGCTTTTAGATGCAAATATTAATTCTATGCGTAGAAAAGATGAACGCATTGTAATTACTGATGATTCAAAACGCAAACTTAGCTTAACACGTTCAGAGACGATTGTTTTTATAGATAATGTGCCAAGGCATTGTATCATAAGAGATATTTCTTTTTCTGGTGCAAAAATTATTCTTTTGGGAGTTGCACATTTTTTAACTAATAAAAATATTGTTTTGCGACTTGATTTTGATGATCCCCAAGAGTCTATTGCAATTCCAGGAACAATCGTGAAAACAGAAACGGTAGAGGGTAGAAAAGATATTATAGTTGTTTGTTTGCAATATGATGCAGCAAAAGTCCCAATGTCTTATAAACTGCATATAAATACATATCTTTCGGGTATAAGAAAAAAACAACTTTCAACTTTTCATTCTACACCTGTGTCTGCAAGTTCTTCTAATGTATCCGCTTCTCAACAGCCAGTTCAGCAACCTGTAGGGGCAAATGTTACTTAGGGGTCTTTAGATATTATGAAACCAATAAATCCTCTTGAGTCTATTGTTTTTGTGTCTTTGCCTAAAGGAAAGACCTTATCTTCTCATGACCTTAATTTAGATTACTCAATTCCTTTGCCAGTGCAAAGAAACCAAAGCCACAATGAAAATTTTTCTGTTGAGGATTTAACGGCAGAGATGATTTTTGCTGGAATACTTACTGTTTTAGCATATGATTCTGATAATGCAAATTTGCCTTATTACCGCAATTTAATTTTGCAAGCAAGGCCGAATATAAAGCAAGAACTTACAGAAGCTGCTATTCTTAAAGCTCATAACGAAGACTATGATATTGCAGAGGAAATTTTTGATGCTCTTCGTGGTTTAGATCCAGAAGATATGGCAACTGTGTTGAATACTGCATTATTTTTTGACCAACGTGCTGAATCTTATCGTCGTTCAGGGCTTTTTGATGATGCTGATGCTTATGATGAAAGTGCAATGAAGTATTACCGACAAGCTATGGAATGTGACTCTGCACCGCCAGATGCTTTTTTTAATGCAGGCTTTTTTTACATGAAGCAACGTAATTTTGGTAAAGGGAAAGGCTGTTTTGAAACATACCTTGCACTGACGGATTCTTTTTCTACAGAGGAACTTGGTGAAAATGGTGAATACAAAAGGGAGCGAGCTAGGGAAATTTTAGAAAATATTTCAAAAAGCAACCTTGATGATGAGCAGTTTAAAGCCGCCTTTGATTTAATTTCTAATGGTCAAGAAGAAAAAGGTCTTGAACAAATAAAGGCTTTTCTTGAAAAAAATCCTACAGTATGGAATGCTTGGTTTCTTTTAGGTTGGGGTTTAAGGCGGCTTGGACGTTGGCAAGATGCAAAGTTAGCTTTCCAAAAATCAGTTGAGTGTGGCAGTACCGAACCAGACACATTAAATGAACTAGCTATATGCCATATGGAATTGGGAGAGTTTAAAGAAAGTCGTCAGTGTCTTGTAGATGCCTTGTCGTTAGAACCGGAAAATACAAAAGTTATGTCTAATCTTGGTTGCCTTGAACTTAAGTTAGGTAATACTTTAGAAGCAAAAAAATATTTTCAGATTGTGCTTGAATTCGATCCAGATGATGCTATTGCACAAAAAATGTTAGAGCAAATTAATTAGTTGCCTTGTTGTATATTTTTTAATTCGATTCTATCGCCTATTTTGATGCCATTTTTTTCAAACCATCCCTGTGGTACTTCTAGTGCATACTGTGCAAAATCTGTGCTACTCCAGGTTGATTCGCTGTATGGTGTCATGTGGTAAATGTTGAAGATTGTTCCTCTTGAGTCAATATATGCGATTGAAAGAGGGTGGGGTGTGTTTTTCATCCAAAAACTAAGAATCTGACTTTTGGGAAAAACAAATAACATTCCTGTTCCTTCTGGGATTATATCTCGTTCCATGTAACCCCTTGCTCTAGCTTCTTCTGTGTCAGCAACTTCTACTTGCAAGGAAACAATACTTTCGTCTGAGCGAATTATCTTAAGGGTAATTTCTTCTAAAGAGTTTACTTTGCTACAGGCAACAAAAGTTGCTGTAGTAAAAATTAGAACAAGAAATAGTTTTTTTAGTTTTAAATGTTGCGTTTTTTTCATATTGTTAAATTATAAACTATCAAGAAAAAGTTGGCGATTGTACTCTTCTGCTGTATTTCTAACATTGGAGGATTCTTGTAGCTCATTAAATATAGCTACATCAGTATATTTTAATACCAAAGGTCTCTCAAGCGTCATTTTTATACTGCCGTTGTTCCATTCAGATTTTTGTGGTGAAAGAGAATCAGGTTGTCCATATTTTTCGCAAAGTTTAGAAAAAATACTGTAATAATCTATTTGTTCAGGGTTAAGATTAAGTGTGATAATATAAAGTCTATCATTGTCAAATTGAAACCAGCAATCCTCAAAAAAAAGCACGCCTTCTGTGGTTATAAGGTTGCGATTTTCGCCATGGAGTATAGATACGTCACTTTCGCCACGATAACCGTAAGCGGGGTCATCTTCTAAGGCTGCTTTTGCTTGTTCAAGAGTCATTCCTAATTGAACAGAGCCATACCCTTTTGGCAAAGATGAATCTGTAGCAAAGATATAAAATGGAAAAAGCAATATTATTACAAATATAATAATCCTAAAAAGGGATTTCTTTGTGTTGTGCATTGGCACCCCCAAAGCTATAATTGTTTTCGATAAAATGCAGCGGATTTTAATACCTCTGCACAGTCTGGAACTAAAATTTTATTGTTTTCTGTTTGTCGAACAGGTGCATTCTCCAAAAACTGCTGAATCACATTCCCTTGATCGTCATGAGGAATACCACACATATTGGCTAAGTCTTGAGGAGTTAAATCAAACTGCCTTGGCGTCTTTGATGTTGGATTTGGTACAAATTTTTCTTTTTCTAATTGTAATGCCAACATATCAACCATTTTGTTTACAGGATTTTGAATAGAAGCATTATCTAACTGTCTTTCCATAGCCCAAAGACGATCTGATAAGGTTGTTGTTAATCTTGCAACAAGTTGCGGTTGTGTAGAAACCATTTGGTCAAAGTTTTTGCGATTAATTACCATAAGTTTGCAGCTTTCAAATGCAATGGCACTAGCGGAACGTGGTTTATCTTCGAGTAGAGCCATTTCGCCAAAAAAATCGCCTTTTTTAAGTACCGCAAGGATAACTTCGTTATTGTCAACTACTTTTGTAATTTTTACTTGACCTTCTTGGATGATGAACATATCTTGACCACTCTGACACTCCGCAAAAATCATTGTGCCTTTTGGATAAGAACGAACAAGTTCTTGAGTTGGTTCAAAGTAAACAGCTTTAGAAGAAGGTTTTAACGCAACAAAACGTTTCTTCGCTATTTCTGCTTGAGGACTTGTGGGGCAAGCCTTCAAATATTGGTAATATGAGTATATCGCTGGGTCAACACAGTTTGTTGCATCATAATATTTTGCCACAAGAAATATCTGGCTAGGAGAAGTCGTTGTGCTGTTCCGTAGTGCCAACTGTGTAAGTTTTTCGTTCATTGTACGCATCTTGTTGGCAAAGGTGCGTATTATTTTCATGGCTACAGGTGTATTTTGCTGTATTAATTCAGAGTACTGGTTGCGGCGTACGGCAATAGCTACCACATCAGTTGTTGCTATTACACTTTCAAACTGATTCTGACCCGACATACAAGGCACTACGCCGATAAAATCGCCGGGACCCAGATTAACAACAGCTGAATTTGCTCTTTCTCTAATGCAACGTACGGTACCTGTACGGATGATGAAAAACTTATCCCCACAAGGCTTACCTTCCACAAGGATGTATGAACCACTCTTGAAGTTTACAAATGAAAGCTGTAACACAACCCGACCCCACTCCTGCAATTACTATAATTATAAAAATTAAAAACATAATTTGTCAATCATGTTATCGACTTTTTTATTACTCTTCATGATTTTTTTATCGGCTAACCAAAAATCATCTATAAAGTTGATGTTAGAAAAATTATTTCTGGCTCAAGAGTAAATCCATGGCTTTTTTGTACTTGATGAATGATTTTTTCAACTAAGGATTTTATATCTTTCGCAGTAGCATTTCCGATATTTATTATAAAATTACCATGCCATGGAGCAATCTGTGCTCCTCCGATTTTTATTCCTCTTAATCCAGCTTGGTCGATTATTTTACCAGATGGTTGCCCAAAGATTCTGTTGTTCTTAAAAACGCTTCCGGCAGAAGGATATTTAAAATGCCCTTTTTGACGACGGTCTTCTAAAAAACTACTAGCTTTTTTAATGGATTCTTCTACAGCTTCTTCTGTTAAAAGTGGAATAACATTAAATGTTACCTCTGTAATTATAGAACCGGATAAACTGTTTTGGAAAGGGGATTTTTTGTAATCCCAGTCATTGTGGTTGTATATATAATTTTTTTCTGTTGCTTCTTGACCTTGTATGTATTTAACTGATTCAATTACGTCACTAATTGATTTTTCGTAGCAACGTGCATTCATGTATGTTGCACCACCAACTGTCCCAGGAAGTCCCGAAAAGTTTTCTAGACCACCAAGTTTATGCTTATTGCAGTATTCCGTTACTTGTTGAATAGTACAACCTGAGCTACAAACTAAATGAGTTTTAGTTTCTGCTTTTTTGTGTGTAATATTGGAAAGTGCTGTACTTGAAATAACAACATAATGTAAACCTTCATCTGGAACAACCACGTTTGAGCCGCCACCTAAAACAATAAAAGGAGTTTCTGAGGCTTTTATTGTTTTTAAGCACAGTTGTAGAGAAGCTATATCTTGTGGTTCAAAAAATAAGGCGGCATTACCTCCAACTTTAAATGTGGTTCGTTGTGCTAGAGGTTCGTCTTGTAAAATTTGACCTTGGAATTTGCCTTGTGTATTGATATTTTCTGCTATTTTCCTTACATTATACATGAGTGTTCTCCAGTTTATCTGGTGAATTATAAACTATTTTTCAATAAAAAGCGAGGGCATATGGCTTTACGATTATATAATACGATGGGTCGCAAAATGGAGAATTTTGTTCCGATTCAAGAAGGAAAAGCCGGTTTTTATGGTTGTGGTCCAACCGTTTACAATTACGCCCATATTGGTAACTTAAGAGCATATGTATTTCTTGACATATTGGATAAGACTCTTTCCTATCTAGGCTATGACATAACTCACGTTATGAATGTGACGGATATTGGTCATCTTTCAGGTGATGCGGATGAAGGCGAAGATAAAATGGTTAAAACCGCAAAAGAGCGTGGGCAGTCGGTACTAGAAATTGCACAGTTTTACACAGATGCTTTTTTTCATGATATTGATAGACTTAATATACGTCGTCCCGATGTGGTTTGCAAGGCTACAGAACACGTTCAAGATATGATTGAACTAATCAAGCGAATAGAGGCAAATGGTCATACCTATATGTCGGGTGGAAACTTATATTTTGATGTTTCAACATTCCCTGATTACGGAAAGTTAGCTTGCCTAAATTTGGAAGATTTAAAAGCCGGAGCAAGGATTGATATTGACCAAAATAAAAAAAATCCTTTCGATTTTGTACTTTGGTTTACCAAGAGTAAATTTGAAAATCAAGCTTTAACTTGGGATTCACCTTGGGGAAGAGGTTATCCTGGTTGGCATATTGAATGTTCTGCAATGAGTATGAAATATCTTGGAGAGCAAATTGATATTCATACTGGAGGAATAGACCATATTCCTATTCATCATACTAACGAAATTGCCCAGTCAGAAGGTGCTACCGGTAAAAAATGGGTAAATTACTGGCTTCATAATGAATTCCTTGTTATTGCAAAAGACAAGGATTCCAAGGAAGATAGTGGCAAGATGTCAAAATCTTCTGGTAATTTTTTGACACTTCAATCTTTAATTGATGCAGGTTACGATGCTCTTGATTATAGATTTTTTTTGTTAGGGGCTCATTATAGGAGTCAGGTAGCCTTCTCTTGGGTTGCGATGGATGGTGCTAGGAATGCACGTAAGGCATTATTGCAGCGCATTTCAAAGATAATTGCACAAAATAATGGTATTTTGCCACAGGTTAATAAGAACCTACAAGATACAAAGGCAAAACCTTATCTTGAAAAATTTAGAGCAGCTTTAGAAAATGATTTAGCCACACCACAAGCACTTTCTGCTTTGCAAACTTTAGTAAAAGATTCAACTTTAGATACTCAGTTGATTTTAGAAACTATAGCAGAAATGGATTCAGTGTTGTCGCTTAGTCTACTTAAAGATTCTATGGAAATTTACAAGAAGAATCAGCAACAAGCTATTGCTCAAAATCATAGCGATGATCCAGAGGCTAGGGAAATACAGGCTCTTGTTGATGAAAGAACTACTGCAAAGAAAGCTAAAGACTACGCAAGGGCAGATCAAATTAGAGCAGAGTTAAAAGAAAGAGGCATCGTTATAGAAGATACACCACAAGGTACGGTGTGGAAACGTAACTAGTTTTTTTAATTTGCTTGTAACGATTGGGGGATTCATTTGTTTGACTTTTCGGAAGGTACTACGTCTGGCTTGCTAAATGCAGCGGATACTAAGGACTTCAAACAGATATATAACGCTACAATGCAGTTGTTGTTTAAGGTTGCATACAGAATTGTAGGTGACGAAGAAACAGCAGAGGATATTGTGCATGATTCGCTCATAAAAATGAACGAAAAGGCTATGGTGTTCCCTTCCATGAATGACGCAAAATATTGGCTTATTAGGGTAGTAAAAAACGCATCACTTAACTACGCTAAAAGAAAGGGACGGGAACGAAAAGCATACGAAAAAGCCTTGTATGAAGATCGCCGTAAGCAGGAATCTGGAGAAACGGAACTTTTAAAGGCAGAAACTGTTAAAAAAGCAAAGGATGCTTTGAATAAATTGCCTGATAAGTTACGTATTGTTCTTATTTTGCGTGAATATGCCGAACTTAATTATAAGGAAATAGGAAGAGTTTTGGGAATAACAGAAGGAAATGTAAAGGTTCGGGTTTTCCGAGCTAGAGAACAGTTAGCAAAATTAATAGGAGAAGAAGATGTGTACTTGCCCTGAAAATGATATTATTTCGGTGTACATTGATAATGAATTACCACAAGCCTATGTTGATGAATACAAGGCTCATATTGATTCTTGTTCTGTTTGTAAAGAAAGATATCTTAAGCTAAAGCAAATCTCTTCTGTTTTACATCAAGATTCTACCTCTATCCAGTTAGATAATATTGCTTTGGAGCAAAGTTTTGAGCGACTTAAAAATAAAATGCATTATTCTTCTACAGTTTATGCAAGTCGTTCATCTTCAAAATATAAATTTACTTGGGTTTTGCCTGCTGCTGCGGTTTTAGCTTTTTTGATGTTTTTGCCCTTTCAGCTATCAAAGCAAAATGTTTCCACTCCTATTATGCAGCCTTCACATCCTTTTCATTTTTCCTCTGGTGTGCTTAGTAATAATGTGTCTTCTGTATCCATGCCAGCAATAAATCAAGGTTCACAGGCTCGAAATCACGGCTCTGGTGTGTATCAGGATGTTGGATATGCAACTAATAGCGGACAGACTGATGCCATGATTACCGTGGATATGTTCAGACCAAATTTCAAAGAGCAAGATTTTATATCTGTTAAGATAACACTTACAAATATAGGGCAGTTGCCAGTAACTACAGAATTTTCTTTGCCTATAAATATTACTGGTGATGTAACTGTAACAGGCTTTGAGCAGTGAGCGGAAAATTCGTCTATTACTTTCGGAAACATCCTATGGTAAGAGCATTGTGTTTATTGTTGCTCTTTGCATTGGTTTTTGTAATTATTGCTGTTTCATCAAAAAAAGCTGGAAAGATTCCCATTCTTAAGTCTATTACGCCACAAATTGGAGTTCCTGGAGATGTTATGGTATTGGAAGGAAGCGATTTTGGTTCTTCAAAAGATACAAGCTATGTGGAAATTGGTGGAACTGCAATTACTTTATCTTCATACCTATCTTGGACTGAAACACAAATAAAGATTCTTTTGCCTTCAGATGTTAAAGATGGTCTTGTGTACGTAGTAACCAAAAATGGACAATCACAACCTCTTATCTTTGCAAACAAAGAAAGCATACCTGTTGCGGTTTTACAAGAAAAATATACTGCATTACCAATGATTTTTTCACTTTCGCCACAAAAAATGAGTATTGGTCAAGTGTTAACCATAACAGGTGACAATTTTGGTGCTGTTCGTAATGACTCTTCTGTATTTTTTACCCCCCAATGGATGGAGGGTAAAGCAATATCTCACGATTATGATGCACCAGAACAAAGTTTTGTAGCTGCCTTTGATAATGATTATGACTATGAGTATTGGAGTAATACTGAAATCCGTGTTCGAATCCCTGATGGTGTTATTTCTGGTTATGTTTTTGTAAAAACGGACAAAGGCGAAAGTAATAGACAGCGTATTTCTGTTTCTAATTCTGTGGGAACAAAGCAATTTTCAGGAAAGCGTACGTATTTAGTTCAGTTGACAGCAGATGTGTCTGATGTACAGGCAGATTCGGATTCTCTTATAACATTAAGAGTTCCTAGACCTCAAACTTCTTCTAGCCAACCTTATGTACAGATGACAGATTGTGAGCCTTTGCCCGTTTTTGAAGATTATACCAAAACTGTTATTCATCATGTACAAGTTCAACCTTCAGACAAGGATGAGACAAAAGAAAAATCGGTGTTTGTACAGAATTTTGTCATACCCGTTTATTCCGTTTCTACCGATGTAACCGTTGAAAAAGTTAAAAAACTTTCTGAAAAAAACAGACTTCTATATACGGTATACACTAGTTCAGATCAATGTGTTCCTTCTGATAATCAGGAAATAAAAAATCTTTGCAAACAAATAATTGGGAATCAAACAAATCCATATTTGCAGGCTAGACTAATATATAATTTCCTTTTGGATAACTACAAACTTATTCAAGTTCCTGTTTCCGACCAAGAGGATCCTTTAGCCCTTATTTCTTCAGGAATAGGAGATTCCTATGATTTTGCGATAATATTTACTGCACTGTGTCGCTCAGCAGGTATTCCGGCGGTTCCGGTTAGTGGCGTATTAGTTAATGGTATAAGGGATAGTAATAATCACTGGTGGAGCGAATTTTACCTAGAAGAATTTGGTTGGGTGCCTGTGGATTTAGGTTTGGGCGCCGGATTGTTGCAAGATCTTTTTCATGAACCAGAAAGCCGTAGAGAATACTATTTCGGAAATATTGATTCACAACATATTGCTTTTTCAAGAGGTTGGAACGAAATAAAACCAGCGATTATAAATAATAAAACTGTGTATCGTCCGAAAACTTTTGCTCTTCAGTCTATTTGGGAAGAATCTACCACAGGAACGACAAGTTATAGTTCTTTTTGGAGTGAGCCAATAGTATTAGGTATATACTAGAAATATTTTGCAAGTGTTTCCGTTTTTATAAAACCTTTGTGTAGAAGATTTTTTATTTTCATGTTACAATGATTTTTCGTAAAGTAATGAATAGGAGGGATTATGGTTACTGTTTTATCGGTGGGAGGTTCAATCGTTGCTCCTGCTTTGCCAGATACAAAATTTCTTGTTGGTTTTGCAAAAATGATTCGGGATTGGCTTTCAGGAGATTCAAGCAGAAAGTTGATTCTTGTGGTTGGAGGAGGTGGTCCTGCTAGAACGTATCAGCAGGCTTATAAAACTATTTGTGAGCAAACAGATAATCAATATTGGGACGAAGAAGCTGACTGGATTGGAATAACGGCGACTAGGCTAAATGCTCAGCTTTTAAAGGCTGTTTTTTCGGATATTTGTCAACAAGAAGTTGTGTATGACCCAACTTTAGTTACGGAATTTGCAGGTAGAATAATGGTTGCCGCTGGTTGGAAGCCTGGCTTTTCTACAGACAATGATGCTGTTTTGTTGGCAGAACGATTTGCTGCTTCTACTGTGGTTAATCTTTCAAATATAGAGCAAGTTTATACAGATGACCCTAAGAAAAATCCAGATGCAAAGCCCTTAGAAAAAATATCTTGGGAAGAGTTTCGTAAGATGGTAGGGGATGAATGGACTCCAGGAAAAAATACTCCATTTGATCCAGTTGCAAGTCGTAGAGCTCAACAAGCAGGTCTTACGGTTATATGTGCTGGTGGTAGAGATATAGAAAATACACGAGCTATTCTTGAAGGTAAACCCTTTTTGGGAACAAAAATCAGTTAAGTTAGAACTCTTCTAGTTTTTGTAATAGGTTCTCCAGTTTGTTGCCGTAATTTGGATCTGCCGCCCAAGTGCCTGCAAGTCCTTGAATATCAGGTGCTTTGCCTCTTGGGTTGACGTATTTGTATCTGCGGTCAATAAGTTCACCTCTAAGAGTAGTTGTAGTTCCGTAAGCATGCAGGTGCTGAATATGGGCTTTTACACCGAGTTGTTCTGTCGCAAATCTTTCTCCGGGGTTTTGCTCATCTATTGCCCCAAGCCCACAGTAGTTGTGCATATCGGCAGTTACAAGACCTCCGAAACGCAAAAAACCTGTCTCTAAGCACATTTGGACAAATGCAACATCTGAATTTATTCCTTCGTATTCAGCTTCTTGTACATAGTAGTTAGCCAGACGGTTCACTTGGTCATAATCGGCTTTTGGATTCATGGAAATAAAAAAAGTTGCAAGTTGCTCAGGGGTTTTTATTCCTTTTGCAGCAATTTTTCTGTTTATAGACAATGTTTCCTGTGGAGGAATAGTGCCTATACTGCTAACACAAGAAAATAAAACTAAGCTTATACTTATACAAAGTGTAATAAAAAAACAGCATCTTTTCATAAAAACAGAATACTTTTTATTAGTTTTTTTTTCAAGATTGAACATTTTAATTTGTTAAAAACTAAAATTATTATGTGAAAAATAAACCAGATATAAGGGAAAAAGTTCTAATAAATGGATTGTCCTTTCCTACAAATACTGAACTTATCATGCTACTTTTAGGTAGCGGTATAAAGGGTGTTCCTGTAACAATTCTTGCTAAACGAGTCATGGATACAATAAATGGTTGCCGTCCAGAAGAACTTATTGATGAATTAATAAAAATTGATGGGATAGGGATAACTAAGGCGGTAACCATAGGTGCGGCAATAGAATTTGGTCGACGACAAAATATTCATCGGGGTAAAAAAATATTAAAACCTGCCGATGCTGTTCCCTTTGTTCAACATTATTCCATACAAAGCCAAGAACATTTTGTATGTATTACGTTAAACGGAGCAAATGAAATAATAAAAATGCATCCGGTGGCACTTGGTACTGTTAATCGACTAATGATTCATCCTAGAGAAGTATTCGCAAACGCATTCAAAGATATGGCTGCTTCTATTGTGGTTTGCCACAATCATCCTTCTGGTAATTGCAATCCTTCTGAAGATGATTTAGAAACAACATCTAGACTTGTTGAAGCATCTAAGTGTCTTGGAATTAGACTTTTGGATCATATAATTGTTTCACAAGAAGGTTATTTTAGTTTTTTAGAAAATGATTTATTATCCCTTATGGAATAGATATTTTGCATAGTAATAGGTTTTTAGTTTTTTCTTTGCAATACTTGACATAAAAGCGTAAACAATGCAAAATACTTGTAAATTTTGACATGATTTACAAGTGAGGGGTAAACTGTGGTTGATGATATACTAACGATAGAAGAAGTTGCAAAATATCTTCGTGTGTCTGAACGAACTGTGTATGATTGGGCTCAAAAAGGTGAAATTCCTTCTGGTAAAATTGGAACAGTTTGGCGTTTTAAAAAAGCAGAAATAGAAAAATGGGTTAATGATAGACTTTCTTCTAATACTCGCCCTGTTATTCAAACTTCACAAGTTCAGATAAAGAATATTCTTTCACCTGACCGTATTATTTTTTTGAATCATTCTACAAAACGAGATGCTTTGTTAGCTTTGGCAGAAAACTTAAGTACTGCACCACAAGTTAAATATGCACAAGAACTTTCGGTAGAGATTCTCAAAAGAGAAGAACTTATGTCTACAGCGATTGGTCGTGGTATAGCCATACCTCATGTGCGTCTTGCTTCTGTTACAGATTTGGTCATTTCTGTGGGAATAAGCCGCACAGACATAATAGACTTCCAAGCTATTGATGATGTGCCTGTGCGACTTTTATTTATGATTGCTGCGGCTTATAACCAACACTCATATTATTTGCAGACTCTTTCGTACTTTAGTTCAAAACTTAAGAATCAAGAACTAAGAGATGCACTTATTTCTGTAGAAACACCTATGGAAGCCTACGAACTGTTGATAAAAGAATAGTTTATTTTGTTTCAAATAAGGCCTCCGAAATATTAAATGCTCTGTCTCCGATTTTTTCAAGGTGTCGTACTAGGTCTATATACAGAAGTTCTGATTTTACATCTGCACCGCTTTCTAGGCGTTTTCTTGCTACTTTCTTGAGATTTTTTCTAAAGAGGTCAATTTGATCTTCTATAACTTGAGCCTCTTTTAGTTTTGTTTCGTCAAGGTGATGATTTATGTTATCTCGAATAAACTGAACGAACTTTTCTACAAGTGTAACATAGGGTTCTAATCGTTCTAAATCCTCTTTTGCGAAATGCATCTTCTTTTCAATGCTGCGGTTTAATAGTATTCCTACGCTGTAGCAATCATCTGTCATTGATTCTAGTTCATCTACAATATGCAACATTTGCGAAATATTATTACGCTGATCTTCTGTTACAGGTAATTCCGTACATATTACAAGGTATTTTGAAAGTTCTTCTTGCATTTGGTCGGCGTAAGTTTCCTCTGAGGCAAGTGCTTCTTTATTTGTAGCAATAAATTTTCCCTCTTGGAAGCATTGTCTTATGCGTTGGAACATACTTGTAACGACAGCAGTCATGTTGCTAATTTCTTTTTCTGCAAGAAGTAACGCTGCACTGGCGTTCTCTCTACGATTTGTTTGTGGCATTTCAAGGCGATATATATCAGGGGTTTCGTCTTTTTTAGGCCTAACAAGTTTTTCTGTAAGGTTTGCTAATTGATTAACGAATGGCAGGAATAACAATGTATTAATTACATTAAATACTGTATGCAGCATCGCAATATGCGTGGTTATTGATTGTTCAACAGGACCTGGAACTAAAATATCTACTAGAGATAAAAGTGGTTTTAAGAAAATCAATGCAAGCATTGAACCAATTACGTTAAACATAACATGGACGAGTGCAGCTCTTCGTGCATTTACTTTTGTTCCTATGGAAGCTAATACGGCATCTACAGTAGTTCCAATATTGCTACCAAGAACCATTGCTGCAGCAAATTCCCAAGGAATTAAACCGTTATAAGAAAGGGTAAGAATTATAGCTGTGGCTGCACTAGAAGAATGAATTATTATTGTAATTGCAATACCTGCAAAAAGCCCAATTAAAATGCTAAGCCAGCCATTTCCTGTCATAGAAGAAAGGAAGCCCATGTTTTGAGCATCAAGAGTTGGCATTATTGAAGAAAGGTTATCTAATCCTAAGAACAGTAAACCGAATCCCATAAAGGCTTCTCCTAAGGATTTGCCTTTAAGTTTTTTAAGAACTGTAAGAATAAAACCTACTCCAAACATAGGAATAGCAAAGGCTGAAATACTAAACTTAAATCCAAAAATTGAAACAATCCATGCAGTGATTGTTGTTCCTATGTTTGCACCAAATATTACACCTATAGATTGTTTTAGGGTAAGTAAACCGGCATTAACAAAGGAAACAACCATTACCGTTGTTGCACTAGAGGACTGAATTATCATGGTTATAAATAATCCAGTTAGTACAGAAAGAACTCTGTTTCCGGTCATAAATCCAAGAACTTTGTGCAAGTTTTCACCTGCACTTTTCTGAATTCCATCACTCATCATTTTCATGCCGTAAAGCAGAAATCCTAAACTTCCAAGTAATTGGAACAAAAAAGATATAATTTCCATAGGTGGAACATAACAAAACTACAAGTTTTTTACAATATTTTTTTTTTAAACATATGGTTAAAAAAGTGTTAAAAATTATTTATATTTTATACCCTTGACTAACTATAAACACTTTGATAAAATAGCGAAATCGTAATAGCTACAGATTATGGTGTAACTAGAGTTTTTTTGGTTTGGGGGTTTCTTTTGGCAGTTAAACAATCATCTGCGGAAAAAAGACACAAGCAGAGTGAAGTTCGTCGTCTGCGTAATAAGTCAGCTAAAAGTTCTGTACATACAAGTACAAGAAAATATATAGAAGCTGTTCATGCAAAGGATGCGGCTCTTGCTGCTGAGCGTCTTAAGGCTCTTGTTAAAGAGTTGGACACTGTGGCAGGTAAGGGTATTATATCTAAAAACTCTGCTTCACGCAAAAAGTCACGTATGATGAAGCTATACAATACTTCTTTCAATACGGCGGCTAATTAGTTTTTTGAGGAAGGGGGTGCTGTAGGTGTAGCCTATTATGCATCCCTTGTTTTTTTCAGGGACTTTGTCAAATTTTTGGGAAGGGAAAAGTTCATGAATTCAAAAAAAATAACAAAGTATGATTTGATTGACCTTGTTAGACAAGATACAAGCTTGGAAAAAAAAGTTGTGCAAGATGTTTTTGATTCACTGCTTGCCAACCTAAAAGAGTCGATGAAAGTTGGTTCCACAATAGAATTGCGAGGATTTGGTACTTTTGAGTTACGATTGCGCAAAGCTCGTAAACGTGCAAGGAATCCAAAAACTGGTGAAGTTTTATCTGTGCCTTCTCATTATGTCATGGTGTTCCGTTCTGGACAAGAAATAAAAAAAGCTGTTTGGGATTTGCCTGTTGATGAGGAATAAACGGGTGAGGGCAGAAATTTGTAATTCAAAAGCGGGGCTTTCCTTAGTAGAAAGATTTTGTTTTTCAGTGTTGCTTTTGTTACTAGGGATTTTGCTTTTTACTCTGCCACAGCCTAATTTGTTTACAGTTCAAGGGTTGCCGATTTTTTCTTATTTTGCCTTTATTCCTATTTTCTTGTTGGTTCGTATGGTATCTTGGAAGACCGTATGGTTGTGTGGATTGCTGTACGGTGTGGGTTCGTATTGTTTATTTACATATTGGCTAGCAACTTTTCATCCATTGGGAATATTTGTTATTTCCTTTATGTATGGATTGTACTTAATGTTGGCTTTCCCCTTGGTTAAAGCGGCGGCTTCTCTGTTTCCAAAATATGGTTGGCTTGCACAATGGATAGTATGGTGTGGCTACGAATATGTTAAAACACTAGGTTTTTCTGGTTTTCATTATGGAGTTACCGCATATAGTCATTGGCGTTGGACTCCTATGATTCAATGTACAGATTTAGGTGGTGTTTGGGGGTTAAACGCATTTATAATTTTTGCCTCTGCTTGGTGTACAGCTGTAATTGTTGATGCTTACCGCTTTATTGGTAGTAATAAAGGAATTAGGTGCGTTGGTAAGGCTTTATTACAAGGTATAAGGCAACATTTAGTTTCTTTGGGTGTGTGGTTTTTGTTTCTTGTAGGAATTCTTGTTTACGGTTTTGTTTCTCCGGTGGATTATTCTCAAGATGAAACTGCAACGATTGCTTTGATTCAGTCTAATTCTGACCCTTGGGTTGGAGGACTTGAATCTTACGAGCGTGATTTAGATACTCTTATTTCTCTTTCGGACAAAGCTTTGTTAGAAGACCCAAGTATAGAACTTGTTGTTTGGCCAGAAACAGCTTTCGTTCCAAGAATAACTTGGCATTATGAACATAGGTATGAACAAGCGAAGTTTGAATTAATTGAAAAACTTTTGAACTATATTGATTCATGTTCTGTTCCCTTCGTTATAGGAAACGATCATGGTGTAGACGGTTATTTGCAAGATGGAACTTATGGCGTTGTTGATTATAATGCTTCCATATTGTTTAGACCCGGTCAAAATGTTAATCCTCCTGAACCAGAAATTTACTTCAAAATGAAGCTTGTTCCATTTACGGAATATTTTCCTGCTGCAAAAACTTTTCCAAAGTTGTACCATATGTTACTTAATGGCGATACTCATATGTGGGAGCCTGGTACAGAACCTGTGGTTTTTGACGTAAATGGCTTAAAATTTGGAACACCGATATGTTTTGAAGACACTTTTGGTTTTGTTGGTCGTCGATTTGTTCAAAACGGAGCTAATGCCTTTGTTAATATGTCAAACGACGCTTGGTCCTCAAGTCTTGCTTGTCAGTATCAGCATCTTTCTATGGCTTTGTTCCGTTCTGTGGAAAATCGTGTTCCTACAGTTAGAGCCACTTCTACAGGGCAGACTTCCATTATAGATCCTAATGGTAAAATATTGGATATGGTAGAGCCTTTTCAGGAAACATATCTAATTGGTACGATACCTATACGAAAAGATATGGATCAAACGCTTTACACCAGGTGGGGTGATTATGTGGGCGTTATTTTTTTGTGTTTGACCGGTGTGTCATTGATTTTAGGTATAGTTCTAAAGCTAATAAAGAAAACTTGTTCTACAAACTAAATTGCTACTGACAGATTACACCGATTATGCTAAAATGGGTTTGTAATATATGAGGGGTTTTTAATGCATTCTTTTACCATGAAAAATGGAAATGTAACAGTTTTAGGTCAAGAGACTGAATTTTCTGGTGTCCTTGAGTTTTCGGATAATTTGGTTATAACAGGAAAATTTGAAGGTTCAATTAAAGCAACTGGAAATTTAAAAGTTGATAAAACTGGTGTTTGTAAAGTTAGTAAAATATGGGCAGATTCTATTCTTATAGCAGGAAATGTAATAGGCGATATAGAAGCTTCAACTAAAGTAGAAATGTGTTCTGGTAGTAAAATTGTTGGAGATGTTATAACTCAAAGGCTTAGAATTGACGATAATGTTGACTTTCATGGACAAGTTTCTATGCTAGAAGTTCCTTCAGATGTGGATTTGTTTTCTGTTACTGCCGAAGAATACAAAAAAGCTTGTATTGCTAGAGATTCAGAAGAGTAGAGTTAAAAAGTATGAATCACAATATTGTTTTTTCGGATTTTGGCGAAAAATTAGCCTCTTATTCTGGAATACTTCAGTTAATGGATGACTTAGGACGTCCTTTGCCTGAAGGTGTTACACCTTACCGACTGGGAGGTGGAAATCCTGCTAGAGTTCCAGAGGCAGAAAAAATGTATCGTAGAGAAATGGAACGCATTATGGCTGATGGCGATTCTTTTGAGCGGTTAATTTCTAAATACGACGCTCCTCAAGGAAGAATGCATTTTATTGAATCTGTTGCGGAATTTCTTTCGAAAAAGTATGGTTGGAAAATAACACCTGAAAATATAGCTATTACTAATGGTAGCCAGTCAGCTTTTTTTTATTTGTTCAATATTTTTTCGGGAACTTTTACTTCCTCTGGAAAAGTGTTGCATAAAAAAATCTTACTTCCTTTAGTTCCAGAATATATTGGATATGCAGACCAAGGAATTGATGAAAATACCTTTGTTTCTATTCCGGCATGTTGTTCATTTTATGATGACAATACATTTAAGTATTTTATTGATTTTGAACGCTTAGAGTATTATCTTGATACTCATAACGATGTCGGTGCAATGTGTGTTTCAAGACCCACAAATCCTTCTGGAAATGTTCTTACGGATAGCGAAATAAAAAAATTGGCTGGTTTAGCTAGAAGATACGGTATACCTTTGTTTGTGGATAATGCATATGGATTGCCTTTTCCAAATATTGTTTTTACCGATGATGCAACACCATATTGGGATGAATCTGTAGTTCTTTCCATGAGCCTTTCTAAAATTGGGTTACCTTCTTTGCGTAATGGGATAATTGTTGCTTCTGCACCTATTGCACGTGCTTTATCTAATCTTAATGCTATTGCCGCTTTGGCTTGTGGTTCCTTAGGACAAGCCTTGGCGGAACGTTGCATACTTTCCGGAGAGATGGTACAAGTGGCACAAAATTATGTTAAACCCTTCTATGAGCAGCGTTCTAAGCAAACAGTAGAGTGGATACATCAGTTGTTTCATGGTTGTGATTATGCTGTCCATCGAAGTGAAGGAGCAATCTTTTTGTGGCTTATGCTAAAGGATTTATCAATTTCTACAAGGGAATTATATTCTTTGCTTAAGCAACAAGGTTTGATTACTGTGCCAGGGGAATATTTTTTCTTTGGTCTTGAAAACCCAAAAGAGGAATGTAAGGGACATTTTGATAAATGTTTGCGTCTTAATTACTCAGGAAACAGAGATGAAGTTAAAGGTGGTCTTGAGTTGTTGGCTGATATTTACAAAAAGTATAGAATTTAATTTGAGGAGAATCGATATGAAATCAAATAAGTTTGTTTTTATTTTACTTTTAAGTGTTATTTTTATATGTTCAGTTTTTGCTGGTGGAAAAAAAGAGGCAACTGTTCAACCTATTCAAGAATCTTCAGTTCAAGAAGTTTCAGAAACTGAACCTTTATCCACTGTGGTTGAAAAGGATTCTGACGTTTCCCCAAAAATTGCCATGCGTGTTGCTGCTTTGAATGGTCCAAGTGGAATTCCTATGGCATATTTGTTTGAAAATATTCCTGAAATTTCAGGTGCAGATGTTACTTTTCAGGTAGAAGCAGGGGCGGATTCTCTTTTGCCCAAATTGCTAAAAGGTGAAGTTGATATTGGCATATTGCCTCCAAATGTTGCAGCAAAGGTTTATACAAAAAATAATGGAGCAATCCTTGTTGCTGCTGTTGTGGGGCAAGGTATGTTAAATCTTATTACTAGAGATAAAACTATTAATTCATTAGCTGACTTAAAAGGTAAGACGGTGAGTGTAGCAGGGCAGGGAGCAACCCCTGAATATATGTTTCGTTATCTTCTACAAAAAAACGGTGTACAAATTGCTCCTGAAGGAAGTGTAGCAACAGAAAATTCTGTTGCATTAGATTTTACTATTCCAGCTTCAGAGATTGCTGCGGCATTACTTTCTGGGAAAATTCAGTACGCTGTTGTTCCTGAACCCTTTTCAACTGTTGCTATTTCAAAGGATTCTTCTGTGATAAAGGCTATAGATTTGCAACAGGAATATCGTGCAGTTCAGGCTGCTGAGGCTTCAAATAATTATCCAATGACCGTTGTTGTAGTCCGTGCTTCTTTTGCAAAGGATAATCCAGAAATGCTTCGTAGTTTTTTAGCTGCATATGAGAATGCAATTTCTTGGACTAATAAGAACCCTACAAAGGCTGGTGTTTTAGTACAGAATCATACGCTGGGTCTTATGGCTCCGATTGCTGCAAAAGTCATACCTAATGGTGCATATATGTATAAAAACGCAGAGGATTCTCGTGGGGAATTAGAAAATTTGTTCGGTATATTTATGGATTTTGCACCGGAAGCTATAGGTGGCACTTTGCCTGATGACGGTTTTTATTTTAACTAATGAAAAGAAATATTGCTTTGCTTAAGCCACTGACTTATTTTTTGTCAGCAATATTGCTTTTATTAATTTGGTATGTTGCTGCAAAAATTGTTTCTTCTCCATTAATTTTACCAACGCCAATGGAAACTCTTGTGGCGTTAAAGCAAAGTGTAGTGTCAATTTTTTTTTGGCAACATATTTTGATTACTTCACTTAGAAGTATTTTAGCCTTTTGTATTTCGGTTTTGTTAGGTACTGTTCTTGGTTTGTTGTGTGGTGTAAGTTCATTCTTTCGTCATTTATTAGAATTTCCTGTGGCAATAATTCGAGCAACACCTGTTGTTTCTTTTGTTTTGCTTGCAATTTTTTGGCTTGGTTCTTCGGCTTTACCCGTTTTTGTTGCAGTATTAATGACGTTGCCAGTTATGATTTCTTCAGTTCAATCTGGAATAGAAAATACTAATTATAATTTGCTTTCTGCTGCTAAAATTTATGGATTTTCAAAATTGCAGGCAATAAAATATGTATACATTCCATCCTGCGTGCCATCATTTTTAGGTGGTGCTTTGGCAACTTTTGGACAAAGCTGGAAAGTTATTGCTGCCGGAGAAGTGCTTAGTTTGCCACGTTATGGTGCGGGTACTTTGCTTCAAAGTGCAAAGGTTCATCTTGAAACAAGTCAAGTTTTTGCTATAACAGCTGTGCTTGTGGTTATATGCTTTGTGTTAGAACTTGTTTTTAACCAAGGGGTAAAACATCTTCTCAAGTCAGGGAAATATTCATGAAAGATGTTATAGTTAGAAACCTGTGCGTTACTAGGGGTGAAAACAATATTTTTAGTGATTTTAATATTTCTTTTGAACATGGAAAAATTACAGTTTTGTTAGCACCATCTGGAGCAGGAAAAACAACTTTGTTGGATTGTATTGCAGGACTTTTACCTGTAATTCAAGGAAATATTGAAGCACCGAAAAAAATTTCCTATCTTTTCCAAGAACCTCGTCTTTTGCCGTGGTGTAATTTGGAAAAAAATGTGATGTTGCCTTTACTTAATATTATGTCAAAACAAGAAGCTCAAGAAAGAACACGTTTTTTTCTTTCTAAAACCAATTTGCAAGAAAAATCAAAATCTTTTCCTTTTCAATGTTCTGGTGGTCAAAGGCAAAGATGTGCATTAGCAAGAGCTTTTGCGTATCCTTCATCTGTTCTTTTAATGGACGAAGCATTTCAATCCCAAGATTTACCTTTAAAGTTGAAACTTATGGAACTTACAGAAAGTTTGTTACTTGAAGAAAATCGAACTGTAATACTTGTAACCCATGATGTAAGAGAAGCTATTTGTATTGCTGATAGAATTGTTGTTTTTGCCGGAAAACCTGTTCAAATTAAATTGGATGTTTCCATAAAAAACAGAACTTTATCTTTACATGATTGTTACATGACTCCAGAAACTGAAAGATTAGAAATAGAAGCGGCACTTCTTAATCTTTTAACCAGTAGCTAAGTGGTTTAATGGGATTAAGCGGTTAAAAAACTTGCTAAATATTATTTTTAGGTTTATACTTGTTTTATGCAAGATACGACAATCATTACCAGTAGCAAAGTTGGACAAAGGTTAGAAAAACTCACAGATGCTGAGCAGGTTTCTTATTTAATGTTTGGCGGAAGCCGAATTGAATTGGTTGCAAAGATTACTATAGGGCGTTCTTCCGACAATAATATTGTTATAGATAACAAATTGGCAAGTCGCCATCATGCTTTGATTCAAAAAATCAAAGATGCTTACTTTCTTAAAGATGAAAATAGCACTAACGGTACATTTCTAAATGGAAGAAGAATTCCTGCTGATAAATACGTAAGACTTAACGGTGGCGATAAAATAACCATAGGTAACGCAAACCTCATTATTTCTTAAAAAAAGAGGTACTTGTAATCGCTAAAGAACTTGTGCCACAGGAAAGTTTGTATTCTCTTTTAGAACAGACGCTTAAGACACTTGATACAGAGAGTTGTGAGTATCGTCCTGCAAATACGTTTACAGGGTTGCCTGGGGGGTTGCTGGATTTTTGTAGCGAACAGAAAAGGCTTCCAACTCTTGTTGTTCCGGATTTACACGCTAGACTGGATTTTTTTAATAAAGTTATGGAATATAAACTTCAAGTTTTAGATTCTGATTTTGACGGCAGTGCAACTATCTTTGAATTATTGAAATCCGGTAATATTCGCATAGTATGTTTAGGTGACGGTTTGCATTCTGAGTTGCATAAAGAACGCTGGCTTGCTGCTTACAATGAGTTTGAAAAAGGTATTATTACTGGTAACAATATGCATCAAGAAATGCAAGATGGGCTATTGCTTATGGAACAGATTTTTTCTTGTAAATGTAAGTTTCCAGAGTTTTTTCATTTTTTAAAGGGTAATCATGAAAATATATTGAATTCAAATCGTGGCGGTAATCATTCTTTTCGTAAGTTTGTGCAAGAAGGAGAAATGGTTAGGCTTTTTATGATGGAATATTACGGTCAAGAGCTTTTGCATCTTTATGCTTCTGTAGAAGAAGCTTTGCCGTTGTGTGCTATTTGTCCAAATTGTATACTTTCCCACGCAGAACCAGAAAGAGCTTATTCTAGAGAAGAACTTATAGATGGGTTGTTTGATAGCCAAGTAATTCATGGGCTAACTTGGACAAATAATGGGGACAGCCAAGAAGGTTCAGTTAAAAGAATGCTAGATTTGCTACAACCTAATTTTCCAGAGGCACTATATCTTGGCGGACACAGACCAGTAAGTGGAAAATATGCTTTAAGGCAACAAAATAAATTTGTTCAAATTCATAATCCACGGATGCAAAATGTGGCTATTGTCCTTCATAACCGTGCTTTTAATCCGGAAACAGATATAATTTCACTAGATGAAAAAAAACGCACCAGCTATAATGACATTCATGGGGGAGAAAATGGCTGATTTACCAGAAACAATAGGAAAGTATAAGGTTATTTCAATTATTGCAAAGGGTGGTATGGGTACTGTTTACAAGGCTATGCATCCTTCTTTAAAACGAGAAGTAATACTTAAAAAACTGACTATTCGTGGAAATCCTGCTATTCGAGAACGGTTTAAAAGAGAAGCTCAGATTCTTTTAGATTTACAGAATCCTTACATTGTGCATATGTACGATTATTTTACAGAAGGTGCATATCACTATATTGCTCTTGAATTTGTAGATGGAATGTCTTTAGATAAAGTAATAAAAAAACAGACAGTATTACCAAATGAAATAACTATGTTAATTTTTTTAGATGCCTGTTATGCCCTAAGCTATGCTCACTCTAAAGGCATAGTTCATAGGGATATTAAGCCAGGTAATATTCTTATTTCAAAACGTGCGGCTGTAAAACTTGCAGATTTTGGTATTGCAAGTACAGATAAAGAATCCGAAGAAGATATAACTCAGTCCGGTGTTACGTTAGGAACTCCATCGTATATGCCACCAGAACAATTTGCAGACAGCCGCACTGTAGACAAGAGGGCTGATATTTATGCCATGGGGGTAATGCTTTATGAAATGGTTACAGGTTCAAAACCTTTTCCAGGAAGCCTTTCTCCGGAAACTGTAGCACAAATTCAAAAAGGAAAATATATTGCTCCAGAAAAAATAGATAAAACAATTTCTCCTGTAATTCGCAAACTGATAAAAAAAATGATTCGCCCAAATCCCAAAAAGCGATATCAAGATGTTGCTCCTATAATCAAAATAGTAAAAAAATATTTAAAAGAATACGACACAAGGCTTTTGCGAGAGAATCTTGCAAGGATTATTCTTTCTGGTGAAAAAACTTTTTCTGTACCCAAAATCGAACCCAAAAAGCACACAGGCCGACTTGTGGCTCTTATATTGGCTGCTCTAGTGGTAGTGGGTTGTTCTGTTGCAGTTTTATGGAATGAAGGAATAATCCATAAATATTTGCTTAGGTCGTATTATACGCCACTGGAAGTTTCTGTTACTTTGCCGGCTACAGCTTCGGCTCAAGCAGATCTTCCGCTAAGAGCCTTTTTCTTTGAAAACGATAATGACTCTATTCCAGAAGTCAACGGTAGCCGTAGAGTTCTGGCAGCTGAAAAAAATCAAAATGACGCACAGGCTGTAGTTTATCGTTCAAAGCCAGTTTATCTTAAACCTGGTGAATATCGAATAAAGGTTGCTGCCGGGCCCTATATTTGGTGGAAATCTATAACTGTTGGTTCAGAAGATGCTACTGCAAAATTAGATTTAAGGAAATATGCAGTAAGAGATATTATGGTTCACGGTTTAGCTTTTGATGCAGAAACGGGTAAAGATATTACTTCTCAAGTTCAGTTTTCTGTGCTTAATGGCGGGAAATGGCTACCCTTAGACGAAATAGAGACATCTGAACTTAAAACCGGTAGTGTTTGGAAATTTAAAGCCTCTGCACCAGATTATAGTGAAGAAATTTTTTCCTTACGAATTGACTGGTATCAGGATGAACTTTTTATAACTGCATCTTTACATAAACACGAATAAATAAGTAATGTTGCGGCGAAAATAGTTGCTTTTTTTTTAGTTTATTTACATATTTTATATGTAAGCCTTTGCTGATTTTAAAATAAATCGGTATGATTTTTTTTTAATAAATATTCATTTTACGGAGTGTATAATGGCAGAAAAAGATAAAATAGATGATACTGTATCGCTCGCCAGTGGCGATACTAATTCTACAGAAAAACCTAAACGTAAATATAAAAAAAATACTCAACAAGAAAAAAATTCTACGATTGTGCCTTTAGAACAAACTCTTTCCAATAAATTATTTCTCATCCCAATTTCTGGTCGTCCTATATTTCCAGGAATTTTTACGCCACTTATGATTACTTCCACAGAAGACACCAAAGTTGCGGAACAGGCCTATAATGGTGATGGTTTAATTGGAATTGTGATGTTAAAAGAGGATGTAGATAATCCATCTGTTTCTGATATGTACGAAGTTGGTACTGTTGCTCGTATTATTAAAAAAATAAATTTGCCAGACGGCGGAATAAATGTTTTTATTTCTACTATCAAACGTTTCCGTATACGCAAAGTGTTAAGTAACAAAGAGCCTATGGTTGCAGTTGTTGAATACCTAGAAGACCAAGAGGACGATACATTTGAAGTAAAAGCATTAACACGTGCTCTTATCAGTGAAATGAAAGAAATTTCAGAAAACAATCCTTTGTTTTCTGAAGAAATGCGTATGAACATGGTGAACATAGATCACCCCGGAAAAATTGCAGACTTTGCTGCTTCTATATTGAATATAGACAAAGATGAGCAACAGCGTGTAATGGAAATGTTAAATGTTCGTCAGCGCATGGAACAAGTTCTTGTCTATATAAAAAAAGAGCAAGAGTTACTCAGAATTCAAAAAAAGATTCAGGCTGAACTAAACGATCGTATAGAAACACAGCAAAGAGAATATTTTTTAAAAGAAGAACTAAAAGCAATAAAAGAAGAGTTAGGAATAACTACGGATGCTCAGAATTCAGAGTATATGCGATTTAAAGAAAAAATAGATTCATTTAATTTTAAAGGTGAAATTAAAGAAACGGTAGAAGCAGAGTTAGAAAAATTCGCCCTTATGGATTCTAGTGCTCCAGAGTATGGTGTCGTCCGTAACTACTTAGAAACGATAGCGTCTTTGCCTTGGAATAGTGTTCCAGAAGAAAGCTTTAGTCTTGACAAAGCAAAAGCCATATTAGAAAAAGATCATTACGGTTTAGATGATGTAAAAAAACGTATTTTAGAGTATCTGGCAGTTAGAAAACTAAAAAAGGACAACAAGGGTTCGATAATGATTTTGGTGGGTCCACCTGGAGTCGGAAAAACTAGTATAGGGCGTTCTATTGCTAATGCGATGAATAAACCCTTTTTTCGTTTTTCTGTTGGAGGAATGCGTGATGAAGCTGAAATTAAAGGACATCGACGTACATACATCGGAGCTATGCCGGGAAAAGTGTTGCAAGGGCTCAAAATAGTAAAAACTCGTAGTCCTGTTTTTTTGATTGATGAAGTTGATAAATTAGGTTATAGTCACCAAGGCGACCCTGCTAGTGCTCTTTTAGAGGTGCTTGATCCAGAGCAAAATATTTCTTTTAGAGATAATTATTTAGATTTACCATTTGATGTTTCTGATATTTTCTTTATTTTAACTGCTAACACGTTGGATACGATACCAGAACCATTACTTGATCGTGCAGAAATTATAATGCTTTCTGGTTATATTGACCAAGAGAAAATGCAAATTGCAAAGAAATATCTTATTCCAAAAACGCTACAAAAAAACGGTTTGAAAAAAAATCAAATAAAATTCGATAAAGAAACTCTTGAGCTTATTGCAGAGTCTTATGCTAGAGAGTCGGGGGTTCGTAACTTTGAAAAGTGTATAGATAAAATAACACGAAAAATCGCCATGGAATTGATAACTTCAAGTGAAGTTGTAAAAGCCGAGGAACAAGTAACTATACTTAAAAATCAAATTGCAGAATTAGAAGCAAAAGAAAATCTTGACGCAAATGCTGTTAAAGAAAAAAAACTTCTGCTTAGCCAGCAAGAGAAACTTTTGAAAGAAGTTTTATCAAAAAGTTTTTTTGTAGATTTAGAATCTGCAAAAAAATATCTTGGTACACCTATATTTGATGAATCAGAGATAAAAAAAGCAGATAAAGCAGGAACTGCAATCGGTCTTGCGTGGACAAGCATGGGTGGCGACACTTTGCTTATAGAAACAGCTGTTATTCCAGGTAAAGAAGGTTTTGTTCTTACAGGGCAGTTGGGTGACGTAATGAAAGAATCTGCGGAAATAGCAATGAGTTGGGTAAGAAATTATTCGGTGAACAAATCCTTGAAAGAAATCGAATGGTTTGACAAGCATACAATTCATGTTCATATTCCAGAAGGAGCTACGCCTAAAGATGGTCCTTCGGCTGGAATTACTTTGACCACAGCTTTGATTTCTTTGCTTTCGGGTAAAACCATAAAACCTCATCTAGCTATGACTGGGGAGCTTTCTTTGACAGGTCAAGTTCTTCCAATTGGTGGCTTAAGGGAAAAAACTGTTGCGGCTAAACGAAATAAAATTCGGCATATAATAATTCCAAAGTCAAATTTACGAGATTTAGATGAAATTCCTGAAATTGTAAAGAAGGGTGTTACATTTCATCCAGTTTCGAGAATAGAAGAGGTTCTTGATTTAGCATTTTAAACTCAAAAAAAACACGTACAATGCTTTGACAGGATTTTTTCCTTACGTTACAATGTGATTAACCTTTAAAAGTGAGGCATTGTTGTGGAATATAAGATTGCTTGTGGTAAGCAACTTAGGGTTGCAATTTCTGGAAAAAGTGGTTGTGGAAACACAACTGTTAGCACTTTGCTTTCAGAAAAACTTGGAGTTAAACTTGTAAATTACACTTTTCGTTCTTTGGCAGAAGAAACAGGACTTTCATTATCTCAGATAATTCAACAGGCAAAAACCGATGACAGTTTTGATATAAAAGTTGATACAAGACAAGTTGAACTTGCTATGCAAGAATCTTGTGTTCTTGGTTCGAGGCTTGCAATTTGGATGTTGAAAGAAGCTGATTTAAAAGTGTTTTTACTTGCAGATGATGATGTTAGAGCGGCTAGAATTCAAAATCGTGAAGGTGGTGATTTAGAAGCAATAAAATCTTTTACTCGCATGCGTGATCAAGAAGACTCTAAAAGGTATATGCGACTTTATAACATAAATAATAATGAGTATGACTTTTCTGATATGATAATTGACACATCAAAATATAATCCGCAGCAAATTGTGGATTTGATTTTACAAGAATTGTTGGAACGTAAACTTATTTCCATTGTCTAGCTATTGATTTTTTTCTTACTTTACTATATCATTCTACAATCCCTTGGAGTGGATTGTGCCACTCCCAAATTGTCCATAAGGAGAAGACATGAGAAGGTATGAACTAATGACTATCTTTCCCATTGAGGAAGATAAGTACAAAGCTGGACTTGACACTCTTCGCACAGTTTTGAGCGATTTTGGTGTTGAGATTGAAAAAGAAGAGCCATACGGCGACCGTGATCTATGCTACGAAGTTAAGAAACAAAAGCGTGGACGTTTTTTGCTGCTTAACGTAAAAGCTAACCCTGCTAAGTTGGTTGAAATTGATCGTCAGTTTAAGTTGAATGCTGATTTGCTCAAATTCATGTTTGTTAAGATTGACGAGTAAGAAACCTTAAAGGAAGGCAGCTATGGCAGCGGATTTAAATCATGTAGTTTTAATTGGTCGCTTAACCAGAGATTCAGAATTAAAATATACCACTTCAGGTCTGGCGATTGCCAATTTTTCCATAGCAGTCAACCGCAGGCGAAAAAACGGTGAACAGTGGATAGAAGAGGCTAGTTTTTTTGAGATTAGTCTTTTTGGTAAGTCTGCTGAAACTCTTAAGCCCTATCTTGTAAAAGGTAAACAAGTGGCTATTGATGGTGAATTACGCCAAGACAGGTGGGAGCAAGATGGACAACCTCGTAGTAAAGTTGTTGTAGTTGCAAACAATGTCCAGTTGTTAGGTGGAAACTCTGGTGGTTCTGCTAGTGGATATAATTCCACGCAGTCCTCAAGATCAGCCTATCAGCCAAGAGGCGGTATGGAACCATCCGTTTCTACCGGTGGATACGACAGTGAATCATATGATCAATCTTATGGTTCTTCGGATTCTTTTCCGGAAGATATTCCATTCTAAGCTGTGTTCTACAGCTACACTACAGGAGACAAACTTATGTCAGATGAAATGATTAAAGATATTGATACAACCCCTGATGTTCAGATGCAGGATGTTATTCGTGACGCTGATGAGCGTGCACCACGTGCTAAAGGCAAGACTTTTTTCCGAAAAAAAGTTTGCCGTTTTTGTGCAAACAAAACAAAGATTGATTATAAGGATGCAGATGCACTACGCCGCTTTACAACGGAAAGAGGAAAGATTTTGCCTCGTCGTATAACTGGTACTTGTGCAAAACATCAGCGTCGTTTAGCTTTAGAAATAAAGCGAGCAAGAGCAATTTGTTTGCTTCCCTTTGTGGCAGACTAGTTTATTTAGTTGTTATAGTAAATATTTTTGTAGGTAACAGCGGCGACCGACTCCCGGAAACGCCGTTTGTTTAGTTTTAATGTTGTGCTTAAGGCACAAAAATAGGAGCTTGATATGAAAGTTATTCTAAACCAAGACGTAAAATACCTTGGAGAAGAAGGCGATGTAAAGGTTGTTGCTAACGGTTATGCACGTAATTACCTTTTCCCACGCAATTTTGCACTTCCTTATAATGATATGACTGTGGCATACTTTGAGGGTCGAAAGGAAGAGATTGAAGCACGTAAGGCAGAAAAACGACGTGATGCTGCTAGTCTAAAAGAGAAACTCGAAGGATTTACGGTTGAACTTGTAATGCCCGCAGGTCCTAACGGCAAATTATATGGTGCTGTTACAAATCAGACGGTTGCAGATGAATTGCAAAAAAATGGCTTTGAGATTGAACGAAAGCGTATTGAAATTCCTGGTCTTACAATTAAGACTTTAGGTAAGTATCATGCTATTGTTCGTCTTTATGAGTCTGCTACAGCTGATGTTGTAGTTGTTGTTTCTTCTCAAGAAGAATCTGCAAGAGCTACAGAAGTTGTATCTAAAAAAGAAAAAGAAGTAGCTCAGAAAAAAACTGAGGAAGCAACAGAATCAACTGAGGAATAAATGTCTTTTGCGTCCTTAAAAGATAAGGTTCCGCCCCATAACCTTGAGGCGGAACAAGCCACATTAGGTGCTTTGCTTCTTGATTGGGACGCAATTAATACCGTCCAGTCGTATCTTAGACCGGAGCGATTTTATTCATTACAAAATCAAGTTATTTATGAAGCCATTCTTTCCCTTTCTGAAAGAGGTGAGCGTGGTGATATTCTTACGCTTACAGAAGAATTACGAAACACAGGAAAATTAGAAGCTGCTGGTGGAGCAGCCTATGTTTCTTCTCTTACAGATCAAGTTCCAACAAGTTCTAATATTGAGTATTATGCAAAAATTGTCAGAGACCAGTCAATTAGACGTGAGCTTATAAAACTTTCTTCTCAGATTATTTCAGATTCACATGACGAAACAAAAGAAAGTCGTATAGCTTTGGAAGAGGCTCAAAGTAAAATTTTTACGCTTACCGATTTAGACCAAACACATAATATTATTTCTGCAACAAAGTTAGTTCATGATACTGTGGATATAGTTCAAGCTCGTTACAACAATAAAGATGCTTTTACTGGTATTCCTTCAGGTTTTGTTAATCTTGATAAAATGACAAATGGTTTTCAAAAATCTGAGCTTACGATTATTGGTGCAAGACCCTCTATGGGAAAAACAGCTATGGCTCTTTCTATGGCACAGTTTATGGCTATTGAAAAGAAAATACCGGTTGGTTTTTTCTCTTTGGAAATGTCATACCGTCAAATCGGTTCACGTCTTCTTTCTCAAGAAGCTAGAATTCCTGCCGGAAAATTACGTTCTGGAATGTTGAAGATGGATGAACTAGGAAAAATGCAAGATGCCGCAGGACGAATTTATGAATCTCCATTGTATATTGTTGATACTCCAAATATGAAAATGCTTGATTTAAGAGCTATGGCAAGAAGAATGAGGTCAATTCACAATGTAGAGATAATTTTTATTGATTATATTGCTTTAATCACCAATGAAAATACTTCTTTGCCTAGGCATGAGCAAATTGCAGAAATTTCTCGTTCATTAAAAAGTCTTGCTAGAGAATTAGATATTCCTATTATAGCCTTATCGCAGGTAAGACGTGATAGCGAGGGTAGGGAACCGAATCTGTCTGATTTACGTGAATCAGGTTCCTTGGAACAAGATGCTGATGTTGTTATGTTTATCCATCGAGAGCGTATTCACTCAGAAGATGGACAGCCTTTAGAGGCAAAGATTCTTCTTTCAAAGCAAAGAAACGGACCTATTGGGACAGTAAATTTAATGTTTATCCCTTATTATACAAAGTTTGAAAATCGTTCTGATGAACAATAGATTTTATTAGAATTCAAACCACATTCCGTCTGTTGTCATATACCAGTCTGCACGATATTTCCCTGAGGAAGCATCATACCAAGATATGCTGCCATCTCGATTTAGTACAGCTCCCCTGTTTTTTGTTCTTGCTATCTTTAACGGCAAAGATGCTGAACGATTAAGTTGTTGTTGTTTTCTAGTTTTTGTTTCATATGATAGAACTTGATTTTTGCCAATATTAGAATACAATGTTGTATTGTACATTGTCATAAATGCTTCGGTGTCTTCTGCAGATATTGTTTTTAGTGTTGAAACAGTTTTTCGTTCCGGATAATAGGCAAAAATCGCTGTGGTAGAAGAGTCTGAACTAGATGTAACTTGAATACCATAAATTACATTGTTGTTATTTGTGTTATCGTAGCATAAAGAAAAAGCAACATTTCCATTTACTGGCAACATTACAGTTTCTTTTGTTATTGTATCAACGCTTATCAATGGTGAACGTGGATTACTTGAAGCAGACTTTGCTACAAATAGTTGCGAGTCTTTATATAGAATCGCATCTTGCAAACCTGTTCCTGTATACAGTTCAGTGATTTGTTTTGTTTGCATATCAAACATATTTACCTTTGTGTTACCTTCGATATAAATCAATTTTTCTCCAAAAGGTCGAATGGTTTGGATCATATTGGTAGGTGTGAATAGTACAGATGTTGTCCTTGTTTCTAGGTCTAAGAGAGAAACTGTTCGTTTTGTTCCCTGTTCCCATAAAATTATTTTATTACCATAAGAATTTATATTTGTGTAGCCGTTATTTGTAGTTATGTTTTCTACCATTCCTGTGTCAAATGATGTACGAAAAAGTGTATCAGGACTTAAACAGTAAAAATCTTCTTCTATTGCTAAAATATCTAGAATCCTTTCGTACATATTATCTGTTAATGGTAAAAGAGATTCTGTCGTTGCAGATGAAGATATATTAGTTGTATAAATATCGCCACCTTTTGTACCAAGAACCAGAGTATCGCCTTTTTTTGCCACACTAACAACAGGATTTCTTAATGTTGGTCCAGAAACAGTTTTTATTGTTGTAGGATTATTTACTGTAATAATACCTTGTTGATTTTGTGTTGCATTTATTGCTTTTAGGGTATGATTCCTTCCGTCAAAATCCATATAATAAAGTGTTGTATCATTATAGTCTTGAAAAAGTATAGGGGAACGTGCAGAAATTACAGCGTTGGTTTTTCCGGATAAAGCATCAATAACATATATGCTATTATTTTTTACTCCTGCAAGAAAAAGATTATTGTTAAACATCATTACTTGTTCAAGCTGTTGTTCCGTTTGAAAACGTTCTTTCCGTGTTCCTGTTGACATATTGTAATATGAAATATGACCCGCTGGAGAATACATTAGAGAAGTTTTTTCTGTTGGGCTACTGTGAATCATATTAACGATACCAGTTGATTCTTTAATTTTTGAAACTGTTCGCCCAGAAGAGGGATTAAGATATACAGCACCATTAACGGTAGCTGTTCCAACGGAAAGCAATGTTCCTTTTGCCGTAAAAGATAATTCCGTTACGGAATTTGTAAATGTTTTAACAAATTTTCGGCTAAGGGTATTCCAGTTCCACACAGAAACACGATGAACGGAATAGCCATCTGTTTCGTAAACAGCAATATCGTTACCGTTTGGATGTACTGCAATTAATCTTATTTCAAGTTCAGTAAGTTGATAATGCTCTCCTAATCCATCGGATGTCCATTTTATAACGAATCCATCTTGTCCCGCACTAAAAAAGGAATCGTTTGTACCATGTACAACCATACTGATAGCATTTTGATGTGCTTGAGTAGAAATATGTGCATTTGAATATAAAAACGTAAAGTTAGTTATTATTAATAATAATAAAGTTAGTCCGATTTTTGCAAAAAAATTTGTTTTCATAATTAGTTTCCTTTTATTCCAGAAATAATATAATTTGCATCACTAAATATTGCAATTCCAAACAGTAATATTATAAATGCAATTCCAATAAACTGGCTGTAATACATTACCTTTGGATGTACAGGTTTACGAAGTATTGTTTCAATTATTGCGAATAAAATTAGTCCACCGTCTAAAATTGGTATAGGTAAAAGATTCATTATAAAAAGAGAAACGCAAAGTAGTGCCATAAAATTCAATGTACTAACAAATCCTGCATTTAATCCAGAAGAAAAACCCGTTTTTACAGTGTCTCCTAGCATCATAGTAATTTGTACTGGACCTGAAACCGCTTTTGTCATGTCTAAGCCTTTAAATAACATTCCTATGCTTTTAAAAGTTAATGAAATAAGTTCCCCCGTTTCTTTAAATCCTTGAAAAATTGCAGGAAAAAAAGAATAACGAGTTGCTTCTCTTGCTGGAACAGAAAATAAAAGACCAATGGACTTATCTTGAGTTAGCGGTATAATTATATCATCTATAATTTGGGTATCTTGATTTAATGTGCGGCTTATACTAAAAGAAAGGGCTTTATTTTCTGTTAATTTTTTTTGTATGTCAGCAGTATTTTTTATTGGAACACCATCAATCGCAAGAATTCTATCTCCCGCTTTTAATCCTGCTTGTTCAGCAGGACTTTGTGGTTCTACTTCCATAATTATTGGCTCAATCCAATTTATAACTCCAATTTTACCAATTCCTGTATCAGTATCCATTATTGGATTTAGTGTAAATTTTAACTCGTTCCCATTACGAATAACCAAGGTTTCTAAAGGTTTATTGGCATTAGTACTTACAATTTCTGTTATATCAGAAAATGTATCAACAAGTTTACCGTCTATACTTATAATTTTATCTCCTGTTTCAAGACCTGCTTGTCTAGCTGGACAAATTATCTCGCTATAAATTTCATCTGCTAGAATAATTCTATTGTCAGCAGAATAATATGTGTAACCGACCATAGCGATTATTGTAAAAGCTATAACAGAAAATATAATATTTGCTCCAGGTCCTGAAAAAGCAATAATTGCACGTTTAAGTGGATGTACTCCATAAAATGAACCAGATTCAGCAGGTATTGCTGAAAGATTTTTTTCCAATGCTTCTTGAAATGCTTTTTCACCCTTCATTCCGCAATAACCACCGAAAGGTAACAAAGAAAGTCTGTAATCTGTTCCTTTTATTGTTTTATGTAAAAGAACAGGTCCCATTCCAATAGAAAAAGATTCAACCGTAACACCACACAATCTTGCAGCTATAAAATGACCAAGTTCATGTATAAATACAATAAATCCAAGACAAATTATTCCCCAAATAATGGTCAAAAAGAAGCCTCCGTAGACACAGCTAATATTTTTTTTGCAAATTCACGTGCCTGTGTATCAAACAAAAATACATCTTCAATGGTAACTGGATTTTTTCCCCAATTTTTTTGTAGGACGGACATTGTAATTTCCGAAATTTGTGTAAAAGATATTTTATTATTTATAAAGGCTTCTACAGCAACTTCGTTTGCCGCATTATATGCAATAGTATAAGAACCACCTTTGATTACCGCTTCATAAGCTAAAGAGAGCATCGGAAAATCATGAAATCTGGGCGGTAAAAACGTAAGATTGCAACCTTGTGTTAAATCTAATTGTTCAAGAGTGCTTGGCTGAAAATTAGGCCAAGTTAACGCAGTTAAAATTGGATGTTTCATATCAGGTGGTGAAATCTGTGCGTAAAGAACACCATCTTTTGTTCGAATGAGTGAATGAACTAAGCTTTGTGGGTGAACTACAACTTTGACTTTTTCTGGTGGCAAATTAAACAATCGGCAGGCTTCTATTACTTCAAGACCCTTGTTTGCTAAAGTTGCGGAATCAATAGTGATTTTTTTCCCCATATTCCAAGTAGGGTGGTTTAATGCATCTGTTACGCTTACGTTTCGTAACTTTTCTGCCGAAAAATCACGGAATGGTCCCCCAGAAGCAGTAAGAATTACTTCTTGTATGGTGTCGCTTCCATAATGTTCAACAAGATTAAAAATAGCAGAATGCTCTGAATCTACAGGTAAAATTCGGCATCCATTTTTTTTTGCAAGTTGTTGAATAATTGAACCTGCCATAACTATTGTTTCTTTGTTTGCAAGAGCAAGATCTATACCATTTTCCAGAGTAATTACAGATGATTTAAGACCTTGCGAACCAGAAATTCCATTAATTACAACATCTGCTTTACTTTTTATTATAAAATCTTCTAATTCTTTTGAAGAAGAATTTTTTGTAAGTAAGAAAGGAACATTGTTAAATTCCTTGGAAAGAAGTTTTATCTTTTCTTCTGCACAATGGGCAACAAGACCAACTATGGAAAACTGTTCAGGAAATTCTCGAACTATTTCTAGGGTACTTGTTCCAATGGAGCCAGTACAGCCCAGTACAAGAACTTTTTTCATATTTTACTCAAACATTAATTTTATAATTAAATAATACACTGGAGCTGTCATTAAAATTGAGTCAATGGAATCAAGTATTCCACCTCTTCCAGGAATAATGTTACCAGAATCTTTGCAACCTGCAGAACGTTTAAATACTGATTCAACTAAATCTCCAAGAATTGAAGCTATTGCAACAACAATACCTGCGATAATCATTTTTGTAATAGAACCAGTAAAAACATCACGCCAAATGTACCAACCTAAAATGCCAGAAAGAACAGAACCAATAATTCCACCAATGAAACCTACGATGCTTTTGTTAGGGCTTGCTTTAACGAAGCCTCTATTATTTTTTCCAAAGCACATACCAAATAACCATGCTAAAGAATCACAAATGAACACCATCATAAGAAAAACAATCAAATATGGTATTGAATTTTCTAGAACTGTCATTCTTGAAATAAATGTAATCAAAAAACCGCCGTAAAATAAAACAAAAATGGAAGAACATAGTTTTTGATTTGAATCAACAAATAATTCTTCTACGGTTTCGTTTTTATTGGCAGGAATAAAAATTTCTAGTGCCATAAGTACAATAAAGGCTGCAACAAAAACAAATGTAACAAGGGTGTAATCCATTCCCGTTAGAGAACAAATTAAACTTGTTAGGGCGATTGTTGTAGAAAAACACACAACAGCAACTTTAGGTTGCATAGGTGAGTTTCGTCGAATCAAATTATATGCTTCCAGGGATGAAATAAATGCCACTATAACAATGAGAATATTAAGTGGCAAATGATTATATATGGGTATATAAACAATAAATATTACAAGTGGAAGTCCGATAAAAAATGTCAAAAGTCGTTGTGTTAATTTATTCATAGTTTTTACTCCAAGTTACTTTGTTTATAATGCACCAAATCTCCTATGCCTTGATTGAAAATCCTGCAAGGCACTATAAAACTCATCCTCTGTAAAATCTGGCCATAATGTATCGCTAAAATAAAACTCTGAATATGCAGAATGCCACATCAAAAAGTTACTTAACCTTTTTTCGCCACCGGTGCGAATTATCAAATCTGCATCTGGTAATTCAGGTATATCCAAACTGTAAGCAATGTTTTCTTCTGTTAGCTGAGAAACATCAACTCCAGTTGCTACTAGTTTTTTTATTCCACGCAGTAATTCATTTCGTCCACCATAGTTTATTGCCAAAACTGTTGTCATCTTATCAAAAGATGCCGTATCCTGTTCTGCGTTTTGCATTTCAGTTTTTACATCTTGTGGCAAAAGTGAAGTATCCCCAATATGCTGTATTCTGATGCCGTTTTTCTTATAGAACTCATATTCACTTCTAAGATGTTTTGTTATAAGACCCATAAGAAAACCGACTTCTTCTTGTGTTCTTTTCCAGTTTTCTGTAGAAAAAGTATAAAGAGTAACATACTTTATACCCACTGTAGCTGCAGCTGCCACAATTCTTTTTGCAGCCTCTAAGCCTTCTCTATGACCAGCTGTTCTAGGAAGTCCTCTTTGTTCTGCCCAGCGACCATTCCCGTCCATAATTATTCCCACATGAACGGGAACATTGGTCTTGTTTTTGTTATCTGTCATCAACCTTCCATTATTTCTTTTTCTTTATCTTCAAGAATTTTATTGATTTCTTGAATAAATTTATCGGTTGATTTCTGCAAATCAGCTTCTGATGTTTTAAGCTCGTCTTCAGTTAATTCACCATCTTTTTGCAATTTCTTTAGTTCTTCATTGCCGTCACGACGGATGTTGCGTATTGCTACTCGGCTACTTTCGGCAGAAGCCTTGGCTTGTTTTACAAGTTCCTTACGTCGATCTGCTGTAAGAGGTGGAATTGAAATGCGAATAACTTTGCCGTCATTTGAAGGATTTAATCCTAAGTCTGCTTTTTGGATAGCTTTTTCTATTTCCACAATTAAAGACTTATCAAATGGTTGTATAATAATAGATCTAGCTTCTGGAACAGAAATAGTTGAAACCTGATTCAAAGGAGTAGGGGTTCCGTAATAGTCAACCCGCACTTTGTCAAAGATAGCCGCAGAAGCACGACCTGTTCGCAAAGCTTTGAATTCATCTTTTAAAGCTACAATAGTTTTTTCCATTCTTGCAGTGCTTGCTTCATTTCCTGCCATATAAACTCCTGTTTATTATGCAAAGCAAAGGGGCGAAGAAATCATAGTTTCTATAGCCCCTTAATTTGTTATGCTCCAAGTTGGTACATAACAACCTTTTCTAGGTTAAGTTTTGCACCGGCTGCTTTTCCCACAGCTTCCATTTTTTTTGCAACAGACAATTTATCGTCTTTTACAAAAGGTTGATCTAAGAAACATATTTCAGCTAAGTGTTTATTTACTTTGCCCTGTACAATACCTTTCTTTACATTTTCAGGCTTGTCTAAAGTTTCAACCTGTTTTGTAAAGATTTCAGTTTGTTCTGCAATATAGTTTGCATCTACATCTTCTCGTTTGATATATGCAGGAGTGAATGCAGCTATATGAAGACAACAATCATGAGTGAACTCTACTACATCTGCATTTGAAGAAAGTGAAGCCGGGTCTGAAGAAATAACAGTAATTACTCCTGTTTTTCCGTCGCTGTGAACATAGCTAGAAACAGCTGAACCTGCAGGTACATCTACAACTTCAAGACGACGCAAACTCATGTTTTCACGAATCTTTGTGGCAAGCTCTAAAAGCATATCAGAAAGCTCTTTATTGACTTCTGTATATCCTTTTTGCAAAGCAGTAGTTGCAATATCGTTACCAATTTTGATAAAATCTGCATTTTTTGCAACGAAATCTGTTTCGCAAGTTAATTCGCAGATAATAGCCTTTGCACCTTCAATTTTGATAAAAATACGACCTTCGCTTGTGGCTCTTCCCGCTCTCTTTTCTACGGCGGCAAGTCCTTTTTCTTTTAACAATTTTTCTGCAGCCGCAGCATCACCATTAGTTTCGGTTAATGCTTTCTTACATTCCATCATGCCAGCACCGGTTTTTTCTCGCAATGCTTTTACATCTGATGCTTTTATTTCCATGTTAATTCTCCAATTATTTATATAATTTGTCTTCGTCTACCAAGTCATCATCTTCATCATAGTCTTCGTCTTCTTCTTTTGGTTCTGTGGGAGTATAATTACTGTAATCGATGATTTCTTCTTCGTCAGATTTAATAACTGCATCTGTCATTATTTCTTCCTCATCATCTTGAAGATTTTCGATGATTTTAAGACCTGTTTCATTATCTGCATCTATTACTGCATTTGCAATAATTTGTGTAAACAATGTAATTGCTCTGATTGCATCGTCATTTCCTGGAATAGGGTAGTCGATTCCTTCTGGGTTACAATTTGTGTCAACTACAGCAACAATAGGTATACCCATGCGGCGTGCTTCTGCAACAGCAATTTGTTCTTTGTGGGTATCAATTATGAAAATAATACCTGGTAGTTCTTTCATTTCTTTAATACCACCAAGGTTTTTTTCTAGCTTTGTTTTTTCTTTTTGGATGGAAGCGATTTCTTTTTTTGTTAAATTTTCAAAAGTACCATCAATTTCCATTTTTTCAAGTTTTTTGAGGCGAAGCAATGATTTTTTGATTGTTGAAAAGTTTGTCAGCATTCCACCAAGCCAGCGATTGTTGACAAAATACATACCGCAACGCTCGGCTTCTTTTGCGATTGCTTGCTGTGCTTGTTTTTTTGTACCAACAAAAAGCACAGACTTTCCAGCTACAGTTACTTTGCGAACAGCTTCGTATGCATCTTTAATTGATACGATTGTTTTTTGCAAATCAATAATATGAATCCCGTTGCGTTCTGCGAAGATATACTTCTTCATACGTGGATCCCAACGCTTGACTTGGTGACCAAAATGTACACCTGATTCAAGCAGACTCTTCATGGTTACTACTGCCATGAGATACTCCTTCCCGGAAGAAACTTTGTCTTCCACCTGTCTCTATTTCTCGTAGCTGAATATATTCAGCTCGGAAGATCGGTTACGTTGCTAGACACACAATCCAACATACGCACCGGCAAAATCAATCACTGATAAGTGAATAACCTTGCTCTTTTAACATATCATATAATTCAAATAGTGGCAAGCCTACCACTGCACTGTTTGTGCCGTGAATTTTTTTTATAAAATATGAACCGAATCCTTGTATTCTATAACCGCCTGCTGCATTATGCCATTCTCCAGTAGAAAGATACCAGTCAATTTCGTCTTTTGATAAGGTGGCAAAAGTCACATCCGTAATAGTTGTTCTTGTTGTATAGTCATGCACTTTGCCATTGTAAAGAGCCATAGCGGTTATAACTTGATGAGTTTTACCAGAAAAAGTATCAAGGAATTCAGCAGCTTGTTCTATATTTGCAGGTTTACCGTAGGTTTTTCCATTATATACAATCAATGTATCGGCGGAAAGTATCCATGGAACTTCTTGGGTTGCGGGTAATGATTTTATTACACATTTTATTTTTTTTATTGCTAAGTCTTCTGGCAATTCTTTGGCTATGATGTTATCAGTGTTAGTTTCATCAATTTCTGGAATAATAACCTGAAAAGGTATCCCCATCATTTTTAATGTTTCCTGTCGCCGTGGCGAACCTGATGCTAAGATTATAGGTTCCATACTATTCCTTGCTTATTGACATTAAGAAGTTTTACGATTATGCTGAACAATGTTTGAGAGATTAGCTCATTTGGATAGAGCGTCGCCCTCCGGAGGCGAAGGTGGCAGGTTCGAATCCTGTATCTCTCGAAAAAGGCTGTCTTGCAGGGTAGAAACTCTGCATAGGCAGCCTTTTTTATATTATTATTTTTCTGTGTTGCGATTTGATGAAGCACTGCTACTTGTAGACATACCTGTCATGGTTTTAAGCAAATCATATGCTTTTGTGCGAACAGGTGTTGCAAATGTATAGTTTGAAGCAATCGCTGAAATAGACTGAATCATTGGGGCTTTGTCTTCTACAGAGCCAGCAAGTTTCTCAAATGCTGTTAGGATTTCAAAAGCCAAACTTGAAGTTGGGTTCAGTGTAGCATATTTTTTCTGTGCCCAAATTATAGCTGAAACAACTTCATCGTTTTCGTTTATTCCAATTTCACCAAGAGAACGAATTGCAGCTGCAACAACCATGGGTTCATTGTCTGCCAGTGCAACCTTTACCAATGTGGTTTTTGATTCTTCTGTGGGCATTTGTGCTAGCAATTCGCAAGCTTTTGCACGAACATCAGGAAAATTGTTTACAAGGCGACCATTGGTTCTTGACTGAGAAGTGATACCTTCACCTGCAAGTGAGTCAAGAGCAGCTTGGATGTCTGGACTTTCACGACCGCCAGACAGTGCTTCTTCGATGTACTGCAAAGAAACCATTTTATTATCTCTGTCATCAGCCTGTGATAATTCGCGTATAATAACACCTTCTACGCTACTAAGATATTCGTCCTCTACTGTTGTTTCAGTTTGCCTTGATACGGTTTGCTGTGCAAAAACATTTGTGCAGAGAAAAATCATACACAACACAACCATAATCTTTGCTATTTTCATCTAAATGTCCTCCTAAAGATTGGTTCATTATAATGTAAATATCGTAAAAAATCAATGTTTTTTTATAGTTTAGCTTAAAGTATCCAACTTTAACATCCATTTGCCGTCAATTTTCTCAAAAGTATAATAGATTATGTCCCGATTATCTTTTACTTGCACAGCTTTAACTAGTGAGCTAGATACATATCGAATCTCATCTACATTTCTTCCAGCCCTTGAAGGAACAAAAACATACTTAAAATAATCTTGCATACTAGAAATTTTTACTTTTACAGGAAGTCTTTCTTGAATACTATTTAAATTGTTTCTATTCTGCCAATAGACTTTTGATTCAGGAACAACATAACTTAGCCATTTGTTGTAGTTGTTGGATTGCATTGTCTGATCAATTTGATCAATAAGTTCTAATATATCCTTTTTGTCTTGATTAAATGTATCTACAGAGATTTCTTCTGCACTAGAAACAGTAGCAATAGATCTAAGATATTCTGCATCTTGCACGACTTCTGGAACATTATCAACTGGCTGAACAATTTCTGCTTTAACTTCCTCTGCAACGACAACAGGAACTTCTTGTTCAGGAATTTCTTGTACAGGAGCTATAGATTCTTCTTGTACAGCAACTTCTGTTTTATTTGAAGAACAGCCTGCAAAAACAGTCACTGTTAAAACAAAAAATATTATTCCAAGAAATTTAAATTTACCCATATAGCAATTCTACCACTCTTTACCTTTTTCGTCAAACAATATATTCTAAAAATATGATAACAGCTGTTTTTGCAGGTTCTTTTGATCCACCAACATTTGGACATCTAAACATTATTCAGAGAGCTAAAGGTATTTTTAGTCAGATTCATGTAGTTGTAGCTTCAAACCCAAACAAAAAGACATTGTTTTCAGCAGGAGAAAGAGTTTCTCTGTTAAAAGAGTTAACTTCTCACTGGACAAATGTAACTGTGGCTGCTTGGGATTCTCTTGTAGTAGATTATGCCAAAAATCATAATGCAAGTGTACTTATTCGGGGAATACGCAATATGGGCGACTTTTCTTACGAATTTGATCTTTCCCTTATGAATAAAGCCTTATCTTCTAAAATTGAAACTGTTTTTTTGCCTACAGAACCGAAATATTTTGTTCTTCGTTCTAGTTCAATAAAGGAATTAGCAGCATTAGGTGGTGATGTATCTTCTATGGTTCCAGAACCTGTTGCAATAGCTTTAAAGAAAAAATACGAGAAAAAATAATTTTTTATGACAAAATAACAAAATTTGTTATTTTGTATTTGACAAAACCCATCAATTTGTTATAATGCATTGACAGGTTAGGGGAAAATGTTGTATTCTTACCAAAGATATATTGGTAACAATTTTATAGCGAGGTTTGATATATGGCAGTTCCTAGAGCGAAAACATCAAAAGCCCGTACACGTAGACGACAGCATATCAATATGAAGTTGGTTGCTCCGAATCTTGTGGAGTGTGGTAATTGCGGTAACCTGACAATGCAACACCATGTATGCCCAAAGTGTGGCTTTTATCGTGGACGTCAGGTGATTACACCTGAAAGTAAATAACTTTAAGGAGAGAACAATGGACGAATTGTTTGCAAAAATTCAAAAACTGATTGCTGAAAAGCTAGAAATCGATGAATCTAAGGTTGAGATGGGTTCTTCATTCCGTCAGGATTTGGGTGCAGATAGTCTTGACACCTATGAGCTTGTGTATGCCATAGAAGAAGAGATGGGAATAAAAATTCCTGATGAAAAGGCAAATGAGTTTGAGACTGTAAAAGATGCTTATGACTTTATTAAGTCTCAACAGGCATAAGTCTTTGTAAAGACGATGGGGAAATGGAGTCTGGTTTTGACTCTCATTTCCTCTGGATTTATTGGATGTTTAAAAATATTTCAAATTTGTTTACAAAAAACCTACAGCCTGATTCACAACGAAAAAAACAACTTCTATCTTTCTCTAAGGAAATATCCGTACATTTTAATGATTTGGTGCTTTTGGATATGGCGTTTCACCATAGGTCTGCTACAAACGAGGTTGCTTCTAATGGAATCAGATACAACAATGAACGGCTAGAATTTCTTGGTGATGCAGTTTTGGGAATGGCAACGGCTTCTTATCTGTATGAAACTATGGTTGGAGTACCAGAAGGGGAACTTGCTCGTATAAAATCTGTTGTGGTATCTGAAATGACACTTGCACCGATTGCATTGGATATGGGTATAGATCGCTACCTTGTGTTAGGAAAGGGTGAAGAACTTTCTGGTGGGCGTAGAAAAAAAGCCATTCTGGCAGATGCAGTAGAAGCGGTCATAGGGGCGTATTATCTTGATTCAGGGTATCAAGCAGCAGAGAAACTTGTGTTGCACTTGATTGTTCCAGAAATAGATAAGGTTCTTGCGAAAAGGCATCATAAAGATTATAAAACCATGTTGCAAGAGTTTTATCAAAAAAAATACAAAACTTGCCCTGTTTACGAACAGATAAAGTGTACTGGTCCAGACCATGATAGAACTTTTTGGGTAAGTGCAAGACTTGGGAATGTTTCATATGGTCCTGCCACCGGTAAAAGCAAGAAAGAAGCTGAACAAGCTGCAGCACGCATAGCCTGGGAAGCTATAGGTGAAGAATAAAGTGCTGACCTATTTTATGTAAGAGTACTTGTTTTCTGCTTTGCGACTATAACGAACACCTAAATCTATTTGGTATTGCCATACATAGTCAAAGGGTTCCATTTTTCTGTTAGTACCGAAGTTTCCATAGTCGATAGAAGCATATCCGTTTAGTAAAATAGTCCATCTCTTTGCTAAAGGCAATTCCGTTGTTGCAACTCCTGCAATCCCTAGGTTCAAATAATTCCAGCGATCACCCATTTGATATAGTAGGTGTAAACCTGCTCCTAGGTTGATTCTAACATATTCCCACATATTCAGTCTAAAAAGAGGAGCTGCTGTGAAATCAAATGCAAATGCCAGCATATTTTTTTTAGCTTGTGGTACTCGGTTAAATTTGTGGCTTAAAGGATAGTACACTGCTAGGCGAAGTACGCTATCCATAGGTTGCATATTTTTTGTTTCTACAGCAAAGTATGCACCTGCAAAAAAATCTTTAAAAACAAAATTACTTCTGTTATCTTGTTTTATTAACCTAGTAACCCATGCAGTTGTTAGTCCTTCATTGAATACAATATATGGCTTTTCTTTTATTACAGGAAAACCTGTATCTATATTTATTTCTGGTTCTTGAGCAAAAAGGGAAGTACAAAAAAACAGCAACATAAAGAAAAATAAAATAGGCTTTGAATTCATTTGGTGCCTCAGTTTTTTATTTTGTAGAGTGTAAGCGAAATAGATATACCATTTTCATCTGTCCATATTAGATACATCATGTTGCCTCTGATGTCCCATTCAGAAACAATTTGTCTTCCAGTTGTAGTGCTAAATGTTACCGCATTCAGTAGTACCGTGTAAGAACCTTCTGCTCTTGATTTTATTCCTTGGCTATCTATTATTGTTGCAGTAAAAGAATCATCTGCCATAAAAGTGATTTGGTCGCCTTTATTGTCGGCCCAAGTACCAATAAAAGGACTAGGCTCTGCACAACCTGTAAGAATTACTCCGATTAAAAATATAGTTATCAACATAGAAATGCTTTTTTTCATTATTCTTCTCCTATTGTCCAGCTGACTTCACCACGAGCAAATCCTTCAGGTTCTATTCCATAAGTTCCTCCACCTGCGGATCCACCTTTTATTTGAATTGCATCGTAATAAACCTTACCAGGATACATACCGGTACATACCATAGTTCCACTCATAGAACCATTTGCACTCATGTTAGCAGAAGTATCTGTATTTCCACTTACAGTAAAGTAAATACCGTTTTCTGGATTATTATCTATGTAGAATTCAGCATAATTTGTGTATTTCATGGTTATGTCAGCACCTAACCCAGCTATAGAGGCATTATAATGGCAACTGCCAGTGATTGCACCATATACTGTTTCTGAACCAAGCTTATCCATGTCGTTTGACTTATGCATGAGGCTTAGTCGTTTATGAGAAGCTTTTAGTGTTTTATTGTATTCTCTCATATATTGTTCATGAGTTAATGCACCATAGCCTATAGTCACATCTGAGTACATAGTTCCTTGACCTAACGCATTTACAGAAAGCACTTTGTAATAATATCGTTTACCGGCTTTAGTAGTGTCATCTGTGTCTATAAAGTATAAATTTGTTATAGGTTCTTCTGTGATTTTTCGATACCCACTATTTTTTGTGGTAGAACGGTAAACATGGTAACCAGAAGGTTCATCATCTGTGGGCTTTTGCCACATAATCTTTACAGGATAGACCCCAGAACTATTTGCAACCATATATTCGGATTCGAGTTTTGCGTGTTGAGTTGCAACGGCTCTTTCTGCAGCAAAAGGCGATGGAGATGTTACAGTACTGAATGAACTTTCAAGAGCATTGTCTATTCTACAGGTTTTTATTTTATAGTAGCTGAAATTTTTGCTCACAATAGCAGAAATATAACCGCTTTCGTCTGGTGGAGTTGCAGGTACTGACATAACTAATTCGCTGTAAGTTCCGTTAATATCCATGTCGCCGTATATATTATATTTATAGTTTTGCTGTTCCTCTGAAGAACCAATTGCAGCCGTCCATAATACTTTGTCGCCACTGTTTTTTATCTTTTCTGCTGCAATTTGGGACGGAGGACTTAAAATAAATCCTTCTGCTGGCTTAGTTGATTCTGAGCCACTGTCAGAGAATTTACTTTTTAGAGTTACACCTGCCTCATCTTTTATCGAAGCTTGAATCTGGTAGTAGTAGAACAATCCTGGTTTAAGATTTTTTGTGTCTGTAAAACTAGTGCCAGACTGATTTGCCAGTAATGTAAAAGATGCGTCAACGGAGCTAGTTCGATAAATATGATATGTAACTTCCGATGCTGCTTGAACAGCGTCCCATTCAATCAAAATGCCAGAAGTACTAGTTCCACGCCCATCGGTAACTTTTACATTTTTAGGTTCAGTTGGAGCACCTGCAACAAGGGCATATCCTAGGGCTAGAGAACTTTGTGCAGATAAAGCACCATAGCGATTACGGGCATATACTGAATAATAAAACTCAACACCTTGTTCTTCTGGTGAAATTTTATTTGTATATTCATCTCTGTCTGCACTTACAGTATCAATCTTTACAGCACCAGTTCCGCTTGCAGAATCTGTGCGATAGATGTCATAACTTACAGCATTTGCAACTTTTTGCCAACGAACTTTAATTTGGTCAGTTGATTCACCTAAATCTGCTTTTACATTTTGCGGTTTAGGAAATAATGTACCATATTCGGGTGGAGTAAAAGGGCTAGAAGCGTACTTTTTTCGAAAATTCTCTGCTGAAACTCTGTAGTAATAACGTTTTTCGTAGGGCGTTTCATCAATAGAACCTTCGCTTATAAGTGTATCCTGGTAACTTGTATCATAAACAGATTGTTCTAGCACTTCAAAAAGGCTCTCGTCTGGTTCTGAGTAGCTACCGTCAAGAGCAGGACTTACAACAGCACGTTCTAAGCGATAAGAAACTGCACCGTCGACTTTTGACCAAGTTATGTCTATGGTTGTAGAAGATCTGCCCTGAGAAACAAATAATTGTGTAGGGGTTGTAAGCTCAGATATTTCGTTTACGCTAGAAAGCATACCTGATAGAGTGCCGTTTGAAATACCCGCCATATCTACTTTGCCTTGGAACAACTCTGCACAACCTGACAGGAAAAGGAGGCAAAGGATAATGGACAGGGTGGAATGTATTTTTTTCATATTTTTGCAATCCTTAATATTTGAACAGTTTACCTATGTCTTGTGTATAACATTCTTTAGTCTGTTCATTGTAAGTTACTCTGAAAGTTCCAGATGAAGAATCTAAATTTTCTATGACTACAGTTCCTGAATACATGCCAACTCCAGTATTCTCTGTGAAAGTCAGGGTGCTTGTCTTTGTTTCTGACCCAGATAATGCACCCCAGATACCAGCACAAACCGCCCCATACTTTTGGGGTTTGCTACCTGTAGCAGTTGCATATCCATAAAGGTTTCCAGAAATATTTTGGAAACTTGGTCCAGGAGTTTTGAAGGTATATGTTCTGTCATAACCAACATTGCCTTCTTTTACACTAGAATAGGTATCATTGTACAAACTGTCGCCAATGGAAGTTGCCGCTACAAGAGCAAACTCGTCAATAGTTATCTGTCTTGCTCCCCATTTTACGTAGGTGTTTTCCGCTCCGTTGGAATAGGTGTAATCAGGTACAGAACTGTAAGTGCGTTTGCCGTTTTGTTCCCGGTAGGCACGAATTCTAAAGTAATGCTTGTAATCTCGTAGCACTTTTAATAATCCGTTAGAATTATCAACTTCATACTCATACAAATTAGAACTGTTTTCTTGAGAAAGTGGAATATCAGCTATAGTATTCCATGCATCAGAAATATTAGGATTAAGTACTTCTATAACGTAGCCGTTAATCATGCGATTTGCTTTGCCATTAACATATGCAGCTGGCCACTTTACAAGTTCCGTGTAACCATTTGCGTTACTTCTTTGGTCTCGGCTTATACTTGTAATTGTAGGTTGTGGCAAAACAAAGCCCGAAGCTGCTTTTTCTGTAGAGAAGGTTGCATCTTTTATCTGGTCGGTATAGGCAATGTAGGCTGCGTCTTTGTTTGGGCTTGTTTGTAAATTTGTGGTCACAAGACCTATTGCATATTCGTAAACAGTACCTCTTTCTATATTTGTGTCTTGGTAGAAATTTGTGTCGATAGTATTTTGAAGTTCCCAACTAGGAGTTCCTTCTTTTCTTCTGTAAATTTGGTAACTGGGTGTAACATCAGAATCAAGTGCTGGATTATCCCAGGTAACAAATATTGAAGCGTTTTCAGCTGAGCTAGCTCCACCGTTAAGAGTAGCTGTTTCCCAACCTTTTGAAGCCGTTACGTTCCAAGCATAGCCTAATGCTGAACCTCTAGTACTGCTTAGATTTATATAGTTGGCAGAAGCTATGGTTGCATTAGTTGGTGAAGTTTGATAATCATAGTCTACCGTATCACTAGAAGACACAAGAGGTAAGACAATGTAATCATAGGGTGCTCCCCAAGGAATCTGTGATTGTGAAAGTTGCCAACTGCTAGTTTTGTCAGTTTGTGCTTTATACTTATCGTTTAGAATTATTTGTCCTTGAGGTGAATAGCTTACAGTTACGGAAGAACCTACTTCCTCAATTCCACCTGCAAGGCTTGAACTAAGCCCATTTTCTGTTGAAATAACATATTTATCTGTAGAGTTATATTCTAAAGAACCACCTGTTTTTATATTATACCTGTTACGAATAACCATATATGCTGAAGCACCTTCTGTTTTGTTCCATGTAAGAAATATACTGTCAGAAGAAACAGATTTCTCTGCCACAGCTTGGATTAGAGCAGGACCAATGTTATGTGTTGTAAGTTGTCCTGTAAGACTAGAGGATTCATCTTCAATTTCTTCCGTAACCGGTTCAGTGTAGTTTTCATCTTCAAAGCGAATATATGTTTTTGTAATTTGTGAGTTTACAGTAAGACTTACATTTATTGGTAATCCTGATATTTTTGGATTATTAGAACCTGCCACACTTGTAAAACTATAGTTTGTAATATCACCAGAAAGTTCTTCGCTTGAACTTATTTTATTGTTTTTATCGATGTTGGCATCTTGATATTTTGCAGCTAAAGTATAACTTGTAGCATTTGAAATTGGGGACCATTTTATGTTCAAATCAGAATAATGATATCCGTCTACTTTAGGTTCTGGCATTGCAAGAGAGGATCCAACTAAAGCATTTGTATTACTTGTAACAGCTGTTGTTGCATACAGTATATACGTACGAGTGGTGTTTGGTTCTGCTTCATGTTCAAATGAAATAATATCCCCAGTTGACTTATTATCCAAAGTTTGATATAGCAAATCTTGGTCAACTTCAATTACACTATCTTCGCTTGTATTTGTTCCTTCCCAGTATTTTAAATTATAGCTATAAGTATCATCGTAATCCCATTCTATGACTATTTTATCACCGTAGCCAGAACGTACAGCAAAATATTTTACACTTGGTAGCTCTATGCTGTCAGTTACAAGAATTTGACCAATAGCATAAACCTTGTCCAAATAAGTTGATGTGTCTTCTTGACCAGCTTTAACCATATAAACTGCATATCTAAAATATCCGCTGGCAGAAGCCGGGTCAGAAAGATCAAATTCTCTTACATATTGATTAAGTTCTTCGGTATTGTCAAATTTGTAATTATTTGTTTCTATCGAATCTGTACTACCAGAGCTTTCTGTGGCAGAATATTTTCTTTCTTCTAGGATAAAGTCATAAAGTTCTTCACTTCCCATATCATTCCAATCTATGTGGAACCCTAGACTAGCCGAAACATATTTTGTTTCATCAGAATTGAGGGTTGCATTGTAATTTTCTGTTTTTAAATGCATAGGATAAATCAAATATCCATTTGTTTCTGCTGAGGACAAATCTGAACTAATTTCTCTTGCAATATCATCTGCAAAACCTTGTACTTTGTACTCATATTCAACGCCTCTAGTTAAGTCCGCCGTATCGACATAGGTAACTTGTGTTCCTGGAGTATATTCTTCTGAACCAAAGTTTTTCTTTCCAGAACTTTCATCCTCTTTTGCTTTGCCAAAATATGTGCAAATTGGCAAATATTCAGATTCAGAACCATTTTCAGAAGCCTTCGCACGGCGGTAAATTTTAAAGTAAAGTGGCTTTTGTTCGTAAACACCACTAGAAACTGCTACATCCACTAAGTCTGGTAACGTAAAGGTTAATTCAATTTCTGTTAGAGAAACACTTTTAGTTGCTTGTAAATTTTCTGGTTGGTTTGGTCTAAGTCTTCTTGCGGTTTGGGCACTTAAGGGAATACTTTTTTCTGTACTATTTTGATCTGAAATTAGATAAGATTCAACAGTGTAGTTGTAGTCTGTGTTTGGAGTAAGAGAAGAAAAAGAAGCTACCGTACTATTTGTTTGACTACCATCGACTGTAAGCCTTGCAACTTCTGTTCCTTTAGAATCAGAACAAATTACAGAGTATCGTACGTATTTTTGGTATGCATCTACGTTACTCATGTACCAATATACTATCACTTGACTGTCTGGGTTATGGTTGTCTTGTGCGATTTCACTTATAGTTGGTTGTGCAAGGCTTGTAGCCCTTACGATACTGCTGTATGGTGATTGATTTCCTTCATAATCCACAGCTGTAATTTTGTAGTATGCATCCGTTCCTGAAGGAACTTGCATTGTATATGTAGGCGAAGAATCTTCGGTTTCTCCAATTTGAACAAAGGTGTCGTATGGGGAATTTGCTTTGAAAATAAAATATCGTACAGCATTTTTTACAGGAGTCCAAGAAAGTGTTATTTCACGTTTTATCCCCTGAGTTGCAGAAAGCCCTACAGGTGCTCCCCAAGAAGTTTGCATAGAAGATTGAGTATTAGCAGAAACTAATCCTTCACTTGGTTGGGGTAATAAATCATTTTTACAGGATAGAGAAAACAAAAGTGTTGAAACTAGGATTAAGGTGTAAAAAAAATCACGTCTCATTAAAACCTCGTTGAAGAAAAACTACATCTAATAATTATATCTCATTAATTCATTTTTTTCAATATATTTTCAATTAGTCATTTTGGGAACAACTCTTGTTATGTAAAAGACTTGTGTTGCCTATATTTTTTGTGATAGAATAAGAATATGGCTAGGACAGTATACGAGTTTTCCTATAAAGCACGCCGAGCTTTTTGGCGTAAGATATATACTATAACAGCATTAGTGTTAGTTTTATTTGTTATAGTTACTCTATTGTTTAAGTTTTTACTCTTTCCTGTGGTGATAAAATCAGAATCTATGATTCCCTCTCTGGAACGGAACAGTGTGGTTTTGATGTCTCCAGCGATTTCTGTTGAACGGGGTGACGCTGTTTTAGTAGATGCTCATATTTCAACTGATTTAAATTTCTTACAAAGAGGAATAAATAAACTGGTTGCGTTTTTTACATTTCAGCAGGTTTTACCTTTTGAGAACAAAGAAAAGTTTTCAGAAGCACAGACAATGCGTCGTGTAGTTGGAATGCCTGGGGATACAATTTATATGGAAAACTATGTGTTATATATTAAGCCAGCTGGTTCTCCACATTTTTTGACAGAATTTGAACTTTCTGCTACAGATTACGATATAAACATATCTGGAGTTCCAAGTTTTTGGGATGACACACTTGGAACAGCTGGTTCTTTTTCAGAAATTGTAGTAAAAGAGAATCAATATTTTCTTTTATGCGATAATAGAACTAGTGGTGTCGATTCACGTGTTTGGGGCGTTGTTGATAAGCAAGATATAAAAGCAACTGCTTTTTTACAATATTTTCCCTTTACACGGATACGTATTTTATAAATTGAAACCTGTAAAAAGTCTTTATATCCATTTGCCCTTTTGTCGTTCGAAGTGTTCATACTGTGATTTTTATTCAGTTCCAGTTGAAACTGTTCCTGACGATTATGTCCTATCTTTACTTAAAGAACTTGATTATTACAAATCTCTCGGTTTAATTAGTAGACTTGAAACCGTATATATTGGCGGAGGAACTCCAACTTTGCTTTCCCAAGAACAACTTTCTTTGCTGCTTAATTCTTTGAAAAATTTTATTTCTTCTAGTTCCGAAGTTACTATAGAAGCAAACCCCGAAGGAATAAATTCTAGTTTTTTAAAAGTTGCATTAGAGAATGGAATAAATCGTATGTCATTAGGGATACAAAGTTTGTGGGATGAAAACCTTAGTTGTGTTAAAAGGCGTGGTAATTCCAACTGTTGTAGAAAAGCACTTGAATTACTTAGCAAAGCAGGTATAAACTATTCTGCAGATATGATTGCGGGGCTTCCACCCCAAACAGAACTAAAATTTCAAGCTAGCCTAAAAGAACTAGTCAGCTACAATCCCGCCCATATTTCAATGTATGCTTTAACAATAGAGGAGGGAACTCCACTTGCTTTACAAATAAAAAAAGGACAAATAAAATACAACGAAGATTTAACAGATTCTCAGTGGCTAATGGGAAGAGACTTCCTTGAATCAGCAGGATACTATCAATACGAGGTATCAAATTTTTCAAAAGAAGGATTTCAAAGTCGCCACAACTGTACTTACTGGAAACAAGAATCATATCTTGGCATAGGGGCGGGAGCTTCTGGAACTTTATACGATACTAAAGCAGAAGGTCTTTGTTTTGCTTTACGATATACAAATACGCCAAATGTAAAAGAGTACATAAATTATTGGCAAAATTTTTTTATTGTTTCGTCCCCAGTTTTTTCGCTAAAAAAAATAATTCTAAATGATGCCCCTGTTGAATATGAAATTATTAATCAAGATACCTTAGCCTTTGAGTTTTATATGCTTGGTCTTAGGATGATTTGTGGTGTATCTGAGGCAGAGTATGTTAAGCGATTTAAGAAAAAATTTGTACATGAACAAGCTTTTGCTCGTTGGCAAAAACGTGGTTTACTTTTAATAATTCAAGAAAACGATTCTAACCGTATTGTTAAAATGACAAAAGAAGGACTTTTGCATTTAAATAGTTTCTTATCTGAATTATAATTTTTTTTAAAAAAAAGTGATTATTTTGCATTGTCTTATACCAAATATAAGGTATGAGAAAGTTAACAGTTTTATTATGTATTTTAGTAGTATCGATTTTATTTGGGTGTTCAAAGGAACAGCAAAGTGATGATTACACGGATTTAATTTATTCTTGCAATTCATATCAAGATTTAATTCAAAAAGTATATGAATTTGAATTAAAAAATCCTTTGCATTTTGATTCAAAGTTGGTTTTAGCAAAAGATGCGATTGCAGAAAAAAACTACAATTTGGCATGGCAATATTTACGTCATGGAGAAAACATTGTTTTAAGCAAAAAAAATAATGTTTCAGAAAAAAAAATAAGTTCGCTTTATTTTCTTTTGGCTGAGTTAAGTTTTATCAGTAACGAACATGATATGGCTGCTGATTTTGTAGAAAAAGCATTAGCTACAAATATAGATGCAGAAGATGATAATTTGTATCTTATTGGTCATATTTTTTTGGCTCAAGGCAAGCAAGAAGAATCAATTTCAGCTTTTGAAAAAGCGTTTGAAAACTCTGTAAAGGCAACAGATTCTGATTATTTAGCTTATATGTATGCTTTATCTCAGGCAAATCGTTTTCAAGAAATTCCTGTGTTATTAGAAGCATACACTGAAAAATTCCCTTGGTTTTTAGGATTTGGAAGTTTCGCTTCTTCTGTTTATGAACAGCTACAGGATATCCCTCGTTCTTTAATTTACTCATACTTAGATTTTGACTATGCTAGTGGTTTTCAACAAACAGATTATGAAGAACAATATCAAAATCTATGTGATGTTGAAGCAACATTTAACGACGAACAGCTTTTGCAACAAGTTAAACCAACCTTAGAGTTACTAAAGGGCCTTTGTAAAAAAACTACTGTCATATGTGATAAAGATGCCCTGCCTGCGGGTTTTGGTTCAAAATATCTTTATCTAAAAAATCTTTCGTCACAAAAACTAATGACGAATCATGATTTTACAGAACTTTTGTCTATTGAACAGTTTTTTTCTAGCTTTCCAGCTTATTACTTGCTTTTATGGGATTCGGCAAGGCAATTATTTCCTCAAAGCTTTGTGGAGTTTATTCCCGCATTAAAAAAGACAATTGCATTAAATCCCGACGGTTTCTATGCTGATTTAGCACGTAAAGAAGTTTCTATGCTTTTAGATAGAACTGACCATATGGAAGATATTAGTTTATTTAATTCCATATTATTTTAGCGTTAAGTTTCTGTCGCAATTTCTAAAATAGGAGTAATTATGTTGAGCAAAAAAATATATACTGTGTCTTTATTTTTGTGTATAGCTTTTTTTTGCAGTTGCAACACAAAAGAAAAAGTCTTGCAGGCAGAAAAATTATATTTACAAGCCCTTGAATCTTACGTTGCCAAAGATTATCAACAAGCAAAAAATTTTTCTGAAGCAGCATATAATTTGGACAATAAGCTTATACAATCTCAGCTACTTGTTGCAAAAAGTCTTTTTTTTATGGACAAAGAGAAGGAAGCTTTAGAAGTTTGTAAAAAATTAAGTTACGAAATTCCTGAATTTACAGAAGCCCGGCTTTGGTATATTCGTTCTTTGATTTTTTGCGACTGCATAGAAGAAGCAATAAGTCTTTTGCAACAAGAACTTGCACTTAATCAAAGTGATTGGAGATTTTTCTATCTTTATTCGCTCCTTGCAGAAAAAAAACAGGATTATGAAACTCAACTTTCGATGTTGAACAAAGCTCAATTAGCTTTATCAGATGGAGCTAAGGTTTTTGCTCAAATGGCACGAATTTGGCAGGAATTAGGTCTTGAGCAACGTGCTTCAGAATATTTAGAAAAAGAAACAGTTCTTTATCAACAAACAATTACACAAGGAGTAGAGTAAAATGTGTGTGTTAAAAAAATTAATCTGTATTGGTACATCTTTATTGTTTTTGTTAATTTCTATTGGTTGTACCACAGTGAAAGAATCAGCAATATTTGGTGAGGTTTCAAATTACAATTTATTTATTCAACCAGAGAACGTCACACTTAGTATTGACCAAATTCAAGACAAAGAAAATGCATTGCAACTTTATAATATTGCTTCTACTCAGTTAGCTTTAGTTTGTAGCAAATATGATACAGAAAGCTTACCTGTAGAAGTTTATATTGATGTAGTGCAACAAGGGTTTCTAAAAGGAACTAATCAGGTGAATTCGATTTCTTTAAATTATAAGTGTGTGCTAGTTGATTCTGGCATTATTGTTGCACAAGGGAATCTTTTAGTTTCAGGAAACTGTACTATGATTTCTTCTGTTGATTGCTACAAATATGTTTCTAAAATTATTTCAACAATTCAAAAAAATCTTTTGGTTTAAAAACATGAAAAAAACAACTTATTTTATTATTTTATTTTTTCTCTTTACGTCAAAGTTTTATTCTCAAATAGTTATTTCTTCAGAAGAAGAAGCTGTTGCCATAGCTATACAAAATTCTGATGAATTAAAATATTTGCGTTTGCAAACCCTTGAAACAATGAATGGTGCAAAATGGTCTTTTCAGGATTTTTTACCTTCTATAAATTTTTCTTTTTCAGAAGCGGATAATGTTAAAAAGGGGAGTTCCGATTCTCGTTCAAAGAATTTTAGTGTATCTATAGCTCAGCCAGTTTTTAATGGTGGAGTTTCTGTTGCTGCCTACAAAGAAGGAAAATTAAATTCCCTTTATGAATGGCAACAGTATCTTTTGCAACAACGTAAATTTTCTGAAAGCATAACAAATGCCTATTATCAAGTTTTGCTTCAACAAGACACAGTAAAAATAAATAAGAATCTTGTAGAAAGTGCTGCTTTGCAACTTGCACTATTAGAACGTCAAACAGAATTAGGATACACCCTAGAAACAGATTATTTAGAATATTTAATATCCTTTCGTAAAATTCAACATCAATGTAAGCAAGCTGAAAACGAACTTAGGAATTTAGAGTACGAGTTCAAAAAAATTGCTGGACTTGATATGCAAACAGAAATTGAAATTGTTGATTCTAATAGTGAACTAACAACTGATAAAAAAAACTTTATGGCTTTAGAGTATATTGAAACAATTTTTCCCTTAATGAAAGATGCAAGTATTTCATTAAAACAACAAAATCTAAAAATCACATCATCTCAAAATCAACTTAAAATTCAGAAAAGTTGGTTTTTACCAACAATCATGTTAGAGGGGTCTGCCTCGTTTTCTGGTAGTCAATATCCTTTAACAGAACCGGAATACTCATTAAGAGTTAAAATTGGATTTAGGCAAAATCCCTTTTTTCAAAGCGATTTTTCTGCTGCTTACGGTTTCAGTAAAGGTAACTTTAATTCTGCAAATAACACTCTAACTGGAAGTTTTGTGGCGGATACGACATATTTTTCCAGAATAAAAACTAGTGAAATAAGTATTATTCAGCAACAACTTAGTTTTGTAAAAAGTCAAGATGAACTTTATATTTCCTTAAGGAATTTACTTGAAAGCCATGACAATTATATTTTTGAACTAGATTTTTTACTAGAAACCCTAGAAATCCTACAAAAAAAGTTAGATTTTGCAGAAATTGAATTAGCTAATGGAAAAATAAAACACATTCAATATCTTGATTTGATTTCAGAAATTGCATCTTTGGAAATAGAAATATTACAAAAAAAAGCAGAAATCAAAGCTGCTAAAAGCTCGATAGAAATTAATTGTGGAATTCCTTTTGGAGGTTTAGAAAATGTCTGTAAAAAAAATTAAAATCTATACAATAAGTATTTTAAAACTATTATTACTTTCCCTTTGTTTTTTTTCTTGTCGGGATGAAGTTGAACTATTAGAACCAAATCAAATTACTAAAGTATCTACTGTGGTTGCAGAAGAAAAAAAAGTACATCAAGATTTAACTAGTTTTGGAAGTATTTCCTACAGCAAAAAAAATGATGTTGCAGCTCAGGTTCAAGGTACTATTGAGTTTCTGTACGCAAAGGAAGGTGAAAGTGTTAAAAAAGGCCAACTGTTAGCACGTTTAACAAATGTTCAGCTTGAGATTCAGCAAGAACAAGCAAAGAATTCACTTAATTCTGCTGAATCAGCGGTTTTCCTTGCAGAAACAAAATTACAAGAAGCAAGGCTTTCGGTGGAAAGTCGCCTGCTTGCAATCGAAAAAACAGAATTGGAAATTAAACAGCAACAACTGGAACTTGTTGATTTAGAAAAAAACTTAGAAGACAGTTTACAACTTTATGAAATAGGTGGTGTTACAACAGCTGAAATTGAAAGTAAAAAATTAGCTATAAGTGCTAAGCAGGCGACTTTAGAAATATTAAATAAAGAGTTAGTTACAAGCCAACTTGGATTTAGAGAATCAGATTTAATTGCAAACGGAATTGTCCCTGCCGAAAGTCCTCAAGAGCGTTTAGAACAATTTGTTCAGTTGAATACAAGAACTTATACAGCAGAACTTCAGGCTGCATATTCTAATTTATTTAATGCAGAGAAAAATTTGGATTCGATGAACAAACTTATGCAAGAACTTTTTATAAAATCTCCTAGCGATGGCGTAGTCGGAGCAGTGTATTTTCATCAAGGTGAATTTGTACCTGAAAACGAAAAAATTTTTACTTTAATGGATGTGTCACCTGCTCATGCGGTTTTTTATGTTCAAGAAGAAGATATGGGCGGTATTACAATAGGTTCACCTGTCACTGTTGAATTACCTTCTTGCAATCTGTGTTTTCAGACTAAAATTGCAGAAATTTCGCCTGTAGTGGATTTACAAACTGGGAATTTGACATTAAAAGCTGAAGTTGAAAATTCAAAATTAGAAGTAAAACCTGGAATGTTTGTAAAATGTATTGTTCCAAAAAAAGAGCAACATTCATTACCAACTATTCCCAAAACAGCATTAGTAAGTTTTTCAAATGATGGTGACTCCCAAGTGTTTTTAGTAAAAAAAAGTATGGCAGTAAAAACAAATGTGAAAATTGCACAAGAAAAAGATGGTACTCTTTGGATTTCAGATGGAATTAAACCAGGCGACATCATTATTGATTCTCCATCACCTTTTTTAAAGGAAGGAACAAATGTTTCAGAATAAAAATGCAAGATTTATTTTAATGATGTATATAATTTTAAACAATATTGGTTGTTCGTTTATTTCTTTTGATGATTTAAGAGTGACCTGTTCCATCGAATCTCAACAAAATTTTTTTCTAGGAGAGAGAATTGAAGTTTTTTTTTCTAAATCAATGGAATTTGAAAGTGTAAATTCAAATATAATTCTTAAACGAGAAAATCGTGTTGTAGAAGCAGAAATTACAGGTGAAGGTACAACATTTTTCGTAAAGCCACACGTTCCATGGGAATATGGCGTTGGTTATCAAATTATTGTAAATGGAACTTTATTATCAAGGGAAGGTGGTTCTTATAATGTTTTACTACAACGTAGTTTTATCTATGGGAAAGAAGGTAGCGAATTATATTTAGTTCAAAGTTATATTCCGGATTCTACATTGGTATCTCTTTCAAAACCTCTAATTTTTACGTTTAATAAAGCTGTTGACACTGCTAGCTTTATTGAAAACTTTAATATAACACCATATTGTCAAACAAATATTTTCTTTAATGATTCTGGTACAAGTGTTTCTGTCTATCCCTCTTCTAGTTGGAATATTAATAATCGTTACACTTGGAGTATTTCCGATATAATTGCTGCTGATGGCTATGCTATTAATCGAAATTATTCGGGAACGTTTTGTACTTTTACTGATGTGGATTTACCCTTACTTACAACTGTATGCCCTGTTTCAATGGGGGAAGAAGGAGATTTCTTCTGGAGAGAAACAAGTTCCCTTGATGGAAGCCTAAAGGATAGAGAAGCAATAGGTTTTATTTTTTCAAAGCCTATGGATATTGAAACACTTAAATTAGGTATTAGTTTTTCTCCGACTGCAAAGGGTCAGCTTGTACAAGATAAGAACAATCCTTTCCGAGTAATTTGGATTCCCCTCGAACCATGGAAAATACAAACAGAATATGAAGTGAAAATTGATTCTACAGTGGCAGACACCACGGGGCTTAAACTTTTTGATTCTAATTCTTGTTTTTTTACAACTTTCAACAACTATATGAGTATTGCAAAAGTTGATTTAGGTAGCACTACGATTGTTCAATTTCCAAGCTATGGTGAACAATATGTTTTGAATCAGTCTGGTGAAGAAAAAAAATGTCATTTAAGAATTTGGTTTTCATCTGCAATACCAAAAGAAAAACGTATTTCAGCAATAAAAGCAATAAGTTTGGAAAGTTTTTTTCCAGTAACCGTAGCTGAACCCATTCTTGAACAAGTTCAATGGATTCAAGATGGTTTTGCAGTTGAACTTACTTGGAGTGGTCTGTCTGAAAGTTCAATGGATGTGGAATGTTTTTATCGACTTTATGTTTCTAGCGGGCAAGAATATATCTGCAACGAAGCAGAAGAATATTTAGAGGAGGATGTATGTATCATTTTCAAAGCAATATAGCAAAAATAACGGCGATTAATTTAGTTTGTTTATTGGTTTTTGGTTGTACTGATTTTCTTTTGCCACCTTTAGAAGTTGTTTCCTGTAGTTTTGAGACTTCCTGTGTTGAAATTAATTTTTGCCGACCTCCTACATCAGAATCTATAAGGAATGGATTTTCTTTAACAGAAGATGGTACAATCTTGGATGGCGACTTTACTTTTCAAGATTCAAGGATTTTTTTCTATCCAAAGCAAGGAATACAACCCCATAGAAATTACTTATTAGAGCTAACGGAAGCGGTAGAGGATGAAAAAGGTTATTCTTTATTGCAACCTTATGTTTTAAGATATAGCACACGGCAAGAAACGCTTCCACCTTTTGTAAAAGCAATTCTGCCTAAAGATGATTTTATATATAAATTAAATTCGCCACATCTACCAGAAATAGAAGTATTTTTTTCTGAACCAATAGATCAGTTTTCTTTTGATAAAGCATTTTCCCTTTCTCCAGCAGTTGAATATATTACTGAATTTAGCAAAGATAGTGATTCTGTAAAATTGATTTTATGTGAGCCTCTTGAACTTGGAACATTATATCAAATTAAAATATCAACGGAACTTGAAGATTTGCAATGCAACAAAATGAGACAAAACTTTGATTGGGTTTTTCGTTATGGAATAGATACAGAGGCTCCTGTTCAAAGGATATACCATCTTTCGCCGTATAACAATTCTTTGCAACAAGTTTTTCCCAAAGAGCGTATTAATGTGGCTACGGATTCTGTTATTCGTATCGAATGGAATGAACCGGTTGACTTAGATGCATTCAGTAACTACATATGTCTTGAGCCGGATTTGCCAGTTGAGTTGTCTTTTGATAAAAAAAGAGGTCTTTGGGCAGAAATAGCTTTTGCGGATGGAGCTGAATGGGGAAAAACATATTATTTACGAATAAAAAAGGGGCTTTCAGATTTTTTTGGTAATCAGATAAAAGATGACTTTGAATTAGATATTAGTTTTTCTCTTGAAGAAGATAGACCAGTAAAATTTATAAAAGGTTTTATTAAAAATGGTTTAGATTTTTTTAATTTGTCGCCACAAAAACCATATGACTCTATTTCTTTTGATCCCATATTATTTCCTGTGGTAGAAAATAGTAAAGCGGTGGCTACAGATTTATATTTATTTTTTACTACTTCTTCAAAAGCAACCTCTTTGGATAGATTCAGTGTAATGGAAAATCTTACTATATCGGCTACTAACAGCTGCCTTGAGCTGATAATAAAAAATCTTAATATTATTCAACCAACAGAAATGCCAATAGAAGCCTATGAACAATTTGCAAAAGATAATGTTTTATTAGATTTATCAAATACAGATTCTGCTAAACTTTGGGTAATAAAATGCTCTGTTGAAGTTATTAATTCAGAGGCAGCTGGACTTTTGACTTTAACTGTTGGTAGCGGTGTTTGCGACAATTTAGGAAATACCATGGTTTCAGATTCAGTTTGCGTGGTGAATAAATCATGATTAGGTCATTAGTATCTTTTTCTGTAAAACATCCGGTTTCTATATTATCTATTATTTTAGCAATTATTTTGCTTGGTAGCTTTTGTGTATTTAATATAAGTTGGGATTTGCTACCAGTTATAAACTGCCGAAAACTTATTGTTTGTGCAGAATATCAAGGAATTTCAGCACAAGACATGAGGGAATTAGTAACAATTCCTTTAGAAGATGCCTTTGTCAGCTTAAAGGGATTAAAAAGAATATCTTCTGTAACAAGAGATGGCCTTTCAACTATTAGCCTTGAGTTGCATTGGGGTTCTGATTGCGACATGGCACTTGTAGAGTGTAGAGAGATAATAGATCTTTGCTACAGAACGCTACCTGCAAATTGTCAAAAACCAAAAATTCAAAAAGACATAGGATTACAAAACACCATAACGGTGGCTATGATTCCTGTTGATGGGGATTTATTGTATGGACGACATTTAGCAGATAAGGATATAAAACCAATTTTACAACGTATTAAAGGTTGCGGTAGCGTTAGTGTCATTGGAGGATTAAAAGAACAGATTAGTGTAAATTGTTTCCTTGAAAAACTTGAAGCTAGAGGACTAACACTACAAGATGTTGCAAATGTTTTAAATAAGTCAAACTTTGAATATCCTGCAGGCAATATTAAGTCAGGGAATAAGGAATTTGTTGTCAAAACGGCAGGTTTGTTTACTTCGTTAGAAGAAATTAGTAGTATTCCTGTTGCTTTTGCTGATGGAAGTTTTGTAAATCTTTCAGATATAGCTCAGGTAAAAATGGATGTGCAAGAAAAAGAAAGTTTTTTTACATATCAAGGGAAAGAATGTATTCAGTTTGGTATTGCAAAAAAAGAAAACGCCAGTCCTATAGAGCTTTCTTCTAATGTCAGAACAGAGCTAGAGCGTTTAACGCAACAATACGACAGCCATTATTCCTTCGTGGTACTAGAAGATCTTTCTTTGCAAGTGAAATCTGCAATGATTTCATTGGCATTAGCGGCTTTAGCTGGTGTTTTTGTTACTACTATTGTTATTTTTGCTTTTCTTGGTTCATGGCGAAAAGCATTACTTCTTTCTAGTGTCATACCAATTTCTGCTTTGGCTGCCTTTATTTCGTTAAAAATTGCAGGTGCTACAATAAACATAATGTCTCTTTCTGGAATGTCAGTAGGAATTGGCATGGTTGTGGATGCAGGAGCAATAGTTTTAGAAAATTTAGGTAAAAGATGCCAAGGGCAACGGGGAAAGTCATTAAAGGTTTCTATAGTCGATGGAGTTACAGAAGTTGCTCTATCAAATACAAGTTCTGCTTTAACTACAGCTGTAGTATTTATTCCTATATTTTTTTTGCAAGGTTTATTAGGCGAACTTTTTAAAGATATGGCATTAGCTATAATAGCGGCTGTAATAACTGCCTGTTTGCTTTCTTTGACTTATATTCCTGCAATGTATAGTGTAATTACTTTTAAAAACTACAGTAACAAAAAATCCATTGTTACATTGCAAAAAAAATACAACATCCTGTTGCAACATATTTTTGAAAAAAAATATTTGGCTTTTATTCCTATAGTCATATGTATATTTGTTGCTTTATTTTCTGTACTTAGATTAGAATTTAATTTGTTACCAAAAGTTTCTTCTGGACAAGTTGCTTTTACAGTTGACTTCCCAGCTGGAACGGAACTAAGCCATATAGAAAAAGTTGCATCTGAAATTGCAACGGTACTTGATAGTAAAGATTATATTGTGGCTATGACTGGTGGTATTGAAAGCAACGATTTAGTAAGCCTTTCCCGTCCAGAACAACGCAAAGAACAACTTAAAGTTACTCTATATCCTAAAAATAAAGTTGATTTAAAAAACATTGTAGTTGAAGAAAAGCTTGAAACTTTAAAATATGAAATTAAATTTGTTGAAAATGAAGATTTGCTTTCTAGAATTCTTGCCATGAGCAAAAATAGTTTTGTTGTAACAGCAGAAAATCAAGAGCAAGTTAATGACAAAGTTAGTGAACTTCAGCAAAAACTGGGAACAGAAAAAATTACTGTTACTCCGTCAGAATATTTGCAAGAATTAATTTTTGAACCAAATAGAACAACAGTTTCAAGGTTTTCAATGAACCCAACATATGTTGCAGCTTCTGCTAGAGGAATCCTTGAAGGTGTGGAATGTTCTCCGTATTACAACGAAGGAAAGGCAATACCCATAGTTGTAAATTTGCTTGAAGCAAAGAATATGACAGTAAGTGAATTTAGCAACACAATTATTCGTATGCAACAGATACAAGTTCCGTTGCGAATTTTAGGTAATCTTGAATTTAAAACTAATCCCAAAGTCTTATATCGCTACAATAGGCATGACGCAAAGTTGATACAATCATTTGACGTTGATGAATCACAAAAACAACATTTTTCTAAATTCACCGATTTACAGAAACTTGAGTTACAAGAAATGATAGGTAACGGATTATTGCTTTTAGTTACGGCAATTTTGTTGCTATATCTTGTCATGGGGGCACAATTTCAATCTTTTTTAATACCTATTTTGCTTTTGATTTCTTTACCACCAGCTTTTGCAGGTGGAATGTTGTTTTTGCTAATTTTTAATCAACAGTTAAATATTCATGGAATTGTGGCATTAGTTGTTTTGTTCGGTACATCAGTGAACAATTCAATTTTATTGTATGAAAGTTGCCTATTAAACTGTAAGTTACAAAACAACAAGGAAAATGTAATAAAGGGATGCACAGAAAAACTTCAAGCTCTGTTTGTTACAAATTTAACGACAACTTTTGCTCTTATTCCTTTTGCTTTTGGTTATGGTGGTAGAAATAGTCAAACTAGTTTAGCGTTATGCATAATAGGTGGATTGATTTTTTCTACGGTTTTAGTTCTAACAGTTGTTCCATTTTTATTTACACTTATTCCCAAAAAAAGAGGAGATGGAGGTGAATAAAAACTGGTTTAATTGTCCTGTTCAGGCTTTCTTTGTTTTGTGTTGTCTCTCTATTGTTATGGCATTTATTGCTAAGGATATCAATTTAGGGAAAGAAAGTAGTGTTGAACAAATTGTTTATTCCATTCAGATTGAATATTTTGGTATGGATCCCAAAACCCTTGAGAGACTTATAACTATTCCCTTAGAAGAATATCTTTCACCAATATCAGGGCTTAAAGAGTTGCGTTCTGTTACCGAATATGGCAGGTCTTTGGTTACAGCTTATTTCCATAATGGGACGGAGGCAAAAAAATCTTACCTTACGATTCGGGATGCAGTTGATACCTTATACGCAACACTGCCCCAAGCAGTTCAAAAGCCAAAGATTTACTCGTCCCACTCCCAGCAAGGTGCAGTATTAAGTGTTGCGATTACGGAACACAAAAATTTAAATACATTAAGAAGTTATCTTGACTTAGAACTAAAAACTCTTTTAGAAGGCGTTGATGGCGTTGCTGAAGTTATTGTCTCCGGGGGCAGTATTCAAGATATTGTTGTTGAATTTGACTCGGATAAAGTTTCAGCTGGTGGAATAAATCCAAGAGCATTAGGCACAGTGATTCAAGAAGCAAATGCTGTTAATTCAGGAGGTGTTATACGTGGTGAAAAAAATACTATCCCTGTGGTGTTAGATACAAGAATTGCTTCTCTTGAACAAATTAGACAACTTCCTGTTGCCACTGGTGAAGGGGTAGCCAATTTATCAGCTTTTGCCACGGTAAATTATAGCAATCGTTCGCAAGAAGAAATTGTTCGAGTTAATGGTGATGAATGTGTTGGTATTGTTATAAAAAGTACATTTGACGGTAACCCATTATTAATTTCAAAGGCCTGTAGAAAAATAATTGAAGAATCCCCGGTAGGAAGTTCTAACTATAAAATACTGTATGACAAGGGTGAAGACTTTTCAAAAGTTATTAATTCAACAATAAAATCTGTGATTGAAAGTTTTTTTGTTGTAATGCTTCTTGTTCCTTTGTTTTTTTACAAAGCTAGGGTGACAATTCTTTTAGGATTTTTATTGCCAATTACAGTTCTTTGGACTTTAGCAGAATTACATCTTTTAGGATACATAATTGATAAGAATACTCTCTCTGGAGTTGGAATCGCATTAGGTTTTATTGTGGATACTCCATTCCTTGTAGCAGAACTTGCAGAAAAATCCAATAGTTTTTTTGAGTTCATTAATAAAGTTAAGAAGGTTTTGCCTTCAATTATATCATCATGTGCTACAACAATATTATGTTTGATACCCTTGTTTTTTCTACAGCAACAAGTTCCTGGTATCGCAGATGTTGCATTTGCAGTGGCACTTATGTTGTTAAATTCTACATTAATTGCCACAGTGTTCTTGCCTTGCTTTGTATTTGGCGGCAATACAAATGAATTTGCAAAAAAAATAAGTGTTAATCTTGAAAAAAAATATACAAGGCTTACAGAAAAATGTTGCATTTTTTTTCTTAAGCGAAAAAAAATCAGTTACTGTTGTTTTGTTTCACTATGTTTTGTACCCATTGTGCTTTTTGTACTTGCAGGCAAGAACATTGAGATGGAAGAACATCAGGATATTTTGCAAATTTCAGTTGAGTATGAAAGCGACACCTGTGCAGAAGTAATTGATTCTGATATTCAAGAACTTTTAGAGCAAATTCAATTACAAAGTGGTTTTTTGTTTGTCCGTAGCGAAGTAAAAACTGGTAATGCGACGTTAGAAGTGGGATTTGATCCTAAAGTTACAGAAAGAAAAGAATTAGCTAATTCAATACAACGATTGTCAAGTTCAGTACCAAAAGGTTTTTTATATGTTCCAGATGCAGGTGAGGATTCTAGGGGTAACTTATATCAAATTGAAATATCAATTACCGGTGATGAAGAAGCAAAGTGTAAACAGATAGCAAGGGAAGCTCTTCAATTAGCTACAAAATCTGTCAACGTGGTACAAGGAGTTTTAAATTTTAAAGAAGGTGAAAGCCAGTTGACGATAACGCCACAACGTGTGATTTTAGCAAAATCTGGGCTTTTTGTTGAGGATGTTGCAAATCATTTAAGGTGGTTGCTTTTTGGTCCTGTGGTAGACAAATGGATTAAAGACGGTACAGAAAAAGATATTCGTGTTACAGGACAAAATAAAAAGAAACTTACGGCATGGGAATTAGAACAGACCTCAATCCCAACAGAGAAGTCTGCAATTAGATTAGGTTCTGTTGCAAAAATACAGTTAGAAAGTGGAGTAGGTAAATTATTTAGAAGAGATACAAGATCTGCTGCATATTTTACGTTACATATAAATGCTTCAAGTACACAAAAAGCAATGGAATGTGCAAAAGAAATTTTAGCACAGATACCATTGGAAAAAGGATACGGATTTAGATTCATAAAAGAAATAGAAGAACTTAGAGAATACTATCGAAATCTATTTTTTTTACTTTTAGGGTGTATTTTTGGAATACTGATACTCTTACTTGGTTTAACTGAAAATTTTAGTAAAGCAATAAAACTAACCGCTGTTATTCCTGCAAGTATAGCTTTGCCTATGATTATAAAATTAATTCAATCAGGTGTACTTGAAACAGGTGATTTACTTGGAATGGTAGTGGTGGGTGGTCTTGCGGTAAACAATGCTATTTACATTGCAGAATCTGAAAAATCAATAACCATACTCAAAATTAAAGATAAGTTAAAAAGTGTTCTTGTAACTTCGCTATCTACTATGGCAGGTGCAATACCTCTAGTTATAACAGGAAGAGGTTTTACAGAACAATTAGCGTTTTTTATGCTTTGGGGTACAGCGGGTTCATTAATTGTGAGCCTTTTACTGTTTCCTAGCATAATAGATTCATCAAATAATAAATAGGAGGGTTTAATGACAAATTGGAAAAGAATTGTAGCCGTTTTAGTTGCAACTATACAGTTGTTGCTTATTGTTCCCGCTCAGGAACTTTATATTTCAAAACAGCAAGGTTTATTACAGTTAAATACATATCTTGATAGAGCTGCATTAGAAACAAGTCAGGCTCGTTGGCAAATGCTAGCAGATGAAGGATTCCTCGTTGCTTTGGCAACTTGGGAAAATGCAACCTTGTTAGAAAAAGAACGTGATTTAGAAAGCTGGCAACAGAAAAAAACTGAAGTTGAAAGTAATTTTCGCCAGCAAAAAGAATATCGCTATGCCAAGTGGTTGCTGGAACAATTTTTATTGCAACACAGAAATCAAGATGCACAAGAATTATCAATGTTGCTAAATGAATACGAGCAGCAATGGCAATATACGGCTTCTGATGGGAATAAAAGTCGGCAGATTTTAATTGAAGATGCAAACGAAGCAAAAAAACAGTGGAATAACTTTGTTGCAGAACAAGATGAAGTTGCCAAGTGGTGGCAAAAAGTTAGTGTAGAAATGGAAGATTTAGAAAATGTTATTTCAGAAGTTAATCTTGATTATGAAACTAAACGGAATCTTGTTGTTGCCGCTGCTGCCACAAGTAAAAGTATTCTTGAAACAGAATTCCAAATGGTTTTAGAAAAAGAACAAAATAAACTTTTGGGCAACTTACTTTATGACAGAGGTTCACTAAAACGTCTGAGTGCAACACAGGCAGCAGAAGTAATTGCATTGCAACTTGCCCAAGAAGCCAGAGCAGAAAGTACTAGGGCTACAAATCAAGTTCTTTCTAAATTAGATACAGAGTTAGAAAATAACGAAACAGAAGATATTTATCTAACTCAAGAAAAATGGCTTGAGGAATTTCGTGCCAAAATGGAGGATGCACTTGCAAAATGGGAAGAAGCAGAAATACAATTCCTTGCGTCAAGAACACAGTGGGAACAAGAAGCATCGCAGGTTTATTTAGAAAGTGAAGAAGCGTGGCTTAAGTCTTATGAAACTTTAAGACAAGCACGCAAAGATTGGGAAAATGAAATTTTAGATAAATTCAATCAAGGACTTGAAAATTGGCGTAAAGCGGAAGAAGATTTAGCTCAGCAAATTGCAAGAGCAGAAGCTGAAATTATTCAATTTTTAGAAGAAGAATACAACTACAAAGAAAAAATAATTGAATCTCAAGTAAATATATATAACCAAAGTCGCCAGATGATGGCAATGTGTCATCAAGGTATGGAAGGATGGTATCTTTTATGGGGCGAAAAATACAATAATGTATATTATTACTGGAAAACAGAATCTGATGAAAATAATATAACACCTATTGAAAAATGGTTTTCAGAAGACCCAGCTTTACAGGAATTTACTTGCGATTTGTCTTACCTTTTAACATCAGGTGGAATTTCATTGTTAAAAGAAAAAATACTTAATTGGAAAACATCTTATCTAGCGATGATAAAAAATCAGTTGAATAATGAAGCAATGAGTAAACTTTCTTTAGAACTTGAAAAAAGTAAAAAAGAACTTGAAGAGGCAGAAAAAGTTTTATCAACAAATTCAAATAATAACGGTACTTTTGAGAATTTATTACTTGAAAATAAAAAAAAGAAAGCTGAACAAGATAAAATTAGATTAACAAAAGAAATTGAGGACTATAAAACTAAGATTCAAAATTTAAAAAAAACTATTCAATGTTTTTTTGTTCTCGAAAACGAATCTTCTTCAGAGCAAGTTAAAGATGTTTTAGGAGATTTTTCATATTATTTTGATGAAGCCTTATGGAATAGCCAAGATTCTTTATTTAATTCAGAAGACGGGTGGCTTACGCTTGCAGAAAAATACAGACAGCAAAGTTTAATGGCGATTGAAAAACAGTTCAGTTTGCTTGGTTCAACAGCGAGTTCTCCATACCTTGATGAGCTTGAACTTGAATTAATGAAAAGTAACGCCACCTTAACATATTGGCAAAATGAATTAAATGTTGCTACAGTTCTGAATGATTATGCAGAGGATGTGTCATCTGGAATAGAGAATGCAGCGGCAACAGAAATTGCTTTGCAAGAAGCTCGCAAAAATTACAAAATTCAGCTTGAACAATATGAACTTACAATAAAACAACTTACTGATGCACAAGAAAACTCTGATGCTACAGCGGCTGAAATGTCACAGGCAGCTAAGAATCTTTCTATCAAGCAGACAGAAGTAGCAGCTGCAAGGGCTGAGTATCAACAAGCGTTGGCGGTAAAGGATAACATTGATTTTGAATATGTTGAAAAACAAATAAATAATTTGTTGCAAGAAATTTATTCTGTATCGCAAAGTGAATCTTTAGAACAAGCTACAGCTTATCTTTTGGAATATTATACACAATTAAAAACTTATGGCAATTTAATTAATATCAAAAATACAAATGCATTAATTGAAAGCCTAGAAAATGGAAATGAATACTATGTTTCATTAAATCAGTTTGAAAATCTAAAAGAAAAAGGACAATTAATTTTAGACGCCTTAAATAGTGGCGACAATATTGTTTTACTTATTGCTGAACTAAATACATTTACAAATACCTTTACCAAGATTAATCCAGAAGTAACTTCAATAATTTCCTCTGATTTAGCAATATTTAAAAATGCTATAGAAGAATTAGAATTGCAAACAGATGAAAATGCTACAAGAAAGTTTCAAGAAACAAAAGCGGCTCTTGAAAAATCTTTAAGAGAAGGAATTGTTTTTCTTGAAAATGAAATTATAAAACGAAAAGAAGTTTTATCTTATCTTTCTGGTAAGAGCCTTGATGAAATATGGCAAGAAGACTCTACTAACAAAGATGAGATAATTCGATTATACGAAAACTTTAGAATAGAAAATCTTGCACAAAAAGATATCGTTGCCGGAGAAGCTTTTTTTAGTTTAGTAGAACAAGAAGATTTTTTTAGTCACCAAGAAATTCCAATACTTTTAGAACTTCTTTATTCTTTGTACGACAGTACAGAAGGAATGCATAGTTCTGCATTGGATTTAAGAGATGGTTTTATAAGCAATGTGATTAATTATCAAGCAATTTATGCATATTACAATGATTTAGCTAAAGATATAAGCGAAAATCTTTTGCAACAAACCTCAGAAAAATATAAAGCAACCGAAAACGATTACAATAAAGTTATAAATTGGCAAAATTTTATTGCCACAAATGAAAACTATGAACAAGTTTTATCTGAGGTTTTAGAAATTGACCCAGATCAAGAGGAACTTTTTACTCTTTACGGTTCTATGCTAGCTGATATGAAAAATGGTATTGTTGCAGAAAATTTTTCTGATATAAAAGCTCAGATTATGGAAAAAATTCAAGTTATTTTAGAAGAAAAAAATCAGCAACTTATAATGCTAAAATGGGAAATGCAATATCAAAAAACAATATTAGAAGAAAAAAACACTCAGTTGTATTTTTTAATAGAGAGACTTGTTGAATCAGGAAAAGCAGGTTTTGAAGAATTAAAAGATTTCAGATTAGAATATTTTAGTTCAATGGGTGATATTCAGTTAAATGTACTGAATGAACTTTATCAAAAAGGCAGTTTGTACGAAATAATAGATTCTTCATTGTTGAATATAGAAGATATTGAGCGTAATTTACTTTCTCTACAACAAAAATTTGAACAACACACGAATAAAACTGAATCATTAACTGAACTGGATAATATGACAGCAATACTTGAAATAATGAATAAGAGTGAAGCTGAGTTAGATAAAGAATGCCAAGAGGCAATGGAAAAGCTGCAAAAAAAACAAAGCGAACAGGATGTGGCTCAGACTGAATATAATAATTCACTGGAAAAATATTTAAAGTCGGTAGAAGAATATAATGCAACAATAGAATATTCAGAAAAGCAATACGAAATATTAAAAGAAAAACAGCTTGAAAAACGCATAGCTCAAGAAAAGTATGATTGGGCAACAAGTATTTACCTTGGTACAGATACGCAAAGTGATTATATTAGTCCAAAAGAAAAATTGGACCATATTAGATATAGTTTTCAAATGCAACAAGTTGCAAATGACGTACTGCAATCATTGTTAGAAGAAGGAATAAAATTTGACGATAAAGAATATAATCAATCTCAAAAAGAATATAGCGATGCTGTAAAAGAATACTATATGGCAAGGGTTTTAGCTAGTGAAATAAGCGAAGCTATAGCTCAACAAGAACATAAGACTCGCCAAGCAGAAGCTGTTGAACAAAATGCACGTTTACAAATAGTAAAATCATATAACAAAGAGGAAAATTCCCTTAATGATGATACAAAAAATCTTATAAGGTTAACAAAAGACGAAAACGGAGAATATTTATTCACACTTGCTTATGATATAAGCAAAAACATTACAGATGATGGTAAGTATAAAACAGATGTTACACTTAAATCATCTGTTGCAGAACAAGATGAATCAACTATAGAAACGTATCTTAATGAAAAAACAGAAGTTTTTGTTCGTACAGATGGAATAGAAAATCTTACAAAAGCAGAAACAGATGCATTTGAATGGTGGCAAGAAGTTTTCGCAAAGGGACAAGAATACATAGAAAATTTATTGTTAGCGGCTTTATATGTTAGAACAAATATTAACAATGAAAATCAGGATAATTTCCTTGACATAAAAAATGATAATTTATTTTTAGCAGATGTTTTAGCTAACGATGATTTCCATGGAATAGACATTCCCGAATATTATCGTAATGGAAGAATAGAATCATTGTATAAAGCTTATTCAAAAATAATAAAAAATGCAGAAGGAGATAGCGATATAGCAAAACTCCTTTTTTATAGAGAAACAAATTTAGCCTTCGATTTAAGTGCTAGAGAAAAAGCTGTTGTAGAAAAAAGAGGGTTAGAATCAGTAATTTCTAAATTGCATCAAAGTGAAAAAGAAGAATTCCTACTTGCTGGAGTAAACGCAGGACTTTCAGCTATGTACTACGCAATGGTTTTTCCATTTAATTGGTGGGCATTAGTACCAGCAACCACCCATGCCGGAACAGCAATATATCACACAAGTAATGGAAATAGCATAAAATCGATGCGTAAAAACGCCGAAAGTCTTCAACAAGGTAAAGAAAATATCGCTTCGATAGCTCATAAAGAAGAAGTTACTAAAATTCAGGATTATAAAGAAAAGGAAAATAGACTCACGGAAGAAACAAAAAAACTAAATTTATTAAAATACGGTAATTCTAGCGGAGAACAACAAGAAATAAGCTATAATGATTTTTTGGAGGCAATAGATTCTGCTGTAAAAAAAAGTACAGCAATAGATAAGGGTGAAGAACTCCTAGTAACAACAAAAGAATTGTTTCAAAAAGCACATGGGGAAAATAAAAGCAAAACAGTATCTGATGCGGTGTCAAAGATAAGTTTATATTTGTTGAAAAAAGAAACAGATGCCAAAGAAAACTTAAACCAGATAGCACAGCGGCTTATTGAAACTCAACTTTTAGAAAAAAAAGAATATGAAGCAATTCTTAATTCAGCGGTTGAATTGGATTATTCAACAAAGGAAAAACTTCAACAGCTGAAAAAAAATTCTGAAGATAAAAATATTTCTAGCCAAGAAAGAGAAATGTATGCAGAAGAATATGAAAAACTACTACAAGAAACAACAGAAAGGCAAAAAAAGAAGTTATATCAAGACTTAAAAGAAACAGGAGAAAAAATTTGGGCTTTTAGAAGCATTAATCACAAATTATTTCTTGCGAAAATAGAAAAAGGGATATATAATTCGAATGTAAGATTAGGAGGAGAAACAGAGGACTATACGGTACAAGTACAAAAAGAAATACTAGAGCAGATTCTAGAAATTGAGCGGCAAGAAAAAGTAGGACGATTATTGGAATCTCAGTATGAAAGAGAAAAAGAACAAAAAGAGCAAGAACGACAGATAGAAGAATGGCAAGCTCAAATGTATCAGATAATACGAACAGGAAGTGGGGAATGGGAAAAAGCGGAGGAACGGCTTAACGCAGGATATAACCAGTGGCGAAAAGAATATCAAAAAGAGGTAGAAAAAAAAGTATTGGAATGGGAAGAAAATTATAAAGAGTTTTTACAAGCTAAAGAAGAATGGATAGTACAAGAGTATAAAAGCGGAACATTACAAGGAACAGGAGTTGAAGAAGCGATAGAAAGAAGAATTGGAAAAGTAGAATCCATGAAAGTCGCAAATGTTGAACGAATAGAAGAATATCTTGCTGAAAGTGATGTTTTAGGAAAGATAAGAGAAGTAACAAATGTGATAGTAGGAACTAGTGGCGACAGGCTTGGAATAAAGCAAGGATATGACAAGAAAAAAGAAGTGGAAGAAAGAATAAGTATAGAGCAAGTAGTAGAAGAAAACCGAAAGGCTATGGAAAAAGTAGCAGAAAAAGTAGCGATATCACAGTGGAAAGAAATGTTAGAAAAAGTAAAGAAAGGGTATGTTGAAAGAATAGAAAAAGAAAACGCAATGATGGAAAAATGGCAAGAAGAATTGGCATTGAATAGCGGATATAGCATAGAAGGAGAAATAAGTCGAGAAGTAGTGATAGATTCAACGGTAATGAAAGCAATAAAAGAACGACAGAGTATGCATAGGTATGAAAAGTTCCGAGTTGAATTACCAAAAGAAAAAGGTACAGCTAAAAATATGGCAGAGCTAGAAATAGAGCAGCTAGAAGTTAGAGCATGGGGAGAACGAGTATTTGGAGATGAAAAAGGGCAGTATATACTTGAAAGAAGTGTAGCAGCGAGAGGGGAAGAAAAAGAGTATCAAAAGAATGAAGAGAAAATACTAGAGCTAGGAACAGAAGAAATTGAAAAGAGAGAAGAAGGAGAAATAGTAAGGCTAAGGGCAGGAGAGTTAGGAAGACATATAGGCTATGCCCCACAGTTTAAGACAGATTTAGATTTAAGTAAAAACAAAGATGAAAATATAGCCGACAAAGGCATGGGACAAATGGGCAAGATAATGCTAGATTACCACTGGAATAGATTGCGATCGCAAGCAGGGATAGTGGAATTAAGTAAAGCGATGTATGACAAAAAGTTGTGGGAATCAGAAGGAAGTTGGATTGAACCACCGACGGTAAGAGGAGTAGTAGATATAGCGACAAGTGTGATAGGGAATATAGCAGGAGGAGCAGCTTTAGGAACGATAATAGGCTATGTAGATGATCTAATATTTGCAGGAGCAGATATAACAGGCGGCTACAAGAGTGCAGCAGAGGTAGGTTTAGAGTTAGGGAAGAAGGCGATAAGTACAGCGATGAGTGCAGGAATAGGAGCTGGAAGTAATGCTTTAGGCGACTTAGCAGGAAAGGCTATGCAAGGAGTCGGGAAAGTAGGCAATTTTGCAACTCAAGCAGGAATAAGCATGACCACAAACTACGTAACAACAGTAGCTAATAGTGCAGTAAACTCACTCTATATAGGGCAAGACGGACTAGCGTTTAATACCGACAACTTTACAAAATCTCTATACAGTACAGATACTATAAGTGGAGCCTTAGGAGCTGGGATAACAGGTGGTATGGGTGGCTTGAACCTAAGAGATGAAAACAATATAAAACTTAATTCAAACACATTTAATGTAAGTGGCATAAGTGCCTTTAATAGTCTTGCAGGTGGACTTGTACAAAACGGAGTAGCTCTTGCCTTTGGAGAAAATGCCACATTTAATCTAGTCAATGCATACGGAGTAGGATTATTGGAATTAACAGTCGGGAAAGACGGAATAAGTAGCCGCTTAGGTATGGGTGGAACAAATATAAGTTACCAAAACCTAAGAAACGTAGCAGCCGGTTACAAAGAAGCAAGTAAAGTAACCGATTGGAAACACGAAAGCACAGAAACAAGCAGTACTCTAAACAGTATAAATATGCTAGGCTACACAACTTCAGGGATGAACCAACAACTAGCAAAAGACATCTGGAGTGAAAAACTAGCTGTAGAATATATTGATTTTGAAGGAAATGCATTAGGTCGTGTAGATACAGATAATAATACTATATACATAAGTGAAAAATTACTTGGTGGGGGAAAAGAAGGTTCTGCACAACTTGCTTCAATGTTTAGTCATGAAGGAATTCATTTGGGTGGTTATGACGAACTTCAAGCAAGAGTTGGTGGATATGATACTTATGCACAATTACAAGAGAAATTTGGTGTAACTGGTGAATCTTATGATTCAATTTCTGACATTGCATATATGACTGAAGTGTATAAACAATATGGAGAAATGGGTGTATTTACAGAACTATTTTTTGGTGATGTATTTTACCAAGATAATTTAGAAAATGATTTGTATTTAGCAGGAGTTGCTGATCCTGGTTGGAGACAGAATGAAATACAAAATAAAGGAATCATATTGGGGAATGGATATACAGAAGAACTAGTAAAAGCATATAATGACAAGCAAAAATCAAACGCATATAATGTGTATAAAAAGGAACAATATGCATTACATTTGATAGATGAATCTGTTATTGATAAAAAAACAATTGATGAATTTGCTCCTAATGTTTCTTTAACAGATTTTACTAACGAAGATGCGATGAAATATGGTTATATCCCTACAAAAGTAAATGATTTATATGGATATGCTTGTACCTTATCAACTGCAGCTTATGTTGCATATTCAATTACAGGGGAATTGTCCTCATTAAAAGATGCAAACAGTTTATTAGCAAAAAATGATGTATTTGCAAGAGACCTAATTGATAATCAAAAGAATTTACTTAACTATGGTAGTACTTATGCAAAAGCAATAAATGTATTATCAAAAGCTACTTTTGATGTAATTGAATACGAAAGTAGTTTTTACAAAGGTGAAAATATGAAAGATATGGAAAACTATTTGTTAAATTTAAAAGAAGATACAAATGATGAATACTTTGTTCATTTAAGAACAAATTCAAAAAATAATCCAAATAATTATAGTTATCATTCTGTTTTATTAAATGATATAGAATATATAAATACACAAGATGTTCCCGAAAGTGTATTACATAATTCTCCAACAATTAAGCTTAATATTCTAGATCCTGCTGGTCAGTACACACAAAAAGATATTTATCAAATTGGTCGAGCGGATGCATATAAATTAACAGAGTATGGAAAGATTTATAAAGATCTACGTAATTCTACTTTGTTTAATATTATTTTTAATTCTATGGGAGATAAAATTTATGATAAACAATACGATGCTTATTTTAGTAAACTTGATTATGTTAATAAAGCCTATTATTGGCATAATTTTCATAAATTCAAAAAAGGGGTAGACAACTGTGGATATTAAAAAAAGAATCAGTTTTTTATTTTTATTAGTTTTTACAATTTTTTCTATATCAGCTTTTTCATTTGAAGAGATAAGAGATATTGAAAAAATTCGTTGGATAAACAGTGGAGAAGGTCATTTTGAATTTTCAGAATCTGATAAAGTAACTTTCTCTTTTTCTGTATATCCATCAATAAGATACTTGAAAACATATGATGTAGTTAAAAATGTTTATTATACAGGAGAAAGTTATTCTCTAAAACAGGGATGGTTTCATTTGTTATATGAGTATAAAGAAAAATATTTTGTTCCTGATATGTCAGAAGAACATTATAACTACTTAGTAGAACAAAATGATTCATATTTTTTAAAGAAAAAAGGATATAGTTTAGGTCGTTATGAATTAGACAACCCGAATATTTATGTTCGAGAAGATGGTAAAGAGTTTTCTGTTGATGATATATGTTGTAAGTATCTAAAAATTGAGGACAAAGAATTATACACAATAGTAGAAAAATATGATAATTTTGATTATGTTGGTACGGTATCCATTACTGATGAAAATCAAATTATAAGAGAAAGAGGAAAACATTTTATTTTGTATAATCCAGAAACTTCTACATTTTATTCCGATTCACTATATTACGATAAAGGTTATAATTTTGAAAATTGCGGGAATGATAGTTTTCAAATTAGAATAGAAAAATGGTCAGAAGATGAAAAACTATTAGTATTAGATACACCTCAATATACAAGACCATATGTGCCAATGGAAGATTTTTTTACGCCAAATACATCAAAGGTCTGTATAGAAAAGCCATATGAAGAAAAAAGAGAGAATATCATAATTTATGAAAATCCTGATTTTTTATCAGAACCTATAAAAAAATTTGATGGAAATGAAACTTTTTTCGTAAAAATAATTGAAACAACAGCTAATTTAGTAGAACATGAAGGGAAAATATCTAAATGGGTAAAAGTTAAATTCGATGATGGTTTAGAAGGTTGGGTTTGGGGTAGAGATGTAATTTTGTTTGATTCCACTTCTGGATATGATCCTCAAAAAGTTGAACGGTATGTTGAATATAATACAGTGAAATGAAAAAGAACATGTATGTAAATGGATTTAACAGCCAACAAATAGGAAACATAAAAACCTTAAACACATTAATGGGAGGCTTGGCAACAAATACAACATCCTTACTAATGGGTGAAAATGCTAACTTCAACTTGTTAAACTACAAAGGCGTTGGAATGCTGGAGCTCTCTTTTGGAGAAGATGGCATAAAGAGTAAAATCGGTATGGGTGGAACAAATATAAGTTACCAAAACCTAGTTGGAGCCTTTGGTGGAGCAACAAACCTACATAAAAACAGTCAAATAAACAACATAGGATATGAAAATAAAGAAGTACTAGATGCCCTACGTTCTCAATGGGGCTTTGGAGATGAGTTAGCTAAAGACCAACTAGACGACATAATAAATGGCGACACACTTTTTAAGTTCGATTCCGAAGGAAGCGAAGTAGCCCAAAGCGTAACCGAAAACGGACAAAAAATTATACACATAAACTCAACACTAAACGACGGATTCATAGATTTAGGTCTTACTCTACAACACGAAGCCTATAGAGATGGAATTGTGAGTGATGAACAAAGTCAACAAATAGAAACTACAAACGCAGTTTTAGGTCACACAGTAATGGCAAAGAAAATGCAAAACGACAGTTTGTATAAAACCATGATGAATGATATAATTGACAATAATCAAAACCTAAAAGATGACCTAGCAGTATTTGACTATGCATTAGAAACAGGAGACTGGGGAGCATTTGGAGGTTATGTGAATGCAGCCTATGATTCAAGTGCGGATTATTGGAAGATTAAAATGTACGCAGATGGTAGCCACGAATTAATTTTTGATAAGAAGAAAGAATTGAGCATAGACTATTTAAATGGAAAAGGAGAAGTAATAAGTACAAGTATCCCAGATGAACAAGATATGACAGGGGTTGGAATGGCAGAATCATTAATCCAAATTTTAGGAAGTGATAGAGCGGAAGAAATATTAAGGAGTCAGATTGGAATAGATGTAAAAAATGTTAAAGATGTATCGAATGAAATAATAGCAAGTGTTATGGGATGGAGTATAGAAACAGTTAATTCAATGCCAGACCATATAAAAACTTTAATTATAGCAGAAAATGAGGATGCAATAATGGGTGAACTAATAATGACAAGTATGGGGGCAAGTTGGGATACAAATGTAAATAGTTGGGTAAATACAGAAGGAATAAGTTTAACAATAACTGATAAAGATTATAATGGAAACATAATGGCAGAAGTTCAAGATGGAAAATATTTGTATTCAACAGTAAACGCAACTTTGTACAGAGACCCTGATAGTTGGAAATCTATAGAAGGAACTCCTGATGAAGATGATCCAACAAATGAGAAAAAAGTAACATGGGAAAATAAAGATAATTATTCAAATATTGATGTTAGGGTTTTTACAAAGACAGGAATAAATTGGGATTTTAATGAAACTTATGTAGATAGAAAAGTCCAATCCATTGATAATATGTTTAAATCAGTTAGTAATCCTGAAAAAAGTGAATTGTATAACCAACCATATTACGATGCAGTTAATCAAAGATGGGTACAAGGAAACACAATTGTTTCAGAGTTTTATAATATGCAGTATTTTAGTACTTCAGGTAGTTATGAAGGAGTTGTTCTTGTTAAGAATAATGCATGGACAATAGATGGAAATTGGGTTGGAAATGACGGAAGAGATTCAAGGTCATATGACAGATGGCTCTCTCATGCTAATCGTAAATACGGAGAAACAAAAGATTGGGAGACAACTCGCTCAGATGGATGTGATATAGAATCCTATGCAACTCATCAAGCACTATTTGAAGTTCTTGAAAAATGGAATATTTCTGATAATTATCAGATTAGAACACAGTTAGTTAATCAAAAATATGGAGGTTATTAATGAGAAAAAAAACTATTTTTGGATTGATAATTCTTATGTTTTTATCAATATCATGTTTTGCAGAGGAAAAACTTGAAACCTTTGTAAGTGGTGCGTATCGTATTTATTCAAAAGACGGAGGAATACTTTTTTTTTCTCACAGTGAAGACGATATATTTTTTGATAAAGGTAAGTTTTTGATTGATCAATACGGTTGGAAAAGATTTATTTTAGAAGGTTTACCCTTTGGTGATTTTGATTACGATACCAGAACATATATTGGTTATGATTCCCCTTATATTATTGATGGAAGCAATTATGCTATTATTTTATCTTCTGAAAGCGAAGGTTTTAAAGAAAATATGTTTATAACTAGATATTGGGAAACATTAGACGGTATAGAAACTTTTACAACAGAAGATGTGTTAGAATACCAATCACCTGATTATGAAAGGGAAGAATGGGGAAATATTCTTGCATACCATAACATAAAACAAATAACAGCTTCTTCGTATTATGTAGAAAAAACAAGAAATGGAACAATAGAATATATTCCAGAAACACTTTCTGCTTTGTTTTCACTGGGAATGCATTGTACATGGATTAGACATACCCCATGGGTGCCAGGAAAAGAAAACAATTCATCAGGAATAGGCGAATATCTAGATATAGAATTTGATAAAAAACAAGACAATTTAGTTATTTTAAATGGTTATGTAGACCCATTTAAACATTATTTATACAAAGCAAACAACCGAGTAAAAACAGCAGTAATTACATCGTTAGATGAAGAAAATCCCTTTGAAATTGAATATGAGTTTGAAGATTATGTGCATTTTTCAGAAATAGATTTTCCTTGTGAAGTAAGTAAAGTACGTTTTACAATCAAAGAAGTCTACAAAGGCGAAAAATGGGACGATACTTGTATAACAGCTGTAATAACTAGATGGGAAAGTGAATAAGCTGCAATACCAAATTAGTTTTTGTATATTTCCTAGGGGTTTTAGGGGTGAAACCCCTAGGAGAAGGTATTTCTAATGGTGGAATTATTGTTGCTAAACTAGTTTAATAAAGTTTTACAAATTTTATAAAAAGTATTAAAGTTTTTAGTATGTTATGCCGTGAATAAAGTATAACAAAAAGTGTTTGGGATTTAAAAATATATGTAAAAATCCCTTATGTAAAAATACGTGGTCGGTAATCAAGCCGACCACACTTTTTTTACAGTGCTTATAATTCAACGATTTGTTTTCTTGACTTTTTCCATAATAGGCTTTACAATGTGCAGAGTTTTATGAATACTTAAACCAGTAAAGTTTTATTAATTTAGATTAAGAGGAAAAAAATGGGAAAGACCATCGCTCAAAAGATATTTGAAGCTCATGTTGCGGAAAAACCTTTTGCTGATACTTGGATTTTAAAATTAGATCGGGTTTTTTGTCACGAAATAACAACACCTGTTGCAATTACAGATTTGGTAGAAAGAGGCAAAGATCGTGTTTTTGATGCAACAAAGATTAAGGCTGTAATAGACCATGTTACTCCAGCAAAGGATTCCAAAACCGCACTTCAAGGAAAAATTCTTAGAGATTGGGCTAAACGTAACGATATAAAAGATTTTTTTGATATTGGTGCTAATGGGGTTTGCCATGCAATTTTCCCAGAAAAAGGCTTCGTTCGCCCTGGTTATACTGTAATTATGGGTGATAGTCACACTTGTACACATGGTGCTTTTGGAGCATTTGCTGCTGGAGTTGGAACTACAGACTTAGAAGTAGGTATTCTTAAAGGGGTTTGCTCTTTCAAAGAACCTAAAACTATACGTTTCGTTCTTAACGGAAAATTACCTGAAGGTGTTTACGCTAAGGATGTTATTCTTTACATTATTTCTCAGATTGGTGTTAATGGAGCAACAAATTGTGTTATGGAATTTGCTGGTCCTGTAGTTGAAACAATGTCTATGGAAGCACGCATGACAATTTGTAATATGGCTGTTGAAGCTGGTGCAACAAGTGGTATTTGTATGCCAGATATGACAACAGTTGATTATTTATGGCCATTTATTCAGAATGATTTTTCTTCAAAAGAAGAAGCCCTCAATGAATATGCAAAGTGGTGTTCAGATTCAGATGCAGAATACGAAAAAATATATACTTACGACCTTTCAAATTTAGAGCCACTTTCTACTTTTGGTTACAAGCCTGATCAGGTTAAAACTGTTCGTGAAATGGCAGGTACGAAAGTTAACCAAGTATATATTGGCTCTTGTACAAACGGTCGAATAGAAGATTTACGTGCTGCAGCAGAAGTTCTAAAGTCTGCCCTAAGTGAAGGTAAGCATATTGCAGAAGGGGTTAGGGGAATTCTTTCTCCTGCGACTCCTGATATTTACAAAAAAGCTTTACAAGAAGGTATAATTGCAACCTTCATGGAATTCGGCTTTTGTGTAACTAATCCTACTTGTGGGGCTTGTCTTGGAATGAGCAATGGTGTTCTTGCAGAAAAAGAAGTATGTGCTTCTACCACAAACCGTAATTTTAACGGACGAATGGGTAAGGGTGGAATGGTTCATCTTATGAGTCCTGCCTCTGCAGCAGCTACAGCTGTAGCAGGGACAATAACAAATTCATCACTTTATAAGGGGTAAGAAAATGAAGCAGTTTGGTGGACAAGTTCTTTTTCTTGATCGTTCAGATATTAATACAGATGAAATTATTCCTGCAAAATATCTAACAGAAATTAGTAAACAAGCATTAAAACCATATCTGTTAGAGGATTTGAAACTAGATGGTTTTAATTCAAAAGCAGATATTCCTGGAAAAAAGGTAATAATTACAAGAGAAAATTTTGGTTGCGGTTCATCAAGAGAACACGCACCATGGGCTTTAGAAGTAAACGGAATATATGCAGTGGTTGCTGTAAATTTTGCTCGAATTTTTCGTCAAAATATGTTTAACTGCGGAATGTTAGCGATTGAACTTTCAAAAAAAGATATAGACGATATGTTTCGTACTTTTAGCGATAAAGATACAGAATGTAGTATTATAATTAATTCTGACGGTACTGCTAAAGTAAAGTTGATTTCAGGAAGTCTTTCAAAAAGCTACCACTTTCCATTAGACGGATTTGAAAAAGCCCTTATAGAAGATGAAGGTTGGTTAGGTTACGCTGAGAAGAAGTTTTAACTATGTTGACTGTGGAGCAGATTTCCCAAAAATTTAGCAAAGAAAATTCTTGCGAAGGAAAAAAATCTATTTCAGAAAAAATTATGCGTCAACTTGTTTTTATTGCTGAAGTAGATAAAATAAAGCAGGTAATGCGACGTACTTTGCTAACTGATTCTTCAAGAAGAGAAAATGATGCAGAACATTCGTGGCATCTTGCTTTAATGTCTATTTTGCTCGAAGAGTATGCTGCAGAACCTGTAGATTTAGAACGAGTACTCAAAATGGTTACGATACATGACCTTGTTGAAATATATGCAGGAGATACTTTTGCTTTTGATGTAGTTGCAAATCAAGACAAAGAGGCAAGAGAAACAGAGGCAGCAGAAAAACTTTTCGGTTTGTTACCAGAAGAGCAAGGTATTGAACTTAGAGCTTTATGGCAAGAATTTGATGCAATGGATACAGCTGATTCTCGATTTGCAGCAAGTCTTGACCGTTTGCAACCTTTTATGCACAACATACTTACGGATGGTCATACGTGGAAACTTGGTAACGTATCAAAAGAGCAGGTTTTAAAACGCATGGATCCAATTAGGACAGGAACTCCTGCATTGTGGTCCTGGGTTCAAGAGCAGATTGAGCTAGCAATGGATAAAGGTTATATTTCAAACTAACTGAACTACATCTCTTCACAATTTGAATTTATTTGTTGTATCTTGTAATGCCTTTGCAGCCGAAAGATTATTAGCCGATGAGCTTGCGATATCTGCAACAGCAACCGGTATTTATGATGAGTTTTACACTCGAGTAGTAATTTCATTGTTGGGTAAAAAAACCTTTACTTAGTGTTTAAAAGCATTTCTTGCTTTAGCTTTATTGATGTGTAACTTCAATAAAAAAAATCTCCTCCATACATACAGAAGGAGATATAGTACACAAAATAAAATAATTTTCAAAATTTAGCCAAGAACATCAAAGCCGCAACCTGATATAGCGGCATTAATAGCATCTTCTATTCCTGCTGTTCCTTCGTCAAAGTCAACTAGAACCTGCGCCTTTAAGGCATTTGCGGTACAAGAGGTTACACCTGAAACCGCAGAAACCGCTTGCTGTACAGCCTGCTCGTTCTGATCATCCATCATTCCAGCTACATAGATTTTTTTTTGCACAGTGGCGCTCCTTTATCAGTACTAATGGCTACATTATATAGTACTTTTAAGTTTCATTCAAGTATTATTTTACCAAGTTGTCCACATGCTCCACTAATTTTTTTTCCTCTGGGCATTCGAAGTGTTACATTCAGTCCTGCTTTTTCAAGTTTTTTTAAAAAAGTGGTACATTCATTTTGGGTTGGCTTAGAAAATGGCATCCCTTGAATTGGATTCCATGGGATTAAATTAATGTGAACATCAAGACCTTTGCAAAATTCTATTATTTCTTGTGCATTTTTATCACTCGTATTAGTTTTTGAAATTAATGCAGCCTCTAGTGTACAACGTCGTCCCGTTTTATTAGTATAATAAGAAATAGCCTGTTTTAGCTGTGGTAAAGGATTACCTTTTGTAACAGGCATTAACTGTTCTCTAAGTTCTGAGTTTGCTGTCGTTAGGGAGACTGCGAGTCTTAAGGATGGTCCATTATCTGCTAAATCGTAAATTCCTTTGATAATTCCAGAAGTTGAAATTGTTATTCTTCTTGCAGAAAGACCTCTGCCATCTGCATGGGTAAGAATAGTTATTGCTTTGCGTATTGCTTCTAAGTTCATCATGGGTTCTCCCATACCCATAAAAACTATATTGTCAAGGCTACCTGCACTTTGTTCTAAAAACATAAATTGTTCGACAATTTCTGAAGTTTCCAAGTTTCGTGCTAAACCTAGTCTTCCTGTTTGACAAAAAGCACAACCCATGGCACAACCTGCTTGACAAGAAACACAAGCTGTTTTCCGTCCATTGCTATCTGTGAGTAAAACCGTTTCAATAACGCAACCATCCCATAATGCTATTTGTAGCTTTATTGTTCCATCAGGGTCTTTTAATTCTTGCAGTACAGAAGAACTTCTAAGCAAAGCTATTGATTGCAATTTATTTCGCAATTCTTTAGGAAGATTGTGCATCTGTTCAAAGGATGTTACACCTGATGCAACCCATTTAAAAATCTGTTTAGCACGAAAACTTGGTGTCACATTAGGTATTGATAAAATTTCTTCTGGGAGCATTCCTACCAAACAAAACTTTCGCTTAGCAGGAGTAGAGTTGTCCATAGGTCAGTATTGATTTGAATGAATTTTTTCCAGCATTTCGTTTACAGCTTGACTTCTGATACCTAATGCTTGGAATGATTCTAAAGTTTCTATGGCTGCAGTTTTACGATTAGTCTTCATATAGCAGTCGGCCAAATCAATGTAGAATCTATAATTTTTGGGGTCAGATTGAATAAGTCTTGTTAAACTAGATATAGCTTCGTCATATTTACCCTGACCAATACTTATAAGGGCAAGACCAAGAACGGCATATATGTCGAATTCAATATCTAAGGCTTTGTTGTAGTATGTTATTGCCGTTTCGTAGTCACCTGTGTTGCGGTATGAATCACCAGCACGAGTGAGAATAACTTTATTGTTAGGATCTTTTTCGAGAATTTTGTTCCAATATTCAACAGATCTAAACTGTTGATTCATTCCCCTGTAACAGTCAGCCAAACCAAACAATGCATAAAAGTTATCGGGTTCTACTTCTAATGCACGTTCAAAGTAATATACACCTTTGTCGTACAATTTTAGCTTACGATAGCAGTTTCCGATAGAGGTTAAAACACGTATATCTACATCATGTTCATTTAATTCAAACATTCGTGTCCAGTAATAAAGAGCATCTCTGTATTCTTTAAAATCGTAGTGAAGATGTCCTAAACCGATTAATGCATAAGCATTATTTTCTTCCATATCGAGTACACGCAAATACAACTGCTTTGACTGCTTAAAATCTCTTATTTTTCTGTAAGCGTCAGCAACCCTAGTAAGAACTGTTATGTTGCGATCATCATGAACAAGATATCGTTCCCAAATGTCAATGGCTTTGTGATATTGATTTAGTGCTTTATAACAATCTGCCAAACCAAATAGAGCATAGTTGTTGCCAAAGTGATGTGTAAGACATCTTGTGTAATATTCTATTGCTTCTTTAAAATGATTTTGTTTGCGTTCTGAATCTCCAAGACCAACAAGAGCATAGTTATTGTTTTCTTCAAGCTCTAGTATTGCATTGAAAGCTTCGTTTGCTTCTTTAATTTTATTTTCTTTAAGAAAATGATACCCCTTTTTTGACAATTCAGCTATGTCAGCTGCTTTTTTGTCAACAACACCTTGGTCATTTTGGGGAACAGGAATTAAATTTTCATCCTGTTCTAATTGTTCACCCAATGATGGGAATGTTAATTCTTCCATTTTTCTATTCCTATTCTAACATTAATGAAACCAACTTAGAAAGTTTTTCCATAAGTGGCTCTGTTTTTCTTTTGTTATGTGCTAAGATATATAGTTTAAGGGCATCCAATTCCCTGTTTTCTTCAAAATATGTGTCTGCAACACGAGTTAAACCATCTGAATATCCTGTAGCCATGAAAATACGTCTTGCTTGTTCTATATCGCCTTGATTAAAAAAAACATTACCTTTCCGGTTCAAAATAACCTTTTGCTCAGATGTTAATCCGCTGTTGGGTTTTTCATTTGTTTTTATAAAGCCTGCATTCTGAACATTCGCTTTTTCTATGGCTTTTTTTAAATCAATATTCATTCAGATTCCTTATTTACATTCTACAAAAAAATATTTTATTGTCAATCAGTTTTTTTTGATTTAGATTATTTTTATTTGAGGTTTTCTATCCTTTGTCGTTTATGTAAAAATCTACAATGGAACGACCGTATATTCTTCTGTCAAATAAACTTAAATTAATAATTTTATCAATCATGTTTTTTTCTGCAGGGCGATGAATCATTACTTTTCCATCTTTTTTAAGTAGATTGCGTTTTGCAATAGTTTCTATCAATTCAAAATGAAATTTGTATGGAAAAGGTGGGTCGCAAAATATATAATCATATTTATTTTTGCATCGTTCAAGAAAAAGTTCTACTGGTATAAAATGACAATTTATTCTGTTGCCAAGTTCTTCTTCCGTTACTGCGACATTTGAAATAATTGTGCTTCGTTTTATGCGATCTTTTTCTACTAGTTCAACAGAAGTTGCTCCTCTAGAAACTGCTTCAATAGCTATGGTTCCAGAGCCAGAGAAAAGATCAAGGAAATTTGCTCCAGTTAAATCGCCAATTATAGCAAAAACAGATTCACGCATTTTATCCATGGCAGGACGAATTATTCCATCAGGACATTTAATTACTCTACCTTTTAGTATTCCACCTGTAATTCGCAATTTATACTCCTAATTGTTATAAACCATAACTTAAAATGTTGCTATTTGCAAGAGATTTGATTTTGGTTTAGTTTTTTTGCAATTTCTAAAAGTCTATCTCTTGTATTACATTCTGGATCATCTAATACAGTTTCCATAAGATGCATTAGAATTTGACCAATTTGTTTACCAGGACTAATTCCTATTTGAATTAAATCTTTGCCGTTTATTGCAAGATCTTTTAGGCATAATGCTGTATTTTTTTCTATGATGTATTGAATTCTATCTTTTAGTTCCAAAAGGTTTGCCACCCAAGGACCTTCTTTTAGTATTGGAGCTGTTGCCGTCATTCCATATACATCTGCAATCCTTAAATCAAATAAATCTTCTAAGGCTTCTGGTGTCACTCGAACTAAAAACCGCCTTACAGCGGCATCGCTCCAGTTAGATTCATAGTGGAACATATGGTTTTTTACTAAATGACAGACATACTCGATTTGATTTTTTGGAAAGCGTAATCGTGTCATAATTTTATGGCAAATTTCTTCGGAACGAAATTCATGGTTGTAAAAAGTAATTATTTGTTGACCATTACGTTGCTCAATTCTTTTTGCGACAGGTTTTCCTATGTCATGAAAAAGGGCTGCAAGGCGTACATTTATTTTTTCTTTGGGTGCTCCATCGCAAGCGAAAAACAAATGGTCAAGAACATCAAATTTATGAATTCCTCTACAGTCTGTCTGTTTTATATTTCTGCACTGAACTAGTTCTGCTAAGAATAAATTTAATATGCCAGTTTTCTCCATAAGGATAAGTCCTTGTGAAGGTTTTTCGGCTGAGAGTAATTTTATAAATTCATCATGAAATCGTTCTACAGAAATAGTTGCAGTTTTATCTAAGGCATAGGGTATTGCCTTAAGAGTATTTTCTTCTATGGTGAAATTTAGCTGTGCAGCAAATCTAACTGCTCGAACGGGTCTTAAGCCGTCCTCTGAAAAACGCAGGTTAGGATTACCTACAGTTCTAATTATTTTAGATTTAATGTCGTTTTGACCATTAAATGGGTCTACAAGTGTTCCATCTTTTAGAGAGGCTGCGATTGCATTCATAGTGAAATCACGTCTGGAAAGATCTGCTTTTAAATCTTTTCCAAATTCAATTTTATCTGGATGGCGACCATCTGTATATCCATATTCTTTTCTGAATGTTGTAACTTCTATTTTGTGGCCCATAAATAACACCGTAACCGTTCCATGGGCAATACCAGTTGGAATTACTCGGTTGAATAGTATGGAGATTTGTTCCGGTGTTGCATCGGTTGCTACGTCCCAATCAGAAACATTTTTACCCTGTAAAATGTCTCTTACTGCACCACCTACAAGGTAGGCTTGATAATTACTTTGTTCAAAAAAAATATACATTTTTTTTAATACGTTGGGAATCTTTATTGACTTCATGGTATAATTATACAAGAAATCTAAATGAAAGGAAAGGTAGCAGTTTTGTTTGTCTTTACAGGTGGACAATTTCCAGAGGTAGAAAAAGCCCAGCCATTGTTTAAAAGAAAACCGGAATGGGTTGTTGCAGCTGATTCAGGGTTAGATGTAGCGGAAATTTACGGAAAACAATTTGGGTTTTCTGTAAACCAAATTGTTGGTGATATGGATAGCTTAGTTGATTATAAAAATAGATTGCTTTGCTATAATCAAAAAGCAATTTCTCTTTATCCTAAAGATAAAGATTTTTCTGATACAGAACTTGCACTTATGGCAGTGCATGAGCGGCGAAAAAAAAATCAGTTAGTTGTTTTAATTGGTGGCGATGGAGGGCGTGTAGATCATTTGTTTGCAATTAAGGAAGTATGTAGCAAAATATATAGACCAGATTTATGGATTTGTCGTGAACAATTTTTATATACTCTTACACCAGAAAAAAAAACACTTTGCATAGAACTTAAAGATGATGAAACACTTTCTGTTTTTTCATGTGGAAATGGAACCCATTCAATCTGTTCTAGCGGGCTTAAGTGGCCACTAGAACAAGTAGAATGGCAAAATGGACAGTACAGCTTAAGCAATAAATCAGACTGTTCTGGTTTAGTTAAAATAGCAGCAAAAGAAGGTGTTTTTTTGATTATTCTTTCTATTCAAAGGCTTGAAGGGTTTCTTCAAGGCTTGTGTCTTTAAGATAATCAAGTAATACAGGATATTTTGTAAGCAACTCCCCAAGTTCTACAAGGTTTTCGAGTTGAGTTGCAGTAGAAGGTTTTATGGTAGAATTTGTTCCTTCTGCAACTGTATCAATGCTTTGTGATTGCATATATATACTCTTTGCAAAGTTATATAGTGCCATGTCTGGAACTTTTATATTAGAAGCTTGGGCAGAAAGAATGTCGATGTTGCTAAAATTAGCTGCCGAATTAGATGTTCCTTTTACTAGCTCCTCTGTGGAAAGTGGCTGTAGAGAAAGAGTTGTTGTGTTTTGTTGAGCAGCTTGTAAAATCATTTCCACTGCAGCGGCATTAAACTGACGAATTTCTTGTCGAACAATTTCGTTAAGTTCATCTTGATTTTTTATATCTTGTTGTTCTACTAGCAAAACAATGGATTCTGGTTTTATTTTTGCAGAAGTTTTCATTGTTACAGAATAAGAAAAATCTGGAGCCTCTGTAAGAAAACTGCTATATACACCGCCAGAGGGAAGTGTAGCAGAAAGTGTATCTGTAACATAAACCGGGTCGAGAGAAAATATTCTTAATTCTGTGTTTGTAGGTAAAAGCCTCTCCCAACACCATGTAAATTCACCAGCAACTATTGGTTTAGGATAAACTCCACTGGTTTTGGAAATTAACACACCACAACTACCTGTTGGTACAGCAAATTGTACCCAACCGAAATAAAACACGACAGCTGCAAATATAATAATTATTATTAGAGAAATTATAAACTTCTTCATAGATATAAACCGCCTTGACGATGGTATTCTGAATATAATATTATTATACTAAGTAAAGGGAGAAAACTGCAAGGTTTTATGAAAACAAAAGTGCAAAAAAAAAACCATCGTCTTAAGCCTGTAATATTCTCAATGACAAATAGAACTCTTTTGTTTCTTTTTGCTTTTCTGATTGTTACTGTTATTTTTTATGTTACAGGAAGTTTAAATCAGTTTCTTGATAGTAACCTTCTCTTTATATTACGTTTTTTACAGGTTTTGTCAGTTTTATGTATGGTTTTTAGTTTAGCTTGTTTTTTTCAATCTGTTGTTTTTTCTATTTCTTGTAAACAGTTGCGTTTTCTATTTTATATTTTATTAGCAGTAGTTTCAGCAGTTGTTGCTGTTATTTGTTTTTTCTTTGCAGGAACAATGATTGTTGTTGCAAATGGAAATGCTTAGTAAGTTAAATCTTCTGGCGGATACATTACCCTTGCTACGATGGGTCTTAATTTTGCAACAATAGGGACTATAACAATACCTTTTATTATTTCCACATAAAGCCCAGGTGTAATTGTTGCTGATATGGCTAATGGAAAAGAGGTTGATGTTTGTTGCATAAATTGGATTAAGCCTGTAACGTATGTTACAAGTAGTCCTGCAAAAAAAGACAGATATAAGTGCATCAATGCTTTTAGATTAAAGTTTTTTTCGTTGGTTGTAGGTTTTTTTGCAATAAAGGCACAGACTATAGAGCCAAAAAAATATCCTAAAATGAACCCCCCGGTGGGTGATGTAAAAGCTGCTATACCACCTGCTCCGCCTGCAAATACTGGTAAATTAAAAAATCCCAGCATTAAAAAAATTCCTACAGTTGCAGGTCCTTGAGGCAAGCCAAAAAGAGAACCAGAAATTATGGCGAGAGTATTTTGCGGTGAAATTGGAATTATTCCATTTGGTATCGAAATAAAACCACTTACACATATGATTGCGGCAAATATTATCATTATTATTGAGCGACGATTAGATATGCTCATTTTTTTTCTCTTTGATTTGATTTATAACAATGAATACTACAACGCAAATTCCGCATATAGCAGGAATCCAGTCCCCTAATATTGAATAAATTGTGTGTTGCCTGTGATATATTGGCACTGGTGTGTACAATACGGCTTTTTCAAAAAGTGGCATATCTGCAATAACTTTTCCTACAGGATTAATTACTACAGAATAACCACTGTTTGTAGAGCGTACCATGGTTGTTCGATATTCGATAGCCCTAAAAGAAGCAATGGCAAAGTGTTGATACTGTGCACTTGCTGTTCTTGACCAAGAATCATTGGTTAAATTAACAAATACTTCACAACCTGCTTTGTGCATAGCTCTACATACATCAGGGAAAGCATCTTCAAAACATATTGGTAATCCAATTTCTACGTTTTTTCCAGAATGTAAAGGAATTTCAAATAATGTTACTTCTGTGCCTGGCGTCCAACCGCTTGAAATCCCCACAACTTTTTTCAGTAGTTTTTGAACTAAGGGGGAGTCTGCACCAGGAATAATTTCTGCAAAGGGTACAAGATGCATCTTTGCATAATAGTCTATGTATTGACCATCACTGTCAAAATAAATTGCAGAGTTGGCAAATTTTCTTTTTTCACGGTCTATTGTAACAGGTGCTCCGATGATAAATGGCACTCCAGTTTTTTTGATAAAAGGAATTAGAGGCATAGAAGAAGGTTTGTGTTCATAATAACTTAATGCTTGAGGAAACGAATAGGAAAGCACTGCTTCGCTCCATACAACTAAGTCTGGTTTTTGCTTGGTTGCGTCAATAGCTTCTTGCACACCCTTTTCTGTTAGTGCTGCGGAAATAGTTACACATTCCTCATCTGTGCTTTCCCAAGGGTCTGAATCTTGTTGAACAAGGACTGTTTGCATATAATCTTTGGGAATTCTTGTTATATTGTATTGTATTGCTCCATATATGCCAGTTACAAGAAATAATATTATACATAATGCGCCGCATTTGCTATAAATCCACAACATATTTTTTTGCAAACTTTTGCTAGAAACAGGAATAAGGGCAAGACCTTCTGCTACTAAAGCCGAGAATAGTGAAAAGAGAAAACTAATTCCCCAAGTTCCTGTTATATCTACAATTTGCGTTATTAAAGACCACTTATATGATGTCATAACCAAAGTTCCCCAAGGATATGCCAAAAAACCAACGGATTTTACCCATTCATACAAAGTCCAAATAGCAGCAAACATTAATATTCTTTTAGCAACACAAGAACCATTTGTGTAAAGTCCAGATTTTTCTGTTTTAGTTTGAAGCATTGGATAGTGTAAGTAGCAACCAACACACATTCCAATTATACCAGTACCTAATGCAGAAGCTCCTAAAGTGAATATTGCATAATCTCTAAAGAAACCAAGCCAAAAACTAGACATCAAATGCACACACATAACTTGAAGACCAGTTAGCAAAGCAGATTCAATATAACTGTTGGCATTTCGCACAGCAACATAGAGAGGGACAAGTGCAAAAAGACCTAGAAATGGTGAACCAAGTGGAATTATTTCATTTTGGATGGCCATTGAAAAAATAAATGAAGAAAAAATTGAATAAAAAACTTGTAAAATTCTTCTCATTATATTATTATTTTATCAATATTGTTAGGTTAAAGCAATATTATTTTTCGGATTTATGATGAAACAAGTAATACAAGCACATATTGATGAATATGAAACTCAGCCTGATATTTTGATTAATGCACCGGGTAGGTTTCATTTAATTGGGGAACATTCTTGGTTTTGCAAAGATAAAACATTATCTATGGCTGTAAATTTACCAGTTTATGTTGCTATATCAAAACGTAATGATTCGGTTGCAAGATTTCATTTTGTTCAATTAGATGAACGAAAGAAGATTTCCCTTTCAAGTGTGAAATTTAGAAAGGAAGATCGTTGGGCGAATTCCTTAAAAGCTATGATTTATGGATTTACCTCAGGAGGCTTTTCTGTTGGGGGAATGGACGTTACAATATGGTCTGAAATTCTACCTTCCGCTGGATTTGGAATTACTACCGCAATGAAAGTTGCTTTGGTTTATGGAATGAAAACTCTGTTTTCTGTTCCTTGTTCTGATGCTCAGTTGTTACAAGTTATAGAACGGGGAAACAAACTTTTTCTTGGGGTGGGAAATTATATCGCAGATATTTTTTCTGCAATATATTCAAAACCAGGAACTTGTGTGGTTACAGACCATGCTACAAATAGTTTTGAAACTTTTCCCTTTGATTTCTCGGATGTGAAGGTTTTACTCACAGATGCAAGGGTTCCTCGTATTTCTGTTTGGAACGAATCTTCTGTTCAAGAACCAGAAAATGTATTATTGCTTGGAGAATTAAAAGAACGAAAATCCTATGTGTATGGTGGATGGCAATATGAAGAATCGCCAACAGAAGTGAATGAAGTTTTATCTGTTGTGAATGAAGATATGCGTCGTAAGTTAAAATGTATCATGCTAGAACATCGATACGTGATAGATTCTATTGATGCCTTAAAATCAAATGATTTTGCAAAATTTTGTAAAGTAGTAAGCCGCTCTCATGATGCGATGCGTGATTTGTATTTATTGTCCTGTCCAGAAATTGACTGGCTTGTAAAGCGAGTTCAGGATTTTGACCTAACTACAGTTCGTAACCCTTTTGGCTGTTCAAGAATTACAGGTAAGGGGCTTGGTCGATGTACTTATACAATACTTAGAACCTCTGATGTTGAGCTTTACAAGCAGAAGCTGGTGGAATACGAAAGAATTTTTGGTTTCCATCCTTCCTGCTACGAGGTAGAGCCTGCAGGAGGGGTTCATATATGCGACATTTGATAACAAATATTTTTTCTGTTGTTTAGGCTATGTCCATATTTGCCGATTATGAAAGTATAAACAAGGATTTTTTATGAACGAACAGATTTCTGCTAAGGGAATTAATTTATATCGAACTGGAAAATATTCAGATGCTCTTGCTTTTTTTCTTTCTCTTTCACCAGAGAATAGCGACGATTTAGAAAATGCATACTACATAGGTCTTTGTTATATGAAGCTAAAAAGGTTTGAGGATGCACTGCTTTACTTAGAGCAGGTCGTTACCACTGTTGCTTCTGATGAAATAACAAGGGAAAGAATATTGCAGTGTAGACTTGTTCTGGCAGTTGTATATACTATGTCTGGTCGCAACCGTCTTGCTGAATTCGAACTTAAAAGTTTACTTGATGCTGGTTATAGACCCGCTTCTGTTTATGCAGCAATGGCATATATTGCCTGGAATCAAAATAATTTTGACACTTGCGTTGAATATTACGAAAAAGTTCTTGAGATTGATTCAGAAAATATTACCGCAATGAATGGGTTAGGTTACGTACTTGCTTCCATGGATAAAGACCTTACAAGAGCATTAATGCTTTCAAAACGTGCATTGGATTTATCACCAGATTCTGCAGCTTGTCTTGATACGGTTGGTTGGGTTTATTATAAGTTGGGATTGCTAAAAGAAGCTGAATCATTTTTGAAAAAAGCTCAAGAAAAAGATTCAACTAGTCAAGAAATAGCTGATCACATGAGAATTATTCATGATGCCATAACTTCAAATACAGCGGGAGGGCGTAAGGCATAAATGAAAAAGTTCAAGTTTTTAATTATCGTACAGTGTTTGATTTTCAGTGTGTTTTTATTGTTTGCTTCTGATTTTGATAGTGTTACGGTCAAGACTGCTGATTCTCTTTTTGCGGAAGAAGAATTTCGTCGTGGGGTTCAGTCCTATTACCGAGGTGCATTTAATGAAGCAATTATGTTGTTTGAAAATGCCTTGTCATATTTGCCTTCAGAGAATCTTATCCTTGATTGGCTTGCTAGATCATATTATAGAGCAGGGCTTGAGGGTATGGCTCTTCAGCATTGGCAATATGCAGCAGATGCAGGTTATGGTGGACTATTGCTTCAAAATAAAATGGAAGTTATAAAAGAAAGACGTGTTACAGAGGAACAAAATATTTCTTCAACATACTACGTAGAAGCAGGAAATTATCCGGGAACTTACGGTGAACAATTTATATTTAGTCAACCTTCCGCCATATTACCAAACGATGATGGAACTTGTTGGGTGTTAGCTTATGGTTCTAATGAACTTTTGTGTATTGATGTGAATGGATTTGTTGCAAAAAGAATAAGAGGACCTTTGAATGGCTTTGACAGACCAATGGATATAATACGCAATAAGGAAGGAAATCTTTTAATTTCTGAATATTCAGGGGACAGAATTTCTGTTCTTGATAGCGATGGCAATTATATTAAGTCCTTTGGTTCTAAAGGAGTAGGGCAAGGGCAACTTGTCGGTCCACAGTATCTTGCACTTGATTCTTCGGAAAATATTTATGTTACAGATTTTGGTAATTCTAGGGTAGTTGTATTTGACAAAGATGGAAATCCATTGTTGAGTTTTGGAAAAAAAACAGCTAGTTTTTCTGGTTTTTCAGCTCCTACGGGAATTGCTGTTTACCACGACCAAGTTTATGTAGCTGATGCAGCAACAGGTGGAGTTTATTCTTTCGACAGAGCTGGAAACTATACAGGTATTCTTGTTCCCGAAGGTACTTTCGTCCGTCCTGAATCAATGAAACTTTTTGCAGACAGCCTTATAATTAGTGACAACAATAGAATTTGTTCGATAAACTTGGCAACAGGTGCTGTTTTTGAAAATGGTAGAACAGGAAGTGCTCCTTCAAGAATTTTAAGCTCTGTTCCTGATATTAATGGCAACATACTTGTTTCAGATTTTAAAGCTAACGAAGTTTATGTAATGTCTAGGATGTCTGAATTAGTTGGTGGGCTTTTTGTTCAGGTGGAACGTGTTGTTGTAGATAATTTTCCAAATATTACGCTAGAGCTAAAAGTTGAAAATCGCCAAAGACAGCCTGTGGTCGGTTTAAAAGCAGAAAATTTTTATATTACAGAAGGTAAAATTCCTGTGGCAAACCAGCAACTAATTGGAGCTGCTGCAAATAATAAAGTTTGCGATATTTCAATAGTTATTGATAGGTCTGTTCAAACGCAAAGTTATTCAGATGCTATGGAAGAGGCTGTCAAAGAAATTGCTCAAGCGATGGATGGAAAAGGTACTCTTACAGTTATTTCTTCTGGACAAATTCCTGTTATCGAATATACAGGTGCTCCAGATATGTTGGGTGATTTTACAAAAGAAGCACTAAAAGTAGAAGTGAATTCAGAATGTTCAACAGATCTTGCAATACGTCTTGCGGCAAATGGATTAATTAATGGTGAGAAAAAACGAGCTGTTGTATATTTAACAGGGTCTGATTCGGTTGGAAAAAATTCATTTTCAAATTATAGTCTATCGCAACTATCTGCATATTTAAATAATAATAATATTGCTTTGTATACAATAAATCTTTCTCAAAATAGGCTACCAGAAGAAATTTCGTATATCACTGAAACAACAAATGGAAATGTAATGTATGTATATAGACCAGAAGGATTAGCTGATATTGTACAAGATATTATTTCTATTCCAAATGGACTATACCAACTTTCATATACTTCTTCCTTGCCTACAGATTTTGGTAGAGCGTACTTACCTGTAGAAGTAGAAGCCTACTTACTCAACCGTTCCGGAAGAGATGAAACTGGGTATTATCCGCCACTAGAGTAAGCGATTGTGTGTTTATAAAAGAAATGGGGCATCTCTAAAAGAAACCCCATTTCTTGTTTACTATTTTTCTACTATGTAGGTAGCCGGTGAATCTTTAGATATTTCTGAAAGATCAGATTTATTCAAGAGTCTTGCAATCCCATTAGGGTCTGTAATACAGATTCCAGCTTCTGTCATAATTACAGCAGTTGCAGGGTGAACACTAATTTTAGATTTAAGTAACAACTTTAACTGACTATTGTATTTGCCAAGAACCCATCCGTTTGAATCTTGAATTACTGCATAATAATCGTTTCCATCTTGTACAAGAACAGACTGTTCAGAAGCATATTCTGTACTTTCAGAAATAATTTCCATGTATTGTGTATCCAAAAGAACAACTTTTACAGCTGCATTTCCACCGGTTTTTCCAGCTATAGCCATATAGTTTTCGTCAGCAGGTAATAAAGTTCGTCCACGAATTACCGTTACAGGGGATTCTTGCATAACAACACCATTGGTTTTGTTGAGTTTTACCATTCGTGAGAACTCATTGTCAATTATTTCAAGACCGTATACTCCATCGGCATCACTTTGAATACCGTCTTTTATTAATTGCTGCTGGTCTTTTGCAATTTGTGCTCTATCTGTACGAGCCTCTTCTCTTTTTTGGTCAGCGATTGCTTGCTGTTCAGCTGCTTCTTGGCGTTTTTCTTCTGCTACCTGAGTTTGAGCTTGGGTAACTTCTTCTTGACGAGCTACAGCCTCTTCTTTTTTCTGTGCCTCCTGCTGTGCTGCTCGATCATTTGGATTTTCATCTGCTACCTTACGTGCTTCTTCTGCTTCTTGTTTTGCTTCTGCTAGTTTTTGTTCTTCTTGCTTTTGTTTAGCAGTTTCTTCTGTAGCCTGCTTTTGAGCCTCTGCAGCTTTTTCTGAAGCTATGTCTGCTTCTCGTTCTTTTATATCTACAAGTTCTTTACGAACATCAACGGATTTGTCATCTTCTTCTCTCATTGATTCAACAACCTGAGTGTCGGAAATAACACTTGTATCAACTGTACTAAGTCCACCGTTTACAGGGTCTGTCAAAGGAATTACAATTTGTGATTTACCAGGCCAATCTTGATAGTTTAAAGCTAAACCAGCGTGTTCTGCCGTAAGATATTTAACTACAACAGGTTTATAGGTTGAGTTAAATTTTTCTAAGTTGCCACGATACACGGCATTATACACTGTAACAAACACTGCCAAAGTACTTGCATCTGCTTCTGAATATCCATATGCAGAAACAAGATATGATGCAATTATGTGTCGCAAGTTGCGTATATGGTCTACTGTTGCATCTTTGCCAATAAACATAATATCAGCATCAAATCCATTAGTGACAGTTGGATCAACTGCATGAACGACATAATAGCGAGAGTTCGTTCCAGCAGTTCCACTTTGACCAGGATTTCTTGCAATCACAGAACCAAGGGATGAACCAATGTTTTTAATTTGCTGAAGTGAATCAATAACTGTATGTGGACCTGTGTAGTTGACAAATTCAACAGCATCAGGAGCTACAGATCTGATTTCCTCTTCATCAATTTCCAATGCCATCAAAGGGGTTGCAATGGCACAGAAAAAAAAGACTGTTATAACAGCATACAAAATTTTTTTAGACATCTTTCCTCCAAAATAACTAGAAAATATCTAGAACTCCGCAATAAGCTATATTATATCACGAAACTTAGAATAATGCTAGATTTATTTACATTTGCAGTGCAATTATCTTTTCCATAGTTATTGCAGCATAGGCTTTTGCTTTTGCGTCTATACTTTGGTTAAGCATATGAGAAAGAATTTGTCTGCCTTGAGTAAAAAGAGTTGGTTTCCCCATAAAACGACAAATTTCATAGACTGCATCGCATATTGCACCAGATATTCTACCATTTGAAATTAAACTTTGACGTCTTAATAGTTGCTGAATACTAGTAATTATAGTAGCATCAGGGTCATAACCTATTTTTGCTGCAGCTTGAATTGCTGTTACAAGCATTGAAAGGTCTGTTTCATTTTGAATAATCAATGCAATGGTTTTATTAAATGTACTAGATTCAAGCATAGGACAAAGTAATAATACTTGTTGAAAATAAGATATGTTGTTTTTAAAAATATCCATAAACTGATTATTTGTCATATACAATCTATTTGTTATTTGTTTATTTTCAAGTTCAAGGGCAGCAATCCAAAGAGCTTCTTGCTCACCGTAATCTCCTTTTGGAAGCTCTTTTTGTATTTGTTCAAATAGAGTTTGGGGTATTGTTTTTCCAAATAAAGCAGCTGTATTCGAGCTTAGACCATTTTCTTTTGCTGCTTGGTTTGTAAAATCTATGTAGTTACTGTTTTTTGTATTTGAAGATTTAGTTGGTTTGTAACCTATTTTTTGAGTCATTCTATAGGCAGAGGTAACCCATGAGTTTTTTTCAAAAACAACAAGATAACCATTATCTGTGTACAATAGATATGACCATCGTTTTTGACTAGGAATAGTTGCTTCCCAAATTATGCCATCTGCAACAGAATAACAGCCTGCAGTTTTTGTAGAACAGATTACAAAATTGTTACCCTCCATAGTTGAATACGTTATTGTGTTTCCATCAACATTTGCACTTTGATGTGATAAAACTCCTCCGTCTTCTGCATTCATAAACACAAGGGAAGTTTTTCCATTACTTGAGGGAGAGAATATTACAGCGGTTTTACCGTCTTTAGAGGATACAAGTTTTGCAGATTTTCCAGAACCAATTAATTCTGACGGCACAACCCATCTTGTAATTGCACCAGTACTACTAGCTGAACAACAGCCGGCTGAACCATCTGCAAAAAGAATTAATACGCCATAGGCCGTTTGCGTTATATTTGAAACTTTTCCGGTAAAAGTTATTTCCTCTAAAACTTCGCCAAAAGGAGAAAATCTTAATGCAGTAGAACAACCTCCTATGGTTTTGCTTTGAACATGAAGAATACTTCCGTCTTCTAATTGTAAAAGAGGAAATCCAGCGGCTGTTCCTACCTCAACAGACCATTTTAAACTTCCCTTAACACTATAACAAGCGACTTTTTCTTGGCATTGTACAAAAATTCTACCGTCACGTCCTTGAATCGGAGCAGTTATTATTTTATCAGGAGCAGTTTGAGTCCACAAACAAAGCCCGCTGGGATTAAACATTGAAAGTTTATTGTTCCCAGATACAGTGAACAAAAATCCTCCATCTCCTAGCCCTATAAAATCAGAAGGTTTTCCTGCTGGTATACCTGAGTTCCATAACAAAGTTCCATTTGAAGAAACAGCTGCCAATGTCCTACCATCAAGCAACATAGCAAAACCATATTCCGTATTTATTGGTTGAGCAATGGGATCTCCTCCTGCAACAAGTTGCCAACTTGGTGTAGCAGTATATGCATTAATAAAAAAAACTGTAGTAAATAAAATACAAGTGAAGAATTTATATCCCCTTTTACGTATCATATATGCTCCAGTATAGCAAGACTTTCAATATGCCCAGTTTGAGGATAAAAATCTAACATATGAAGTTTTTTTAATTTATATCCTGCTTTTGTTAGCCTATTGCAATCTCTTGCTTGTGTAACAGGATTACAAGAAAGCGAAAGTATAGCAGGAATCTTTGAATTTGAAAAAAAATGTAACACATCTATTTCTATGCCACTTCTTGGGGGATCTACCAATGCTAATTGAAAATCTTTTGTATTATTACCATTCGCCCAACGAGTTCCACTAAGTCCAAAACTTTCGTGGGAATAATTTGCCATATTTTCTTCTGCATAAACTAAAGCATCTCTGTTATGTTCTACCATAGTTATATGTGTAAAATATTCTCCAAGAAAGGTAGAAAAAGTTCCTGAACCACTGTAAATATCCAGTGCTTTTCCCCCAAAGTAGGGACTGCTTGCATTAAGAATTAAAGTTATTGTTTTCTCTAGCAAAGTCATATTAGACTGAAAAAAACCTCGTACGTCAAATGAAATATTTTTTTGTATGTTAATATTACCTGGTCCTGTAGCAGAAATCTTTACTGTACATTTATTTTCTGGAGAACTAACAGTTCCATAGTAGCGTTTTTTTACTTTGTTTTTTATTTTATGATTAGTTTTTCCTGTTATGGAATATGAAATGTCGTTTTTTTTATTTTCTGTTGCTATACATAAACCTTCTGTAGCATTTTGAAGTCGTATGTCGCCAAAAATATTTGTTCTTCCGAAGGGACGTGATTCTAGGGGAGTGGAATTTAACCATTTTTGTATTTGTGGGGTCGCAACAGGACAATATTGTATTGGGATATCATTATTTGTCCCTCTTTCTCTAAGAGAACCAGAATTTAATTGCATACGACAACGATAACCATCGCTATTAGAAAAATGACATTGGAAATCTGGAATTTCTATAGCAAATTTAGCAAACATTTGTAATAGCATTTCACAACGAAGCTTTCGTTGGTATTCTTCGTTAATGTGCCGCATTGTGCAACCACCACAAATTCCGTAATAGGGGCAGCTGTTCTGAATCCTATACGGTGATTCTTCAAGTATTTTTATAAGAGTAGCTGTTTTCTGTTCAGGATGTGTCTCTTCTATCTCTACTATTTCTTCTGGAATTACTCCTGCAACGGAATATAAATTGTCCTTTGCTTTAACAAGACAGTTTCCATCTTGAAAAATTTTTTCTGCTTTAGCCACAAGGGTCGCCATGAAGACTCCGTGTTTTTCGTTAGATTAAATCCGTGGAAAGAGCAGATTTCATTCCCTTAGATGTATATGAATCAAAAAACTCTTTTCCAATTTGCTCAAATCCAGCCACATTCGAGGTGCAATCGGTAAGTAGTGTTATTTGAGAAGCTGAAATATATGTACACATATCTTTAATTGTGTTTGAAACACAATGAGACAAGGCTTCTCCTGCAACATACAAACTCTTGCCCTTGATTTTGTCAATGAGCATAAAATTTGTTCTAGTATTTGGGTCAGCGGGGTCTGGAACCTCCGCTTGAATAGCACTATAATGTTCCGTTAAGGGATTCATTGCTTTTAGAACAAAGTTTAACGAACGACCGGGTTTCTTGGTTTCCCACTCGTGAACAGCATCATATACTTCTTTGTTTATGCAAGCACCCCATGTGGCAAGTAAACAATGTGGTGGCCAAATAATAAGGTTGTATCGACTTCGGCTTTCAAGTTTGAACAAATAATCTCTTACTCTTTCATTAAGACTTGGGTCTACAGGTTGATAAATTCCATTTGCAAAATCTTTACTGGTTATTTGGGTATATACCGGTGGATGATTCCCGTTTGCATCTTTCCAAAAAATAGGATGAGCAATATGATAAAATGGATGGGTATCTAGTGTCATATGGATTGTATCAATTTTATCCATGTTCTTATATATAAAATGTGCGATAGCTTTACAATCGTTTTCTGCGTTTGGAACATACAAAGTTCCTTCTGGAGAGCAAAAATCATTTTGAACATCAACAAGTAACAAATCTATATTCATAATATGTATAATAGAGAAAAAAACATGACCTGTCAAATAAATTTTTAGAAACATTGACAATAACTGGTGTTGCTGTTTATTATATTACACAAGTATTTACTTTATTCTGATGTGTAAAACCAAAGGAGTTTTTGTTGCCTGTTATTCGTTGTGTTTTAGAAAAGGGTGCTATTCTTCCATCATATCAGACATCTGGTGCTGCTGGAGCTGACATTTGTGCTTTTTTAGAAAAAGAAATTATTATTCAACCTGGCAGTAGGGAAATAATTCCGACAGGTCTTTGCTTTGAAATACCAGAAGGCTACGAAATTCAAGTTCGACCACGTTCCGGTCTTGCTGTAAAATATGGAATTACTTGCTTAAATACTCCTGGTACTATTGATAGTGATTATCGTGGACAAGTTAAAGTGATTTTAATAAATTTAGGTGAAAAACCATTTGTTGTGCATAACGGAGATCGTATTGCTCAACTTGTTGTAGCTCCAGTGCTTCAAGCAGAATTTTCTGTTGTATCCAATCTTTCTAGTACCAGCCGAGGAATAGGTGGGTTTGGTTCTACAGGGGTGTAGTTTTGGCTTTAGCTAAAAAAAAATTGACAATTAAAAAAAACACTCTAATCAGATATTTGGTCAAGGAATTGTTGCTTTATTTTCTGATTCTTTTTCTATTTTTTTTCATGGTTTTTTTTGTAAATCAGATATTGCTTATGGCAGAAGATGTTCTTGAAAAAAGGGTTCCTGTGTCTGATGTTGTTCTGTTAATGATATATTCATTACCTTTCATTATAGCTCAGTCTGCTCCTTTTGCAACTTTAGTAGGTTTTCTTATGTGTCTTGGCAGAATGATGACTGATAACGAAATTTTAGTTCTTAGGGCTTCGGGAAAATCCTTTTCTGTAATTCTTGTTCCAGTTTTGCTTTTGGGTTTAAGTATTTCAATTATTTCTTTTTTTGTTAATGATTATTTGTTGCCTTTAGGAACAATTTCGTATAATAAGTTGTATCAAGATATATTGCTTTCAGATCCTTCCATAGAGCTTGAATCCAATTCAATAAAGAGAACAGAAGACACAACTCTTGTAATTGGAAATGTAGAAGGAACTTCGGTTTCAGATTTAATTTTTTTTGATGTGGATGAAGATGGTAATCATAGGATGATTATTTCTGGTGAATCAGAAATACTTACTGTAGATGAACCTGACATTTTAATGCAACTTAGTATGGATTCTTCATTAGTGCTTTCGTTTAACTATGATGACCAAGAAAAATACGATGTTATGTTTGCAGGTGAAACTGATATGAATGTTTTCACTTCTTCTGTACTTTCAACTTCGTCTGCTACTAATCCTAGAGAGATGACCTCCTATGATCTTAAGCAATACATTAATGAAATGAAGGAAAAGAAAACGCTATCAACAAGACAGATGAATATGTATGAATTAGAGTATTACAAAAAATTTTCGCTACCTTTTGGGTCAATCTTTTTTGCTATGCTCGCTATGCCTCTTGCTGTGATTTTTGGTAAGCATAATGGACAAACTATAGGATTAATTATTGGTGTTTTTCTTTGTGTTGCCTATTGGGCAGCGATGATTTTAGGTCAAACATTTGGTATACGTGAAGGTATTAGTGGCTTTTGGACAATGTGGCTTCCGAATATTGCTGTTGGAGTTGCCGGGTTAATTTTCTATTTCTTCTTGGTGAAAAAATGAGATTTTTTTCTTACTTAATGCGGCGTTTTTTACCTGTATTTTTAGGAGCAATGTTTTTTTTCTCGCTAATACTGGTATTGGTAGACTTATTGATGAATTTGTGGAGTTTTATTTCGCAGCAAGTGCCATTTGTTCAAGTTATGTATGTTATGCTACTTTACATTCCAAAAACTTTGTCATTTTCTTTGCCTCTTTCTATTTTGTTTGCGGTATGCTATGTGTTAAGTGATTTTTATGCTAAAAATGAACTAACGGCTGTGTTCGCTTCGGGCGTATCTTTATTTAGGTTTACATTACCATTGTTGGTTTTTTCATTATTTCTTAGTTTTGGTTTGTTTATATTCGAGGATAGAATTGTTGTTCCGACTTATGCAAAAAAAATATCTCTACAAAATCAGTTGCTCAACAAAAATCAGTCTTTAAATAATGATCAAATTGTTATAATCTCTTCTGGTGGTTCTGTAGTTTATAATGCAGATTTTTATAGCGATGAGGATCAGACGTTAAAAAGAATGTTTGTAATTCTAAGAAATGAAGACAAATCCCTGAATACAGTCGTTAGGGCTATAACTGCTGTATGGAATGGTAATAACTGGGATGTTACAGAAGGAACACAATATGTATTAAAAGATCAGGGGCTTGTTAGTTCTCCTGTGTCACAAGAAACGATGGCTTTATTAACCGAACCCCCAGAAACATTTCGCAACAATACTGTTGCAGTTGACACAGTTTCAGTGCAAGAGGCTAAATCTTATATTTCAAGGTTAAAGCGTTCGGGGTTGCCGACAGCCGAAGCCTTGTCAGAATACTACAAGAAGTATTCCTTCCCATTGGTTGTATTTATAGTTGTATTCCTTTCGATAGGGCTTTCTGGTAAAACTCGCAAAAATGTTTTGCTTATTAGTTTAGTTCTTTGCGTTGGTGCTGCGGTTTTATTTTATGTAACTCAAATGGTTACAATGCTTTTAGCAAAGTTTGGGTATATATCGCCACTTTTAGGAGCTTGGTTTCCAGTTATTATGTTTATTCCTCTAAGTGTAGTTTTACTTAAATTTGCTAGAACTTAAGGAGAAAGTTTTTATGGGTATTTTTAATGAGTTGCATAAAGATGCTACTTGCTTAGCTCGTACAGGAGTGATGAACTTGCCACATGGTTCAGTTAGAACACCTGTTTTTATGCCTGTTGGAACAAACGCTACTGTTAAAGCAATTTCAAAGGATGATTTAGAAGAAATCGGGTTTGAGATAATATTAGCAAATACTTATCATCTGTATTTAAGACCAGGTGGTGATATTCTTGAAAAAGCAGGAGGGCTTCACGGTTTTTCAAAATGGGAAAGGAATTTTCTAACAGATTCTGGTGGTTTTCAAGTTTTTTCTCTTTCACCTTTTAGAAAAATTACAGAACAAGGTGTAAATTTTCAAAGCCACATAGACGGGTCTAAGCATTTTCTTAGCCCGGAACTTGTTGTAAATTTACAATGTCAGTTTAATAGTGATATTCAAATGCAACTTGACGTTTGTACCGGCTTTGATACAACAGAAAAGCAAGCAATTCAAGCATTAAAAATTACTAATGATTGGGCGTTGCGAGCAAAAAAAACTTGGTTACAAAAAAAACAAGAGGGATACGAAGGTTTGCTTTTTCCTATTGTTCAGGGAAATTTTTTTCGCCACTTACGAAAACAGTCAGCAGAATTTGTTTCAGAATTAGATTTGCCAGGCATAGCTATCGGTGGTCTTTCTGTGGGGGAACCGCAAGAAGTTTATGCAGAAACCCTTGCGTATACAGCAGAGTTTTTACCAAAGGATAAACCACGGTATGTGATGGGAATCGGTACGCCAGAATATATTCTTGAAGCTGTAGAAAATGGTATAGATATGTTTGATTGCGTGTTACCTACACGAAACGCTAGAAATGGTTCGTATTTTACAAGAGATGGTTGCCTTTCAATAAAAAATGCCAGATTTGCAGAAGATTTTACTCCTATTGATAGTGAATGTAAATGTAAAGTTTGCCGACAATATTCTAGGGCGTATTTGCGTCATTTGTTTAAAGAACAAGAAATTCTTAGTGCAATGCTTGCGTCTTACCATAATCTTGCTTTTCTGAATCAAATGATACAAGAAATTCGTTCCGCCATAGAACAGGATAGATTTTTAGAGTATAAGAAAGATTTTTTGTGTCGCTACAAGGCTGGTAATGTTTAAGTCAAGCTGTAACTAAATTATAGTTTGTTGCTTTAGTATTATAATGGAGGTGGTAATGAAAAGACTTACAGGGAAGTATTTCTTTTCTGCAAAGAAAATATTGTTCTTTGCATTGTCTCTTTTTGTGTGGGTAACAAGTATTGTTGCACAAACTTCAACTATTCCAGAACCAAAACTACAGATTCACTCAGCTGATACTGAATTAGAAGAGTCTACAGCAGAGGTAGAAGAATCTGAAAAAGATAAAGAATTAAATGTTTTACGTTACGGTCTTGATGACGAGATTGTTAAAATGCTTGATGGATTCATGAAAGAAGAAAAATATCCATACCTTGAACAAGTTTTTAATTTGTTCCAACGTACTCGTACGACGTCTCTCAGAGAAAAAATAATTATGTATTTTACTGAAGCAAAGGATCCTAGTCTTGTAGATTACACATTGATGATTTTAGAAGACCCATTTGACGAAAAAACCTCTACTGTATCTTTGCTTTTTAAATATGCCTCTGCAATAAAACTTACAGAAGCCGCACCTTTTGCAAAAAGTTTACTTGAAAATGACAATACAGAATATTTTGACAGTGCTCTTTCTTCTCTTGCAGAAATAGGTTCCCCTGATGATGCAGTTTTTTTGGCAACATATCTTGAACGAGACGATCTTTCAACGGCTCAGCGACAGTCAGTGATGAAAGCTTTAGGTAAACTCAAAGCTGTAGAAACTTGGGATCAGCTTGTTAGTATTACACAAGATGAAGATGAAAATACCTTTGTTAGAATGTATGCGGCAGAGGCTATCGGTGCAATGGAAAAACCTGAATCAGTTTCAATACTTGTTGACCTTTTTGAAAGTACAGATCCAAACTTTCGTACTTCTGTTGTTAAAGCTCTTGGGCATTACCCAAATGATGAAAGTGCTGTTTCAACAATAATCGAAGCAATTAGGGATTCCCATTACAAAGTTCGTCTTGAAGCTATTTCTTCGATAAAACAAATGAATCTACTTCAAGCTGCTCCATATGTTCTTTATCGTGCTAAAAACGACCCGGAATCAACAGTAAAATATGCTTGTTACGACCTCTTAGCAGAACTAGATTACAAAGATGGAATAGAGTACCTTAAATCTCTACTAAAAGAAAAAAATATTGGTGATACTGCCAAAGCTAAAGTTGCAGAAGCACTTTTGAAGCAAGGTTCCCAATCTTCCGTAGATGCAGTTATTGAATTAGCAAAGGAAACCCTTGCAGACGACAAAAAAAAGCAACTAAGATACGCTCTTGGTAAACTTTTTGCTAGCAACGAGAATCCAGCCTATGATGAAATATGTTTAGCTTATTTACAATCAGATGATGTTTCAACTGTAGGAACAGGTCTTGATATATATGCAAAGAATCGTTTTCCCTCTGTTACATTAGAGGTAGAAAAATTAGCGGATTCAGAAAAAAACAGTGTCAATAAAACTAAAGCACGTAAAATACTTGACCGTTAATAACTTTTCGGTGTATTCTAACTAATAGACCAATATTTTACGGAGGCTATATGGCTGTTGGTGATTCACAATTTCAGCTTGTTACGTTTCAGCTTGGCGAAGAGTTGTACGGTGTTGATATAATGGACGTTAAAGAGATTGTTAAGGTTCAGACCGTTAGACCCATTCCTAACGCTCCGTACTATGTAGAAGGTATTTTTAATCTTCGTAGCGAAATTATCCCGATTATTAACTTACACAAAAGGTTTCGTCTTAAAAAAGTTGAACTTGAGGCAGATGATGAGGATGATGAATTTCAGGGTGGATTTATTATTCTGAATATAGATGGACTCAAGATAGGAATAATTATCGACCGAATAGCAAGGGTAATTCCTGTTACTAGGGATGAAGTTAAGCCACCACCACAAATGCTTAGTGGTATTGGTACAGAGTACATCCATGGTGTTATACGGCAGGAACAAGGCTATCTGATAATCTTAGACATCAGACGATTGTTCAATCCGAAAGAATTACAAAAGATTATTGACATCAAATAACATGATTCAAACATATAGTTCTACTATTCGACGCAAAGAGATGGATGCTGTTCTCACCTGTATGGTAGATGAAAAAATTGGTCCAGGAGAGATGAATGTTCGTCTTACTCAAGTAGTAAAGGAGTTTTTAAATATCGACGGTTGTGTTGCCTTTAGAAGCCCTAATATTGCACTAAAATATGCTTTAGAAGCTATAGATTTACCACTTGAAAGCGGTGTCATGATTTCTGCATTGGCTCCAATATGGCAGTTTCAAACGATAATGGCTTTAGGTTATAAGCCAATCCTTCTTGATGTTTCTGTTGATACTGCATTAGTTTTTCAAGAATCTGTGGAACAAGGTATAAAGAATGGCGGTAGATTGCTACTTTTAACCCATACAATGGGAAATATTCCAGATATGGATTCATTGTTGGCATTTGGAATTCCCATTATAGAGGATATTTCCCAAAGTCTTGGTGCATTTCGCCACTTGCCGCCAAAAGAAGATACTGATGAAGTAGAGATTCAAAAAGCTGGAACGATGGGCGTTTATTCAATAATGGGTTTAGAAGAACGTGATATTGTTACTGGCGGCGGTGGTGCTGTTCTTATAGCTCCATCCCGTCGAGAATGGATTGTTTTGAAACATTTAGTAGAAAAAGCACCCTCTACAGATATTCTTCCAGATTTGAATAGTGCTCTTGCCTTTGTTCAGTTAAAAGAATTCAACCGAAACCACCAAATACGACAAGACATTTTTGAGGCTTTCCAAAAAGCACTTATGTCTAGCCGTCATAAAACATTTCTTCGTACTCAAAATGGTGTGTCTGCTGCTTATACCTTTCCTGTTTTGTTAAACAGTGGTTTTAAAGATGTTAAGCAATATGCAGCCCGAAAGGGTGTGGAAATTGGCTACGCTTTTGAAAATTCCGTGGCGGAATATTTAAAAGAAGAACTTGCAGATTGTGTTAATGCAAAGTCTCTTTTGTTGCGTACTGCAAATTTTCCTCTTTATCCACGGCTTGGAAATTCTCAAGTTTCTTCGATTATAAAAGTTCTTGGCACATTGCCATAAACAAAAGGAGGCTTGGCTGTTGAAAAAATGTCTTATTGTGGTGAACACATACAAGACAGATTCTCAGCTTTTAGCTGATTCTGTAAGTAATTTTCTTGAGGAATCAGGTGTAAAAGCAGAACAATACCTCTTTTCGGGTGAGTGTACCACAACGTCAGGTGTTTGTAACCAAAAAAATCCTTTTGAAAGTTTTGATTTTTCGATAACACTTGGTGGAGATGGTACTGTACTTTTTGCTGCTCGTAGTTGTGCGTTGTTGGGAATTCCTGTGTTTCCGATTAATTTAGGTCAATTTGGTTTTATTGCTGGAGTACAAAAAACAGAATGGAAAGAAAAGTTATCCGAATTTCTTAAAGGTCAAATGGCTTTTTCTACTAGAAGTTTGGTTCAGTCTTCTGTTTTTCGTAAGGGTATTCAAGTTTTTACTTCTAATGCATTAAATGATGTTGTTATTTCTACGTCAGAAGCAGCACGTCTTGTGGATTTAGAATTATCTTTTGACGGTATTTCATGTGGAAGATTTAGGGCTGACGGTATTATTGTTGCAACTGCAACAGGATCTACTGCTTACTCGGCAGCTGCTGGTGGACCTATAATTGACCCAACTATGGATTTATTGCTTTTAAATCCCGTTTCTCCATTTTCTCTTTCAAACAGACCTTTAGTGTTACCCCCAAACGGATGTCTCGAAGCAGTTATTCCATTTTCAAGAGCTAAGGGTATAACTCTTTCTGCTGATGGGCAAGTTAATTTTCATCTTGAATATGAAGATAGGGTTGAGTTTAGTATTGCCCCTGAAAAAGTTAAACTTGCGGGTTGTTCTTCGCCACATTTTTATAATACTTTGCGATCAAAGCTACATTGGTCAGGAGGTCTTCTTGCTTGAGGATGTAACTATATCAAACTTTGCGTTGATAGATTCAGTTTCACTGGAATTTAATTCAGGTTTTACTGTGCTTAGCGGAGAAACTGGTGCAGGAAAATCGATTCTTATAGGTGCGTTGTCATTTTTGTTAGGCGGAAAAGGCGGTACGGAAGTAATACGTCAAGGTGCCTCAGAAGCAAAGGTTTCTGGTACTTTTTCCATTTGCAAAAATCAATTAGAGAGTCTGCAATGGCTTGAAGAACACGGAATACAACCAGAAGATGGAAGAGTTTTAATTCGTCGGTTTGTCCGTGAAAACGGGAAAACCGGTGCATGGATCCAAGAAGTACCAGTTACCCGAACGGAACTTGCTGAATTTGCTTCCTTTTTGGTTGATATACATGGTCAACATCAGCACCAGTCCCTTCTGCGTGTTTTGGAACATCGACGTTTTTTGGATTCTTATGCAGGTATTACGGAAGAAGTTGCAAGTTTTACATCTTTATACGCACAACTTGTAGAAAAACGTAAGCAGCTTGATGAACTTTGTACATCTGATGCTGACAGACAGCGGCGTATAGAATTGCTTACATTTGCTGTAAATGAAATTGAAGAAGCAAAGTTAAAGCCAGAAGAAGAAGATAATCTTACCGCAGAAGAAAATAGACTTTTAAAATTTGAACAAATTTACTCTGATGTAGAAGCTGTTACATCAATTCTTTCTGGAATACAAGAAGGTTTTTCAGTTTTATCAGCTCTTAAAAAAGCTCAAAATCATTTATCGCAAGCTGCAAATTCAGATGCAACTCTTTCTTCCTTAGACAATCGCCTAGAAAGTAGTTTTTATGAAATTTCCGATATAGCAGAAGAATTACGTAGTTTTACTCAAGGTTTAGTATTTGATCCTGACCGGCTAGAATATGTTCAAGAGCGACTTGCATTAATTTTTAAGCTAAAGAAAAAATATGCTTCACAAGGACATCAGTCTTCTTTGGCTGAAGTTATTGAATACGCAAAAAATGCACGACGTGAATTAGAAAATATTACTAGTAGTCAACAAAATAAAGATTTGTTAGAACTACAAGTTGAACAACTTTCAAAAACGGTTTATACAACTGCAAAAAAACTTTCAGAAAAGCGTAAACTCTTTGGTAAACAGATGTCAAAACAAATTGAATCTGTGCTTTCTGTTCTTGGTATGAAAGGAGCAGTATTTTCTGTTTCAGTTGAAGAAAAGCCAGAAACAGAGGGTGGAGTAATGCAAAAGTGTGGCCCCTATGGTATGGATGATGTTGAATTCCTCATAAGTACAAATCAAGGCTCTCCAGTAAAACCTTTAGCAAAAATTGCCTCTGGTGGAGAGCTTTCTCGTGTAATGCTTGCCATCAAAACCATTCTTGCTGAGTCTGACTCTGTGGATACTCTGGTATTTGATGAAATTGATACAGGTATAGGTGGTGAAGTTTCTGTAGCGGTAGGAGCCCATCTGAAAAAACTTTCTAAAAAAAGCCAAATTTTCTGTATTACTCATGTGGCGAGTATCGCTTGTTATGCCGATAATCAAATAAAGATAGCAAAAAATAGCGGTTCTGGAAGTACTGTAACAAGTGTACAAGATGTTTCAGGTCGCCAGCGTGTAGAAGAGATAGCTCGTATGCTTTCAGGTGACGCCATAACGACAGAATCTTTAGAACACGCAGAGTCTTTGCTGTCTAGATTTGGAGGCATAAGTCATGGCTAAAATTGCAGAAGAATCCAGAGAACTACTTAAGTCTAAGAGTGAACCTTATAAGAGTGAGATTGAAAAAATCTTAGAAAAAGAAAAAAACATACTAAACTTAATTGCAAAAGATTCCTCGGGTGTGGCATATAAACGCCTTATGTTGGCAGAAGATATGATATATATTGCTACAATATATATGACTATTAATAATCTTTCGGTTGAAATTTTATCAACGAAAAACACTGACGCTTTAAACGAAGCTAGAAAAATTTTATACAAAGCTGTTATATATCTTGAAGAAATTGTTACAAATATAATTGATGCTCCATTTTCTGAATATGAGGATAAATTAGCTCAGATTTCAAATATCCCTTTGGAAAAGCGTTATTTTATTTCTAGAAAATTAGGTTTAGCAATTCGTTTGTTGATGGATGCTTATGGCGAAAATACTAAATGGAAATGGGCCTTTGTTGAACTTAATGGTCGATTTGCAGTTACTGCAAAAAATATGCTGGATATGAAAGCTGCTTCAAAGGATTATTTCGATCCTCGTTCGCAAGATTATGACACTACAGTTTATTATGTGAGAATGGTTCGTAAATTAATTGCTCAAGCTGCTGACCAATATCGAGATCGCTATGAACTTGCTACTCAACGTATTGATGATATGCGTAATGCATTGCTCTTTGTATCTGCACAGCGAAGGTTTTGTATAATTCTTAACGAAGCAGATGAGGCAGAGGAACTAAAGAAAAAAGGTCAGGTTTGGAAAGACAAACTTGAAAATGACAGAAAAAAGGGTAGGGCAAAGTAATAGTAATCTTTAGCTGTTTTTCTTTATAATGTCTATTGCTTTGTCTATGGAAATATCCTCAAACTGTTCTCTTGTAAAAAGGTTCTTTAGTGTAAGAGTGTTGTTTTCAGTTTGTTCTTGTTTTAGTATTATACCAAAAGGAATCCCTTTTTTTTCTGCTACAGTGTACTGTTGAGCTATTTTTTTGGGGTCAGGGAATACTTCGCAGTTGATATTTTTACTACGCAGTTTAGATGCAATAAGCTGATAATGTGCAGAAAGATTTGAGTCAACGCAAAAGATTTCTACATCTACGTAGCTTTTTTTATGTTGCAGTTTTCCTATCTGTTCAAGACCAGCAATCAGACGGTCAAGACCTATTGAAGAACCAACTCCTGTAACCTTATCTTTCATGTAAAGACCAGCAAGGTTGTCGTATCGTCCACCTGAACATACAGAACCTATTGATGGCAAATCGTTTAAGAATGTTTCGTAAACAATTCCAGTATAATAGTCTAAACCACGTGTTATAGAGGGGTCTAAAACAAATGATTCTGCTATTCCCACTGTAATCATCATTTTGCGTATTTCTTTTAAACGCTGAGTATAGGTGTTTTCACCACCGGTCATTTTTTCCATTTTTTCAAGAGTAGCTTCAAATGAAGAACAGGGTGTAATGTAACTAAGAATTTCTTCTGTTAGTTCAATTTGACCTGTAAGATCTGTTAATTGTTTTACAACTTCATCACGACCAATTTTAGCTAATTTATCTACAGTCCGAAGAATTTCTTCGCTTTTTGCGGTAAGATTACGTTGTTCTAAGAACAGATTAAAAACGCCACGATGACTCATTTTTATTGTGATGTCTTTTACGTCTATTGCTTCAAGAGCTGTTTTCATTAACGAAAGAATTTCAAAATCACTTGTAGCAGTGTCCGAACCTACACAATCAAAGTCGCATTGAACAAATTCTCTATATCGTCCAGCTTGAGGTTTTTCTCCACGCCAAACCTTTGCAATGTGATATCTTTTAAATGGGAAATAGATTTCATCTTTATGTTCGGCTGTAAACCTAGCAAATGGAACAGTTAAGTCAAAACGTAAAGCAACATCTCGACCACCGTTATCTTCAAAGCGAAAAACCTGTTTTTCGGTTTCTCCATTGCTTTTTCTTAGCAATATTTCGGAATATTCAAGTGCGGGAGTGTCAATAGGTACATACCCGTAGGAACGAAACGCTGAGGTCAGTTTTTCAATAAGTTCTGTGCGGATAATTTCTGCTTCTGGTAGAAAGTCTCTAAAACCTTTTAAGATTTTGGGTTGTATCAGATTAGTCATAAATGTATAATACTTATAAAATAAAAAAAAAGCAATTACCGTAAAAACTTGTTTTTATGATGTTTGCAAAGGAGATTGTAAATTGCTTTTAGCTATCGACATAGGAAATACAAACATTGTTGTTGCACTTTTTCAGCAAGATGAATTAATTCATACTTGGAGAATCTATAGTGATACTCGCCGTACTGGTGATGAATATTCAACAATTATTGCATCCTTTTTTAGAGAAGCTGGATTAAATATTTCTAAAATTGATTCATGCGTCCTTAGTTCTGTTGTTCCTGTATTGATTGGTCAATTTGTTGGCTTAATAGAACGTATGATTGGGAAAAAGCCTGTATTGGTTAATCCTACAATTTTTGATCAACTTCCAGTTAAAATTCCAGAGTCTGCTGTACATGAAATTGGTAGCGACCTTGTATGTAATGCAGTAGAAGCCTATTGTCGTTTTAATTGTGCGTGTATAATTGTCGATTTTGGTACAGCTCTTACTTTTACCGCTGTTGATAAGATGGGTTTTTTGCAGGGGATAGCTATTACACCAGGTCTTGGAACTGCACGTAATTCATTATTTAATAATACAGCACAGCTTCCTTCTGTTCCTTTAGAAGCACCACCTTCGAGTTTAGGAACTAACACTATACATTCAATTCAATCTGGCATCATACTGGGTTATAAAGGTCTTGTAGAAAGTCTTATTTCACAAATGCGTTCAGAAATGAGTTGTAAAACAGGTACTTGTGTCCAAGAAATAAAAGTTATTGCAACAGGTGGGCTTAATAGTGTTCTAAGTCCAATAACATCAATTTTTCAAGAAGTAGATAAGACATTAACGCTTAAAGGTTTGAATAGAATTGCTTCAATACTTAAATCAAAAAATAATCTGAAAAATACCACTTGACACAAATTAAAATAATTGTTATAACTAACACATAGTTTTGCGGATGTCATATAACGGCTATTATCTCAGCCTTCCAAGCTGATGACGTGGGTTCGACTCCCATCATCCGCTTTAAGCCTTGCAAATGTGCAAGGCTTTTTTTGTAAAATAATTGTTAAGCAATAGTTCCAATAAGTAATGTAATTATAAGTGTTGCAAAAAAAACAGGCAAAGCTATTTTGAATGGAATTTTTATACTTGGTTCAAAAGAAGGATCTTCTGACTCTTTCTTGTAATTTATAATTGAATTTAAAACACTTGCTCCAAAAAACAAAAATCCAAAAGCAAAACCAAATAATGCAGGAACGTGTATTAATCCTTGAACAAAATACAAAGCTGAAAAGAAAAAGCACAAAACTGATAATGTAATTCCAAGTTTTTGCCATCGTTTTTCCATTTCTTTGTATGATTCTTGGTCTGTATAAATTCGTTCAGATTGTACAACTTCTCCATTTTCTAGTTGTTGCCCTTCCTGATATGGTTTTTTGAAATAATGCCAACCATTAAATGTGGAACTTACATATTCCCAACCCATTTCTGCAAAAGTTTCTTTGTATCTTGGATCTAATTTTGCTCCTGGATTAAAATCAATTTGATAAGTGTAACGCACTGTATCATTTTTTTCTAATGTCCACCAAAAAGCTCTTCCTTCCACCAACTGATATCCATTTTTTGAAGCCACATTCAAATCTTTTTCTTCGTTTTTTACTTCCCAAAGTGGGTAGCAAGTCCATTTCCTAAGTGTTTTTCCCATAATTTTTTCCTTCCTTCTGTTTAATTTTCCATAATTGATTTTGCGTTTGTAACAAGATTTTCTAATCTTGAAACTTCCTGTGCTAAAACTGATTTTCCAATTTCTGTCAGTTTGTAAAGACGTTTTCCTCTTTCATCCTTTGCTTCTTCTAGAATTTCTTCAATCCAGCCTTTTTTCATCATATTGCTGGTGGCTCCGTACATTGTGCCTGCACCAATAGAAACGTTCCCTTCTGAAAGTTCTTTGGCTTTTTGCATAATGCCATAACCGTGAAGATTTTCTTTGTATAAGCACAACAAGATGTAAAAGTAGCTTTCTGTTAATGGCTCTTGTTTTGGCATTTTTCCTCCTAGATTTAAGTAAGCTTTATTTTCCGGAAAATAGTTTACTTTGTCTAATATATCGAAACGCTTTATAACGTCTTTCGATATATTATAATTACGTTATATCATGTGTCGATATATCTGTCAAGTATTTTAGCTTTTTTTTTGAAAAAAAAATTAATAATTTAGTGTTTTACAAACTTCATTAACAGTTTGAAAAAGGTTTTCCATATCATTAGATTTTGTTTTTGGACCAAAAGAAAAACGCACTGCATTTGTTGAATCTTCCCTTGAAATCCCCATTGCTTCAAGAACTGGGCGGTTAAGTTTTCTTGCTGAACAAGCTGAACCGGTAGAAATATAAAATCCTTTTTCTGATAACGCTCGCACCATAGCTTTACCTGGGATTTTTGGGAATGTTGCTTGAATTATCCAAGGTGAATATTGTTGTGTTTCTGGTGATAAAGTTGAACGACATTCTGGAATAATCTTGCAACCCTTTATTGAAGTAAGTTTTTGTATAAATTCATTTGTAAGAATTTGTTGTTCAAAATACCGTTTAGCCTGTGGTGAATCTGGTTGCAAGATTTTGCCTTGTGAATCAGCACTTATATAATAGCGTTGTAAACATTTTACAAAAGCGTAATTTGCTGCAAGGTTTTCAGTTCCGCTACGAATACCTTGTTCTTGTCCACCTCCTTTTACAAAGGGTTCGATTCGCTGTGCAAGATAAAGTAATCCACTCCCTCTAGGTCCACCTATTTTATGACCAGAAAAAGATGCACTGTCGATTCCTCTATAACCTATGTTAAGTGGAATCTTTCCTGCCGCTTGAACGCAATCAACATGGAATTTAGTACGTCTTTTTCCAGTTTCTTTAGCTATGCGATATAAAGTATCTGCAATTTCATTTATAGGTTGAATCGCTCCAGTTTCATTGTTCACTGCCATTACGCAAAGTAAAACTGTATCTGGTTTTAAAGCATCTTCTACAGATTTTGCAGTAATTATTCCTTGTGGATTTGGCTTAACATAATCAATTTTCCATCCGTAATGTTTAAGCATTTCAGCTTGTTCTTTTATAGCAGGGTGTTCAATTTCGCTTACAAGAATTCTTGCCGTACTGGGGCGTTGTAAAAGTGAAAGTAGGGGAATATGGTCAGCTTCTGTTCCTCCTGAAGTAAAAAATAAATTTTCCTCTTTTACGCAAAGAGTTTTAGAAGCAATTTTTCGTATTTGAGTAAGCTCATTTTTTGCAATAGTTCCAAGTTTGTGAACACTTGATGGATTCCCAAAACAATTTATGGAAAGCTCTGTTGCTTCTCTTATTATGTCTTCATCTACAGGAGCAGTAGCCGCCCAATCAAAATATCCAGAAATATCGTTCATACTAAAAATCCTATTCACTTAAAACTTCAATTATGTCTGAATCTGCAACTTCTTGAATCACAGTAAGGTTTATATCTCTTTGCAGAATAAATCGAATCGAATTTGAACTGTTTTTTTTGTCTTTTTTCATGGCTGAAATCAGAGCATCAATTATTTTTGCTTTTTCTTTTTTATTTTGCAGCAACACAGGATGAATTCCCTCTGTTTTCCAACCATATGCTTTTAATACAGCAAAAACTTGATCCTTATATTCTTTTTCGCAAAGACCTAACCCTAGTGAAAGATCTAATGCACGACCAATTCCCCAAGCCACAGCATCTCCATGAGGAATTGTTCCAAGACCGGCACAACTTTCTAGTGCATGAGCAAATGTATGTCCAAAATTTAATTGCATTCTAGGTCCTTTTTCTGTAAGGTCCTTTTCTACGATGTTTGCCTTTGCGATTACGCAGCGTCGAATAATTTGATGTACTACATCTGTTTTTCGTGCTTCAACATCTTCTTGTTGGTTTTCCATTATGTCAAAAAGCTTTGGAGCATATAAAAGTGCGGTTTTTAATGTTTCCGCTAACCCTGAACGATATTCGCTATCTGGTAGGGACTGTACAAACCCACTAAAAATATGAAGCCGTTTTGCAGGAAAAAAGCTACCTATCATATTTTTGTAGGAATCAAAATCGCATCCTGTTTTTCCTCCAACGGCTGCATCAACCATGGCAAGTAGAGTGGTAGGTATAAGTTCAAGATTTGCTCCACGTTTGAATATTGATGCAGCAAAGGCTGTCATGTCGCAGATAACACCGCCGCCAATGCCTATAAACACACTAGAACGTTGTAGATTATTTTGTAGTGCTGTTTTTACTATTAGCAATACATTTTCTATTGTTTTAAAAGATTCTCCGGGACCTATAACTAATAAAACATCTTTTGCACTTTGGTAAACTGCATTTTGTTTTGGCGGCGTGGAAGGGGTAATTCCAAAGTATTTAACAAAAGATTCCATAAGGGGTAAGGCTGCAACCGTTGTATCCGTTACAAAAATACGGCTAACCGTCGTATTTTCTGAAATTAAACTCTGAGCTATAGATTCAGATGTAGTTTCGTTATAGAAAAGAATGTCGGTTTTTTCTGTTCCAGGATTAACGGCAGAATATTTTATCGAAATAATGTCATTTGTCATGATGACATTTTAATAAGTTTCTTCATCCATTGCAATAAAGGCAGCTTGAACTTCTTGTACTCTTTTTATTTCTCTGTTTAGAATTTTTTCATAATCGAGGTTGCCATTTGTAATTCTATAGCATTCGTCTTCCCAATTTTGAATATCTGTTAAATATAGGAATTTAAAACTGGCACTGCTGGCTTTTTCTGCCCAAAGTTTGGCTTCTTCCCAGTAGTATAATCCTGCTTGATAACAACTTTCAGCTTTTTCTAAATCTCGTAAGTATTCTTCTTTCCATGGTGCATCGTAAAAATAAGCAACCTGTTTGTCCCATGTTCTTCCAAGTCGCATATGTTGTTCTATCAATTTTAGGTTTATGTGCATCATAAACAGGTAACGGTATTTTTCCCAGTCTTTTTCGTTATTTATTTTTGCAAGTGCATACTGTGGATTACAAAAGTCAGCTTCTACTGCTTTTTCTAGCCAGTAAATATTTTCCATAACATCATCTGGGTATTGCTGGTAATGCACATGAAATAAATTATAGTACTGTTCTTTGTAAGTAACAAAATAAGAGAATATTGTTTGCGAACAAATTAATAAAACAATAAAAACTGCTATAATTTTTTTTGCTTTCACTTCTGTAATATCGGCATTTTTTTTAGAACACTCCAGATATTTTGTTCAACTTCTTTTATGGATTTTGTAGCATCTATCCAGAATATTTTCATTCCATCTCTTTTTTGCTGATTTTCAAAATCTTTAATAATTTGTCTGTATGCCTTAGCGGTTTTTTCTAAAAAATCCTGTTTTTCGTAAATTTCCGTAACATTACGTCCCCTTATTCGGTTTAAAGAAATGGAAGGTTCTATATCAAAGAAAAAAAGATATTCTGGCAAGGGAAAACTTTGATTAAGAATCTGTGGTAGCTCTTTTCCACAAGATATGGATTGGTAAGCTAGGCTGGAGAATAAATATCTATCTGTAACGGCTATTCCTCCATCTTTGCAATGTGCAACTATACCATTTGTGCTAAAAAGGTGTTCGTTACGGTCTGCTGCAAAGAGGAAAGCTGTCGTGGCTGGATGAAGTTTTACTTCACCTTTTAGTACTGAACGTAAAAACTTGCCAGTTGACTCTTCTGTTGGTTCTGCGGTAAACATTGTTTTTTTTGCCGGTAGTTTTTCTTTTAGTAGGTTTATTTGGGTAGAGGTTCCCGCTCCGTCAATGCCTTCAAATACGATAAAATTATGTAGTATCATTGTATATAACTATCATTTTTTCCGAAAATTTACTATAGTGTATTGCAGAGAAATTTAGGAATTTATGAAATCCCAATTTGTAAAGATAGGTATTAGCAGCGTCCTCTTTATTGCATTAATTTTTGCCTCTCTATTGGCGGTGCGTCCTGCAATTTATAAATTTGAAGATTCTCTCATTCAATTTCGTGATAATATTTTGTTGCAAATTGAGCAAAAAACAGGTCTGAGCGTTTCCTACGAATCTCTTTCTCCTTCTGTTTTTTCAATATTTCGTATAAAGGGTATTGTGTTAAAAGATGTTGCTTCTGACAACACAGTTTTAGAAATAAAACGAGCATCTCTTTCCTACGAAATTGGGCGTCTTTTGAAAGGGGATTTTTTTAACGCTTTTAAAAAACTTACGATAACTGGAATAACTTTAGAGTACGATAGCGAAAAAAACCAACAGTTGTTACAGAAAATAATGGCTTTATTCAAAAACAGCAAATCTGGAACAGAAGATAACATTTCTGAGCCGAAAAAAACAAGCATTGGAATAATAGGTGGTGCTGATGGTCCAGTTTCAATATTTGTTGAGGAACCAGAAGAAGACAAAGCTGATGAATTTTTACCTTTTGATATAGAAATTAATGATGTTTCGTTACATTACAGTGATTCGATGATTGATGGACTTGTAACTTTACGTGACGTAACTCTTAATTCTGCTTCTTTTAGCGAATTTTTTAATGCAACCTTAAATGGTACAGTCAAAATAGATTTACTTCCTTCGTTGCTGTCAAAGTTACCAGAAGAGTTACAAAAAGATAATGCAAGATTTTCTGGTACTTTTTCTGGAGATGCTTCTATTTCTCCTGTATTAGATGGAAGTGTTGCTCGCATAAGACTGGATTCTTTAGGTAGCCGTGGACTATCTCTTGCTAGAACAAGTTTTCTTGTAGAATTTAACAATCAGAATATTAAACTTTCTACGATGCAAGATACTTTGCCCTTTTCTCTTTTGGGAGAATATAACTTAGCAAAAAAATTATTGCAGGTGAGGGCAGATATGAATTCCTTTGACCCTTTTGAACTTGTAACAGTAAAAAGTAATTATGATTTGATTTCAAAATTAAAAGGAACCAAACTTTCAGGAAATTATGAGTTGCAATGGGATTCTAATTCCCAAGATATAAATTATTCTGGGAAAGGCGGACTTTATATACCAGAATCTTTTGTTCCACAAGGATTAAATTTAAACTTTGATATTTTAGGAAATTTTTCGGATATTGCTGTTAATAACCTTGAAGTCTTTTCTCCAATTTTAGATCTTTCCCTTAACGGTAATTTTAATATCCCAAATTTAGCCCCTTCTGGTACAATATTTTTAGAACGTTTCCTTGTGCCAGGTAGTGGGAGTCTTTCTGCAGAACTTTATCTTGATCCCTTAGAAAGGGGATTTGTATGCTTTATTCCTCAATTATACTTAGGTGAAAGAAGTTTTACTGCTTTGCAACTTACACTTATTCCAGATGAAAATACAAGATCTGTTGATTTTGCCTTTGAATTTTCTGATTACTCGCACATAGAATTCGGTAGCCCTGGTGAAATTATACTTGCTGGAAGTCTTATTGGAGGGGAATCGCCTTTTGTTCAAGCTCAAATAGAAATAGAAAACTTTTTCATTGATGCTGCTCTATACGCTGTTTCTTTTTTTCTTCCAGAAAAAAACGAAACATTTCAAAAACTTGCAGATTCCTTTTCTCCTTATATGACGACAACTGAGTTATATGTTTCTACCGATTTTAATTCCTTGACCTATAACGCTCCTTATTGGATTGTTGCTAATACCGAGCAAGATCAAAACTTGATTTATTTTTCGTTTACTGGTAATGAAAATAATTTAATCCTTTCGCAGTTTGATTTACTTTTTGGAAACAACGCAGTTCAATTGGCAGCAGATGTAGGAATGGATAGGGAATTAGGCGGTGCATTTTTTACCGCTGATGCAACTGTAAACTCAATTCCGTATTCATTTGCTGGTACATATATGCAAGAATCTGGTTTGCAAATAACTGGAAATTATGGTCTTGAACTTGCTTTAAACTTTTTAAGCGAAGATATAGGTACAAATTTAATCGCAAACTTAAAATTTACAGAGTTTCCGGTTGCTCTAAGCAAAGCTGTTTTACTTTGTTCAACAAATATGGATGCAGTATTACCTTTGTATGATATGCAAAGGTTTGAAGTAGGAATTCAATCCTTATCTTTATCAGAAGCCTCTGGTTTGTTGTCTTTTAATCCCCAACTTTCCATGTCTGGCAAAGTGAATAATTATGGTTTGATGCTTGATAGTTTTGTATATAATGATACAGTTTCTCTTTTAAACGGTTCTGGTGGGCTTATGTGGCTATTTGAATCTGGAGTTATGGAATCTGCTTCGTTAAATCTTTCCCTTGCCAATCCTGTTTCTTCGGAATCCTATAGTGTTTCTGCAACACTTTCAAATCCGGAAAACCAGAGCTTTTCTGTCGCCTCTTTAATGAAGGATTTTTATTTTTCGGCACAAGTTATGATTTCAGACTTTCCTATGTCACGTGTGTTACCACTACAGTCTGAAATAAATGTTTGTAGTGCAATGGTGTCAGCTATGGGTACTATGGAAAATCCATATGTTGCGCTACAAATTGAACCTTCTTCCATGTCCTTTGGTGGAGTTCCTTTTTCATTTAAAGGTTCTGCTCTCCTTGATGATGGTGACATATACCTAGAAGAAACAGAAATTGTCTTTAACAAACATTCTGTAACTGGAATTTCCGGAGTTTTTTCTTTAGCTGAATTTGCTGGATCTCTTAAAGCAACATACGATGGTCAATTTGGAAAATCCTATAATATTAATGCACCTATAGAAATTTCTGTTTTAGGTATGAGTGAACTTCAACAATCAGAAACCGACTTGTTTGGCATATTCAAGAGAGGAATTCCGGAACTATTAACAGCAAATTTAGATATGAAACTGGGAGGAACCTTATTTGATGAAGTTCAACCAGTTAAAATTGAGCTTGTGCGAATGCAAGATTATATTGCACTTTCTTCCTACGATGATTTAGGTTTGTCTGGTTACATAACTTCGGGTGGAAATTTTGATTTAAATTTATCTGGAAGAATGCCACTTCATGCAGATATTCATGGTATTATTAGCAATCAGCTTTTAGACGTTCATTTAGACGATATTTCTTCTGATCTTTCTAACTTTAGTCATTTGGTCTATTTCCCATTTGTTGCTTTGTATGGTGGAATTTTAAAAGGTAATGCTCAAATTGGAGGAATCCTTGCAGACCCAGAGCTTAATGGTAATTTTTATGTTGAGATGTTAGATTTAAATTGTCCAAATTATGTTCAAGAACATATAATTGGGAAAATTGTTCCAATATCTCTACGTGATAATGAACTTAAGGTAAATAAAGTTCCTTTTACAGTTGGACCAGGCAGAGTTTTTTTGGATTTGGGACTAAGGCTTGATAGATGGAAGCTTGATTTATTTTCTATGCAAATTAAAACCCCTGAAAATGTTTTTATTCCTGCTTTGATAAATGTTGCTCCATTTGTTATTGGCGGGGATTCTACTTGTGATTTAGATATTCAGCTAACACTAAATAATGCAGAAATCAATGGACGATTTTATACAGAAAATGTAAAAATTGAATTTTTAAGTGAGATGATTCAGCAATTAGGTAGCGGTGTAAAAACTTCAAGAATTCCATTTACGCTAAATATCGATGTTACTACTGGTCAGCACGTAGAGATTGAATATAATCCTTTGCTTCGTGGTCTTATTGCTCCAAATACAAATATTGCATTTCAATTTGATTCTGCCACAAAAGATATAGTGTTTAAAAGTGATGTAGTTCTTCGTGGTGGAGAAATTACATATCTTAACCGAAACTTTTACCTACGAGAAGGACGAATAATGTTTAATGAAAGTGGTGGCGTTTTTGATCCTCGTATTACTGTACGTGCAGAAATACGAGAACGTGACCAAAATGGTGAACCTGTTAGAATTACTTTATCTGCGGAAAACCAACGCCTAAGTGAATTTAATCCTTCCTATACATCTTCGCCACCAAAATCAGAACTTGAATTAATGACATTACTTGGGCAAGCTGTTACAGGTGATGTTGAAAGCGGTTGGGATGTTTTATTAACAGGTGTAGATTACGGTTTTCAAGTATTTGTGCTTAGGAAAATCGAAAACGCATTGCGTGATTTGCTAAATTTTGATATATTTTCATTACGTACAATGGGGTTTCAAAACAGTTTGCGCCAGTGGATAAATGGTTCTGATAGTGAACCGCTAACAATTAGTAACTTTCTTGACAATACGACTGTTTACATAGGTAAGTATTTTGGAAGTTCTATTTATGCTGATGCTATGTTCCATTTTGCTTATGACGAATCAAAAGTAGCTTCTGGAGAATCTGTGTCTGGTCTTGTGTTTCAGCCAGAAATCGGTTTGGAAATGGATTCTCCCTTTGGAACTATCCGTTGGAGTATGGCTCCAGAGATTGGTACAACTCAACATCTATGGGTGCCCGCTACTTCTATTACGTTGTCATGGAAATTTGTATTTTAGTTAATTCTTGTTAGGAGAATATATGCGTACAATTCGTTTGTTTCGTTTTCTGTTTGTTTTAGGTCTTGTGTTTTTTTTCGCTTTGCCTTTATTTTCCCAAGACTCAAGCAACTGGTATTATGGCAAAAAAATTCGTTCAATCGAATTTGAAGGATTAAAAAATGTTACCAATATGGAACTTTCTGGTGTAACAAGTCCTTTTGAGGGAAAAGAATTTACTGATGAAGTATATTTTGATTTATTGAATCATATTTTGGCTTTAGAATTTTTTGATGATATTTCTTCTGATGCATTACCTGGAGATTCCTCTGGTAATTCTGTTGTGATAAAATTTACTGTTGTGGAACGCCCCTTTGTTTCAAAAATAAGTTTTTCTGGTAATAAGCACATAAGTTCATCTGAGCTAAAAACTGAAATAGCAATAAAAGAAAAGGATATATTTAATTCCAATAAAGTTCTTCTTGATGAGCGGACTATTCGTGATGCATATTTAAAAAAAGGTTATACAAATGTGCGTGTAACATCCACAACACAAGAGTCTGGTGATGGAGTAGAGATAATATTTCAGATTTCTGAAGGACGTTCTACTGTATTAAAATCTGTATCTTTTACAGGTAATCAGGTGGTGGCATCAAAAACTTTAAAAGGTTTGCTTACCATGAAAGAAGCCGGACTTTTTACAAAGGGTTCTTTCCAAGAAAGTCAATTAGAGTTGGACAAGCAGTATATCCTTTCATATTATCATACACGTGGTTATATTGACGCTACCATTCTGGATGTTGTTAGAACCACCACCTATAATGAAAAAGATGATTGTGATGAATTAGAAATTCAGTTTGTTATTCAAGAAGGTGTACAATATACCTTTGGAGGAATAACTTTTGATGGAAATAAAATTTTTACCACGGAAACATTGCGTGCATTAATGCCTCTTAAAGATGGTGAAGTTTTCAATCAAGAAAAATACCAAACTGGTTTGTATGTTATCACCAATTTGTATTACGAAAATGGCTATACATCGAACATCTTTACACCTCAAGAAAGTAAAAACTTAGAAACAAAACAAGTCACAGTTAACTTTATAATCATTGAGAAACCAAGAAGTCATATTGAAGATATTATTGTAAAAGGTAATACTAAAACAAAGGATTACGTTATCCTTAGAGAATTACCCATAGAATCTGGTGATATTTATTCAAATACCAAGGTAACTTCTGGTTTAAGAAATCTATATAACTTGCAATTCTTTTCTGCTATCGTTCCAGATGTTGTTGCCGGTTCTGAAGAAAATCTTGTTGATTTGATTATTTCTGTAGAAGAACAGTCTACAACATCCATAGAATTTGGTGTTACATTTTCTGGTGTAGCAAATCCAGATGCGTTGCCTCTTTCATTGTTTTTTAAGTGGCAAGATTCCAATGCTTTTGGTACAGGAAAATCTATTTCTGCAAATACAGTGCTTTCAACAGACAGTCAATCTTTGAGTTTAGGATATGCAGATTCTTGGTTGTTTGGTCAACCAATCAGTGTTAGTGTAAGTGCTGGAATTGAACACTCATTAAACAATACTTTGCGTTTGATGTATTTGCCAGATGGAACTGTTGACGATACAAATTATTTAATGGATTATAGAAAAGTTGGAATCAATATGAGTACTTCTGTTGGTCGACGGTGGGTACCTGATTTTGCAATTTTTTCTTTAACAGGGGGAATAGCTGCGGAAATAAGCAGAAACTTTTATGATGATGGTATCTATATTCCAGTAGATTCGACTTTAGCATCATATCATAATAAGTGGGGAATGCAAAATACAATTTGGGCATCAACTTCTGTGGATGCAAGAGATTTAAACTATGATCCATCCTCTGGTTGGTTTGCAAGCCAGAGGCTCGCTTGGACTGGTTTGTTGCCTTCTCTGGAATCAGAATTTTTCTTCCGTTCAGATACAAAAGGAGAAATATATTTTACGCTTCTTGATATACCAGTATCTGAAACCTGGAATTTGAAGTTTGTACTAGCAGGTTTAACAACATTATCCTTTGTACAACCAGCTTCAGATTCTCCAATTAGTGCTTCTAATAAACTATACATTGACGGTATGTTTAACGGTCGTGGTTGGAATTCTCTCTACAGTACTTTCCGTAAAAATGCAATGTGGAGTACAAATGTGGAGTTAAGAATGCCAATCGCTCCAGGAATTTTTGCAGTTGACTTCTTCTTTGATGCTGTAGCATTAAAAGAGAATGTTGGAGAAATGTTCACCAGTTTAAGTTTTGATGATTTCTATTTTAGTTTTGGACCTGGTATTAGATTCTCTTTACAACAGTTCCCTTTACGGTTATTATGGGCAAATACATTCCAAGTAAAGGACGGTTCTGTTCAGTGGGAAAACGGAAAAGGACCAAACTGGAAGTTTGTACTTTCATTCAGTATAACAAAAAGATAATTAGGTAGAGGTAAGGTATGCTAAAAAACAAAAAAATTATTTTTCTGGTATTGTTTTCGTTTTTGCTTGTGGTATCCATGTATGGTCAGCAAGTTACAAAATTTGGAGTAGTTGATACATCCAGAGTTTATGAAGCCTATTTTCGAGATACTGGTCCTATACGCAATTATGAAGCAAAAAAGGCTGAGTTTCAGCAAGAAATCGCTTCTCTTACCCAAGAGTTAAGAGTGTTGCAACAACAGCGAGCAGAGTATCGGAAAAATAAGAATGAAACAGCCGCACTTAGGCTTGATGCAGAGATTGCAACTAAAACCGAATTCTTAACTGAATATACAAATGCAAAAAACATTGAACTTGAAACTTTGTTGCGTTCTTTGCAAACTTCTGATGAATTCTATCAGAAATTATATTCTACTTTGAGTCGTGTAGCTGAAGCTGGTGGATACAGTATGATTCTTAGCCTTCAAGATTCAAATTCAATTCTTTGGTATAGTTCTTCGATAGACGTAACCGATGAAGTAATAAGTGAATTAGGTCTGTAGTGTGATGTTTCATGGCTGAAGTTACACCCATGATGCTTCAGTACCGGTCTATAAAAAAAGATCATCCTGATAATGTTCTTTTTTTCCGGCTTGGCGATTTTTATGAAATGTTTGATGATGATGCTGTAGAAGTGTCTCGTTTACTCAATTTGACTCTTACACATAGAGCAGGTCAGCCTATGTGTGGAATACCTTACCATGCAGCAAAAATTTATATTGCTAGATTGTTGCGTTTGGGTAAAAAAATTGCTATTTGCGAACAAGTTAATCTTCCGCAAAATAATCGTTCATTAGCAGAACGCAAAGTTGTAGAAATAATAACACCAGGTACTGCTTTGGAAGAAGAATATTTAGAGCAGTCTTCTAATAATTTTCTTGCCTCCATGTGTTTTACCCATGGTAAAGCAGGTTTTGCATATATAGATATTTCTACATCTGCTTTTTACGTTACAAGTTGGCCACTATCATCTATGGCAGAAGATTTTGCAAAAGAATTGGGACGATGTATGCCAAAGGAAATCCTTTTGCCACAATCATTAAAGGAAACACCTGTTGTACAAAAAACTCTTTCTCATTATACAAATATAATTATTTCTTATTATCCTGATTGGCAGTTTTCTTCTGAAAAAGCATATAAAAGGCTTTTACAACAATTTCAAATGATAAATCTACGTTCTTTTGGTCTAACAGAAAATTCTCCAGAAATTCCTGCTGCTGGTTTTGTTCTAGAATATCTTTCCACAACATCTAATACATCATTGCCTCATATAACTACTTTTAATGTATTTCATGATAGTGATTATATGATAATTGATGATGCTTCCAGACGTAACTTAGAATTAATTTCAAACTTAACGGATGGAAGTTCTAGTTATACATTATTTGAAACTATTAATTATGGAGAAACAGCCATGGGAAAACGTTTACTGCGTAATTGGTTACTTTCTCCTTTAAAAGATTGCAATAAAATTCAATTCAGACAAAATAGGGTGGCATTTTTTGTTAGTGAGCGTGACTTATTAACAAATGTTCGTAGTAAACTTTCTTCAATTTATGATATTGAACGACTTACAGGTCGTATTTCGATGGATAAGGCTCATGCAAAGGATTTACAAACTCTTCGATACAGTTTAGAATCTTGGCTTTTAATTACAGATATGACAAAACATCTTGATTTAACTGATACTGATTTATCTGTAGCCGAAGAAATAATCCAGTTAATAAAAAACTCAATTTTAGAAGACCCCTCTGCTTTGCTCACGGAAGGTAGAATTATACAAGAAGGTTGGTCTTCGCAGTTAGATTATTTACGCCAACTTCAAAATAATTTTAATAATATTCTTAATTCCTACATAGAAGAAGAAAAAGAAATAACGGGAATATCTAATCTTAAAGTTAGATATAATCGTATTTCTGGATACTATATTGAAGTGTCAAAGGGAAAACTTGATAGTGTTCCATCTCACTTTATTTTACGTCGAACCATGGTAAATGGAGATCGGTATACAACGGAAAAATTACAAGAACTTGAACATGAACTTAATTCAGCTGGTGAGAAGATTATAGAAACAGAAAAAAAATTATTTCTTGAAATACGTAATAAACTTAAATCCTATTCAGCTTATCTTTTGCAAATTGCAAAAGAAATATCACAAATAGATGCAATTTGTTCTTTCGCACATAGTGCGATACTGCATAATTGGGTTCAGCCAGAGATTGTAGAGGATGGTGAAATTAAAATAGAGAAGGGACGTCATCCTGTTGTTGAATTACATATTCCCTCTGGTGAATTTGTTCCTAACGATGCATTTTTTTCAAAAGAAAAGTATTTTGCCCTTGTTACGGGTCCTAATATGGCTGGAAAAAGTACATACTTAAGACAAAATGCACTTATAACTTTGCTTGCACAAACTGGTTCCTTCGTTCCCGCTACAAAGGCAAAGATTAGTATTGTTGATAGAATATTTTGTCGTGTTGGAGCTTCAGATAATTTGGCAAAAGGTGAGTCTACTTTTTTAGTTGAGATGACTGAGACAGCACATATTCTTAGGAATGCGACAGAAAATAGTCTAGTAATTATGGATGAAGTTGGTCGTGGAACATCTACAGAAGATGGACTTTCAATAGCATGGGCTATTTCAGAATATCTTTTGAATTCAATAAAATGTAAAACTCTTTTTGCAACTCATTATCATCAGCTAACAAGAATGACTCATGATGCTTTAATTCTTTTATGTCTTGATGTTTTAGAGCAAGAAGGGCAAATTACTTTCCTCAAACGAATAAAATCTGGTGCTGCTGCAAATTCTTATGGTATTCATGTAGCACAACTTGCAGGAGTACCTACGAAAGTAATTTCTAGGGCAAAAGAATTATTAAAATCAATTCAAACGATTTGTGGTGACGTGGAATTTAAGGAATCTATTGATTTACAAATAAATAAAACAGAAGAACTGAATTCTTGTACAGATGTTAAGTTTTCTACTCCTTGTTTGTTTTCAGATGAAGAATTAGTTTTAGACGAAATCCTTTCAGCAAATCCTGATACAATGTCGCCAATTGAGGCTCTACTTTGTATTTCAAGATGGAAAAAAACACTTTCTGGAAAATAATTTTATTTTTTGCACATTTTAAACTAAAAAACTCTATAAGTAAGATATGAGTATTTTATTTAAAATTAAGTTTTGTATTTTAGCTTTTATAAGATTTATTTTTTCTTTTTTGTTTGGAGGAGAACCCTGTGTATGTTGCGGTAAAATTTCTTTGCTTGTACCTTTGTGCTTAAGATGTATAAAGACTAAACTATTAGTTTGGATTCCAAACAAGAAAAACGACACACCTCTTCGTTGTGTACGGTGTGGCATTGAACTTATTTCTGAAAATGAAATTTGTACTGTATGTAGAGGTGAACCAGTTTTACATCATACAGATTTAGTTTTTCCTGTTCATAGCTATAGATTATGGAAAAAGGATTTACTTTCTTTATGGAAAACTAACTCATTTCGCCAACTTTCTCCACTTTTTGCAAAAATTATTGCTACTTGTATTTTGGATACTTTACAATTAACTACAAAAATACCTATTGTTCCTGTTCCTCCAAGACCAGGAAAAATAAAAAAGTACGGTTGGGATCAAATTGAAGAACTTTGCAAGTTACTTTCGGTTGTATATGGTTTTAGCATTTTAAGATTACTGGAAAGAACAAGTGATACTCAACAAAAAAAACTTGATCGTAGCGGTCGATTATTCAATTTAGGTAAATCTTACAGGTTAAACCAGAAAATAAACAAAAATATAAGTATTCCACAAGAGGTTATTCTTGTAGACGATGTAATAACTACAGGTGTTACTATTGAAAATTGTTCTCGTTGCCTAAAAGACTTTGGAATAAAAAAAGTTTATGCTGTCGCCTTATTTTCTGTAACATAATTTACTTGATGTAGCCTTATTCGTCTATGATAGGTTCAACTAAATGTCCTTTGTATAATATTTTTGGATATATAATTAGTTTTAGTTTTTTTTCTAATGAAGCAAGTTTTCTCATCTCGTAAGCATCGCCAATTACTATATTTATACCTGTAGCTCCAGCTCTACCAGTTCTTCCAGCTCTGTGAATAAAAAAATCTTCGTTAGAAGGTAAATCCATTTGTATTATGTGTGTTATACCAGAAATATCTAACCCACGTGCAGACAAATCGCTTGTAATAAGAATTTTACATTTTCCATTTCTAAAATTATCTATCGCCTGTTTTCTTTTTACTTTGTTATTTTTTGCGTGTAATGTACAACAATCAATTTTTTTATATAACAACTTAGATGCTAACTGTTCAACTTGTTCTGCTCTTGAAGTAAAAATCATAGCTTTGTTTGGTTGTTCTGCTATAATCACTTTTCGTAAGGTTTCTGCTTTATCTCTACTTTCACTATATATTGCTATATGTAAAATTTTTTTTTGTAATATATCTTCTGGTGGAAGCAAAATAGTATTCACTTGCAATGGTTGTTGCCATTTTGTAAATAATTCTTCTTTTATGCGTTTTTCAGTTGCTTTTGTTATAGTGGCAGAACAGGCTACAAATTGAATATCCTTTGGAACACATTCACTAAGAGCTTTAGTTTCTTGTCTTAATTCTGGTGAAATAAGTCTATCAACTTCATCTAGTACTAATGCTTTAAGATTCGTTAACTTTAGTTTTTTAATATATACGAGTTCCACTAATCTAGCTGGACCACCAATAACAATCAAGGGTTTTTCTTTTAATAATTCTGTTTGTCTTTTAATTGGTGTTCCGCCAATTAAAAGTGCCACTTTAAAATCCGTAAGTAATTGAATTTGTGATTTAATTTGAGAGGCAAGCTCATGTGTTGGTGCAACAATCAAAAGTTGAACAAAGGGGTAATCGGGATTGATTTTTTTTAATAAGGGAAGTAGATAAGCAAAAGTTTTACCCGTTCCTGTTTCAGACTGAAAAAGCAAGTTGTTACCAGCTGATAAAGGAGGTATTACTTGTAATTGAACTTTTGTTGGGTCAATTATATTTATTGAGTCCAGTTTTTTGCATAAATCATTACTTATTCCAAGAGATTCAAATGTCATCTTTACATCCATGGGTAACTATAGCATATTAAAAAAAATTATGCTATAATATTACTTATGTTAGTTGGAATTGATGCTTTCGGTTGTGACCATGGCAGATCAGGATTGGGATTGTATCTTTTGTCATTAATTTCAAGCTTACCTAAGTCTGATTCTGTGACGTATGAGTTATTTGGTTCTGAGATAGATCGTTACACATATACTTCATCCTTAGAAAAAATTTCATTTACAGGTGTTTCCGTTCCGGACAGCGTTGTTTTTGAATCCTTATGGCATACTTTTAAGGCTTCCTCTTTTTTAACAAGACGAAATTATGATGTAGCTTTTTTTGCAGCAGGTGGAAGGTTTTTACCGGCTTCTTTCCCTGTTCCTGGAGTTGCAGCTGTAAATGATGTTATTTCGGAAATGCCAGATTATAAATCTAGTTTTTTTTATAGACATAAAATAAAAAGCCGTTTAAGTCGTTGTAAAAAAATTATTACAGCAAGTCAGTTTATAAAAAAAGATTTGGTTTCTATGTCTATTGAATCTTCCAATATTGAGGTGATTCATAATGGTATAAACCACAGTTTGTTTTATCCAAGAACTGTTTTAAATAATGATGTTGTGAATATAAGTCCTTTTGCAATAAAAAGACCATATATAATTTATGCTTCTAAATTACAAGGCTCATCAAAAAAACACCTTGAATTAATTAAAGCTTTTTCTTTGTTTAAAAAAAATACAGGTTTGCCCCATAGGCTTGTTTTAGCAGGTGGTTCTGGTGGATATTCAGAGGCTGTCCATAAAGAAACTGCTTCTTCGGAATATTCATCGGATATATTTTTAACAGGTTTTTTCCCTCACGAAAGTTTACCAGAACTATATTCTTGTGCTGATGCTTGTATTATACCTTCTGTTAGTGAAGGGGCAGGGCTTCCTGTGTTAGAAGCAATGGCCTGTGAAATCCCTGTTGCTTGTGCAAAAGCCGGTGCGTTACCAGAAATTGCTGGTAGCAATGCTTTATTTTTTAATCCAAATGATATTAACGAAACCGCTAAGACAATAGAAGCTATCGTTTCTGATACAAATTTGCGTAGTAATCTTATATCAGGTGGTATTACTTGGGCTAAGCGTTTTTCTTGGGAAAAAACTGCTCAGCGGACACTGGAAGTATTGCAAGAAACGGTTCAAGGTAGAAAATAAAAAAAACGCTACCCGTTTTTTTAGGTAGCGTTTCAATCTTACGCAGTCTTTTGCTCTAAAAGCATAGCTGTATCTGTGTGATTCTTTCCGTTAACAATATCTGCTGTTATAACGAGTTTACGTTCGCCTTCAACAGAGGGAATTTCAAACATTATATCCATAAGCATTTTTTCAACAATAGCTCTTAAACCTCTAGCACCAGTTTTATGCTTTATTGCTGTCTCAGCTATGGCATCTATTGCATCTTCTGTAAATTCTAATTGAACATCATCTAATTCAAAAGAAAACTGAAACTGTTTTGTAATTGCATTTTTAGGTTCTGTAAGAATGCGTTTTAAATCATCTTTCGTTAATTCTTTTAGAGCAACAGAAATTGGCATACGTCCAATAATTTCTGGAATAAGACCAAATTTAACCAAATCATCAGGAATAACTTTGTTTAACAAAGCGGCTCTGTCGTCCTCACTTAATGTGTTTAGTGTAGAATTAAAACCCATAGTATGGGCAGCAACTCTTGATTCTATAATTTTGTCTAAGCCAACAAATGCTCCACCACAAATAAACAATATATTTGTGGTATCAATTTCTATCATCTCTTGGTTTGGATGTTTTCGCCCACCTTGAGGAGGAACACTCGCTCTTGTGCCTTCTATAATTTTTAGCAAAGCTTGTTGAACACCTTCGCCAGAAACATCTCTGGTGATGGAAGTATTTTCTGACTTACGAGCAATTTTGTCAATTTCGTCTATAAAAATAATTCCACGTTCTGCAGCTGCTATGTTTCCATTAGCAGCATTTATTAGTTTAAGCAAAACATTTTCAACATCTTCTCCAACATAACCAGCTTCTGTAAGTGTTGTTGCATCTGCAATCGCAAATGGAACATTAAGCTTTTGAGCCAAGGTTTTTGCTAGTAAGGTTTTCCCTGACCCAGTAGGTCCAATAAGCAGAATATTAGACTTTTCAACTTGAACATCTGTATCGTAACTGGCTGCTTCTTTGGACATACGCTTATAATGATTATAAACTGCTACGGCAAGTGCTTTTTTTGCATAATCTTGACCAACAACATATTGATCAAGATATTCCTTAAATTGCTTGGGTGTAGGAACTGATTCAAGCTCAATGGGTAATAATTCCTGAGATTCATCGTCAAGTATACTTTGACAGATTGCAACACATTTATTGCATATAAAAATCCCATCGGGTCCAGCCACCATTCGGTGATTCATGTCCGCACTTTTGCCACAAAAAGAACAATATTGACCGCTATTTCGATTCTTGGCCATGTTCCCTCCTAGGCATTATTCTGTCAACAATTCCATAGTCTAAAGCCTCTTGTGCAGACATATATAAATCTCTTTCCATATCAGTTGCAACGGTTTCTGGGTTTTTACCTGTATGAGAAGCAAAATAATCGATAGTCAATTTTTTTAATCGAAGAATTTCTCTTGCTTGAATTGCAATATCTGAGGCTTGTCCTTGTGCTCCTCCCCATGGCTGATGAATCATTACCCTGGAAGAGGGTAGTGCAAATCGTTTGCCAGATGTTCCACTAGCTAACAATATTGCAGCCATACTAGCAGCTTGACCAAGACAAATAGTCTGAGTGTCGCATTTTATGGATTGAATGGTATCGTATATAGCCAAGCCAGCCGTTACTGAACCTCCGGGAGAATTTATGTAAAGACTTATGTCCTTGTCTGAACTCTGAGAATCCAAAAACAAAATTTGAGCCACAATCAAATCTGCAGACATATCTGTTATTTCACCGTCTATAAAAATAATACGGTCTTTTAGTAGCCTTGAATAAATATCGTAAGTTCTTTCGCCACCACTAGTTTGTTCCACAACATAGGGAACAAGGGTATTCATTCGTTCATTCATTTAACTTCCTCACAAAGAGAAAAGAGTTGTTTAATTCTTAAATAAGTCTGCAAAAGATATTTTTTCACCTTTTACAACTTTAACTTGAGAAAACAGCTCTTTATAAAGTTTTTGTTCTTTAGCATCATCTATAAGATACTCTTTTGAGCGTGGATCAGCATAGTGTTTTTTCACTTCTTCTACTGAAATTCCAGCTCCTTCTGCAATTTTTGTATATTCAGCTTCAATTTCTTCTGGCGTTACAGTTATGTTTCTTTCTTTTAGTAATGCTTCCACAATAATGCGACTTTTAAGCATTTTTTCTGCATCTCCAGTCCATTCGTTAAGCATTGTTTCTTTTGTTTGACCAGATGCCGCAACCATTTTGTCTAGTTGTTCTGGAGTTGTTCGGAACTGTTGAGCCATCATTCTCCAACGTGAATCAAGTTCTGCTTGAATCATAGATTTTGGCAAATCAAAAGTATTTTTTTCTACAAGTTGTTCTAAAAGAGAATTGGCTTTTAATTCTGCAATTTTTTTATCTTTTGCTGCTTCCATATTTTTAGTAATATCAGCTTTCATATCAGCAAGGGTATTATACTTTTCGTTTACATCTTGAGCTAATTCATCATCCAAGTCAGGTAGATTTCGAACTTTGAGAGCTTTAACAGTAATTCTTAGCTTTTTTGTTTTTCCTGCCAAGTCTTTATCTTCAAAATCTTCACTATACTTTTTTGTTATTTCTTTTGTTTCATTTTTTTTCATTCCAATGATATCATCATCAATTTTAAATAGATTCTGACCGCTACCGATTGTGAATACAAAATCTTGGCGTTTAGAACCATCTATGATGTTGCCAGATTCATCAAGTTCGCAGTAATCAATAGTTACTATATCATCTTTTACAGCAGCTTCATCGTCTTTTTTGTCCACAACCATTGCATTTCGTTCACGAATCTGCTCTAATTCTTCTTTTAATTCAGCTTCTCCAATAGAAACCACAGGTTCTTTTATTGTAATCCCATCAAAGTTTTCAACTTTAACTACAGGAAAAACATCATATATCACCGAAAATGTTAAATCTTTTGTTGTGTCTAATACAGGCACTTCTTCCATTGTCGGTTGCGCATAGGGGAGTGGTTTTTCTTGTATTTCTTCAAAGATTTCCCCCAGTGATTTTTCGATTATGTCACTTGCTGCATCTGCTTTAAGAGCCTCTCCGTATTTTCGTTCTAAAACAGCCACTGGAACATGACCTTTGCGAAATCCTGGCAACTGTATGTTTTTTGCACATTTTGTAACGGTTTCATTGTAGCTAGCTTCTACATCCTTTTTTGCCACAGTAACTGTCAATTTTACTGATGAGTTTTCAAGTTTTGCAATTTCTTTGGTAACCTTCACTTCTGCATCCTTAATTAAGAAATAAAATTAAAAAAGGCGATTCAGATTACTCCGAATCGCCTTAGCTTAGAGCGGGAAACGGGAGTCGGACCCGCGACATCGACCTTGGCAAGGTCGCGCTCTACCACTGAGCTATTCCCGCAAAACATCTGTGCGGTTAAGCACTATCCCCATTCGCTTTCCCAAAGGAATTGCGAGAGAAGGGACTTGAACCCTTACGCCTAGGGCACCAGATCCTAAGTCTGGCGTGTCTGCCAATTTCACCACTCTCGCCCAAATTGGGTATCGGTGTTTAACCTCTCGACTTTGAGTAATGTACCATAAGAGCAGAAAACTGTCAATACCTTTACAAAAAAAAACATTTTTTTTGTAAAGGTATTACTTCAAAGAATCAATGTGAACATATTTTGCATTAATTTTTTCCATTAATTTTTTTCGTTCTGCAAGATAGTTTGCCCAAGTAGTTCTTCCTTCATCCTTTAAACTCTGAATAAAGGTTTCATTCAGTTGTTTTATTATATATTGTCCCTGTGGATCAATATAGGTTGTAATAAGATAGGGCGAAACACTAACTATGCGAAAATTTTTCTCTGGAATTGGATTTGTGTCCTCAATAACATGAAGTTCATTTTCTTGTGGCAAAAGGCGCTCTAATACTACTTGAATTAAGTATCCATCTCCTGTGTAATCTCGGTTTGTTTCTGGTTTATTAAACTGAGGGTTTGTTCTTTGTCCAGAAATTGTATTTCCAAGAGCGTACATTGCTATGGCTTCTATGTTGCCATTTTCAACATTTTCAGTATCATCTATGAATATTTCCCATTCTTTTGCTAAGTGCGGATGATTTGCCCATACAATATCTACGCCACTTTTGATAAAACTTCGATAAAGTCTGCGACGTAAATCTGTTATAGCGTGAACATATTCATCTTCGCAAGTGTGTACAGATAGCACAAATAAATCACATGGATTTTCTTGCCGTATTTCTTCTAGCTCTTTGCATAATTGTTCTCGTCGTTCTGAGTTCGGAGCAATATAGTCTATGCGGTTTACATTATTGTGGCTGTTTAAAATTTCGGTTATCGCTGCAAATAAAATCCGCCAACCATCTTTTTCTATAAGTTGCCAAGTAATTCCAGTTTGACCAGCTTTTTTTATTCCTGCAGCGTATATTCCTTCCGATTCTTTGCTTTGAAAATAGCTTAAGGTTTCTTCCATACCCTCAAGACCTTGGTCGTTTGTGTGGTTGTTTGCCAAAGAAAAAACTTGAAATCCTGCATCTATTGCGGCCTGTACATAAGGAGGTTGAACATTGAAAGTAGGGTAGTTTTCGTAAGGTCTGCCACTGTGAACAGGGGTTTCTAAATTTGCAAATGATAAATCATCGTTTTGCAAAATTTCTTCGATGTCTTTATAAATTAAACTGTAATCTTTTATGCTAAAATTTGGAGTATGTGCCATTATATCTCCACCAAAAGTAAGTACAAGCCGTTTTGGCTGTGGAATCTCTGTTACTTCTGTTTCCTCTGGTTTTATGGGTTCAACTTCAGAAATTAATTCTTCTTTAGGTTCAACTTCTTCTGGCAAGACAATATCTTCTTCTACAGGTTCAGCCTCTTCTGGCAAGACAATATCTTCTTCTACAGGTTCAACTGCTTCTGGGAAAAAATAGTCATCTTGAATAGGCTCTGGAGTTCCTGCACAAGAAAATAAAAAAACTGGCAACAAAAGCAATAAACCGAAGTATCTAACAAAAAACCTTTTCATATTTTTGATTATAACATTGACAGTTAGAATTCTTCAAGGTAAAATATGTAGAAATAGATTAATTCACTAGGAGTTTATTTTAAATGCAGAAGGACAAATTGGTATATTTTTTCGGTTCTGGCAAGGCTGACGGAAACGCCGCTATGAAAAATGAGCTAGGTGGAAAAGGTGCTAACTTAGCAGAAATGACAAACTTAGGAATTCCTGTTCCACCAGGTTTTACAATTTCGACAGAAGTTTGTCGCTTGTTTTATGAAAATGGGAAAGCTTATCCTCAAGGCTTAAAAGAAGAAGTTGCGGCTAATCTTGCTGCCCTTGAAAAATTAATGGGTAAAAAACTTGGGGATGCAAATGACCCATTATTAGTTTCTGTACGCTCCGGTGCGGCAATTTCTATGCCAGGAATGATGGATACTATCCTTAATCTTGGAATGAATGATAAAGCAGCTGTTGGTCTTGCTGCTAAAACGGGGAATCCTCGTTTTGCATGGGATGCATATCGACGTTTTATCCAAATGTTTGGTGATGTTGCTATGGGAGTTCCTGCTGACCGTTTTGAAGATGCCATTAGCGAAATTAAGGCTAAGCGTGGTGTAAAACTTGATATGGATCTTACAGCAGAAGATCTTGAAGAATTAGTTAGCGTTTACAAGAAAATTTACAGAGAAGCAATCGGTAAAGACTTTCCTCAAGATCCCGTTGAACAACTTTGGGGAGCTATTGATGCAGTCTTTGGTTCATGGATGAATGAACGAGCAATAAAATATCGTGCAATGAACGATATTAAAGGTTTAGCGGGTACAGCTGTAAATGTTCAGTCAATGGTATTTGGTAACTTTGGAATGGACTCTGGTACTGGTGTTTGTTTTAGCCGAGACCCATCTACTGGAGAAAATAAATTCTACGGTGAATATTTGATGAATGCTCAAGGTGAGGATGTTGTTGCCGGTATTCGCACGCCAGAAAAAATTAGTAAGTTAGAAGCAGAAAATAAAGAAGTTTATTCTCAACTTACTGCAATTCGAGACAGACTAGAAAATCACTACAAAGATATGCAGGACATGGAATTTACTGTTCAGCAGGGTACATTGTATATTCTTCAAACTCGAAGTGGAAAGCGTACAGGACAGGCAGCTGTGAAATGTGCTGTAGACATGGTAAATGAAAAACTTATCACAAAAGAAGAAGCTGTAATGCGTGTTACAGCGGCTCATATTGATCAACTGCTTCATCCTATGATTTCACCTGCAGCACTAAAAAAGGCAGATCTTTTAACAAAAGGGTTGAATGCTTCTCCTGGAGCTGCCTGTGGTCAAATCGTTTACACAGCAGAAGACGCTGAACGTTGGGTAAAAGAAGGAAAAAAAGTTGTTCTTGTACGAAAGGAAACTAGTCCAGAAGATATTACAGGTATGGCAGTTTCTGAAGGTATCCTTACCTCTACAGGTGGTATGACAAGCCATGCTGCTGTTGTTGCTCGTGGTATGGGTACTCCCTGTGTTTGTGGAGCTCAAGAAGTAAACGTAAACGGAAAAAAAGTTACTATTGGCAATAGAACATTTAACGAAGGTGATTGTATTACAATCGATGGTTCTACTGGATGTGTTTACGCTGGGGAATTACCACTTACATCTTCAGAAATTTCTAACGATTTGAACACATTCTTAGGTTGGTGTGATGAGATTTGTGATGCTTCTGTTCGTGGAAATCTAAAAGGTTTTTCTGTTCGTGCAAATGCTGACCAACCAGTTGATGCAGTTCAAGCCTTTGAATTTGGTGCAAAGGGAATTGGACTCTGTCGTACAGAGCATATGTTCTTTGACAGAGAAAAATTAATTCACTTTAGAGCAATGATTGTTTCTGATTCTGCTGAGCAGCGAAAAACTGCGTTGCAAAATATTTTACCATTGCAGCAAAAAGATTTTACCGGTATCCTTGAAGCAATGAATGGTCGCCCTGTAACTATTCGCTTGCTTGATCCTCCGTTGCATGAGTTTATTCCTCATACAAGAGCAGAAAAAGACGAACTAGCTGCTTTTATGGGAATCGATGCAGAAAAACTCACCGTAAAGCTAGATCGCTTACACGAAATGAATCCTATGTTGGGTCATCGTGGTTGCCGTCTTGGTATTACATATCCAGAGATTTATGATATGCAAGTTGAAGCTATTGCTTTAGCAGCAGCAGATTGCATTAAACGAGGAATTGATGTTAAGCCAGAAATCATGATTCCTATAGTATGTGATGAAAAGGAGCTTGAAATCCTTAGAGGTAGGGCTGAAAAAGTTATTGAACGTGTTTTTGCTAACTACAAAAAAGCAGCAGAAAATATTCATATTGGTTCTATGATTGAAGTTCCAAGAGCTGCATTGCGTGCTGGAAAACTTGCAAAATTTGCTGATTTCTTTAGTTTTGGAACTAACGACTTAACTCAGATGACATTTGCTTTTAGTCGTGATGATGCAGTTAAATTCTTACCTTCATATCTTGAGCAAGATGTGTTTGAAACAGACCCATTTAAAACATTAGATGAAGATGGTGTTGGAGAACTTGTAAATATAGCTCGTGAACGTTCTCGTGCTGTTAAGCCTGATTTGAAATTGGGTATTTGTGGCGAACACGGTGGAGACCCTGCAACTATAGATTTCTGCTATAGAGCTGGTTTGAATTATGTTTCATGTTCCCCTTATCGGGTTCCTGCTGCTAGGTTGGCTGCAGCACAGGCTGTTGTTAGGAACAAATAGTTTAACTTTTGATTAAACAATCAGGCTACCTTGAAGTACACTCATAAATTGAACAAGTAAGTTCAGTGTTATGAAGTGTGCTTCAAATTAGAGGTAGCCTTTTTGTTTTTTATTTAAATCGGGATAATCACTATTATGACAATGTCTACACTTGAGTTACCTTGTTTTATTTCACCATACATGAAAAAAGTTCTTAATGCATTAGAAAAGGATTTTTTTAGCGGAGAGGATAGAGGTTGGTTCAATGCACTTAAGCAACAATTAATTCCTTCTGAAAAAGAAACCCAAATTGCAACTTTTGAACTACAAGATCCCCTTGGTTCTTGTAATTATCAAGTTACACCAAGGGCTGTTCATCAATATAAAAATCGTTTGCTAATTTTAACTACGGCAAAATGTTTTTCTTATTGTAGACACTGTTTTAGACGAGATTATACAGCACGCTGCCAAGAATGGATTTCTGTATCAGAACAAATAGAAATTTGCAATTATTTAAAGCAACACCCTCAGATTCAAGAAGTTCTTTTTTCTGGTGGAGACCCCCTTACAGTTTGCGATAAACAAATAGAAGAATTTATCCTTAGGTTAAGGGAATCTTCTCCTAAATTGCTTATTAGAATTTGCACAAGAGCAAATGTTTTTGCCCCAGAACGAATAACAGAAAATCTAGTTGCAATGTTTCGTAGACAACGACCTCTTTGGGTTATTCCCCACATAAATCATCCTGTTGAGATTTCGTCAAAATATTCTTTAGAGGCTCGACAATCTCTTTTGCGTATTGTAGATTCAGGAATACCAGTTCAAAGTCAAACAGTTTTGCTAAAAGGAATTAATGATACAGTAGATTTGCTAGCGGAATTATTTTATCAACTTACCGTAATGGGTATAAAACCAGGGTATCTTTTTCAAACAGACTTAGCAGCAGGAACTTCACATTTTAGAGTCCCTTTAGAACAGGGATTAAAAATATATAAATCACTTTGCAAAGAACTTTCAGGGCTTTCAACACCTGTTTACGCACTAGATTTACCAGGCGGAGGGGGAAAAATTAATTTGTTGCAGGTTAATTCTGACGCAAATGATTTTAAAGTAACAAAAATATCCAACAAGTACGTGTTCACAAAAAATGACGGGAAAATATGGGAATATCCCGATGATTAGTATAAAATAGTATACACTAATTATTTTATTTTAGTTCTGTATGAATTTCTATACAGTTTATTTTTTAAAAAGAATTATTTAAGTTTTTTTTAAAGATATATTTCTTTGTTTTATAATAAAATATATTTTTAGCTTTAAAAATAAGATTGTTCTTAAAGTTGGCATTGTTCTTGCTTGTATTTTTACAAGGAGAATTGAAATGGATAAATCATTGCTTACAGCATATTTAGAACAGGTACAAAGATATCCCTTGCTTTCAGCAGAACAAGAAAAAATTTTATCATATAAAATTCAAAAAGGGGATAATCATGCAAAAATGCAATTAGTCAATTCAAACCTACGTTTGGTAGTTAGTATCTCAAAAAAATACGCTAATAATACATCAAATTTTATGGATATAATTCAGGAAGGTAATTTAGGACTTTTAACTGCGGCTAGCAAATTTAATTATTCATATAAAACTAGATTTGCAACCTATGCTTATCCATGGATAAGTCAGTGTATAATTCGTTATCTTCAAAATAAAAATTCAGCAATATCTATTCCCTACAGAAAAGATGAATCTCTTAGACGTTTAAGGCGTTCTAAAACATATTTAGCACAAAGTCTAGGGCGTCAACCTTCTGTAAAAGAACTAGCAGTTTACATGGACACTTCAGAGAAAGTTATTGAAGATATTCAGAAGTACGAATTTTCCTATACAAGTATCAATTCAGAAATAAAAGGAACAAATGGTATTACTTATGGGGATTCAATATGCGACAATCGACAACTTTCTGTGGAAAATACAATAATTAAAGATTTTGAAATTAACAAAATAAAAAATCTTGTTGATAATTTACCAGATAGAGAACGCCAAGTGATTTACTTTCGATACAATTTATTGCAAGGAAATAAGCCAAAAACTTTGCGACAAATCGCAGAATTACTTGGTATATCTGCTGAGTCAGTAAGACAAACAGAACTTAGAGCATTGAAAACACTTAGAAAAGCAGCTGCAGGTGTAGTATAAAATCAAAGAATATGAAAATTACGTTAATAATTTAATAAAGTATTGATAATGTCTGTTTCTAATCATGATACTTCATTATGTGGACATGTTAAAAATGTCTAAGAAAGGAGGGAAGATAAAACCTGCCATAAATGTTGTCAGTTTTTATCTTTTATAGTTTGCGTTGCAAACTAAATATTATTGCTGTTTTTCACTATGCTGCAAAACAGCGTAAAAAGTCAATTTCGAACATTGACTTTTTATGGGAGTATAAAGATGAGCCGAAACAGGCTTTTTTTTATTATGTTTATTTCATTTTTTTTACTTAATAGTTGCAAATCTGTTCCTAAAAATATTCTACCAGTTAAAAATTTTGATTTAGAACAATATATGGGTAAATGGTATGAAATTGCTCGTTTAGATTTTCTTTACGAGAGAGGGATGAGTAATATTACTGCAAATTATAGTCTTGATGAAAATGGTAATATTCAAGTTGTAAATACTGGTTATAATACACGTCAGTACAAGTGGAAAAAAGCTACAGGAAAAGCAAAACCTTGTGGAAATCCCCTAGAAGGTGCATTGAAAGTTTCTTTTTTTGGTCCATTTTATTCAGATTATACGGTACTTGCAGTTGATTCAAACTATTCTTATGCATTAGTTGGTGGAAAAGATTATTCTTTGCTTTGGTTTTTAGCTAGAAAACCAGAAGTTCCCGAAAACATAAAAAATCAGTTTGTAGATATGGCAAAAAATCTTGGGTATGAAACAGATTCTTTAATTTGGACGGAACATAATACAATCTATCAATAAATTATTTGCAAATTCTTTGGCACAGTGATATACTTGTATCACGAGGTTAAGGAATGTCTGTGGCACCCCACATAAAAGAAATAATGAATAGTAAAGATTCTTCTGCTATTCGTAAAATGTTTGAAGAAGGTACTTTACTAAAGCAAAAATATGGTTCAGAAAATGTTTTTGATTTTAGCATAGGGAATCCAGACCTTGAACCGCCTAAACAAGTTATCCAAACCATAAAAGATGTAGCTTTGTCTAGTGAGCCTGGTTGTCATGGTTATATGGCAAATGCTGGTTATCCGGAAGTGCGTGCTGCTATTGCAAAAAAAGTGTCTAATGAACAAGGAGTTTCCCTAGATTTTAACCACATAGTTATGTCAGCTGGTGCTGCCGGAGCTTTAAATACAGTTTTTAAAGCTTTGCTTTCTCCAGAAGATCAAGTTATTGTACCTGCCCCTTTTTTTGCCGAATATGGTCATTATGTACGTAACCATGGAGGAAAACTTATTCCTGTGGCTACAAAAAAAGATTTCTCCTTAGATATAGACGCAATTAAATCAGCTTTATCCGAAAAAACAGCAGTTGTGCTTATAAACTCTCCCAATAATCCTTCTGGTAAAATTTATTCACTCGATGAAATAAAACTTCTTTGTGACGTTCTAAAACAACATGGCAACAAATGTGGTAGAATGCCTTGTCTGTTATGTGATGAGCCATACAGAGATATTGTTTATGATGGTTTTTCTGTTGCACCTGTTTTTTCCACCTATGAATATTCGATTATAGTTTCATCCTTTGCAAAAAATCTAAGCCTACCCGGGGAACGAATCGGATATATCGCTGTTAATTCTTTTTTCCCAGATTCAGATCAAGTGATAGCTGCTTGCATATTTTGTGCAAGAACTTTAGGTTTTGTAAATGCTCCAGCTTTTTTTCAGCGAGTTGTGGCAAAATCTTGGAATGTTCAGCTCGATTTTTCGTCCTACACAAGACGCAAAGAAATGTTGCTTTCTGTTCTTGATACTGTTGGGGTAGAATATGCAAAACCAGAAGGTGCTTTTTATGTATTTTGCAAAGTTCCATTAAAAAAAAATCATTCTGAAATAGAAAAAAACTTTGTAGAAGATGACAACCTTTTTTGTTCTCACCTTAAAGATTTTTTAATTCTGTGTGCTCCAGGTTCTGGTTTCGGTATGAGAGGTTGGTTTAGAATGGCTTTTTGTGTTCCAGAAACAGTTATTTTAAATTGTAAAAATTCTTTATCTAAAGCTATAACTTCATGGTATAATTCAGTCTAGTTAAATATAAATTAGCTTTTTTACAAGGAGTGTTTTATGAAAATTTTAATGGTATCATCCGAAGCTGTTCCATTTGCAAAAACTGGTGGTCTTGCGGATGCTGTGTCTGCTTTGGCTATAATTTTGAACAAACTAGGACACGATGTAAGAATCGTGATACCACGTTATTATAAAATTGATCGTTCAAAATTAACAGCTTTAGAAGGTCCTATGGGCGTGCCAGCTGGTTACGTGGAAGCATGGACAGAAGTTTATACAACAACAATGCCAGGTACAGAAAACCTTCCTGTATATTTTATTGATCATGAACACAGTTTTGGTCGTGATGGAATTTATGGTACGCCTGTAGAATCGGATTTCCATGATAATCCATATCGTTTTTCTATATTATGTCATGGAGCATTTCAGTTATGTCGCAAACTAAACTGGTATCCTGATATAGTTCATGCACATGACTGGTCTGCGGCTTTAGCCCCTGTACTGTTAAAATTCGTTGAACGATATAATGGTTTTGGAAAAACAGCCAGTGTTTTTACAATACACAATTTAGGTTATCAGGGCGTATACGGTAAGCATAATTATCCAGCGACAGGATTAGATTGGAACTTTTTTTATGCAGCAGGATTTGAGGATTGGGATAGAATTAATTTCTTAAAAGCAGGACTTACGTCTTCTGATATGCTTACAACTGTTTCACCTACATACGCACAAGAAATTCAAACGCCAGAGTCCGGTTTTAGAATGGATGCCCTGTTGCGTTACAGAAGTGGTGATTTGGTTGGTATATTGAACGGTGTTGATACAGATGTATGGAATCCTTCAAAAGATAATCTAATTGCAGAAAAATTTACTGCAAAAAAAATTGCTGGTAAATTGAAGAATAAAACTGCATTACAACAACGCATGGGCTTATCTGTAGATTCAGAGATTCCTCTTATCGGTATTGTAACTCGTCTTGCAGATCAAAAAGGTGTTGCAGAAATGTTTGCTCCCACCTATGGTAGTATGTATCGTATCTGTACAGAAATGAAAGTTCAGGTTGTTGTTCTTGGTTCTGGCGAACGCTGGTGCGAGGATGAACTTAGAGCTTTAGAATCAAAGTTACCTAACATGAAAGCTTATATAGGTTATGATGAATCATTAAGTCACCTTATAGAAGCTGGCAGTGATTTCTTTTTGATGCCATCAAGATACGAACCCTGTGGACTTAACCAGATGTATTCACTTTTGTATGGAACTTTGCCAATTGTGCATAGAACTGGAGGTCTTGCTGATACAGTACAAAATTATAATGAGCAGACAGGTGAGGGAACAGGTTTTATGTTTGATAACCTTACACCACAAAGTATTTTTGATACAGTAGGTTGGGCTGTTTACGCATGGTACAATAAACGAGACCATATCGAAGTTATGAAACAAAGAGGTATGGCTATGAAATTCGGATGGGATGTTGCTGCAGAACGATACTTGGAGGTGTATAAACAAGCTCTTAGTAGAATTGGATTATAGGAGTATGATTTGTTACAGTATAGAAGTTTAGGGAGTCGCTAAACTTCTATACTGTTTCCCTAAAGGGAAGGATTACAATATGTTAAATTCAATTATTGGTTTTTTAAAATCTCTCAACGATAATTCTCATCCAGGAGAGATTGCCCATGCGGCATCCATAGGCGTTATTTTAGGCCTTATGCCTAAAGACAATGTCTTATGGTATATTCTTTTATTTGTTTTCCTTTTTTTTAGAATAAATAAAGCAGTATATTTGTTGGTTATTCTTGGCGTATCCATGTGTGCTCCATTAGGTGATATGTTGTTTGACAAAATCGGATATGCAGTGCTAACTTTTGAACCATTTACAGAAACATATAGAATATTGCTAGATATTCCTTTTGTAGCATATACAAAGTTTAATAATACTGTTGTAATGGGTAGTTTGGTTTGTTCCTTAGTGTTATATATTCCTGTTTATTTATTAACTAGAATTCTTGTTCGTTTATGGCGAAAAAATCTTGCTCCTAAAATATCTTCTTCAAAATTTTGGAATACTTTAAAAAACTTCCCACTGGTTAGAAAAATCCTTAGCGTTTCAGAATCTATATCGGAGGTTGCAAAAAAATGACTAAAAAAGAAGAAAAGCAACTTATTCCTAAAAAAGAAGATTTGCCAGAAGTTAAAAAAAAGAAACCTCTTAAGACAATTTCTTTAAAAAAACTTCCTAGATTGTATAAAAAAAGATACAGTGAAAATAAATTTAAGAATAAAATTTCTAAACGCTTGTACATCGATAAAGATAGAGACTTTGTTTCATCTTTTTTTAAGTTGGAACAAAGTGAAAAAAAAACTTATTTGTCTATTCCAAAAGACACATTATTTACAAAAAAAGATGTTTCAAGATTAAAAATATTAGCTAAGCAAATAAAAAAACAAAAGAATCGATTTAAATGGATTCCATTTTGTGCTTCAATTTTAGTTTTTATTTCGTTAATTGCATTAATTGTGTTATTTAAAGACCCTTTGTTAAAAAAAGGAATTCAAAGTGGGCTTGAGGCGATTTTTCAAGCTAAGTGTGATATAGATTACCTGCACTTAGGTATTTTAGATGCAAACTTTACGCTAAAAGGTCTTGCGGTTGCAGACAAAGACAATACGATGACAAATTTATTTCAGGTTGGACGAATTACCTTTGATTTTGACCTAAAACAACTGTTACGCAAGCGTTTTGTTTCTGATGAAATAGCTGTTTCAGATGTGATGATTGGTACACCTCGTGATACAGATGGTTATTTGCCACCGAAACCTAAAAAACAAAAACAACCTTCAAAGTTTCAATTACAATTAGAAGCCTTTGTAGAAGAAAAGAAAGAAACGCTTACAAATACTCTTACTGATATTTTTCAACAGTATAACCCAGAAACATTGTTGGAAAATTTTTATCAACAACTTAAATCCCCAGAACTAACAAAATTAGCTGAAGCACAGCTAAACGAAATAATTCCTCGATGGCAGGCAACCCCTGACGAAATTACTGCTAGCGTTACAAATGCAATTTCTCAAGGACAGGAGGCAGCGGATTTTAATTGGGGAGCAGTTAAACAAGAACCATTAAAATTAAAAGAGGGTGTTGAATTAATTTCTGTTGCTTTAAAATCAGTTGATTCCACAAAAAATCAACTGGAAAACACTTTATCTTCATTCAGAAAAGATGCAAACACAGTGAAATCCTTAGCTCAAGAGGTTCAAAATGCAGTTAGTTCTGATTATAATTTAGTTTCTTCTGAAATAAATAAAATTACTAATTTTTCAATCAAAGATGATGGTTTAGATATATTGTCAAGTAGTTTTAGTACCGTAATTGCAAACTTATTTGGAAAATACTATCCTATGTTCCAAGAAGTTGTTGCTTTAGTTAAAGAATATTCTGCAAAAAAGGCTGAACTTCCAATAGAAGTAGAGGAAGAAAAAGAAGAACTTCCCCGACGTTACGAAGGAAGGTATGTTGAATATTCCAAAGATACGATTCCTTCATTTTTAATAAAAAAAATTAACGGTTCCGGTTCTGGAGAAAAATTTGCTCTAAACATAAACATAACGGATATTAGTAACGACATGGAAAAGTGGGGCAAACCAGCATTTATTCAAGGGACTGCTGTTCATGGTGGAATGAGCGATACAATTACAGGTTCTCTTGATTTAAGAAAAGATAGAGTAGCAGATATGTTGAATTTAAATTACAACGGTTCTGGCTATAATGTAAACTTGGCGTTGCCAGAAGAAGAAAAAGTTGCCGGTGTTCCGTCTGCAACTGGAACAGGTTCTTTTGTAGCAAGCTTATTTGCTAATGAAAATGGTTCTTTTGGCTTAGGTGGCACGGTTATGTTAAAGCCTGTTACTTTTACCACAGAAGCTTTTGAACCAGAGTTTGCTTTTAGCCTCTATAACCGAGCTTTAGAAAAGTTTTCATCAGTACAAGCAGAAGTAAATGTTGGAATTTCTGGTTCTGGGGGTCTTGATATAGATGTGGATTCAGATATTGACAGACAATTTGTAAATGTTCTTACAGAACTTGCAAATGAAGAATTATCTTTGATAAAAGAGCAAGCAACAGTTGAAGTAAAAGAAACTCTTGATACTGCAACAGCAGGATTTACAGAAAAATACGGTACATTTGATGAAATTCAAGGACGAATAGAAGCTCAGTCAGCCCGTCTTGACAATTTCAAAGCTCAACTTGAACAAAAACGAAATGATATCCAAAACCAACTTAAAAATGCGGCAGAAGAAACGGTTCAAAAAACTACGGAAGCTGTAAAAGACAAGGTTGATACTACTGTTGAAAATATTAAAGATTCAGCAACCAATGCATTGAAAGGTTTGTTTTCTAGGTAAATACTGACAAATAGTTTAAAAAAAAACTATTTGACAGTATTTAAAGTATGGATTATAATGTAACCATAAAATAATTCTAAGGAGGCCAATTTAATGGCTAAAGTAGAAATCAAAGGCGTTGGAAAAGTATACGACGGCAATGTACGTGCTGTTGACAACGCTAACATTACAATCGACGACCAGGAATTCGTCGTATTTGTAGGTCCTTCAGGTTGTGGTAAGTCTACAACTCTGCGTATGGTTGCAGGTCTCGAGGACATCACAGAAGGTGAGCTTTATATTGATGGCGAACTAATGAATGATGTTCCACCAAAAGATCGCAATATTGCTATGGTTTTCCAGAACTATGCTTTGTATCCTCATATGTCTGTTTATGACAATATGGCTTTTGGTCTTAAAATTCGTAAGACTGACAAAGCAGAGATTGAACGCCGTGTAAACGAAGCCGCACGTATTCTTGACATTGAAAAGTTGCTTGATCGTAAACCAAAGGCACTTTCTGGTGGTCAGCGTCAGCGTGTTGCTGTAGGACGTGCTATAGTTCGTAATCCAAAGGTATTCTTGTTTGACGAACCTCTTTCAAACTTGGATGCTAAACTGCGTGTTCAGATGCGTGCAGAAATTTCTGATCTTCACCATCGCTTAAAGGCAACAATGATTTATGTTACTCACGACCAGATTGAAGCTATGACCATGGGTGACAAGATTGTTGTTATGAAAGACGGTAAAGTTCAGCAGATTGGTTCACCTTTGTATTTGTACAACCACCCAATCAACAAGTTTGTTGCAGGATTTATCGGTTCACCTCCAATGAACTTTGTTTCTGTAAAGATTATAGAAAAGGGCGGAAAGATTCTTGCTGATGAAGGTTCTTTTGAAATTGAACCAACTGCAGAGCAGGTAAAAGCTCTTAAAGACTATATTGGTAAGGAAGTATACTTCGGTATTCGTCCAGAAGATATGGAATACACAAAAACACCTGCATCTTCAAACAATATGCAGATGAAAGTTTCTATCATTGAACCACTTGGTGCTGACACACAGTTGTATCTTACAACTAAATCTCAGCAACTTATTGCTCGTACATCACCTGATAATACATTCCGTATTGGTGATACAGCTAACTTTATTCCTAACATGGAAAAGAGCAAGTTCTTTGATAAAGAAACAGAATTGAATATTTGCGAAGAAGTTAAGACTGAATAGTCAAGCTTTGTGCAAAAAAAGGTCGGTGCTTATTTGATATGTACCGACCTTTTTTTTAGATTTCAATAAAAGTTACACTTAGATTTGGTATATTTATGTTTCCGGCTTTAACTGTTAGGCTTTGATTTAGTTGAAGGTTTTTAGTTGATATTAAAGATGTTTCAATTCCAATAGCAGGTATAAAACATATTGCTTGTTTGTTTTTTATTTCAACGATAATTGCTTCACCATACCACTCTGGGTTTTGCAAAAGATAAACTAGCGTCCAGTGCATTCTACTTTGTCGTTCTGCTTTACTAGCTGCACTAGAAGCAGCATCTCCGGCAGCGATTCGTTCAAGTACTTTATCTTTATCTAATAACGTACGTTTATCGATAAAAGCTCTAAGTTGTTGATGAGCTACAAGGTCTCCGTATCGTCGTAAAGGGCTTGTAACCTGACTGTACATTGATAAACCAAGACCTGCGTGTTGCATGGGTGTAACTCCAACGCTGCGACTTCTCATTGATTTCCTTAAGCGATATTGACCTGCAAGTCCTTCAGGTAATTTGTTTGGTATATCTGGTTTTTCTTGACTGATAAATGGGAAAGGAATATTGTTTTTAAAAGCATATTTTGCCGCTGCTTCACCAGCTAACAGCATAAATTCTTGGACAAGGGATTGTGATTCTGTTTTGCAAAGAGGTTCTATGGTAACTTTCCCTTCGTGAACAGAAATATGTACTTCTGGTAACGTTATAGATACAGCTTTGGCGTTGTTTCGTCTTGTTCGATTTTTTTCTGCGATATCAAAAAGAGGTTTAAGTTCTGGACTTTCTTTTTCTATATCAGCTTGTTCATAGGTTAATCTTTTTACTTTTACAATGGATTTGATTACATGACAATCTGTAATTGCTCCTGATTCATCTAGTTTAATTTTAAAAGACAGTGCTTTTGATTGTTCAGAAAGACCAAGAGCATACTCTGAAAGAGATTCTTCTGCTAACATACGTGCAGCACCTTCTGGAATATAAAGGGTTGAACCTCTGTTTCGAGCAGAAATATCTATTGGTGAATCCGGTATTACACTTGAAGCAGGATCTGCAACATGTACCCAAACAAACTCTCCATCAAAAGCTATAGCATCATCTGGATCGTTACTCCAACTATTATCTATTGCATAGGAAATATGATTTAGAAAAACACGTTCTTCATTAGGTGGATTTGCAAGACATTCTGTTGAAGATTTCATAGAAAGTGCAAATCTTGAAGGATGGGGATTTTTTTGTATAGACCATATTTTTGTTTCTAAAAGTAACTTATGTGCAATTTCTTGAGTTTCCTTGTAACCGGCTTCTTTAAGAGTACGAGATTTATCAGTTTTGCCTAGAGCTAGAGCTTCAACATCTTGCATTTGTTGAATATCATCTGGAATCAATAGTTTTTTTTGTTTTAGCCGTTTTATAAAAGCTTGTCTTTCTTCTTGTTCTTTGTTTTTTGCAATATTTTTTTCGTTAAGACTTATTATTTGCTGTTCTGATAGGGGATGATAAATTAATTTATCTTGTGAGATTTTTTCAAAATGCGGTGTCATTTGTAATGCAACAAATAATTTATAACAGTCATACACTGTTGTAAAACCAGCAAAAGAACATAATTCTTCAAAGGATATACCTTTTTGGAACTCTTCATCCAATGAAATAAGCTCATACAATGGCGTAATTATTTGTACGGCATCGTTTTCGTTCAAATTTAATTGAATAAGTTCAGGTAGTTGTGATTTTTGTACACTCATCCCATCAAAGAGAAGGGCAATGTCTTTTTCTCTTACTTTTTGATTAGTAAATACAGCTCCCTTGTTCCTAGACGGAAGAACAGTGCAGTATTCTATTGAAATTTTACCATCTAAAAAACCCGTAACAACTGCGACCTGATTTTTATATAATACAAGTGAATGGAGCTTTATCATACAAAAAATATACTGAAAAAAAAAGGTGATTACAAGTTTGTATTTAGGAAGAAATCGGTCCCTACGGGAATCGAACCCGTCTTTTGGCCTTGAGAGGGCCACGTCCTAGCCGATAGACGAAGGGACCAATAGACACTAGCCACAAAAAAATACCGAACAGCTTCCCGTCCGGTATTTCCCCAAGGAGGACTCGAACCCCCACAATCAGAACCAGAATCTGAGGTGCTACCATTACACAATCGGGGAATGCAATGTGATGTAATAATATCAAAGCCAGTATTTTTTGTCAACACAGAGATTAGAATTCTGTTGTAAATTCCATAAAGTTGATTTGTAAAATAACTATAAACATTGTATCATTTAATTAATCTAGCTTTAGTTATTGTGATGTTTGGGTTTTTATCTTTTATTGATAATATTGCTTGGTGAACTTTATATTGCTTTTCGTTATTTTCATTAAAAAGCAAACCCTGTTCAGGTTCTTTTATACTTTCTAAATTTGTTGCTGCCACACCGAGTAAACGAAGCCCTCGACCGTCATATTTTTTTTCTAGTAGGGTGGTAGCTCGTTGAAAAAGTTCTTCTACAGAAGTTATTGTAGAAGAATATGTATCTTGTATTGTATAGGTTGAAAAATCATTATACCGTATTTTTACGCATATTGTACGACTTCTCCAACCTTCACGTAGTAATCTAAACATAACGGTATGGCACAAATCCATAAGAGCAGTGCCTATTATAAATTTGTCGTATAAATCTGTTTCGAAAGTATTTTCTGCACTTATTGAATGTGAATGTTGTTTTGTAGAAAATGATTCAGCTTCCATTCCACGTACAGCCTTATACAAAAACATTCCACCTGCTTTACCAAGGATACTCTCTAACAAAGGAAGCGGAGTTTGTTGTACCTGAATAACAGAAATTAAACCAGCAGATTTTAATTTTTCAAGAGATTTTCCTCCAATTCCCCAAACTTTGTTTAAAGGAATGGATGACATAAATTCTTTTTCTGAACCTGTTTTTACGTGAAAAAATCCATCAGGCTTGGCCAAACTAGAAGCAATTTTAGCAACATATTTATTTGTTGCTAAACCAACAGATACTGTGAGTCCTGTTTGTTCTAGTACAGAAGATTTAAGTTTTTGAGCTGTTTTTTCTGGAGAACCAAATAACCGTTCTGTACCAGTTAGGTCTACAAAGGCTTCATCTACTGACATCTGTTGTACTTCTGGAGAAAAGTCTGAAAAAATAGACATTACTTGTTCAGACATTTGATGGTAACGATTCATTCGGGGTTCTATGAATATACCACAAGGACATAATTTATAGGCACGTTCAATAGGCATTGCAGAATGAACACCGTATTGTCTTGCTTCGTATGAACAAGTAGAAACCACTCCTCGACTTGTACCTGGTAATGCTCCTACAATGACAGGTTTTCCTTTTATTTTTGGATTATCAAGTTGTTCCACAGAAGCAAAAAATGCATCTAAATCAACGTGTAAAAACATTAGTTTTTTTCCGACTTTACTACAGAATTTCCTACAATTTGTAGGGCTTTATTGGAGCTTTGTTGAAGGTAGGCTGTAACTTCAATCCGGTGATTTGTATTCCCATCAGCCGTAAAAGAAAAAGAGGTATTTTGAGCCGATTCATATGGAGGGGCAAATAAAGTTTGAACGCTACCATCAATTTGTTGAACAATTTCAAAACTCATGTATGAATCATACACAGGAGTATTGTTATCTGAACTTACAAGAACTTCATATTTTAGTATAGGAAGTTCAGATTTTAAATCCAAAGTTATAAATACAAGGTCTAAATATTCCTGTTTTGTAGTATTTATTGTTATTAATTCATCTTTTTGTAAAGAATCTGTTTCGTTTATAACTTCTAGTTCTGAAAAATAAATATTTTCTGAGGAATACTTTTCATTTTCTTTTTGATTGTCTGTTATTAAAAAAATTGTTGCAACACTTCCTATTAATATTGCAAGAAGTGCAATTAAAAATAAGGCATAGGTCATATAAATTTTTGTGCCAGACATTTTTTTATGCTGACCAATTACATTTATACGAACAAGTATCCTTAGCCACATAATCTGAAAGGGCATAAGCAACATTGAATACAAAAGATTTCCAATAAAACCTGTTGCTACAAGATTCATTAGTTTAGAAGTTTCTGCGTTATCGTATATATTCTTTGCATAGGGAATAAATGGAATAAGCATAAGTAATGTTGCTATAAGTAAGGGAATTGTCCGTCGTGTTAGACGTGTTACATAAATTATTATGTATTCAATAATAAATGCAAATATTAAAATTAAATCAATAGATGAAAAAATAAATATGTTCATTATTGAAATTAAAGTTAATAAATATCCGTATATCACATAGGAAAGAGGAATTTTAAATTTTAATAAAATAATAAACAGTAATGAAACAAACAAAAAAGAAAAAATTGTTTTTATTAAAAGAATTAATATTGGAGAATTTCCAAAAAACTCTGATAATTTTACAGCAATTATTTGACCTAGGAAAAGGGAAAGAACCGATAAAAGTAATGTAATTGGAATAATATACCAAGTTTTTAAAAATTCGTTTTGTTTTGAAAGCTTAGTTTTCTTTCCAAAAGAAAAACCACAAGCAATTAACAAAACAATAGCTCCTGCTATAAGATAAATTACTATAATTAAACGTTCTGCAATCCAAAGTCTTTCAGAATTGGGTAAAGGAATAAAAAGATAATTTTCGCTTACTCGTGTTTCTTTTTGTTCTACAGAAAAATTTTGTGCAAGTTCATTCAAAGCTATACATACTGTTTGAATCTGTGTGTTATCACTTGAATCAAATTGTATTGATACAGCTGGGATTCCTTCTTTTAAAAAAGCCGAAAGTCTTGTATCTTTTGGGGCCAAATCAAGTCTATATGTTAAAAGAGAACTTTGAGCTATGTTCAGAGGAATTTGTTCTACAAACCACTGTGGTGCTAATTTGCCTTCTGAACCAAAAATTACAGTAGGCAAAGAATCTTTATTATTGCTTAAAGGTGATAACAGAATAGCTACTGTATCATCTGGATTGGATATAGTACTTAAAAATCGCTGAGTACCGTATGGTATTGAATCTGTATATATGGTGGGTAATCTTGAAAATTCATCAGCTTGTAGTAAAAAAGTGACTTTTACAGGTAGATCTGTTTGTTTTAGGTTTTGAATTAAGGCTATAAGTTGGTCTTTCATTGTATTTGCAATTTCTTGTGGAATTGCAAATACAAGTTGTTGTGTTTCTGTTTGTAAAATCTGGTTTTCTAATTCAATATAAATGGAATAGGGGTAATCTGTTTGAGAAGGACCATCTACTAGCATTTGTTTTTGTGGTATAAATCCTTGCTCTGAAAAACTTTCAAAAAGGCTGTCTGACAAATTCATTGCTGTTGATGGTTGTGCAAAAAGTGGAAAAAAGGAAAAAAAAAGTAATGAAATAAGCCCAAAAAGCCTTTTTGCATACCGGAAGCAACAAATCATATAGTAAGAATATAATAATTTCTGTTTACAATTCAAGTACCTTTGTGTATAATAATATATTGCTAGGAGATGTTCTGAATGAGTGGTACAGAAAAAAAGACATTGCTTAAACTTCCCTTAAAAGTAATCCTTACAGAAGAGGGATCATCATATTTTATACAGAACAGAAAGAAACTTTTGCGTATAAAGTTGGCAGATAATGTAGAAGAATATGGCATCTCAATGGATACTTTTTCGCCACAATCAATTCAAAAAATGATTCTTACAGATTATATTTCTAAGATAGAAATTTCTATGTCAGAATTTGCTTCTTCTAGACAAGAGGTTATGGATTTATCTAAGCTAATTGTTTTTTCACTTTTGTACAAACAATTTGATAGAGAAATTTTTATGGCTTTAACTGATTCTGACTGTGTAAGAAAACATAACAGAACTAATCCGTCTCAACTTATTGATGAACGTACAAAAATGAGTGATTCTCAGTTGCGTTCTCGTATGACAAATATGGATTCAACCATTGCAAAAGCTCGCAAACAAATCCTTGAGCCTCTTTGGGAAGGTATATTAAAAAATCCAGATTTTACCCCAGAAGAAAAAAATATTTACTTGCTCATGACAGAAAAATTCCTAAATCGCATGAGTTTGCTGAACTGGTTTATTATAACAAAATTTTTTGGCAAACCCGGTTTTGAAGAAATCCTTTCAAGAACACGTACGATTTTAAACTCTTATACAGAAAAAAGCAAAGTAGCTGAATATATTTCGGTTATGGTGATGGAACTGGCTCTAAATAGTGAAAACACCAATATGCGAAAAGAAGCAAAAATCATGTATAGAGGTATAGATGAAGTTGAAACTTTGATATACGATCCAGATATCCGAAAAAAAATAATTACAGAAATGCAACGTAAACACGAACTCGTTTTCCTTTCTTGGAAACTAGGTGGTGGTTCAACTTCTATCGGAAAGCAGGGAAGGCTTCAAATAACTTTGTACAATAAAGATGATGAGTTCCAAGAAGTAAAAGAAAATATTGAAACAAAAAAATCTGCTGACTTAAACAAGCGTTCTCTTATTGACTTTTATAGGGATTTACCGGAAGGTCAAGAAGGTACAGATTTAGGTTTATATTATCTATCATATCTTGAAGAAGCTTGCAAAAAGGTAAACGTAAAGTTTGAATCTTTAGTAAACCAGTTTGCTGCTAGCGATTTGACGGTTATATCTTTGATTTTTAATTTTTAAGATGTTTAGAAGACTGTTTCATTACATTTTATTTTTGTTTATTTTTTTTAATACTTTAATTTTGTTTATAAGTTGTGCAGATTCAGTGCCTACTTTAACTGATGTTCAAGGTAGGTTGGTACTTGATTATAGTACGGTAGAGTCATTGCCTGAAACTAGGCTTTCTGTTTTTGTAAAACCTTCTGTTGATGTGGGACGTGCTTCGTATCTTGAAGTTAGCCATGTGGACTCAGGAATTGTTTGGACTATAAATAATCCATATATTCTTAACGCTAGTGGAAAAAATGGAGCAGGTTCTCCTTTCCTTATGCCACCATATTATGGTCAATTTCCAAGCGGTAAATATAATGTAACCTATGTTGATATGGCAGGTTATACGGCACAGATTAATTTTACATTACAAAACTTAGATGAATTTACATCTTGTGATAGTGTTGAAAAACTGCAACAGAATCTATCTGCCTTAGAGGTTGAGAAAAAAACAGTTATATACACAGAAAAAGCTGGTAAGGGAACGATTTTATATTTTGGTGATCCAAAAGATGATTGGACAGATTCAAATAAAATAGCAGAATCCTACGAAAAAGCCTATTCTTATAGAGATTGTCTTTTCGTTCCCACAAAAGGATTGTTATGTCTTTTGCCTCCCATAGATGTAAGATAATATTTTCCAATAAGGAGCAATTTTAATGAGCGATACTAACGAAAATGCTTCAGAGTTTTATCGCAGTGTAAAAACATTTGTTCTTAGAGCTGGTCGTATGACTGCGACACAAAAACGTGATTATGAAGAATTTTCAGGGCGATGGTGTATTCCATATAGCGATAAGCCTTTAAACTATGTAGAACTTTTTGGCAACACAAGAGGGGTTACAGTAGAAATTGGTTTTGGAATGGGAAAAGCTACAGCAATAATTGCTAACGATAACCCAGAAAATAATTATTTAGGAATAGAAGTTCATCGCCCCGGAGTTGGAAAACTTTTAGGGGAAATTCGTCGCCGTAATTTGCAAAATCTTTTTATTATTGAATATGATGCTCTTGAAGTTTTAGAAAACATGATAGTAGATAATTCAATAAGTGCATTTCATGTGTTTTTTCCAGACCCTTGGCCAAAGAAAAAACATCACAAACGTCGTCTTATGCAACGACCTCATACAGATTTATTAGCAAAAAAACTTGTTCCTGGTGGCTATATTTATATGGCTACAGATTGGGAACCATATGCTGAGTTTGCTTTAGAACAGCTTTCGCAAACGCCTTCTCTTTCAAATAGTTACAAAGATTTTGCCCCAAAGCAATCTTGGCGTCCAGAAACTCGCTTTGAAGAAAAAGGTAAAACTGCTCAACGTTCTATTAAAGAACTTTATTTTATAAAGGAACGGGAATAAACTATGGATTTATTCGAATCTGTTAGAATTCAAGAACTTGAACAGCTAATAAAAAAGTATCAAGATTCATATTATAATGGGGAAGCAGAGATTTCTGACGCTGAATTTGATTCTCTCTGGGATGAATTAAAACAACTAGATCCAAATAATCCAATTCTTCACAAAATAGGTTCTGATTCTGGACTTTTTGCAAAAGTTCAACACCGTATTCCCATGGGAAGCCAAGAAAAAGCTGCTAATCCAGAAGAATTTCTTGAATGGGCAAAAAAACATCCTTACAAAGAGTATCTTGTAGAGTATAAATTAGACGGTGCTAGTATGGAATTGCAGTATGATAATGGAGTTTTTGTTAGAGCCGTTACAAGAGGAAATGGAATAATAGGGGATGATGTTACAGCCAATGTTTTAAAAATGTCTGGTGTCAAAACAAAATTAGAGCATAATGGTATATTACAAAATTTTACAGGTGGAATACGTGGCGAAGTAATTATGACACGTAAAGTCCATAGGGCGTTTTTTCCAGATAAAGCTAATTGTCGTAACGCTGCTAATGGCATAATGAAACGTAAAGACGGTCAGGGAAGTGAGCATTTAAATATAATTTGTTATGACGCTTACTTTGAAAATCATACCTTTACAGATGAAGAAGAAAAGATTTTATGGCTTAAAAAATGTGGTTTTGAAACAGTAGACATTGTTATTTGTAAAAATCCTACAGAGGTTATAAGTTACAGAGCCGAAGTTATGGAAAAACGAGCGGCAATGGACTTTGATATAGACGGACTAGTAATAAAAGAGAGGAATATTGATTTAGATGATGCAGCAAAAAATCGACCAGATAAACAGATTGCTTTTAAGTTTAGTTTAGAAGAAGCCGTTACAGTTTTACGCCAAGTGCAGTGGAGCGAATCTGGTGCTACATACACACCAGTTGCAATTTTTGATCCAGTGGAGCTTGCAGGTACTACTGTAAAGAGAGCTAGTCTTGCAAATCCAAATATTATTCGTAGCCTTGATATACGAATTGGTAGCCATGTGGTTGTAACCAAACGTGGTGAAATTATTCCTAAGATTGAATCTGTTGTTCCAGGTACTTCTGAAAATATGCCGAAAATACCATTTCCAGAAAAATGTAGTGTTTGCTCTGCGACTCTTGTTGATGAGGGAACACGCCTTTATTGTCCTAATCGGCAGTGTGCAAAACTAATATTGCATCGTTTAAAAAAATGGGTTGATGTTTTAGATATAAGGGATTTAGGTGAATCTCTAATTAATTCTTTATTTGAATCAGGTAAAGTTCGTTCTGTGGCGGATTTATACTCGCTTACAGAAGAAGACTTATCTCCTTATTTTTTGAATGAAGAAAGTCTTTCTAAAAATAAGAAATCGCTTGGTGCAGAAAAAGTATTAAAATCCTTAACAGTACGAAATTCTGTAAGTCTTGAAGCTTTTGTGGCAGGGTTTGATATTGAGGGGATAGGGGAAACTCTTATGGAAAAAATCTGTGATGCAGGTTTTAATTCGATAGAAAAACTTTTTAACGCAACAGAAGAAGAGATTGCCACAATAAATGGCTTTGGTGAAATAACTGCAAAAACTTTTGTTAGAGGTTTGCGTGAAAATAAGCAAGAGATGCAAGAACTAATATCAAAAGGTTATATTTCGATAAAAGAAACAGCAAGGAACGGCACTCTTGCCGGAAGAAGTTTTTGCTTTACTGGGGAACTTTCAATAAAACGCAACCAAGCAGAAAAAATGGTAAAATCAGCTGGAGGAACAGTAAAGTCTTCTGTTGTGAAAGGTCTTTCCTATCTTGTAACAAACGATACAAAATCTGGTTCTGCAAAAAACAAAAAGGCTGCTGAACTAGGAATTCCTGTAATAGATGAAGCAACCTTTTTGAATCTATTTACTTAAAAAATGCAAATCCATCTGTAAAGTAATCTGGACTAACAGCTTCTCCATTCAAGCGAATTTCCCAGTGTAGATGAGGTCCTGTTGCAAGCCCTGTAGCTCCAGAAACACCTATTTGCTGACCTTGTTTAAGGATTTGACCTTCTTCTACAGAATAAGAATCTAAGTGATAATAAAGACTATACAAACCTGGCATATGTTCTATAACAACACTCCAACCTGTAGAAACTCTATTTTCAGCTAGTACTACTTTTCCTGCTCCACAGGAATAAACAGGTGTACCAGTTGGAACACCATAATCAATTCCGTAATGTAAACTTGTTGAGCTACCACCATTAGAATAAGCATATACTCGTCTGTCGCCAAAAAAAGAAGTACGCCGTGTAGCATCCGTTGGAGGAGTAAATGCTTTTTGCTGATATACAGATTCTGAGTTTATTGTGTAAAGAATATCATTTAGCCTATCTATTTGTTTTATTCTTGAAGGACTAGTGTCTGTTTTTATAGCTGTGTTTGAAGGATTTAGATGTATTGTTTCGCTAACGAAATCCTTTGGTTTTATATTTACAGGAAGAGTAAATTTCATAAATTCACGTCCATAAGGGCTGTACATAACCGTTAAATCATATTTTCCAGACTCTTGCCAAGTAGAAACTGGAATCATACCCAACAATGTAACTTCACCATTACCATTTTGGCGTTTTGTTTCTTTTAAGACAAAAAAATCCGACTTTCTTTCTTGACCAAATAGCAAAACAGCCTGTGTTTTCGCTGTAGGCTCTTTCATAGTTTGTCGTGAGGGAGTGAAATCCATAGAAACACAAATTGCGTCTCCGGGACACAGGCTGGCTGTATATGTAACGTAAACAGAATAGTCTTCGCCAGTAAAAACTGCTGTAGCGTTTTCTTGAGAAAAAGCTACCATCACAGTGAATAGACACATTGCAACTATTGCAAATGCTTTCTTGTACATATTTCTTAACATTGTTTTAGTATAATCCTAATAAAAAAAAGATTCAACTTTTTTCTCTTAAGTTTGCCCCTTTTCAAAAAATATGTTTCTATGTATAATAAATAATCTTTTTTTTATTGAACCTGAGGAGGGTCAAAAAATGGAAAAATACTTTATGCTTAAGGAAAACGGCACAACAGTTCGCAAAGAAATTATTGCTGGTATAACCACCTTCTTTGCAATGGCTTATATTGTGTTTGTAAATCCTAACCAAGTTGCAGCAGGTGGAGCAAACGGTTGGCTTAGTGAATTAGGAGCAAATTCTTCTGCTCTAGGTCAAATTTGGAATTCCGTTTATATCGCTTCTATTCTGGGTGCATTTGTTGGAACATTGCTTATGTCTTTGTATGCAAAGTTGCCTTTTGCACAGGCTTGTGGAATGGGATTAAATGCCTTCTTCTGCACAATGTTTGTTTCTGGAGCATTCTTTGCAGGATTTGATGTAACAAAAGGTTATCAAGCTGGTCTTGTAATTATTTTTGTTTCAGGTTTAATCTTTTTGCTACTTTCAATTACAGGTGCAAGAAACTATATTGCAAAAGCAATGCCCACTTGTTTAAAAGCTGCAATTCCTGCTGGTATTGGTTTGTTTATTGCATTTATTGGATTCCAGAATGCAGGAATTATTCAGGCAAATCAGTACACTTTGGTTCAGTTTTTTGATTTTAACGGAGCATTTGACGCAGGTCTTTCCACATGGATTCCTGTTGTAGTTGCTCTGTTTGGTTTGTTGTTGATTGCAATTCTTACAAAATTAAAGGTTTCTGGTGCAATTATTATTTCTATTATTATTTCATCTGTTCTCTATTACATTTTAACAAAGTCTGTACCTAATTTTGACTTACAGCAGATTGGTCAATCTTTCAAAGACTTTGGTTCTGTTGGAATTAAAGCTATTTTTACACCAGAATCTTGGAGTAATGCTTTTAGTGCAGAGTTTTTGGGTGGAATCTTTAACGTAATAATGTTGATTATTACATTCTGCTTAGTTGATATGTTTGACACATTAGGAACAGTTTATGGAACAGCTGCTCAAGCAGATATGCTTGATGAAAACGGAGACCCAATTCGCTTAGAAAAAGCAATGATGTGTGACTCTATTGCAACTGTTTCTGGTGCTGTATTCGGAACATCTACAGTAACAACATTTGTTGAATCTTCTGCAGGTGTAGCCGCTGGTGGACGTACAGGTCTTACAAGTTTAACAACTGCACTTTGTTTCTTTGTATGTTTGTTCCTTGCTCCTGTAGCATCAATCATTCCTTCTTGTGCAACAGCACCTGCTTTAATTTTTGTTGGTGTGTTAATGATGAAAAACTTTGCAAAGGTTGATATGGACGATGTTGCATCTGCTGTTCCTGCATTCCTTGCAATGATTATGATGGTATTGACATACTCAATTTCTAATGGTATTGGAATTGGCTGTATTGCTTATACAATTATTACATTGTGTACAGGAAAATACTCTAAAAAAGATATTATGGTAACAGTTATTTCTATACTGTTTGCTATTAGATTTGCATTTATTACAATGTAAGTTCTCTTTAAATAAAATTAAACGCTGGTTTTGATTTTAAGCCAGCGTTTTTTTTATTTTAATTTTTTTTTAATGTACAAAACAAAAAAATGTGTTATAATCTGTGGCGTAGTTTTCTGAAAAATAAGGTATTAGGGAGATAAGTTGTATGAAAAAGTTTAGTATTGTTTTGTTTACATTAGTTATTTTTTCTTTGGTGTTGTTTTCTTGCAACAATATGCTTTTGCCAAAAGGTACAAGTCTTTCTATAAGATTACCTGGGGTAGAGCAAAGTAGATTTGCTTTTGTAAAACCAGAAACCTTAGCCTATTTTACGATTATTTTAACAAAAGAAAATGGGAAAAGCCAAGAAAAAACAGCAAAAGCTGGGGAAACTATTGTTTTTGACTCTTTAACTGCTGCCACATACACTGTTTCTGCAAAGGCTTTTGATAATGATAATAATTGTGTGGCATATGCCCAAGATACAGTTAAAATAAAAGCAGGACAAGATACAAGTGTTGTGCTAAACCTTATTTGGAATCTACTTACAGAAGAGGCTATAGCGAGTGGAGAAGTAAAATTTGTTGTTACACCACCTAAAAAAACAACATACACCCTTGGTGAATATTTTGACTCAACAGGTTTAAAAGTTGAAGCAGTATTTAAAAACGGCTACCGACAAGAAATACCTGCTTTAATACAAAGTGACACTGGGGAAATATCTCAACCTATTTACTATGATTTAGAACCAGTTTTAGAAAGCCAAAGCCAAATAACTGCATCCACAAATTATCAAATTACTGTTACCATTAAGTACTTAGAAGACATAAATTCTGATAATGGCAGTCAAACTATTGATAAACCCTTTACTCTTACCCTAAATGTACCTAACCCAGTAATTAAAACTGAACCCGAAAGCCAAAGTGTTAATACAAGCAATGCAGAATCAGCACCTGCTTGCACTTTGTCTGTAGAAACCGATTACGTCCAAGCCTTAGGTTATGAGGCTAAGTATCAGTGGTATAGGGTTGAAAACGGAAATGGCATAGAATTAGAGGATAATAATGAAACTTATCCTCAATACAGTAATGTTACCGGTCAAGAACTACAAATAACCTTTGATTCTGGCGATACAAACACCTACCAATATTATGTAGAGGTAACCAATAGTATTAGTAAGCAACCTACCATGCCTACTGGTGTAACCTATGGCACAAGAACTGCCACAACAAAATCTAAAATCGTAACAGTTACAACTACAAACAATAACTTGACCCTTAACGGTAACAAAATACCCTATTCTACTATGGTGGTTGTAACCCCTAATGAGGTTTTACTATAACTGGCACTACAGCCAACTATTCTTTTATGAATACAGACGACTTTACTTATCAAGGTTGTTTTATTGAAGGTCGTAATGTAACATTAAGTCCTTACGAAATTGGTCAATATGAAGTAACCCAAGAATTATTTAATGCAGTCTTCCCCGATAAAACAACCGAGTATGCATTCCAAGGAGATAATCTTCCTGCTGAAAGGGTAAGTTGGTATCATGCTATAGCTTTTTGTAATAAATTAAGTGTACTTCAAGATTTAGAGCCTGTATACACGATTGAGGGTTTTACTGATGATGCTTGGGGAACTCTTTCTTATGATGTTATCCCAACTCCAGATGTAGGGGATGGGTATGGAATTTGGGATAACGTTACCTGTGACTTAGCAAAAAACGGATACCGTTTACCAACAGAAGCAGAATGGGAATTTGCTGCCCGAGGTGGAGTCCAAAATGAAGAAGCATGGAACTATCCTTTTCCTGGATTTAATTATTCAGGAGGAGTCATTACAGAGAATACAATAACAGTTTCTGGATTAGAAAGCTATGCAAATTATGCTTCAGATGAAACAACAACAACGGTAGGTTCAAAATTGTCAAATACTTTAGGCTTATATGATATGGCAGGTAATGTTTGGGAATGGTGTTGGGATAAAATGTGTGAATTAAATGCTGTGCCTACAACAAACCCTTATGAACCAGAAAATGAGACAAGTCCTACTACTGACTATTCCTATGATGACGATGTGGTTGTTAGAGGTGGAGATTTTGCTACTACTGTCTATAATATGGTTGTAACAGCTCGTTCCTGGGAAGACTACGAATATACCGGTGTTAACGACTATTTTACTAATTCTGGTAGCTTAGATGAGAATGGATATGTGGGTTTTAGACTTTGCCGCACAATAACAGAATAATCCCTGTGGCTTAGCCTTGACGATTATTTTAAAACCTTATACTATTCGATTATGGCTGATACAGAAAATACACCCTATATTAGACCAGAATGGGATGACTATTTTATGGAAATTTGTCGTACTGTTGCCAAACGAGCAACTTGCGACAGAGGTCGTTCTGGTTGTGTCATAGCAAAGGATAATCGTTTGCTTGTTACAGGTTATGTTGGTTCTCCTGCAGGTCTTCCTCATTGTGACCAAGAAGGTCATATGTTTAAGAAAATGGTTCACGAAGATGGCTCTGTTACCCAACATTGTGTACGTACCGTTCATGCAGAACAAAATGCAATTTGTCAAGCGGCAAAAAATGGTATTTCTATAGCAGGTGCAACACTTTATTGCAAAATGACTCCTTGCAGAACCTGTGCCATGCTAATAATTAATTGTGGCATAAAACGTGTTGTTTGCGAAAAACGCTACCATGATAGTGCAGATTCTTTGGCTATGTTTAAAATGGCTGGCTTAGAAATAGTTCATCTTAGCGAAGAAGTGCAAAAATACGAAAAAATGTAGCCTTATTCCAGATTGCTTATTAACCACTCACGTAAGTCATCGTAATTTGATGTCATAGGAATTGAGCGGTCTGGAAGCATCATTACTTTTTCTAGCCGGTCTGGTAAAGATGGTTCTCTGCCTGTTGCCTTTGCAACTGTGTCGCCAAACTTTGCAGGGTGGGCTGTTTCTAACAAGATTCCTACAGCGTTTTTATTCACCACGTCATTTGCCCATTCAGGAAGATTTGGTGTAAGACCTGGTTCGTTTGGGTTGCCTTCAAAGCCAGATGAGAGTTTTTCCATAGAGCCTCTGCGTATATCATCCCATGCTTGCCATGCAACAGAACCATGTGGATCAATTATATATCCTGTTCTTACATGGCAACTTTTTATTGCAGCCATAGTTCCTTTGTCATCTATCCAGTAAGAAGCAAATAACTTACGAACTTCTTCTAAAGAGTACATAGCTTTTATTCTTTCGTAATTACTTGGGGCACCAACATCCATTGCATTAGACAAAGTTGCTACAGAAGCTCTAGGATTATATTCACCAGAAAAAATCCAATCAGGAATTGTCCTGTTTGAATTGGTTGCAGCAACAAAGCCTGTAATAGGAGCACCCATTTCTTTGGCAATTAAGCCAGAGGTAAGGTTTCCAAAGTTACCAGAAGGCACAACAACTATTACAGAAGGATTTTCAATTTTATTGTCTCTCCAAGAACGATTTTTTACCACTAAAGATGCGTATGTGTAATAAAAACTTTGTGGCAAAAGCCTAGAAATATTTATAGAATTAGCAGAAGATAGTCTAAACCTATTTCTAAGTTCCTTATCCGTAAAAGCTGTTTTTACTAGCCGTTGACAATCGTCAAAATTACCATCTACTCGCAAGGCTCTTACATTTCCTGTAAAGGTAGAAAGCTGTTTTTCTTGCAAAGGACTAATCTTTCCTTGAGGATATAAAATCGTTACGTCTAAGCCAGGTACATTATGAAAAGCACTTCCAACAGCACTGCCTGTATCTCCAGAAGTGGCCACAAGAATGTGTAGTGGTTTATCCTGATCTTTATTAAAATAAGACATAACACGTGCCATAAATCTTGCACCAAAATCTTTAAAAGCACAGGTTGGTCCATGGAATAATTCAAGTACATAAGAAATTGGGTCTATTGGAACAACTTTAGGCATAAAAGGGTAGGCATCAGCAATTATTGCCTGCAAGTCAGCATCTGGAATTTCATCTTGAACAAATGGTTTTGCTGATTCAAATGCAATTTCTCTAAAAGATGGTTCTGGAGCTTTGCAAATAAGACTTTTGTTTAATTTGGGAAACTCTGTTGGCATATAAAGACCGCCTGTAACAGAATTCATACCATTTACTACGGCTGTTCTAAAATCAACCTTAACAGAAGAATCTCTTGTATCTGTGTAAATCATATTGATTACCTAACAAATTTAATTTTATCTAATTATATCAAAAAAAAAATTCATAAGCAATACTTTTTAATTGGTACATAAATACTAAAACTAAATTATTTAAAATAAAAAAAGACTGTTCCCATTAAAGAACAGTCTTTTGAGCTACACTGGATTCGAACCAGTGACCCACGCCTTAAAAGGGCGTTGCTCTACCTACTGAGCTAGTAGCCCCCAATTCATACATGAATTGACGATAGTTTAACAAAAAAATAAAATACTGTCAATCATTTTTTTGCGTTATTTTAAGAATTTATGATAATTCCTTTTGTTTACAGGGTATGTATAGTAAATTTCTTTAGTAGTACTTTACACACTATTTTTTTTGTATATAATTGACATATAACTTAATTACTGAGGACGTATGAAAAAGAGCGTTTTACTTTTAGTGATTTTTTTATTTGTTTTAGGTATAGTTTTCCCAGTATCTCAATATAAAACCATTAGAATAGGTTATTCTGAAACTGGGGAATTCATAAAAGAAAATCATGGCTTTTTTTCGGGTTATTGTGTAGAGCATCTAAACGAAATCTCTGAATATACAAATTGGCAATACACTTTTCATAATGATTCTTGGGAAAATCTGCTTGGTATGCTAGAGCGTAACGAGATAGATTTTGTCTTTATGGTTCATGACAACCCAGAATTACGAAAAAAATTTTTATTTTCACCTTCTTCCATAGGTGATGAACTTATAGGATTGTATACTTCTCCAGAAAGTGATTTATTCTATAACGATTATAATTTGATTGATGGGTGTTCTATCGGACTTTTGGATAGTATTCCGTACATTGAAGCTGTTGGTCGCTTAGAATCTAATTATAATATTTCACTTGAAAGAAAATTTTATAATAGTGTTGCAGAAATAAAGGAAAGACTTTTAGATGGAAGTCTTGATGTTGCAATTCTTGGCAATATATTTAACTCTGCTGATGATAAAATAAAACTTATTGGGTTGTCTGACTTTGTACCATATTATTGTATCACAAGTAAACAAAACACAGTTCTCATGGAAGCTTTTAGAGAGGCTTTAAGATTACTTAGATTAGAAGACCCTGAAAAAGAATCTGCCTTGTACAGAAAGTACTATGGAAATGATGTATTATCTTCTGTTCCATTATTTACTAGGGAACAAATCAATTTCATAAAAAATTCAGAACCAATTAAAATATACTTGCTAGAAGATAATATCCCCATGTCTTACGAGGAGGAAGGAAAACTTGTTGGTGTTTATCCAAGATATCTTGATTTGATTTCAGAAAAAAGTGGGTTAAAGTTTGATGTGGAGCTTGTTGAATCAGATATATTGAATCATTATGTTTTTAATTCGTCATTAGGTAATGCATTATCTTTACAGTATAATTATAACATAGATTTTCTTGTAAGAAATAATTCGCTTTTAAAATCTACTTCAGTTATAGAAACTTCTCATGCAATTTTGTGTCTAAAGGAAGATAACGCAAAGCCAAAGCCTTCTTTTGCAATTATGAGGAAAATGTCTTATTTGCCAGGTTTAATTGGTGATGAACAGTTAATGTCAAATATTACATATTATGGAACAGCTAATGAATGTCTTGATTCAGTAATTAATAAGGAAGCAGCTATTACAATACAAGAATATAATACATCTAGGTACTTGCTACAAAAGCCAGAATATGGGGATAAACTTGAATATGTGTCTTTTTTTGAATCTGGTTTACCTGTAAATATTTGTTTTGTAGCTTCACCTGAAAATGAAATGCTTATTGATGTCCTAAACAAAACTCTTCACTATATTTCTGATGTAGAAAAACAAAGTATTATAAACACTGAATTTATGACGAATCCATATAATCGAACTTTTTCGGATTCTATTTATGTTCACAAGAATACAATTATAATGTTTATAATTACTGTATTGGGCTTTATTGTTTTTGGAATATTCTTTTCTCGTTTTGTTAAAAAGACAAAGATTAATAAACAAGAACTAGAAACCTTAAGAAAGGAAATTAACGAAGATGAAGTAACAAAAGCTTATAATAAAATTTACTTCTTTAAAAAAGCTAGCCAGATGATAAAACATTCTGACCAAAAGATGTGTATCGTTTTTATAGATATTGTTCACTTTAAGGTTGTAAATGAACTGTACGGAATGAATGTAGGTGATAAACTTTTACGTCATGTTGCAAGAGAAATTGAGGAACTTTGCAAAAACAAAAACTTTCTTTTGGCAAGATTTTCAGATGATCACTTTTTTGTTTGTATTTCTCAAAAAGATTTTGAAGATATACAATTCCCTATGTTATTTAAATCATTCCTTAAAAATATCGAAATAAAAGTTAAGTATGGTGTTTACATTATTAACGAGGATGTTCCAATAAATATAATGTGTGACAGAGCTAGTATGCCTTTGCACGATAATAAAAATTCCAGTACAAATTATATTCATTACTACAACGAAGATGATAGACAGAAAATTCTTCACGAACACGAAATAGAAAACTCTATGGAAAAAGCTTTAACGAATAAAGAGTTTTGTATCTACATACAACCTAAATATGATATGAAAACAGAAAAGATTGTTGGTGGAGAAGCTCTTGTCCGTTGGATTAAGCCTAACAATCGTATGGTTCCACCGGGAGACTTTATTGGTATTTTTGAAAAAAATGGTTTTATAATCAATTTAGATTATTACGTTTGGGAAGAAACTTGCCGTTTCTTATCAAGCCTAAAAGAAAAAGGCTTACCTTGTCCACCAATTTCAATAAATGTATCAAGAGCTCATTTTTATGGGGATAAACTTTGCGAAAAACTTTTAGAGTTTGTAAAAAAATATAATCTTGAAACTTCTGACTTAGAGATAGAAGTAACAGAAACCCTTTGTTCTGATACAACTGATATAATCAAAGAAAAAAGCCTTGAGTTACAATCTCTTGGGTTTAAAATTGCAATGGACGATTTTGGTAGTGGTTATTCTTCTCTAAATGTTCTTAAAGAACTTTCGATTGATATAATCAAAATGGATTTGAAGTTCCTTGATGGTAAAGGTGATGATAAAAAGAGTAGAGATATTCTTCACTCTATGATTGACTTGGCAGACACTCTTAATTTGATGGTAGTTGTTGAGGGTGTTGAAACTGCTGATCAGGTTGATTTTCTTAAAGGACTTGGCAGTTATTATGCTCAAGGTTATTTCTATTCTAAACCTGTGCCTTGCGATGTTTATGAAAAGATGCTAACTGATTCTGTTAAAGCTAGTAATATTAGCTAAATAATTCTAGATTGACATAGGTTTTAATACGGTTGACATAAAAAAACATCCGTTTTATTCTGTAGCAATGAATAAATTAGCTTTTTTTACAAGTGTTCTCTTGGTTGCTTTTATCTCTTTGTTTTTTTCTTGTCATAAGTCCAATGTGGCAATTTCAGTAGAAAAAGAATTATTGTTTTCTCTTGAATACGGTAATTTTGAAGAAAATATAAATCTTTTTAGTTTGTCTAATCCAGGGCAGGTTCTTACTGATATTTCAATGAAAGATGGTTTTTACTACATTTCAAACGGTGAATCAAAAAAGGTTTTAGAGTTAAATTCTTACGGAGACCTTCTTAGTTTATACTATAATGCTGATTTTAATCCAAAACCTTCTTTTGCTTCAGAAAATCAAACTACGCAAAATCAAACTTCAACACGAAAAGCTATTCCTTATCAATTCAACGAAGCTAGAATTGTCGCTTCTGATTCACGTAAATATCTTTATGTTGTGGATTTATTACCGATAGAGCGTCAGGAACTAGAAGAAGAAACTAAAACTTTATTAAGTCAAATAGTGTTGCGTTTTGATAATAATGGTAATTTTGTTGATTATATTGGCCAACAAGGTCCTGGTGGTACACCTTTTCCATACATTAGAAATATTCATGTTTCAGAAGATAATGAATTGGTTGTTGTTTGTCAAACTAACACTGGAATAACAGTATATTGGTTTAACGAAGCTGGATATTTACTTTACACAATTCCTTTTTCTATAACTGCATTACCAAATCCTTTGCAAGACCAGACAGACTTAGAAACATTCGTTTCTCTAGAAAATATTATTCCGTCTTATTCAGATAGAACTTTATTCGTTAAGCTTGATTACTATACAACTACAATAGATACTGCAACAAATGTTCAATCCGGTATAGATTATACTACAACATTACTTTATCCTTTGAATGTAGAAACTGGAGTTTATGGACAGCCTCTTACTATACCACCGTACGAAGATGTAGTTACGGATGGATTTACAAAACTTGTCTATCCTGTTTCCTATGATTTTCTTGGGGTTACAAATTCTGGGTGGCTTTTCTTTATGGTAGGTGATTCTACAGGATATTCAATTTTAATGATTCAAGCAGATGGTTATAAAATAATAAAACGCCATATTGATATTAATCATGAAGATTATCTTTATCACACCTTTGATTTATCAGCGGAAGGAATTCTTTCTGGTTTATTTGCTGAAGATAACAAAGTTAATGTTTATCGTTGGCGGACAGATTCTCTTGTTGATGTTATAATTCAGGGGTAATTTTGTGAAGAAAACTGGCAGTCCCATAGACGGATATGAAGACGGTGAAGAGGTTTTAGTATATCATTATGGAAAGGCAGGGGAGCGATTAAAAAATGCCAACCAAGAAGTAAAACGCTTCTACGAAGAAATAAACTCAAATAAAGGGTTGTTTTATTGGTTATTAAAGACTAACACCTCAAAGTTTTTAATAATCACGATTATCGTTTTAATCATCATAATAATGATAACTTCTTTGGTAGGTAATAAGAATAACTCAGGTGTTATAAATAATGTTGACGTAAATTTAGCAGCTTTTTCTTTTGCTGAAACCGTTTATGCAAGCGTAAGGATAGCACCTTCTGAAATAGATAAATCTGTTCCTGTAACATGCCAAGTAAAAGTTTTTTCACAGAATAAGCAACTTGTTAATTCAGAAAATATTGTTCAATTTTATACTGGCGATGAACTTTTTTTAAGGACATCTTTTTCAGATTATGATATAATATACGTAGAGGCGGATGTTTCGTTTTTAGATAAAACAATTACATTAAGTTGTAATGTTTCGAAAAACTGATTTTCCATTTAATTTTTTTGGAGGAATTATGCTTCAATTTTATTTTTTATCTGTATTGTTAAATTTGGTTGTGGGCTTGATACTTTTTTGTTCCACAAATAAATCTGGAGAGCTTGTTTCTGCTGATGAGGTTGCTCAAGATTCTACAACTCAAGGGTTGCAAAGACTTCTTGATAGTCGCAACACACATCTTGTTCTTGGAGTCCTTTCTGTACTTATTGGTTTAATGAAACTTTTGTCTGTTGTTCAAAATGATGTTCCCATAATTGGTGATTTACTTCCAGCATTAGCAGGTTTGTGTGGTGGATTTTGTATTCTAATAGATTATTATATGTCGAATTCTACTGTTGAATATACACCTACGGGTTTAATTCAAGTTATTTATGATAGTCGAAAAATAATAGGTTTGTTCTGCATTGTTGTTGCAGTACTTCATTTTATTTTTCCTAAAGTACTATTTTTGTAGTTATGGTAGAATCTGTAGCCTGTATATTAATCTGTAATTCTAAGATTTTACTAGGGAAAAGACTTCCCGGTGGTGATGTAGGTGGTCTTTGGGAATTCCCAGGTGGAAAAGTAGAAGCCAATGAAACTCACCAACAAGCTATTATTCGTGAATTTCAAGAGGAATTTTCTGTAGATGTTCAAGTTGGAACCTATATCGCTAATTCTAGTTTTAACCACAAAGGAAAAGATTTTAAACTATTCGCATATCAGATTTTTTTTAAAGAAGAAAATCCTAACTGGATTCTTAATGAACATACTCAAATTGATTGGTTTACGATAGATGAAATTAATAAATTAAATCTTGTTGATTCAGATAAAAAAATTCTTCCGCAAATTGAAAAATTCTTTTTGGAGCAACATAATGAAAAATAAAATATTTATAACTTGTATTTTTTTACTAGTATTTGTAATAACAAGTTGTTTTGAAAAAAATAAGACAATTCAGTTAGAACCAACTCCAGATTTAGCACTTGGATTGCAATGGGCTGTGGTAATAGAACCATATGCAATGTTTCGTGATAACCCTAGTTTAACAGCTAATACTCAAACACATGGTCGTAGTGGGGATATTTTACAAGTAGTCGGAAAAAACATCATTTTAGAGAATAAAAAACAAGTTATTTGGTATTTGTTTGAAAAGGGTTGGTTACCTGAAACATCTGTTAAAGTATATTCCACTCGTAGCAAGGCAGAAACCGCTGCTCTTGAATTGTAATTTTTCCAAAATAAAAGTTTGCAACTTTATAAAAATCACTAGACAAAAGTTTTCATACTAGTAAAATAGAAATGATATGTGGTCAACAACATTCAACCAGATACGTTTACTTTTTACAAATCCTATTTTTCTCGCTTGTATTTCTAGTTGGTTTGCTGCTCAATTTATTAAAACCTTAATAAAACTGGCTGCTGGAAAAATTTCAAGTTTAAGGGAATTATTTGAACTTTTAATTTGGCGAACAGGTGGAATGCCTTCTAGTCATTCTGCTTTGGTTTGTACATTATGTTCTTCTATTGGATTTAGGTCTGGTGTTAGCTCTGATATTTTTATACTTTCTTTTTGTTTCGCAATGGTTACTATTCGTGATGCTTTGGGTGTAAGGCGGGCTAGTGGAATTCAGGCAAGAGTATTAAACGAAATCGGTACAACTTTAGACAATCAGGATATATTGAAATTTAAGCCCATAAAAGAAGTACAAGGACATAAGCCCGCCGAAGTCTTTGTAGGTTGTTTTCTTGGAATTGTAATTGGCATAGCTTTTGCGGTGTTATAGCGTTTATTTATGTATTTTACAAAGCGTTTTTCTGTTATTTTATCAATTCTCATTACGCTTATTTCATTGTTTTTACTTGTGTTTTTTTCTTTAATACCTTCAACTTCTATGTGGAAGGGTTACGTAGTATTATATGCAGATTGTTCAATTCCAGAAGAAAAAGTACTTACTGCTTTAGAAAACAAAGAAATTAAAAATGTTCTTACTCTTTCTCGTCAAAGGCAACCTGTTGTTTCAACTCAAGCCCCAGTACAACCTCAAGATTTACAAGGTTATCTTTCCCAAAGAAAGAGTTTCTTTTTTGACAAAGAAACTCTTTGCCAACTATATTATGTTCCTAATGTATATTCTGTGGCACTAAAATCTGTTGCATCTGATCTTGCTACTACATACAAAAATCTTTCTGTGGGATTAGATTTACAACAGAAATATCCCTGGATTGTGCCTTTAATTTGTTTTGTTTCGTTTATAATTTTTATTGTTGCCTCTAAAACAAAGTTTTGTGTATTTGTTTCTGGAATTTTCCCTTTGATATATTCTTTTTGCTTACCGATGTATAATGGTGGAGCAGCGGCTATTCTTTTAATGTACAGTGCTTTTGCTGCCTCAACAATATGGCGTAGACGAGGTATGTTAAAAGTTCTTTCACGGACTGTATGGATATTAGTTTTATTTTTATTGCCAATTCCTGTTGCATTTGCATCTTCAATACATAATGGGTTTATGATTTTACCTGTGTATGCAGGAATGTTAGCTTTGTTATATTTGCTTGATTGTGCAATTTCTGCCAAGAATGCTACACGTAGTTTTTCTGCACTTCCAATTCTTTCAGCTCAAATGATTTCCCTTGTAAACAAAAAAAACAAGCGTTTTATTTTTGTTCCAGTAGTTACAGCTGCTTTATTTATTGTTGCATTTATTTTTTCAGATATTTTTGTTATATCTAAATCAGAAAAAGACCTATACATTCCAGCTCCTACCGAGTATACTGTAGATGATGGTTTCACGGTACAAAACTATGAATATGTAAAAAATGCAGAAAAAAGGGCAGGGGTAAATTTTTTACCTGGAATGGTGCAATATGTTTCATGGGTGTGGAACACTCTTACTTTCCCTTATAAACCTTTAATTCAAGAATCATTAGAGGTTTCCCTTGGTGATGTAATTTCTGTACCAAATTTTAGAATAAATGAAAATGGGTTTATACAGGAATATAGCGAAATAATTTATGTGTTTGATGATGAGTTTATTAGTTCTGTAATTGATACCATCACTTACGATTCTGAACAAATAGAGCTTTTGTTTAAAGAACAAGAAACTTTTGTGGGAGCATCTTATATGCAAATTGCAAGTGGTAATGTTACCGAAAAAAAACAGGGAATAGTTATATTTGCATTATTATTATCGATGTTCACACCATTAATTATCGGTTCCCTTATTTGGAGAAACAAAAAATGAGTATTCGTATATCAGAAATATTATCTAATAGTCCTGTTTCTTTTGATTCCGCTTTAAATACTTTTATCCCATCAGAAGTTATAGTTTCTTTGATACAAGATGATTGCCATGAGCCCTTGTGTATTGTTAAAGAAGGTCAAGCCGTTGCAGAAGGACAAGTATTAGCCACAGGTTCTGGTATACATTCTTCTGTGATTCATTCTCCTGTTCCTGGAGTTGTCTCCGGTTTTATATCTTGTTCTATGCCAAGTGGTAAGCGTGTTCCAGCTGTAAAAATAAAACTAAGTGGTGAGTTTTCATTATTTGGCAAACCAAAGCAAAAGTCAAACTGGAATAGCTATCCAGCTGCTTCTATCCGTAGGCTTATTTCTGATAGTGGGGTTATTAATACTTTTTCTTCTCCTTATCCATTGGCTATGCAACTTGATGCTTCTACCCAGTTAAAAAATGACGTAATTGTGGCGGTACGACTTTTTGACCAAGATCCAAGCTGTGTTACAGACAGATTTATTGCTAACACTTATTTAGAACAAGTTGTTGAAGGTGCACAAGTTGTTGCAACTTCGATTAATGCTTCGGCTGTTGTTTTTTTTAAGCCAATGGATTTAAATATAGAAATTCCTGTTGATGAATGTAAAATTAAATCTTTTGTTTTAAGTGTTGATACATCAAAATATCCTTGTGGTGGTCAATATGATATAATTCAGGCTTCTAAGAAAAATTCTTTAGGAATTAGAGAACTTAATAAAACAGATTTATTTTTGGATAGCGGTACTGCATTAGCTGTGTACGAAGCAGCTGCATATAATCAACCGGTTGTTGATAAATTGATTCATGTTTCTGGAAATGCTATTGCAGGTCAAGGAATGTTCAAGGTTCGCATTGGAACAAGTTTTAGGGCGTTAGCAGCTGAATGTGGTGGTTTTGTAAAGTTGCCAGTGAAAATTATTGTGAACGGTCTAGTTTGTGGATTAAATGTAAGTGACTTGGATACACCTGTTACAAAATACGTTAAATCCGTTGCTTTTTTAACCAAAAAGACATTTTCTTATAACATAATAAACGATTGTATTAGGTGCGGTCATTGTCGCAATCTTTGTCCTGTGGGAATAAAACCAGATATTCTTTTTTCTTTGTACAAAAAACATCGTGTTTCTGATGGGAGTTTTGTACAAAGTGCTGCTTTGTGTAATGGATGTGTATTATGTAATACAGGTTGTCCTTCACGATTACCTTTAGCTCAGGTTATTTCTTTGTTAAAAGGATCTAGAAATGAAAAATAAAGCAACTCTTTCGTTAAAACCTTTTTGTTATAGTTGCCCTTCATTGAGAATGATTTCTCTGGCAATGATTTGTATTTTAGCTTTACAAGTTGTTATGTTGTTTATTACTAAAAGTTACAATTCATTAATCATTTTATTATGTTCCGTTACTGCCTCTGTCCTTTCAGAAGTATTAGATAAAATATTAATTAGAAAGACTAATCCAAACATAGTTATGTCAATAGTTATTGGCATTTTAATTGGAATGTTTTTTCCTGCTTTGTATCCTCCTTTTGCTGCTTTTTGTACGATATTTATTTCCCTAGTAGTATTTAAATATTCTTTTGGTGGTATTTCTTCATCTTGGCTTAATCCAGTTTCAATTACTATAATTATAGCTTATTCTGTTGGTTCTATATGGTTTCATGAATCATTTCTTTCAGCAGAAATGATTCAAAGTCAAAATACATCATTGTTATTAATTCAAGATGGAACTCTACCAATTCATAGATTTGATTCTACAATAACTGCTTTTTTGAACAAAACTATCTTTTCTCATCTTGGAACAACAATTCCAGAAGGTTATATTTCTTTGTTGTGGGATAACGGTTCTTCTATTCCTGCTTTTAGGTTTAACTTATTAACATTGCTTGGTTCTATAGTGTTATTATCCTTGAATATGATTAATTGTATTGTGCCGATTTGTTTCTTATTTTTTTACAGTCTTTTAGTACGTCTATTCTGTCCAGTATTGGTAGGAGGAAGTTTTGCTACGGGGGATATTTTGCTTTCATTGCTTACAAGTGGAACTCTTTTTACTGCATTTTTTGTTCTTTCTTGGTTTGGTACTGTACCATTTACTAATACGGGAAAGATTTTATATGGACTTTTAGCTGGCTTAGCTGCTTTTTTTATATGTGGCTATGGTTTGTCTTCTGCTGGAGCAATGTTTTCAGTTTTTGTTGCAAATGTAGTGTCTTTATTGTTGCAATCTGTTGAACATCACTTTTGCAAAATGGAACGAGGCTAATTTATGGATATAAAAAAAATAGCTCAGGATTATGGTTTTTTTCTTTCGATTGTTGTTTTATTATTTTTGTTTGTTTTTTTACTTACATTTTTTGCCGCAGATAACTGGAATGAAGGACTTAAAGAACAACTAACCAAAGTTCTTGAGGAGTCTTTTCCCCAAGAGTATATTGTTTCTGATATGGTTTCACTACCAGGTGGTTTTTCTACGTTGGCAGTAGCCTATGAACTTCAATCTGCACAAGAAAATAAACCTTTAGAGCAACGAGAATTTTGTATGATAGTGCGTGTTTCGACTTTGTTTGGTCCTATGGCTGCTGTTTATAAATATTCAAACAATGTTGCTGAGTTTATTTCGGTTATTAATATTCAAGCAGATTGTCCAAAAGAAAATGTTATTATAAATTCAATTCATGATTCATTTCAAATTAAATTTTGGCTTAACAGAATTCCAAATATTTTATCTGATGTCGAACGTAAAATAGAGGAGGAACAAAATGAATAAAAACTTAGCTTTTTTACATACTGCTGTTGCTTTAGCTGTCTTAATACCTGTTCCTGCTAGACTTGCTTATGGATTAGTTATTCTTCTTTGTTTTAATTTTTTAATGCTATTTTCAACACTTATTTCTAAATTATTGGATGTTCTTTCATTAAATAATATGCGTCCGGCTTGTTTGATTATAGCTTTAATTTGTTTAACAGTGTGTTTTAGACAACTAGTCATATTTTACTCACCAATTATAGGTTTAACCTTAGGTTTTGTTTTATACCTACCTGTTATAGCTGTTTTGATAGTGGGAGACTGTTTAGACAATTTTAACACTTCTTTGAAAGATTCTTTACGGCAGAATATGCTAGAAGCTTTACGTTTTTCTTTTTACGGAATTGTTTTTTTTCTACTTCGTGATATTTTAGGCTATGGAACATTTACTTTACCCATACCAGATGGAATTTTAAAGTTACATTTACCACAATTCCTTTTTTCTACTTCATCCGTTTTTTGGGCATCCATTCCAGGAGGGATAATTCTTGTAGGATTATTCCTTGCACTTATGACAGTTGTTAAGAAGAAAAATAAAATAATAAACAGAAGTTCTGATTTACAGGAGCAAATAGATGTTTAATGATTGTTTGTTCTTTTTAATTTCAACAGTGTTGTTATATGGAGTTGGATATAATAGAGCTATAGTTGTTTCTCAAAGCAAAAAAACAGTTGCATTAAGTTATGTAAAATCTTTACTGACCGTTACTTCTACTGTCTCTTTGTCCTATTTACTTATGAATTGGCTTCTTGTTTCTTCTGGTATGCAAGAGTTATTTCCTGTAGTTTGCATTTTATTGTTTTGTTTTTTTTCTGCTTTTTTTGATGTTATTATTAGACTAACATCAAAAACAAGTGTTTCAGAGTTTTCTGTTTCATTTTTTTGTGTACTTATTTCAATAAGTGAAAGTTATTTCCTTGGCGAAGCTGTTTTATTTTCAGTTTGTACTGTTTCTTCTTTTTATATTTTAATTCCTTTGTTACGTATAATAAGATGGCGAGATGAATCTGCTGATCCTATTCCTGTATTAAAAAATTCTTTGATTTTATTTAGTTTAGCAGCTTTAGTTTTAGGTTTGTTTGTTTTTGATGTATCTTGGCTTAGTGGAGGAATCGGGAAATGATTTTAACTGTAGTTTTTTTGATTCTTTTTTTTATTCTGTCTGGTTTACTTATTTTATTCGTTTTTTCCGTTTTTATTCCTTCTGTAAATCAATCAAAAACCACGGATAATTTGCAAACTTTTCTTTTTGCAGAAGATGAAGTACAATCACATAAAAAACATAGTTCTGTAAATAAACTTAGAGATACAGGTTTAAGAGCTGTTGTGAAATGCAGTAGTCAAAAAACATTTTCTAATCAAAGACTTCAATACAATGATTTACGAGATTGTCGTGTTTTTAACGCTATGTATGAAACTGAATTCGATTGTTTATGGCAATGCGTTGGTTTTGGTTCTTGTGTTTCTGTGTGTCCACAACAAGCAATTATTATAGAAAATAATACTGCTGTTATTTTGACAGGTTGTATTGGTTGCGGACGTTGCATAGAAATTTGTCCTAAAAATGTTATTGAACTTGTACCTAAAGAATCTTTGGATTCTGTTATAAGGTGTTGTGCTGATAGTGGTGATACATCTTGTTCTGACTATAAAAAAATAAGGAAAGCAGAAATTCCTGAAAGAAATATATCCAAAATCACTAAATTATGTTATAATCTCTTTTATGGCAATAAAGGGTAACTCAAGATGTTAAATCTTTGTTTTCAAATAAATAGTACCATAAATTCTGATTTTTCTGAAAATTTAGACAGTTGTTTTTCGGAATGTTGTGGTCAGGAATTTGAAAAACATTATCAATCTTATTATAAAAAAATTATTCAATTTTTGTATTCAAAACCGTTTTTTTTATTTACTTTTAGCTTTTCTGGATGTCAGTTAGAATGGCTTGGAAGACATCACAAAGAATTTATTGTTTTGCTTTCTAAAATGTGTGGCAGAAAACAAATTGAACTTTTAGGGGGTGGATTTTATATACCGCTATTGCCAACTTTGTTGTCTGTAGATCGATTAGGGCAAATTGAATTACTGACCACAACATTGCGTAAATATACAGGCAAACGTCCCCGAGGAATGCGACTTCCAAACAATGCATGGGATTCTTCATTAATTTCTGGAATTAAAGGCTGTGGTATGGAATACATTGTTGCAGACAGCCACATTATTCCTTCGAATTCATCTCAATTTTTGCCGTATATTGTTCAAGATCAAGGTAAAAATTTATATATCTTAGCCCAGCGAAAAGATTTATCTCCACAAGAAGACGAATCTCCACAAAAATATATTGATAGATTAATTCGTAAAGTTTCAAAATCATGTCCAGATGCAGATAAACCTGTAGTGTGTTGTGAAATAACAGCAAAAAAACTTTGCGAATATATTAATTCCGGTTGGCTAGATGAACTGCAACAAATTATTCTTAGCGAAAAATATTACAATGTAATTGAACTAAATCTTCCTGCAAAATACATTAAATCTTCCCATCATTTTCAGCGTTCATATTTACCAGCTTGTGTTTATTTACCTTCACAAAAGACAACGATTAGTAGCTATGATTATCTTTTACGTTCGCCAGATGTTTTTATGTTATATTCTAAAATGATGTACATAAGCCAAATGGTAAATCAAAGTAGGGGAGATAAGACACGTAAAAATGCTGCAAAACATCTTTTGTGGCAAGCACAAAAAGGTGCAGCATATTGTACAACAGGTAGAGATTTAACTATTCAAAGAGAATCTGCTTATCATTGTCTGATTCAAGCTGAACGGACGGTTCGTGAATATACCAATTTTTATAGTTCTGTAACTTCTTTTGATTATGATTCAGATGGTGTTCATGAATATATTTGTCAGTTTGATCATTTTAATGCGTATATCCAAGCTCGTGGAGGAAGTGTTTTTGAATTTGATATAATTAAAAATGCGTATAATTATGCGGCCAATGCAACTGGTCATACTGGACTTTTTTTGGATTACATTACTGATAATGCTGATTCGGTTTTTGATGACACACTTACTAGGCAAATTTATAAGGAAGTTTCTTTTGATGCTAAGCGTAGAGAAATAAAACTTTTAGCCAAGGTATCTTCTGTGGATTCAGGACACTTACTGATTTTGCGAAAGAATTACTACATTAGTTCTAATGGAATTCAAGTTCAGTATATAATCCGAAATGAATCTTCTGTTCCAATAAAAAAATATTTTACGGTAGAATCAAATTTTCTACTTTCTGCATCTGAATCTGAAACATTTAAAACAGAAATTGTTTCAGGCGAACAAAAGGAACTTCAGGTTTTAGAGGGTTTTTTAACTTCAACAAAAAATAATGATGTTTCCTGTATTCGTTTTTCTGATGGTGAGATTTCTTTTGTTTACGAAGTAAATGAAAATGTGGATTTATATATTAATGTTTTTGAGGACAAAATGGTTCTTAGGTTGTCATGGGCTATAGATATTCCTGCTGAAAGAGAAATTGAAAAAACAATTAATATATCAGTTGTTCCTAAAACAATACGTAAAAAAAACAAAAAATAGCCCTTCGTTTTTGAACCCGTGGCTACTTTTTCGCCTGTTGTTGATAGTTTTTTTTACAATACTGTACATTATTAAAAAAAATATATATACTTAACCTTTGAAAAGCCTAAAAAAGAAATAAAGAGTTACTATGAATTTTACAGATTTTAATTTGAATGAATTTTTGCAAAAAGGAATATTAAAAGCTGGTTATATTGAATGTACCCCTGTTCAAGAACAAGTTTTAAAGGCTGCTCTTAGTGGTACTGATTTATATGTTCAATCCCAAACTGGAACAGGTAAAACAGCTGCATATTTAATTTCAATTATACAAGAAATGTTAAATCGCCAAGAATTAAAAGGCAAAAAAGCTTTGATAATGGTTCCAACAAGAGAATTAGCTGTTCAGGTTGAACAAGAAGCTAAGAGTTTATTATCTTCTACAAGTTTAAAAGTTGCAAGTTTTTATGGTGGAGTAGGTTATACACAACAAACTTCTTTGCTAAAAAAAGGTGTGGATATAATTGCCGGTACTCCTGGTCGTGTTATTGATTTACAAGAATCTGGAGATATGGATTTAAGCAATGTTGCTTTTTTAGTTGTAGATGAAGCGGATAGAATGTTTGATATGGGTTTTTATCCCGACTTACGTAAACTTATTAAAGTTTTACCGAAGAGCGATGAAAGACAAACAATGCTTTTTAGTGCGACATTAAATACTTATGTCAAAAATCTAGCTTGGGAATACACTGTTGATGCAAAAGAAATAACGATAGAAGCAGAACAAATAACGGTAGAAGAAATTTCTCAACAATTATTTCATGTTTCTAGTGATTCAAAAATGAAATTGTTACTTGGTATTCTTTTGTCTGAAAACCCAGATAGTGTAATTATTTTTTGCAACACAAAACGTAGCTGCGAAGTTATTGCAAAAAGATTACAACTTAATGGTATAAAAAGTGAATTTATTATCGGAGACTTACCGCAATCAAAGCGTCTACAAGTTTTAGATTCTTTTAAGAAAGGTTTATTAAAATGCCTAGTTGCTACAGATGTTGCGGCTCGTGGAATAGATATTAATGACTTATCAATGGTTGTAAACTATGATTTACCAAACGAAACTGAAAACTATGTTCATAGAATCGGACGTACTGCTAGAGCAGGAAAAAGTGGCAAGGCTTATACATTTTGTAGTGAACAAGATGTATATAATTTGCCAGCAATAGAACGATATCTTGGAAATACTATACCTTCGGTTGTTGCTTTTGATGACATGATGGCAGAGGATAAGAGTTCAGGAATATATATTCGTACTGGTGAATATGTTGATGACGAACTAAAACATAATGTAACAAAAAATCGCAAAAATAAAGCAGAATACAAAGGTTCAAATAAAAATAATATTGCTAAAAATAAACCCAGCAAAAAAAATAATAATTATAAAAAAGAATCATTTTCTAAAAATAATTATAAAGGAAAAAAGCAAAGATTTGATTCTCAAAAACTTGCTGAAATGTCCTTTGACGAAAGAATGAAACTATACAAAGAAAAATATGGGTCGCAACAGAATTATTCTGTTCAAGAAAATAAACAAACAACAATGAATAAATCGGTAAGTGCAACTCAAAAAAAACAAGGTTTTTTTTCACGTATAAAAAAAATCTTTACTCAAAAAAATAACACTAAGGAATAGAGTATGATTACAGTAAGCGATGTGAGTTTAAAATTTGGAGAAAGAGTTCTTTTCAAAGATGTAAATTTAAAGTTTACAGCAGGAAACTGCTATGGAATTATTGGTGCAAATGGAGCGGGAAAATCAACCTTTCTTAAAGTTCTTTCAGGTGAGTTAGAACATGATTCTGGGCAAATTATAATTACTCCGGGTGAAAGAATGGCTGTTTTAAAGCAAGATCACTTTGAATATGATAATTTTTCTGTAAAAGACACAGTTATGATGGGTTATCCAAAATTGTATCAGTGTTACAAAGAAAGAGATTCAATCTATGCAAAAGAAGACTTTACAGAAGAAGATGGAATACGTGCAAGCGAACTTGAAGCAGAATTCAGTGAGCTAGGTGGTTGGGAAGCGGAAAATCAAATTGAAAAAATGCTTTCTGGTCTTGGACTTGAAGAAGAATATCATGACCGTATGATGAGCGAACTAGATGAAAGTCGTAAAGTTCGTGTTCTTTTAGCTCAATCCTTATTTGGTGAACCAGATTTATTGCTTTTAGATGAGCCAACAAATGGACTTGACTTAGAATCAATTACTTGGCTTGAAGATTTTTTGATTGATTTTCCAAACACTGTAATTGTAGTTAGCCATGACCGCCACTTTTTAAATTCAGTTTGTACGTATATTTGCGATATAGATTACGGAAAAATAAGTTTGTTTAGTGGAAATTATGATTTTTGGTATCAAATGAGTCAAATTATGCAACGACAGGCTAAAGATCAGGCAAAAAAAAGAGAAGAAAAAATGAAGGATTTGCGTGAGTTTATCCAAAGATTTGCTTCTAATGCTGCAAAAAGTCGTCAAGCTACAAGTCGTAAAAAAATATATGATAAACTAGCCCTAGAAGAATTACCTGTTACAAGTCGTAAGTTTCCTTATGTAAGTTTTAAACCAGATCGTGACATTGGTAACAATGTTTTACGTGTAGAAAAACTTAATTATAATGCTGAAGGACTTCAAATTTTAAAGGATTTTTCTCTTACTGTAAATAAAGGAGATAAAATTGCTTTTGTAGGAGTTGAACATAAATCAAAGTCTGCTTTTTTTGACATCATAACAGAAAATCTTAAGGCGAATTCAGGGGATTATTATTGGGGGCAGACCATAAGTTATTCATACTTAGGATTAGATAATGCAAAATATTTTGATACAGATGCAAACATTACAGAATGGTTAAGACAATATTCCCCCGAACAGGATGATGCTTATGTCCGTGGTTTTTTAGGCAGAATGTTGTTTTCTGGTGATGAATCTCTTAAACCTGTAAAAGTTCTTTCTGGTGGCGAAAAAGTACGTTGTATGCTTTCAAAAATGATGTTAAGTGGTGCAAATTTTTTGATTTTAGATGAACCAACTAACCATTTAGACCTTGAAGCTATTACTAGTTTAAATGAAGCTCTTGTAAGTTTTCCAGGAGTTGTTTTATTCAATAGCCATGACCATGAATTTATTTCTTCGATTGCAAATCGCATTATAGAAATTACTCCTAGTGGGGTAATTGATCGAATGATGAATTTTGATGATTATCTAGTTGATGAACACGTTAGAGAACAACGTAACGACTTCTACGGTGGTTCTGGCAAAAAAATAAAGTTCTAGGGTTTTATCTTGTAACACTTTAGAACAAGTGGTATAATATGCTTATGAGTGAAGAAAAATTATCAACCTATGAAGTTGCAGTCGAAACAAGTAAAAAATTAGAGGCAGATATTGCTACTAATCCTAAAAAATATCGTGTTCTTACAGGTGACAGACCCACTGGACGTTTGCATATTGGTCACTATTTTGGTTCTTTGCAAAACCGTGTTAGGTTAGCTAACATGGGTGTTCCAACATGTATTCTTATTGCAGATTATCAAGTGTTAACAGATCATGATGCTTTTAATGAAATTTCTCAAAATACAAAACAATTAGTCATAGACTATTTAGCAGCAGGAATTGTTCCTAGCAAAGATGTTATAATTTATCCTCATAGTTACGTTCCAGAAGCAAACCAATTAATGATACCTTTTCTTACTTTAGTTTCTAATGCAGAATTAGGGCGTAACCCAACTGTAAAAGAAGAAATTCAATCTGCAGGGATAAAGAGTGTAAATGCTGGGATGTATACATATCCTGTTCATCAAGCTTGTGACATTCTTTTTTGCAAAGCTAATATTGTTCCTGTGGGAAAAGATCAACTTCCTCATATAGAGATGACACGTAATATTGCACGTCGTTTCAATGAAAAATTTTCACCTAAGAAACCTATTTTTCCAGAACCACAAGCGCTTTTAAGCAAAACACCTAGTATATTAGGTCTTGATGGTAGTCAAAAAATGAGTAAAAGTCGGGGTAATGCAATTATGCTTTCAGCTACAGAAGATGAAACTGCTGCTCTTATAAAAAAAGCAAAAACCGATGCTGACCGTAATATTACTTATGATCCTGTTGGACGACCAGAAGTTGCTAATTTACTTATGTTAATTTCTTTGTGTACAGAAGAATCACCAGAATCTATAGCAGAAAAAATTGGGGATGGTGGTGGTGGAGCATTAAAGAAAATGCTTACAGAATGTCTTAATGAAAAATTACGTCCGCTAAGAACAGAAAGAGCTAAGTTAGAATCTTGTCCTGATTACATTCGTCAGGTTTTACTTGATGGTTCTATAGCTGCACAAGCTATTGCTAGTGAAACACTAAAAGAAGTACGTTCTGCAATGAATATGGAAATTTAAGCAATGAGGGCAACTTTTGCTAACATTTATCTCGACAATTTGTGTCATAATATTGAGCAAGTAAAAAATAATATCCCAAATAATACAAAGATATGCTTGCCTGTTAAAGCTGATGCATATGGTCATGGTGCTGTTTCTGTTGCAAAAACTGCATTAGAATGTAATGTTAGTTACCTTGCTGTTGCTGCTGTTGCAGAAGGAATTCAACTCAGAAAGGCAGGTATTCAATCGCCTATTCTTGTTCTCAGTTTGCCGCATCCATCAGAATTTGATGAAATTATAGATAATAATCTTACCCCATCTGTTTTTGATACCCAAATTATAGATATGTTGGATTCAGTTGCTGCTGAACATAAAAAAATTCTTTCTGTACATTTGAAAATTGATACAGGTATGGGTAGAATTGGTTGTTTACCAAGCAATTCTACTTTTTTGGCGGAATCTATTGCTGCAAAAAAATGGCTTAAATTAGAAGGAGTTTTTACACATTTCTCTGTGGCTGATTCTCTTATTCCAGAAGATATTGAATATACAAAAAAGCAAATTGATTTATTTGTTGATTCTGTGCAAAAAATAAAATCTATAGGTATACAAATCAGTTTATGTCATTGTGCTAATTCAGCTGCAATATTTGCATATCCACAAGCGGCTTTTGATATGGTTAGACCTGGTATTGTTTCTTACGGGTATTATCCTGGCGACATTACAAAAGAATATCTTGATTCAATAGGAAAAAATATTACTCTAAAGCCTGTCATGGAACTTAGAAGTCGGTTAGTTTCGATTAGGCATTTTTCTGATGGTGAATATATTTCTTATGGAAGAAAATGGCAAACTAAAGAAGATTGTGATGTTGGAGTTTTACCTTTAGGTTATGCCGACGGTTTGCTCAGACGGTATGGAAAGAATTTAAGGATTTCAATAAACGGAAACACCTATCCTTTATGTGGTAGAATTTGTATGGATCAGTGTATGACTTTGCTTGGCAAAAATCACAATATTGATCGTTGGACTGAAGCAATAATATTTGGTCCCAAAGATAAAGGTGCTTTTCAAGATGCTTCTGATATTGCGAATTTTTCGGATACAATTCCATACGAAATTACTTGTGGAATAGATAAACGAGTTCCAAGAATTTATTTAGGTAAATAAATTAGTTTACTTAATTGCTTTAATTTTCATTATCTTGACATTAAACCATATTTTTGATATATTCAGCAAGTAATTGTTGCCCGGATGGTGGAATTGGTAGACACGCTAGTTTCAGGTACTAGAGCTCGTATGGGTGTGCAAGTTCAAGTCTTGTTCCGGGCAGACCGCTGTTTTTCAGCGGTTTTTTTTTCTTTATTTCTAAGAGGATTGTTTATGCCAACCTATGAATATGAATGTGAAACTTGCATGAATCGTTTTGAAGTATTTCAGAAAATGTCAGATTCGCCAATAAAAACTTGCCCAGATTGTGGTAAACCTGTTAGAAAAATTTTAAGCGGAGGAATTGGAATTTCTTTTCAGGGAAGTGGATTTTATGTTAATGACTCTGTAAAAAAAACTTCCAATTCAAAATGTAAATCAAGTTGTTCGGACTGTCCAAATGGAAAATAAAAAACCACGTTTTTTTTGCGAAAATTGCAATGCAGAAGTAAAAAGAGATGCAAAGTTTTGTAAAAAATGTGGGCATTTTTTTGCCTCTGTAAAATGTCCTGCTTGTGGTAAAATTGGAACTGCAGAAATATTTAAAAAAGGTTGTCCTTTATGTGGATATGCTGTTCCTTCTTCTGACGATGAAGAAACAGAAAAAAATACTGATACTAAAGCGAAGTTATCTTTAAAATCTAAAAAGAAAATTAAAAAAGCTTTCAATATTTCACGTGCAGTAAAAAAAGAAAAAAACCGTGACGAAGGTCTTCCATTATGGATTTATTTCATTACATTCACGGTTTTAATTATTGTTTTAGTTATTTTACTTTTAAATACTATTTAAGTGTCAATGTGATTGAAGTTTGTTCAGTATTTGCTACTTGAGCTTGAATACTTTTAATACCTTCTGTTGTCTTCAGTGCTGCATCCTCAAGGATGTCACCTTGGCTAAGAATTATTTCACGATCGGGATGAAATATAATATTTTCTTTGTTGATTTTTCCTTTACCCGTACAAATTTTTCCATCATTAGGATTAAGAAACAAAAGTTTTACTTCATCATCCTCAAAACTATGTAAAGTGCTTTCGTTTTGGGTAGTAATAAAATTTTGAAATTTTTCAATTTCGGACTGAGAAAAACCAGTAAAAAAACATTCAATTCCAAGATATGTGGCTTTACGAATTTCTTCTTCGTCAAATTCTTTATTAACAAAAAGAACAATTCGTGGGTGAAGGACTATGTTAGCGTATTGTGCTAAGATTTTCCAATGTCTTGGAAAATCTTGAGCATTTATAACAAGTAGAGCAGGGGATATCTCTTCAAGATTATCCATTGCTTTTAATCCCCAACCGTAAACTATTGTGTCATAACCTGCTTGTTGAATATATGTTTCAAGCAAAGCCGTTTCGTGTTTAGATTCTGAAACAATGAGTGCTATCATTCTGTCCCCAAATTTTCTACTGTATAATCATAAATTTGCCAAATACCATCACGTTGTCGTACATAGTATACGTATTTTTTCTTTTCATAGAAATTGTCGTACTTAAACCATTGCGTCGTTGTTACAGTTCCTTCTGTTTGCGTATATACTGTTTTATCTATAACAAATCGTTCTGGAATTGCAACAACATCTCCGTCTATACGTGTTTGCATAAGATCTGCTTTATAATTATCTAACATTCGTTTTCTATCTGCAGCAGAAGAGGCTCTATATTTTCTACTGCGAACAGGATCTCTTAAAAGCATTTGTTCAATATCCATATACAAAAAGAACTGATCCCAAAGACTTTTTTGTCGTGCAATAATAGTTTGTTCAATCACTTTGTCTGGAGAAATTGCTTCTGGTTGAAGTATTTCTGCCGTTACTGGTGCAACTGTAACAATAGAAGATGAGGCTGCACTGGGAGAAGGTCTAACTTCTAGTGTTAATCTGTTAGATAGAACCGAACTGATTAGTTTTGATTTATACAACTCAGGATAAAAAACTACATCCATATAATAAACGCCAGGTTCATTTATTTGCACATATTCTTTTAAGTTTTCAACGAAAGAATATTCTTCACCACTTTCTAAAGATATTTCTCTAAAGTAAACAGTTTGTTGTGTTGTTCTGCGTCTTATAAGTGTATCTGTTGCAGGTAATGGACTATTCTTTACATTAACAACATTAAAATCTAGGCTATACATCCTATCGTCTGCCAATTTAAACCGCAAAGTTTCCGAACCTTTGTTTGCCACTGTAATATGAACATAAACAGGATTATCAACCACAGAATCTGGATAATACATCGTTTTGTTATGTAGTTTTACTGAAATGTCTAAGTCTTGTGCAAAGGACTGGGCAAAAACTGTAAAACAAGCTATAATAGTCACCAGTATACGTTTCAATTCATTGCTCCTGAACATGGATTGTTGCCGGTTTCCCAGCATATTACTATACTATATTATCGGATAAAATATATGAATACCTTACAATCAAATTCTTTGCAAAATGTAATTTCTTCTTGGGAGAATCTATCTACAGTAACCAATTCCATTTGCGATGCTAAATCTTTTCCCTTAGAAGTAGAAGGTTTGCAATCTAGTCTTTGTGCTTTTTTTATAAGAGAAATTATTAGCAAAAAAAAATTACCTTCCAAGTATCTTGTTGTTGTTCCCACAGAGAGAGATGCTCATGATTTTACCCTAGATATGAAAGTTGCCGCTCCAAACATTGATGTAAATTATATGCCTTGGTGGGGAATTGTTCCTTATCGTTGTGTACCTAAAGGTTCTTCGATATTTGCAGAAAGAGCTTCCGTTTTATCAAAACTTGTAGTTCAAAAATCAAATTCACAAGTTTTTTTAACGACTCAACGAGCATTTATGTCTGCTGTTCCGAAGCCGGAGTATATAAAATCTTTAGTTTTTGAAGTTAAAAAAGGAGATTCTTTTGATCCTATAGCTATTGCAGCACGTCTTACTGAGCAAGGGTATCTGAGGGTTCCCAGAGTTACAGTACGAGGGGAATTTACTTTACGAGGCGAAGTTTTAGATATTTTTATGAGTGGAGAACAACACGCTCATCGTATTGTGTTCGATTTTGATAAAGTAGAGCAGATAAAAACCTTTGACGCAGAAACTCAAAACTCAACAGGTGAACAAAGTAGTTTGATAATTTATCCAATGAAAGAATTACTTTGGAACGATCAAATGGTTAGTATATTAGAATCAAAATTTAACTCGTTACCAGAATATCAATTTAATAAAAATTCACCTTCCTATGGAGAAGAAACAGATGAAACTTTTCATCAAAATTTGTTTTTTGATGAAAAAAAGCGTATATTAGAGGAATTATATGTAAATCATGAAACTCTTGGCGAAGAATTATTTTTTAGCGAAATCTTTGAAAAATCCTATTCTTTAATTGATTATCTCGACACTTCAGATGTGATTGTTTATATTGATTATGATAGGCAAAATAATGCACAAGAAAGTTTAGAACGAGAATATACTGGACTTTACCGTAAAGCAAAAGTTAACCAACCTGTTCCTTCACCTCAAAAAATATTGTATAAATTTGATTCTCTTGTAGCAAAACACAAAGAACGCATTGTATTTAGAACGCTACATACAAAACTTCAACAAGAAAACAAAGAAACAGGTGTAAATGTAAAACTAGAAACTGATCCGCCACGAAGTTTTTTTGGCAACATTCAATATCTTAAAGAATCTATTAATTCACTTTTAGAAGAAGATTGGCAAATATTTATTTTTGCAGATAGCCAAAACCAAGCTCTTCGAGTAAAAGAATTATTACGTGATTTTCAAGATTCAAATCTTATAATACTACCAGAAACAATTTCTTCAGGTTTTGGAATTCCAGAAAAAAAAATTATCGCTATTCAGGAAAATGAAATTTTTGGTCGACGTAAACATATTCCTAAATCTGTAAAACACGTTAAAAGCACAGTTATTGACACATTTGTTGAACTTAATCCGGGAGATTTTGTAGTTCACGTAAATTATGGAATTGGTCTTTTTAAGGGAATTGAAAGAGTTAAAGCCCTTGGTAACGAACGTGATTATATTAAACTTGAATATGCAGATGAAGAAATTGTTTTTATTCCAATAGAACAAGTAAATCTTGTGCAACGTTATATCGGCAATGAAGGTCTTCCACCACGACTTGATAGATTAGGTTCAAAAAACTGGGAAAGCCGAAAAAATAGGGCTAGGGTAGCCGCTGAAGATATTGCCCGAAAATTGATAGATTTATATTCAAGACGCAAGGCAGCAAGAGGTTTTCCGTTCCCTAAAGATACAGAATGGCAAACTGCTTTTGAAGCGGCATTTCCTTATACAGAAACAGATGATCAACTTACCGTTACTGCAGAAGTAAAAGAAGACATGGAAAAACCTGTTCCAATGGATAGACTTATTTGCGGTGATGTAGGTTACGGGAAAACAGAAATAGCTATGCGTGCAGCATTTAAAGCAGTAATGGGAGGTAAACAAGTTGCCTTTCTTGCTCCTACAACAATCCTTGCAGAACAACATTATGAAACTTGCCAAGAAAGATTTGAAAATTTTCCTGTAAAAATTGCTCATATGTCAAGATTTGTTTCTAAGCAAGAACAAAAAAATATTTTAGAAAAATTATCTAATGGTAAAATAGATATACTCATTGGAACTCATCGAATAATACAGAAAGATATTATATTTAAAGATTTAGGTTTGCTAATAATAGATGAAGAACAAAGATTTGGGGTCAAAGATAAAGAAAAACTTAAAGAATTGAAAAATAACGTAGACTGCATTGCTATGAGTGCAACGCCAATTCCAAGAACTTTACATATGAGCTTATTAAAAATTAGAGATATGAGTCTTTTAACAACTCCACCACAAAACCGAAGACCTATAGAAACTGTAATTGATAGTTACAATGATGAAAGAGTTGCTATGGCTATACGTAGAGAAGCAGAGCGAGGTGGTCAAGTTTTTTATTTGCATAATAGAATTGAATCTCTTGAAGAAGTTAGATTTAAACTAGAACAACTTGTTCCAGAAATGCTTGTAGATGTTGCACATGGTCAAATGAGTGCTACAGAACTTGATGATATTTTTCGACGTTTTAAGCTTGGTGGTTTCCATGTGTTAGTTTCCACAACCATAATTGAAAATGGAATAGATATTCCAAATGTAAATACTATAATAATCGACAGAGCGGATATGTACGGCGTTTCTCAGCTTTATCAGCTTAGAGGGCGAGTAGGGCGAAGCGACAAAAAAGCATATGCCTACCTTTTATATCCAGAAAACAAATCTTTATCAGAAATTGCTATGAAACGCCTACAAGTTATCAGCGATTTTACAGAATTAGGTTCTGGTTTTAAAATTGCAATGAAAGATATGGAAATTCGTGGAGCAGGAAATTTATTAGGAAAAGACCAATCCGGAGAAATTTTCTCTGTTGGTTTTGATTTATATCTTAAACTTCTTGAAGAAGCAATTCAGAGACTTACAGAAGAAAACTATCAAGTTATGAATGAAGTTTTACTAGAACTAGAATATACAGGGTTTATTCCAGATTCATATATTACCAGTCAACAAACAAAAATGGAGATTTATAAAAAAATTGCATCTATTTCAGATAAAGATACGCTTGAACGAATATATACTGAATTAAATGATAGGTTCGGTCCTGTTCCTGATGAAGTTTACAGTTTGTTAGCAATCGCAGAAATACGCATAATTTGTAGAAAGTTATCTATATCCACATTAAAAGAACGACAAGGAAAAGTAACGGTAGAGTTTTCAAAAGTAGCAGATATTTCTGTTGATAAAGTATTACGCTTAATAAAAGAAAGCGGATCAAGTGTAAAACTTGACCCAACAAAACCAAATATACTCATACTAGAAAGTGGAAAAATAGGACTTAAAGAAAAAAGTCTATTTATAAGAGAAAAACTTGAATCTTTATTAGTATGATAAAATATACAATATAAGATAATTTATTAAACAAATTCTTGTTATTTTTTGCGGTTACGAAAGTGGAATATAATATATATTACTTCCTATAATGTATATTCTGTCTACCAAACTACAGTATTAAATACAAATAATTAAAACTCAGAAAAGATAACAATAGATAAAATCATATATAATAAAATACAAGCACTTTAAATAAAAGTTTATAATGAAAAATCCATTTGTCTAAAATTAATACTCATTAATAATCCCATAGAAATCATCCCTGTCCAAAGAGACGAACCTCCGTATGAAAGAAAAATCAATGGAATACCAGTAATTGGCATAATTCCCATAACCATTCCCACGTTTACAATAAAATGAAAAACGTACATTGCAAGTATTCCAGAAGAAATATAATATCCATACAGATTTTTTGTATTTCTAATAATATTAATTATTCTGAAAAAAATTATGATATAAAGTATAAAAACAAATATACCACCTAAAAATCCCCACTCTTCAGATAAAATGCTAAAGATAAAATCGGTACTTTGTTGTGGTAAAAACCGGTAATGGCTTTGAGTTCCATTTAAATAACCCTTCCCGAAAAGATATCCCGAACCTATAGCAATTTTTGATTGTATTATATTCCAGCCACTACCTAAGGGATCTACCGAAGGATCTATAAAAATAATAAGTCGTTCAATTTGATATGGTTTTAACACTCTAGATGCAGCCATTGAACCAATTAGTGCAACAGTTATTATTCCAAAAGCAAATGCTATCCAGTAATAATATTTATTATTTGGAAATAACATATGTCCAATAATTCCAACAAGAGAAATTGTAGCAACAGCAGCAATAACAAGAAATCTAATTCTATTGTCTGTAAGCATACGCATCCATGGAACTGTTCTTTGTAATATTTCTGATTCCCAAACTGGAAGAACCGTAAAAATAATTGTTAGAACTCCCATAAGTAGAACCATCATTAAATAACGAGCAGGAATTGAAGCCATATAACACATTACAATAAAAATAGGAATATACACACTTGCTGTTCCTAAATCTGGTTGCAAAAGAATCAAACCTAAGGGAAGTAGCATTATAAATAATGCCGTAATAAATCGGCGTCTTGGTTTTACAGAATCTGAGCGTTCTAAATACCAAGCTAAAAAAAGTATATAAATTATTTTTGCAAACTCCGAAGGTTGAATACCTAATTCGCCTATGCCAATCCAACTTCTTGCACCATTAACATACTTACCAAACAAAGCTGTTAGTAACAGAATTACTAAGGTAGCAGAAAAAAACTTAGGTGCATGACGCATATATTTTCTATAATCAATTAATGTAAAGGCAATCATTAAAAATAAACCTGAACAAGCAAAAATAATTTGCTTAACATATTCATTCGAAACAGAAATACCAGAAGCATTTATTCCAGAAGAATATATAAATAAAATTCCAACAGAAACAAGAATTACTGTACAAGCAAGTAAAATAAAATCAAAATATTCAAATATTCTTAGTTTCATAACTTATCCCTCTTATTCTTGTCTGCCGATTGGACGTGTTAAATAACGGAAACCGAGAGCATCTATTGCTTCATCATAAGTTTGATTTGCAAAAATTCCTTGCATAATAATATTTGTAGCATATGGAGCCCACCATTCCCAGGTATTTATAGCTTCAACAAGAACAGCAGTAACAACAGCATCTTCGGGAGGTGCATTATAAGGAGCATATGCAACAAACCAAGAATGCCACTGGTTTTTATATTGTGCAACTTCTCCTGTACCAGATTTTCCAGCTATTTGAACAACTTTGTTTTTTAGAGGAAATTGAACAGTTCCATCTGTTACTGTATATCGCATACTTTCTTTAAGATAATTCCATACATAAGGATCAAAATCAGCTTGATGTAAAACTTCTCTTTCTACTTCAGAAATAACTTCATTAGTAACTGGATCTCTAACTTCTTTTAAAATATGTGGTTTGTAAATTGTACCATCATTTACAACCATTGCAACAACATTTGCCATATGCAAAGGTGTTACTGTAGTATATCCTTGTCCAATAGAGGTACTCATGGTATCACCACCAAGCCATTTTTCATGATAGCGACGTTCTTTCCACTGAGGTGTGGGAACAAAACCTGTTGTTTGACTAGGTAAGTCAATTCCTAAAGAATGACCAAGACCAAAAGTATTTGCATATGTGGCAATTAAGTCTATGCCAATATTATCTCTACCTGTTGTCCAATAATAAATGTTACATGACTGAGCCAAGGCGTTTTTTAAATCCATATAACCGTGTCCGGGAGCTCCAATATGACAACGGAAAGTTCGATTTCCATATTCGATAGAACCTGAACACTCTATTTTTTTTTCTACAGGTAATGCATTTTCTGCTAAAATTGCAGCAGACATAATAACTTTAAATGTTGAAGCAGGAGGATAAGCTGCATTAATTGCTCTATTCAGAAGAGGATTATTGGGGTCAGAAACAACTTTAGAATACTCAGATGAAAAATTTTCAGAACTAAATATATTTGAATCAAAATATGGATAAGAAACCATGGCTAATATTTCACCTGTAGCAGGCTTTAAAACAACGGCAGCCCCTACCCTGTTTCCAAGAGCTTTTTCTGTTAAAGTTTGAATATTAGAATCTATTGTAAGAACTAAGTTTTTACCCATTTCGGGATTTTGTATTGTTACTGTATCAGAAAGAAGACGCCCTCTAGCATCAATCGTTGTTGTTTCTTGACCGGGTTTTCCTTGCAACAAACTGTCATACTGTTTTTCAATTCCTATTTTCCCGACAACACTGTTGTTTGTATAACCTTGATTATACATAGTTTTTAGTTCATCTCGAGTAATATCTCCAACATAGCCAATTATATGCGAGATTGAACCAGTATGTTGATAGTTTCTGATAGGTTTAGACCTCCAAGAAACTCCAGGTAAATCAGTACTATTTTCTGCTATATCTGATATAACTTCAAAAGGTACACTAGATTTTATTTCAACAGAAGTATAAGAATTACGAGAACCTATGGGAATCTTCTTATCAATAGAAGTTTTATCTATTCCAAGAATATCAGATAATTTAGACATTACAGTATCATATTTTTCTGTTGGAATATCACCAGGAATAACGTCAACAGCAAAAGAGTTTATATTTACAACCATTGCAGTGTTAAAGTTTCTATCGTATATTTCGCCTCGAGAGGCAGGAATCGTCTTTACCCTGCTAGAGATATCATCAGATTGTTGACGATATCCCGTACCCTCTAACACTTGCATGGAAAAAAGTTTAAAAGCATAAATTGCAAAAACAACAACTATAAAAACAGAAATACAAAATAGTTTGGATTCCTTCTTTAGTGATTTTCCTGATTTTGTACGTATGTCATTTACCTGCATTTACGCCCCTTTGTCTGGGTTCTGCTACAAGAAACGAAGAAAAAAAGGATAACAAAAAAAACATCAGAGGAGCCAGTAATGTATTCATTATTAACTCCGCAAAAAATGAAACAGAAAAAATCTGATATGTAATTATTCCATTAGGAAAGAAAAAAGAAATGAATTGTAACAATATTACCTTTATAACTGTTCCGATAAAACCTAGAAGCATGGGAATAAAAAAACTGTCAACATTGAGTATTTTATGAAAAATTCCACAAAAAAAACCTATAATTGTTCTAAGTAAACTATTTAAACCTAGAGGTGCTGCACTTAAAAAATCTAAAATTAAACCAGAAAAAAAGCCAGAAACTTCTCCTGTCAAAGACCCATTATTAATAGAAATATAAAGTAAGGCAAGTAGAATCAAATCAGGAATAGCTGGCAAAATGGCTATATTAGACAAAAGAGCTGTTTCAACAAGAATCAAAATAGTCATTAAAACAAGGCTAGAAAAAAAAGTTTTTACTGTCATTTACAAATTCCCTTCCTCGTTTATTTCTTTCATATCAACAACTATAACAGTTTCTAATCGAGAAAAATCAATAATCGGAGTTAACTCAATGTTTAGCGAAGAATCATAGTCCTGAACTGTAATAAGTGAAATATAACCTATCGGAATATCCTTTAAATAATTATCGTTTTCACCTGATGTAACGACTAAATCTCCATATTGTAATTCTGTAAGAACTTGTTTTTTTATATATTTCATTACTAGAGGTTGTGTTTCTGCTCCAAGACCACTTATTAAACCAACATCTCGAGTGTTCTGTATTCTAGCCGAAACATTACAATCAAAATCATATATTGGAATAACTGAACTTGTTGTATAGCCAACATTTATAACTTTTCCTACAAGACCTACGGTTCCATTTTGAACAGCTATGACAGGCATATTTTTACGAATACCATGTCTACTACCCTTTCCAATTGTTAACAATGAATATTGATTATTTGGATCTCTTCCTATAATTTGTGCTGGATAGTTTTTATATTCAAAGTTTTCTGTAAATGCAAGTTGTTCTTTAAGTCGCTCATTCTCTTTACGAATTTCGGTATTAGTCTGTTGCATATACTCATAATTCTGAAGTTGTTCTTTTAGCAAATCATATTCTTCCCTAAGATCATGAAGTTCCCCAACTGATGTAATAAAATTTGTAATACCAGTACTAGCTCCACGAACAACTTTTTGCATTGATGAAAAAATAGAGAACCCCAACTCTTTGAAATTTACAATAAAACCACCAGAAGACAAACCAAGCATAATTCCTGAAACCAACACTAACACAATTAGCATAATCAGAGGCGTTTGGAATGGCAAGCTTTGTTTCCTTTGTTGCATCAAAAAACCTAATTGTTCAAGTTGTCGTAAATACTTCTATCAGAGGAAATGTCACGGAATAGCTCAAAGGCTTGCCCTGCACCAATAGCAACACATTCAAGTGGATTATCCACAAGGATTACGGGAACACCTGTTTCTTTTGAAATTAATTTAGGTAATCCTTTAAGCAAAGAACCGCCTCCCGTCATAACGATACCTCGTTCTATAATATCGGCCGCAAGCTCTGGTGGGGTTTGACCTAAAGTACGTTTTATTTCTTCAACAATTTGCGTTACAGGATCTTTTAAAGCTTCTCTAACTTCCACAGAATCTATTTCAAGGCGACGAGGTAAACCTGTTATTGCATCTGTGCCTTTGATTTCCATTTTTTCAATGGATTTATCTGGTGCAGCATTTCCAATTTCCATTTTTAATCGTTCTGCGGTTTGTTGTCCAATTACAAGATTATGGACATTTCTTACGTGTTTAACAATAGCTTCGTCAAATTCGTCACCGCCTAGACGAATTGCATTTGTAACAACCATACCACCTAGGGAAATTACAGAAACTTCTGTTGTTCCGCCACCGATATCACATACCATATGCCCTGCTGGCTCATTTATTGGAATCTGAGCGCCAATAGCAGAAGCTAAAGATTCAGCTATACATTCAACTTCTTTGGCACCGGCTTTAATTGCTGCTTCTTCTACAGCATGTTTTTCAACTTCTGTAATACAAGTAGGTATACCTATTTTCATGCGTGTAGATTTAACAATTTTATTTCTAGAAATAATCTTAGAGATAAAATAACGAATCATTTTTTCTGTGCTTGCCATATCTGCAATAACACCATCTTTCATCGGTCTGATTGCTGTTATTGATTCAGGTGTTTTCCATAACATTCTTTTAGCTTCTGCACCAACAGCAACAACCCTATTTGTTCCTCGCTCTACAGCAACAACAGATGGTTCGTTAATTACAATACCCTTACCACGCACATAAATAAGTGTGTTACAAGTTCCTAAATCAATACCGATATCGGTTGAAAATCTGTCGAAAAATCCCATAGTTAACTCCTACTTATATTCCGCCATTTTTTTCAAGGCATTTTGATGATTCACATCTATTCTTAAGGCTTTACGCCATTCAGCTCTTGCTTTTACAAGTTCACCCTGTTTTTCATATATTACACCAAGTCCGTAGTATGCGTCAGCATTATTTATATCTTTTTCAAGAATTGTTTCAAATTCTTTTTTTGCGTCATCATAATTTTCTTCTTCAAGATAAATTTGTCCTAGCAATGCAGAACTTTCAAACCTAAGGGTATCATCCTTTGTATCTGTAGAAACACGGTGAAGATATGCTTTAGCTGCTGAAACTTGTCCATTTTTGTAGTACTGTTTTGCTATAGAAAGCAACAATATATCAGATTCTCTTACAAGTAACGCCTCTGTAAATGCAGCAATACTTTCTTGAGTCATATCCAAAGAAGCATAACAAAGACCTAGATATTCTGGAATATCATCTGCATTGTAACCGTTGGCTTTTGCTAAATTCAAATATTTTATAGCTAAATCACTATAATAATGATATGCAGAAAGCACATTTTTATAATAATAAGATTTACCAAGCATATATTGCAACTGAGCTTTAGTATTCTTAGGTGCAGAATTTAATGATACTCTCATATTTATTATAGCTTCATCAAGAAAACTTTGAGCCTGTATTGAATCGGTTTGTGCATCTGCTAAATAAAATCCAGCATAGCCCCTAAAAGTTAAAGCAGTATTATGAAGGGGCTTTTTTTTAAGTAAGACACCTGTCATGTCGTAAACTTCTTGATAATTAGTTGCTTCCCAGTTCTTATAAATATCAGAAATGGAGATAGAAGAATTTTTAACGGAATTAATAAAATAAATTAGTGGTATCGCAACAAGAACAGAAACCAAAAGCACAGAAGCACACAAAATAAGCCTAGGAATTAATTTACTTTTCCGTCGAACTATATTATGTTTTGACTCTGTTTTATTCTTCATCTCCACCCACTTCTAAGAAAAAAAAGCAGAAGACCTAAGCCGGGTTCTGTAACCGATAAATCGGCGTGACCATCTATCTAAGGTGCAGATTACCCTACACCTCTAGCAACCTACCCGTAGCTATGGAAAACTTTCGTTCTCCTTATCGGAAGATTTAGCTACTGCTTGGTTTTGCTCCAAATGAGGTTTGCAATGCGACATTTGTTACCAAATGCCCGGTGAGCTCTTACCTCACCTTTTCACCCTTACTCCTTAAAGAGCGGTTTGTTTTCTGTTGCACTATCTGTCGTAAAACCTGTTACCAGATTTTACGCCCGGTTATTAACCGGCATTCCTTCCGAAGGAGCCCGGACTTTCCTCTCTCCGTACCCCTTTTTAGTAAGGGAATTCGGACAGCGGTCACTGTCTTCTGCTACAAAACAAAACATATCAATGACGATTACTCGTCAAAATCCATTTCTTTGATGTCGTCTCTTTCGTCATTATCATCGTCATCAAAGTCTTCATCCTCGTCATCATCTAAATCAACAAGGCTACCAGCATCTTCTATGCTAAAGTATTCGTTTTCACCTTCTTCTTGCTCTTGGTAAAAGAGAATCCTACTACAATACGGACAGAAAACAATATTCTCTCCACTATGAACTTCATTTGCAAACTGTGCAGGTAAAATCATATGACAACCGTCACAAACATTCCCACGAACTGCAACGATACCCTTGTTCTGTTTGCTTCTAATAATTCTTTCAAATTTGAAGATGATTTCCGGGTCTAAATCAGGGATGATTTCATCCTCTTGTTTTTTTAGCTGTATAAGATTCTGATTCAAAGATTCTACAACGTTCGCAATCGAAGCCTTACCATTGTCAAGTTCTACTTGTTGGGTGTCTATAGACTGCTTAAGACGCTGCATATCTTCTTCTAAGTTAGCAAAAAATTGCTCTTCTTTTTGTAATTCCTTACGAACTTGCTTTTCTTTTTCGTCAGCATATTTAATTTCCGCAGAAAGAGCTTCGTATTCTCTATGTGTCGAAATATCACTCATACTTTCTTCGCTGCGTTCTTTAGCAGAAACCGTTTCGTCTAAATTACGACGAAGACCTAAAATCTTCATTTTCGATTCTTCGTATGCACTATTCTTACTAATATATTCTTTCTTTAACCTAGAAAGCAGCTCATCTTGTGCCACAAGAGCCTTAGGAGCTTCTTCTATCTTAGTTTCTATAGAATATTTCTCTACAAGAATATCCTGTAGCGTTTTTAGCTTGTCAAATACATCAGTCATTTCCATGAAAAAACCTCTTTGAATCTAGTTGTCAATATTTTATACCAAATACACTTTCCGTGTCTAGGTATAAATTTGAATAAAATTCAATCAATCCATATAGTCTCTTAAATCTTTAGATCGTCGTGGATGTCTTAAACGCCGCAATGCTTTAGCTTCTATTTGACGAATACGTTCACGAGTTACGTCAAAATAAAGACCCACTTCTTCTAAAGTTAAAGAAAAACCATCATCTAAACCAAAACGCATTTTTAAAACTTCTTGTTCTCTTGCAGGAAGTGTTGCTAAAATGGAATGTAAATGATCCTGTAGCATTTTGTATGCAGTTTTTGTTGCTGGATTTTCCACATCTTTATCTTCGATAAAGTCGCCAAGAATAGAATCTTCTTCTTCGCCAATTGGAGTTTCCAAAGATATAGGTTCTCTGGCAACATTTTTAACTTGCTTAACACGAGATACAGGCCAACCAAGCTGAGCTGCAATTTCTTCGTCTGTTGGTTCTCTTCCATATTTTTGCATAAGTTGGCGTGATTCACGAACAACTTTGTTAATCTGCTCAATCATATGAACTGGAACACGAATAGTTCGTGCTTGGTCAGAAATACTTCGTGTTATAGCCTGTCTTATCCACCAAGTAGCATATGTGGAAAATTTATAACCTTTTCTGTATTCAAATTTTTCTACAGCTTTTATTAATCCAATATTTCCTTCTTGAACTAAATCAAAAAACTGTAAACCACGATTTGTATATTTTTTTGCAATAGAAACAACAAGACGAAGGTTTGCGTTTATTAATCGATTTTTTGCTTCCTTCATCATTTGATGCCCGTGTTCAATTTCTTTTGCCATTTCAAGAATTTCAGAAACGTTGTTTTCAAATTCGTATTCAAGCCGTCTTAACTTTCGGTCAATCTTTTGAATTTGAGTATATACATCTCGAATCTCATCTGCGGACATTCCTAAGTCTTCTTCTAGCTTTATCCGTTCAGATTTAATTGCAATTCGTTTTCCAAGACTACGTAAATCGCTGTTATCTGCTATTCTAAGCTCTTTTGCTTTTTTTTCTTGTCGATTTCGATATTCACTGATTCGTCTTGTTGCTTCTATAAAGCGTTGCGAAAATCTTTCAATTTCTTCTGACTGGATGTCTATATTTTTTAACGAACACATAATTTTTTCACGCAGTTCAACTAGTTGAGAATCATTGAAAATCTGATTAGTTTGTTCAAGTTCGTATAGCTGTTTTTTCAGTTGCATATAAGCTTTCATATCTGCAAAAACAGGTTTAATGTACTCGCTATAGCAGGCTTTTAACCTACGTTTTTCTGTCATTTCTTCGTTAATCTCTTTACGATTACGACCAGGCTGAATATCAACTCGAGAAAAGGCTTTTACACCAATGCTAAAAAACTCAGGAATAAGAATACCCGACTTTTTGATTACATCTTTGATAATGTTTTCACCTTCTTCCATTTTTTTTGACAAATCAACTTCTTGCTCAGCCGTAAGTAGATTCTCTTTACCGATTTCTCTTAAATAGAGTCGAACCGGATCATCCCCAGTAGAATCTTTTTCATTATAGACTACACGTTTTTTTTCAGTTTCTGCCTCATCTATCTTTTCCGATTCATCTTCTGCAACATCCTCTTCATCATCTAAAACAGGCATAGCTTCTTCTTCAATTAAAGAATCTTCGTCTTCAATTTGAATATTATTCTTTGCTAGAAGAGCTAAAACATTTTCTATTTTGTCTGAATTCAAAACTTCTTGTGGCAAAAAACCATTTATTTCATCCCAGGTAAGAGAAGCTTTTGTCTTACCATATTCAATTAATTTTTCAATAGCCGAATCTAGTTCGTCCATCAGTTTGTATCCTTTTGGTTTAATTCAAAATCAATATCCATCTTTTCTGAAATTAACTGACTCAATATCTTCTGATCCTCAACTGAGTTTACAGAAAATTGTCGTATTTTGTTTAAAAGATGCCGTCTTTTGTTTTCAAGTCCATTACGTCGAATGAGTTTTATACTATCATCTAAGACCTGTTGCGGATTATCCGCATACTCACCAGAAGAAACGACCTTCGCAACCATTTTTCTTACGTCTTCGTTACTGCATTTTGCAAGTACATTTCCATAAGAAACAGCATCTTCTCTGTAACATTCTTCCAGAATAATGAATAAATCCCGTGCCGTCGGATCTTCAAAATCATCCGACGTTAAAGCTAAGCGCATAGTCTCAAATTTTTCAAGGTTTGCAATAACAGCAAGAATTGCACGCAATTCTGCAGTTGGTTTTATGGATTTACCAAAGTCTTTTATATTTTTGCTGTATCGTTCTGCTCGATTTTGAGCTTCTGCTCTGTTTAAAAAATCTCGTTTAACCGCCTCTATAGTCAGGTTAAATGCCTGACAAACTTGTTCCAAACATGATTCCTTTTGTATATCCGAATTAAGCGCATCAATATATGGAAAAAAAGCAAGAGCCGCCCTTGTCTTCCCCTCAGGGGTATTGATTTGATGTTCTTTCGCAATACCGGATAACAAATAATCGTTATCTAATATAGCACTTTCTACATAAGTCGTCAAGACATCAACACCTTGATTTTGCATAATTTCTGCTGGATCTTTGCCACCGTTTAGTTGAATAACCTTAACGGTAATATCTAAACGTCTACACATTAATATTGCTTTCCACGTTGCAGCACGCCCTGCCTTATCGGTGTCAAAAGAAAGATATACAGTATCAACAAAAGGTTGAACAAGTTTTACTTGTTCTTCTGTTAATGCTGTACCTAAAGGGGCGACCGCATTTGTGATTCCACACTGATGATAAGCAATAACATCCATGTAACCTTCACAAAAAATTACGGATCGAGTTTCTCTTATTTTTTGCCGGGCAAAATTAAATGCATAAAGAGTTTCACCTTTATGATATTGAATAAGTTCACCAGAATTAATGTATTTTGGTCCTTCTCCATTAAGTAACCTACCACCAAAGGCAACAACATTTCCATTTCGATTAAATATTGGAAACATGAGCCTATCAGAAAAGAAAGAAATATCAGAAAATTTTTTAGAAAAAAGACCAGAAGTTGCTAAAAAATCTTCACTATAGTTTTTTTTACGTAAAAATTGCTTTAGCCATCTTTTATCTTTTGGTGAATATCCTAATTGAAACTTTTTTATTGTTTCTATACTAATTCCTCTTTCAAGAATATAGTTTAATGCATCTGAACCAGAATTTGTAGAAAGCAAACAATAATGAAAAGAACCAGCAACTCTTGTATAAAGATCTATATATTGGTCTTTTAGAGAAGACTCAGAATCTTCACCTTTTGAATAGCCCTCTGAATACTCAAGTTCAACTCCTGCTTTTTTGGCTAATGTAGTAACAGCAGTAGAGAAATCTAATTTTTCTACTGAACGTAAAAATTGAATTACGTCCCCACCTTCATTACATCCAAAGCAGTAGTACATATGCCTTTCTGGTGTAACACAAAAAGAAGGGGTTTTTTCTGAATGAAAAGGACAACACCCCCACCAACTATCGCCCTTACGCTCTAGCCTTGTGTAACCTTCTATAAGCGACACAATATCAGTTCTTTCAACAACCATGCGGATAGTTTCTGGAGAAAAACCCATCAGCTACCTGCCGCCCTTTTTACTTGGATTCCCTCTGCTTCTATATGTTCTTCAAAATCTTCTGAAAAATAATGTTTACCTGCATTACTATCAATTAATCTAAAATAAAAGTAATTTGTTTTTGGTGGATTTGCTGCAGCAGATAAGGCAACAATTCCTGGGTTTGAAATAGCACCGGGCGGCAATCCTGCCCACATATATGTGTTATAGGGACTGTCTATTTTTAAATCTTTATTTGTAACTACATCAGGGTGCGGTCGCCCTTCAATCTCTGTAATTATGTATACAATAGTTGCACATGAATAAAGCCCAATGTTATTGTTCAATCTGTTAGTAAATACACTGGCAATAAGAGGAGCTTCAGAAGCTACACGATATTCCCTTTCAATAATCGAAGCAAGTCTAACAACATAAAATAGTTCTTCATCAGTAAGATTTTCAATTCCGTCGATTGTTCCAATCTTATTGAAGAAATTATCCACCATTTTACAAAGAACCGATTCTCCAGACATACCAGGATTAAAAAAATATGTGTCTGGGAAAATATAACCTTCAAAGGTATCGTTGGGAATTCCATATTTTTCTAGCAATGTTTTATTTCTTGATGCTTCAATAAATTCTGTTTCAGAAACAATACCTTCCTTTTCTAATAGCTTTGCAATTTTTGATGTAGTATAACCCTCTGGAATTCTTACAACCAAGTTATCTTGTCTTCCTGTCTTTAGTAATTCAAAAATATCAAAAACCGACATACTAGAATTAAGGTTATATGTTCCAGCTTTCATCTGTAAATTAGTTTTTTTAGCAGTTAAATAAAATGTAGCCCAATTTTGTATGATATAATTTTCCTCTAATTCTTGAGCTACGGATTTTAGTGTTTTACCATAAGGAACCTGTAATTTATAAGATGTCTGAAACTCTGAATCCTGTGAATACGGTTGTAAAGTTTTAAAATAATATAAAAAGAATGCTCCAAGAATTAAAACAATTAAAAAAAAGAAAAATAAAAAAAACTTAAATATCTTCTTTCCCATATTCTTAAACTCAATCCTTAAAAAAAGATTCTGCTTGATCTAACGTCATAGATTCGTATATGGACTTGAAAATTTTATCTCTAAATTTTTCAAGTCCATCTGGTAGAGAAGCCTTTCTAAAAAACTTTGCCAAAAGTTTTATTTCTTGAGCAGAAAAACTATAGGTAAGTTCTATAGGCTTACAGGAATCTGACACACTCATACGTCAAAACACAATCCTTCTTGTGCAAGAAAAATTTTTAAATCTGTATTAACTACATACTGAGAATACCACTGGGCAGAAAGCAAGATAGAATTAAGTTTTTTATCATCATATGTAGGTTCATGATGAAAAAGGTATAGTTTTTTTATTCCCCACTTAGATGCAAAATCTACAGCATACGAAAAAGCCGAATGTCCCCAGTTTACTTTGTAAAGTGACTCTTCTACAGTATATTGTGTGTCAAGTATTATCGCATCTGCATTTTGAAAAAAGGATCTGTTACTTTCGGTGTCTTCGATATCTTTTTCTGAAAGTTCTACATCTGTGGCATAAATAATCTTTTTACCGTTTTCCATAAACGCATAGGAATAAGAGTTCCCTGGATGAGACATTTTTTTTGAAACTATTGTACATCCGCCAACTTTAAAAGGCTCACCTGGCTTTATACATTGGAAAGAAATAGATGAAAAAAAACCCGTATCAAACTGAACTGGGAAATAAGGTAAGTCCATTTGTTTTGAAAGAACTTTTTTTGCAGCAGGAAAAGCTGAATAAAATATAAGTTTACAATCTCCACGATACGCTGGGTCAAAAAAAGGCAGTCCTTGTATATGATCCCAGTGAAAGTGCGATAACAATATGTGATATGTGTTATCTACAGAAGGAATACCCTTTTTACCGAATTCTCTTATTCCTGTTCCTGAATCTAAAAGGAAAACTGTTCCTTGACTATCTCGAATTTCAACACAAGCTGTATTTCCCCCAACAGTACCATATATTGAGGCTGGCAACGAATTAAGGAAACGCTCCTTTGCGTCCAAACTTGCAATATCTCTGGCAGATATTCTCTGAACCACTGCTTCAATTTTTGTTCTAATCTGCTGTGCTGTTAGTGGAGTCGGTATGGATCCTCTAACACCCCAAAAACGAACATCCATATTTTTTTCTCCTACTTCCTCTTTATCGGAACACTATTCTTACTGTCTAGCAAGCATTTCTCTATTTGCTCTGCTTTACACAAGGAACCACAGTTTATTCCAGGACACTCCATCGCCTCTTTTTGCCAACTTTCCTTCGATTCCACAATATAAGACCAAAACGGATAGGTGGAACACTGAATAGGACGTGCCTCATATGCGGTACAACACTCTTGCCATAAAATACAATCGTAATTTTCTTTTTCTTGAAGGCAAAGAACCTCTGTGCCATCGTAATAAGAAACCCAACGACAATATTTTTTAATAAAATCTTGTCTATCTAGGTTAAACCATTGGCATAGATTTGTCAAATCCTTTTCTGAAAGGTACACATATCCGGGTTCATGTCTACAACAATGAGAACATTCCTTGCAAGAAAATCTTAAGCCTTGAGCATAAAATGGTTCAGCCAAAACAACTCCGAAAAAAAAAGCGTTGAAAAAAATTTCAACGCAAAATGGGGAGAGAAGGATTCGAACCTTCGAAGGCGGAGCCAACAGATTTACAGTCTGCCCCCTTTGACCGCTCGGGAACCTCCCCTATCGTAAAGCCAACTCAGGGATTCGAACCCTGGACCCCGAGATTACAAATCACGTGCTCTGGCCAGCTGAGCTAAATTGGCGTAACGAACGTATGTAATATACGCTATAGACAAGAAAATGTCAATACATTAGTTACATTTTAATATTGTTTTTTTAAACTACGGTAAAAAGGCATATAACAATTTGATATTACAGAATCCCAGGAATAGTTGTTTTTTACATATTCGGCACTAAATTTTGCCATTTGTTTTAGCCAAGTTTTATCTGTACACCATTTTTTTTCTAAGGATTCAATAGTTTGTAGCAATTCTTCTGGTGTATTAGGAGAGTACAAAAAGCCTGTTTTACCATCTAGGATTTTTTTCAACCCACCTGTTCCGTGAGCAACCGGAATCGTTCCGTACATCTGTGCAATAAAATCTTCTAAGCAACAGGGTTCAAATTTGCTTGGTAGCAAAATAAAATCTGATATAGCAACTGCAAGTCTGGAAATAGCTCTTTCATAACCTTGAAAATAAACACAGCGTCCTTTATAAAGAGATGCCAGTTTGCTTAATTCATTTTCTAACTCAGATTCACCTTGACCAACAATAACAAAACAAAGGGGACTATCCTTTTGAGATAGAATTCTTTGAGCGGTGGAAATAAGTACATCAATTCCTTTTTGTCGAACAATCCTTCCGTGGTAGCAAAAAAACAAAAAATCCTTTCTGTCTTCTTCTAAAAAACCGAACCTATTGAACGAAGAATAATTTTTTTTTGGTGAATTTTCCGCAGCATATTTTTTTAAAAAGTAAAATCTATTTTGATACTTACCATCAAAATCAGATTTTAGTGGATCAAAGGGATATGGCAACAAAGATTTTTTTGTATCTATTGGGGAATAACGGTAACAATCTATTCCATTTGTTATACCAGAAATTGTAACACCTTTATCTGAAAATAAATTAGCTAATCCACCTGTTTCTTCTGTAAAAAAAGAATTTGTCAACTCTTTTGCATACCAAGGTGAAACTGTATTCATTGTGGCATAATTTGATGCAATTAAAAAAGGTTCAACTGCGTTACCATTTTGACATTGCTCCAAAACTGAACGTGGCAAATTTGTATATGATTCTGCTTGCCATACAGAATTAAATTCATGATGGTATCCAGGACCCGCATTATGAATTGTTACAACGAAATTTGTTGCATTGAAAACTGAATCAGCTTTGCTATAACACGTTGCCATTGCTGGAATCAAAGCAGTTGCTGCATCTTGGCAATGAACAATATCCGGACCGCTACCAATAATTTCACCATAACATACAACAGCTTTTTGAAATAAAACATCCATAGTTAAAGAATCATGAAAACCTATTCCTCTAGGATTATCCTTGTTTAACGCTTCATCTGTTGCGGTGTATGTATAAACGCCACGTTTATCGCTAAAAATTTGATGTACGATAAAAACTATGTTTACATCATTAATTTGTGCTTTATCAAAGAAAACGGTATAGTTCTTTCCTTCAACATATATTAACTGAGGTGGAATTATATTTGGTTTATAATGTTTTACCTTAGAAAAATCTGTGCAACCATATCTAGGAATCAATAATGTAACATCTATGTTGTTCTTTGCAAGACACTCACAAAGCGAACAAGCTACATTTTTTACTCCACCAGCTTCTGCTATTCCTGCATATTCACGGCTTACAACCCAGATTTTTTTTGGGAAAGAATCCATCAACTACAATTCCTTTGCCTTAAGAGTAAAATCAGGTCGTAAAACTTCCGCTCCACCTGTATAACAATGCACAGGTATTCTATTTTTTTGCATATAAGCTGTAAGTAAAACTCGAATCGTTTTAGGTAAACTACCTTTTACAACTGGTTCTTGGCTACAAAATAGAGCAGAATTTTTTACAATGCTGCCACATTTTGACTTACGAAGGGCTGCTGCTGGATTCATAGCATCCAAATCTGGAGTTATAGTAAACTGAATCGACACTATGTCTTCTGCATTAATTTCGTTGGCAGAAAACAAAGAAGAACACATCATTTCAACAGCATTTTGTATTTCATCAACTGTATTACCGCAGCAAACTGCACCACGGATACCAAATAATCTGCTAGACATACATCCAGAATCATAAAATGCAATCATTCAATCTGTCAAGTATTATAATTTTTTTTGGGTATTGATAGGGTTTAAAAAATATAGTTATAATAAAATATGTCTACTATGTTCGACAGGCTAGGAAAAAAACTTAGCCAATGTTTAGAATCTGGTGAGTTCCCTTCTAAAAAAAAAGAGGCTTCAACAAATGAAGCTTGTACAAAAGTTATTCCTTTAGAATTGAGAAAAGAGTTTGAGCTATTTGGTTACGAAAGAATTATTGATGAAGAACAAAAACAACTCGCCCAAGTTCCTGATTTTTCTGATATAAGGGCAAAATATGCCTCTTTAATAAAACAAATTCACCCAGATACAGCATCCAGTTCTCTTAACAAAGACACAGTCGCTTTTCAATTAGAAAAAATAACAGTTGCTTTTAATAAATTAAAAAAATGGTATCAAGAAAATCAATAAAATGCGACACTACTCCACGTTTTTTGCTTGTTCACGAATATTTTCCAGTGCATTTTTTGCATTTATAACCATTTCACTAACTTGTGCAAACTGATTTTTTGAACCTATCGTGTTTATTTCTCTATTTATTTCTTGGCAGAGAAAATCAATTTTTTTGCCTGGAGCAGGATTATTTGAAATTTCTTCTCTTAAAGCACAAATATGACTTTCTAATCTGACAACTTCTTCATTAATTGTGTATTTTACAAGCATAGCTGCAATTTCTGTAAGAACTCTTTGCTGATCATAATCTTCGCCAAGTATTTCTTGAAAACGATTAGTAAGATTTTCTCTGAATTGCATTTCCATTTTTGGTTGCCAATTTTTGAAAAAAAGCATAGCGTTTTCTAATTCTTGTATTTTTTCTGAAAGGTCATAAAAAAGATTTTCACCTTCTCTGTTTCTATCTGCAATAAAATCATTTAATGATTTTTCAAATACAGGAAGAATAATTTGTTTGTAATATTCCATATCGTATTGATGACTAGAAACTAATACACCTTCTTGTTGAACTATTAAACTTAAGGGAATCTCTTCCGTACCACGACCTAAAATCTCTAAAATCTGTTCTAGAGCCTTTGCATACGCTTTTGCTGCTTCAATATTTACTGCGACATTTGTATTTTGGTTTTCTTCTTTCAACCTAATATATATTTCAACCTTGCCTCTTAAAACTTTGGAAACAACTAATTCTCTTAACGTGTTTTCTAATCGGCTTAAAAAAGAAGGCATATTTATTGTTAAATCCAAATAACGGGAATTATATGATTTTATTTCAACAGAAACAGTATAATTTTCTCCAACATCTTCTACATATGAAAACCCTGTCATACTTGTCATATTGATACTCCTATTTTGCTCATTTTTTCATATAAGATTCGACCAAGTTTCCAGTTATCCCCTGCCCCCATAGTTACAAAAACATAACCATTTGGAAATTCTGGGTCTGGCTTTGAAAGCAAAGTTAGTAAATCATTTTCTGCGTCCAAAAAATCTTGATAATAACACACATTATTATGAAAAAGTTTAGTCTTATTGTATAACGTTTCTCCTGTTACAGAAGCCTCGCTAGGCTTTTCTCTTGCAGAAGCATATATCTTATGTAAAATTACTTGATGTGCAGAATCAAAAGATTGAGCAAAATCATCCAGCAAAGATGCAGTTCTTGTATATGTGTGAGACATAAAATCAACTATTAATTTTCTACCTGGATAAAAATTACGATACCCTTCAAGAGTTGTTCTTATTGCTGTTGGGTGGTGAGCATAATCATCTAAAAAAATAACAGAAGAAACTCTTCCTATAATCTCACTTCGCCTTTTACCTCCTTTGAAAAGTTCAAGTCCCTTCAATATTTTAGATGCTATCTCAACAGAAAAACTCTCTTCTAAATTGCATTTTTTTTGATGACAAAGTAAAGAACAGCACAATGCTACAGCAGCGGTGCTATTTAAAACAAGATGTTTGCCTGGAACATTAATAGCAAATTTAAAATCACCAAAACCAGCCAAAGAAAAAATCTGTTTGCCATCTTGTGATAAATCTATTGTAACTTTCCAGTTTCCACTTGCAGTTTCTCCGTAGGGAATAAGATTTATATCACTTCGTTGGCTAGCAATCATAGAAGCAACTTCTGAAGCTCCTGCATCATCGGCACAATAAATTAAATCCCCCTTTGAGGGTAAAAGGTTGCAATAGTCAAAAAAAGCAGTTCTTATATCATCATAGGTAGGATAGTAATCTTGATGATCACTTTCAACACTGGTTAAAATTATTTTCTTTGGTTTAAAATCCATAAAGTGGCGCTGATATTCACAAGTTTCTGCCACAAAATAGTCTTGTCCACAAGAAATAGTACAACTTCCATGTTCATTACTCTGTCCAAAACTAGAAATAACACTACCAGCAAGTACTTGAACAGGGATATTTAATACTTTTGCCACTGTTCCGACAAGACCCGTTGTTGTAGTTTTTCCATGAACACCAGCAACTCCACAACTAAAAGTGTGCCTAGAAAGTTGCCCAAGAGCTTGGCTGTACAAAAGGCAGGGAATACTAAGTTTTTCTGCCTGAGCTAATTCGCAATTTGTTTTACTGTTATATGCAGAAGAATATATAATAAAGCTAATATCATTTGTTATGTTCGCAGAATCAAAAAGCAAAGGTTTTATTCCACATGACTCAAGAACTTTATCCGTATAAAAAATATCAGAAACATCACTACCAGTTATTTTAGCTCCTCTTGCATGAAAAATTTCTGTTAAGGCAGCCATACCAGTACCTTTTATCCCGATAAAGTGAATGTGAAGTCCTTTTATGTTGTCTGGCATCTGAAAAGTATTCATGCCATTATAATAACGAATTAAATACCTTGTTGCAATTACTAATGATAATCAACCATTAATTCCTGCAATACGCTTCATATGTCCTTTGTAATACTTTCCCGTTCCTTTGTTATTAGTTATTTCACGTGCTATCCTTTTACGAACTTCTTCTGCAAAATTCCTTGCCGCTACAGAATCTACTGTTCCATCAGCTTTTATTACATTGAAATCTTTTGTATTAATAGGTTCTAAAATATATAGGTGAATTTTGGGTCGTTTACCATTATCTTTAAATACGGTTGCAATAGGAACAACAGGTACATTTAGTACAGCTGCTGTAATAAATGCTCCTGCGTGAAAAGGTTTTGGACAAGCATTATAGATGTAGCATTCCCCTTCTGGATAAAAATGTAAAAAACGTCGTTGTCTTAAAGCTTCTTTAGCACCAGAATAAAGTTTACACCCATTAAAATCTCTTCGTGGAATTGGAACACCACCTAGTAATCTTGTAAAAGTTCCAATAAATGGACTACATACCGTTTTTTCTAATAAAGTTTGATACAGATGATAAGGTCTTGTTACAATATTCATAAAAACTGGATCAAGCAACATTGTATGATTTGACACGGTTACCGCTTTTGTAAGAGAACAAAGTCTGTGACGATTATGAACCTTAAAAGAATAAAGTCCAAATGTTAAACACGTTGCTATGCCAATTAAAGAGTAAAAGGTTAAAAAAGAAGCACAACGAAAAAAAATATTTTTTGAAACAATAGAATCCCCAGGTTTATACAAATTTCGTTCCCCTTATTTTAATGTACGATACGACCTTTCCATAGGTATCCTGTACCTCTAGCAGTATTTGAATATGATATTAAAGCTAAATAAACAAGGTTGCAAAATATAAGTGGATACAAAAAAGGAGTTATAGCAGAAAGTTTTTGTGAAACTGATATTAATACCCATACAAAAAACATTGAAATAATATTTATACCAAGGTAAAGCGTATAGTTAGAAATCCCAATTCCATATATTAAATCATAAAACATAGAAGCCATAAACAGAGGAATAGGTAGAATAAGAAAAACTACTAATCCAAAAACTGCTAAAAATAGTATTCCATTCTTGTTACAAACAAAAGAAAAAATATTTTTTTCTATTCCGCATACACAATCCGAATAATTTGTATACATTCTACAAATAGCAACACTACGACAATTCAAAAACAACGTTTTAAACCCTTTACTTTTTACAAGACGTGCAAGGTAAATATCCTCAGTAACATATTTTTTTAATGATTCATAACCTCCACAAGCTAGTAACACATCTTTCTTTATCATAATATACTGACCAATAGCAACTGATGTAATAGGCGTTTTACTTATTCTATTTAAGAATAATGGAATAATAAAACCTGATAATATATACATTACAGGTATTGTAATTTTTTCACCAAATGTAACAGTGTATTGTCCAATATAACCTGAAAGCAAATCTACATTGTGTTTTTCGATATTAGTCACAGCAAAGGCAACTGAATCATCACTGTGAACAGTATCAGCATCTGTAAATAAAAGATATTCTCCAGTAGATTCATGAACCAGTTGATTAAGAGCGTATACTTTTCCAGTCCAACCTGCAGGTAGCGACTTACCCTTTATAACTTTTAGTTTTTGTGGAAACTCTTTTTTTAAACATTCCAATATTGAAGCTGTTTTATCATCAGAATTATCATCAAGTACTATCACTTCATAATTTGAATAAGTTTGATTCATAAATGAACGAACACATCTTTCAATATTTTTTTCTTCATTTCTAGCAGGAATACAGACAGAAACTTTTTTTCCAGAGAAAATAGATGTTTTTTTTGAACATATTCGTAACCAAAAAGTATTTGTAAGTGCTAATGTAAGAAAAAAAATGCTAACAATAGCAACAAAAAGAACATAAAAATCAATAAAATTATTCATTTTTTCCTTTTAATTTTCAGATTGTGTTAAGAGTTCTTTTAAGAACACATTAGTTGGATAAATATTTTTTGCCTTTTCAAGGTATGGTAAAGCCTTTGATTTTTCATCTTGTTTTAGATAAGCGTAAGCTATAGCACAAAATATGTTAAAGCTATCATCCTTTTCTAAAACGATATTTGGCGTTTTAAGTATAGCCTGCATCTCTTTAATACCTTTTTTGTAATTATTAAATGGTATTGGAGCAAAAATATGCTGAGCATTTAAGATAAACATTGCAGCCCCACAAGTAGGGTCTTGTTTTAATATTTTTTTTGCTAATCCTGCAATTTTAGGACCGTAAGCAAGAACAAAACTGGTAGGTTTTACAGAACAATTTTGGCTTAAGTTTTCTAAGTAAATTAATCTTGCTTTTGGGCTGTCTTTTATTTCAGAAGCTGTTTCTGCATAATCCATACCTACATCGTAATGTGTAGATGCATTTTTTTTGTCTGAAGCATACGAATAGGCTCTACCCATTATGTATTCACAACGAGAGAGTGCAACCATCAATTCACTTTCATCAAGAATATCATATGCAAGTTGTTTTGCTTTTTGATACAAATTTACTAATTGAACCAAAGAAACATCATTGTTATAGACATGATCTCTTAGAATATTATATTCATTCCAGAAAATGTCATTCGCTCTTTCTTGTGAAAAACAAAAAAACGAATTTACAATGCCAATAAAAAAAATTAACGCAATTATTTGTTTGTTGTTAAATCTCATACACAATGAAGAGTAAGATATTTAAGTGTAATATGCAAATTTTTGCTGCCATACCATACTCTAAAAAATATGTCAATATAGAAATGGCTGCTTTTTAAAAAATATAGTTAAATATATTTTTTAAAATCTACTTGAAAATACATATCTAGTGTAGTATTATTTCCCTTATGCTGACATATCCACTAAATACAGTACTAAAGGTTTTGTACTAATGAGGTGTCCCTACTGTGGCAGTCTTGACGACAAGGTTATAGAATCTCGTACCTTAGGTGCTGGCGAAAGTATTAGACGCCGACGGGAATGTAATAGTTGTGGTTACAGATTTACTAGCTATGAGCGAATAGAAGAAAAACCGCTTATGGTTGTAAAAAGAGATGGTCGCAGACAACCCTTTGACAGAAATAAGTTAGAAAAGGGAATCAGTAGAGCTTTGGAAAAGAGACCTATTTCTACCACAACAACAGAAAATCTTGTGGCAGAAATAGAAGATGAAGCCCTCATCATGGGTAAAGTTAGCAGAGAAGTTACAACAGCACAGTTAGGTGAATTAGTCCTAGATAAATTATACGCTATAGATAAGGTGGCCTATATTCGGTTTGCTTCTGTTTACAGACATTTTGAAAACCTAGATGAATTCGTTAACGAAGTTCATAAACTAGAAACAGATAAGTTTCTAAAAAAATAAAACAGTTTTATTGGGAGGAAAACAAATGAGTGAGCAGGCTGTATTTCCTGAGTGGAGCAGTTTTTTAGAAAGTAATAAAGGTGGCGAAGGAGAATCTTTTTTACGTAACGTAGTAAAACGTTCCGGAGAGATAAAACCATATGACCGCACAAAAATATATTCTGCTATTAGTAAAGCAATAGAGGCTGTTGAAAAACGGCCAAATCCAGATAAAGCAGAACAACTTACAGCTGCCACAGAAGAAAAGTTAAAACTTATGATGGCTAGCCGCCACGAACATTCAATTCCAGCAATAGAAGAAATTCAAGATGTGGTAGAAACTGTTCTTATCGAAAACAATGCAGTCGCTATCGCAAAGGCATATATTCTCTATCGAGCACGCCACGAAGCAATTCGCGACACAAAGAGTCTTATGCTAGACATAAATTCAACCATGGACGGTTATCTTAGTCAATCAGATTGGCGTGTAAATGAAAACGCTAATGTAAATTTTTCTTTAGGTGGTCTTATTTTACATAACTCAGGTACAATAACCGCTAATTATTGGCTAAAAAACATTTATACTCCAGAAATTGCAGAAGCTCATAAATCCGCTGCCTTTCATATCCACGATTTATCCATGTTTTCAGGTTACTGTGCAGGTTGGTCTATCCGCCAGCTAGTTGCAGAAGGTCTTGGTGGAGTTCCTGACAAAATAACCTCTACCCCGGCAACACATCTTTCTACACTAGTAAATCAAATTGTAAACTTTTTGGGTATTATGCAAAATGAATGGGCAGGTGCTCAAGCCTTTAGTTCTTTTGATACATATCTGGCTCCTTTTATTAAAAAAGACAACCTTACAGAAAAAGAAGTTCGTCAGTGCATACAAAGTTTTATCTTTGGCGTAAACACTCCCAGTCGTTGGGGGTCACAAGCACCATTTACAAATATAACTTTAGATTGGATTTGTCCTGATGATTTAAAAGACAAGCCTGCCATTGTTGGTGGTAAAGAAATGGATTTTACCTATGGAGATTGCCAAAAAGAAATGGGCATTATTAACAAGGTATTCATTGAATTAATGATTGAAGGTGATGCTGCAGGACGTGGGTTTGCGTATCCAATACCAACTTACAACATTACAAAGAATTTTGACTGGGACAGTGATAACGCAAAGTTGCTATTCCAGATGACATCTCAGTATGGAACACCAAATTTTCAAAACTTTGTAAACTCCGACTTAAACCCTAGCGATGTACGTTCTATGTGTTGCCGATTGCAACTTGATAAACGAGAGCTTCGCCGACGAGGTGGTGGTCTTTTTGGTGCAGATGAATTTACAGGTTCATTAGGAGTTGTAACAATTAATTTGCCACAAATAGGTTACCTTGCAAACACAGAGCAGCAGTTCTTTGCTCGACTTGATTATCTTATGGATTTGGCTAAAGAAAGTCTTTCTACAAAACGCAAAGTTATTCAAAGACTTTTGGACGGTGGACTTTTCCCATACACAAGGCGGTATCTTTCTACCCTAAACAATCACTTTAACACAATAGGTTTGTGTGGTATGAATGAGTGTTGTTTGAATTTTTTAGGGTGCGATATATCAGATCCAAGAGGAAAGGTATTTGCAGAAAAAGTTCTTTCCCATATGAGACAGAAACTGGCAGATTATCAGGAACAAACAGGTGAACTTTTTAATCTTGAAGCAACACCTGCTGAAAGCACATCATATAGATTAGCTAGACATGATAAGGTTCACTTTCCTGATATTATAACATCAGGAACGGAAGATCCTTTCTACACTAACTCAAGTCAGCTTCCAGTGGACTATACAGAAGACGTTTTTGAGGCACTAGATCATCAAGAGTCACTACAGACAAAATACACTGGTGGTACCATGTTCCATGTATTTTTAGGTGAAGCTCTTAAAGATTGGCAAACTTGCCGTGATTTAGTCCGTACCATTGCTAATACCTACAGAATTCCTTTCTTTACAATTTCACCAATCTATTCAATCTGTAGAATACACGGTTATTTAAACGGCGAACATTTTCACTGTCCTAAATGTAAAGCAGAAACAGAACAGAGGCTAAAGCTGGAACTTGCAAAACTTGAAAAAGAAAAAGAAGAAGCCCTTGCTGCTGTTAGTCGTGGCGAAGAATAAAAAATAATTAAAGAAAATAAATATAGTGTCCGATACTTGACATATAAAGCAAAAGACACTATATTTAGTGTGGTTTGGGAGGAAAATATGACAACACAGAGAAATCTGGCAACCATCGAGGCAGAAATTAAACGTACAAAGGATGCACTTGCAAATGTGCAGGGTACGGAAACAGAAGTCTATGCACGTATTGTAGGCTACTATCGTTCCGTACGAAATTGGAACAAAGGAAAGCGGGATGAATACAATCACCGAAAACAATTTGTTTACACAGGTGACGAAGTTTATACCCCAACAGACGCAGACACTAGCTGTGGCTGTGAACATGATGTTCCTGTAATTAAGGGTGCAGAGGTTATGCAAAACGGTACAAGTGGTGCAATGACCTATGAGTTCTATGCCAGAAGAACTTGCCCTAATTGCCCACCAGTGAAAGAATATCTTGCAAACACTGTAGTTGCAGGAACTTTTGTTGATGTGGACACTGAAAGCGGTCTTGCAAAAGCTGCTGAAAAAGGGGTTTTCTCTGCCCCAACAGTTATCGTCTATGATGCTAGCACGGGACAAGAAATTGCAAGGGCACATTCTGTCACAGAACTTTCTGCTGTATTAGAACCAGCACCAGTACTTTGTTAACCATGGACGTAGGTACGGAGCGGAAAATCGGCGTACTGGTTAAAACCAGTTTCGTCGATTTTCCCGGACGTATGGCAGCCACTATTTTTCTTTGTGGTTGCAATCTTTATTGTCCCTACTGCTACAATAAAGAGCTTGTGGCAACTGAACTACCAGAAGAAGAACTTGTTTCTATAACGCAGATTATTTGTCATCTAAAAAAAAGAAAAAATGTTCTAAAAGGTTTTGTTATTTCCGGGGGAGAACCAACAATTTCGCCCTATACGGAAATACTTATTCAAGAAGCAAAAAAACTCGGCTACGAAGTAAAACTTGATTCAAACGGAATGTTGCCGGATAAGATTGCAACATATATACAAAATCCACTGTTAAAACCAGATTATTTTGCTTTAGATGTTAAAACCAGTCCTGAGCGATATAATCTTATGGGTGGGCATTGGCAAAACAAAGAGTCAACCTCAGAAAGAATTCAACGTAGTATAGATTTAATAGCAACACTTCCACCTACACAAAGAGAGTTCAGAACTGTACTTGTTCCAGGAATTGTAGATGACCAAGAAATTATTTCAATCGGAGAACTTTTGCCAAAGGATGCAATATGGTGGTTAGCTAGATTTAAACCTGGAACTTGTATAGATTCTTCATACAATAAGATAACACCTTATTCAGAAGAAAAATATCAAGCATTGTTGCAACTTGCTCAAAGTAAAATTTCTGGTACAAAAATTAGATAACTGCTTACACTTTTTTTAATTAATCAACTGTAAAACTAGACAGAGCAATAAAAACGTATTATAATATGTCGGTATGCAAGCAAAAGATTTTTACGACTGGTTTAAAAAACGTTATAAACATACTAGTTCTTTTTCTGCGGGGTTTGCATTACTTATCGTAGATTTTCTAGTAATAATGTTATCCATTGGAACATCATTTTTTATTATAAATCTTATAAACAGAAGTTTTATTAATTTCCGTTCATTTGTAAATTATTGGATTTATTTACCCTTCTTTTTTCTAGTGTTTTATTCAGCAAAGCTATATCCTGGAATAGTTCTTTCTCCTGCAGACGAAGTAAGACGTTTCTCCATTTGTTCTTTGTTTTGTTTTGCAGGAATTGCTCTATCGGTCATTGTTGAAACTGACGATAAAGTCGCAGTAACAATAGCTCTATTTTTATCGATTCCTTTTGCAAGTCTGGCTTTACCAATCGGTAGACAATTAGCTAGAGGAATATTTTCAAACTTTAAATTTTGGGGAGTACCTTCTGTAATCTATATCCAAAATCTTGAAAATACTATCGTAATTGATCGATTGATAAAACACCCCGATTTAGGCTATAGTCCAGCACTTATTTTATGTAATGACAGGTCTATCTCTGGAACAAATTACCACGGAATTCCTATTTTAGAACCGAACGATGAAATTTATTCACAAATTAAAAAACTTAACATAAAAACAATTATAATTATAGAAAATAAAGATTCCTCAGAGCAAGAAACAGAAATAATGTCTGCATTCATGAAAATATTTCGATATACAATTTTTATTCCTCACAATCCATATATACGTTCAATTTCATCCTCAGTTAGAGATTTTAGTGGAATTTTAGGATTTTCTACAACACATCGCTTAACAAAAAGAAGTGAACTTTTTATCAAACGATGCATAGATTTATTTTTATTATTGATTGCCTCTATTCCAACATTAATTCTTACAGCAGTTATTGCAATTTGTATAAAAATTGATTCTCCTGGACCAATATTTTACGGACACAAAAGAATCGGTAAAAATGGTAAATTAATTACAGTTTATAAATTTCGCTCGATGGTAACAAATTCACAAGAAATTCTAGAAAAAATTCTTAAAGAAGATCCGATTCGACGTGAAGAATGGGAAAGAGAAAGAAAATTTAAAGATGATCCTCGTATTACAAAATTTGGCAAATTCCTTAGAAATTCAAGTCTCGATGAATTACCTCAGTTATTAAACATATTAAAAGGAGACATGAGTTTTATAGGTCCACGACCTGTAACAGATTCTGAACTAATAAAATATGGAAAGAATGTAGACTATATTCTTTCTGTAAAACCGGGACTTTCTGGAATGTGGCAAGTTTCTGGACGTTCAGACACAGGCTACGAAGAAAGAATTATGCTAGATACATATTATATCCAAAATTGGTCAATTTGGTTGGACATTTGGATTATTGTAAAAACAATATGGGTTGTAATAAGAGGAAAAGGAGCATATTAAGGTGAAAAAAAATACAATTATATTTATACTTATTTTGTTTTCGGTATGTAGTATCATCGCAGAAGGATATCAAATTATAGATGCAGAATATAATATTTCAGGAAGAACAAGAGAATATGCATTAAATAAAAGTTTAGATATTCAAAAAAATAAAGTTTTTTCAACGAAACAAGACTTAGAGCAATATATAGCAAAATTAAGTCAAACCTTAACAAATCAACGTGTATTAGAAACTTCTGCTATAACTTATACAGAAGGTGAGCCTAATACAGAAGGAATAATTCCTGTTACACTTTACATTGATGCAAAAGACACATGGAATATTCTACCAATTCCGTATCCAAAATATAATTCAAACACAGGTTTAGAATTAAAAATTAAAGTTAAAGATTTTAATTTTTTTGGCACAATGGAACCTTTGGATTTTGAAATTTCATATTTTCAGGAAGATGAGGGAACAAAGCACAATTTAGGGATTGGTTTTGATTTTACAATTCCATTCCCTATTTGGAAATTTGACGCAGAATGGGATTTATCTGCGGAAGTTGATTATACTATTGGCGAAAATAAACCAGATTTTAGCGTTTCAACGGGATTTAGCCTTGCTTTCCCTTTAAGTTTTGCAACATTTAACTTGATTGCGTCCCAATCAGTAACTCTTGACAGTGAATATGAAGACGCTGGCGATGACCTATTTTTTAATGAATATGTCGAATTAAATGTACCTCTAACTATTTTACAAACAAATAGTATTGCAAATAACCTCGTATTTACTCCTTACGTTTCATTTAATTTCAACTGGGATAAAGACAAAATTCAACATGAAGATCTTTTAAGCCCTATTCTTTCTTTTGGTGCAAGTTTTTCTCTTGGCAATGTTGACTGGATAGAAAATTTTCGCAAAGGAATTTCATTTAACCTAACACAAGATTTTGCCTATAACTTTGGTTTAAATACCAATAGATTTGCTCCATGCATTTCCTCTACACTAGAAGCATTTTATGCAACAGAATATGTAGCCTTTAATTCTCGTGTATTTGCTTTTACGTATTTTGGTATGGATGAACTTACAAAAAATGAAATTGGCGGTAGAATCAGAGGTGTTAGTGATTTAAACAAGTATAATAGCAGTCAAGTAGATACTTCTAGTGCAATAGTAGTGAATATGGATATCCCCGTAAAAGTAATCAAAACAGATTGGCGGGGTTGGGGAAAAAATATATTCAAAAAAGATATGCCAAATTGGTTCGGAGTCCTTGATTTTGAATTGCAACTTTCACCATTTGTTGATTTAGCATTAATTAATAACACTGCAACAAATACACTTTTTAACCCAAAAGATGGTCTTTATGGTGGCGGAATTGAAGTGATTGTTTATCCTTTAAAAATGAGAAGCATTCAAGTAAGAGGTTCTGTTGGTATTGACTTGGGGCAATTCTTACTTGATGCTGATTGGAGAGATGGTCCAAAAAGTGAAATAGAAATAGGAATTGGTCTACACTACTAGTTATGTTGATTGATTTTTGCAATACAAAGTTGCCGCCAATAATGTTCCGGTGCTGATTCTGCAATGATAGACATAATACTATAACCAAATTCTTTATTTTCTGGATAAATATCTATTCCTAGCTCGGCTAAACGATAAAAACATCGCCAAAAACCGTTATCTATTGACCAGTTTAAAATATCATCGTATTTCATAGCTAATTCAAAAAAATCAGTTAATGAATCGTATTGATATTCTGTAACCCTAGAAAAAAGAATATGGTCTATTCTAGTGAATGCTGTAAGTACACCAAATATTGCTGTTTTAAATGCTTCCTCAGATTTTCCTTGTTCAAGATATAGTTCTGTAAGTCTAAAAAAGGCTGGAATAGTACGATAACAATCTGTCCGATACAAAGAAAAAATTTTCTCGATACTATACCCTCTTTCAACATTAGAAATTAAAGCAGAAGAATATGAATTATCCGAAAAATAAGAGTCCTCTGAAAGAATAAGTAACAAAGTTTTTTCACAATCTTCTAAGTTAGTAAAATTATATGAAAGGGTTGCCATATCATAAAGGATGTCATATTTTTCATCTGGGATATCTAAAACTTGTGCATTATTCCAAGCATCAAGATAATATGAATATGCTAAATCATATTCACCTTCAAATTCGTAAATTTTTGCCATAATGTATGATACTTCTGGAAAAATACGTTTTTCTTCTATATAATTTTTTATTTTTTCTACAGAATTATCAAAAAAAGATACACCCTTTAAATCAATCAAATATTCAATAAGCTCAACTGCATCAAAAACCTCTCTTTCTCTTAAGATAATAAGGACTTCCGAAATCGAATCCCCAGCTTTTTGTACAGCTTGAGGTTTCATTGCTTGAATAAAAAGATTTAAACAATCGTCTACCTCTAACCGTCGCATGAGTTTTGCTTCTTCCGCAAGACGAAAAGCTGTACCATAATCTCCAGTGTCAAAGGCATAATATGAATCTTCTAAAATTCGATTTGAAGTTTGAAACAATGGATATGATATGGCAAACACCATGGTAGTAGACAACATAAGAGAAAAAAAAGCAATAAAACATTTAGTCAAGTATTTCACAGGCTTAATAATTCCTTTCTAAATACATTATCGGCATCTTGTGCAGAAATTGTTTGCACTATTTTTCCATGTTTAAAAATCATTACTTTATCACCTGCACCAGTTATGCCAATATCAGCGTGTTTGCCTTCACCAGGACCATTTACAACGCAACCCATAACAGCAACAGTAATATTCTTTTCTAATGCCATAAGTTCACTTTGCCATCTATTTACAAATCCATGAACATCAAAACCGTTACGTCCACACCGAGGGCATGAAACAATTTTTACCCCTCCAGATCTTTTTGAACACTCTCGTAGGATTTCTCTAGCAGCAATTACTTCGTTTTCTGGTGAAGATGAAAGACTTACTCGTATAGTATTGCCTATATCTTCTTTTAGTAAAGTACTAAATGCAAGAGTACTTTTTACAATTCCCCCTATTAAAGGACCTGCTTCTGTAACACCAATGTGCAAAGGAATATTGTGATTTGAAGCAAAATGTCGATTACATTCTATTGTTTCAGAAACAGAAGATGCTTTCATTGAAACTACAAATTGGTCAAATCCTAATTCATCAAAAACTTCTGCTTCACGAGAAGCTGTTTCTGAAAGAGCTTGAAATCGATTTATTACACCTTGTTCAACTTTTAAAGCAATATCTTTAGGCAAACTTCCTGTATTTACCCCTATTCTAATCGCTACACCTTTTTCTTTGCATTTGTTTACAACAGCCTCTACCCTATCTTTAGACCCAATATTTCCAGGATTAATGCGAATTTTTGCTACATTTCCATCAAGACAACGTAAAGCTAAGCGGTAATCAAAATGAATATCTGCAACTAATGGCATTGAAGTTTCAGAAGCAATTTTTACCAATGCATCTGCACTTTCCATATCAGGGACTGCAAACCTGAGTATATCGCAACCGATTGATTGTAGTTGCTCTATTTGGTCAACAAGACAAAAAAGGGCATCTCGGTTGCTAAGCACACCTATAATGCCCTCTTTCCACATAGTTTGAATCGAAACCGGTGAATCTCCACCGATTCCGATTCTTTTTGTCTTGCCAGAACCGCCTATCCATACCTTATTTGTTGTATAAGACACAGCGGATTCACTTTAGCATACAATCATAGAGAATACCATTGCAAACAAGGCAACAGTTTCACAAAGACCAACAACCATAATATACTGAGCAAAACCCTTTCCAGTTTCACCAAGAGCATCAGAACCAGCAGCTCCCGCTTTTCCTTGGAATATCGCAGAAGCAGCCATAGCAAGACCAGAGAAAATACCCAAAGCCAAAAGGAACCCTGACTCTTTTTGAGAAGTAATCATATTTTGCATCAGCAAAAAACCATAAATTGTCTGTGTAAGAGGTGCACCAGCAAAAACAGTCAAAATAAATGGTGCAGGTTTATTATTCATATAACAACGCTTCCATGCACCTATTGCGGCTTGTCCCGCAAAACCGATACCAATTGCAGAACCGATAGCTGCAATACCAAGAACACAAGCTGCTCCAAACATTCCCATAGTATAACTCCTATTAATAAGTTAATTGCTTATTTATTTATCAGCCGATTCACAGAACGGCTCATATGCAAAACCTGACCACGACATTCCTAAATGACTAGAAAACTCCAGTGTATTCAAGCGAACACCGTGAACAATAACGGATAACACATTCAAAATCATGTTTAATCCATGACCGAACACCAACAACAATATTCCAGCAAATATTAATGCTCCACCAAGAGTTGGTCCTGCCATATCATTGACTGTAGCAGAAATCGCACTACCTGCAAGCCCTACCGCCCAAAGACGTATGTAGGAAACAATATCAGAGAATACATTCACCACACCAAGAATAACAGAAACAATATTTTTGCAACTTTCCAGTATAGAAGAACCAAGGTTGCCTTCGTAATTTGCAAAGATAAAACTTAACAAAAAACCTACTGCAATTAACAATATTACTGGTAACCCCATCGTCTCTATGCCAAAGAATACAGGAACTTTTACTACCATATTCAATACCACAAAGAACATTCCCCATACCATCAATAAAGAGCCAAGCTCTCCAAGCCACTTTGCAGAACGAATATACCGTATTATTCCCTTTAGGTGAGCTATTGAAAGCTGAATCAAAGCCAACATAAAGCAGAAAATCTGCAAATTCTGCTTAACATATGCTTCATTCTCTGGCGATAATGCAGAATATGCATTAGAAATTGGCTGAAAAGACAAAGCTTTAAGCCATTCAGGAAGCAATTCTGGAGCGATTCCAAACCAAGTACAAGTTACTGTTCCCCATGCCATTGTGGTTAACCCCAACATAAGGAGAAGATTATAGGCAGGTGGAATCTTTTTGCCTTTTGCAATAGTTGAAATATCCGCTAATAATGCCACAACAACCATCAAAAGACCATAACCACCATCTCCGAAGATAATCCCAAAAAACACACAGAAGAACAATAAAAACCAAGCTGAAATATCATATTCCCTATAACCAGGAACTGTTCCCAAAAAGTCAGAAACAGGATAAATCATACTTACAAACTTGTTGTTCTTTAGTTTAGTAGGAACTTCATCTTCTTCTGAAGGATCTTCTGCCAACATAGCCCAACTTTCTTCTCTAGCAACATCTTGAACCTGCTTTAAATCAGGAGTAGGAATATACCCTGTAAGCCAAGCTAAAGGCACAAAAGTTTCTTGCGAAGAAGAACTATCTCTTTCCATACCAGAATATGCGTTCTCAAACTCAACATCTTTTGCAACTAATTCACAACATCTTTTTAAGTAATCTCTGTAAGCAACAGCTGCTTCAAGAGCTTCATTAATCGAATTAATCTCAGATTTCATTGAGTCAATTTCAGAACGTAACTCCTGTGTAGAAGAACTAATCATAGGAACAGCATAAGCTTCTGCTGGTAACTGTGGTGGTCGCAAAGCTGCTTCTGGTTTTACACTTCCGTCTGTATGCTGAATCAACAAAAAACGTACCTGCGACTTACTTTCGTTTACTACCAAAGTTTCTACTGTTTCTGGCAATGAAATATATGCATCCCTAGGAATTTCGTACATGGAAAGCAATATACCTTTTTCTGCAAGGTAAGCAAAGTCAGCAGAGTTTAAATTACCCCACAACGAGAATCGTTCAAGCTCAGCGGTATTCGCTGCAATAATTTCGATACATTGCTTTTTTCGCTCCGACATTGCAATAATTTCTTCTGCTTTTGCAAGAACCTGTTCTCTATCAAAGGCAGGAAGCTCTGGCAATTTTGTATTTTTTGCAAGCTTAATCTCCGAAAGAATCATATAGGCATTTTCTACAGTATTGTATGATTCACGAAAAGAAGACAAAGCTGCACTGTTTCCGTTAAGACGCTCAAGATGAACTACCCCAAGTTTACGGAGTTTTTTTAATGCCTCCTTTCGCTCTTCTTCAAGAACAACGAAGGAAACCTTTTTCATAGGAACAATCATTCTGTGGCCTCCTCTGCTGTTTTTTGGGCTGCAATCTCAAGATTCTTTTTAGAAATCTTTCCTCTAACAACAGCCGCAACTTGCTGATCCCCTAGATAAACTGTAATTTTTTTTATGTTAGCTTTAGTTTCGGGAATTTTAACCTTTTCAAAAAGATTAACACGCTGCGTTGTTGTTCTTAGCTCTACTTGCAACAATCGAACCTGTTCTTCAAGAACATCAGCTTCAAGGTCAAGAGACAGAGCTTGTTCCATACGGTCAGCAGCTAAATCTACCCATAATGGTGTTGAATATAAATCATAATCCCCACGGGTAAAATCCGCACCTTCGTATATTGGTATAGAAACACCCGCAATGTTTCCAACCCCTTTGCGTATATTGCTAACCTGAACCATATCTGGTTTAAAAGCTTCTGCCTCACCAAAAACTGCAATCCATTGGGCAAACTCTTTTTCTAAGGATTTTCGACGTTCTCTAACCTCTTTTGCTCTTGCATCAATGGTACGTATTTCTGTTTGAAGCTGCTGTTTTTTGAGCGTAAGAGTCGGCAAATAACGTTGATACATTTTTAGTGCATCTTTTTGAGACTTTAGCTCGTTTTTTGTCAGCTTTATATTCGCCATCAGCTAAACCTCTTAGTTTTTTGGCCAGTACTGGGCGATGAGTTCTGACTTTATACCTGTTTCTTCGCTATTAAAGCAAGAAGCAAGAATCGTCCAACCTTTGTCTAAAGCTCCCTCAAGAGGAATATTTACAGACAAATCCATCATTTCTTTTTCAAACATCTCGCCATATTTAAGCAATTTGTCATCCCATTCCGACATCATAAATCCCATGGATTTCTTTTCTAAAGTATCTTTGTAAGCAGAATACAAACGAATCATACCATCCATAAGAGCACGATGGTCGCTGCGAGTTTTTCCGTTTACGTTTTGCTTTAGACGAGAAAGGCTACCAAATGGTTCAATACGTCCACCCTTTAGATAAAATTGACCTTCTGTAATATATCCCGTATTATCTGGAACAGGGTGTGTAACGTCATCTCCTGGCATTGTTGTTACAGCAAGAATCGTGACAGAACCTGCATCGTCAAAGTCAACAGCCTTTTCATAACGAGCTGCAAGCTGACTGTACAAATCTCCTGGATAACCTCGATTGGAAGGAACTTGCTCTTGAGTAATAGCGATTTCTTTCATTGCGTCTGCATAGTTTGTCATATCAGTTAAAAGGACTAATACATCTTTTCCCTGAAGAGCAAACTGTTCTGCTACAGCCAAACTCATATCTGGAATTTTTAGACATTCTACTGTTGGATCAGCAGCAGTATGAACAAACATAACTGTATGACTTAAAGCTCCACCTTCTTCAAGTGTATTTTTAAAGTACAAATAATCATCATACTTTAAACCCATTCCACCAAGAACAATAACGTCAACTTCTGCCTGCATAGCAATTCTAGCTAAGAGTTCGTTGTATGGTTCACCTGAAATCGAGAAAATAGGTAACTTTTGGGAAACAACCAAAGTGTTGAACATATCAATCATCGGAATACCGGTACGAATCATACGGCGTGCCATAATTCTCTTAGAAGGATTTACAGATGGACCACCGATTTCTACAGGGTTATCCCTTAACGAAGGTCCTTTATCTCTGGGTTCACCAGAACCATTAAAGATACGTCCCATCAAGTCTTCGGAAAAACATACTTGCATTTCCCGACCTAAAAACCGGATTTTGTCACCAGTTGAAACACCTCGGCCGCCAGCAAATACTTGCAAAGAAACTAAATCACCGTCAATACGATTAACTTCCGCAAGAGACGTTCCGAAAGCAGTTTCAATTTCAGCTAATTCGTTGTACTTAACGCCCTCGGCTCGGACTGTAATAACGCTACCACTGATTGATTCAATCTTGCTATAAATTTTATTCATAGTTATTCACCGTCCTTCAGCAAATCTGCCACTAAAGCTGTCAATTTGCCCGATTTTGCCTCATAAAGCTCGTTTATTTCTGCTTCGTTTTTCTTAAACTCATCACCCTGCCATAAACTGTAGTTCCAGTCTATAAATTTCTGCCTTAACTGGTTGAAATACCCACGGGCATCGTCTTTTGAGTCAAGATTAAAATTAGAACCAAGAACTTTAAGCAACAAACGGAACACATAAGACTGGCGTTCAACATCTGCTGCTGAGTCAACTTCATCAAAAGAGTTTTGTTGTAAATAAACTGCATCAAGAAAATCGCTTTTAAGATATAAAATAAAATCTTCTAAGCTTGTTCCTTCTTCTCCAACAACCTTCATCATTTGACCAACTTCAGCCCCTCGGAAAAGACAATTTCTTGCGTAATCGACCCAATCTTTACGTAGAACGCTCTTATACTTTGACCAAGAGTCATATGGGTTAATTGCAGGATATTTACGAGCATCAGAACGTTCTCGTGAAAGGCCATGGAATGCACCAACAACTTTAAGAGTTGCTTGTGTAACAGGTTCTTCAAAGTTACCACCAGCAGGAGAAACTGTTCCTCCGATTGTTACAGAACCTGTAGAGCCATCACTTAATCTTACAATACCCGCACGCTCGTAAAAAGCAGCAATATAGGATTCAAGATAAGCGGGGAAAGCTTCTTCTCCAGGAATTTCTTCCAAACGACCAGACATTTCACGCAAAGCCTGAGCCCAACGACTTGTTGAATCTGCCAAAAGTAGAACATGAAGTCCCATTTGACGGTAATATTCGGCTAAAGTAACACCTGTGTAAACAGAAGCTTCACGGGCTGCAACAGGCATAGAAGATGTATTACAAATAATAATAGTCCTTTCCATAAGGGAACGACCTGTTCTAGGATCGTTTAGCTCAGGGAATTCTTTAAGGATTTCTACAACTTCACCTGCACGCTCACCACAAGCGGCAACAATAACAACGTCAACATCAGCGTTGCGACTTGTAGTATGTTGCAAAACAGTTTTTCCTGCACCGAAAGGACCTGGTATACAATAAGTTCCACCCTTTGCAACAGGGAAAAATGTGTCAATCAAACGGATTTTTGTAATCATTGTTTCATCTGGTTTTAAGCGTTCGGCATAGCAATCTACTGCACGTTTTACTGGCCATTGAAAACTCATAGAAACTTCGGTTTCATTACCCTTCTCATCAGCAAGAACAGCTATTGTATCTGAAAGTTTATAATCAGCTGCTGCTTTAATTGATTTTACAGTGTAATTTCCGTACATTCCAAAAGGAACCATTATTTTGTGAGTAAAAGGTCCCTCTGGAACAGAACCTAACACATCACCTCGGCGAACAGTATCACCCACTTTTGCAATAGGAGTAAAACTCCACACGTTGTCATTTGGAACTGGGTCAAGATAAATACCACGCTCCAAAAAATAACCAGCTTTTTCCGCAAGCTCTGGCAAAGGGTTTTGCAAACCATCAAAAACTTGTCCTAAAAGACCAGGACCTAGTTCCACAGACAAAAGCTCACCAGTAAATTCTACTTCATCACCGGTGCTAATTCCTTTTGTCATTTCATAGACTTGGAGCTGAGCTTTTCCGTTTCTGATACGAATAACCTCACTCTTAAGCCTTTTTCCACCAACGTGTACGTAGCCAACTTCATTCATGGAAACATTACCGTCAAATTGAACACTTATCATGTTTCCGTTAACAGCTACTACCTTTCCTTTTGTATCCGTCATTTCGATTCTCCAAGTATCTGGTCATATATCGTGCGATAAGAAGCTGCACCGGCTTCTTCTGTAAAGGATTTCATCCTTTGAGCAAGTTTTAATTTAAGTGCGTAAACATACACCGCATCTGTTGAAAACTGATCAAAGGGAGCAAAGCGGTCTAACATCTGCATACGAGCTTCGTTAAGAAACTGTTCCGCAGCAAGAGGACTTTCCATTCCACAGGCAGTGCGAGCCGTTTGAACAATATCAGGTGAAATAGAAAGCATAGGGAATTCCACATCTTTTTTCAACTTAATTGACCTTATCTTTGCTAATGCAAAGCGCAGCATACGCTCATTCTCATACCATGAATCAAGAAAAGCAGAACCTGTCTTTTTTTTATCTTTAGGTGGTTCTAGGGAAAGTTCTTTCAACACTTTAAGACTTTTTGAATCGAGAAAGCGTGAACATAATTCCATAAAATACTCTTCTGTTACAGGTAAAGGCGTTCGTTCAGAGGTGACAGAAACGCTTGGTAACTGCGACATAAGATAATACCAGTTGCCCACTTAGTTGGTTCCTTCCCCAACACTGGCGGCAGCTTCTTTCATTATAGCTGCAGTTCTGGGATTAAGATACGCAGAGAACAAATTTGCAACTGCCTCTGCTGAAAAATCATAGTATGCAGCTCCATCTTTTGACCCGATACGGAATCCTGCATCAAGGGATTTATCAGCTTTTAGTTCAAGTCCTTTTGCAAGTTCTGCCTTAAGAGCCGAAGTAAAACCACTCTCTAATTTATCTGCATCCTTTGCAGGTAACAACACTGAAATATCCTCTACAGATGTATTCTTTGCCCATTCTTTTACTGTTTCGGGAATCAATGCCTTTAGCATATCCTGTGAATAAGCTTCTGCAGTTTTTGCAGCGACAATGCTGTTAAGTTGTGCGTTTATACTATCTCTGAATGAAAGTATAAGATTGCGTCCGGCCTGACGAATAGCATCAACACTAGCCTTTTCCATACGGGTTGTTTCTGCTTTGCCGTTTTTGACGATTTCGGCGGACTTAGCCTCTGCCTCGGCAACAATAGCAGCCGCTTTTTTTTCTGCCGCTGCAATAATCTCTGCTGCGGAAGACTCTGCGGAAGCAACGCCATCCTTTTTGATCTTGTCGATCAGTTCCTGTAATTGAACGTCCATTATGACCCCTCAATAAATTATATAAAACATATTTCGGCAGCATTATAACTGCATAAACTACCACCTAAACCCATAAACCGTAGTGGTTTCAAAGGTTTCGTTAGCCTTTAACAAACAAGTTGGAAACTCTGGTCGATTTGGAGTATCGGGATAAAACTGAGTTTCTATGCAAACTGCACCGTGGCTGCTATATGTGCAACCGTTTTTTCCTAGAGTTCCACCTATCCAGTTGGCTGTATACAGCTGAACACCTGGTAAATCTGTTGAAACAGTCATCGTACGCCCAGTTTCTGCTTCTGACAATGTTGCAAAAGGTATAATCCTTCCGGGAACACTTTCTATACAATAACAATGATCGTATCCCCCTGCACTTTTTAACAAAGGTGAATCTAAATCTTTTCCCAAAGCTTTAGGCTTTCTAAAATCAAAAATTGTACCGTCAACAGAAAGAATCTTTCCTGTAGGTAGTCTATTGTCATCAGTTTCAAGGTAGGAAGAACAATTCATCGTTAACGTATGATTGTTAATAGTTTCTCTTGTTTGCCCTTTAAGGTTAAAATACGAGTGGTTTGTAAAGTTTACATAAGTATCTGCATCAGAAACTGCTTGATAGCGAATAATAATCTCATTACTATTGTTCAATAAATATGTTACATTTACCTTTAGGTTACCAGGCATTCCCTGTTCACCATCTACAGAAAGACGAGAGAAAGTGATTCCCGTACCAGAAGCAGTTTCTACAACAGTTGCATCCCAAAGTTGTTTGTCCCAACGAAAAAAACCACCATGCAAACAATTTCCACCAGCGTTGTTATCAAGTTTATATTCTTTGTTGCCCAAGGTGAAAACTGATTTTCCAATACGATTAGCAAAACGCCCTACCACTGCACCAAAACTAGCATCAGAAGCAACAAGAGAATCAAAAGTAGGTGGTGCAAAAACGACATCAGAAAAACCGCCGTTTTTTGATGGAATCATAATGCTTGTAATTACGCAACCATAATTTGTAGCAGAAAAGGACATCTGCCCATTAGAAATAGTGTATATATGAACTTTTGAGCCATCCGGAAGGACTCCGAACTTCCTTTTCTTAATATCCATAGGTACAAATTATATACGATTTCTACAATAATTCAAGTATAAAAATAAAAATATATTCAATTTTGTTCACAACATATAAGGTTTGTTGGTACTAGAATTTAGAAAAAAAAATCGCTATACTAAAATAATGATTTCTCAAGATAAACAGCAGATATACCAGATGCTCCATAAAATTGCAAACTGGGCTTACGGTTACCCTGCCCCAGGTTTTACCACAGAGATTCCAAATTTCTGTGAAGAATCTAAAACTGAAAATAAATCATCAAACACTGAAACAATACTTCAAAACATTAGCGAAAAAATACAAAATTGCAAACGGTGTTCCTTATGTAAAGATAAAATGAAGTCTGTACCAGGAATGGGGGTTTTAAATCCAATCGTAATGGTAATTGGCGAAGGTCCTGGTGCAGATGAAGATGCAACAGGTTTACCTTTTGTAGGTAAAGCAGGACAACTTTTGGATAAAATGCTTGCAGCTATTTCTCTTTCTAGAACAGAAAATTGCTTTATTGCAAATATTGTAAAGTGCCGCCCACCAGGAAACAGAGATCCGCTCCCAGAAGAAATAGATGCCTGCCGTTCCTATCTTGAAGCACAAATATCTGTTCTAAAACCAACAATGATTCTAACCCTTGGTCGCATAGCTACTCAGACACTTTTAAACAGTCAAGATGGAATTGGACGTTTGCATGGACAGTTTCATGAATATAATGGAATTCCAATTATGGCTACATATCATCCTAGTGCTTTACTTCGCAACCAAGAACTTAAACGCCCAGCTTGGGATGATTTAAAAGCTTTTAGAAGTAAGCTTGAACAACTAGTGCCTGATTATAATGTTTCATTTAAGGCAGGGCAAAAATAATGCCACAAGAACAAAGTTCTAGCTCTGTTTTTTTAGAAACCGTTCTTAATGTTCCTATCCCCCAGACTTTTACTTACAAAGCTGAAAATGAATTATCCTCTTTTGTTGCTCCAGGGATGAGAGCGGAAGTTAGGTTTGGAAACAGACGGATGATAGCTTATATTTTATCCGTAAGTTCAACTGTACCAGAAAATCTTTCTTTCCCTTTGGAAAAAATTAAGCCTGTGCAAAAAATATTGGACAAAGAGCCAATCTTTACCCAAGAACATATTCAACTTTCAGCATGGATGGCAAGATATTATCTTTGTTCTCAAGGCGAAGCTCTTTCTGCTATGATTCCTTCTGGCAGACGTGAAACAGAAAATCCCAGTTTTTCTTTTGCAGAAGATGCAATAGAATTTTCAAAATGTAGTTTGTCAGAAGAACAAAACTTAGCAGCTAATGCAATAGTAACGTCAAGCAGCAAATTACATTACTTATACGGAGCTACAGGAACAGGCAAGACGGAAGTTTTTTTGCAAGCAGCGGAAAATCTTTTAGAAAAAGGTAAAGGTGTAATATATCTTGTACCAGAAATAGGTTTAACTCATCAGGTAATAGAAGCTGTAATAAGAAGATTTGGACAAACGGTTGCAGTATTACATTCTCACCTAACACCAAGTCAGCGTTTAAAAGAATGGCGGCGAATAATTTCTAAAGATGCAAGGATTGTAATTGGAGCAAGAAGTGCTGTTTTTGCTCCTGTTCCAGATTTAGGTTTAATTATAATTGATGAAGAACACGACAGTTCATATAAGTCTGGAAATACTCCACGTTATCATGCTAGGCAAGTTGCAATATACAGATGTAATACACTAAAAATACCTCTGGTTATGGGCAGTGCGACCCCATCTGTTGAAGCATGGCACCTAATGGAAAAGGGAACAATTCTACGACATACTTTAACAAAACGCTTAGCAGGAGGAAAACCACCAGAAATACAAGTTGTAGATTTAACAAAAACCAATAAAGATTCAGGATGTATTTCTCCACTACTTTGCGACGAGATACGCTTAGCCTTGGCAGAAAAAAGACAAATCATATTATTTCTTAACCGTAGAGGTTTTACTCATTTTTTTAGGTGCAATACTTGCGGCTACGAGTTAAAGTGTAAAAACTGTTCCGTACCACTTACCTATCACAAAACTGAAAAACGCTTAAGATGTCACTATTGTGGTTGGATATTAGAACCTCCTTCTATATGTCCAGAATGTGCATCTATTGACGTGGGTTATTCTGGTTTTGGTACCGAATTTATTGAAGCCGAAACAAATGCAAAATTTCCAAGTGCAAAGATTAGCCGAATTGACACAGATAATATTTCAAAAAAAGGTGAGCTACAAGAAAAATTAAAAGAATTTAGAGCAGGAAATATAGATATACTTTTGGGAACACAGATGGTTGCAAAAGGGTTGAATTTCCCAAACCTAAAACTTGTTGGTGTTATAATGGCAGACACTGGGTTACATATGCCAGACTTTAGGGCAGCGGAAAGAACATTTTCTCTCATAACCCAAGTTGCAGGACGTGCTGGAAGGTTTTTTCCAGATGGAAAAGTTATAGTTCAAAGTTTTTGTCCTGAACGAGAAGCTATTGCCTTTGCTTGTAATGGTAAAATCCAAGATTTTTATCAACAAGAATTAATTCAAAGACAGATTCTTGGCTTTCCTCCTTTTTCTAGACTAATCAGACTTGTTTTTCGTTCAGCATCACTTACCGAAAGTAAAAAAGCGGCAGAAAGTGCAGCAGAAATTTTAGCAATAGAGTCCAAAAAATTAGCACTTGAAATTGACATTTTAGGGCCATCAGAATGTCCTTTAGCTATGATTGCTGCAAACCATCGATGGCAAATTTTACTTAGAGGGATTTCGACATCAACGTTGCAAAAAATATGTGCTCGCTTTCTTTACGGTTACAAATCTTCACCTAACGTATACATTGAAGTTGACGTAGACCCTGTTAATATGATGTAAATAACCTTATGAATCAAAAATAGCTATTGTATAAAAGGACTTGTAGTATTAAAATGTTTTATACAACAATACTAGGGAGCTACTTAAAATATGTTAAAATTAAACAGGATTTTTTTTCTGATAACAATACTTTTCATTGTAACAACATTTTCTTGTTTAACAACAACCGAAACTGTTCAAAATCAACCAAGCACAGAAACCCAAGTTATTGAACAAAATCAAGACGAGATAGTTCAAAACACTAATTTGGATTCACCTAATATAGAATCAGTTGAACAGGAAGAAAATCAACAGCAAGAAAATATAGTCCAAATGGAAGAAACAGAAGTTATAGTAGAACCTTTGCCTGAAGTAGATGTAGCAGAACTTCATTTTATAACATCTGGAAAAACTCCTGATTCTGTAAGAAATGGTAAAACATTTAAAACCCCATTTTCAGCAACTGTAAAAAAACTTGATGATGAAAGTCCTGCAGTCGGAATAGAAGTTGTAGTAAAATATCCCGTTTCAAAAAAATCAAATGAAATTCAATTTGCACAATCCGTATTACTTACAGATGAAAATGGCATTGTTACTTTTCACGCAGAAACTACATCATTTGCTTGCCGTAGCCAAGTTACATTTACCATTGGCAAAGATGAAAAGGCAAAATCTGTTTCAATTCCATATGTTGTTTCTACCAACAGAATGTCTAACGGGACAATTTCTATACTTGATTATACAAAAAATGGTAATCCCGTTCTTGACAATAGCCAATCGGCATCTGCAATTCTTACTGCAATGATTCGACGTGGATATTCTAGTACGGGGCTTGCAGATTTTGTAGAAGAGATTCAATCAGGAAATCAAGATAAAGTATATAGAGCAGCAAAAAATCTTTTAGGCAACTATTCTAATTTTCTCCTATATGGAACGGTTCGCTACAATGGTGAAATAACAAAAGAAAGTTCAACTTATACAATACCCTTGATTGCAGAAATAACTTGTCTTGATATGGCTACAGGAGAAGAACTACATCATGATATCATTCAAGTAGAAGGTAAAGGTTCTTCTGAATGGGCAGCTTTAAATAACGCACGAGCAGACTTACTTGCACCACAGGTAGCAGAAAGCGTTATTTACGGTATGTAGTCATCATTGACGATATTTTCAAATAAGAGTAAATTATAAGTATGATTGATTCAATATTAACTTTTTTCTTTGGCTCAAAAAAAGAGCGTGATGTAAAAAAACTTTTGCCTATTGTAGAGAAGATAAATCAAAAAGAAGTTTGGGCTAAATCTTTAAGCCAAGAACAGTTTCCTCAACAAACTCAATCTTTTAAAGAAAGACTTACAAAAGGGGAAACTCTCGAAGATATTTTACCAGAAGCCTTTGCACTAGCAAGAGAAGCTGCCAGTCGAGTTCTTGGCGAGCGAGCCTATGACGTACAACTTATGGGTTCAATAGTGCTAAACTCAGGACGCATAGTTGAGATGAAAACTGGTGAAGGTAAAACTCTCATGTCTGTTGCAGCAGCCTATCTAAACAGTCTTACAGGAAAAGGCGTTCATATAGTTACTGTAAATGATTACCTTGCACAGCGAGATGCTGACTGGATGCGTCCAGTTTATTCATATCTTGGGGTAACGGTAGGTTCAATAGTTTCTGGAATGGATAATGAAGCTAGAAAACTTTCCTACAACTGCGATATAACTTACGGAACAAATAACGAATTAGGCTTTGACTATCTTCGAGACAATATGCAAATTGATTCTTCTCAAAAAGTTCAAAGAGGGTTTGCCTTTTGTATCGTTGACGAAATAGACTCTATTTTAATTGATGAAGCAAGAACACCGCTTATCATCTCTGGTGCAGGAGAAGACGATACATTTAAATTTCATGAAGTAGATAAATATGTACGGCAATTAACTGAAGTTGAAAAAAATCCTCAAACTGGAGAATACCCAGATGAAACAAAGGGTGAGCAAGTAAATGGTGACTTCAAAATAGACGAAAAAAGTCGAAAAGTTTCTTTTACAGACCAGGGAATGTTGCATATAGAGGAATTGCTTCAAAAACACAAACTTATAGACGGCAGTCTATTTGATGAAAGCAATTTTGAATATATACACTACTTTACACAAGCTGTTAGAGCCCATCAACTTTATAAACCAGACGTAGATTACGTTGTTAAAAATGGTCAAGTTCAAATTGTAGATGAATTTACTGGTCGTATACTCGAAGGGCGACGATATGGCGATGGTTTGCATCAAGCAATAGAAGCAAAAGAACACATAAGAATTGCTCAACGAAACAGAACTCTTGCAACAATAACTTTTCAGAACTTCTTTCGTATGTACGAAAAACTTTCTGGCATGACAGGAACAGCAGAAACAGAAGCTGTTGAATTTGATAAAATATACGGACTAGAAGTCGTTGTTATTCCAACTAACAAACCGGTAGCTCGTGTTGATGAAGACGATGAAGTATATCTAAGCGAAAAAGATAAATGGGAAGCCATTTGCAAAGAAATAGACGCTTGCCACAAAAAAGGTCAACCAATTCTTGTAGGTACGGTTTCAATCGAAAAATCTGAACTTTTGTCTGCTTTACTGACAAAAAAAGGTATACGCCACGAAGTATTAAATGCAAAAAATCATGCTAGAGAGGCTCTCATAATTGCTGAAGCTGGTGCAAAAGGTGCAGTTACAATAGCAACAAATATGGCAGGTCGTGGTACAGACATAAAATTAGGTGGTAACCCAGAATTTAGAGCAAGAAAAAAAGCAGGAACAAATGCAACACAGCAACAGTTTGAACTTGCACTTAAAGCCGAAAAAGAAAAATGGGCTTCTGACTACGAAGAAGTTAAAAACTTAGGCGGCTTATACGTTATTGGAACAGAACGCCACGAAAGTCGTCGTATAGATAATCAGCTACGTGGTCGCTCTGGTCGCCAAGGAGACCCCGGTCGCAGTAAATTCTATCTTTCTATGGACGACGATTTAATGCGACTTTTTGGTGGCGATAGAATGAAAGGTATAATGTCTAAAATTGGAATGCAATCTGGCGAACCTGTTTTTCACCCTTGGCTTAACAAAGGTATAGAAAAGGCACAAACAAAGGTTGAAGAGCGAAACTTTGAAATAAGAAAACATCTTTTGGAATATGATGATGTACTAAACGAACAACGCAACTTTATCTATCAGCAAAGAGATCAAATCTTAGTAGATGAAAACTTAAAGTTGCGTATTATAAACACCGCAGAAGAAAATGTTGAAATAATGCTTTCTTCTAGCAAAAAAGACATAAATTCACTTAAAGAAATTTCTACCCAGCTAAAAAGTAACTTTGGGTTAAGCGTTACGCCAGAAGAGCTTTCTTCTGAAAGCAAAAATTTAAAAGAACATATTATGACTCTTCTGCAAAATAATCTTACTGAAAAAGAATTGCTTGCAGGAAAAGAAAATCTTAATATGTTTATTCGTTATCAGTATGTGCAGTTTATCGACAAGAAATGGCTTGATCATCTGGAACAACTAGAAGGATTAAGAGAAGCTGTATATCTAAGAACTTACGGTTCAAAAAATCCTCTTACGGAATACAAAATTGACGGCTTTAATATTTTTGACCAGATGATTGATTCAATACGCAACGAAATTGCTGGTCGTGTTTTACGTGTAAAAGTTCAAACAGAACCTTCAACCAATCGTAAAAATCCACATATACACCAAATGAACGCACAACACAACGGTATGCAAACTTTTGATGTTACCTCTGCAAGAAAAGCTGCTAATTCTTCTCCGATGGCACAACGAAGACAAGGAGAAAATGTTACTGTTGTCCGTACAAGTCCAAAAGTTGGTAGAAATGACCCATGTCCTTGTGGTTCTGGAAAAAAATATAAACAATGTTGTGGCAGATAAAATAAATGAGCCAGCAACCATCCCTTTTAGTTTTGCAAGACTGGCTAGATTCCTATCTAAATTTTGAAGTTCAGCCAAAAAAAAATATTTTTTGGCTTGAAACGATGGAATTCCTTTGCAAAAGGTTTAATAACCCACAAAATTCTTTTAAATCAATTCATGTTGCTGGCTCAAAAGGCAAAGGTTCAGTTTCTACAATGATTGCTTCTATTCTTGAAACTGCTGGTGTTGCAACAGGGTTATACACTTCTCCCCATATAACTGATTTTTCCGAAAGAATCGGTGGTGCTACTGTTCCCTACAATGAATCAATTTATGAAGCTGCAACAAAAGAAATAATGCACAGTGTTGATGCAATTATTCCAGAACAATTACCTGCAAATCGTCCAATAACCTGGTTTGAACTTGTAACTTTATTTAGCTTTTTATGCTTCAAAGAAGCAAAGGCTCAGTGGGTAGTTTTAGAAACAGGACTTGGTGGAAGGTTAGATGCCACAAATGTAGTTATTCCAGAAATGAGCGTTATAACACCCATTGAATTAGAACACATAGAATTTCTTGGTAATACAATCGAAAAAATTGCTACAGAAAAAGCAGGAATCATAAAAAAAGAGATACCTGTATGCGTAGCACCACAAATGAAAACTGCATTGGATACAATAATATGCAATGCAAAAAAAGCAAATAGTCAATTATTTTATGAGCCAGAATACATAAAACATAATGAAATAAAAACCACACATAAGGGAACAAAATTAGTTTTACAATCACAACTTTTTAGTAGACCAATAAAAACAACACTTAAGTTATTTGGTAGTGTTCAAGTTCAAAATGCAGGACTTGCTGCAATGACTACAAAACTTTTGTTTGAAAACTTAAATGAAAAAGATATTGAAGAAGGACTTGCAAAAGCAACACTTCCTGGACGATTTGAAATTGTAGGTACAGAAGATGCACCAATAATTTTAGACGGTGCACATACTGAAAAAAGTATTTCCATTACCCTACAAACATTTGATTTATTGTATGGGAACTACAAAGAAAAACACCTACTTTTTGCCTGTGCAGCGGACAAGGATGTAGAGAATATTTCAAAATTGTTTAAAAACTTTAACCAAATTATAACGACTAGACCAGGAGAACATAAAGAATCAGACCCTACCAGAATGGAAACTGCTTTCAAAAAATCAAATATTTCACACCAATTTATATATGACTACAAAGAAGCAATTTCTTATGCCGTAAAAAAAGCACAACAAGCAAAAGCAGCGTTACTTGTAGTCGGAAGTTTTTATCTTGTGGCAGAATTTAAAGCTCAACAACAATAGTTTTTTTTATTATTGGATGAAAAAAACTAAGTTTTGTTGCAGTAAATCTTAGATTTGTTTTTAAGTTGTCAACTTTATTAGACATATAATTAGGATTATACAATTTATCTCCTATAATTGGTAATCCACACCAAGCTAAATGACATCTAACCTGATGCCGAAAACCAGTATAAAGTGAACATTTTGCAATCACTGTATTATTATTTATACTATTTAATAATATTTCTGTGGTATATTTTCTGTCATTTTTACATTTTTTTTTGCTCATTACAGAACTTTTGTCATTAACCGGTCTAACAACCTTTCGATTTGGTCCATATGCTCTAAAAAAACTTGTAACAGAAAATGAATAAGTTTTTTTGTTCAATAAATTTGTTAAAGAAATTGGTTCTGGTGGAAAACCTTGCATTATTTGAGCATAGTTTTTTATTATTTCACATTCTGCCGTATACTCTTTTATAAACAAATTATTTTTTTGCACTTCAATTATTCCATCATAAAAACATTGTTTTTTGGCAAAAAGCAACAAACCATTTGTATCTGTATCTAATCTATGCAAAAGCCCTCCTTCTATTAGTTTTTTTCCTCTAATTTCCATAACACCTGGAAAAACTGAGGCAACAAAATTTAATGCCGTATTTTTTTCAGATGCAATTAAAGGAGCACTTGGCATATTAGACGGTTTATTTATAACAACACAATATTCATCTTCAAATACAATATCTATTTTGTCAGTAGACATTTTTCGTACTTCCTGTGTAACACTTTAAGAATTTTCTTGAATCTTAAAGGTACTTCAGCTTTAAACTCAGAAAAATTCATCTCTCCAGGCAATCGAATAGCTAACAACCTAGAATGAAGCATTAATGTTGCTTCTGGGAAAAGACTGTTTTTACTACCATATATTGGATCTCCTAGGATTGGACAACCGAGATATTTCATATGAACTCGAATTTGATGCGTACGACCGGTTTTTAATCTTAAACGCATTAATGAAAACGGACCATAACAAGCAATACAACGATAAACAGTATGAGCAAATTTTCCACATTCTGTACCAGCTAAAGCTTTGTAGCGTTTTCTGTTTTTTGAATCACGTACAATTTGAGTTTTTATATTACCCGAGTAAGCCGGTGGTCTACCACAAACTATTGCAATATATTCTTTTTTTACACGTCTATCTTTAAACTGTTTCTGAAGCCAATCTTCGGCAATAATATTTTTTGCTGTAATTATTAAACCAGATGTATCTTTATCAAGACGATGAACAATTCCTGGTCTAGTTGAATTATTACTTATAGAATCTTTTTTCCAGTGAAACAATAATGCATTCACCAAAGTTCCTGTCCAGTTTCCTGCACCTGGATGTGTAACCATTCCTTGCTCTTTATCAAGCAAAGTAACATTCTCATCTTCGTATACAATTTTCAAAGGAATATCTTGTGGACAAATGTTTTGTGGTATAATTTCTTCCCAGTCAACTTTTATAACATCACCTGATTTTATCTTATGGGAAAATTTTACTTTTTTTTCATTTACTGAAACTGATTGAATAATGTTTTTTAAGTGAGAACGATTATTTATTGAACAATTTTGCAAAACAACTTCAGAAGTAGCAAGAAATTTATCTAAACGCTGCTCTTTGGTATTTAAGGGAACTAAAACAGAGAATGAATTCATTATTCCTCGCTTTCAGGTTGAGAATCCGAAAGTGGCTGTATTATAACAGTTCCTTTATCTAACTCAGCAGCCTTTTTTTTCTCTTTATTACGTTGCACAAGATTGATTGTAAAATCTGTTATACCAATTAGCGAAGAAATTACGACAGAGGATAAAATTATTCCAACTTGTTCATCTGTACTTAGATTTGCCCCCTCTGAAGTTTTTGCCAGCGGATTAGGAAAATATGCAGAATCCATACCATTAGAAAAATACCTATAAAACGAATACCCCATCGTTACTCCCAAAGTTACAAAAGGCAACGAACCAAAGGTAATAATTTCTGCACGCCGTAAATCTTCTGCCCAAGATGGTATGTTTTCTTGCGTATATGATTCTAATTCAACGGTTGGTTCTGAAGCTACAAGAACAGTAGCTAAATAAATGCAAGTAATTAGAATTAATATAATTTTTTTGCAAAGAAAAGGTAATTTTTTCATACTACACTCTTGAACCGAATATTGCACTACCAATACGAACTATCGTTGCTCCTTCTGAAATTGCAATTTCATAGTCATTAGACATTCCCATTGAAAGCTCATCTAATTGCAAATCCGGAAAGCGACTTTGTGCTTTGTGCTGAACTTCAACCAATTTTTTAAATGAGGAGGCAATTAATTTATGATTTTGAGTAAAAGGTGCCATAGTCATAAAACCAACAACTTCAATATAATTTGTTTTCTGGCAGTATTCTAAAGATTTAAAAACTTCATCTAAATTTGTATAACCAGATTTACTATCTTCTGCTGTATGAAATTCAAAAAAAACTTGAATTTTTTTTTCTTTCTTTGATGCTTGTTTTTCTATTTCTTCTAAAAGTTCAATACGATCAACTGATTGAATACAAGATGCAACAGAGATAGCGTTTTTGACCTTATTACGTTGTAATTGACCAATAATATGCAATTCTACATTTGGAACTTGTAATCGAACCTGTTCAAACTTTGTTACGGCTTCTTGAACACGATTTTCACCAAAGAGAATCTGTCCTGCCGAAGTTGCTTCTAGAACAGATTCTACGGGATGAAATTTACTTACAGCAACAAGTTTTACAGAATTAGGTTTTCTTCCATAAACTGATTCCGCTCTTCGAATCGAAGTTAATACTTGCTGAAGACATTGTGCAACATTGCTCATAATCACATTATATATGAATTACTTATGTCGGACAAGCGTAAAAGTTCTTCTAAAGAAAGCTCTTCCGCTCTTGTTAATGGATTAATAGCTGCATCTATAATTACTGACATAGCTTTATCAGAATTCCCATAAAAAGATGTCAGATTATTCTTTATTGTTTTTCGTCGTGAAGAAAAAACAGCTCTGAGTATTTTTTGAAAATGGGTTGGATTGTTGCAACAAGGGAAATTTTTCTTTTTGTTCATAATTACAGCCCTTGAATCAACGTTAGGCTTAGGCCAAAAGTTACCACCTGATAAATCCATTAAAGGTTTAATATCATAAGCCCATTGGCATAACACAGAGAAAGACGAATAATCTGAATCCCCTACTCTTGCACACATTCTTTGTGCAACTTCTTTCTGAACGGTAACAACAACCTTTTCAAAACGTGCGTCTAAAGCAATCATATCGGCTATTATAGTTGCCGCCACATTATAGGGTAAATTACCAAAAAACCTATTTGGCAAACCCTTTTCTTTGTAAACATCTTTCCAGGTTTTTAGCACATCACCTTGAATTAATTTAAAATGACCAGATTTTATATAGGAATTAAAAAAAGTAAAAATACATTCTGCAAAACCACGATCTATTTCAAAAGCTGTTAAAGTTGCCCCCCTAGAAAGAATTTCTTCTGTCATTGCTCCTAGTCCTGGACCTACTTCCCATACAGTAGAAGTACTATCAATCTCAAGTGAATCTATTAATCTAACACGAGCGTTTTTATTTATCAAAAAATTCTGACCGAACTTTTTTTGCATTGCTAAGCCTTTTCCCTCTAAAAAAGACTTTATCGATGAAGGAGAATCATAATCTAAATATTCCATTATAACTCCAAAACTGGTATCTTTGAAAAAAAATGAACTGAGAAGTTTATGCAATTATATAATAGATTCATTATAACGCCAAGAGGCTCTATCATTAAAGGGCACAAGAGAGAAAATAACACACATAAAACACCCACCGATAAAAATAAAGAAACAATAGGCGAAACAATCACAGATGCTACAATACCACCTGGCATAAAGTATCCAAAAACTTTTGCTGAAACAGGTGTAGACAAAACTTGTGCTCCAGCAGAAGAACTAATACCAGAAGCAAAATACGGTGGCATAATATTATAAGTTACTACTTCAAGTAAAGGTGAAATTAGTAAAATTCCTAGTAAAGCCAAATACGAAAGTTGAAAGGATAATTGAAACAAATCTGAAGGGACAATACAAATATGTATGAGAAAAGAAATACATAAAATTCTAAGGTTGCTTGGTTTTAAGCCAATAATACTCGTGATAAAACCTAGTAAACAACATAACAAGGCTCTAAGTAAAGAAGGAGTCAACCCTGCAAACCAAACAAAAAGTAATACCGCATTTAGAGAAAATAATTTAGAAAAATTACGTCCTAAAAATTTAGAAAATGTTGATGCAAGTCCTGCAAAAAAAGAAAGATGCATACCCGAAAGAGCTAATATGTGTGCAAGACCAGAATTCCTGAAATTTTCTGCTAAGTTACTATCTGTATATTCCCCAGAACCAGAAACTAAGGCTAAAAATAAACCACCTGAATCGCCCCAAGCATAGAGTAGTCTTTTTAATTGTAAGCGACACAAGGCTCTAAAAAAAGCAATCTTACCAAAGAGATCTTCATCAAAACCTAAAAACTTTACTTCGGTAGCAAAAAATTGAGGTGGAACAAATGTTTCATTCACTGAGGTAGTTGAATTATTTTGAGCAAATCTTGCTTTTAATAATAAATTTGCCCCTGTTTCAACTAATATTCCAGTATTTGCAGAAGATGACGCAGAATACAGACGACCCGGATAATGTATTTCTACCACTTGTGCAGGTAAATAAACAAAAACCTCTCCTTTCGCTGTGGACTGAATACCTACAAGATTTGTTCCAGCGGAAGTTAAAATATCACCTGTTACAGATTCCAAATCCATTTTACAACGGTAGTATGCTCCCTTAGCAGTTTTAACTGGATTTGAAATTACCTTACCTCTTAATGTTGTAACATTTTTCGGAGAAATAATCCCTTTGTAAGGATTCCTTGAACAAACAGGTACAATTCCACTGTACAACAAAAATGCTACACATATTGCCGAAAGACATACGGTGTTTTTTTTTAGCGAAAAAAGTAAATTTTTTAATACTTCTACCATTTCAATCCTGCCAAGGCTGCTCGAGCACTGGCAACAACTGAATCAGAATATGGCAAATAAGTAACATATAGCAAATTGTCAAATGCATTTTTGTCTCCTAGAGTTCCTAGTGCATCAATTACAGCTAAAACCACAGGTTCGCTACATATATTGCCAACTTCTGCGGTAGTTTTATTAAGAACGCCAAGATAATCGCTTAATGCTGCTACAGAGTGGGTTGTAGCAAGAGTTTCAACGCAACTAATAATTTCTAAAAATTCATTTTCAGAAATTAAACCTGCATCATACTCTTTTTGAGCAACCAAAAAGAATTTTGCAACAGTTGCAGAAGCTCTTGTCCATTCTAAAGCAGCAATTTCTTTAACAGCTGACATTTGTAAAGCAACTGCATCGGGCGTAATCTTTTGCACGTCCTCTGTATTAATTATCGCAGCTGACAATGCATTTTCTGCTAAATCTGCCTTTAAAATCTGAGAAATTTTTGTATTTTTTTGCACTAGTGTAAAAAGCAACCTCTTTTCTTCGACTGAAACGTTATCTTTGTCTAACATCAAACGTATTATATTAGTATGTGACGACGGTAAGATTCTGTCAAAAGCAAATGTTGCAACCTCTGTAAGAACAGGATTGTAATCGTTGTAAACTAAGCGAAAAAGAAGATCAAAAGAAGACGTATCTGAAATATTGCCTAGTAATTCAACCACCTGAATACAGGATTCACTAGAATAAGAACCAGATGCAATACATTCTGCAACAAAAGTGTGTAATTGTGTAATGTATGGTGTTAAAAGTTGCCGCGAATTAATAGCAATCCCATTGTAAGCATCAAAAATAGCAGATTTAATTTCTTCATCCTGAAACATATCACATATTTGCCAAAGCATATCTACTGTTTTAGAAGAATCAATATTTATCAAAGGCAATGCCGCCAGGACTAATTGAGCCATACCCTCAACATTTCCAATAATGGGAACATTTTCCGCAACAAAACTTAACGCTAATTCTGGTAACGTTGCTGTAAAAGAATCAGTTTGTTCGGTAATTTCAAGTTGCTGAAGAACTATAGCTTTATCTGCAACAGAACCAGTAACAAACTTAGCATATTCTTCCGAAACTAAATTTTGATTTGCCCGTAAAGTAGCAAGTGGCAAAAAAACACAAATAACTAAAGAACTAATTATTTTTTTCATAAAGGCTCCAACATATCCAATGAATCATTTGATAAAGAATCTTCTACAGGAAGGGAAGCAAATACATCGTCTTCATGTTGCTCCTCTGTTTCTTCTTCTGTATCTTCTTCAACCATATTCTCCTGTGGCAATTTTCTTTCCATATTTTCAGTATTTATGTTTCCATCTTTTTGTTGTTCATCTACTGTTTTATCTTCTTCTGTTCCCTGTATTGCTTCAAGAACCTCTTTTTCTTCTTGAGGTAACACATTATATACAAAGGAAAGAACAATGTTACGTAGTTCTGGTTCAATTTTAATACATTCAAAGTGAAGTCTAGATTGATTAAGATCTCTGTTATATTCCACGGCACGTACTATTCCTGCCATCACAATAAACCGTTCCTCTATAGAGAACTGCAATTTTATGGGAATACCATTCCTACCCTTACCGCCAATACGAATTAACGCACCATCACCAGAAATATCTTCTATCATACAGCGGTAACCACCAGAAGGATCTTCTAGTGATGTGTCATAAGCAAAATCTTTTACGCTAGGAAGGAACATTCTTGCAGAAATTGCACACTTTGAACGTACAGATTTACGTTTTTGAACTCTAGTTAAATCAGAGGAATGTGAAATATACAAAACAGGAATGCTAGCGTATTGTCCAGAACCAATAACAGTTGAATCAAAAACATAACAAGCATCATCTTTACGCCAAAGATATATACTTACACGTTGACCAACCCATTCGTTTCCATACATCGTAATTATTCCATTTTTTGATGGAACATGAATTATAAGTTCTCTTCCGTTCATCTCTATACGAGATGAAAAAACTCCAACACCCTTTAATACAACACGAAGTTTTTGCCCTTCGTCTAAATATTTTGAAGACTTTAACCCCTTTTTTGAAAGTGGGTCTAATTCAACCTTTGTGCGGTATGTATACAATTTGGTAAGTAATTTTTGAGTATTTTTAGAAAATTCTGTTCCATTAGACCTAGAAATAGACAAAAGCTTAGATATACTCCTAGACAATGCGGGAAGAGAAAGATATAAAGATGTGGGTTCTTCTAAATCACAAAGTTTTGCAAGTTTCCACAAAGAAAATATCTCTGCGATAGAAAACCCAGAATCAATTCCAGTAACAAAAAAAGAGATTGTGTTCTTATGTAGTACAAATAATCTTACGCAAAGCCCTATAACAAGAATGCCTAAAATTAAAAAAATGATATACAAAATACCCTCTTTTTACTATAATATCACATATTTTATGAAAATACAGCACTTTTTAGAAATAATTATCGTATTTCTACTTGTTTTTCCTCCTCTTTTTGTTGAACCTCAATCTTATACTTTTAGTGGCTATAATTGGATTTCAATTTGCTTGCAATTAATTCTTTCTATACTCATTTTTTTTCGTGTATGTAAATTTACTGAAATAAAACTATTCTCTTGTTTTAATTTAAAAACAATTCTTTTTCTTATACTACTTTTTTTAATTTTGATTGCTAATGCATTATTTTGGAATTTTATTGCAAATAAAACAGGGTTTGCCAACACAGCATCACTTAATCAAAAAATAAATATACCCTTTGTTATGAATATTTTAGTAGGAACTTTTGTAGCAGCCTTTTATGAAGAAATAGTGTATAGAGTTTATTTACCAAGTTATACACTAAGTATAATAAACAAAGTAAATCTTAGTGAAAAACTTCAAAAAAATATACAGTATTTTTTTGAAGTACTGATTGTGATTCTTTTTGCAATAAGCCATTCCTATGCTGGGTTGCCAGCCGTAATGAACGCATTTTTTGCTGGTATTGTACTACGCCTATATATAATTAAAAAAATGGGAATTATTTTTATTACAATAGTTCACTTTCTTTATAATCTGCTCTGGCTAATAAAAATTTTCTAAAACTATCGTCTTGTAAATCTCTTCTTTACAGTTTTGTACCAAAAGCTACGAAGTTTTTCTAAAACTACATATAGATTATATAAGGGTGAAAGAGGTACATCTATGCTACCCGGTCTATGAACAATACGTCCGCCAAATCCGGTTTTAAATCGGTATAAACCATGCATTGGATGTTTTTCATCATCAGTTGGCGGAATCCCATAAAAATCATAACAAAGAGAACCTGCTTTTTTTGCATCACAAATCGAAGTCCATTGCAAAAGATAAGCAGGCATTAAATTTCGTTTATTGTTACTAGAAGCTCCGTAAAGATAAACGGCTTCTTTTGGGGTAAAAAGCGTAATTATAGCTGCAAGAGGCTCATCTTCATGACTAGCAATATAAAGATTAACAGAATAATCTGAATTTAGATTCTCTTCTGATGAAGAAAAATTATAAGAACAACCACGCCGCAATAAATCCGCATAATATTCTTTATTGTGAATTGCAATTCCGTCCCGCTGAGCAGTTACTTTATATAAGTTATAAAATAAATCAATTTCATCAAGAGAACATTTTTTTATTTGGACGCCTTTTTTTTGAGCAAGACGAATATTGTATCGCCACTTACTCTTCATTTGCTCAAAAATACAATCTTCGGATTGAGACAAATCTAAAACAACCGTATCTGGAGGCTGAACATTATATGGAGCTTTTGTACATTTTAATTTTTTAGAGATTTTACGACTTTGCTTTTCAACAGATGTTGCAAAAGAAACAGCATCATCAATCCTTTCAAATTCTATAGGAACATCATATCGAATACAAATAGTTTTTTTAGGCAAATATTGTTTTATCATGCAAGAAAATTCGGATAAAATTTTAGTGTATGTTGTACATTTGTATACATCATCAGAAAAATTCTTGCACAAATCTATTCCCATAGGGACATATGCCAGATTAATTTTACCAATAAAAGGTATAGAAAATTCCCTAAGCAACAGGGAACATTCAAATTCAATACCTGCTTCGTAACCCTTAAATCTTAACTCTTTCCAACCGTGATTAGCTTTAAAATCAGCCCAAAAATGACTCTGTAAGAAACTGCTCATAGATTTGCAAAGAGATTTTTGACTTTGCAAATCTATGTTTTCAATGTTAAGTTGCTCAACTTTCACGGTTTAATGAACTCCGCCATTTACTGTATTTATGGTGGTAACTTCTTTTCCTTCAACTACAAGGGGTACTTCGCCTACACAAACAACTTTGTTTTTGACTTCAATATCTATTGCGAAAAATGTATCAGCATCAATTTCTGCAGGCTTCTCTATAGACAAATCTGAACCCTTAAGAACAACAGCACTTCCTGGCTTCGCCCAAGGACAATCTAATACTTCAACACATTCTTTTCCATCTGAACAAGTATAATCTGCTGCAAGTAGCATACCCCTACTTTCTATCCCGCGCATTTTCCTTGGTTTAAGATTGTCTGCAATGATTACAGTTTTACCTAAAAGTTCTTCTGCTGTAAGATAGGGCACAAGTCCAGAAAGAATAATTCTTTCATTACCAGAACCATCATCAAGCGTTTCTATATAAAGTTTATCAGCTTCTGGATGTTTTTCAACTTTAATTATCTTAGCGGTTTTAAGTACAATATTCTTATTAAAGTGTGCCACAGGGTCTAATATTTTTTCTGATTGCTTAGGCTGAGTATTTTTTTCTTTCGAAGGAGTTTTTTGGTTTTTATCAGAAACATTTCGCTCTTTTTGACTACCTGCGTAACGATTTCGATAAGCATCTATGGTTTTATTATCCAAAGTCGTAAAATAAATTTCAACCTGTGATACTCTTTCTAGCCCTTCAAATGAACCTAAATCTTCCCAAGTAAGACTATCAGAAGCTGCTGGTGAACCAATTATTGGATCTGCTATTGATTTACCAAAGTAGGACATAACCTTTTGTGTATACTGAGGCATATACGGATGAGCCATAATCATAAGGTCTTTTATTACATAACAAAGGTTACAAATAAGATTTGCTGCTTTTTCTGGATCTGTATTACGTGTTTTCCAAGGTTCACCATCTTGAAATGCCTTATTGGCTACAGATGATATTGAAAAAATTTCGTGAAAAGCGTCTTTTAAATCTGCCCACTCAAGTTTTTCTGTAACTTTAGCTTCTGCTTGTAATACAATTTGCCAAAGATTTTCATCTCTACTTCCTTGAGGAATTTTCCCCCCGTAATATCGGGAAACGAATGTAAGAGTTCGATTTACTAAATTACCTAAATTTCCTATTAATTCACCATTATATTTTTCTTGAAAATCTTTCCAAACAAACTGTGTATCAGATTTTTCTGGTCTATTATAAAAAATATAAAATCTCCAAGCATCAGCAGGAATCCCAGACTCTTTTGCATCACTACCGAATACACCAACACCTTTGGATTTAGAAAATTTTCCAGATTCATAATTAAGATATTCAGTACTTGACATATGATACAACTTTGTCCAGTTTCTACCGGAACCAATAAGCGTAGAAGGAAAAATAACTGTGTGGAAAGGAATATTGTCCTTACCAATAAATTGAAACAAATCTACTGGAACTTTTGCATTAGATGCAGAAGATTCTTCTGGAAGCCACCAAGATTTCCAATCAAAATCGAAATTCCCCAAGGTTTTAAGTTTATCTTCTAGTGCCTTTGTAATTGAAATATATCCGATAGGAGCATCAAACCATACATAAAAAACTTTATCCTCAAAACCAGTTTTTGGGACAGGAATACCCCACTTAAGGTCACGGGTAATCGCTCGTTCATGAAGGCCATCTCGAATCCATGCTTGTGTCATTTGCACAGCATTTTTTGCCCATTTACCTTCTACACTGGTTTTTTCCATCCAAGGTCCATATTCTTTTTGAATACTAGGCAAATCAATATATAAATGTTTTGTTTGTTTAAGATGAGGTGTATTTCCACAAGTTGAACAACGTGGTGATTTTAACTCTGTTGGTTCAAGGAGTTTTCCACATTTTTCACATTGATCTCCACGGGCGTCTTCAGAAGCACAATGTGGACAAGTTCCAAGTACAAATCTGTCTGCAAGAAAACGATTACATTTCGGACAATACAGTTGCTCTATAGTATTTTCTTTAATGTAGCCTTTTTTATCTAAATCTAAAAAAAGCTGCTGAACTATTTCTGTTTGCTGAGGTGTTGATGTTCTTCCAAAATGATCAAAGGCAATACCGAACCATTTGTATATTTCTGCATGAATTGCATGGTAATAATCACATAATTCTCTAGGCGATTTTTTTTCTTCTAACGCTTTTGTTTCTGTGGCTGTACCATATTCATCTGTTCCACAAATATACACTGTATCGTATCCTCGACTACGACAAAATCTTGCAAAAACATCAGCAGAAAGAACTTGAATTAAGTTACCTAGGTGAGGAATATTATTAACATACGGCAATGCTGAAGTGATTAATCTTCTGTTCATTTTGTTACACCACCCATCAAATGGAATAAAATTTGGTTTATTTTATAGCGTTAAAATCATTTAGTCAACGGTGATTTTAGTAATTAATTTTACTAACTTCCACTTTTTTCGTAAGGTTTTCCAACTGCTAGCGGAGCATAGTTTTTACCACTAAACACAACTAAAGCTAAAAGTGTAATTACATATGGTAATAAATTAAAAAACTCTGATGGGAAAAGATTTTTCAAAAAAGGGATATTAACAACATAAATTGAAAAAGCCACAGCAGAACCGAACAATAAAGATGACAAACTTATTCCTGCAGGTCTCCACCTACCAAAAGAAACAGCAGCTAAAGCAATAAAACCAGCACCATTTATTGTATTGCTTGTATATTGAATTGTTTGTGTAAATACTAAGCAACCTCCAGCCAAACCTGCTAAAAAACCTGAGGTAATAACAGCAAAATAGCGTATTTTTTTTACCTTTACCCCAACAGAAGCAGCAGCACTTGGATTTTCGCCACAAGCTCGTAAATGCAAACCAAAAGGCAATTTATACATTACAAACCATATAATCAATACAACAGCAAGAGCAATAAATGCTGTAGGGTAAATTCCACCTAAACTCATTATTGGTTTCATTCCCATTTGATAAGGTTTAGTTCTATCTGCATTAAAAATTATTTGCGACATGAATATTGTAATACCGTTTACAATCAAGTTAATTCCAGTACCAGAAATTGTTTGGTCAGCATTTAGAGAAATTGATGCAAAAGCATGAACAAAGGACATAATCATTCCGCAAAAAGCCCCAACTAACAAAGCAATCCAAACAGAAGCACCACCAAGGGCAACTTCATTTAGAACATGAAAAGAAGCAGCAGCAAAGGCTCCAATTCCCATAAGTCCTTCCAGAGCAATATTTACAACTCCACTTCTCTCACAAATCATTCCGCCACAAGCAGTTATAAGGATTGGAGAAACTATCATTAAAACTGAAGGCAACATTCCAATTAAACTAGACATTTTCTTCCTCCAATGTTTTTTCTGTATTTTCTACTTTTTCAAGTTTTTTCTTTTCGTGCCATTTTACGTACATACGCAAACCTTCACGCATAGCAATAAATACAACGATTAAACCTTGAATAATAAAGGTAATTTCTTTTGGAATCTGCATAGATTGCATTGCAGTTTGAGAAGAAGCTAACAAACCAAACAAAAGTCCAGCTAAAAATGTTCCTCCAGCAGTATTGTTTCCAACTAGAGCAACTGCAATTCCTGTAAAACCATAGTTATCCATTCCAGAAATAACACGACCATATCTAAATGAACCAAGAGCCACAGTTCCACCAGCAAGTCCTGCAAAAGCACCAGAAATTGCCATAGATATTACGATACTTGCCACAACAGGAATACCAGCATATTTTGCTGCATCTTTGTTGTAACCAGTGGCACGTAAACCAAAACCAAGATTTGTTTTTTCCATAATGAACCAGTAAAGAATTACTGCGATAATTGCAAAGAAAATACCTAAGTTCAATGTGGAATTATTTGTTATTTTTTCCAAAAAATCCCAGCGAATCATTGCTGTTTCTGGATAATTCACTGTTTTATAAGTATTTGTGCCAGGAATTGCAGAAACAATGATACGAGACAGATACAAAGCCACATAGTTTAACATAATTGTTGTAACAACTTCTGAAACTTCAAATTTTGCTTTTAAAAAACCAACAATTCCACCCCAAATTGCTCCAGCTAAAATTGCACATAAAATTGCAACCATCCAATGAAGCCCTGGAATGTGAAAAAAATTTAATGCAACTACTTGAGCTACAGTCATTCCCACAATGTACTGACCTTCTCCACCAATGTTAAATAAGCCTGTTCGAGAAGCAAAAGCCATACATAATCCACAAAGTATATAAGGCACAGAAATCGCAAGCCATTCCCCAACATAGCGAAGATTCCAAACAAGCTCACCCTTTCTGTTTGTATATAAACCAGTTAAAGATTGAATTAGAGCCTTGTACATATTTAAGGGATTTCTACCCATACAAGCAATCAAAATCGTAGCAAATAAAAATCCAAGTAGAACAACAATTATAGAAATTGCCCCATCAGATTTTAGAATAATTTGGGAAAGTGTCTTTTTTTCTAGTGGATTTTTATTTTTCATCTATTTCCCCTTCTGCTTTTTCTACGTTTTTATCATCTGATTTTTTTGAACCAGCCATCATCATTCCGATTTCACGTTCTGTAACTTCACCTTCTTTAAAGACTCCAACAATAGAACCTTTTGAAATTGTTGCAATTCTATCGCAAAGATTCATAATTTCGTCTAATTCAAAGGAAACAAGCAAAATCGCTCTGCCCTTATCTCGCTCTTCTATAATACGTTTTCTAATGTACTCGATAGCACCAACATCAAGACCACGAGTTGGTTGAGCAACCACAAGCAATTCTGGAGAAAGCTCGATTTCTCTGGCAATAATCACTTTTTGCTGATTTCCACCAGACATACTTCCAGCCTTTGTAAGAGAATCTTCTCCAGCCCGAATATCAAAAGATTTTATCAGTTCAGAAGCCTTTGATTTCATAGCTTCCATATTTAGAATTCCATATTTATTTGAATATGGTTCTTTATAGTAGTTTTTAATAGAAATATTTTCAGCCACAGTAAATTCTGCCACAAGACCGTGTTTATGCCTATCTTCTGGAATATGACCAATTCCAAGTTCAATTCGTTTTCTTATGCTTAATTTTGAAACATCTTCTCCATTTAGAAGGATTTTTCCACTTTCTATTGGAAGAAGACCTGTAATTCCGTAAATCAATTCGGTTTGACCATTGCCATCAACTCCAGCAATACCAACAACTTCTCCAGAACGAATATCAAGATTTAAATCGTTTACAACTAACTGACCGCGACTGTTTTTGATGGAAACATTTTCCAAGGATAAGACCGTTTTTCCAGGATTTGCAGGTTTTTTATCGATTTCAAACTTAACAGCTCGACCAACCATCATTTCTGCAAGTTGATTTTCAGAAACCTCTTTTACATCAACTGTTCCAATTACTTTTCCGCGACGCAAAACTGTACAACGCTCAGCAACTGCTTTGATTTCTTTTAGTTTGTGGGTAATTAGAATGATTGTTTTGCCTTCAGCCTTTAACCGTCTAATAATTTCCATAAGTTCGTCAATTTCTTGTGGAGTTAAAACAGCTGTAGGTTCATCAAAAATGATAATATCAGCATTTCGGTACAAAACTTTTAGGATTTCAACCCGTTGTTGCATACCAACTGTAATATCTTCGATTTTTGCCTTTGGATTAACGTGCAATCCGTATTGTTCAGAAAGTTCAGCAACTTTTTTTTCTGCTGATGAAAGGTCAAGCATACCAAAGCTATTTTTTGGCTCAACACCCAGCACAATATTTTCTGCAACAGTATAGTTATGCACCAATTTAAAATGCTGGTGAACCATACCAATCCCTAAAGCTGTTGCAAAGTTTGGGTCTTTTATTTTAACTTCTTTACCACGTATTTTAATATTTCCTGCATCTGGATCATATGAACCGAAAAGTATTGACATGAGAGTTGATTTTCCAGCTCCGTTTTCACCTAAAAGGGCAAGGATTTCGTTTTGCCTTACTGTCAAAGTTATATTGTCATTAGCAACAACACCAGGGAAAATCTTAGTAATTCCTATCATTTCTATTGCATTACTTTCCATATCGACCCCTTTTGCAGAAATAAAAAAGAAGCTGCCCAACACAATTGTTTTGACAGCTTCTTTTTTTTATTGCATTAAAAATTAATTATCCATAGCACCAAGACCAGCTGGAGCAACTCCTGCAGCAAGAGCTTCTTTATATGTTCCAAAAACTTTTATCTTGCCATTAATAATATCAACTTTTGCTGCATCAACTGCTTTAATTACGCTTGCAGAAAGTTCTGGATTTGTTGTTGAATAACCAACACCATCGTCAAACATATCAAGAACAACAACGCCACCTGCAAATGTATTGGTATCTATTGTTTCGAGAGCCATAAGTGTTGAAGTTTCTACACGCTTAATCATAGATGTAAGAACGGCAGACTTGTTACCAGAATATATACCATCTTCGTATTGATCTGAGTCTACACCGATTGCCCAAACATCCTTACCCTGAATACGATATTCTTTTGCCTGAGCGATTGTTCCACCGCCTGTACCACCTGCAGCAGAAAAAATTGCATATACACCGGAATCAAACCAGTTCTTAGCTTGAGCTTTTGCTAGTTCTGGCTTTCCCCAGTCATTGGCATAGAAATCAACAACCTCTGCATTTGGGAATACAGACTTCAAACCCTGAATATATCCAATTTCAAATTTGGTTATTGTTGCACTAGGAATTCCTCCAATAAAGCCAAACTTAGGATTCTGAATTCCAGCTTCCTTAGCCTGAAGTGCTGCTGCAAGACCTACTAAGTAAGAACCTTCTTCCTCTTTGAAAACGAATTGCATAACATTAGGTTGAACAACATAGTCAACATCAACAATCATGTAACGCTGATCTGGATACAAAGGTGCAACTTCGTTCAAGGCATCTGCAAATGTAAATCCTGTTGTAACAATCAAGTCATAACCTTCATCTGAAGCCTGCTTGAGAGTAGGAATATACATATCCTGTGTTTGACAAGTTACAACATCATATAACTTACCACGACCTGTTTGGTTTTCCCATGTATCACCATAGTAAGCAAGAATTCCTCTCCAAGCGGCGGCGTTAAATGATTTGTCGTCAATACCTGTTGCGTCAGTAATCAAACGAACGGTAGGTCTGCCATCAGTTGAAACAGTTTCTTTAGAACCAACTGCAAAAACAAAGCCTGAAACTATAACAAACATCACTAATACAGAAAGTATCTTCTTCATTTTATCCTCCAAAGAATATTGATACAGATTAGTTACATGATATATCTTTAGCTTAAAAAAAGCAATACACTTTTCAAGCAATGATATTTTTATTTTTGCTACTTAACTTGTTATCTTTCCCAAGCCGCCCTCCTTGGCGGCTCCTAGTCGGCTTTGCCGACTAGGCACATCCACGAGCAAGCTCAGCGTCCTGCTTCCCTTGCTCCTCAGTTTTGACAAGCAAAACTGCATCTTTCCCAAGCCGCCCTCCTTGGCGGCTCCTAGCCGGCTTTGCCGACTAGGCACATCCATTCGGCTTCGGCGGCTAGGGTTTCGCCAACAAATGCTTTGCCTGACTGTTTTATCATTTTAGGCGAAACACGGAGATTCGTTATTTCTATGCGAACCCTGTCTCCGGGTCTGACTTGGCTTCGGAATTTCACCTTGTCCACTGTTGCCAAGAAAAACAACGAACCTTCGTCGAATATTTTTTGAAAACTTAACGCAGCTCCACCGGCTTGTGCCATTGTTTCCACAAGAATAACTCCTGGTACAACCGGGTATTCAGGGAAATGCCCCTTAAAGAAAAAATCCTCTTGTGTAAAAGTTCTAGTGGAAACACTACCCTTTTCATCTGCACTGACAATTTCGTCCACAAACAAAAATGGTTTGCGATGGGGAAGTAACGACTCAATGTCCTTTGTAACGCTCATATTTTACCTTGACTAATCCGTCACTTTTTTGAAAACAACAACACCGTTGTGTCCACCAAAACCCAAAGAGCCAGAAGCCGCACAAGTGATTTCACCTTCAACACCCTTGTTAGGGACGTAATCCAAATCACAACCGTGCTCCACGTCCGGATTTTCCAGATTGATTGTGGGAGGATAGAATCCGTCGTTTATCGCCTTAATGCAAATCATGGCTTCTATTGCTCCGGCAGCACCCAAACAATGCCCCGTCATGCTTTTTGTAGAAGAAACTTTCATTTTGTATGCATGGTCGCCAAATGCTTTTTTTAGCATGGCTGTTTCCGCAGGATCATTTATTGGGGTTGATGTTCCGTGTGCATTGTAATATTGGACATCCTCCGGTTTAATTCCTGCGTCTTTAATAGCAGCAACCATTGCCGCAGCTCCGCCGTCTCCAGAAGGGTCTGGGCTTGTTATATGGTATGCGTCAGAAGAACCGCCGTAACCTGCAAATTCGGCATAGATTTTTGCCCCACGAGCTTTTGCGTGTTCGTACTCTTCCAAAATCAACATGGCAGCTCCCTCTCCCATGACAAAACCTTCCCGTTTTGAATCAAATGGACGGCTTGCTTTTTCCGGGCAGTCGTTGAAAGAACTTGCCAAAGTCTGCAACACAGTAAAACAAGCAATCCCAAATCCGGTAACCGTACCTTCCGCTCCCCCTGCCACACAGACATCCACACGTCCAGAACGCACGCAATCCAAGGCCAAGCCCAAAGCATCTGTACTAGAAGCACAAGCGGTTGCGATTGTCGGGGCAAGCCCCTTTATTCCGTAGCGCATACAAATATTTCCGGCAGCTTCATTTGGAATCAGCATTGGAATTGTAAGCGGAGGAACACGAGTTCCTTCGGATTTGAAATACTTTCCACAAGACTCTTCAAACACTTCAAATCCACCAATTCCATTCCCAACGAAAACACCTGTATTTTGAGGCTCTGCTACAGTTTCCTCCAAAAGACCTGCATCCTTTAGAGCCTGTCCGGCAGCAACCACAGCATACTGGGTAAAACGTGCCATTTTTCTAGCGTCTTTTTTGTCGATAAACTCGGATGTGTCAAAATTCTTTAACTCACCGGCAATCTTTACATTGGTATTTGATGTGTCGAAATAGGTGATATTTGAAATTCCTGATTTTCCTGCACGAATTCCAGCCCAAGTATCTTCTACATTGTTTCCAAGGGGCGTAACAGCTCCCATTCCTGTAACAACCACACGTCTCATAATATTCTCCCATAAAAAGTCAATGAGAAAATTTCAATTTTCGAAATTGACTTTTTACGCTGTTTTGCAACGCAGTGAAAAACAGCATTATATATTTAGTTTGCAACGCAAACTATTAGAGATAAAAACTGACGATATTTCAGGCAGTTTTTATCTTCCCTCCCATAAAAAGTCAATGAGAAAATTTCAATTTTCGAAATTGACTTTTTACGCTGTTTTGCAACGCAGTGAAAAACAGCAATATATATTAAGATAAGAACTGACAACATTTTTGGCAGTTTTTATCTTACCTCCTTATTTTCAAGCACCCATTCCGCCGTCTACGCCAAGAATTTGACCCGTAATATACGTTGACATATCACATGCCAAGAAAACAGCGGCGTTGGCAACATCTGCAACAGTACCCGCACGTTTTAGCGGAATCCCTTCCAGCCAAGTTTTACGTGCATCTTCGTTTACAGCACGAGTCATGTCCGTGTCTATAAATCCTGGGGCGATTGCATTCACGCGAACTCCACGTCCGCCACACTCCTTTGCAAGGCTTTTTGTCATGCCAACAAGACCTGCTTTGCTTGCCGCATAGTTCACTTGACCGCCTTGTCCATGCAAACCGACAATGCTTGTCATGTTTATTATTGAACCTGCACGCTTTCTAATCATGTCTGAAGACACAATCTGGGACACAACAAAAACAGCCGTCAGGTTCACTGCAATCACAGAATTCCAGTCTTCCATACTCATACGGAACGAAAGACCGTCACGGGTTATTCCAGCGTTGTTTACAAGCACGTCAAATCCACCGGCTTCTTTTAAAGCGGCTTTTATCGTCAAAGCCAATTCCTCTGCGTTTGACGCATCCGCACAAATTTCGTGGAATGTCGTGTTCTTCTCTTTTGCGAAAGACTCCAATTCCTCTCGTGCAGCAGAAGGCTTGGAACAAAGTCCCCAAACTTCCGCACCTTCTTCCAAGAACCGGCGGACAATTTCCCTGCCGATTCCTCTTGAAGAACCAGTAACAAGAGCCTTTTTTCCTTCCAGCAACATAATCTTCTTTATCTCCTTTTTTATTCAATACTTGTAATAGAATCTGCCGTGTTCACAGGAACTGCCGCCCATTTCTCAGCGAATTCAGTATCACGCCACAAGCCTGAAAGAACTTTTCCGGGACCAACTTCCAAAATGTTCCATTCAGCAGAATCATTGCCAACAATGCCACCAAGAACAGTTTCTTCGGCCGTCCAAAGCACAGGGTTTGTCAAGTGAAGAACCGCATTTTTCTTGATTTCTTTTCCACTTGTGGCTTTTTCCCCTGTTACGTTTGAAAGCAATGTCACAACCGGGTTGTTGAACTGGACATTTGAGATTGCTTTTTCAAATTCGTCGGCTGCAAGTTGCATCAAGGGACTATGGAAAGGTCCTGCAACGGCAAGACGAACAAAACGGCGAGCACCGGCTTGTTTGCAAAGCTCTTCTGCTTTTTCAAGACCTTTAGCCGTTCCTGCAACCACAGTTTGACGTGCACTGTTCATGTTTGCAGCATAAACTCCGCCCGCTGCGTTTGCTATTTCAACAACTTTTTCCGGGGCAAGACCAACCACCGCGGCCATTCCCGGCGGGTTTCCTGCGTTGCACCTTGCAATATCCTCGCAAACAGATTGCATGATTTGACCGCGTCGCTTTACAACACGGATTGTATCTTCAAAGGAAAGGACACCGCTCATGCAAAGGGCCGGGAATTCCCCAAGGCTGAATCCCGCACAAACGGAAGGTTCCACACCTTTCGACTTCAATGCGGCGGCGACAGCCAAAGACGCTGCCGTGATAGCCAGCTGACTTCGGTCGCTGCGGGCAAGTTCGGCGGCTTCTGTTTCCCACAACAACTTTACCATGTCTTCCCCGGCAATTTCAGAAATTGAATCCAAACATTTGCGTGCTTGGGGATACGAGTCGCAAACGTCTTTTATCATTCCTTGGGTTTGAGCTCCTTGTCCAGGAAACAAAAAAGCATATTTTTTTTCCATAAGGAATATCTCCGTTTTTGTTTGTCATTTTTATTGACAAAAAATACGCTTTTGTCAATAAAACTAAGAATAACATAAAATCAGAAAATGTCAATATGTCTTTATGTCAAAAATATTCTTTTATTAAAAAATGATATAGAGTAAGAATAAACACTAATAGCAACTGGTGATAATATTGTAATAAATTTTTGGACAGTGAGGGTAAAAAACTTAATGATTTATTCTCAAAAAAGCCTAAAGCAAAAAAAAAGTTATTAAGCAAACACCTAAAAAAGTATTTACTTAACAACTCTATGGGCGCTGAGAGGATCGAACTCCCGACATTTTGGGTGTAAACCAAACGCTCTCCCAGCTGAGCTAAGCGCCCGTAACAAAGATACTATACCAAACTAAAATAAATCTGTCAAGTACCTTTAAACTATTTTTTTAATCTTCCATAGGATTCATTTCATCTTCTGGAAACAAATATGCATCTTGTAACTTGATAGAAAAAAATTGCTGTTGCTTACTTGTACTTGTAACTGGCACAACAAAAGAAAAGTGCAAAGGCTGATATCCCTTTGCAGAAATTGTAACCGAATAAGAAAAATTCTTTGTTAAATCATCAGATTCAACCTTTATAACAGCTGGCTTAAATGAATAAGTTCCCTTAGTTGCTTTGTATGTTTTTGTAGGATTTGCCCAAGAGCAATCTTCCATAACAACTAGCTCACCATCTGATTTAAGCTCTACATCTACATCCATAAGTGGCTCAAAGGTACGTCCATCAAAAACAGTACCGATAAACACAGGGAAAACAAAAGAAGGATTGGCAAGTTTATCATCATCAGCAACACGTTCCACATGGTAAGGACGTTTAGCAGAGTTAACAATACGAATTCCATCCATCACCAATGCGTCAATATCCGCTCGTAACTGAGAATCATCTGCAAGCATGGCATGTGTGATACCTCTTCCTGAAACAACATATTTTGAATGTGTTCGATTTAAAACATAACAAATAGTATCTAGCCTACAATTTTCACAATCACAAGATAAGAATGACGCATTTTCAGCCACAAGGTCATCGTACAAGGCATTAACCCTTTTTGAAACGTACGACTCCATAATATTCTGAATTCTCAAAAAATCCTCCATTGACAACGTATCATCAATTTCCATAAAGGAATTATACTATATTTCAAAGAAATACGCAATCTTTTTTATCTTATCCGCATTATTATAACACGTTTTGCAAAAACATCTAATCTTACGAAGGTTTTTTGTAAATAAACTTACAGTTTCTGCTGAAAAAACTGTAGAACTTTGAGTAAATTGAACTTTTTCATCCTGAACCCATAAATTGCTTTCAAAAGAGATACGCTCAGGAATATCAACAACTACATCACAAGAACTTATCCCAAGACTCTCAGCAATTTGATTTTCAAGTTGCGTACGTTTATTTAAATCCTCAAGAGCTAAATGTTTTGCATTATTTTCATCAAAAAGCCCTTCCCAAACAACAGAATATAATTGTCTATTCCTTACTCTGTTAGCACAAAGTTTTTCCGAAAAGTCTTTTTTTTCTTCTAACGTATCCAGTAAACGAAAAACACCTTCATCGTCCAGTTGATACAGTTCTTCCGGAGCAACCAAACCTTTGGTCAAAGCAGCATAAAGCGTTTTTTTCATCATGGCTGTGGCAATGCGAACCTGCTTGTGCCAATAAACTGAACGATACATCATATATTTGGAAAAAAGCAGATTTTCCACAGCAAGTATCCCAGTTGAATCTATCGTGATGCCTTTTTCTTTGTCTGGATATAAACATTCAAGCACAAAATCCGTATCCTGAACCCCGTAAGGCACGCCACAGTAATATGCATCACGGTTGAGGTAATCCAGTTTGTCGGGGTCAAGAACACCAGAAAGAAGCCGGCGATAAAACAGAGTTTCCGAATCATTTACAGGAATATCTTTGTCAATAATAGCGGCTGTTTGTTCTGGACTGCCGCCCGCCTTGGAAATACAAGAAGCTATGGAATCCTTCAGGACAATTTGCGCTGAAAGGCTTTCATGCTCTGCAAGCGGCAACTCTTTCAATGAATGGGTGTAAGGGAAATGTCCAATATCATGGAACAAAGCGGCGGCATACCAAGAGACCTTACCGGATTTAGTGAGCCACTCACCTGCTCCACGTTGTTCCAAAACCTCTAACAAACGGCGAGCAACCCCATAAACCCCGATAGAATGACTAGCACGAGTATGAACAGCACCGGGATACACTATTTCAGTAGGTCCTAACTGGCGTATTCTTGACAAGCGAACGAATTCACAAGTAAACATTGCGTCAGCTAGAGGCTCAATAATATGAATATGTTTCCACACAGGGTCGCGAATCGCTTTACACTGCATTCGTCTTACTGTCCACCAGCACGTGTATAGGCAGCAAGCCCGCCCGCACGCAAAATTTCACGGCTGCGTTCTGCCAAAGAATTCTCACCGGAGATTGTTTTGTCTCCATTTGCTCCATGAACTTTGATTACGAAGTCGCAACCTGTTTCCATTGCCTCCTGGATGTTCGTGATTTCCACGGTGTCGCCCATTGAAATTGCGTCATAGTCAGCAGGGTTTACAAAAGTGACGGGAATAATCCCGTAGTTTATCAAGTTTGCCTTGTGAATCCTTGCGAATGACTTTACAAGAACAGCACGAACGCCAAGATACATCGGCCCTAAGGCGGCGTGTTCACGAGAAGAACCCTGCCCGTAGTTTTCTCCGCCAACCACTATGCAACCAGAAAAATTAGTTTTTTCCGCACGTGCATAGAATTCCGTGTCGATTCTTTCAAATGTGAACTTTGAAATTTCCGGGATATTTGAGCGGAAAGGAAGAACCTTTGTTCCTGCCGGCATGATGTCGTCCGTTGAAATGTTGTCCCCGGCCTTCAACAATACAGGAAGTTTCAATGAACCTTGGAAAGCAGGAGAAGCAGGACACGGCTTGATGTTTGGTCCACGCAAGATTTCTACTGCGGCACTTTCCTTTTCGTCCTTTGGAGGAATTAACATTCCGTCGTCCGTGGCGGCTGTTTTTACGTCGCAGGCAGAAAGACGTTTGTCTGAACCAGACAACAATGTAATTCTTCCGTTTGTTGTATAAGTTTCATCTTCGTAGTCCAATGTGGAAGCGTCTGTAATCACGCCCGTAATCGCAGCTGCGGCAGCCGTTTCTGGAGAAACAAGATATACGTTTGCGTCCGCCGTGCCGCTTCTTCCTTTGAAGTTGCGGTTAAACGTACGCAAGGAAACGCCTTCTGTATTCGGAGCAAAGCCCATTCCAATGCAAGGCCCGCAGGCACTTTCCAAAATGCGGAAGCCTGCACGAATCAAGTCCCCAAGGATTCCTGCTTTTTCTGCCATCAAAAGTGTAGTCCGGCTACCGGGGGCAATTCCTGCCTCCACACCGGAAGCGATATGTTTGCCTTTTACGATTGCGGCAACCGCTGCCAAGTCGTCAAGGGAACTGTTTGTGCAAGAACCAATACAAACTTGGGTTACAGGTTTACCTGCAAGACTTTCTATGGAGGCTACAGCATCTGGGGAATGTGGCTGAGCTGCCATTGGCTTTAGTTCATCAAGATTGATTTCTATGATTTTGTCGTAAACAGCACCTTCGTCTGCCTTTAGTTCCTGCCAAGAATCCCCACGACCCATTGCCTCTAAAAACGCCTTTGTGGCTGAATCCGAAGGGAAAAGGCTACAGGTTGCACCAAGTTCTGCACCCATGTTTGTGATTGTAGCACGCTGGGGAACCGTAAGGCCTTCTGCACCGCTTCCAAAATATTCGTAGATCGCACCTACTCCACCTTTTACGGTTTCACGACGAAGAACTTCTAATATGACGTCTTTTGCACCTACACCTTTTTTAAGTTTTCCGGTTAGTTTTACACCGTAGATTTTAGGCATTGCCAAGTGGAAGGCCCCTCCGCCCATTGCGACGGCAACGTCAAGCCCGCCAGCACCAATGGCAATCATTCCGATTCCGCCACCAGTTGGCGTATGGGAATCCGAGCCAAGCAGAGTTTTGCCCGGCTTACCAAAGCGTTCCAAATGAACCTGGTGGCATATTCCGTTTCCGGCTCTGGAAAACCACAAGCCGTATTTTGCCGCAACACTTTGCAAATAACGGTGGTCGTCCATGTTGCGGAAGTCCGTTTGCAATGTGTTGTGGTCAACGTATGAAACTGAAAGCTCTGTCTTAACACGGGGGATTCCGATTGTTTCAAACTGAAGATATGTCATCGTCCCTGTAGCGTCTTGTGTCAATGTCTGGTCAATGCGAATTGCAATGTCCGCACCACGAGCCACAGGAACGCCCGGAGTAAAAGTTGTCCCCGGACAGGCTTGCGGTACAATGTGGGATTGAATGATTTTTTCTGCCAATGTGAGTGCCATGTTTAGCTCCTAAAAAAAATTAACAATTAGACATTTTAGTGTTTTTAACAAACTTATACAATAAGTATATTTGTTTTTGTTTTTATTGTAAAAAAAACTATTAAGGTGCATTGAACCTTTTAATTGTTTATGTTATTCTCACTTCAGGAATCATGGATTTAGACACGATTAAGACTTGTTCTGCAATAGACAAAACAAAACCAGAAATAATATTCTCATCATTGCAAGTTTTATTTGAAACATTGCCTTATATGATTTTTGTCAAAGACATAAATTCAGTTTATGTCGCTTGCACTCATTCTTTTGCAAATATGTCGGATTTAAAAGATTCAAAAAAAATTATAGGTAAAACAGATTTTGAAATATTTAAAGATCAATCATTAGCAAGGCGTTACGTAAATGATGACAAAAAGTTACTTGAAAATGGTAAAAACTTAGTTGATTACGTTGAACCATTAACAGATAAAAATGGTAAACAGCGTTTTAGCTCCACTTCAAAATATATACTTAGGGATGCAAATAATAATCCCATTGGAATCTTAGGAACATCTAAAGACATAACAAAAAAAATTGTAGAACAACAAAGATTCAAAAAAGAAATACAATATATGTTCACATTGCCACAAGATGCCTATACTGCGATTTTTTTGGATATAAATGACTGGCGTATTATTAGCCAAAAAAGGCAGAAAATTCATGATTATGAAGTACCAAATTTTGACAATGTTGAACACTTTTTAAAGATTGCAAAGAATATTACAGAAACATCAGAAGACGCTCATCATTTTTACAATGATTTTTCTAAGGATTATCTTATCTCCCTTTCAGAAGAAGGAAGATTACGAATTGTAATGCAATATCTCCGTACGATGACGGATAATAATAGCCATTGGGTTAGAGACGAAATAACTATGATGACAGACCCAGAAAATGGGCATCTATGTCTTGTTTTGATAGTTAAAGATATTGATGAAAAAAAACTTAAAGAAAAAAAACTTATAAAAAATGCTACCATTGATTCTTTAACAAATTTGTTGAATCGTGCAGAAACAAAAAAACGTGTTCAAGAATTCTTAGCAAAAGATGATAAGGATTTTCAACACGCAGCATTAATGATGATCGATGTTGATAATTTTAAGCTAGCAAACGACATTTTTGGACATCCCGAGGGTGACAAAATACTTGTTCAGATTGCAAAAGATATTAAAGAATGTTTTAGAGAATGTGATATCATTGGTCGCCTTGGAGGGGATGAGTTTTTTGTACTCATGAAAAATATTTCCTCAAAAGAAGCAATTGAAGCAAAAGCAAAAATAATTCTAGATAGAGTTCAAACTTCATGTTCAAACTACAAAGAAGCAAATTTATCTGTTAGCATAGGAATCAGTTTGTACAAGCAAAAAGGTGAAACTCTCCCAGAACTCTATAAAGAAGCGGATGAAGCGTTGTATCTAGCAAAAAAAATGGGCAAAAATCAATTTGCTTTTGCAAAAAACACACTAGCTTTTATGTCATCTAATTCAAAATAAAATATGAATTTTAATTCACCTTTGCAAAAAAAAACTAATCGAGAAGATTTAATTAAATTAGCAGGTTGGATTGCCCTTGTAGGTAATCTTCTTCTTGCGATTTCCAAATTAATAGTAGGATTAACCGCAAATAGCCTAGCAGTACTTTCAGATGGAATTGATTCTGCAACAGATGTTGCTGTTGCTTGCATAACAGTTGCAATAAGCCGAATAATTGCTACCCCTTCAGACAAAGAACATCCATGGGGTCATGGACGAGCAGAATCCACTGCAACAATGGTTGTTGCTTTTATTATTTTTTATGCAGGAATGGAACTTGTAACTTCTTCTGGAAAAGAAATAATCGCTTTGTTAAAAGGTTCTTTTGAAAACAAGAATATTGAACCTATTACCCTTATTATTACTTTTGTGTCAATTATAGGCAAACTTTTCCTTTCGCTTATTCAATATAAACTTGGGAAAAAAACAGAAAGTCCCATGGTATTAGCAAATGCAAAAAACATGGTAGCCGATAGTGTTGTTTCCACAACTGTGCTTATAGGATTAAGTTTTGCCAACATTTTTCAAGCTTTCTGGCTTGATTCTGCTATAGCTTTTGCAATGGGGTTATGGGTAATAAAAAACGCAATAGAAATTTTTTTGCAAATGAATCTAGAACTTATGGACGGAACACAAGATAAAGAACTTTATCAAACTCTTTTTAATGCAATAAAATCTGTTCCTGGCGTATCAAATCCACACAGAGCTAGAATCCGAAAAATTGCCAGTCGTTGGGACATAGACCTAGATATAGAAGTTGACGCAACAATGACTGTACACGATGCCCACGAAATTGCAGAAAAAGTTGAGTTGGCGGTACGCAAAGCTATTCCTGACGTTTATGACATTATGGTTCATATAGAACCTGCTGGACACGGCGACCATCATCCTACCGAAGAATTTGGTCTTTCAGAAAGCGATATTTAATAAATAAAAACGTATATTCCAAGTTTATTCTGTGTTTTTCCAAGCATGAATGAACTCAATCATAAATTGTTGGACATCAGAAAACCACTTTTGTTGAAATTGTACAGCAGGAACACCAATATATCGATAATGCCAACATTCCCAACGATAACCTGTAACATCTTCGTATCCATCAGGAAAAGAAAGAGACCATCCGTATAACCCAGCATTCTCTGCTAACCACTTGCCCTCTTTTGTCAAAGCAAAACTATCTGTAATATCACCAAAATCAACAGCAGTCCCCAACTGATGCTGACTTGCCCCCGGAGGTGCACTTTCTCGATCTGCAACTTCTTTTCCTAATTGTTTAACATTTCTTGCGTATAGATTTGCTTGATAATCAAAAGAACGAAAGGTAGAACTAACCAGCAGAGTAATACCATCTTTTTTTGCAGCATCTGCCATTGTTCTTAAAGCCTTTTCTACGGGTTCTCTAAGAGAAAGATCATTGCGATTTAATAAGTAATAGTTGTTAGCAGTTAAGGCAACAATATCGTCTGGGATATAATCTTGCGAAAGGTAATGCTGCTTATCAACAAGAGTTAAGAGGTCGAATTTGTCATCAGCAAGAACCTTTTCTAAATCACCAAGAAATTCTTGTACATCTCCGTTAGCAATACCATCCTTTGTTCTTTTTGAAAGAGAATTAAACACACGCTGAAGTTTTTCCATCTGTGGCGTAACAACTGGCTCTGGTACTTCTTGCAAAACAGGTTCTGGAGTTAAAACAATGTCCGCAACAACACTTTCCCTACTCTTTGCACAAGAGCACAACCACATAGCACAAAACAAAAGAGAAAAAATACGACAAAACCGTAACATTAAAGAACCTCGGTTACCGTCTGTATTATGTGAAAGGTATCAATAAAACCTGTCGATTCAATAGCCTTATGAGCTCCTGTAGAAGGTCGCATAATATACAGAGTATTTCCAGCATCTTCACCAGTAGTGTATGCACCAAGAATTACACTTAAACCAGAGGAATCCATTGAAATAACTTCTGACAAATCTAATACAAGATTTGTTGACCTTATTAAAGAAAAGGCTTTTTGTTGAAACTCTGTAAAATTATAAGAGTCTATACTTCCAACAAGTTCCAATAAAGCATAATTCGCACCCTTTTTTTCTTGTATCTTTAACTGTTCCATAATAAACTCCCAAAAAAACTATTCTATTCAGAAACTTGAGCCGGCTCAACTGGCTGAGAAACAGCCTTGTTACCAATATATTTTAAGGCAAGAACCGTTATATCTGCTTCCAATTCCTTAGAAGTAAAGGCTAACAGATTCTGATACGTAAACTGAGCAATCTTATCTGCAGGATACGTCATATTTTCAACAACGGACTTTTGAATCCTGTCCTTACCAAAAATTTCGCCACGCAAAGAATGAGACTCAATAAGACCTTCAGTACAAGCAAATACAATATCACCGGGACTAAGTTTTATTTTCTTAACTTTTAAAAGTTTTTCAACATTCTTTGCAAAGCCAAGAACCTTTCCATCACCCTGAATTTCTATAACATTGTTATAAGCCAAAGTATACAAGAACAAAGCAGGAACGCCACAGTTGATATAATACATTACATTTTCCTTAAAATCCATTAAGGCAAAAACACCAGCAAAGAATGTTCCTCTAGGCAAATTAAATCGAATGAAAACATTTACCTTTTGAACAAGTTCCTTAAAATCTTTAGTTTCTGCCAAGAAAGTTCTAATAATTGACTTTAAGATAACCATTGACATACTGGCTGTAATACCTTTACCACTCATCGCACCAAGAACAAAAATGTGTCTATCATCTGTTAGTCGAATAAAATCGATAAACTCACCACCAATATTATGAGCAGGTACCATTAGATAACCAGCATCAACTTTAGGATTTTTAATAAAATCCATATTTTCTTGAATGGAGTGAATAATTTGATCCGACATCTTGATTTCTCGGTTTACAGTACCAACTACCGATTCGTTTGCAACACTGTGCATATAATATCCAACAAGGAAGAAATATGAATACAACTTTTTAAATACATCATAATCATAGTCTGTATACATATTTCCAAGACGTTTTTCGTTTAGTAACATCATACCAAGCAAACGATGTCCTTCAACAAACAAAATACATACTTCTGATTTTGTGTCCTTGAACAATTTATTCATTCTGTCTTTAACAACAGACAATGCATATTGATTTTCTATGTGAGTTTTCAAAACAATAGATCGATTCAAATTCAGCAAAGATTCAAACAGAGGATTATCTGTAGGTATTTCAATATTTGAACCTGTGGAACTATATACTGTTTCAAAATTTGCCCCATGGTTCATCAGAATAGAAATACCTGTTGCCCCAACATTTGTAGAGAAAATCATATCCAATCTGCCAGTAACTTCATCAATTCCAGCGTCATAATCTAAGGAGGCTAAATCCTTTTCTAACTGTTTTTCATAGCTAGCACCCATAGAATTTGACTTTTGAGAAATAATTTTGAATGCCCAATAGGAAAAAAACACCATCAATATGGCCAGAATAATTACAGAAACAACAAATACTGCTAAATAGTCTTCACGTAAACCAGAAAGTAAAACAACACCTACACCACAAATTAAACTAGGCAAGAGGTATACAAAAACAATCTGTACAACTTTCTGTAAGACATATTTAAAGTCAAACAGGATATTTGTCGTAATTGATTTATACAATCCAAAAATAAGAACTAAATACGCTACAGGATACAAAACAGAAAACAGTGGCATATAATTTGTAGCCAAAGTTAATAACATATGCGTTAGTTCAAAAGCAATAATGGCAACGATATTGATTAAAAGCTTACGGCGACTTAACTTTGTTTTATAATTTGAAACATTGGTCACCATAGCTAAGATAGTAATCAAGGGCAAACCATACAAAGCGGCATACTGCAACAAATTATTCCAAGTAAAGTCGTATCCTTCAATTACTACACCAGATGTAATCTGTATTCCCTGTTCAAAGGTAAAGGCAACTTCTGAAATCTTGAAAAAACAGAGGTAAAAGGCAACAATAAAGAGAACAACCTTCACAAGGGTAAATAAAACACTCTTTTTAAACTTTGGAAACTGAATATAAGCCATACAAACAAACACCATAAATACAGCGTGCATTAAAGTACTAGCCTTACCTATCAAGGTCCAAAATTTTGTGTTGGAGTCATAGAAGGGTTGCAACATCACTATAATTTGTATAACAGTACCCGTAACTAATATCAAAATACTATTTACAAGAGCATCGTTTTTTACGTGTTGATGATTATCCAGATAGAACGAAAATCCTAGGAGAAAAACAACAAGAAAAATTAAAATAAACAAGAAAACCATGATTACTCCCCTACCTTTGCAACAAGCATTGTTACGTCATCTCTAAGTTTTTTATCTCCGTTATAAGAGAGAACTAAATCCGCAATATCATCAACAAAATGTGAAGCTGATTTACAAGCACTATTTTTTATGGTGTCAAGATACAAGTCAGTATTACCTAATTCAACACCATCTTCGTTCATTACTTCCGAAACACCATCAGATGCCATCAAAATAACATCACCTTTGAATAACTTTTGTTCAGCAGGAACAATATCATCAAGTTCAATAATACCAATAAGAGAACAGTTTGAAGTAAGAGGTTTAATTTTATAACCGTCTGGTGCTTTTGTTACAATAATTGGATCAGACATAGATGCATTTACGTAGCGGATAGTCATCTTTTCTGTATCAACAATACCAATGAACAAAACAGTATATTTATCTTGTAGGTGCATATTTTTTATGGCACGGTCAACAGCACGTATAACACCTGCCAAATCCTCTTTGTCTTCGATAATCTTTACTGTATTCATAACCAAACCCATAACCAATGCAGCTGCAAGACCTTTACCAGAAACGTCTCCAAGCATAACAAGGGTCTTATGATCATCAAAAGGCAAAACAGTGTAATAGTCTCCAGAAACATTAACCAATGGACGGAAGTATGCTGCTAAATCTAACATGGGTATATTTGGCATAGTTTGTGGCAAAAATGATTGCTGGATATCTGCCAAAAGGGTCCATTCCTTTGAAAGCTGGGCAATTTCACTCAAAGAAGAAATAATTGATTCTCTTTCACGGAAGTGAGTAAATTCATCAAGAAGAGTATCGTATATTAATTTATCAAAAAGATGTGTATATTTACAGAAAATATAGAGATGCAAATCACCTTTAACCAAGAAAAAACCCCTAGAACTTCGATATTGAGAAGTGAGTCCTAAGTTCTCATCCATAAAATAAACGCCATCTGTACGAAGTTCACCAAAGTTTAAATCCAACAAACTCATCGTATTTGGAGAACAAGTTAGTCTATCAGGGCTATTATATATTACATATTTTTTGTTTCTGTCTATATAAAGAACTGAACAATCTCCTTGAATTTCAAGAATCTGTCCTACAGCCTCAAAGAAATCATCCATAGAGTAACAACCACGTAACCTTTCAACAAACTTTGAAAGAAGCTGCGTTTCTTGAGTGTAAAGTGCCTTATATTCCAGTTTTTTACAGGCCCAGCCATAAGCAGTTTTCCCCATTATTAACAAAACAACAAATATAACTGAGACACAAATTCCCGAAAAAAGCAAAGATTCTTCGGATATAAAAAACAAACATAAAAAAAGGAATAAAAAACATACCGCAAAGTTGACAGCAAACAGACTTAACCGCCGTTCAGATTTAAACATAGATACTCCTATCAATAACAAAGGTTATTTGTCAACTTATTATAGCATACCTATTTAAAAAAAGATAGAAAAAAAAACATATTTAACAAAAAAAAACGGAATCCTTTCAAAGAATTCCGCATTAAATAACAAACTAGCCTATTGACGAAAGTGCAATAGGCTGTGGGGAATCCGTAGCACCTTCTAGCTTTGAGAATTCTTCTAAAAGCCCCCTTTGTTTTGAAGAAAGTTTTTCTGGAACTTGAATCAGAATTTTTATATATAAATCACCTTTGCGATTAGAGCCTGTAACTGGAACACCTTCATCTCTAAGGCGTAAGAGTTTGCCATTTTGCGTTCCTGCTGGAATTTTAAGTTTTAGTTTTTTACCATCAAGAGCAGTTACATAAATTTCGGAACCCAATGTAGCCTGCGAAATAGATATAGGAACTGCACAGTATAAGTCATTCCCATCTCGTTCAAAATACTGGTGAGGTAAAACATGAAGAACAACAATAAGATCCCCTGCAGAACCGCCGTTACGACCAGCATCTCCTTGCCTAGGAATAGTTATACGCTTTCCATTATCCACTCCAGCAGGAATTTTAATCGAAACCTTCTTGCGTTTTTGTTGTAAACCTGTTCCACCACAAGCTTTACAAGGATTGTCTATAACAGAACCGGTACCTTGACACGTATGACAGGGCTGTGCGATAGAAAAGAATCCAGAGCTTCGACGAATCTGTCCAGTACCTTGACAAGTAGCACAGGTTTTTCGCTTAGAGCCATTTTCCCCACCTGTTCCATGACATGAATCACAAGTCTCGTTATGTTGAAATTGAATTTGCTTTTCTGTACCGTACACAGCTTCTTGAAAGGATATTTCCAAATCGTAGCGAAGGCTTGCACCCTGACCTGAAGATTCAGCAGAACGACGACGACTTCCACCTCCAAACAAATTCTCGAACATTCCTCCAAAGTCGCCAAACAAATCGCTAAAATCATTAAAAGCATGAGAAAAGCCACCAGAAGCACCGCCACCACCCATTCCTTCTAAACCAGCAAAACCATATTGGTCGTAAATCTGTCGCTTTTGGTCATCTGAAAGTATCTCGTAGGCTTCCGTAGCTTCTTTAAACTTTTCTTCTGCCACCTTATCGCCAGGATTTTTATCTGGATGGTATTGTACTGCAAGCTTACGGTATCCTTTTTTTATTTCATCCTTTGATGCACCTTTTTGAACACCCAAAACCTCATAATAATCACGCTTCGCCATTATCTTTAGCCTTCTATTTTATCGAATATACAACTTTGTGTTATCTTATCAAAAAAAAATAATAGGTGCAATAATACGGAAAAAAGGACTGACCTACGAGTATAAAACATAACACGCAAATCAGTCCAATTCCATACAACCTAGTTGCAACTACTATTTATCGTCGTCAACAACCTCGTAATCAACATCATCAGCAGAACCCTTTGCGGAAGTTCCTGCATCATTTGCAGATGAAGTTGCATCAGTACCACCCATGTCGCCACCAGTTGCACCTGCTGCTTGCTGTTGTTTATAAACTTCTTCTGCAATTTTGTAAGAAGCCTGCTTAAGTTCTTCTGTCTTTGCTTTAATTGCCTCTACATCATCACCAGAAAGAGCTTGTTTAAGAGCAGCAACTGCATCATCAATTTTTTGTTTATCAGCAGGTGCAACCTTATCCCCAAGCTCATTCATGCTTTTTTCTGTAGCATAAACCAATGAATCTGCTTCGTTACGAACTTCTACACGCTCACGTTCTTTTTTGTCTGCTTCGGCATTAGCTTCTGCTTCTTTTACCATTCTATCAATTTCGCTTTCACTAAGGCCACTAGAACTTTCAATACGAACAGACTGTTCTTTTCCAGTACCCAAATCCTTTGCAGAAACATGTACGATACCATTAGCGTCAATATCGAAAGTTACTTCGATTTGAGGAACACCACGAGGAGCAGCAGGAATACCAATTAAGTCAAAACGACCGAGAGTACGGTTCTGAGAAGCCATCTCTCGTTCACCCTGTAGCACATGAATAGATACAGCGGTTTGACTATCTGCTGCAGTAGAAAAAATCTGACTTTTTCGAGTAGGAATTGTTGTATTACGTGAAATAAGACGTGTAAATACACCACCCATCGTTTCAATACCTAATGAAAGAGGTGTAACGTCAAGCAACAATACGTCTTTAACATCACCACCTAAAATTCCACCTTGAATAGCAGCTCCCACAGCAACAGCTTCATCTGGATTTACACCTTTAGATCCTTCTTTACCAAAAAGTTCTTTTACAACCTGCATAACCTTTGGCATACGAGTTGAACCACCAACTAAAAGAACTTCATCAATTTTATCAGCAGTAACACCCGCATCCTTTAAAGCTTTGCGGCAAGGCTCTTTTGTACGCTCTAACAAGTCTTCTGTCATCTGTTCAAATTTGGCCCGTGTTAGAGATTTTTGCAGGTGTTTAGGTCCTGTTGAATCAGCTGTAATAAATGGCAAGTTTATTTCTGTACTTGCAACTGCAGAAAGTTCAATCTTTGCTTTTTCTGCTGCTTCACGCAAACGCTGCAATGCCATTCTATCCTGAGACAAATCAATTCCTGTGTCAGCTTTAAATTCATCTACTAACCAATTTATTATACATCGATCAAAATCGTCTCCACCAAGGTGAGTATCTCCGTTAGTTGATTTAACCTCAAAGACTCCATCCCCTAATTCAAGAATTGAAATATCAAAGGTACCACCACCTAAATCGTAAACAGCAATGGTTTTTTCCGACTTTTGATCTTTATTAAAACCATAAGCTAAAGATGCTGCCGTAGGTTCATTGATAATACGCTTAACATCAAGACCTGCAATTTTACCAGCATCTTTTGTTGCTTGACGCTGAGCATCGTTAAAATAAGCAGGAACTGTAATTACGGCTTCTGTAACAGTTTCACCAAGATAATCCTCTGCTGTCTTTTTCATCTTTTGAAGAATGAATGCACTAATCTCTTGTGGAGAGTATTCCTTTCCTGCAATATCAATACGAACATCTTCTCCGTGATCCACAACCTTGTATGGAACCATTTTAGCTTCACCAGATAATTCGTTATAACGATGACCAATAAAACGCTTAATTGAATAAACAGTGTTTTCTGGATTTGTTACCATCTGGTTCTTAGCAGGCTGACCTACTACACGTTCACCTTTAGCAGTAAAACCCACAATCGAAGGAGTCGTTCTTCCGCCTTCAGAATTTTGAATAACAACAGGTTCTCCGCCTTCCATAACCGCAACACAAGAGTTTGTTGTTCCCAAGTCAATACCAATAATTTTTCCCATATTTCTATCTCCTAATCCTTTATTCACCACATTAATGGCGAAAGGTGTCTATAAAACTCTATTCAACATCCGCACCATCAGAACTGTCTTCATTTTCTGATGAAACAGAACCGTCTGGCATTTGTACCATTACCTTAGCATGTCTTATAACTCTTTCTTTTAACTTATATCCTCTTAAATATACTTCAGAACAAAGGGCTTCGGCAACTGGTCCAGGTACACTTGCTATGGCTTCATGAATGTTAGGATCAAAAATATCACCTTTTTGACCATAACCAACAAGATTGTATTTGTTTTCCAACATAGAAACCAACTTATCCTTTGTCATCTGAACACCCTGCACTACAGACTGAACATCTGTTGCATTACTAGAAGCTTCTAAAGCCCTATCAAAATTATCAAGACTTTCTAGTAAATCAGACAATAAATTAGTATTTGCATAATCAAAAGCATCTTGTTTTTCTTTTATCATACGCTTGCGATAATTGTCAAAATCTGCAACCTTTCGTAGGTATTGATCTTGAAGCTCCGCATTTGCCTTTTTTAAGTCCTCCACGACTTTCTCTAATTGACTAATTTTTTGTTCAGAGGTTTGTTCTTCTTCACATTCTTGTTGCACATCTTGTGCAGATTGAATAGGTTCTTCCTCTGCCAAGTACTGCTGTGCATCCTGCTGTTGAACATCCGTCTCCTGTTTTTTATTCATTTTGTTTCACCTTATCATATGTTCTTACTATTAAGATAATAACTTAGTACAAAAAGGTCAACTTTTTTATTTTGTATAGTTATTTCGATTCGAAAATTCAATTTTTTTAGCAGCGTTCTTTTAACGTATATCGAAGTAAAATCTATTTAAATAAGTTTCACGATTTTTTGATGGCTGCCAAAAAGGGCTTAGTGGATATTGGTCTATCACCTTTTTATAAGCTGAAATAGCTCTACGAATATTTTGAATTTCAGACTTAGCCTCGTAGATTTGACCCTCAAGATATAGTCCAGCATCTAATTGAGAATTTGCAACCTCAAAAAACTTATCTAAATACTCTGCTGCATTTTTATAGTTTTCGTTGTAATACTCTTCTTGAGCTTTTTCAAGAAAAGAAAGTCCATCACCATCTATTTCAGAAATTTCTTCAGAATCTGAAACAGGCTGTGACAGCGGTGTTGTTGTAGAACTATTACCTAAAGTTGAACCAATACCATCTGTCAACATTGGAGTTTCAATTTCCGTATAACCAAGCAAATCATCTTCTAAAGTGGAAAATGAATCTTGAGAATTAGACTCTAATGCTGCATTTTGTATAACAGTTATACCATCACTACCATTAGCAGATTGTGGAACAAGAGGAACAGGAGAAGATTGAATCTGAGGTTCAGAAAGCACAGAGTCTTCACCTTGAATTTCTTTTGCAATCTGCATGGTTTGCTCCGCAACATTTTCTGCTGCTTCTACATTGTTAATCTGTTGTTCCTCTACATTAACACTTTGATCAATAAATTGATTGTCTGTAGCGTCTATAACATTTTCGGCTGATTCAAGCAACGCTTCCTCAGTTTGAATTTCTTGAGTTAACTTAAAATCCGCTGGATTAGGAACTTTATATTGATAGGGGGGAACAATTTCACTATAAGGAGTTGCAGTTATACGACTACCTGCAACTGCAATTTCAGGGTTTATAGTTACTTCCATATAGTCATCTATAAAAGTTGCTGTCAATATATCCTGTTTGTAAAAATGTAAAATAGTAGAACCTGGACTAGAAGAACGTAGCGTAAAAGTTGTGTCTGTATTGTTTCTTCTTTTACCGAAATAAGTCAAAAGTGTGTTTTGAATTGGTTTACCTTCTGGATTAACTTCTCCTAAATAAACCCATCCAGAACCTGGATAAACTACATCTAAATATTGTCTGTTAGCCATTGAAACACTTCGAGAAATCTCAACCGGTAAAGATGGCGTTACTTCTTGTACCTCTGCTTCTTCTTCCAAAACTGAACTTACCGGTAAAGATGGCGTTGCTTCTTGCACCTCTGCTTCTTCTTCCAAAACTGGAGTTACCGGTAAAGATGGCGTTGCTTCTTGCACCTCTGCTTCTTCTTCCAAAACTGAACTTGCCGGTAAAGATGGCGTTGCTTCTTGTACCTCTGCTTCTTCTTCCAAAACTGAACTTACCGGTAAAGATGGCGTTGCTTCTTGCACCTCTGCTTCTTCTTCCAAAACTGAACTTACCGGTAAAGATGGTGTTGCTTCTTGCACCTCTGCTTCTTCTTCCAAAACTGGAGCTACCGGTAAAGATGGCGTTGCTTCTTGTACCTCTGCTTCTTCTTCCAAAACTGGAGCTACCGGTAAAGATGGCGTTACTTCTTGCACTTCTGCTTCTTCTTCCAAAACTGAACTTACCGGTAAAGATGGCGTTACTACGTCTACAGATAAATTCATTAAATCAGCACCATTTTCTCTGTGGTGCAAATCATTAGGTGAAAGAATAACAGATTCTTCTGAAATTTTTGAAGATGAAAAAGATTTTTTTGGGATTTCAGAACCATCTCCTACATCCGTATTTACTTCAAAAAAAGTATCAGCTCCACCAAAAAGTTTCTTTGCCTCATCAGAAGATAAATCTGTTGATAAAACAGGTAGCATTTCTTCAAAAACATCTTCCTCGCCTTTAATTATCTCACTTGGAGTTTCCTTCTGTTCTGTATCCACAGGTTCAACAGGGTCAGACTCTATAAATTCAGATTCAATGCCTGCTTCAACTGGAACATCCTGAACTTCGGCGGTCTGTGATGTAGAGAGACAAGAAACAAAAAGACCCAAACACAGTAAAATAAAAAAACAACGAAGTAAAGTTTTCATGGAGCAGCCTCCAGAATATTGGTTATCATATAATCATTTGCGGAATTAAGTTGCTCCAAAAGCTGACCATTAGGAGGAGTAAACCACTGATTAACATCTTCTTGAGTCCACTCATAATTTCTTGGTCTTGTAAGATAATAATCATCAGGCATAACTGGCGTTTCAACCTGCATCAACGGTTGAAACAATGTAAAATCCTCATTAAAGTTTACAGAATTTTTTTTAGTTTTAGAACCTAAAGAATTAGCTATAAGAATAACCATAGCCAGCATAAAAAAAGCAATTAACACAATAATGCCAAGCTTGAGCAGTTTTTTATGGTCAAGGCTACTCATCATTTGACCCCTCAACTAAAACAGTCTTTACACGCTTAGGTGGTCTTGGCGGAATATAAACTCCTTGCTCTGGTTCTACATCTTCTTCAACAAAAGGTTCCATATCCAAAATAGAATCGTCATTTGCCTTAGAACCTTCATTGTCTAACTTAATGGTAATTACTTTACTAACGCCCGATTCTTCCATCGTAACGCCCAACATCGTTCCTGCCCCAGACACTGTTTTTTTGTTATGAGTAATCACAATGTACTGACTTACATTTGCAAAATCACGCAAAGTATGAATAAAACGCATTACATTTTGTTCATCAAGGGCTGCATCAATTTCGTCCAACAAACAGAAGGGTGAAGGTCTAACCATATAGGTTGCAAATAACAAAGCCACAGCTGTCATAGTTTTTTCACCACCAGAAAGCAATGCGATATTCTCTAGCTTTTTTCCTGGTGGCTGAGCAAAAATATCTATTCCTGATTCAAGAACATTTCCTGGATTCAAAAGGCGAAGCTCTGCCCTTCCACCGCCAAAAAGTCGCCTAAACATATTATGAAAATTCTTTTTGATTTTATTGTACGTAGAAAGGAACAATTCTGTAGATTCAGCACGAATTTCTTCTGTAATACGTTGCAAATCCTCTTTCGCTTTTTGTAAATCCGCAACCTGTGCGGCAAGAAAGTCATAGCGTTCCTTTGTTTCTTGGAATTCCTCTGGTGCAGAAAGGTTTACATTGCCAAGATCTTTCATAGCTTGCCGTGCAGTTGCAAGTTTTTCACGCAACTCAGCAGCAGGCATAGTTATTGTAAACATTCTTTCTTCAAATTCCATTAAATCTCTCGAATGAGTGTCACGGAAGTTTTCTTTAATGTTGCGAATCTCTGTTTCTGTAGTAGCAAGTTCCAAAGTGTATTTTTCAAACTGAGCCTGATACTTTGCCATATCAGCAGTCTTTTGCTTTACAGACTCTTTTTTTCCAGAAACATCGCTATTTCGACTTGAAATATCTTTTTCTAAGTTTTCTAACTCAGCAGTAAGAGCAAAACCTTTATGCTCAATGCTAGCAATTTCACCTTCAATTTCTAACACTTGATCGTGAATTTCATCGAATCGTTTATTTTCCGAAAAAATTTCATTTTCTAACTCCTGTAATGCAACCTCTTGAGAAGTTAAATCACGGCGAAGTATTCGGATTTGTTCTTCGGCAGATTGCATTTGAGCCTGCATTTGAGCTTTTTGGATTCGTAAATCCTCAAGTGTAGCTCTATACTCGTCAATTTTAAGAACAAGCTCAGAATTTTTGCTTTTTAATGCAACAATTTTTTCTCTAAACTCAGAGACACGTTGATCTATTTCAGCAATTTTACGGTCGATAGAACGTTTTTTTGTAATAATTCCCTCTGGAGCAAGAAAATCGTCTATGAATTGAGGAGTTGCAGCTGTATATTCCTCTATAGCCTTGGACAGCTGAACAATAAGATTTTCTAATTCAGAAAAAGATTGAAGTGCATTTTTTGCAAAACGCTTTGTTTCTTCGCTAGAAGGTATATCCATTGCAACAAAATCTGCAAATATATTTTTTCGTCCAGTAGCTAAAGCAGAAATTTTTCCTAGAATGGAATCCACATTTCCTTTTGCACTTGCACAGTTTGCAGAAGAATATCCTGCATCTTTTAAGCGTAAATCTAATTCTGTAACAATATCTTCCGTTATAGATTCTAAATCTTTGTGAAAATCAGATCGTTCAATTCCTAAGTTCAATATTTGTTGTTCGCAATCTGCTGCATATTTATCATTTTCTGTAATCTGAGTTCCTGCAAGTTCTATGTTATCTTCAAAAGAATCAATATTAGCAGTCACATCTTGAATTCGACGACGATTTTGGTGCAAGGCTGCTTCTTGACCATCTATATCTTCACGAAGAGTTTCTATACGTTCTTCTTGCATAGCTTTGCGACTTTCTAGCTGAGCTAATTTTTGCTTTATCTCTGAGTGCCGTTCGTTAAGTTGTTTTGCTTGCTTATCCTTTTCGTTTTTTTCTACTGCAAGTCCGTATATTTCTTTTTGAAGAGCAACTAGACGACCTTCCATTGCATTTACTTCTTCCATATTTTCTGAAAGAGATGCATTTATCGCCTCTATATCTGCCATAGCCTGATTACGCAAAGTTTCAGCTTTTTTTAACTCTGTAGCACGTCGGTCTTTATCAAGGGAAAAATTCTTTAATCTAAGAAGCTGTATATCTAGTTCACAGTTAAATATTTCTTCACGTAAAGCACGGCATTTTATTGCTTTTTCTGCCTGAACTTTTAGTGTATCATAGGAACGTTTTACTTCTCCCATAATACCTTCCACTTGACGCATATTTTCTTCTGTGCGTTCAAGTTTGCGTTCTGCTTCTGCACGCTTTACCTTAAACCTAGTAATTCCAGCAGCTTCTTCAAAAAGATAACGACGATCTTCTGGCTTACTAGAAAGAATCTGGTCTATTTTGCCTTGTTCCATAACAGAATAAGCAGCCTTTCCTACACCAGTATCCCAAAATAGTTCACGAACATTTTTAAGTTTTACCGCAGTATTATTTATAAAATATTCGCTTTCACCAGAACGATATAATCGACGTTTTATCGTAATTTCACTTACATCTAGGGGTAAAAGTCCATTTTCGTTTGCGATTGAAAGGGTTACTTCCGCAACATTTAGCGGTTTTCTAGTTTCTGTACCATTGAATATTACGTCTTCCATTTTCTCTGCACGCATATTCTTTGCACTTTGCTCTCCTAGAACCCACTTTACAGCATCAACAACATTGCTTTTGCCACAACCATTAGGACCTAAAAGTGCAGTAATTCCCTCTGAAAATTCTATGCGAGTACGATCAACGAAAGATTTGAATCCAAAAATTTCAAGACTTTTAAGGAACACAAAAACCCCTACAAATTATAGAAAAACTCAAACCATTGTATCAGTTTTGCACAATGGTTTCAATATCGCAGATTAATATTTGAGAATTAAATCTACAATACTTAATTTTAAAACTAGTGAAATATAATTTATTATGCTATAATGCTTCCATGGCTGAAAAACACGTAAATTATTTTGCCTTACAAAAGGCATGCGAAAAAGACGGTTGCCCTGTCTGCCGTATAATTGATGAACGAATTAACCGTTACATAGACGGAATGTTGTTTGAACATATTTCAGACCGAACTTTTCGAGCTCAATATCGAGAAGCTGGCGGTTTTTGTTCTGTTCACTCTAAAACCTTGCTTAACTATAGGGATGGTCTTGCGGTAGCAATTCTAGGGCAAGGGACACTAGAAGAATACATTTTGGACTTTAAGAAAAAAAAGATGCGACGATATAAGCTACCTTGCCCAGCTTGTGCAGAAAGACTAAGGATAGAACAGGAGTTTCTTTCCTTTTTAGCAGAAGGTAGCGATGATAAATCTTCTGATGAAGAGTTAAAAAAATTTTTTTGCCTTTCAGAAGGACTTTGCGTACCCCATTATGCTCAACTTGTATCATTAAAGGGCAAAAAAGTTCCAAAATGGCTTTCTTCTTTCCATGAAGAAAAATTTGAAAAGCTAGTGGAGCGAACAAAACGATTTATAGATTGCTCTGCTTGGGGAAAGCAAAAAGACTTTGCAGCACTTAGCGATGCAGATAAAGTTGTCTGGAAAGAACTGGCAGCCACATTAAGAGGGCAGATAGAAAGTTAATCTTCAACAACAGCTTTTTCTGCAAAAGTGGTTAGTAACTTTTACAATTTCAGGGCGGTTTGGGATTTTATTTTTCATTTTTGCAACATGGAAAACATTACTTCATAAGGGCAGGCTAAAAATCAGTACTAAACCTGAATTATATCAGTTAATTCTTTTTTTTTACGACACCTAAGTGTAGTGTAAAAGATACCCAACTACCCTTTTCTCCAGCAACGGTTATGATCCCATTATGGGATTCGGCAATAGATTGTGCTATAGAAAGACCTAAACCGCTTCCACCAGTTTCTCTGGCACGAGAAGTATCTGTTCTGTAAAAGCGTTGAAACACTTTTTTCATATCTTCTGAGTCTAAACCTTCGCCCTGATTGTATACCGTTATAAATGGAAGCATAACCTTTGATGAAAATAAACTATAACTTCTTTTTTTAGGCTCACAATCAAGTGTTACTCTAATATCTGCACCTGGCGGAGAATTTTTTATTGCATTATCCAACAGAATCACTATGATTTGCGATATACGACGCCGATCCCCAGTGTACATTATTCCTTCAGAAACAAAAAGCGATAATTTTTTTCCCTGTTCAAATATAATACTTTCAAATGGAAGAACAGCAGCGGCAGTAGCTTTACTTAAATCAAAAAGTTTTTTTTCTGTAAATAGCCTGCCTGAATCATTTTTAGCAAGATAGAGTAAATCCGAAACTAATGAATCCATACGTTCTGTTTCTGTCTTTATGTAATCTAGCCATTTATTTTCTCCAATTTCACCAGAAAGAGCATCTGCATTAGCACCAATAACAGTAACAGGAGTTTTTAACTCATGTCCTGCATCCGCAATAAATCGTTTTTGGGTTTCAAAAGCATCTTTCACTGGACGAACGGAACGCTCCGCAACAAAGTGAGCCATTACAGCAGAAACAAGTAAAGCCAGTATGTATACGAAAATAGAAATGAATAACAGGTAAACAGAAGTTTTTAGTTCTTCTGTCCAATCGGCAAAGGTAATTACAAATCCATCTGCCGTAGCCTGTTTTAAATAAAGGAAACTACCAATATCTGTATAAATATATTTTGGCTTATTTGAATACTGAGCCTTAGTTGCAACAGTCGCAAGTGTTGTCATTTCTTCCTCTGTATAACGCAAAGGATATAATGCAAGCACGGAAGACAAATTTAGTACTGTATTTACCTGTAATGAAAACACTGTTTTTGAATTTTCTCTTCTAACATCTCCAGAAAAAAAAACACTACCGACTATATCTTTTAATGCACCCTCATGCATTTTTTTTTGACCAGAATCTAATGGACGTGGCATAGGGAAAGATAGATACCTATCTTCTGAAAGATTTTCTCTCATTCTGATAGCACCAGAAGTTAATTTGAGAAAAGAATGCATATGGTCAAATGTTTGTCGGCGTCCCAGTCGTGTTACAGAAACATTTAACGAAATTAAAATAACTGCAAAAACTACAGCCTGAACCACAAGAACTGTAAAAACCATTTTGCGTTTCAGTCTTGAAATCACTTGCATACCAAAGAATATCCTATACCTCTGCTTGTTTTTATTTCAGAATTTGTACCTAAAATTCGCATTTTTTTTCGTAAAAAAGAAATAAAAACTTCAAGATTGTTATATTCCGCATCTGAATCCCCACCCCAAATTTTTTCTAAAATGCGTTCTTTTGATAAAATCTGCTCCGGGTTTTGGATAAGCATATCCATTATTTTATATTCCTTTAAAGAAAGTGCTATTTTTGTATCCCCAGCACACAGTTCTGAAGTTTTTGAATTAAGCTCTAAATCACCATAAAAAATTGAACCTGAAATAACTTCTCCACGTCTTCTAGTTAAAGCACGAACTCTAGCCAATAGTTCTTCTGTAGAGAAAGGCTTTGTCATGTAATCGTCTGCACCACAGTCTAAACCTTCAACTTTATTCTGAAGTTCATCTTTGGCGGTAAGCATAAGAATCGGGACAGGATTGTTTTCTGCCCTCAATTTCTTAAGTACAGAAATTCCGTCGAGTTTTGGCATCATTATATCAAGAAGAATTAAATCATAAACGCCACTTCTAGCATACTCCAAAGCAGAAACTCCATCATAGACTGAATCAACGTCAAATTTATTCTTTGAGAAAATCTGACACAATGCATCGGAAAGACGTTTTTCATCTTCTGCTAACAACAACCGCATATTACAGATTTTATCATGTAAAACATTAAAATAGTCTTAAAATATAAAAAAAATTAGCTTAATAAACCTCGATAGTATCTTATATCTAGCATATCTAAACGCTGTTTATGACTTTCAAGTCTTTTTGAAAAACTTTCAAAATCCTTTTGTTCACTGGAAAGCCACAAACTTTCAGACAAAGCACAAAGCCTAGGGAAAAGCATATATTCTGCTATCCTTGAAGCGTGTATCATTTCTGTCCACAAATTACCCTGTCCACCAAGAACAAAATCTGGATTCATACCGCTACCTTCTGGTATTGGACTGTAATTGTAAGATTTAATCAAAGGTGCAGAATTCAACCAACCTGGTTCCGTATCGTCATCATAGTTTTTGTAGTCTAAATAACAGCCTTGCGTTTGAGGCGACATTATAACTTTATGCCCCATACTAGCAGCTTTAATTCCGCCTTCAATTCCTCGCCACGACTGAACCACCACATTTTGTGGTAACCCAAGGCGTTCTGTACCATCTAAAACTTCATCCCAACCTATCGGAATTTTACCTCTTTCGGAAATCATTGAAGCAAAACGAACCGTCATCCAACTTTGCAATTCATCCTCAAAAGCGAGTCCTTGAGATTTTATTCTTGCTTGACATTTTGGACAAGTTTTCCAATTTGTTCTAGGACATTCATCCCCACCCATATGTAAATATTCACCAGGGAAAAGACGGCATACTGTATCGTAAACAGCACCATACAGCTTGAATATCTCATCATTACCAGCACAAAGAACATCATCAAATATACCAAAACGCTGTTCTACCTGATATGGACCACCTGTACAACCGAAACCTGGATATGAAGCTAACAAAGCTAAAGCGTGTCCTGGAGATTCAATTTCTGGAACAACAGTAACGTATCTTTGCCTAGCATATTCTACAACATCACGAATTTCTTCGTCTGTATAAAAACCACCTGTTTTACCAATCCACTTAGCTCTAAAATTTCCTCTAAAACCACCAATTTCTGCTAAAAGTGGATATTCTGGAACATATAAACGCCAACCTTGGTCATCAGTTAAGTGCCAATGAAATCTATTTAATTTATGAAGAGAAGCAACATCGATAAGTTTTTTTACAAAATGCACAGGAAAAAAGTTGCGACAAGTATCTAACATAACACCACGCCACTGATATTGTGGAGCATCCTCTATACGGCAACAAGGCAACTGAATTGCTCCAGAAGAACATGGTGCTGTCATTATAAGCTGTCGTAGCGTTTGAAAACCATAGAACACACCTTGTGCTGCACAACCAGCAATTTTGATTTCATCTTCATTAATCAAAAGAATGTAGCCTTCTTTTGAAACCACAGAATCATCCTTGATAAGTTGAATTTTCATAACTGAATCTTTAATATCTTTTTGCTTTTGAACAACACATGGCAAACCAGAATCGGAAAACTGTTTAGCACACAAATAGGCTGTGTCAATAAACTCATCTTCACCATAAATCGCCCCAGATGAAACAGCTACAAATTTTTCAGCAAAGTCTATGTTCCTAGGTCTAGGAACTATCGAAAATATAGTATTCATAGGAATTAATTGTATCCTAGTTTGTACAAAAAAGCAACAATCTTATTCCAAATACAGTAAAAACTTATTGACCCACTTTAAAAGATTCGATACGATTAAAAAAGTAAAAAGAAAGGAGCTACATTATGATTCTTTATGACAAAAAAACAGGACTCAAACTGGGAAATCCAGAGGATATTCCCTTATCAGCAAAGCAAGGTGGCTTACCAACCAATGAATCTTTTTACAAAGAATGTAGCTCTATGATTTTATCTGCTTCTGGTTGGCGAAAAGTTTTTGCCATTTCTGGTGATGAAGAAGATTCCACCGAAGAAATCGGAGCTGCAAACACTGCAATCTCTGCATTGATTGCAGCCGTTTTTGCAGATTATATTTTGCAACGCTGCGGAAAAAACTGCAAAGTAGCAGTTGGAATTGACGCAAGACCTACAGGTGGTATTGTGGCAGATACAATGTTACGTGTACTTGCTGCTAAAGGAGTAAATCCTTATTATCTATTTATTACAGCTGCTCCTGAAATAATGGCTTATAGCCGTAACTTAGACGGATTTGTGTATATATCGGCTAGCCACAATCCAATTGGACATAACGGAATAAAATTTGGGCTAAATGATGGTGGTGTTTTACCTGGAACAGAAACTGCTAAACTTACTGAATCCTTCAAAACCTTATGTGCTTCCGCAGATTCTTTAGAATATGCCGCAAAACTTGTGGCAGAATGTCCACCACTTGCTATCGAACAAATTTACTCTAAAGTACAGCAAAATAAAGAAGCTGCCGTAGCTGCTTACGCAACATTCACTCGACAAGTTGTAAGTGGTACAAAAGAAACAACAAGTCAGGAAACATTTTTTGAGACCGTAAAAGCAGGAATTTCAAAAACTAACCTTGACATTGTTTGTGATATGAATGGTTCAGCTCGTACTCTTTCGATAGATTCAGATTTTCTTAGCAAACTGGGAATAGGTTTTCATGCAATAAATAATAAGCCAAGACAAATTGCACACACAATAATTCCTGAACCAGAAAACCTTATTTATTGTGCAAAGGAAATGGCTTTACTTAAACCTCAAAACCCAGCAATAACCCTAGGTTATATGCCAGATTGCGATGGTGATAGGGGGAACATTGTTTATTGGGATGAGGCAAACAAAAAACCAGAAGTATTGAAAGCACAAGAAGTATTTGCTCTTTCAGTACTTGCTGAATTAGCTTATCTTGATTATAAAACTCAAGGAAAAGTTGAAAAGGTAGCCGTTGCTGTAAATGACCCTACTTCCATGCGTATAGAAGAAATTGCTTGTGCGTTTGGTGCTAAAGTATTCCGAGCTGAAGTGGGAGAAGCAAACGTAGTAAACCTTGCACGAGAACTTAGAGAAAAAGGTTATCAAGTACCAATTCTTGGAGAAGGTTCTAACGGAGGTAACATAACTCATCCCGCTGCTGTTCGAGATCCATTAAACACGATTTTTGCATTAATTAAACTGCTAGTCATTAAGGATGAAGGTCAACAAAAGGGATTGTTCCATCTTTGGTGCGAAAAAACCAAACAAACCCACCTCTACAAAAGCAACTTTACTCTTACAGATATAATAGCAACTTTACCAAGATATACAACAACAGGTGTTTCAGAGGAACGGGCATTACTAAAAATAAAAACTACAGACCATAGCCTTTTAAAAAAACACTTCCAGAATAAATTTGAGGAAAGTTGGGAGCAAAAGAAATATCAACTCAAAAATGATTTTGGGATTTGTTCATACCAAGTTATCTGCAACAATGGTACAAAAGAAACCAAAGATGTTACAGATTACAGTATATCTGGTCGTGGCGGTCTAAAGCTTCTGTTTAAGAACTGCAATGAAGAACCTATCGCCTTCATTTGGATGAGAGGCAGTGGTACAGAACCAGTGTTTAGAATTCTATGCGATGTTAAAGGAATTAATCCTCAAATGGAAGCTACACTTCTTGAATGGGAAACAGAACTTTTACACCAAGGTGATGCTTATTCTAATGCTTGACAAAACCCCTACTCTTTCATATCCTATATTTATATGGCAAAAATAAAAAAACGGACATCCTTTGCTATTTTTGGTTTGTTCTTTTTTTCGATTATATTTGGAACAGCACTAGGTTTGGCTTTAGCTGTAACAGTAAATACAATAAACACGGAAAATTTTACAGAGTTTTCCTTAGCTCTTCCCACAAAGTTGCTAGATATAAACGGCGAGTTAATTACAGAATTTGCTTCGGACGAAAAACGAGAAACAATAAGCCTTACGCAACTTCCTCAACACATGATAGACGCTTTAATAAGTCGAGAAGACCGTATATTTTATAAACATAATGGATTCAGTCTAAAAGCTATTGTTAGAGCCGCTGCAGGTGTTATAACAGGACGTTCTCTTGGAGGTGGTAGTACACTTACGCAACAAATTGCGGGAACATTGTACTGCGACCGTACCGAAAAATCTCTTTCTCGTAAGCTCGAAGAACTGTGGTGGGCAATACAAATGGAGCGGCGCTATTCCAAAGATGAAATTCTTGAGTTATACTTAAACAAAGTATTTTTTGGTGCAGGTACATACGGAGTAAACGCAGCTTCAAAATATTATTTTGGTCATGATGCAACCCAAATTTCTCCTGCAGAAGCAGCAATTCTGGTTGTTCAACTTTCAAGCCCTACCGATTACAATCCTTTTAATTATCCAAGCGTTGCGATGTCGAGACAAAAAGGCGTCCTAGATGAAATGGTAAATGCTGGTTATATAACCAGAACAGATGCAGATGCATCTTTTGAAGATTTTTGGGCAAACTTTGACTTTACTCGTATAAATTCATCGGCGTACTATATGCGAGATGATAAAGCACCTTGGTTTAGTGAATATGTGCGACGAGAACTTAATAGTATGTTATATGGTTCAGCAGATATTTATACAAGTGGCTACACTGTTCATACAACGATGAACCTTAAACATCAGCAAGCAGCTCAAGATATAATGGATTATTACATAGACTATGCTAATGAATCTTACCAAAAATCCATTAAAACAAGAAAGAATTCCTCTGCTTCAACCTATATTCCGATGACAGAATTGCTTTCTCTTGTATTTAATTTGCCACAGCTTAAAACCTCGGAACAACAAATTGAATCAAGGGCAATGACAACATATAGCGAAGAAATTAGTCCTGTACTTGATGTAATGTCCCTTATGTTTGGCCTTGAAGACTTAAAGGTTGGAATAGTCAACAAAACTAACGCAGAAAAAACACAAGAAAGCAGCCGTACCACAATAGAAGGAACGCTAATTTCTTTGGAAAATAGCACAGGATACATAACAGCTCTTGTTGGTGGTAGTGAATTTGGACAAAGTAATCAACTTATTCGTGCAACACAAGCCAAGATTCAGCCTGGTAGCTCTTTTAAGCCATTATATTACTCTGCAGCAATAGATTCAGGGAAGTTTACTCCGGCAACAATCCTTTCTGATACACCAACAGTATTTGTTTCTAATGGTAAGCCTTATATTCCGCAAAATTTCAAAGGTCTATGGGAAGGTGATGTTCAAGTATGGTACGCATTGTCCACATCAATGAATGTCGTATCTGTAAAGATACTGAACGAAATTGGATTTGATGCTGCCATAGATAGAGCACAAGCTCTATTGGGAATACCCGATGAAGAACTTGATTCAAGAGGCTTTGCAAGAGTTTTACCACTTGGTCTTGGCGTTTGCTCAGTACGACCAATAGAAATGGCTAGAGCATTTGCAATATTTGGCAACGAAGGCAAAGAAGTCGAACCCATTGCCATCCGAACCGTAGAGGACAGAAATGGCAACATAATATTAAATCCAGAAAGAGACTTACGCATTAAACAACAGCAAAAGGGATCTGATATACAAGTAATCTCTCCGCAAACTGCCTATATTATGACAAATATGCTTGAAAATACCGTAAAAACTGGTACATTGAACCGTGGTAGCGGTTGGGGAGCAAGATTTAAATATACTGATAAAAATGGCAAAACCTACACAATGCCAGCAGCCGGAAAAACCGGTACAACTCAAAACTGGGCAGATGCTTGGGCCGTTGGATACACTCCATATATTACATCCGCTGTTTGGTTTGGCTTTGACATTCCCGGTCAATCTCTAGGAACAGAACTTACCGGTTCTACCCTTTCTGGTGTTGCATGGGGAGAATTTATGCGTATTGCGAACGAAGATTACCCTTACAAACAATTCCCTGTACCTCAAACTGGTTTAGTAAAAGCAGAAGTATGCTCTGTTTCAGGACAAATTCTTACAGAAGCCTGTGGTTCACATCGAACAACACAATATTTTCTTGATGGAACGCAGCCAACTACAACTTGCCAACACCATATAAACAGAGAAAATCTTAAAACCATAAGCTTAGAAAGGCTCAACCAAGAACGTCTTGTTTCAGGTAGTCGATATGCACAACAACTTGATACTTCTCCTTTGGTTTTAGACCTTTCTTTCCTTCAAGAGCCAGATGAATATATGTTAGAAGATTCTTCAATCCAAGAAAATACAAATGAAGATCAACTGTACATGGTAGACACAGAAAAGAATGTAACAGAAAATACCAATGCAACAGATATTCCTGTCTACAATTATTTGTTTGAGTAAATTGGGATTCAAACTTTATAGGAAGTAAGATAAAAACTGCCTAAAATATCGTCAGCTTTTATCTTAATATATATTGCTGTTTTTCACTACGTTGCAAAACAGCGTAAAAAGTCAAGGCTCGAAAATTGAAATTTTCTCATTGCCTTTTTATGGGAGAGATTATGTTAGTAGACATAGATAAAATACAGGTCAACAAACGAGTCCGCAAAGATTTAGGTAACCTTGAACCATTAAAAGACAGCCTTAAACGCTACGGACAATTAAGCCCAATAACAATCACTCAAAAGTACGAACTTATTGCAGGTCAACGGAGATTGGAATCTGCAAAACAATTAGGCTGGTCAACAATAAACGCTAACATTGTAGAAGTTTCTGACCCTATTGTAAAACTAGAAATGGAATTAGAAGAAAACACCCAACGCTCAGATTTTAGTGATCTAGAACTGCTAGAAGGATATCAACAACTAGAAAAATTAAGGAATCCTAGCATTTTCCGGCGCATATGGAACACACTAAAAAATTTTTTTGTTGCAATTTTGGAAAAAATCACCGGAAAAGCTAAAAATTCGTAACCCCTAACTAAAGATAATACGTGCAAACTTCTTTTTACCAGCTCTTAGTATAAGCTCGCCGTTTGAATCAAAATCTTCTTCTCTAAGTTTTACTCCAATATCCGTTATATTCCGTTCTTCACCTTCGCCACAAGTAACATAAGAGCCACCCTGTTGTACAAGACGGCGAGCATCACTTTTTGTTGATACAAGTCCTGCTGCAAAAAACAGATCAACGATACCAATACCATCTCCAGCAAACATATCTTTTGCAAGTTTAACCGTTGGCATAGAAGAACGGTCTCCACCGCCACCAAAAGCCGCTTTTGCACCAGCAAGAGCTTTATCTGCTTCTTCAACACCGTGAATTTCTTTAGTAACCTCGTATGCCAAACGCTCTTTTGCTTTATTTATATTTCCAGACATTAAATCTTTTATTTCGTCCAAGGAAAGGAATGTAAATAATTTTAAGAACTTTTCTACATCAACATCGGTAACATTTCGCCAATATTGAAAAAAATCAAAAACAGGCGTCATTTGTGAGTTAAGGAAAAGTGCCCCTTTTTCTGTCTTACCCATCTTCTTTCCATCACTTGTGGTGATAAGAGGAAATGTTAGACCAAATACTTGATGTGAATTACCATCTTTTGAATCAGTCTTACGACGAATTAAGTCAACACCAGCTACAATATTTCCCCATTGGTCATCACCGCCAATTTGAAGACAACAATTATGTCGTTCATGTAGCTTTAAAAAATCGAAACTTTGTAACAACTGATAATTAAATTCAATGAACGTAAGACCTGTTTCCATTCTCTTTTTATATGCTTCAAAGGTTAGCATACGATTTACGCTAAAACAAGAACCAATATCTCTAAGAAAATCAATATAATTTAAATCAGCAAGCCAAAATTTATTGTTATCTGTAAAAGCTGTTTCTCCATCAAAGCCAATAAACTTATTAAGTTGAGCCTCTATATTTTTTACATTTTCGTCAATTTGTTCATAGGAAAGCATTTTTCGCATTTCTGTTTTTCCTGAAGGATCACCAATCCTAGCTGTTCCCCCACCAACTAGAGCAATACCTCTATGACCAGCCGCTCTAAGATGCTTAAAAGCAAAAAACGGAACCATATGACCTATATGAAGACTTGGTCCTGTTGGGTCACACCCTACGTAAAAAGTTACCGAACCACTATCCATAAGTTTAGATAATCCATCAATATCGGTGCATTGAGCAAAAAAACCTCTATCCATTAGTGTTTGCAAAGCATTATTCATAAAAACCTCTATTTTAACCACAAAGGGCAATATATCTTACAATAATACCCTATTACATTGTATAAATTCAAGTAGAAAAATGGAAACATAGATTGCTTGCACACTTAAGCTAAAGCCGTTATAATTCTAGGCATGTTCAACAGTTTGAATGGAACAATTACAGCAAAATTACCTCAAACTCTGTATCTTGAAACAGGTGGAATTGAATGGGACATTTCTATGCCAGATACAGCATTAAATTCCCTCCCTTCCGTTGGAGAAAAAGTACGGGTTTACACATGGCTTCAACATAGAGAAGATTCCATGAAACTATTTGGTTTCTCCTCCAAAGAAGAACGTTCTGCATTCCTTGATTTATTGAAAGTTGACGGTGTGGGAACAAAAGGAGCACTAAAAATATTATCTGGAATAAGTTTAACACAACTTTCAGCAGCTTTAGATAGCCAAGATTTAGCACAATTAGAACGGCTTCCTGGCGTAGGAAAAAAAACTGCACAAAAAATGATGCTTACCCTTAAAGGCAAACTTACACTTGACACTAATATTGGCCAAATGCAGCAAAGGTTATCAAATATACCACCCCAATGGCAAGATGTAACAACAGCACTTACAGAAATGGGTTATGATCGCCGTTCTTGCGAAGAAGTTATAATAAAACTGCAACATGAACTTTCAGCCGATTTTGAAGGTAAAACACAGGCACAAAAAGAAGAAATAATGTTTAGAAAAGCCATTGTGGAGTTAGCCTAATGAATGAAATATTACACGCTTCAATTCCAATGGAAGATGATAACCAAGAAATAAACCTTCGCCCCCAGTTACTCAATGAGTTTTTAGGTCAAAGAAGCGTTAAAGAAAATCTTTCCGTATTTATAGAAGCTGCTCGCAACCGAAAAGAAAGCCTTGACCACCTATTTCTTATTGGACCACCTGGACTAGGTAAAACGACTTTGGCACAAATTACAGCTCATGAATTGCAAGCTGATTTTAAAGTTACAAGTGCTCCTGCATTAGATAAACCAAAAGACTTAGCAGGAATTCTTTCTACAATAACTGAAAGAACTGTGTTTTTTATAGACGAAATTCATAGATTAAAACCTGCCATAGAAGAAATGCTTTATATTGCAATGGAAGATTATGAACTTGATTGGGTCATAGGACAAGGTGCAGCTGCAAGAACAGTTAGGATACCACTTCCAAAGTTTACTTTAGTTGGTGCAACTACAAAAGCAGGTATGGTTTCAAGCCCTCTCATTAGCCGTTTTGGCATAGTACAAAGATTTAATTTTTATTCACCAGAAGAACTTTCTGCTATAATTCACCGCTCAGCAAGTATAATGAATATTCAAGTAGACGATGATGCTGCCCTGCTTATGGCTGAATGTTCACGAGGAACACCACGAGTTGCAAATCGTGTTTTACGTCGTGTTAGAGATTTTGCTCAAGTACTAGGGAGTGGACGCATAACTAAAACTATAACAGAAACAGGGCTTAATCGATTAGAAATAGACAATCTAGGGCTTGAAAAATACGACAGAGAAATACTTTTAAGCATTATCGATAATTTTGCTGGTGGTCCTGTGGGAGCAGAAACTTTAGCTATTTCGATTGGCGAATCTATCGATACCCTTGAAGACTATTATGAACCCTATCTTATTCAATGCGGATTATTACAACGAACTCCTAGAGGAAGAGTTGTAACAGATAAAGCATACGAACATCTTGGAAGACAAAGCAAATTAAAACAAACAGAACGCCTTTTGTTTTAGCTATGGATATACGCTTTGCAAAAAATATTGTTTAGGATATAGTTTTAGTATGTTGACTAAAGATTTTTATTTTGACCTACCAACTGAATTAATTGCTCAACATCCTTCTGGAGTTAGAGGACAGGATAAACTCATGGTTTTAGAAAAAACTAGTGGTAAAGTTTTTCACTACATGATGAATCAACTTCCTGAACTTGTTCCTCAAGATACTTTGATGATTTTTAATGATTCAAAAGTCCGCCACTCACGAGTTTACGGTATAAAAGAAAGTACCGGAGGGGAATGTGAATTTTTATTTATTCAACCTCTTGCTGACAATAGCTGGAAAGCTCTAACTAAAAACGCAAAAAAACAACGATCAGGATGTAAATATCAATTTCCTGACGGTACTACTGCTACAATTATAAATAATCCATCAGATGAAGGAACTGAATTTAGAACTTTACAATTTGACCGCATTATTGATGAATCTTGGTTTGAAAAAAATGGTCATATTCCTCTTCCGCCATATATACGCCGAGAAGATACATTTGAAGATAAAACTCGTTACCAAAATGTATATGCAAAAGAAACTGGTTCATCAGCTTGCCCTACCGCAGGACTTCACTTTACGGAAGAAATGCTTAATACACTAGAAAATAATGGAATTGAAAGAGCATGGGTTACACTACACGTAGGACTTGGAACTTTTCTTCCAGTTAGAACTGAACAAATTCAAAATCACAAAATGCATTATGAAAGTTATTCTATAAGCAACGAAACAGCAAATCTTGTTACAAAAGCAAAAAAAGAAGGTCGCCCTATCCTTGCAGTGGGAACAACTTCCGTACGAACTCTTGAATCTGCTTGGAATAAAACAGATGGATACCTTACGACAGGAACAGGAAGTACCAATATATTTATTTATCCTGGTTACAATTTTAATGTTGTAGACAAACTTTTTACAAATTTTCACACTCCAGAATCCACATTACTTATGTTGGTAAGTGCTTTTGCGGGAAAAGAAAACATAATGAATGCCTATAACCTAGCAATAAAAAACCGCTACCGTTTTTTTTCTTACGGTGATGCAATGTTGATACTCTAATCTACGGCAACCTCGCCGCCGGCGGCACGTTTGCGGTAAAAAGCCACGAGTTTGTATAAAACAAAACGGTTGCTTTCGGGAAAAATGCCAAGTCGCCACAAGAGCTAAAGCTCGAATGCGTCGATTGTCATTTTTCCCTACGCACCCTCTTTTTTATGCAAAGTTGTAGTTTTTCCCCGTAACCTCGCCGGCGGCGTGTTTGCGTTAGAAAGCCACAGCTTTACACAAAACAAATACGGTTGCTCTCGGGAAAAATGCCAAGTCGCCACAAGAGCTAAAGCTCGAATGCGTCGATTGTCATTTTTCCCTACGCACCCTCTTTTTTATGCAAAGTTGTAGTATTTACCCGTAACCTCGCCGGCGGCGTGTTTGCGGTAAAAAGCCACAGCTTTGCACAAAACAAATAAAAGGCAACATGAGAAAGCAAAAAAGCGGAAACATAAAGTTTGTTTTTTAGTAAAGATTAAAAGCTCTCCCGTGGGAAAATTAAAAAAAGCTAGTCCTCGCCGGCGGCGTGTTTGCGGTAAAAAGCACGAGTTTGTATAAAACAAATGCGGTTGCTTTCGGGAAAAATGCCAAGTCGCCACAAGAGCTAAAGCTCGAATGCGTCGATTGTCATTTTTCCCTACGCATCCTCTTTTTTATGCAAAGTTGTAGTTTTTTCCTCGTAACCTCGCCGGCGGCGAGGTTACAGTAAAAAGCCACAGCTTTGTATAAAACAACCAAAACTTTACAAAAAATGAAAGCAAAAAGCGAAAACATAAAGTTTGTTTTTTAGTAAAAGTTCAAAGCTCTCCCGTGGGGAAAACTAAAAAAAGCTAGTCCTCGCTGCTGCGTGCGAATATGTTATGCACTTGCGACTGCGGAGTCGCTTTTTTTATTTTTCCCACTCCGAGCTTTAATCACTTGCCACAAAGATATAACTATATTGCCCCAATTTTTTGCTTGCCTATGCCTTCTGTAAGTTTTTTTTATGCAAAGTTGTAGTATTTACCCGTAACCTCGCCGGCGTGGATGGCGAAAAAAAAATATAGCTTTGCCTAAACAATGAAAGCACGCAAGAGGAGATGCAAACAACCGAGGCGATCTGAGGGATGGCGAGGATTTTTGCGAAAGCAAAAACCGGAGTCCGAGTACTTATTACCCTCAGTCTCGCCGAATTGTCTTGCATCTCCTCTGAGAGTGCCTAGTTTTTACGCAAAGTTGTAGTTTTCTCCGTAATCTCGCCGGCGGCGGG
>JAGARN010000013.1 GCA_017622235.1 Spirochaetaceae bacterium | reverse complement strand
TCTCCGTAACCTCGCCGGCGGCGTGTTTGCGTTAAAAAAAACACGTCTTTGTATAAAACAAAACGGTTGCTCTCGGGAAAAATGCCAAGTCGCCACAAGAGCTAAAGCTCGAATGCGTCGATTGTCATTTTTCCCTACGCACCCTCTTTTTTATGCAAAGTTGTAGTTTTTTACTGTAACCTCGCCGGCGGGGTGGCGTTAAAAACCACAACCTTGTATAAAAGAAAAAAAAGCACGCAAGAGGAGATGCAAACAACCGAGGCGATCTGAGGGATGGCGAGGATTTTTGCGAAAGCAAAAACCGGAGTCCGAATACTTATTACCCTCAGTCTCGCCGAATTGGCTTGCATCTCCTCTGAGAGTGCCTAGTTTTTATTCAAAGTTTTAGCTTTTTCTCCGTAACCTCGCCGGCGGCGGGGTTGGCGAAAAAAGGCATGGGATTGCGTAAAAAAAAGCCACAGACACAAGGTGTATATCTGCTTTACCTTTTCTCAATTATATGTCATAATGGATTCATTCTTAGGAGGATATGTTTTGTATAAACCAGTAGATCCAAAGGCCAGTTTCCCTGAGCTAGAGGAAAAAGTACTTGATTTCTGGAAAGAAAAAGATGTTTTTAAAAAATCTATAGAACAGCGTGCAGATTGTCCTGAATATGTTTTTTATGATGGACCTCCTTTTGCCACAGGTCTGCCTCATTTTGGTCATTTTATTCCCAGCACTATAAAAGATATAATTCCTCGTTATCAGACTATGAAAGGCATGAAGGTTGAACGCCGTTTCGGTTGGGATTGTCATGGTCTTCCTGTCGAAAACCTTATCGAAAAAGAACTTGGTCTTAATTCCAAAACAGAGATAGAAGAATACGGTGTTGCAAAATTTAACGAGGCTTGCCGTGATAGTGTTTTACGTTACGTTGATGTTTGGGAAAAAACAATAACACGTCTTGGTCGTTGGGTAGATTTCAAGAATGACTATAAAACCATGGAACCAGAATTTATGGAATCTATTTGGTGGGTTCTAAAAAGTTTGTGGGAAAAAGGGCTTTTATATGAAGGTCATTATATTTTACCTTTCTGTCCTCGTTGTTCAACTGTTCTTTCCAATCACGAATTAGCTTTAGGTGGCTATAAAGATGTTCATGACCCAGCTATTACAATTCGTTTTAAGGTAACCGAAGCTGGACCAAAGTCAAATGATTTAGATATGGCTAATGATAAAACCTATCTTTTAGCATGGACAACAACTCCTTGGACTTTGCCTTCAAACCTTGGATTAACCATGGGTCCAGATATTGATTATGTTAAGGTTAAAGACGGAGATGAATATTATATTCTTGCAGAAAGCCGTTTAGGTGCCTATTATAAAGATCCTTCCGCCTGTGAAATTATATGGAAAAAGAAAGGATGTGAACTTCTTGATACTCGTTATGAACCACTTTTTCCTTATTTTTCTCATTTAGCACAAGCAACAGACGGAAAGGATGGTAATCCTGCTTCGATTGGTGCTTTTCGTGTATTTAATGGTGATTTTGTTACAACAGATGATGGTACAGGTATTGTTCATACAGCTCCTGGCTTTGGTGAAGACGATAATAAAGTTTTCAAGGGAACTGGAGTTCCTACAATTTGCCCTGTAGACAATGAATGTAAGTTTACTGCTGAGGTTTCTGATTATGTCGGTCGATTTGTAAAAGATTGCGACAAAGATATAATGGAACGGCTTAAAAAAGAAGGCAGGCTAGTAAAGCGGGACCAAATCCTCCACGCATATCCCCATTGTTGGCGTTGTTCAAGCCCCTTAATTTATCGAGCAGTAGGAAGTTGGTTTGTTAAGGTAGAAGACATTCGGGATAAAATGGTTGCTGCAAACCAAAAAATCACTTGGCAGCCAGACCACATAAAAAATGGTCGCTTTGGTAAATGGCTTGAAGGTGCAAGGGATTGGGCAATTAGCCGTAATCGCTTTTGGGGAAATCCTATTCCTGTATGGAAGTGTCCAGATTGTGGAAAAACAATTTGTGTTGGAAGTCGCCAAGAACTTAAAGATCTCTCTGGTGTGTATCCAGATGACTTGCATAAGCATTTTGTGGACGAAATTACTATTCCTTGTGAATGTGGTTCAACAATGCATCGTATTCCAGAAGTGCTTGACTGCTGGTTTGAATCTGGTTCTATGCCTTATGCACAAAACCATTATCCCTTTGAAAACAAAGAATACTTTGAAAACCATTTCCCTGCGGAATTTATCTCAGAAGGATTGGATCAAACAAGAGGTTGGTTTTATTCCCTTACAGTTTTAGCTGCCGCCTTATTCGATCGTCCTGCTTTTGAAAACTGTGTTGTAAGTGGTCTGGTTCTTGCCTCTGACGGTAAGAAAATGTCCAAGAGCTTAAGGAACTATACAGATCCAGCAGAAGCAGTAAATATGTTCGGTGCAGATGCAATCCGTTTGTTCTTAATGCATTCACCAGTTGTTAAAGCTGATGACCTAAAATATAGCGACGATGGGGTTCGTGATGTCCTCAAGGGTATCCTAATTCCTTTGTGGAATAGTTACAGTTTCTTTGTAACTTATGCAAATATTGACGGAATTCAAGCTACAGGTCATGCTTTTGATAAAACTTTGCCGAATAATCCCCTTGACCGTTGGCTTCTATCGATTACTCAAAAAATGGTAAAAGATGTTACAGAAGCAATGGATGCTTACGATCTATCTAAAGCCATAGACCCCATTGTTTCGTACATTGACCAATTAAATAACTGGTATATTCGTCGTAGTCGTCGCCGTTTTTGGAAGAGCGAAAACGATGGGGACAAAACAGAAGCCTATGAAACCCTTTATTTAGCTCTTAAAACCTTTGCTAAAACAGCGGCTCCTGTTATTCCTTTTGTTACAGAAACAATTTGGCAAAATTTGCGTACAGATACTGACCCGATTTCTGTTCATCTGGAAGATTATCCTGTATGTAATGAGCAATGGCGAGATATTCAGCTTGAGTTTAAAATGGATACGGTACAAAAGGCTGTTTCTATGGGACGTTCTTTGCGTTATCAATACAACCTTAAAATCCGTCAACCTCTTAAATCTGTTGAGTTTGTTACTCGTAATCCAGAAGAAAAAAGAGTTCTTCTGGAGATGGAAGAATCCATTCGTGAAGAGCTTAACGTAAAAAAAGTTGTATTCCATGAACGAGAAGATGAACTAGTTGAATACAAGGCTAAGGCAAATTTCCGTACTTTAGGAAAGGAACTTGGACCTTTGATGAAAGCAGCTTCTGCTTTGATTATGGAATTAGAACAGGATTCAATTCAGTCAATTCTTGACGGATCAACTTTAAGCATTGATGTTGAAGGTAAAACTGTTGAACTAGATGCAACAAAGATTGTGGTAGACCGTCTTGAAAAAGCTAACCTTAAAGTTGTAAATGATGGAACTTTAACCGTTGCTCTTGATTCTGAAATTACTGATGACCTAAGGCGTGAAGGTTATGTTCGAGACTTAGTACGCGGTATTCAGAATTTACGAAAAGAAAGTGGACTTTCAGTTACAGATAGAATAGTTTTAACTGTAGGTGGAAATGCCGAACTAAAAGAAGCATACCAACAGTTTGCAGATTTTATAGAAGGTGAAACTTTAGCGTCTAAATCTCAATGGACCGACACTGTTGCTGGCGGAACAGATATTGAAGCAGGAGAGGCAGTTTGGAGTGCGGCACTTGTTAAAGCATAATAGGGCAAGTTTTTTGGTGCTTTTTGCACTTTTACTTATTGTTTTATTGTTCTTTGGTTGTGCCACAACACCACCTGCTCAACAGGATAGTTTTTTATTTTCATTGTTGCCTAGGGATTCCCAGTTTTATCTGCGTTTTCCTGTGCAAGACAATATGGATTTAGCAAATTCGTTAGTTACATCTTTTGCACCTAATCTATCTGAAAAGGATAAGCAGAAGTTACTTGACCGAATTGGTACGATTTATGGTAGCATTTTAAACGATGAAATCTATGCTGCTTCTACAGGTTCTTTTCCTAAGTTTGCTCTTGGGTTTGTACTCAAAGAAAAGAACGGTTGGCAAAAGGTTCGCTCAAAAAATATACCTATCACAGAGAAGTACTATGTAGCTATGGAATCAGGTTTGCAACTTGCTTTCCCTAATTCAAGTGTAGCACTTGCTGCCAATGATGTAGTGTCCATGTTGCAATCCTATCAAAACTATGAATCTTCCCATGTTCAAGAAAGTTCAGCGTCTTTATTTTTTTTACAACAAGAGCAAGAAAATCCTAGTTGTATCAGTTTTTATTTAATTGATGCAGGAAATCTTTTGCCGTCGCTAAAGGGTTCTTCTTTCAAATTGTCTTTTCCTTTTGGCGATGGTTATGGGTATTTAACACCAGATTTGCGTTTTTCGCATGGAGGTGTTGCATATCAATTAGAAGCTTTTCTTAGTTTAACAGATAGTAGAGCCTTGAGACCTGCCATTGCGGCATTAAAAATTGCTTCTCGTGCTATTGATGTGCCTTTTCAAGTTGAAGCCTACGGTAGCGATGTGATACGAATTTATGACATGAGTTTTACAAAGGAAATGCTTTGTCAACTTGTGTTAAAAATATTGGAGGAATAAAATGCTTTCAGAAATTATATTAAAAGCGGAATCTCTTGATGGGTATTTGACAGAACAGGATCAAAAGTATCTTTCTGAACTAGATACGATGTATGAACAAGCTATGAAGTCTTTTAAAATTTTGTCTTCAGGTGGTTTTAGTTCAACTTTAGCTAGTGCAGAAAAAAATATTATAAATTTATTCAACGAGATGGGGCATCTTATGCAAACAATCTGTGAAGAAGTTCCTTCGCTAAAAGTTTTTTCTTTCTGTACAGAAGAAGAAAGCCATGCAGAAGCTTCTCGTGTTATTGCAAAGTTGCGCGATATTCGTACTGACCACCAAGAATTTGTTTATTACAGTCAACGTGCATATGAAATGCTTTTCCGTATGGCTTACACAGGTAATCATTCAGATAACAAAAACTATCTTGTTGTAAAAACTCCCGTAACCGTACCGGTGCAAAATTATTCTGTACATAAAATTCCAGATATTGACCACAAAATCGAAAACACAGTTATGTGTGTAATGTTACGTGGGGCTTTGCTACCTTCTATGATTATGTCAAAGGAAATTGAAGAGTATTCCTCACATGGTTATGTAACTCCTTTTGCTTTATTCAAAATTAAGCGTAACGATTCAAAGCAAGAAAATAACATGGAATATATTCTAGACCTTAAGAATTCATTTTTTAACCTTGAGGATTTAAACGGCAAAGATTTGATTTTTGCAGATCCTATGAACGCCACAGGCGGTTCTCTAGTTACAGTTGTAAAATATTTGCAGGAACAGGGTATAAAGCCAAAGTCTATAAAATTTTTCAATGTTATAGCTGCGTTAAAAGGTGGCTTGCGTGTAGTTCGTGCTTTGGATAATTGCACGGTATATACTTTATGGATGGATCCAGTTCTTAATTCTTCTGCATATATTATGCCAGGTCTAGGTGATGCTGGCGACAGACTTAACGGTAAAGATACAGAAGAAACTCCAAGAAATATTATTCAGTTAATTTCTGATTATGGTTCAAATATAACAGGTTTGTATCGTTCTCAATTACGTAAAATCGAACAGACTGTTTTAGGGGCAAGATGAAATTATTAAAAAATAAGGTGTCTGCAATATTTTTTATTACAGTTCTTGTGTTTTTGTTTTTTAGCTGTACTTCTTCAGCTGTTTCAATTCCAAGTGAAAACAGGCGTATTTTAGAAAATCTTGCTGTTGAATATTACAATATTGCAGAAGCCTATCTTGAACAAAAAAACTATAAAAAGGCTATGGAATTTTATGATAGGGCTATGCAGGAATCTTCTTTGTACCAGCAAGCTTATTATAAAAAAGGATATGCCGCTGCTTTAGCCAAAGATTGGGTTGTGGCAGAAGAAATATATCGCAATCTTGTAGCTCAAGACCCACAAAATGTTAACATTGCTATTTCTTTAGCATATGTGGTTGCTCAAAGTGGTAAGTTACAAGAGGCATTAGAAATGTATTCTGCTCTTAACGAATCTAATCCATACAATCAACTTTTAGCAGAAGATTGCATCGTTTTATATATAGCCCTAGAACAGTTTGACCAAGCTGAGGTTGCAATAGAAAAATTTAAGGTTAATTTTCCAGAATCAGAAGATGTTGCTACAAAATTGACTGAACAGTTACAACAAGCCCTGTCTGCTTCAAATCAAGAAGTTGAAACACAAACAGAACTTGTTGAATAAAAAAGAATATTTTACACCGTATATTCTGATATATATTTTCGGTATTTATCTGGATCTACTCTGAATGCCACAATAGCGGTGTCTTGTTCTTCAAAAGAATGGTTTAGAGCCTGTTCCGCTTCTGTAAACAGACGACGACTAGGAATTAATCTAAACGAGCGAGTTGAAATACCGATACCAACTTCATTACTTTGCCCAGCTTCTGAAAGCGTTTTTGTTAAAGCAGAATAAAGTTGTTCTGCAACGTTTAAGGCTGCATCCACATTTAAACTGTTCAAAATGCAAGAAAAGCCGTCTGTTTTATACTCAAAAATCAAATCTCTAAATTTAAAATAATCTAATATTTGGTCGTATATTTTATGTGCAACATCTGAAGTTCTGTCTAAGCCTTGAATCCGTACCAAAAGCAAGGCAATATCTTCTTCCGAAGAAGCAGAACGAACCAACTCTGAATCCAGACGGCTTTCTAAATATGATTCCCAACCGAAACCCGTAACAGGGGAAAAAAGACCAGAAGGCTCGGAGGCAACGCTTTGAAATGGTTTTTCTTCTGTTGATGATGAATCATGTGGAGTAGAAATTAAATCGCTGGGTGAGCTATCTTCTTTTTCTGGTTCTGGTATTGAATCAAAGTTTTTCTTTAAGTCCCCCAGCTCTTCATCCTCTGAAACATATTCAGCTTTAGGAAAATCAGAATCAATAGGAGGGTTAAAATCTTTACTATCGCTGTCATTTCTTTCAGTTTGTTGTAATGAATCAGAAAATGAAAAGTCTAAATCTTGTGAAACTTCGTAATTGTGTTCTTCGCTAAAATCGTCATTCTGCAAAGTATCTTTTTCTGATTGTGGACTCACCAAATAAATGTATAAAAGAGCTAATGCAGCAATGAGAGTTCCTGCTAATACGATTAAAAAAACAATTCTAGTGTGTGAGTACAATATATCTGGTGAAATTGTATATATTGCTGCTGTTATTATGCTTGGCGTTCCACCAAGGTCTGTTGTATTGCTTTGAGTTTTTACCAAAATTGATGAGGTTGTAATTTGTGGCTCACCTTTTGAGTTTGCACTAATATATGGAGATGATACAGGATATGCAAAAACTGTTTGCCCACCTTGTTTTATTGTAACAACTGCAATACTCTGTGTTGAGGCTATTCTTGCCCTAAGTATGTCAGCAAATTCTTGTGTATTTGTTGAATAATACTCAGAAGCGGTTTTTGTATCCGTTACGAATTTAGTTAATGTGTTTTGTGTTTGTACAGGTGATTTTTTGTATTCAATAACAATAGATGCAATAAAAAATACGACTGCCGCACTGAAAAGAAGTGCAAGGCAAATCGAAATAAACTTAATTCCTTTATTTTCCATGACTACTAGTATACATTACACTTTGATAGTATGCAAGTTTTAAGAATAAAAAAATATCATTTTTGTATTTATTTTTTTTCTTATACCAAGCCGCAAAAGGTAGAATTGTTGGGATTATTTCATTATTTTTATTTTCCAAAGCCGAAATATACCATTTAATAAATTCTTTTTCATAATTTTGTACTAATTCAAATTTAATTTTTTTTGTAGTTCTGTTAAATTCTGTCGGTTGCGAGTATGATTTTATACCATTTTTTTCTGTTTCAAGATGAATTAGACCTTTTGAAAGACAATATTTTTCAAAGTTTTCACTGTATGTTTTAAGAGTTGATGTGGTAGCAAAATTTGAATTAATTTGTGTTAATGGCTGCCTGTATAGCAAGGAAATATTTTTTTGAATTAAGGGATTTATCCTATTGCTAGATGAAAGAAAAAGGTCTTCAAAATATGTACCCTTTGCATAGGTTTTTTTATGTACATATCCAAAATCAGCTCCGCTTATTTTGATTTTATTGAATCCCAATGATAGGGCTAACTCAACGGCGGTTATTGTTACAGTTCCTGCAGAAGTATCAAGAAAAGGTATTGTGCCTTTCTTGTTTTCTAAAATTTTACTATAAAAAAGCAAGCTTAAAGGATGATTCCCACAAAAGAACATCACATCGCATCCCTGTTTTAATGCGTGTACTACCAAAGAAGTGTTACAACATAAATCTGCAATTATACACATATCTTTTGGTAAAGGTTGCATAAAATGTTTATGTGAAGCAAGTTGACCGTCTATTGTGACTGTTACATCAGGAATAATATTATTTTTCAATAAGCAAGGAAGTGCTGTATCTGTTGCAATAAAAAAATGGTTTTGTCTAAAATTTACATCTTTCAGCAAATGAATTGATTTGTCTAAGGAAGGTCCAGCGGCTGCAATAAATGCTTCTGATATCTTCTTATTTGGATTTAATTCAAGGGGTTTATTAATTTTTTCTAGTATTAATATATTTTGCAATATATTTTTATGCCATATTTTACCAAAGTGAGCCTGTGTTGATGCATCAGATGTAATTTTATCTAAAGCAGATTTTACTCCATTAGTTATTTTATTCATCTGCAAAGGATGTGCATTAGCCCAAGAGCGCAAAGGTAACATAGAAAAATCGCCATGCAACAGGGGAATATATTTTTTAGGTAAAAAATCTTCTATTTCGTCTGCAACACAAAAAGAAAAGTCTAATTCCTTTATTACTTTCTTTAAGTTAAAATAATTATCTAAGTATTCAATATTTTCTTTGCTAGATTCTATGGCAAGTATTGTTGCTTTTGGAAAACGTTGTCTCAAGGTTTTTATATGTAATCCGTTTCCTATTCCGCATACTAAAAAAAATTGTACAGGTTCATCTTTGGGAATGGAAGCAAAATTTTCTGCATCTTTTTGAGGTGAATATTTTGAAAACATAGCTTGGTTATTAGAAAAAATAGGTATTAAAGTTCCGTCTTTTGCAGTTATGGGAGTTTTGTAGCTAAGACTCATATTGCTTGCTCCAGAGATTTTACAAAATTTCCTAAAAAGTCAATTTCCAATGCAAAGTTCTTTTCAATTTTTGAAAAGTCGTTTGTTCTTTTATAAAGTAAGTAATCTGTAGGCAATAATGATGAAATCCATAAATCTTCTGGTAAGTTTTTTTTAAGATTTTCAAGTGTATCTTTTATTCGTGAAAGTCTTTCCTGTCGAGAGGGGAGTTTGTTTTGGTTAGTTTTTATTGTTGGAAATATTGTTGATTTACATGAATTCTTGGTTATGTAGCTAAAATCATCCCAATTAATAGAGGCAATGTTGCCTAAGTTATTATTAAATTTGTAATTATTTGTTGCTAGTCTAAAAAATCTACTAGCAAAAGAGCTATCTCTTGTTGAAAACCAATTTTGATACACTTGCAAGGACTCGTTTTTTAGTTGAGAAGGAAAAACTCGTTGTTCTTTTGGAAAAAGTCGATAATCATTAATGCTTTTATCAAGTTCAAGGATGTTTGGTTGCGTATGCTGAAAACCTTTTGAATTATTTTCTAAATCAAGTCCACAAGCAAATACAGGACCACTGGTTATGCTAAGGGCAAGTTCGGCTGCTGTTCCACTTACCGTTCCATTTCTTTTTGCTTGTTGTGAATCAAACCCGCAAAGGTTTAATAAATAGGATTCTGGAGCATCTGCATATATTAGAGGTATAATTTGTAGCCTATTTAGTAACTGTGCAGATGCAGCACTCTCAGGGGAAAGTGCTAAAGGTATTTTGCAATTTGCAATATGTCGTTTTGCCCAATAACCACCATCTGTTGAAATACATAAATCGGGAACAATTTCTTCACTTATAAGGGTACTGTATGCAGAAGAAAGTGCAATCAAAAAAAATGACTTTCTATTTTTTTTGATTATAGGTAATGAAGTTTTTAGTGATGGGCCAGAAGCAGCAATCAGTATAGGGGAGTCTCCTTTAGTTATTTGTGCTGTATTTTCTGTTAATATACAAAATTTTATTACATTTTTTATCCATCGGCGAGCAAAAAATTTTCTTGTTGCTAATATATCCTGAGCTGTTTTAAGCATGGATTTTATTTTACTCCATGTTTGTTTATGTTCTTGTACAAAAGCATTTTGGGAAGGTTGCCAAGATAAAAAAATAGTTGAAAGTAATATCTCTTCGCCTAATTGGTTTAGAAGCTGATTACATTGTGTGTAATGAATACATAAATCCCATAGAAAGTCTGTATCTTTAAAACTTGTATCATATCTTATTGCTATCAAAGGTATGGTTGAAAATTTTTTTCTTAATTCTGCTGCACAATAAGAAAGAGCTGGTTCTGTTATAACAATCGCTTGTGGAATAAAATCATGTTTAATCGATTCAACAAATCTGTTGGCTTCTTTTTGTGGGTCATAAGATGAATGTAGATATGTTCCATTTGCACTACAAGTTTTTTGACCATTTTTTGATGTTGAAAAAACAATATTTGCCATGGATTTTAGTTATGAATTTGTTCCACTGAAATCATTTCAGCGTTTTTGTCAAGAAATGAGTAAAAAAACTTTTGTAACATAAACTGAAGTAGTGAATTATCCATCGTTTTAGCATTAAAGAAAAATATATTTACGTTTTCTTGTTCATCAATAAAACAAAAATCATCTTTAGGTAAAATTTTGTTTAACTGATAAATTAATTCTGATTCAACTGTAGCACAAAGAATTGACTTAGCTTCATAATCAAAATCTTTTGCAACACCGTTAATTGCTTTTGAAATATCAAGTTTAAATTTTTTTGCGTTTTGCAAATCATTTCTTGTTTTAGAGAAAGTGTTATTGTTATATGCTGCATCTGAAGAAATAACTTCTGCAAGTTTATGTATTGCTGGCTCTTGAATATAATGAGAAAGGTTAGAATCAGCTATGAGTAGGATTGCTTGAAGTGGCACATCTGCTAAAATAACAAAGGTTTTAATTTGTAAATACTCTAGTTTATTTTTTTCTTGTTCTGAAAACAGCTGATAAAAGGGTTCTAGGGAACTTCCCTTAAAAATACGCCAATCTTTTGCATTTGGACAAGTACCATTCCAAAAGTCAGATGTTGAAATTGATTTAAATATTGTATCCGCATCAAAGCCATGGGAATATTGCATAAAAAAACGTTTGCCAAATGGAACTAGCAAAGCACATTTTTCTATCCCAGCTAATTCTGCAAAGTGATGAAAATCCTCAATTACGTTTTCTGAATAAAAAGCACTGCAACGCTGTTGTCCAGCAGAATGCAGTGCTTCCATATGGCTTAGCAATCCCATTAAGAAAGACCTAGCTCCACAAAGAGTTTTTTATAAAGTTCAAAATGCTCTGATCTAGCAAACTCTGCAATCTTTTCTTCTGGTAGATTATCAAGAAGTTGATCCATATAGGAAAGAACAGATTTTATATCCCTTTTAAGGTCTTCTGGGATACTAGATGTGTTATCGTTTGCTAAACTTACATCTGCTTTATCAACTGTAACTTCTTCAGCAACAGTTTCTTCTGTGCTTTCTTCTTCTGTAGTGGTTTCTGCAACATCAACTTCGTCTAGTAAAGCAGTTTCGTCGCTTTCTGCAAAGATATCATCTGCTTTATCAACTGTAACTTCTTCAGCAATAGTTTCTTCTGTGCTTTCTTCTTCTGTAGTGGTTTCTGCAACATCAACTTCGTCTAGTAAAGCAGTTTCGTCGCTTTCTGCAAAGATATCATCTGCTTCATCAACTGTAACTTCTTCAGCAACAGTTTCTTCTGTGCTTTCTTCTTCTGTAGTGGTTTCTGCAGCATCAACTTCGTCTAGTAAAGCAGTTTCGTCGCTTTCTGCAAAGATATCATCTGCTTCATCAACTGTAACTTCTTCAGCGACAGTTTCTTCTGCACAGTCTTCTTCTGTAGCAGCTTCTAGCTCTGTATCTTCTTGCCACTGTTCGGATTTAAATACCTCTTCTGTGGGTTCATCTGTTTCTTCAACAATATCTTCTTGATCTGGCTCAAATCCAAAAACATCGTCTTCTGCTGCTTCGTTTGTTTCAACTTCTTCGACAGGAGATGATTCAAATTCATCGCCAAAAATATTGTCTTCTTCTAGTGTTTCCTCTGCTGCCAAATCCACATCACTTGGTAACACTTCGTCTGGCATATCTTCTGCGTCAAACCCGGTATCCGCAACAAAACCTAGTGCTTCCTCTGCAGGGGAGGGGGCAACGATTTCTTCCGTTATAGGGATTTCTATTTCTTCTGGCAACTCTTCTTCTGGAGCAATATCGAGTTCAAGGTCGTCAATTTCTGGTTCTTCTAGTTTTTCACCTTCAAAATCCAAAGGTGGCAACCCATTATCAGAATCTTCTCCTGCATACAGATTGTCTTCTGGAACTTCTTCTGTGGATTCTTCTTGCTGCACATCAGTTGAATTTGCTTCGGATTCTGCTTCTTCTTCTGTAAAATCGGCTGTGTTCAGGATGTTAGATAATTCATCTCCGGAAAGAGCAATTGTGTCATCATCTGTGTTGCCGGCAAAAAAAGCACTTTCTGAATTTTCTTCTTGTACAACATCTCCAGTTTGAACAATACCATTCATTTTTAGATTTTCAAAATCATTTTTAAGTGCAGATATTTCTTGTCTTAGCGTTGCAAGTTCTCCTGCAATATTTTTTAGTATATCAGGTGCTGTCTCGTCCACCATGCTGTCCTCCTCCAGAATGTGGGTTTCATCTCCAAGTTGTTCTGGAATTGGAGCATTATCCTCTTCCATGTAAGCTTCATCTGTTACGGTTTCATCTGCCAGTTTTTCGTTGATTGAATCTGTGGCAAAAGTTGGTTCTTCAAAAACTGGTTCTTCTGTTATTTCTAGTTCAGGTTCAATTTCTAACTCGGTATTCTCTTCTGTAAAAAAAGCAGGTTCTTCACTTATTTCCGGTGCAACTTCATCAAAAATAGGCTCTTCACTTATTTCTGGTGCAACTTCATCAAAAATAGGCTCTTCACTTATTTCTGGTGCAACTTCATCAAAAATAGGCTCTTCACTTATTTCCGGTGCAACTTCATCAAAAATAGGCTCTTCACTTATTTCTGGTGCAACTTCATCAAAAATAGGTTCTTCACTTATTTCTGGTGCAACTTCATCAAAAATAGGCTCTTCACTTATTTCCGGTGCAACTTCATCAAAAATAGGCTCTTCACTTATTTCCGGTGTAACTTCATCAAAAATAGGTTCTTCAGTTATTTCTACTGTTGAGTCTTCTAAGGGGAATTCCTCTGATATTTCTTCTGAAAAAGTTTCTGGAATTTCTAGGGTAGAGGCAAATGCCATAGTATCGTCAGAATCAGCAATATCTTTTAAAGGCTCCATTATTGGATCTGTATCGAAAAAATCATCACTAAAAATATCGTTTGGTTCTGTAAACTCAGGTTCTTGCAGCGACAGTTCCGTTAAATCTGTTTTTTTTTCGTCATTTGATGCGTCAGTCTGCATTTCTCCTCCTCCTATGTCTTCAACCTCTGACATAATTTTGTCAAGGTCGAAATCATCATCAGCTGCATAACCATTATACTCTGATTTTTGTGTTCTATCAAGGGTTGAATCTTTATTTTGTTCTGAAATTTCAGAATCTGGTTCCATATACAAAGAAATATCGTCTATGCTGTCATCATCATCTGTGTCTGTTTGGATACTCTTTACTTCTTGTACATCGTTGTCGTCCATAGAAACAGTTATATCGTAATCGATGACTTTGTTGCGAGTAGAAGATTCTTCAGAAGATTTCATAGGTGCAGGACCAGAATCTTGTTCTATTGAGCCAAGCAAATCATCAAATTCTGTTACTTCGTCAAAGTTAACTTCTTCCATTTGTATGGCATTTGAAGGAACAGAGTCAACTTCTGTTGTAATTTCGCTTTGAGATTCGTCTGTTATGTTGTCGAACATTGCATCAAAGTCAAAATCTCCACCATCACTAGCGAAGTCTGCTATGGAAATGTCATCTCCAAAACTTTCCATTTGACCTACTGGGTCGGCTCTTGTGTTTAGGGCAAAGTCATCGTCAAAAGATAATTGTATATCCATTGGCGGATCATTAAGTATGTCGTTTTTTTCTTTTTTTTCTGAAGGCATAAAGTCTTCTAACGAAATACTTTCACCACCATCCCCGTCAAAGAATGAATCTAAAGAAATTTCCCCATCCCCAAAGTCAGAAATGTCTACACTTTCTGTTTTTGATGGTGAATCACTAAAGAAAGCGTCTAATGAAATTTCTCCATCACTAAAAGAGGACATATCTGGAATATCATCAAGGTTAAATTCTGTTGTTGCTTCTTCTGCTTTTTCTTCCGCTATGGTGGTAATCTCCCGTTCCGGAGGCAAATCTTCGATGGTTTGAGGCAATTCATCCAATGTGGCAGGAATTTTTGAATCCAGATCAGGGATACTTTCCGTTTGAAAGGCTGCAATAGCTTCCTCTGTTATTGCATTATCTACATCGTCTGTCGATTCAAGAATTTCACCCATATCTGGTAAATCATCTGTGGATACAATAGTCTCCGCTGTCACATCACGTGAATCAAAAGCTGTTAAATCTTCTGTCTCTTGGTCAAAAGTGTCTGGAACGTCTAAAACCGTAAGCTCATCCAGTGTTTCTGGAATTTCATTTATTGAGTCAACTTCTTCTGGTTCAGGCATTTCTGGTACAATGGAATCCATGTCTGGAACGTCTAAATCCGTAAGCTCATCCAGTGTTTCTGGAACTTCATTTATTGAGTCAACTTCTTCTGGTTCAGGCATTTC
>JAGARN010000004.1 GCA_017622235.1 Spirochaetaceae bacterium | reverse complement strand
AACCGCCCTCGCAAAACAATACGACAGTGCCCTCAAAATCCTTCAATCAAACCGCCTAGACCAATGGACTCACAACAAAACAATCCAAAAAGCAATAGAAAGCTATAGAATTTCTGAAGAAAAAAAAGAAGTGTTGAGGGAATTGAAAATTCGGGATTTGGGAAATGAAGAAAATAGAGGGAATTAGAGGGAATTCCCACTGTTTTCTTCTAGTTTTGATTCAAAGGAATCGCTTTTGATATATCCGACAAGTCTTTTGTTAAGGGGCACTGTTGTCATAAATCCAAGAGTAACTAATCCTTCTAAGTCTGAGCGCACGGTTTTAATTGAAACACCTAAAATATTTATTAGATTTTTACATTCAAAAATTGATGATGGCTTTTCTTGAATCATTTTTAGAATATGTGCCTGGCGTTCGTTTATATTTTTTATATTTTTAAATTCAAGTAATGCATTAGTTTCTGTAGTTTTTTTTTGAAGATATATTTTTAGTTCTTCAAAAGATTCTTTTAAAACTTTCATATTATATTGTATAAAATATCCTAAATCTAAATTGTCATGCTCTGTGTATAAAAATGCTTTTTCATATAGATTTTTTTTCTTATAAATAATTCTAGAGATAGAAAGAAATTCTGTCATCCAATATCCTTTTTTTAGCATATACCAATAAAAAAGTGAGCGTGCAGTTCTTCCATTTCCATCAACAAATGGGTGAAGGAATGAAATCAAAAAATGTATGATTACTGCTTTTATTATTGGATGAATAAAAGTGTCATCTTTATTTGCAAAATCACATAACTGATTAATTATTTTGGGAATTTTTTCGTATGATGGAGGTTCGTGGGCAACTTCACCAGTAATTCCGTTTACAACAAAAATGTTATTATCTTTTCTAAAACTACCTTCATCTTGTTGATTGTCTAATGTTTTTTCTGTAATTTTTTTATGTATTTCTAATAAAAGTTCCGGAGTTAAATTAGTATTTTTTTGTTCTGATAAAAAACGAATTGTATTGTAATTATTAAAAATCATCTGCTGACTTTTATCTTTTGGTTTTGTTTGTTTTCTAAGCATTTCTTTTGCAACTTTTCTTGTTGTATTTGCACCTTCCATCTGGCTTGAAGCAATTGCTTCTTCCATAATTGAACTTAACAGATAATATTGTTTGTTTTTTTCAGATATTGTTGTAGAATCTGATGGTGTACCACTAAAATTCATATCAAATTCATGAAGTAATTGTTGATTATGATTTGTAATGTGAAATGTGAATGAAAATTCTCCAAAATTTATCTGATTTGCGTAAATTATTCGTGAAAATTTTACAACTTGCCATAAAACTTCGGAAGACAATTCTTTTGTTCCATAATATTTTATTTTATCCCAATATAAATAATCATTTTCTATTTTCAATAACAATTCTTTGTATTCTGTTGTAGAAAGAATATGCATTATTTGCTCTGGAGAAATCATGTTTTTATCTGTAATCAACGGTGGATTTTCAATCATATTATTAGCATAACATCTACAAAAAGAAAACTCAAGGAAAATAGTGGGAATTTCCTCTAATTCCCACTAAAGATGATATATCACACAAAACTTGACCGTGTGTGTCAGGTTTTGAAAAAATCTTGCTTGCGTAAAATATTTTATTTTTCAGGAGTTTTTTGTTTTTTTTTATTAAAAAATGTTTATAATTGGCTATATTATAAATATCCTAGTTTTTCTGATTTTGAATTTAAAACTATTTTTATGGGAGTTTTTTATGCAAATTAAATGTCCAAACTGCGGCGAATCTATTACTTTGGAACAAAATGCATACGATTCCATTGCGAATGATATTCGGAATGAACAATTTGAACAAGAGTTAGAAAAAAGAGCAGCATCGTTAATCAAGGAAAAAGAATCTGAAATCGCACTTGCAGTTTCCAAGGCAGAAAATATAAAAGAAAAAGAGATTTCTGAACTAAAAGCTAAACTTGCAACGGCGAATTCCGAAGTTGATACGGTAAAAGAGAAGTCCAAATCGGAACTTCAAATTGCTTTGGCAAAAAAGGACAACGAAATTGCTTCTTTAAAAGGGATGTTGGATTCTTCAAGAAAAGATTCTGAAGTGGCAGTAAAAAGTGCAATCCAAGACAAAGAAAAAGAAATCATACAACTTCGTAGCGACTTGGAACTTTCAAAAACAAAAGCCCAAAACAACGAAAGTTCTATGAAAGAACAATTCAACGCATTAATAAAAGCAAAAGATGAGGAAATCGCTTTTTACAAGGACTTTAAGGCAAAGGAATCTACAAAACAAATCGGCGAAGATTTGGAACAATATTGCCTTTCTGAATTCAACAAAATCCGTGCGATGGGCTTTCCAAACGCTTATTTTGAAAAAGACAACAAAATTTCTGCTTCTTCAGGAAGCAAAGGCGATTTGATTTTTAGAGACTACACTCCAGAAAAACTTGAATACATTTCAATTATGTTTGAATGTAAAAATCAAGCCGATACAACTGCAACAAAGAAAACAAATGAATCGTTTTTCAAAGAACTTGATAAAGACAGAAACGAAAAAGGTTGCGAATACGCTGTACTTGTTTCTATGCTTGAAGAAGACAACGATACATACAACGTGGGAATTGTTGATGTCTCGCACAAATATCCAAAAATGTATGTGATTCGGCCACAGTTTTTGTTGCCTGTAATTACTTTTTTAAGAAATGCAGCAATGAACACAATAGAAGCAAAACGTGAATTACAGGCAATCAAGGCTCAAAACATCGACATAACACACTTTGAAGAAGACTTAAACAAATTCAAAGAAGGATTCAGCCGCAACTACGACCTTGCAAGCAGAAAATTCAAAAGTGCCATTGATGACATAGACAAAGCCATTGCAAACCTTCAAAAAATGAAAGAAGATTTACTTGGTTCGGAAAACAACTATAGACTTGCAAACAACAAACTAGAAGATTTGTCTGTTACAAAGCTGGTGAAAAACAATCCAACAATGAAACAAAAATTTGAAGACGCAAAGAATTTGTAAGTCTGTCTTTGGAAGACCAATCCAAGGTAAAATTCAAGCCGGTTTTGCAATTTATAGGAAACATTTATGATAAAACCAAATTTTGAATTTCAAGAACGATTTGGAAAAATTGGTAGATTAATTCCAGACGGGCAACTTGCTTATGAATCACGAAAAGGAAAACTATATTCAGTCCCCGAAAACATTCCTGAAGAAGAACTAGAAAATCTTATGAGGTTGAGTGTGGGGAAAAAAATAGTGTTATACAACTTGTACAATATATTGCTTTAATTCTACGTTCTTAATTAATTTTATTCATCATATTATATACAATTACTTAAAAACATTTGAGTTTTTTTTAAATTCTCATTCTTAATTATAAATTACATCTTATACTGAGAAATATTTTATGAAAACAGTGCATCATAGTATTTTTACCTATCAAGAAAAACCAAGATTTTACAAGATTTTATTAGTATAGAAATTTTTAGTTTATTTTTTTACTTTTTACCCTTATAATGTGTAGTTGAGGTGGCGTATGAAAATGATTCTTGCAATTATACACGAAAAAGATGAAGAAGCAACGGTAGAGTTATTAAACACTAAGAATTTATATGTTACTAAACTGGCAACTTCGGGCGGTTTTTTGAAAGAAAAAAATGTTACACTTATGAGTTGCGTTCAAGATGAACAAGTCGAATTGGCTATTTCTTGTATAAAATCCACAGCTCAGTCTAGAAAAACAGTTTCTTATTCATTTCCTTGTAGTAGCACTACGATGATAAATCCAGCAACTACACCAATGCTTTCTAAGGTAGTAAATGTAGGAGGTTGCACTATATTTGTTATGCCAGTTGAGCAGATGATAAAAAACTAAAAAACCGCCCTTAATGAAATATTACATTTCACTTTGGACGGTTTAATTCGGGCAACCGGAACTCGAATCCGGGACCCCAAGTCCCCCAGACTTGTACGCTAACCAACTGCGCTATTGCCCGTTGCGTCATTTTGCTGACAGTGAAGTTATGATACCAAAACCGATTGTTCCTGTCAATATCTTGAGTTGTTTCTAGTATGTTATGTTTACGGCTTTGTGGGTGGCTCAAAACATAATTACAGCGACTTTTTATATGCTAGTTTTTCCACCAAAAAGATCAAAAGAAACTTGGCGTCATTGTTTTCTGAGAAAGTAAAACTCTTTTTCCCTTTCGTACTACAGTCACATTACAACTTCAACGTTATGTGGCTGTTTTGATTTAGCAGAGTAGATGTACAATTAGATTCACTTCGCTAAATCAAACGCTGTCATATTGGCGGCGTTTTAAGCGTTTTATAAATTCTTCCTCTGAAAGGGGTTTGTCAAAGATGTAGCCTTGTATTATGTCGCATTTTAACTCTTGCAGCAGATGAACTGTTTCTGCTGTTTCTACACCTTCTGCAACCACATCCATATTAAGTTCTTTTGCCATTTTGATTATGTTTGTCACAACAGTTTTTGCTTGAGAATCTGGTTCAATGGTGTCAATCAACGACTTGTCGATTTTAAGCACATCAAAATCAAGGTTTTGTAACAAACTTAAAGAAGAATATCCTGAGCCAAAATCGTCAATAGAAGCAGAGAATTCTCTATGTTTAAGTCTGTGCATGGTTTCATTAAGCACTTGTTGAGCGTCTGCATAAACTGTTTCTGTGAATTCCAGTTCTATAAGGTGGTGTGGAACCTGCCACTTATCCACTACGGCACATATTTTATCGGCAATATCTTCTTGGTTAAAATGTAACTTAGACAAATTAACTGAAATTTTTACAGGTTCCAACCCAGCCTTTATCCAACTGTTAATGGATTTACAAACTGAGTTAAGCACAAAAAAATCTAAATCGCAAACAAGACCGTTGGATTCGCAAATTGGTATAAACTTGCCGGGTAAAATGACCTCCCCGTTTCTTTCCCAACGGATAAGAGCTTCTGCACCGTAAAGAGTGTTGTCGCAAAGTCTAACTTTCGGTTGATACATTACAAAGAACTCTTCTTTTTCTAAAGCTTTTGGAATTTGTTGAGTTAAAATGATTTGGCTTATCAAAAGTTCACTTATATTCTTGTCAAAGAAGACAACATCGTTTTTTTTGTCTTGTTTAGAAAGCAAAAATGTAGAAAAAAGGTATTTTGTTATTTCAGAGAAAGAAGTTTCCTTTCCTGTAGGTTGGTATACGCCACATCTTACAGAAAGATGGTTTTGCATATCCAAGTTTCCATCTAATAAAGCAAGGGTGATATTGTTTATTTTATAAATATATGTTTCAAGGTTTGTTTGCAATACAAAAGCCACAAAGGTGTCGGCCCCAATGTGAAACAAATACTCTTGAGACAAAAGTTTTTTTTCTGCTTCCTCTGCAAAGGCTTTCAAAATACTGTTTGCACCGTCGTAACCAAAACGGTTGTTAAAAAGCATAAAATTCTTTATGTTAAACTGTATCAAGCTGTATTCTTGGATTACTTTATTATTGAAAAGCTCTTCACCTTTGTTAATCATCATATAATTGTTCGGCAACCCGGTTATAACATCACTTGAACAAAGTCGCAGGTTTTCGGCTTTTTCGTAGTAGACGCAGTTTTCTATGGTATTATATCCGTTTGCAATAGATTCTGCCATTTGGCGACATGAACTATAACCACATGCCTGACAGTTTATTTTTTGGGATTCCGGCGTTGTTTTATACATTTTGGCAAAAATTTCTTGGAAAACCTGCTCTGTTGGAAGTTTAACAGGCTTCGCTTGGGAATGATATCCCCGCATAAAATGCAATGGATTCAACTGTTTGAATCGTTGATTTAGCATGGGAATTCGTTGTGTGCGAGGCATTTCGTGGCTGTATAGGCTGTCTTCATTGGGTAAATCGGCACAGTTTTTCCTAAGTTTGGCATATTCAAGCATAGAACATTCCATGGAACATTTTTCTTTATCTACACCTGTTCCAAACACGCATCCGTGTTGGCATTGCAACAAATCCAAAATAATCGGCTCTTTGCCTTTAGAAATTATATCAGCCACAGACTCAGAATCGTAGCCGATGTGTTTTAAATCGCTCAACTGTAGAATAACTTTTTGATGCCCAAGGAAATATTCAAGGTTTTCTTTTAGTCCTCCTGATATCGGATACAGAGCTCCTAATCCTTCTTCAAGAGGTTCTGCCTCTGCATAGTAGTTCTGCAAATCTATGCCTTCAAGTTTTTTAAGCAAGTGTGCAAAGGTCAAATTGTGTTGTACCAAGCCGTGGGTTTCTGGAGAGGAAATTTCATCTTTTTTTGCAATACAAGGACTGATAAAGGCAAGGTTTTCTGTATGACCCAAATATTTTTTTACATAGGTTGCAAGACAAATCAAGGGTGATTGAATAGGCAACAAATTAGGAATGAGTTCTGGACGTTGTTTTTCGATATAGTTCACCACGGCCGCACAAGGTTGTGTTATTCCGCTTTTGTTTGGATTTTGACCAAGATAATGAACATATGCCCAAGTGGATATATCTGCTCCGAAACTTGCATTCCATATTTTTTTTACACCGATAGATTTTAAGTAGCCAAGGATTTTGAAAGCCAAATCTGGATAATCAACATAGAAAGAAGGAGCTACGATTACAGACATGGGAACACCAGAACTTAAATCTTCAAAAAAAGAATCCGTATCATCTTTGTATTCTCTTGCATTGTGAGTACAAATCGTTATGCAATGCCCACAGTGAATACAACGTTCGTTGTCAACAATTATTTTATTCTGTCCTTTACTAAAAGAGGCAACATTTGCTCCGGGAATAGGGCAACCGGATATGCAACGGTTACAGCCAATGCAGTTGTCATTTGTGAAGATGATATTGAATTCTGTTTGGTGCATAAAAATTCCACCTACAAATTTATTAATACTTAAATACTAAAATGAGATTTCATAATTGTCAAGGATTGTTTTTTGGATGACTTAAAACAAATTAATAATATAATTCGCTTTCAAAACAGATGCCTTGGTGGGTTTTTCCAATAATTATTATCCTATCTTTTTGTTCAAAACAACCAAGTAGTTGAAGTTCATCTCCCATGGTGGCTTCGTGAGAATAGTTTATCCGGAAATTTGTCATGGTTTTTGATTGAAATTCAGAAGGAAGGCAATCCATTATATAAGCTCCGTAACGGGAATTGTTCATATGTCCGTTAGCGTCTAAATCAGTGTAGCGAATTGTTCTTTGGTCAAGAAGTTGCAAATTTTCTGGCAAAGAAATTTTGCCACATGGTATTCCATCAAAATTTGTGCTTTCCAAAGGTAATTCACGTAAAGTAAATTGATTTGGTTTTATTATTCTACGGGTTTCTGGGTTTACGATTATCCATAAACTGGTTGCAGTAACAAGTTGTTCCCCATCTTGATTTGTTATTTCATATCGTCTAGAAAGTTGAAGCCCCGAAGGAGATTCTTCCCATGTTTTTACCGTTATTGTATCATTTGCCATTGGCATTTTTATTATTTTAAAAGAAACCCTAGAAACCAATATTGCAAAGCCATTTTCTTTTAGTACATCGTATGATATTCCTCTGGTGTGATAATCTTCTACAGCTGAATCAGAGGTTGCTAAAAGTAATTCAGAAAGGCTCATCCTATGTTGAATATCACACTTTCCAAAAAGTAAATTCTGCTCACGAAAAAAAACAGAACCTTCGTGCCATTGCTTAAATGTTTTCATGGTTATATTATATTGAAAATACATCATTGATGTCAAATAAGATGGTTGCAAGGTGAATTAAAGGTAGCTATAATTCAGTTATGAAAAAAGCTATAATTTTGGCTGGAATAAAACATTGTGGAAAATCAACTCAAGGTCGGTTGCTTTCAGAACGGTTGAACTGTCAGTTTTATGATACAGATGACATTATAACTCAAATTACAGGTTCTACTCCCAGAGAAATTTATTCCGTTAAAGGGGAAGAATCGTTTAAACAGGCAGAAGAAGAAGCCTGTAAATATTTGGCAAAGCAACTTGTCAAATCTGACTCAAAGACAGTGTCGGCAGTTATTGCTACAGGTGGGGGCATTTGCAACAATCCAAATGCATTAGAATATCTTCGACCGTTAAGTACAATATTTTTTTTAGAAACTCCAAAATCTGTGGCTACAGAACGTATAATCAGAGAAATTACTTACGCCAATGATGGTAGCATGAAGTCTCTTCCAGCCTATATTGTCAAAGAAAATCCCCAAACAGAGGCAGATGTCCGCCGTATATTTGGGGATTTTTTTGACAAGCGTGTAAAACTTTATCGAAAACTTGCAGATGTGGTATGCGTTTTAGAAGATGCACCCTGTTATATTAATGCAAAGAAAATATGGCAGAGGGTTCAGCAGTTTTTAGATATAGAATAATAGGTTTATAAATAACAAAACTAAAAGACCCCTTTACCCAAAGCCGTTTTTTTTAGTAGAATACTTCTCATATTCTAAAAAGGTAAACGAATTACCCTTTGGGAAACAAATATAAATTATTTTACAGGTGAATTATGGAATTTACACAAGAAAAAATTGACGCATTGCAAGTCAACGAAGTTGAAATCATGAAACGCATTGCAGAAGAGTTGAATATTCGTGTTCAGCAAGTGAGTGCTGTTATAACTTTGGTAAATGAGGGTTGTACTATTCCTTTTATTTCTCGCTACCGAAAAGAAGCCCACGGTTCTTTGGACGAAGTTCAGGTTAGAGATTCTGATCATTTGTTTAAGAGCTATTCTAATCTTGAAACTCGCCGTATCGAAATTATTAAGGGCATCTTTGCTCAAAACAAATTAACAGATTCCCTTTACGAAGCAGTTTCAAACGCAAAAACACTTGCAGAATTAGAAGATTTGTGGGCACCTTTCAAGAAAAAGAAAAAAACAAGAGGAATGGTTGCTATAGAAAAAGGTCTTGATCCTTTAGCAGATGCAATGTTGCAACTTGAAAAAGTGCCACTAGAAGCAAAAGCTACTGAATTTGTTGTAGAAAACACTGAAAATCCAGAACTTTCTGTTGCATCTGTTGCAGATGCCCTTGCTGGAGCAAAAGATATTTTGGCAGAACGAACTTCACAAGATCCAGAAAATCGTGCAGATGTACGGGACTTTTATATGCGAACAGGTAAAATCACAGTAAAAGGTATCGGCAACGAAGAAGCTGCAAAAACATCTGTTTACCAAATGTACTGGGATTATGAAGAAGCACTTAACCAAATAAAGCCCCATCGTATTCTTGCGATTAACCGTGGTGAAAGAGAAGGTCAGCTAGAAGTTGCTTTAGATGTAGACGTAGACGGAGCAGTTGAACTTTTGCAAAAAAAATATGTAATCCACAATGATTATCACAAAGAAGCGATTGAAGACGGGCTTGTGCGACTTCTTTCTCCGGCAGTGTTGCGAGAAATTCGTGGCGACCAAACAGACCAAGCTGACGACCATGGAATTGGTATCTTTAGCGAAAACCTAAAGAATTTGCTTATGCAACAGCCAATCAAAGGAACTCGTGTGCTTGGTGTAGACCCTGGTATTCGTACTGGTACAAAATGTGCCGCCCTAGATGAAACAGGAAAATATCTTGGAAATTTCGTTATAAAGCAAGTAACAGATCCAGAAGGGGCGGCTTTTGCTATAAAAAAAGCAATCGCTGAATATAAAGTTCAGTTAGTTGCAGTTGGTAATGGAACTGGAACACGAGAAGTTCAAGAGATTGTTGCAAAAGTTATTAGCGAAAACTACCCAGAAGTTTTGTATACCGTTGTAGACGAAGACGGAGCTTCTGTTTACTCTGCAAGCGACACCGCACGAGAAGAATTCCCAGATTTGGATTTGACAATCCGAGGGGCTATTTCTATTGGTCGCCGATTGCAAGACCCGCTAGCTGAGTTGGTAAAAATTGACCCTAAATCCATCGGAGTTGGGCTTTACCAACACGATGTGAACCAAAAGAAGCTTTCTGAAATGTTAGACGAAGTTGTTGGTTCTGTGGTGAACAATGTTGGGGTAAATTTAAACACGGCTTCTTACTCATTGTTAAAATATGTTTCTGGAATAAATGGTTCTTTGGCAAAAAAAATAGTTGCTTACCGAGATGAACATGGAAAAATTACAAGCCGTGATGAGTTGATGAAAATCGGTGGTATGGGTGAAAAAACTTTTGAACAATGTGCTGGGTTCCTTAAAATTCCAGAAAGTTCTGATCCTTTAGATAATACTTGGGTTCACCCTGAAAACTATTCTGCTGCAAGAGAAGTCCTTCCATTAATTCAGCAAAAAACTGAAGTATCTGGAACACTCAAAAAGGAACTAAAAGAAAAATATTCTTTGGGTGACCAAACTATAACAGATATAATAGAAGAGCTAAAAAAGCCAAATCGTGACCCCCGTGATGGATATCCTAAGCCAATAATGCAAAAAGGCGTTGTTACTTTTGAAGATTTAAAGGAAGGAATGAAAGTAACAGGAAAAATAAAAAATGTGGTGGATTTTGGTGCCTTTGTTGATTTAGGAATAAAGGAAACTGCATTACTCCATATTTCGGAGTTAAGCGACAGTTATGTTTCTGATCCTATGGAAGTGCTTAAAGTTGGCGACATAAAAGAATGTACTATCATTGGTCTTGATGTTGACAGAAGACGAATTAGTCTTTCCCTAAAAAGTGATGCTACAACTAGAATAGGGCAGGGTGGCGGAAAAATATCTTCTGCAAAGCCTAGTGGCGAAGTTCGCAAAGTAGTGCGTGTTATTCCCAACGCAAGAAAAACAGGCGACACTTCAAGTGATAATAGCCACTCGCTACAGTATTCTAACTCTGCACATTCACAACGACCCGACCGACCACAACGCAACAATCGATCCAAGGAATACACGAATTCTGGTAGCGATGATGGTATGAGTTACAATCCATTTGCCACATTGTTAAAAAACAAAGACTAAGTTTTAGTTTCTGCCGGTTATAGCTTCTATATTCGGTTTGCCGGCAGGAACAAATGGATAAACATTCTCTGCTTGCGAAATAGCACATCTAACAAAACGTGGTCCAGAGCCTGTGGCGGGAAAGGCGTTTTTGTACCACTCTGGGTTAGTTTCTATGTCTTCTGCAAAAATTCCAAATCCTTTTGCAATGGAAATCAGGTCTGGGTTAGCGGTAAATATACTTGCAGAATAGTTTTTTTCAAATAAAAACTCTTGTTGTTGTCTTACCATTCCCAAAGCTCCGTTATCCAAAACAATTACAGTTACATCTAAATTTTGTTCCCTCAGTGTGGCAAGTTCTTGAATATTCATCATTATTGAGCCATCTCCAGAAAAACAAACAATTCGCTTTTTAGGGTTTGCAAGTGCAGCTCCAATGGCTGCTGGTAAACCAAAACCCATTGTGCCAAGAGAACCACTTGTCAAAAGTTGTCTTGGTTTTTCTATAGGATAAAACTGTGCTGTCCACATTTGGTGTTGACCAACATCTGTAGTTACAATAATTGAATCTGAATCTAATCCAGCTTTTTCTGCTAATTCTGGTATCGAAGATATTAAGATGCTAGGGATTGATAAATTATTTGCTTCTCTTTGAAGGTTTGCAATTTTTTCGTTTTGGTATAGTTGTGAAATCTGTGCGAGCCAAGGACTACTTTTTTTCTGAGCATTATTTTCTCGTAATCGTTGTGCAATCGCTGGAAAAGCAGATTCACAGTCGCAAATTATGGAACAATAAGACGCAAGAATCTTGTTCACCTCGGCGGCATCTATATCAATATGTAGGATTTTTGCTTCTGGACAAAATTTAGAAACCAGTCCCGTAGCCCGGTCATCAAACCGTACTCCGACAGCTAGAACAACATCTGCATCATGCATTGCAACATTTGCAGCATGGCTACCATGCATTCCAACCATACCGCACCAGTTTTTACTTGATTGAGGGATACAGCCTATGCCCATTAGGCTTGATACTACAGGCATAGGAATTTGTTCTAAAAGTTGCAGAATCCCTTTTGCCGCCTCTGGGGAATTACATCCGCCACCAGCGTACAGAACAGGTCTTGCTGCTGTTGATAGAATTTCTGAAAAATTGTCTATTGCCTTTGCAAAGTTTATTCCCTCTGTCCTGAATCTAGCAGCCCTTCTTTCTACTGTTCCTGGTGCTGGCCATTCATTAAAGCGGCATTTTGCAGTTTGCACATCCCTAGGGATATCAATCAATACAGGACCAGGACGTCCGGATGCAGCTATAGAGAAAGCTTCGGGAATTGCTTTCAAAAGTTCTTCGGGCTTTTTTACCATTACGCTATGTTTCGTTATAGGGAAAGAAAGTCCAAAAGTATCAGCTTCTTGAAAGGCATCTGTACCAATGAGGTGTGAGTTTACTTGTCCGGTAATTGCAACCATGGGAATAGAATCGCAGCGGGCATCAGCCACTGCTGTAAGTAAGTTCATAGCTCCTGGTCCACTTGTTGCAATGCAAACAGCTGGTAACCCTGTGGTTCTTGCCATCCCTTGTGCAATAAAACCAGCTGCTTGTTCATGGCGTACAAGGATGTGTTTTATTTTGCTTTTGCTAATTTCATCGTACAATGGCAACACAGAACCACCAGGAATTCCCGCTGCTACTGTTATTCCCTGCCGTTCAAGTAATTTTACGATAATTTCTGCTCCTGTTGCTTCTATCATTTTATTTGCCTCCTTGATGTTTATATACAGCACATCTTTTTTATAAAAAAAGCCCTCCGTTTTGGGAGGGCTTTTTGCTAGGATTAACCATTAAAATCCACATTGCATACAAAAATTCCCTCTCGGACATTCGCCAATCAAAAGGACGACAGAGAAGACAACAACTGATAGCAATGAGAAAATGATACTCATAAGGGTAGTATATTTTTTTAAAGATATGATGTCAACACTTATGTATGTTATATAATATGTATTGTGCCTTTTTAAGATTGTAATTCACATTGTAAAAGATTGTTTCTTTACAATATAAAATAATGAAAGAGTATTCCTTGCTATTGTCGAGAAACTTATATTATTATATATTGATATAGAAATGAACAAAAAAATTTTATGCATTTTTTTTGCTTGTATAGTCTCTTTTTTGTTTTTGGCATGTAATCCTGCAAAGGATTCAAAGAAAGAAATAGAAAATGCTTCTCTTATTGAACCAGAACTAGTAACGGATTCTGATATGATGGCGTTACAGGGTGTTTACAACTTTCCTGAGCCTAAACGACGTATTGCTGTCCTTTTTGGCTATGGATACAATGATGAAGCTTTTATTGCCAAAACTATGCAATTAATTTCCAGTTCTTTTGGTTTAGCCGACAATGGTGGAACTGTTATACCTTTTGTTTTTCCAGATGATTTTAAGCGAGGTTCAGCAGCACGTATTTCTCTTTTATCAGGAATGTTATCTGAATCTGGTGCAGAGGGATTAATTTTAGTGGGAGCACCAGAAGGTACTCATGGGGCACTCGCTAAAATGAAAGAATCCGCTGATGAAGGGTCTATAGTTTTTCCTATTTTTTCTCTGCTACCACAGGATGATATATTGGGAATGGAAGCAAACTGTGATTTGGTTTTGGAATACAGACCATTTTCTTCTACCGAAGATGGTTTCGCCGAAGAAAGTGTTGCCTACACACAAAATGTGCCTGAACTTATTCAAAGAGCATTGTATTATATGTCCATGATTCCTATAGAAAACAATGGTGGTTTGAATCAAGATATATCAGAACTGATGGTTCATGCAAGGCAACTTGTTGGAAGTAGCTGGGTTGTTTCCCAATATGTGGATCCTGAAACAGGAATATCTGCTCAGAATCATTTTGTAATAGAACAGCGTCCACAAACAAATGAATAGTACGCAAATAAAACAATAGGAGCAATATGAATTCTTTTTCTGTACCAGAATCGTCAATTATTGGTTCTGCCGAAGACATGGACTTGTTAGAAAAGAAAAAATCTGCCAAGTTGTTGGTTATATCAGATTCTCATGGTGATGTGCAAGTCTTTGCAAAAATAATTCATGAATTTGGAGCAGACTGTGATGCGATTGTTTTTTGTGGCGATGGAATTTGCGACCTAGTTTCTTGTTTAAATGAAGCTGCTACAGAAGAAAAAATAGCATCACTTTTGCCACCTGTTATTGTTTGTGTTAGAGGTAACGGTGATGGGGAGCAATATCCGGCAGATTTTTTTTCAGATGGCAACACGTCTCAAGAATCTTCATCTGTGCCTAGGTATTTTAATGTGCTATCCACTGTAATGTTTCGTGCAGCAGGTAGAACATTGTTATGTGTTCATGGTAACCGTCATGGAGTAGATTTTGGCACAGAAACATTGTCTGCCACAGCAGAAACAATGGACTGCGATATTGTTTTGTTTGGTCATACTCATCGTCCCCACCGAGAAGATGCAGGAGCTACACTTGTTTTAAACCCAGGTAGTTGCTCAAGACCAAGAGGCGGTTTTCCTCCAACGTTTGCAATTATTTCTTTTCCTGGAAAAACAGAACGCTATCATGTAGATTTTTTTGAGATACGAGAAACTTTATTTGGTGGTTATAGCTTTTCTCCCTTTTACGTTTGATAATTTAACGCAAAGAAAAAATACACTATGTATTAAGTACTTTGCCAAGAAAATCCTTTAACCTAGGATTTTTTGGATTGCCAAATACTTCTTCTGGAGTTCCTTTTTCTAGGATAACACCTTCATCCATAAAGAATATTCGACTTCCTGCCTCTTGAGCAAAACGCATTTCATGAGTAACAACCGCCATTGTCATTCCATCTTTTGCAAGGTCTTTTATAACCGCAAGAACTTCTCCAACCATTTCTGGGTCTAGTGCTGAAGTCGGTTCGTCAAACAACATGACTTTGGGTTGCATTGCAAGTGAACGGACGATAGCGATTCGTTGCTTTTGACCGCCAGAAAGTTGTGGCGGATAAGCATTTGCTTTTTCTGCAAGACCAACTCGGTTTAAAAGCTCCATTGCTTTTTGAGTTGCTTCTTCTTTTGTCATTCGTTTTAATAACACAGGAGCCATGGTTATGTTTTCTAGCACAGATTTATGTGGAAATAAATTAAAATGCTGAAAAACCATACCCATTTCGCTACGATAACCATCAACGGCTTTTTCCATTTTACGGCGAGATATGGATTTGTCTGTAATATTATGACCATCAAAATATATTTCGCCACTGGTAGGAATTTCTAAAAGATTAAGGCAGCGAAGGAATGTACTTTTACCTGAGCCGGAAGGACCGATTATTACGATAACTTCACCTTTGTAAATTTCTTCTGTTATGCCACGAAGAACTTTTAGTTCGCCAAAATTTTTTTCAAGATTTGTTACACGAATAATTGGTTCGTTAGTCATGGGTTCTCATCCTTCGTTCAATGTGAGCAAGCAATTTTGAAAGTGGGAAAGTCATTAAAAAATAAACCACTGCGGCAACCAAAAGTGGTTCAAAGGGTTGGAATGTGTTTCCACGAACTGTATTTGCCTTGTACATAAGGTCTGCAATTCCAATTATGGAGACTATAGAGGATTCCTTAATAACAACAACAAATTCATTTCCCAAAGCTGGCAGTACATTACGTATAGCTTGTGGAATTACTATGTGGAACAATGTACGATTGTATGAAAGCCCCAAACTGCGACCCGCTTCCATTTGCCCTTTGTCTATGGATTGTATTCCACCACGGAAAATTTCACATACGTAGGCGGCAGAGTTTATTCCCATAGTTATTACGCCAGACATAAAGTCCGAAAAATTTATACCAAGGAGTTTTGACATAAATGGTATGTCTGGAAATCGAATACCAATAGCTTGAAGTCCATAATAAATAATGAAAAGTTGTACAAGAAGCGGAGTTCCCCGAATAAATTCAACATAAGCTGTTCCTGCAAATCGAAGGAATTTATTCTTGCTTATGCGACAAAGAGCAATTAGCAAACCCAGACAAGTGCCAAGAACAACCGCAAATATTGCTAACAGAATAGTGTTTTTAGCACCAATCAGATAAAACGACCAATATCGACCTAAAAAAGAAAAATTCACAATTTGAATCCTTGATTACATCCAAGATAGTTTATTATAACTCTAAAATAAAAATATAGCAATCAAGAAATTGTAGCTCAATAAAAATAAATACATTATAATTTATATATGAATCAAAAATTTTTATTGCGAATAATTATCTTGTTGAACATTTTTTTTGTTGCATTTTTTTTTATAAATTGCAATGCTGTTTTACCTGCTCAGCAACGTATTTCTATGGGTACAGTTTGTTCAATTAACTTGTATTCAAGTGGAAGCCAAGAACTATACGACAAAATGTTTCAGCGGCTTGAGCAAATAGACAATTTATTCAGTGTAAATTATTCAGATTCAGCGGTGTCTAAAATCAACAGGGCGGCAGGTAATGCTCCTGTTCAAGTCCCTGCCGAAGTAATACTAGTTTTAGAAAATGCTCTTCAGGTTGCAAAAGAAACACAGGGTGCTTTTGATCCAACTATAGGGGCTTTAGTTAAATTGTGGGGTATTGGTACAGAAAAACAAAAAGTACCATCTCTAAGCGAAATTTCTGCCGCCCTAGAACTTGTGGATTATAGGCTTGTTCAAATTGATTATGAAGCTTCTACAGTGTTTTTACCTCTAAGCGGTATGTCTATTGATTTAGGTGGGATTGCTAAAGGCTATGCCGCTGACCAATTAGTGCAAATCGCAAAGGATTCAGGAATAGAATCAGCTTTATTTGACTTAGGCGGAAATATCTATGCATATGGTCACAAAGAAGAGGGCTCTTTGTGGCGTGTTGGAATAAAAAATCCTCTGCAACCCTACGGTTCACCATTGGCAGTTTTATCCTTGTCGAACTCTACTGTAGTCACTTCTGGAACATATGAAAGATTTTTTGAAGTAGATGGAATTAGATACCATCATATTCTTAACCCAAAGACAGGATTCCCTGTTCAAGGCGATATTCTTTCTGTAACGATTCTTGGTAGCAATTCGATGCTGGCTGATGCCTTTTCTACAGCAGTATTTGTTTTAGGAAGTGATGTTGGAACTGAATTTTTAAAAGTACAAAATTGTGAAGGCATTATAGTACTTAGTGACAAAACTGTATTTGTAACAGACGGGGCAAGAGAAAAAACAGAGATTCAACTGTCAGATTTTAAAATACAACCCTAATTTGCTTTTTCTTCTGCTTCGCTTTTTCTTAGATATACTGGTCCCTCATAAGGTTGTAATGCAGGTTTGCCTTCTTTGCAAAGTTTTTCTGCCATAATGAATATAACATCGGTTGGCAAAGTTTTATGAGCGTCAAAACAATAAACTTTTGTTTTAAAAGCTAACTTTTCTATTTTTTCTTTTAGTTTTAACCCATCAGGACCAACTAGAAGTACCGATTCCTGGTCAGGAAGCCAAGTGCCAATTTGTTCTGGGGTGGCATCTGTTGCAGCGATAATTTCTTGACCATTTTTATACATTGCCGCAAAGAATCTATCTTTTTTTGCGTCTATTGCCGAAATTACACATCCATTCCAAGAATCATAAGGTTTAGCATATATTTCTAAACTTGAGATGGCATATATTGGACAGTTAGTTGCTAAGTTTAAAGCTTTTGCTGCGGAAAAACCAAGCCGCAATCCAGTAAAAGAACCAGGTCCTTTGCTAATAGCTACAAAATCAAGGTCTTTTGCTTCAAGGTTACATTCTTTTAGAACCAAAGTTATTGCAGGTAATAAGCGTTCTGACTGATGCATTCCTACATCTAGTGACAAAGTAGCGGTTTTTTCCTGGTTGCGTGCGGCAATAGTTATGCAAGAAACTGTGGTATCTAAAGCTAGTGCTTTCATTTTAGCTCTCCAAAAGGCCAATTTTCTATAGTTATTTTACGGCTTCCATCTTCTGCACTTTCTAGTCTTATAGTTATTGTATTTGCTGGAAGTTCAGAACGAATTTTCTCGCTCCACTCGATTATGGCAACGCCCTTGCCGTCGTAAATCATGTCTTCTACACCGAGGTTAAGAAAATCTTCTGAAGAATCTAGTCTGTAAACATCCATATGATAAAGAGGCATCTTCCCTTGATACTCAGAAATAAGAGTAAAGGTGGGGCTTGTTATTGTTTCTTTTACGTCAAGAGCAAGGGCGATGCCCTTTGTTATAGTCGTTTTTCCAGCGGCAAGGGTTCCTTCCATAGCGATTACAGTTCCGGGTTTTAGATATTCACCGATTTTTTTTCCAAGTTGAATAGTTTCTTCCGCATTCTGTGTGTGGAATATCATATAGGTAACTCACCGTTATTGTCTTTGATTAAGATAAATTCTTTTAATGCTTTTTTTAGTGGTAGCAATGGATAACTAATTGTATTTGGATCAAAATCAATTTCAAAAAGTTTGTTTCCTATAGGATCTGTTTCAATCGTAAAATTTACGGCTAAAGATTCAATCCTATTGGGCATTTGTAATTCTGCTTCGGCAGTGTATTGTCTACGATAATAAATAACGCCTTCGGTTCGTTTTATATTGTTAAGGTTAATTATCTGCATTGTTCCCTCCAAGTTGTAGTCTAGTTGCTTTGCAAGATATTATACGAGATTTTTTGTCATATTGATAATAGCTTCTATCCTAGGGCATATTTCATATTCTGCAAGGTCTCCCATGAGAACAGAATCAGAGTTTTGAAAACCTTGTTCAAAATCTGTAAGAATAGGAGACAACTCCGCAAAAAAATCTGAAACAGACATATTATTTAGTTTTATGTCGGCAAATTTCTCTGGAAATAGAGTAGAAAGAGTTGCTACATGACAAAATGAATTTACTGCGTCTGCTAATCTTTTTACTGTTTCAACAGCTGTTTTATCCTGTCCATTTTGGAACATAATTGAAAGTTGTTTTAGATTTTCTGCAATTAGAGAAAATTCTTGACCTATTTCTTTAAACGAAATAAGGATATCATCCTGTGTTACGGTTGTTAGATTAAGTGTAGAAACTTCTTCTATGGGCATTTCAGTAATTGAATTAAATTCTTCTGCTAAAACCGATTTTCCATTTACGGATATAGCTACAGTTGTTGCTTGGTTATGAGAAAATTCTTCTTCTAAAGCTGCAAGAACTTGACCGAGTTTTTTTTCTTCATCTAACGTTATATCCGCTTTTGTACCATTAATTACTATGTCCATATCAGTTTCCTCTGTTGTTGTTATTATTGTTATTGAATGCATTTGTTATAGAATTAGATTGAGATTCCAAACTGTTTAGAGTAGATTCCATCTGACTGTATTTAGCCTTTAAATCTTGCTCTTTTGCCTCTAGTTGTGTTTCTAGCCTTTCGATTTTAGTTTCTGAACTTGCAATACGTGTATTTAGGGTTGAAATTTTTGTAGAAAGAATTCCACCAGATTGAACAAAACTTTGCAATTTTTTGTCTAATTGGTAAGCAATACCACTATCAATTACTAAATCGCCGTCACTATCGTAGCCAAAAATATTTTTTATTTCTGTTAGATTTGTTTCTAAAGCTTGGTCTAATTCTTTTTCGTTTATTTCTAAGTAGCCTTTAAGCTTTGCAGCGGAATAACCTGAATATGAGTCTGCACTGGTGGAAATTCCGAGTTGAGCGAGCATTAAAATTGTTGAATTTTCTTCTACCGGGTAAGTTGTAGACATTATGGACTGCATTGTGCTTTTCCCATTGGTCAAAGTAAAATCACTTTGAAACATTCCTAGCCACTCTTTGTACTGTTCAATTTCTGAATCCGTAAGGTATTCAAGTTCTGAAATAAGCTCTGGTTTATTTTGAGTTAGAATGTTCATTTCTGCCATAACTTTATTATATGTACCAATAAAGGTAATTAAAGCGTCTTTTGCAGCCTCTGTGTCTGGTTTTATTTCTATGGTGGCTGTTCGTTCTGTAGGGTTAAGTATGTTAAGGGTTACATTAGGAACTACATCGTCAATGGAATTCGTTGGACGAGTTATAGTAATTCCTTCGTACTTAATTTTTGCGTCAGCTGCTGTGCTTGCAGCATTAACTGGTTCATAACCTAAATCTGCATTTTTATTATATGATTCAGGAGTAGAAACAGCTAACTCTTTGCCTGTATTTCTGTTCCGTATAACAATAGAATCTAAGTTAGGATAATCTGAAATTTGAACGGATATTTTTTTGCCACCATCTTCTGTTGATTCGGAACTAGAGTAGGGTAGTTCTTTTTCAGTTCCGTCTTTCATACGTAAAAAAACGATACTATCATTTTCTACAGGGGAAAGAACTTCTGCTGGGGCTTGTGGTTCTTTATTTGTAGGCAAAGTTGTATCAGATTGAATATTGTATACTGTAATTCCTTTAAAAGTGATTCCGCCAGCACTTGGTAATTGTGGCGAAAGAACCCTTTCGTTAAGAGCAGTTGTTATATCTTCAACTTGAGATTCTGTTATTGCAAACTCAATCCGTTGGTTTGGGTCAGAAGCAACTGCACTTGGTACATCTATCGAAAAGCTGCCTCGTGGCGGAACAATTATAGTGTTGCCAGAAATAGTAACCCCACTTTTTGATAAGGCTGGCATACCTTGTTGCTCTTTTGTGTCCGTGGCAGAAGCTGGAGATTCTTTTATTTCGCTATTTTTTGTTCCAAAATTTGTTGGTTGCGGTTTAACTTTTTGAATCATCCCTATCGATTCAAAAAAATCAAGAGCATCTTCTTCAAAAAGAAGTTTGTTTTCTTGACCAGTTCGCAATGATTCTATTAAGAGGGATTGCTTTCCTGGGGAAACGCCAATAAGAGTTGCTTTTATTGTATCTCCACCTCTTCGATTTAATGAATTTACAAAATCTTGAAGACTACCACCTTTCCAGTTCATAGTGATAGATTTGTCGCCGCTGGTAAATTTATACGTTCCTTGAGGAACTTTAGTACTTTTCTCTATTTCGGCAGAAAGAAAACGATCTGCGGTTGCAGGATTTATTACGTCTATTTTAAATGATTCAAAGGCAGCATCTCTTCCAGGATCTGCTGTAACAGCATTTTCATCTGTAGAGGAAGCCATTTTGTTGTTAAAAGGGTTGTCAAAAGAGTATAAAGACCTAGCAGACTCGCGCAACGATGACATATTATTGTTTACGCTGCGCCAAGCCTCTTGCTGAACTCTGTATCCGTCAAGGGTTTTCTGCTCTCTCTCAAGTGGCAACCTCTCTTGTGCCATTAGAGCTTCAACGAGATCATTGGTTTTGTATTTGTCACTGACACCGGGTATACTGATTCCAGCCATTATTCTCGTGTGTCCGCTACGGCAGGCCGCTAAATCTTTTCGTCAATCAAGAGACCAATGGTTTCTCTGATTTTGATTTGCAGATGTTGCACATCAGCAGACGGTATCTCCTTTATAACCTTATCGGTAGAAGGGTCAACAATCTTGACAACAACCTGTCCTAGTTCTTCGTTTACATTAAAACGTACTTCATGGCCCATTGCATCAGAAATCTTCTGCAGTTCCTGTACGTCCTGCTTTACTTTGGCAAGATTTTGGACAATACTTTCAGCCACTTTTGCGGAAGCCTGCATTATGTTTTCTTCAACAGGAACTTTCGCTGCTGTTATTGCATTCGCATTGGAGTAAATTGTGTGGCCATCCATTGCCAAATTCTGCCCAATAGCATTTATTACACTCATGGGCGTCCTCCTGAAAAAAGAAATGGGAGAGGGGCGCAACCCCTCCCATTTTTGTTTGCCATTAAAAAGATGACATCCAGATATCTCTTTAATAGCTCACCTTTGTTTTAGCTCAACAGTGCAAGTACGTTTTGTGACTGTACATTTGCCTGTGCAAGCATTGCTGTACCAGCCTGTGTAAGAATCTGGTTCTTTGTGAAATCGACCATTTCAGAAGCCATGTCTGTGTCACGGATGCGTGATTCAGAAGCTTGAAGGTTTTCTGCAGCGATTGCAACGCCATTTGCTGCCATTTCAAAGCGGTTCTGATATGCACCCAAGTCAGCACGCTGTCGTGATACAGTCTGAAGAGCTGCATCAACTGAACCAATAGCCATATTAGCTACTTCTGGTGTAGAAATTGCAAGATGCTCATCTCCACCTTGTGCACCAACTAGACCCAAAGCTTGAGCTGTCATTGTGCCGATATACACACGTGCGTTCTGATCCATGTTTGCGCCAATTTGAAGTTGCATAATTCGTCCTGACACAGAATCTGTAGCAAAAGCTCCTGTAAGCATATTCATGCCGTTGAACTGTGCTTGACTTGCTATGCGATCAACCTCAGAAACTAACTGAGAAACTTCAACCTGAATCTGCATACGATCTTCATCGGTGTAGATTCCGTTTGCGGACTGAACTGCCAATTCACGGATGCGCTGCAAGATGTCTGTTGTTTCTTGCAAGTAGCCTTCTGTGGTTTGGATGAACGAAACACCATTCTGAATGTTGCGTTCTGCTTGATTCAAGCCACGGATTTGCGAACGCATCTTTTCTGATACGGCCAATCCTGAAGCATCATCGCCAGCCCTGTTTATACGCTGACCAGAACTGAGCCTTTCTATGTTGCCCTGAATCTGTGCGTTTGAAACACCCAGAGTACGGTTGGCATACATAGAACTCATGTTGTGATTAATAATCATAGTTGCCCTCCATGTTTAGGTAAACACTGAAACCATTCCATGTTTCAGCCACGTCTGTACGGACAATGCAGAGATTTTGCGCCTTCTCTGCAAAGATTTAGCTCCGAACAGCATGAAAAGACACTGTAGCCTACAATGTCATTCCATACCGTCACAGACGGATGAAAGGCACATTTCAAAGATCTTGGCATAGATAAACTACACCACTGTACGTCTAAATCCGTACCTAACTCAGACAATATGATTATAACAAGTAACGGGGGAGTTGTAAAGACTTGGAAGAAAAAAAACCCGCACAAGGTTGCAGAAGGCACAATCTGTAAAAGACGTGCCTTCTGCTAGTACACTATCTGAGCAGTGACAAGACGTTCTGAGACTGCATATTTGCCTGAGCTAACATTGCAGTTCCAGCTTGTGTCAATACCTGATTCTTGGTGAACTCAACCATCTGAGCTGCCATATCTGTATCACGAATGCGTGATTCAGAAGCTTGCAGATTTTCTGCGGCAATATCAATACCTTTTACTGCATAGTCAAGACGGTTCTGGTATCCACCCAGGTCGGCACGCTGTTTGTTGATCTTTTTCAACGCTTCATCAATTGTACCGATTGCACGGTTGGCATCTTCCGGTGCTGCCAAGCTGATGATCGTCTCGTCGCCAAGCTGTCTTACACCGAGTGCAGTAGAGGTCATTGTGCCAATAAATACACTCATGCGCTGATCCATGTTGGCGCCGATATGGAACCACATTGATGCGGTAACGGAGTTTTCGCCAGTGGGCTGTGCAAAGCGACCTGTAAGCATATTCATTCCGTTGAATTGAGCGGAACTAGCAATGCGGTCAACTTCTGCAACCAGCTGTGAAACTTCAACCTGGATTTGCATACGATCTTCATCACTGTAAATACCGTTAGAAGCCTGAACTGCAAGTTCACGAATACGCTGCATAATATCAGTTGTTTCTTGTAGATAACCTTCTGTTGTCTGGATAAAGCTGATACCATTTGAAGCGTTCTTAGAAGCCTGGTTCAAACCTCGGATTTGACTGCGCATTTTTTCAGATACTGCGAGTCCTGATGCATCGTCGCCTGCCCGGTTGATTCTCATACCGGATGAAAGTTTTTCCATATCCTTCTGCAAGCTGAGGTTTGTTACACCGAGCTGGCGGTTGGAATACATAGCTGACATGTTGTGGTTGATAACCATAATTTGTTCCTCCATGGAAATGTTTTTGGACAACATCCTTGCTGTCCATTGCAAGTTTCGCACTACAAGGCTACATGAGTGAAAACTTACGATTTGAATTACAAATATGAAGGATTCTTCTACGAAGCTGTCCGTTCATATAGCTTTTCAACTATATTATCGGAATAGCTATTTTTATACTTTAGTGTTTTTTTTAAAAATTTTAAAATTATTTTTCTATGGTATCCAGTAATGTTTGAAGAATTCGCCCTGCTTTTCCCCTATGGGAAACTTTGTTTTTTTCTTCATCTGAAAGTTCCGCTACCGTTTTATTATAATCTTTGAGAATTACAATAGGGTCGTATCCAAAGCCTCTTTCACCCTTTGCTTCTGAGATATCAGAAATAAGATAGCCTTCCATAGTTTCTTGTGCAACATAAAATCTATCTGGACCAAGATAAAGAACCATAGCACATACATAATGACAACTTCTATTGCTACTAGTTGTTGTGTTTTGAGCAAGTTCTTGAGCTACATCTTCTAATAACAACAAATTACGTTGTTCTTGTTGCATTATTGTTCCATCAGGATTCCCTCGTCGCATACTACGTCCTGCATATCTGGATGAGAATATTCCTGGTGCACCACCTAGAATATCAACACATATACCAGAATCATCTGCTAAGACAGGTTGTTTTGTGATGCGATACAAAGTTTCTGCTTTTATTAGACTATTAGCTACAAAACTATCGCCATTTTCTTCAACATCAAAATCAATCCCCTCATCTGAGGGTAAAACAATTTGGTGCTTTGAAAAAATAGCAGACATTTCTTTCTTTTTGTGTTGGTTTCCAGAGGCAAGAAATATTTTCATGCTGCATATACTATCATCAAGTATTGTACAGGTCAATACTTGATGAAAATTAGTTTCTTGGAGAATTATTCCTTTATTGAACCGAGATTTTTTTCTGCGTTAAGTAAAGCTCTAGCAACAAAATTTCGGTCTTCATTCAAAACATCAGCTATAACAGAATTTTTTGGTCGTAGGCGTCTAGTGTATAGTTCCATTTGTTTTCGTCGTATGGAAAGAAGTCTTCGTGATGTTTCTAGTTGCTTTTGAACAACTTGGTGTTGAATAGTATCGGGGTCTAAGTTTTTTAGTTCGTTTTCATACTGTTTGCACTTTACATATGTGTGATTTACTCTACCTTCTGCTTCTTTGTATCGTTGCATATTTTTGCTTTGACGTTGTTCTAATATGGTCAAATAGTTATAGAATAGTTCTTTATCTGTGGCTGTCATTTTAGGTAGCATTTCAATATGATTGTTGTTAAGGAAGGGATAGTTTTTTAATGCTAAGATAAGCAAAGTTTTAGCTTGCAAGTTTACATTTTTTCTTGCCTTATTTTCTTTTTTACTTAAAAAGCTATCCGCATGACATTCTGCCATAATCATTTCTTCGGCTGCTGGTGGATCATATAGTTTTTCTTCTTCATTGTGATTATCCAAGACTAATTCAAAAGCTTTCTTTTTCATCCAAAATCTAAGAAAACTTTTGGTTTGTAAACGTATTGTGTTTGTAAAATAGGTTTGAAAGCTACTTGCTGATATTTTATATCGTTTTACAACTGATGGAAGAGATTTGTGTATCCACAATAGGAATTCACTAAAACAATCCTCTTCCATTTTGCAACAAGTAAAGAATTTTGGCGTTTTGTAAATTTCTTCTAATAAGTATAAGCAAAAATCTTCTATTGTGATTTTTTGATTAAGATAATTGTTATACTGTTTTTCCATATAAGTTTTGCACATTTTTTTTCTCCGTTGGGTATGATTTACATTACAAGCAAAAAACGTGCCAAAAAAAACGATATTTTTGAAAAAAAAAGAGGGTTTTTCCAATTCTATAACCAAAAAAAGTTCTTTGGAACTTGAAATTCTAAAGAAAACTTGCTTTTTCTTGTTTTTTTTCAAAAAAAAGCAAGTTTGCATCAAAAGTTAATCAAAAAATTTTTTTAAATTCATTTAATATCTTAGGGGTTAGCTCTTGTATTGTTCCTGTGGTACTACATCCAGCGGCATTTTTATGCCCTCCGCCACCAAATACCGATGCAATTTGACTTACGTCTATTGCATCTCTGGAGCGAAAACCCATAGTACAAGTTTGTTCTGTTTCTTGTCGGATGAATACGACAGCTTCTGTGTTTGCAGAAGATAGTAAAAGCTGGTACAAGCTATCGGAATCTCTGCCTTCTGAACCAAGGCGATGGGTGTCTTCCATCGTTTCGTAGCTTATAATGAGTTTGCCATCAAAATACTGTTCTGCTCTATCAAGCATCACGCCTAAAAGTTTTCTTGTACTGTAAGGTTTACCGCTAGTCATTTTGTCATAAATTAATCTAGGGTTTACGCCATAGTTCACAAGGCGTGCTGCTGCTATAAATACTTCTGCTGAGTCTGTACCTAAAAAGTGAAAATACCCTGTATCTGTTGCTAAACCAAAGAATAATATCTCCGCTGTTTTTTTATCTGGTATTCCAACAAGTTTTTCGTATAACTGAAGAACAAGGCAAGCTGTTGCAGGGGTAGTTGGGTCTATAATAAATGTTTCATTTTCTGGCGAAGAAGTTTTGTGGTGGTCAATTATAAATGTATCTAGTTTTGTAAGCCCTTCAGTTAATTCTGTTGCAGGTAAAACATCCCCTATTCGTTTTAGCTCGCCACAATCTACAATAATTAAACCTTGCCGTCCTGTTTTACGCAAAGTTGCTTGCTTTGCAAATTTTTTTTCGTAAGTTTTTATTTCTGTTCTTTTGAATGGTCCAGCGGATATTAGCTGATATGGCTTCTTAAAATGGTCTAAAATAGCTGCTGTTCCTAAAGAAGAAGCAACACAATCGCCGTCTGGCTCTTTGTGTCCTGCAATTATAAAACTGTCATGGTTTTGAATAAAATCTTTGAATAACTCAGCCTGTTTGTCAGTTATTAGGTGCATATTAAAAATCCTCCGTTGTTAGTAACTGTTTTTGTGGAATTTCGGGTAGCCGATTTTTATATCGGCTGTTAAAGCGTTGCCCAGAAACTACTGGCTTCCCTTCGTAATCAATATATAAATCTATTTCTGTACGCATACCATATTCTGCTGTGTATATTCCTGGTTCAATAGAAACACAGCTGCCAATAAGTAAATTCCTGTCATCTGGAAATTCAACAGAATCTAAATTTACTCCATAACCGTGGCATTTTGTATCTATACCGTGTCCTGTTCTGTGGCGAATGAGTGAACCGTAACCTAAAGAATCTATTTCTTGCCGTACAATTTTATCTATTTGCAAACCTGATATTTCTTTGTTGGTTGCAACTGCTTCATTAATAGCAATGAGTGCTTTGTTTCTAGCAGCTTTAATAGCTTCAAACATGGTTTGTTGTTGCAAAGAGGGGCTTCCAAAAATTCCCACCCAAGAAATGTCGGCATATATTGCATTATTTGAAGAACATACTCCTTTTTCGTCTGAAGCTATTTTTTCTTTTGCCCAAATATCAAGCTGTATAACATCGCCGGGTTTTGCTGTTGCTCCACCAGCTAAAGGAACTTGATAGTGAGGGTTTCCAGTGTTTTTGCCGAATGCAACAATGGGAGCATGGTCTGTGGTTAAGTTGTATTGAATAAACTGATTCAGTATAAATGTTGCCGTTTTACCTTCTGTTAATGGAGTGGCAGTTTTATAATGTTGCGTAATAAAATCCCAAGTGTCAGCAATTATCCCGTGGAGCAAAGAAGAACTTCTTTCGTGGCTATCAATTCCGGCGGGAGATAAGATTCCTACGCATCGTTGGACAAAAGTTTTAGCAGAGAGGGTTTTTATGCCACATTTTTTTAGCGTAGCTAAAAAACCGCCGTCAACTGTAGAAATTGCAGGTATGTTGCTATCATAAAGAACAGCAAACTTTAATCCGGCGAGTTCTTTTAATATTGCTTCGAATTCTTTTTGCGAAGAGTAAGTTTTTTTTGTTCCAGCCGGTAGATGGCAAAGAAAATCATCTTCTATTGAGTGAAGTATTTTTAGTGGGGCAGTTTCCCTTGCAAAAACAATATAGACCCACCTACGAGAAGAAAAATTGTCTTTTGAAAGGTGTAAAATTGAGGCTGTTAAAGAGTCTCTGCCCCAAAAATCAGTAAAAAGCCAGCCGTCTACACCAGAAACAGCTGACTCTTTTTGAGTGGTATTTTGAATGTTTTCAAAAAAACTCATTTTGAAAATTAAAACTGTATATCCAAAGTTTCTGCTTGAGCTGAATCGCCTATGTCCGTATAGTCGCTAGCAACTCCCCAAGTGTCGCCCCTTTTGGGACTTGGAGTTGTAAGAATTACTTTGTGGAATTCACCATCTTTATAAACAACTGTCATAAAAGGATCTAAGCCTTTGTCTAATAGTCTTAATTGAAGTTTGCGAGGATTTTCTCTATACCAAGTTTTTGGAATCATAACTTGTCCAACGCCAACACCATGTTTTGCATAAAGAACAATATATACTTCTTTGTGATCAAGAACTTTGTAAATCGTTATATTCCGATATGACAAAGAAGACTTTCCTTCTTCTTCTTGACTCTGTGCAAAAACCATACTAGATGTGATAACTAGCAATAGCAACACTGAAACTAGAATCTTTCTCATTTGTATACTCCTAACTCCGTAGTTACGCTAAAATTATAAATGAATTAGACAAACGCCGCCGAACTATATCAATGCTAACATTATGGCCTTGATTGTATGCTTGCGGTTTTCTGCCTGATCCCAAACCCGGCTTTGGGAACCCTCAAAAACTTCCTCGGTAACTTCCTCTCCCTTTACTGCAGGTAAACAATGAAGGAAGATACTTTCTTTCTTTTCGGTGGCGGCCATAAGTTGGCTGTTTACCTGATACGGAGAAAGCAAAGCTATCCGACTTTCTTTGAGAGATTCTTCCCCCATAGAAACCCAGACATCAGTATAAACTGAATCAGCACCTTTTACAAGAGAAATATCATCAGAAATAGAGATTTTTGCACCAGATTTTTCAGAAAAGGGGCGACATATTTGTTGGATTTCTTGGTCTGGAAAAAGTTCTTTGGGGCTAATAATTGTAAAATCAATTCCTAACTTTGCACATATTAGCATAAGTGAACGAGCTACGTTATTTCGCCCATCACCACAAAAAGCCATATGCAAACCTTTCACCTTTCCAAATTGTTCTTTTAGTGTAAGTACATCTGCTAAAGCTTGTGTAGGGTGGAATTGGTCTGTTAAACCATTAATAACAGGAATACCTGAATATTTAGCTAGCATTTCAACGTGAGTTTGTGAAAAACCTCGGAATTCGATGGCGGAAAACATTCTTCCTAAGACTCTTGCCGTATCTTCTATTGATTCTTTCCCCCCAAGTTGAATATCATTAGAAGAAAGAAATACTGGATGCCCGCCTTCTTCCCCAAAGGCTGTTTCAAAGGAACAACGGGTCCTAGTGGAACGTTTTTCAAAGATTAAAGCTATGGACTTACCTAAAAAGCGTTGATGAATTTCACCTTTATGAGATTCGGTCTTTACTTTTGCTGCTAAATCTAGAATTTGCAAAATTTCTTCTGGAGACCAATCAATCCAGTTTAATAATGACCGTCCTTTAAAAGGAGCTTTAAATGTTTCTGGTAGCATTTATCCCTCCGGGAAAATAAAATAAAATAAAAAAAGCTCCTTAAAAGGAGCCTTGGTTAGCGACAATAGGGATCGAACCTATGACCGAACGGATATGAGCCGTTTGCTCTACCTACTGAGCTATGTCGCCGTTTCTTAGATGAAGATATCACGTAGTAGAAAAAAAGTCAAGAGGTGGAATCATTGGTTGCAATATGTTATACTGTGTTTATGTTTGACAAGGATTTAAATTGTACCCATGAGCATTGTACAAGATGCAGCCAAAAATCAAATTCTCTTCATGGAAATAAAAATGGTCACATATGTTGCACAAAAATAGAAAACCTTTCTGTAAAATCAGCAGACCACTATATCCTCGAAAATATTAATCTGCATATACACTGTGGAGAACTTACAGCTATAATTGGTCGAAATGGAGCAGGTAAAACAACTTTTTTGCGAACATTATTAGAAGAAGTTCCTCACACCGGAGGAATACATTTTATGAAGGATGGCAAAGGGTGTACTTCAAAGCCAAAATTTGGCTATGTTCCGCAAAAGTTAGAAGTTTCATCAGATAGTCCTGTTTCTGTTGGTGATTTAGTACTTTCTTGTCTTTCTAAAAGACCAGTATGGTTACCACGTCGCAAAAAAGATAAAATTCTTATTTCAGATGTACTTTCTGCAACAGGGGTACAGCATTTAGAATCTAGGCGAGTAAGTGATTTGTCTGGTGGTGAACTACAGCGTATAATGCTTGCTCTTGCAATACGACCTTTGCCAGATATATTGCTTTTAGATGAACCAGTTTCTGGAGTTGACCGTTCTGGGCTTTCGATTTTTTACGAAATAGTTTCACAGTTGCGTCATACGCACGATATAACAATTCTTTTAATCTCTCATGATTTGGATTTGGTTGCAAAATATGCAGACAAAGTTGTATTGATTGACCGTAGGATTGTAGTTCAGGGTAAGCCGGAAGAAGTTTATAAATCGGACGAATTTATTCAAGCTTTTGGTTCAAGGGGAGGTATCTTATGACTTTGTGGTATAATTTTATAGATAGTATTCTTCCTTTTGCTTGGCTTGAACCAGCTTTTATGAAAAATGCACTTTTAGCTTTGATAGTGGCAGCTCCACTTTTTGGTGGAATGGGATGTTTTGTAGTTTCAAATAGAATGGCTTTTTTTTCTGATGCAATAGGTCACTCCGCTTTGACAGGGGTCGCTCTTGGCGTTGTAGTTGGAATAGGAGACCCTATGCTTTCTATGGTTGCCTTTAGTTTAATTCTAGGGTTTGCAATAATTACTGTAAAAACAAAAGGTAAAGCTTCTGCGGATTCAATAATCGGAGTTTTTTCTTCAACTGCCAGTGCTTTAGGAATTGTTTTACTTTCTGCAATGGGTAATTTTTCTAAATACCAAAAATATCTTATTGGCGACATTCTTAGTATTAAAGGTCAAGAAATTATACTTATGATTATAGTAGGGATTGTGGCAATGGTTGTTTGGATAATTTTGTACAACAAAATGCTTTTAACAAACCTTCATCGTACATTTGCAAAAAGCCGCGGAGTAAAAGTGTTCGTTATTGAACAAGTGTTTGCCTTACTTACAGCTTTGGTTGTTACAGTTTCAATTAGATGGACGGGTTTGCTTATGATAAACTCTTTGCTTGTATTGCCAGCCTCGGGTGCTAGGTTGGTAAGCCGTTCGAGTCGAACATATTTATTGGTGGCGGTTATAATTTCTTTGTTGTCTGCAATTATAGGGCTTGCAATATCATTTTATGGGGGCTCTGCTTCTGGTGCAACCATCGTACTAGTGAACGCTGTAGCGTTTGTGTGTTGTTTTATGGTGTCTGGCATTCGTAAACACATGGGGAATTTAACCTAGGGTTTCTTGTTTTTGTAATTTTTTTTGCAAAGGTGTTGAATGAATATGGGTGATTGCAGCTGCTAATGCGTCTGCGGCATGATCTGGTTTTGGAATAACTTCTAATCCTAAAAGCAACCTAACATATTCTTGAACGGTACTTTTTCCGGCAGAAGCTGTTCCTGTTACGGCTTGTTTTATGATATTCGGTGTGTATTCACCTAAGGGAATGCAATTTTGGGCAAGGCACAATGTTGCAACTCCCCTTGCTTCTGCTACAGACATAGCACTAGATACATTTTTTGCAAAGTATAGAGTTTCCATGGCACTTTCTGTAGGTTTAAACTCTTGAATTACTGCTATTAGCTTCGAATATATCTGTAATAGTCGTTCTCCATGTGGTTGTTGTGATTCTGTAGAAATTACCCCATAAGAAACCATTCGATACCGATTATTATAAAAATCTACAATACCGTAACCTGTAGAGGCTAGACCTGGGTCAATACCTAATACTCGCCGTACAGCTTTCTTTGTAACAAAAAAACCGGAGCTGTTTGCCCCGGTTTTTCCTGTTCCCATAGGAATGTTTTCTAAGGACTCATTTCCCAAAGAATAAGTCCCAGGCAGGGAATGTGTTGATTGTAAATTATTCCTCACCAAAACCTTCCGGGAAATCGGCATTACTGTATACGTTTTGAACGTCATCGTCTTCTTCTAGGCGATCTATCAATTTTTGCAACTTTGTAGCTGTTTCCACATCCACGGCGGAGTACATATCTGGAACCATAGCAACTTCTGCAGAAACTGATTCATAACCTTTTTCTTGCAAAGCTTCAAGAACACTTTCAAAAGTAGAAGGATCTGTCGTTACAGTAACAATTCCGTCCTCGTTTACAATGTCTTCAGCACCAGCTTCTAGTGCAGCTTCCATTACTTCGTCTTCGTTTACAACTTCTGCATCATATTCAATTACACCTTTGCGATTGAACATATATGAAACTGAACCTGTTGCACCGAGGTTTCCGCCGCTTTTGCCAAAGATGTTACGTACATTTGCTGCAGCTCGGTTGTTGTTGTCAGTAAGAACTTCAACAAGAATGGCAACCCCACCTGGACCATAACCTTCGTAAAGTTTTTCTTCGTAGACTGCACCACCTAGTTCACCAGTACCTTTTTTTATTGCTCGCTCAATATTGTCCTTAGGCATATTGGCAGCACGAGCTTTAAGAATAGCTGTGCGCAGTCGAGGATTTGAGTTTGGATCGCCACCACCCATACGGGCTGCAATAGAGATTTCTTTAATAAACTTTGTGAACAACTGTCCACGTTTTGCATCAGCGGCGCCTTTTGCATGCTTAATCGTCGCCCATTTACTATGTCCTGACATCGGAACTCCTTATATATGCTAGTTGCATAAAAAATACAAAATAACTTGTTCATTATAGGAAAATAAAAAAACAGTGTCAAGGCAAGGTATCAAACTGATTGTTGAATGTGGGATGCCTTTGTAGGGGAGTAATAAGTTCTCTTTTTAGTAGTTGTTTTTCTAAGTGCAAGAAAGCTGTACGGCTTATATTTTTACCGCCAAAGCGTGCAATATTGTCTGTATAAATTTGGGAATCAATTAATCCTCCACCACATTCTTTAAAAGCTTGTACAAAAAGCACAAAAGCGGATTTTGCGGAGTTTGGCATTAGCGTAAACATAGATTCGCCAAAAAAAACGCTTCCAATCTGTACTCCGTAAAATCCACCTGCTAATTGGTTATTTTTCCAGGCTTCTATGGAATGAGCAACTCCTATGCTATGTAAATCACAGTAGGCTTCTTGCATTTGGCTTCCAATCCAAGATCCATTTTGACCCTCACGTTTTATTTTTGCACAATTCTCTATAACTTGCTTAAAGGCCTTGTCTATAGTATAGGAATAAGGTGTATGCCGTAAAAAACGGGCAAGCCGAGCCGGTATGTGGAGTTCTTCTGGAAAAAGAACAAATCTAGGATCTAAAGACCACCAAGCGACAGGCTCGCCTTGGTCTTGATTGTACCAAGGGAAAATTCCTTGTAAGTAGGCGGAATACAATATATCTCTGTCAAGAAATTCTGTAACCGCTACAATTTCATGACCTGAACTTTGTGGGGCAGGGAACAATACAGGACTAAAAGAAAAGTTTTTTTCAGCAATTTTCAAATCTGAAGGATACATTTTCTTTATCCTCGGTATCAATATAGCAACAAACACTACCACCAGAAGATAGTTTCCCGAAAAGTACTTCGTCAACTAAAGGAGTAGAAACTAGGGCATCTACAGTACGTGCAATATTTCTTGCTCCAAAGTCTTGGGAATAACCTTTTTCTGCCAAGAATGCAACACATTCGTCCTCTGCTGTAAGTTGCACTTTTTTTTGAATTAATCGTATTGCAATTTTGTTAAGTTCCTTGCGAACAATATCTTCTGCAACTTGGCGATTTAAATATTCAAAGGGAACGATTGCATCGAGTCGGTTGCGAAATTCTGGGGCAAAAACTTTCTCTACTGCATTTGTTACAGCTTCCATTCCATTGGGCGAAGAACCAAATCCGATTGCTTGTTTGCCAATGTCTCTAGCTCCGGCGTTGCTTGTCATAATTACTATTGCGTTTCTAAAGTCAGCTTTACGCCCTTGATTATCTGTAAGTTGTCCATAATCCATTATTTGCAATAGTATGTTGTAAATGTCGCTGTGAGCTTTTTCTATTTCATCTAGCAAAACTATGGAATACGGCTCTTTGCGGAGTGCGTCTGTAAGTAGTCCGCCTTCTTCAAATCCAACATAACCTGGTGGCGAACCGATAAGTCTGCTTACCGTATGTTTTTCTTGGTATTCACTCATGTCAAACCGTTGCAGTTTCATGCCTAAGGTATTTGAAAGAACTTTAGCTAATTCTGTTTTTCCTACACCAGTTGGACCTGCAAACAAAAAAGCTGCGGCAGTTTTGTCCTGATCTCTAAGACCTGCACGGCTACGTTTAACAGCTTGAGCTACGATTTTTACGGCTTCTTGCTGCCCAAAAATTTGCTTTGCAAGAGTGGATTCCAGATTTTTAAGCAAAGCCTTTTCGTCAACATTTACAGTTTTTTCAGGGATTCTTGCAAGACGAGCAACTGTTTTTTCTATTGTTGCCACGGTAACTCTGGGGTTGCTGTTTAATTTTTTTTGTTTATTTTTGATAGAAACTACTGCACCTGCTTCGTCCATTATGTCAATAGCTTTGTCTGGTAGTCTTTTTTCTGGCATATGTTGAACAGAAAGATTTACTGCTGCCACTAGAGCTGTTTTGTCGTATGTTACCCCGTGATGTTCTTCGTAAGAAGATTTTAATCCTTCGAGTATTTTTATTGTTTCGTCAGTTGAAGGTTCATTTATTTCTATTTTTTGGAAGCGACGTGCTAACGCCCTGTCTTTTTCAAATATTCTTGAATATTCTTGAAATGTTGTTGAACCGATGCATTTTATTTTACCGTTAGAAAGCAAGGGCTTCAAAAGATTAGATGCATCAAGATTGCTACTGCCTGTTGCACCTGCACCTACAATTGTGTGGATTTCGTCTATGAATAAAATCGCTTTTTCTTTTTTTAAAAGTTCATCCGTTAACCTTTTTAATCTCTCTTCAAAATCACCACGAAATTTTGTCCCAGCCATGAGAGCTGCCATATCTAGGCTATAAATTGAGTATCCTTGCAACATATCTGGAACATTTCCTGATATTAACATTGCGGCTAAGCCTTGTGTTATGGCTGTTTTACCCACACCAGCATCGCCTACATGTAAAGGATTGTTTTTTAAGCGACGGCACAACACTTGAATTGTTCGTTCTAGTTCTGGTTTTCGACCTACTAGTTTATCAAATTTCCCTTGAGCTGCTAAGGCTGTTAAATCAAGAGTGAACTTTGCTATGGCTGTTTTTTTTACATTTTTGTTAGCAGTTCCATTGTTTTCTGAAAGTTCATTTTGGTCTTCAATTATTTTTTTTTGAGTTAAATCCATATCTTCGGGTATAGAGCCATCACAAAAAGAGGGATCTTCTAACATGGCAGAAATCGCTGATTGCAAATCTTTACCTTTGCATTTGTATTTTAAATAACTAATTACTTCTATGAGCCTTAGTTTTTCTACACCTCCTTTTCTAAGGTAATATGAACAGTAGTTATCGGTTTCTTCTAGCATACTTACAATTACATCAGGGATTTCTACTTCATTTTTTTCCGCTGCTACGCAATGTAAAATTGCTCTTTCAATAACAGACTGAAAACCCAGAGTTTGTATCGGGTGGCAACCTTGAATTACCATGATATTATTTTGAATATATTCGTAAACGCCTTGTTTTATAAGGTTTACATTACCGCCACACACTAGTAATAAGTCGCAGGCAGGAGCGAACTCTAACATGGCATTTAATAAATGTTCAGGGGTGATAAATTCATGTTCAGCTTTTTCGGCTTGTGATATGGCTGCATTTATTATTTTTTGCAGTTGTAAAGCTACTTTCAATTTTTATACTCCTAGTGGACAAATTAATCTACTTCTTCTAATTGACAGCGAAGAGGGAAACCTTGTTGTCTTGCCATTGAAACTGTTATGCTAACTTTTGTGGCCGCTATATCATAAGTGTAAATGCCAACAGTTGCTTGCCCCCTAGTGTGAACAGTTTCCATAAGAACAATAGCTTCTTCTTCTGATTTGTGAAATATTTTAGTAAGCACATCTACAACAAAGTCTTTTGTTGTGTAATCATCATTAAAAAAAATAACTTTGTAGTTTGACGGTTCTTGTAAATCCAGAAGAAAATCTGTTTCAGTGGATTCGCTATATCGTTTGTCCATATATACAATATAACACAAAAAAAACTTTTTTCAAATTAAAAAAGAGGCTGTCATTTTAGACAGCCTCCTTAGTTAATTCCATTACCGATAGATGGTAGATTCTAAGGTAAATTAAAACTCTTCAAAATCATCATCAGAGATAGATGATGCAGGTTTGTGAGCAACAACACCTGTCGAACGTACTGCTGCTACAGGAGCTGCTGTTGGTACTGCACGTGGAGCTGGTTTTGAAGGAGTGATATCCTTGGTTGCAGTTGCCATTGTGTTTTCATCTAGCTTGAAGAAACTTACCAACTGAACAAGTTGCTGTGCATTAGAAGAAAGTTCTTCTGCCATAGCTGCCATTTCTTCTGATGCAGCTGCGTTCTGCTGAACAACAGTATCCAACTGAACAATAGCTTTGCTTACTTGTTGAGCACCGTTATCCTGTTCACGGCAAGCAACGGCAATTTCTTCGATAAGCTCTGTAGTTTCTGTAACTCCAGGAATAACTTGTTCAATCAACTGACCTGCGTTTTCTGCAGAAGCTAATGTTCTTGCAGAAAGTTCGCTAATCTCACCAGCTGCAATTTGGCTGCGTTCAGCTAAGCGGCGAACTTCGCTAGCAACAACACTGAATCCTTTTCCTGCTTCGCCTGCACGAGCTGCCTCGATGGCTGCGTTAAGTGAAAGCAAGTTAGTCTGGCTTGCAATGTCTTCAACAATGTGAATCTTTTCTGCAATTTCACGAACTGCTGCAACAGATTCTGAAACGGCGTCTCCACCATTCTTTGTGTCTGCTGCTGAACGTTCTGCGATACTGTTTGTTTTTGCAGCATTGTCTGCTGTTTGGCGAATATTTGATGCCATTTCTTCCATAGTGGATGACATTTCTTCTGTAGAGGCAGCTTGCTCAGCGGCACCGGAAGACAAGGACTGGCTAGTAGAACTAATCTGTGCGGAACCACTTTCAATTTGACGAGCAGAAGTATAAATACCTGTTGTCATCTTTACGAGCTGGGTGAGCATTTCGTTAAGTGCTTTACCCATTTCGCCAATTTCGTCTTTGCGTTGAACAACTTTTGCTTTGTCAGCTTCTGTTATTTCTGCCAATGTCAAATCACCACTAGCAATGCCTTTCAATCCTTTTTGTACAATGGCTATAGGTGTTGCGATTCTTGTTCCTAAAATAAAGGCAACTCCGATACCTATGATAATAAATGCTACAGCCACAGAAAGCATAATAGTAAGCATTAAGTTGATTTCAGATGTAAATTCATCAAGAGGAGCATGAATAGCAATAGCCCAGTCAAGACCAGGTACTACATCTGGAACAGGGTTAAAACCAATGAGGTATGTTCTTCCACCTTGTTTGTATGTACCGCTTCCTGATTCTTTGTTTGCCATTCGTTTAACATATTCAGCCAATTCTTCTAAGTCTTTGTTAGAACGAGCAAGGTTTTGTATATTTTGATTATTTGTTACATTTGCAAAGTTTGTATCTCCGATTGTATTACCTGTTAGAGTTGAAATCATGAAGCCTGTTCCGGTTTCGCCAACAACGATACTTCTCATTATCTCAGAAGGAATCTCACCGTCTTTTTCTAGGTACAAACAACCAATTATGTTTCCTGCTGTGTTTCTGAGAGGAACAGAGTAAATAAGAGCAGAAGTTCCGGGTAAAAGAACACTTGGTTTAGGATCTGTTACAAACTCTTGCCCTTGCATGGCTCTTTTGAAAAAATCTTCGTTTGAAACATCCCAAGCTTGTCCTATTGTTGTATAGGAGTTTCCTGTTACATCGGCAATTCCATATGCCTGACGAGAAGCATCAAGATTTTGGACTGCGACTAAATCCTCAACCTTTTCTCTCAGGGAAAGCATCTGTGATTGAAAAGTGGAACGTAATGACAGAGCTTGCAAGGTTGCAAGTTCAGTTGCAAGATCGGAATAAACATAGTTTCCGATTTCAGTTGACAAAGTATCCATGTCTTTTTCAATGATGGTCATTGCTGCATCACGTGCAAAAGCGTAAGCCAGTAGCGTAGATGCCAAAGCAACAACAATGACGATGACACTTGTAACTAAAATTAGCATTGATTTTATGCTTTTCACAGTATTTCTCCTCTAGGCCAAATTTGACCTGCTTAACAAACTGATTAAAGTTGTATATTATTCTATCGGATAGTTTAAATAAAAACAACATCTGTATTTTGAAAAAAATAGAAATAATATTGTTATTTTGTACATTTTTTGGTTTATTTAGGTTCTCTAAATATTGCACCAGGAATTCTTTGTACTGTATTAGCCTTACCTAACGAATATGTTTTATTTGAACCGTCTTTTTCTAATTGAAGTATTACAGGTATTTCAGGATTTTTTTTGTCTAGTGAAATAGGTGTTCCCACTACAGTATAATTCTTTCCCTCCGGGGAGGAGTAAGAAAGTTTTACCAATGTACCTGTTGATATTGCTATTTCTACCAGATGAATCTTTCCTGAAAAGTCCATTCCGTTAGCTTCAAGAACTTCGTGGCGAACTGAATCTGCTCTAAGCTGTTGGGGCAACAATATTATTTTACGCCGGATACGAGTTTGTAAACCTTGCTTTTGTTGTTGTGTAAAATCCTGTTGTTCAAGGAATTGTTCCATTTGGTTGCAGAAAGATTGCTGTTGCAAAGGTTCTTGAAGTTGCATTGTTTTATTACGAGGTAACGGAAAGATTTGTGGTAGGGGTGTAAAGCACAGTGATTGAGGAGACTTGTCAAGTTTTTTTACTTGGCTACCATTCTCAAAACCAGCTTGAATCATTACTTCCTCGGCTTCCGTGTCGTTGGTAAAGTTCATGATATATATTCCTGTTGCCAAGGTTTTAATTATGTAGGGATTTAAAACAGGGTTGTTTACAATATCTTTACCATCGGTAATTTGTAGCAAGTAGCCTTTATACAACATTACAGCATTATATGAATGATACCAATCTTCTAAAGTTACTTGTAAATTTTGTGGCAAAGTATAAGTAATATAAGTTTGAAGTTTTTGAATAATATCATGTGGCATGTAGCCTAAGGCAAAAGCTCTGTTACAGGAATTTTTTGTTATTTCAAAAGTGGTGGCTGTATCAAAGCGTTGTAAATTCATCAGGCAAACAACAGGCAGCAATTCAATAAGGCTAAGTCCGGGCATAATTGTTACAGAAAAAGCTGCATCTATTCCCACAAAACCTTTTGTGCTAAATGATGTTTTTTCTAGTGGGATTTCAGGTAGCCTAGAAGTATAAATGGGTATTTCTTTTTGGTCTTGATTAGTGTTTGCTGTATGTTGCAAAAGACCTAAGTTTATTGCCGCTTGTACCAGAGAATTTGCCACAGGTAGGTTTTGTGATTGTTCTGATTCTTGTAAACCTTGATTAAGAGCTGCCTGCATAATACTTCGAAATCTGCTAGAAGAAAAAACTTCTGAATTTTGTTCAGGTTTTTTGTGTTGCACAATAAACTCTGCCCGATTTAATATTTGTAGCGTAAAGCCTTCCTTCGGCACTGATTGTAATAATTCTAAAGCTTGAGCCGCTTTCCGTTGCATTGCATTTTTTGAATCTTTGCCACAAGCAGCTGCCATTAAATAAGCACTTTGCAGAGCAGAATCTAATTTAGCAAAGTTAAGCCATATTTGGTATTGAGGTATTAATCCTTTGCCATTTGGTTGTAGCAAAGCAAGATTTGTAAGAGCGGTTATTAATGTTTGAAAAAAAGTCAGATTGTTTTTTGAATCAGGATTTGGAAATTTTTCTGACAGGGATTCTAGTGTTCGTTTTTTTAATGTTCCATCTTGTTTGCAAATGTCTGGCTGCTGTGCCAAAAACGAAAACATTCCAGCTAAAAGTTGTGAAGAAAGTTGTCTTGTGTTCGTCTTGTAGGGCTTTTGTTTAAGGACAACAGGTAATAATACGGATATGTCAACAAAGGGTTCAATAAAATCTTCCAACAACGGATTTATTGCAAATACTCGTTTGCCACTATGAAAATCTGTGTATTGGAACAAAAGCAACCTTTCCTCTAAATTTAGCAATAAATCATAAAAAACAGAAAAGGGCATTATTTCACTGAAAAAACTTGTAAGCAGATTTTCCGTTGGCAAATTTAAGAATTTTACACTGGCAATAATTTGAATATCCTCTGTGGAAAGCAAGTCTAAAATTCTTTGACGAACTTCAGTTTTATGTAAAAAAGAGCTAAGAGATTCAATAAGTTTTTGTTTGTTGTAAGGTGTTTTTATTTCTCCTAGATACATTCGCATAAGGTCAAAAAAATGGTTGTCGGGTAACTGACAAAGGGCTTCTCGCCACAAAAGTATTTGTTGGGTTTTGTTCGTGTTAACATTTCTTGTCATTTTGAAACCTCGTTTTGTAAACAAGGCAAAGTTTCAGTTATTGTGTCTAAATCAGATAATTGACTGTATCGAATCAATTTGTAGGCGTATCCCTGTTCTGCAAGGAATTTTTGTCTGTTAGAACCAAAATCTTCTTCTGCTGTATTTCGTGTTATTAGCGTAAAGAATCGTGCTGTTCTTTCTTTTGGACGCAAAATTCTACCAAGTCGTTGAGCTTCTTCTTGTCGGCTGCCAAAAGTACCAGAAACCTGTATTGCCATAGAAGCATCTGGTAAATCTATAGCAAAATTAGCCACTTTTGAAACTACTAATATTGTTATTTCGCCACTTCGGAACTTTGCGTAAAGTTTATCTCTTTCGCAAGTGGGAGTTTTACCTGTAATTATTGGGGCATTTAGTAGTTTTGCGATTTCTTGTAGCTGTTCAATATACTGACCAATAATTAATATTCTATCGGAAGAAAAGCGATTTGTTAGTTCTTGAACTAAGGCTATTTTTGCAGGGTTTTCGCTTGCAATTCTATGTTTACGTCTAAGGTCGGCACTGGCGTAATCAATTTCTTTTTCTGGAGGTAAATCTAGGCGAATTTCAATACACTCGGCAGAGGCTATCCAACCAGAATGTTCTAGTTCTTTCCAAGGAACATCGTATCGTTTTGGACCTACAAGGCTGAATACATGACCTTCGCAACCGTCTTCCCTTACCAAAGTTGCAGTTAGACCTACTCTGCGTATAGCTTGTAGTTCTGCAGCAACACGAAATACTGGTGCCGGCAACATATGAACTTCGTCATAAATAATCAGCCCCCAAGGATGTTGCCTAAATAATTGAAAATGAGGGTAGGGAGCATCTTTATCTGGTCGCCACGTTAATATCTGATATGTTGCCACTGTTACAGGCTTTATAGTTTTTGATTCCCCAGTATATTCTGCAATTTGTTCTTTTTGCAAAGAAGTTTTGTCCAAAAGCTCATTAATCCATTGGTGTACGGCAGAAATGTTTGTTGTTACAATAAGCGTATTGGTTTGTAGTAAACTCATTATAAGCATACCTACAATGGTTTTTCCTGCACCACAAGGCAAAACTATCGTACCAAAACCAGTGCCAGGACCTAGATTTCCAACCAAAGAGTGAGCAGCTGCTTTTTGGTAATCTCGTATTACAAAATCTTCACCTGATAAAGATTTTTGTTTTAACTGAAAACTTAAGGTAGCTCCGGATATAAGAGGAACTTCATCTTTTACTGGCCAACCTAATTTTAAAAGCTCTTGTTTTACAGTTCCTCGGTTTGCAAGATTAAGTGAAAAACCATATTCGCAACTTGCCGGCAGGTTTTTTATTTTGCAAGGTGTAAGCAATTTACGCAAAGTTGGTGTAGAAAGAAGTTCTCGGTAAACATTTTCGGATTCGGTTAAAAGGTATAAATCTTCTGGTAACTCATTATCCTTTTGAGTAGGATTTGGTACTAATCGTATCTTTCCAAATCTGCCGGCGGTTTCGGCAATCCATGCTGTTACAGATTGAGGCACTTCGTAGCGTGCGAACTCTTTTAGCACATCAACTGCTTGTTGCGGTGAAAAACCAGCACTGGCTGCATTCCAAAGGGATAGAGGAGTTAATCTATATGTGTGCAAATGTTCTGGGGAACGTTCTAGCTCTGCAAAAGGAATTAAAGCACTTCTACATTCTTCTGCTTTTGGGGCATGAACATCTAATAGCAAAGTTCTATCACTTTGAATAATTAGTGGATTGTCTAATTGCATAACATTTTATTCTAACGCAAAAAAACGTCGTAGGCAACAGAATAATAAAGGCTTAACCAAAAATCTAATAAAAAAAGAATTTTCTAAAAGTTACAGTTTTGGTTTTACGCATTTTACTTGTGTTTTCTAAAAAAAACTGTACAAAAAGGGAATTTTGTCCGATAATTGACGGGTAAAAATGTCAAATTTTTATTAGTTTGATTTGGCTGTTATATAGAGAGGAGGAACTTTATGGAAGTCAAGTTGAATTTGAAGCGTACATTTTTTGTGTGTTTAGCTTTATTTGTTGTTTTTTCATTTTCTAACTGCGAGATTGGTCTTGGAAATGCTGTAGATACTCAGCCACCGGTTGTTGCTATTACTTCACCTGGGAAAGGTGCGATAATTAGGAATACTTTTACACTTTCAGGAACCACATCTGACGAAACCTATGTTGATTCCGTATCTGTTTTACTTACTGCTACGGGAGAAAATGCTAAATCATATGGTCCATTTGCTGCCTCTGTGGACAAAACTAAAGGAACTTGGCAAGTTGTTTTAAACCAAAAAACTGATAATAAATTCCCTATTCCTGATGGTGAGTACGGAGTAACTGTAACTTCAAAGGACTCTGCTTCAAGAACCTCTGTTGCGGAATCTCTTTTCACTATTGATAATACCGCTCCAGTTGTTGTTATAAAATCTCCCAGTCGTGCTTCTGCCTTTGGTCGTACAATAAAAGTAACAGGCGACATAAGTGATTCCTCCAATTTAGCCGCCTTATACTTTACAGCTTACAGAAAAAAAGATGATGGTTCTCTTGAAAAAATTGGTGAAACTCAAAAATTTGCTAATATTTCAGGTGTAGGTCTTGAACTTGTGGTAGGAAAATACTTTGAAAGTGACCAAGAAGATGGTTACGATGCAACATTGGCGGCTGTGTACGATAGTTTCTACGGCTCTACAGGAAATGGCACTAGCGATGAAATCTATTGCGTAATTGAAGTTGAAGATTCTGCCAAAGAATATGGCAATCCAAATTCGGCTAGAGCTGTAGAAAGTTTATCTGGTGTTAGTGGTAATATATCCAATCAGTATTATTTATATTCAGAAATCTATGCTACAGTTTATAGTAGTGGAGGACTGGGACTTTCTAATCAAGATTTGGTAAAAGTAATGAATGGAACGCATCCATCAGAAGAAACAATATCAAAAGCAAAAACAGTTCTTGCTGAACACAGTATTCCCTCTGCAACACCCGAAGCGGATAAAATTACAATGTTCACGCTTAACCCAGCAAATAACCCAACATTTGATGTGGGCGGTTATTCAGTTAAGGAAAGTGGTGGGGTTTCTGTTTATTCAGATATTTCTAATGAAACAAGTATAAATATTACCGTTTCCCCTGGACCTGACGGTATAGAACTTGATATGCAGTCTGTTAAGGTTGTTCTTGTTGACCAAAGTAATCAATCTGAAGTAGAAATTTTTGACTATGCGTCAGACGCTACTCCAGATAATATAAAGGAAATAGATTCATCTAGGACGATAACTGTTTCAATCGGTAGCCAAAGTAGCGGCTCAACCTACAAGGTTCAAGTAAAAGGCTCTGATGTTGAAGGAAATGATATCTTTGCAAATAATGCTAATGGTTATGGTTTTAGGATTATTTCTAACAATAAGCCACCTGCCATGAACGTAACAGGTGGTCCAGCAAATAACGGTGTTGTTTCGTCACTGGATAATATAGAATATGAAGGTGTTGTAACATTGTTTGCGGAAAATGGAGTTCCTAATTTAAGCCTTCAAGTATCTGTTACAGATTCAAATGGTAACACTGTAAGTGGTTTTGAACAAGTTTTAATTCCTGAAAGCAAAATTAATGTTGATTCCAATGGTAACTGGACAGCAAAAATCGACCAAAGTTGTTTTACCGGTTCTTTAGGCAAAGATTTGTATACAGTTACTCTTGCCTTTACTCCCAAGGATACAGCTCATAGTGAAACAGGTGCTGACATCATGCGTTACCTAAATCTGGATACAGCACCGCCGCAGGTTACAATTTCAACTATTTCGCCACTTGTAGACGACAAAAAAAGAAATGACAATGTAAACGGTAAGATAAAAGTGCAGGGAACTGTTTCTGACAATTATACATTGCAAACTACAGATGGCATAGAATATAAACTTTATGTGGCAAACCCAGATGGTTCTTTCCCCAGTGAACCGGAAGATTCTGGTGTCTTAGATGCTCATGCTTCATTTGTTATAGAAGATATAGACACTACAATATTTGCAGACAATAGAGAACTTAAAATAGCTGTTACGGCTAAAGACAGTGCAGGTAATATTTGTACTCCAGTAGAAAAAATTGTATACATAAACCAAGCTACAGATTTGCCAACAGTGGAATATTCCAATATGAAAAAAGATACCACCAATCTTTTTGGTATGGGAAGCTGGACGGTTTACGGTACTGCCACAGATGACGATGGATTAAAATCGGTTAAAATTCAATTCGATTCCGCTGGAAATGACACAACAAGTGCTATTGAAATATACACGGAAAGTTCTCTTGCAGGAACTACATCTCAGTCATTATCTTATGCAGTGCCAGAAGCCAACAGAACTTCTGGAAGCCACAATTTGCGTTTTATTCTTGTGGATATATTTGGTAAAGAATCTGTCACAGAACCGATGGAATTTGTTGTGGATAATGACGCTCCCGTTCTTACAATAACTTCTCCGACAGAAGAATTTGCTTCGCAAAATGTTACTGTACGTGGTACGGCTTCTGACTCTAGCGGTATTTCCAAAGTAGAGTTTGTTTCTTTGCGTAAAAAAGGTTCTGAAACAAATGAAGTGCTTTCAAATGTGCCAACTGTTACCACAACCGATGGATACCAAAACTGGAACTGTGAAGTAAGACTTGCAACTGTAGATTCTAGTGCAGAGTATGTGCAGACCTATCTTGTTACCGATACCCATGGTCGAACAGCAGAAGCAACTGTATCCTACAAGGTAGATTATACTTCACCAGAACTTTCTGCTGTTACAGTAGTAACTGGTGCAACTGAACAGAACTACTCTAATGGAGTATCTGTTAACAAATGGTTTACTCAACCTGCACTTACTTTGAAGGGTACAATTACAGAACCAAACCTTAAATCAATAACTATGAGTTATTCTGAACAAAATGGTGCTCCGGCAAAGAGTGTTTCTGTAACGCCAACAAATGACTTTAGTGTAACAGAAAGTTTTAACTTTGAAGGAAAGAGAGATATAACTTTCTTGATAGAAGATAAAGCCGGAAACAGTAGTACTTTTATTGTAAAAGATTTAGCAATAGATTCTATCGCTCCAAGTGTTAGTCAAACTAATTTGTCTACAACAATAACTAGTGTTGACTTTAACCTTGATTTTACTGTTACTGATGATACAAGCGGACTAAAAGAATACTATGTTGGTAGTCGTTCAGGGTTTGATGCACAAGATTCAGTTGTTACGGGAACATTGGGGGCTGTTTCTAACAGTGTAACTGTTCCCATAAATAAACTTACAGAAGGTAATAACACCTTATATTTGCGTGTGCTGGATAGTGCCGGAAATGTTACTAGCGACATAGAGCTCGGTAGTATAACAAAAGATACCGAAGCTCCAGAAGTTGCGTATACAACACCTGTTGCACATGCTACAGTTAATAAAACTATAGAGCTTACGGGTAGCGTTATAGACCAGAATTTGCCACTTGATGCTAGTCCTTCACTTTGGATAAAAAACAGCAGTGGTGTTTGGCAAGACATAACAGCGTCTGTGCAAGCGGAAAAAATAGGGACTTCTTGGGAAATTAGTGAATTTGACACTATGGAATTCACTCACTTAGATGGTAGCCCAATTACAACATATGATTCTAATGCAACAATGGCTGGAGTACAGCTTATGCTACAAGTTCGTTTTACAGACGAAGCAGGTAATACAACTTTGGGAGATACAGAATCTCTTGTTGTTACGGCAGACCAAAATGCTGACAGACCTTTGATAAAACTTAACAGTGTAAAAACAACAGAAGTTACAACTATTAAGGATACTATGTTAGCAGGAACAATAAGTGATGACGATGGTGAGATAAGCGAATTATACATTCAGGTTGTAAAAGAAGACGAAAGTTTTAGTGATTCAGCATGGCAACTTCTTGTTCCCACTGGCGGAAACTGGACATACTCATTAACGGGAACAGATGGTTCTTACACTGCCTATTTCAAAGTAAAGGATAGTGTTTCCGATGAATATTTTGTTATTGATTTAACAAATGCTGATAGTCTAAAAAAACCGTATTTGCAATATCAATCTGATACAAAAACTGATTCTGTTTTACATTTTGCTTTAGACATGAATCCGCCAACCATAACTGATTTGCAAGTTGATAAAAACGACGGCAATGGATACCAACCTGTAACTCCAAACATGGTATTTGGTGGTACAAACAAAAATTTGAACTTCCAAGTTAGTGTTCAAGATGGTGTTACAACATCAGAGGATTTGATAGTAACTCTTGGTGGTTTAGGTGATATTGAACTAGTGAATAGTAGTGGTAATTTATTTACTGGTAGCGTTAATGTTGAAAATATTTCTAGTGGTTCAATAAACTTAGTCGTTTCGGCAAAGGATAAAGCAGGTTATACGGTACAAGCTCCAACTCAGATTATTGTAGATAACTCTGCTCCCAACAGCATTACGAATGTTGTACCAAATAAAGATACAGAGGTAACAGGTGTTGTCAACCTTTCAGGTTTAGTTGCAGATGAAAACTATGGAAACTCTGGAGTAGAGTCTGTTCAATATGCTATACCTGAGTATGGTGTAACAGAAAATAATGCAAGTACTCTTACTTATGAAGATGTAACTTTCAATACAGCAACATGGAGTATTGAATTAGATAGCTTAGGTGATCTAACAAAATCCAATGATTATACTGGTTATGAAAGTGGTGGACTCTATGAACTTCCAGTTTGGTTCAAAGTTACCGACAAAGCTGGTAATGTGGGATACATAACAAATGCTGCTAGCATAAAATATAACCCAGATGCTGATAAACCAAAGGTTGAAATAACATATCCTACTCATGATCAAACGGATGTTGTTGCCGATTTCAATTATGTAATTATGGGTGGAACAATTCGTATCACCGGTACAGCAGACGATAACGAAGGAATCGATTCTGTATGGTTGCAGTTTGACATGGACGGCGACGGAACATTTGAAAATGGAGCAGGTGCTATTGGCTCGGCGATTGCAACAGAACCAATTCCTGGACTTACAGAAGAAGGGGCTAGAGCAAATGGTACAAGAAGTTGGTCCTATTCTCTTGATGTAAGCAAATTTGGCAATGAACTGAATTATGCAATATCTGGTAAAACTCTGGATGTTCGTGTTGTTGCAGTAGATAACGACAAATCTACGCAAACAAGTCAACTTACAGGTGTTTGGTCAAGTGTTTTACATATTTCTGTAAACAACAACGTACCTTCCTTTAACGATATTATGCTAAAGCGTTTTGGTGCTGATGGTGAAGTTGTTGCAGAAATGGAATACAGCGATGATATGTATATTAAGGGTAGTGATTGGTATCTTACAGGAACAATAGAAGACTCAGATGGTTTGGCTAGAGTTTCTGTTGCCGGAGAGGCAGTAAATGATTTGACCGTGGCTTCACAGCGATACGAAATGAAAGTTCCAATCCAGAGGGCAGATAATGGTTCTGGGGAATGGAATGTTACAATCGTGGCAGATGACCAAGGTGAACCGCAACAGACTTCGTCTCAAGGATATACAATTAACATAGACAACACAGCTCCTGTGTTTGCAGATGGAGCAAATGAAGACGACCTTGTTCTTTTTAAAAACGCTTATGGCGAAGAAAATAACAAGATTTCAACAACGAATTCTGTACAGAACAGTAATAACTGGTTCTCTGTTTCTGGAAAAGTAACGGAAGAAGGTAGCGGTTTTGATAAGCTAGTGTTCTATTTCAAACGAACTGGTGAAGATGGAAATCGTATTTACAATGTAATGGAATTTTACGGAGAAAACCGAAAAGAAAATCGTACAGATATTACAGTTGCAAATGCAACAGAGGGGCAAGTGTATATAAACGAAGATGGACTACCTGTGCTTTATACTGCTACAGTGGAGCGTGGTATCGAAACGTCTTCAGATACTTTAACCTATGCTGGCGTTTCTGGAAACGACAATATTCGCAAAGGTGGTCTTGTAAAGATTGGCGGTGTGTATCGTTCGATTACAGATGTGTCTGGTGGCACTGTAACATTTACACCATCTTGCTCTACAGAATTTAAAGAGGCAGAATTCGTTTATGGTATGGTTGTAGATCGTTCAAGCGAAAAACAAAATAACGACGGTTCTGAGTCAGAAAACAGTGACGGCGATGGTATGGTAGAAAGCTACCAAAAAACTTCTAACAGTTACACTTGGGACGCTAGTGTTAAGTCTAATAACATTCCAGACGGTCCTATAGAAATTCATGTTGTAGTATTTGACGTAGCGGGTAATAGTCGTCATGGATTTGTTGAATCAAATGTTTCAAATAACAGACCTAGAATTACTTCTGTAAAGTTAGGTACGGATTTAAGCGGAAATGGTTCATTTGAAGATTACGAATACGATGAATTCTTTGTCAATTTGAATTCAGATGGTACAGGAAATACTGCTTACGGAATAGAGATATGGGATTTAGATACTGCTTCATGGAAAGAAGGAGTATCTGCTTGGACTGTTAAAAACAAACTTTCTGTAATACCAAAGTTTGTTGGTGGAACAGCACCTATGCATTATATCTTTAGCAAAGATGTTAATGGAGAAAAACTTACAGAAGCTGCAACAAGTCAATCTCCTGTTGAATTCACTGAAAGTTTTGTCATTGAAAACAATGTTCTTGGTACAGAAGGTGAAGACGCAAGTAACGTATATCGCTTTAGTTTCTGGGATAGTACAGAAGAAACAAGTCCGGGAACAGATTCTCAGTGGACAGTGCTTAATGCTACTTTTAAACAGGATTTGACAGACGATGTAGCACCAACAGCGGTTATTGACCCATTGTATTGGAAGTCGAAAGATGATAACTCTTTATACGAAAACAGCCGTGAAAACGGACACATTGAGTTAAGCGACGACTTGCTCAATACCTTTAACGCTGCTAATGGTGTTATGGACGGTGATGACAAAGTTTCTGGAAAAATCACTTTCCGTGGCGAAGCCTATGACGATGTTCGTTTGAGTTCTTTATGGGTATCTTTTGGTAACTTTGCATTTAATAATTACGTTACAAATGCGGGCTATGGAACAAACGGTGTATCCGGAACTCTTAGACAAGTTGCATTCTTTGATACTAGTTCTAATACTTGGGTTGTTCCCACCGCCACCATGGCTCAAGATGGTTGGGAATTCAACATAGATAAAGTTGTAGATGCAGATGGAAATGAAACCGATGAATACACAGGTTATTTTGACCAGAAAGGTCATCAAGTGGAATGGACACTTAGTATAGACACATCTCGTATTCCAACTGTAGCCATTGCTGATGTAAAAATAATCGTAGCAGCGGTTGATCACGTAAATTCATCTGAACAAATCGCAAACCAAAATATACAACTGGATGTTGTTCCATATATTACAGGTGTGGAAACTAGCTTGAGCAAGTTAAAAGTTAACAATCCATCCGTATACAATAGAACAGCTTTGGGAAATTATCCTGTATACGAGAACGAAACTGTAACTATTTCAGGTTTTAACTTGAGTGGTACTAGCATAACAATTACTGATTCTGGTGAATATTCATATGTGGTAAATGGAATTTCTTCACTAAACAATCGAAATAACAATGATGCAAAAGGTTCTTTTACTGGAGAACTTTCTCAAGACAATTACGAAGACTACGCTTACAATCGTCAACCAAATGGAGATAATAATAATCTTTTGACAGATGATATACTCTTTAACGTATGGCAGATTAATAGCGAAGCAATTCCTGCAATCTCTGGAAGAATTGAACAGCCAGTAATGAAGATTAATCCATTGGACGGTCAAATAACCTTTGCGTTTAAGAATGGTCCATTGTACTTTAGCATGGGTGGTTACAATTCAACTTCCTACAACAATAGTACAGCCTATGACTATTGGGCAGCAAGTTATGATATGTTTACTTCCATTGGATACACTGTAGATGCTTTGGGTAATAGTTATGGTGTTGCTGCGGGTGGCGATATTAACGAGAATGAAGCAGATAATTTCTGTTTATGGACAAGTAGATGGGGAACTGGACAACGCTCTTCAAGAGGTAGTTACGATGGTTCGAAAGCTTTAAGATTGGAAAAAATTGCTCAAAAAAATAATGGTGTAAATGATTTCCTTAAAAACAGAATTTATTCTCCGGCTATGGCTACAGCTGTTCATGATGATGCAACTGATTTATATATGATTTACTATGACGATATGAACAGTGAAATAAGGTTTAGAGCAGGACGAACTAATTCAACAGAAAAAACTAATTTTGGAAATTTTGTTGATGAGTGTACAAGTTCCAATCCCCAAAATTATAGTATCAATAATACTGTAGTGCTATCTGATTCTACATATTGTGCTGGTGAATATGCTTCTGTTGCTGTTGTTTCAAGTGAAGGGGCTACTGTTGATGATACAGTTGTAGTTGTCTGGTATGATGCTACAAATTTAAAACTTTGGTATTCATATAAAACTTATACAGATGCAAATCAGTTGACTGGTAACGTTACGAAAGGACAGAACGGATGGCAAAATGCTGGCTTCTCACAGCCAATAGCTGTATTTGGTGATATGTCAAATGTTGGTGAGTACTGTAAAATTGCTGTAGATAAATTAGGTGGTATTCATGTTGCCGCTTATGACGGAAGTAATGCAAATCTCATGTATGCATATCAAAGTACCTATAATTCAGGTAACTTTAATTATTGTGTTGTTGATTCTGAAAGTATTGTAGGTACAGAAATAACACTTGATGTTGGATTAGATTCTACAGGTACACTTGCTATTCCTTACATTGGATATTATATGACATCTGCTGTAAAACCAAAGCAGGCTTATTTAGTTAAAGGAATTGACAGAAATAATGTGGATTTAATTGCTGGGGCAAGTAGCGATGTGTTTACGGGAGCTTGGGAAGTTTCTCTGATTCCAACGTCAAGTATTGTTCCAAATGACCACATAAACATCGGTGTATGGAAAGACAATAATGGCAAGGTTATAAACTCAAGTACAAGTAGTTCTTTATCACGTAATGAACCATTACACAATGGTACTACGAATGGCTACAATTCTACTTCTTGGGGATATTGTTATGGTAATGGTACAGCAAATCCTGTAGTTTCTTATCAAATTAAGATTTCAACTAGTGGCTTCATCGAAACCGCACAAATGAAATAGGACAAGGAGGTAGAATATGAAATATTTACTAAAAAAATTTGTTTGCACAGTTGTATTTTTTCTCCTTGTATCTGTTCTTTTTGCAGGTGGCAACAGGGATATTACAGAAAAAGATGCCGAAACAATGGACAGTTGGCAGGAATCTTTTGATATTACCGAAAAAAAAGCGGGAACGTATAACATTATGGTTACGGCAGAAGACTATGGTGGAAACCAAGGTATAGCAGGTCCATATAATGTTATAATTGATCCTGAGTCAGATTTGCCTATTGTTGGTGTTACAAATCCGGTACAAAATATGCGTATTCCAGGCAACCTTAATATTGTAGGTACTTGTATAGACGACGATGCGGTAGCCTATGTGGAATTAGTTTTTGACGGTGCAGATGAATCCCCACAGCGTGCAGAAGGAGCTGACTTCTGGTCGTATTATCTTGATACGACGCAACTTTCAGAGGGTAGTCATTCGATAAAAGTTTATGGTGTAGATATTAATGGTGTAAAAGGTCATCCAGTGGAGGTTATATGGCATCTTGATCGTCGGCAGCCTGTTACTACTGTAGAAAACTACGCTATAGGTGATTTGGTTTCTGGTAAGATAGATCTTGAAGGTATTGTAACAGACGGTAACGGTATAAAATCTTTGGCATATTCGGTTGACGGTGGAGTTAATTATATGCCTTTGGATTTAAAAATTGATAAAAATACTGGATTTGGTTCATTTAAGGCTCGTATTGATACAACTAAAATGACAGATGGGGCTGCGGTGTGTTGGTTTAAAGCAGAAGATAACCAAGGCAGTACGGGGCTTTCGTCATTTTTGTTCTTCGTTGACAACACAAGACCTGATGTACGTATTCTTTCGCCATTAGAAGATGAAGTAGTTAATGGTATATTTTCTATAGCAGGTTCTGCAGTTGATGTTGTGGGGCTTTCTAGCCTTACTTGGTCTTTTGGACAAGAAACAGGTTCATTTGATATAATTCCGGGGAATCCTTATTGGGTAAAGGAATTTGATCTTAGAAATTACGTTGGAAAAGCTCCTGCGTTTATCATTACCGCTGTTGATACGGCAGGAAACGTAACTACAAGGAAACAAAGCATTAATGTTGACCATAAAACAGATATGGCAACAATAGATGTTCAATATCCTGTGGCGGGTTCAGTTATAGCAGCAGATTCGGAACAACTTTTTGTACGTGGTATCGCCACTGATGATGATGGTATTGCTCAGATTTATTATTCTGTTAATGGTGGTGCTGAGTCTTTTATAGAAAGTGATGGTATCTTTACCATAAATTTGAAAACCGCTTTTTCGGGTAATATGTCGGCTGCCGACGGAAATGTACTTTCAAGTGGTAAGCATCAGATAAAGCTTTACGCGGTAGACGTTCACGGTATAAAAGGTGTCCCTCTGATTGTAGATTTTACCGCTCAGGGAGAATTACCAATATTTACGCATCCTGTAATTTCTTCTTCCGATGGCTCTGTGCCTTATACTTTAGGCATGGAAATTCATCCTGAATCAGAAAGTTCTTTTACTACAAATGTTTCTGCCGCTTGTGGAATTGCTTCTGTAGAGTGGTTTGTAAACGGACAATCTGCTGGTTCTTATGTTCCTAAACTGCCAGAGCAAACTACCTATATTTCTATTCCATTGAACTCATCTATGCCATGGGGTGTGGTTACTATAGATGTTGTTGCTAAAGATATTTATGGTCGAGAAAGCAAACAGCAATCCCTTGTCTATTTAACAAACCTTACTCGTATAGAAAGTAAGCAACAGGTTGTACTGGCTGACAGCACAGTATCTGGTGGTGTGATTGATTTTGGAAAACATTCATCCGTTACCGGTTTTTTTGCAGGTGGCGATGCGGTATCTGTGGAACTGAGACCTAAAACAGATTTTGCTTCTGTAAGCCTTAGTGGTAACACTTTTACATTAGTTCCAGGTTCGGCTAGAGGTACTTCTGAACCTGTTACTGTGGTTATAAAAAGCGATCGTGGCTTTGAATATGAATCCGAAAGCCTTCAGTTTGTTCACTACACAGAACCACCTGTTGTTACTTTGACCACAGAAGGAGTTTCTAACGGGTACGAGGATGTTTACGTTAAGGGTAAAATTAATTCTCCATGGAGAAGTTCTGCACGTTATCGTATAATTCCAGTTGGTGTACAGATATCTTCTGACGGTCTTATTGTTTCGGCAACAGCAGCCACGGCAGGTGCTTCTGAGTTTATCCCATCTGAAGAAGATGGTTCATTTGAATTTAGTATTCCTTCTGCTTATTTTGGAACAGGTATTTCCATAATTGAGATTATTGCAAGAAACTTTGACGGTACAGAAGGTTACGCAACCCATTTTGTACGTAAAATTCCAGATTTACCAGCAACAGCTGCTGATGGTAAAACAACTGTAACTGCTACAAGACCACTTGTAACTTGGGCAAGAGGAAATGAAATATATTATACTGTTGCATATCAAGGTTCTATAGATTACGTTACCTGCACAGTAAACGGAACAGAAATTTCTGGTTGTCATCCGGTAGGTGGTGCAATAAGTTATGATATGCTTTCACCGGGAACAAATACTGTTTCTGTAAACGGAAAAGCAGGAACAAATGTCATTGTTTCTTCTCAATACATTACGCAAAAATCAAATCCTAATATTGAGTTTTTGTCGATAGCAGGGAAACCCTATACATCTGGTCAGCAAATTGTCGTTCCTCAAGGTTCAGGTAAAAATTCACCTGTTGTAACGGTAAAAATTACTTCAGAAGATGTTCTAAACAATGTTTCTTATCGTTTTGATGCTCTTTCTGCGATTGAGGGGCAGCCAGAGATTCATGGTGGAGATGTAAGTCAGACGGGTAAAGCTGTGATTCGTAAAACGGATAATCCAAAAGTTTACGAAGCTGATATTCCTTTGCAAGGCTTACCAGTTCAATGGTTTAGTCTTGCGGTAACGGCAGATTCATTAAAAGGATTGTCCAAAGAAACTGCTGTAGTTGGTGTAATCCGTGAAAAACCAACTACACAGATAAATGATGAAGAAAAAATGTATTGGTTGCCAGCAGAAAATGGCAAAATTGCAGGTTATTTTAATGTTCGTACACCTCTAGTTGCTTCTGTTGCAGGTGATTATGAAAATACTTCTAATATTGCAATAGAAACGAATGGCAAAGCAGTAACGATTTCTGGGGTAAAATGTGGTGTGTATAAAGATATTCCTGTTGTAGTTAAAGATTCAGAAGGAGTAGAATATAATGCTCCACTTGTTACTGTAGAGTCTAGTTATTATGCACCTACTCTTGTGGTTGATTCTCCAGCTAAAAATCAGTGGGTAGGTAACTCTGTTATGGTAAGTGGTTCAGCCTCTGATAATAACGGAATAGCAAAGGTTGAACTTTCATTAGATGGTGGAATTTCATGGTCATTGTTGCAAATTCAAAGTGCTCTAGAAACAACAGGTCAAGAAAAAATTACATTTGGTCAAGAAATTTCTCTAAACTCGTACCAAGATGGACTTTTGCCACTTGAAATTCGTGTTACAGATACTTTTGGGCAAGAAACAACTTATCGTAACTCAATTCACAAAGACACAACGCCACCTCAGGTGCAAATAATCACTCCTGCTGCAGAGGATGTCGTAAACGGTGAAACAACTATAGTGTTCAAGGTAAAAGATAATGGGCGTCTTGTTTCTGGACTTTATAATGCTCCCCCTGTAAATGTGCAAGAGGCAACAGTTGAAGAAGATGAAACTCTGGCTGATGAAACTGATACAACAGGAGCAACAAAAACTGTAGCGGTAAATGAAAAATTACAGATTGAGCTTACTTCTCTACCTGTAATTACTATTGGTACTCCTCAATTCCCCATGGAAAATGGAATGACTTTTGAGTTTGCAGATATAGTGGGGAATGTACAAACTGTTAGCAACTGGGATTTTGTTATTGACAATCAATCAGACCTACCTCGTTCAGAAATTCACTTGCCAGAACAAGACCATGTTGTTACTACGGATTTTATAATCTCTGGTGTTGTATTTGATGACGATGGTGGTTCAAAAATTAGTTATCGCATAGATGATGGCGAATATATCCAGCTGCCTGATTATGATTCAGCCTATTCAATTTCTGTGCCACTTTCGTCTATGACGGATAATGAACATACGGTTTATGTATACGCAGAGGATATACATGGTGTTCGAGGTGAAGAAGTAAGTCGCACATTTCACGTTTCATTAGAAGAACCAAAGGGAGCTGTAGTAGAACCCAATATCGAAAAAACTGTAAAAGATACAGTTACAATAAAAGGTTGGGCATCTGATAAAAACGGTATTTCTTTAGTTCAAATTTCTTTGGATAACGGTAACACCTTTAACGATGCGATTGGCACAGAAGAATGGGAATACACTTTTGATACCCGTGTGATTCAAGATGGAACTCATGTTGTATTCCTTCGTGTATATGATGGTTACGGAATAGAGGGGCTGTATTCAAGTCTTATTACCATTGATAATACAGTTCCGGATATTACACTGGAATTACCATTAGACGATTCTGAAACATCTGGAATGTTGTTCTTCTCTGGTCAAACCATAGACAATGTTGAACTTGTGGAACTTTACATAACTATGCGTGCTTTAGACGAGAATGCACCTGCTTTGCCACCCCATCTTGAACGTATAGATTTAACTCCTGACCAGATAATTTCACAAGTTATAGATATTACCACGTTACCAGATGGTTTTTACAATGTAGAACTTACCGGTTCTGATGCTGGTGGTAACACACGCCGTGTTTCACGCAATATTAGGTTAGATAAGGCTGTTGCGGCTACAAAAGTAGATTTAATGTACCCCATGAATGGTGAACACGTACAGGGTATGTTTAATGTTTATGGAACAGTTACTTCAGAAACACCTATTGAACGTTTACTGCTTTATGTTGACGGTAATTACTGTGCGGAAACAGAAATTACCTCTAGCGATGCATTTAAGTTTGAACTTTCGCCAGAGTTGGTTTCAGCAGGAAAGCACCAGATTTCAGTTAGAGCACAAACTACTAACTCTTCATTTGTAGAGTCCAATAGCCACTATGTTTTCTATGAGCCTACAGGTCCGTGGATTACGATAGACAACTTTACTATGATGGATTTTGCTATGAAACGTCCTTATCTTGAAGGTAGAGCTGGTTATGTGTTCTCTCAGCAAGATTTGGAGATTCTTGATTCCAAAGAGGTTTCAAAAGAAGAAAAAACTCTTATTCGCCAAAAGAGAGTCCTTTCTGTGGAATTAAGCTTTGATAATGGTAAAACATTTACGCAGGTTTCAAAAAATGGAAGTTGGAGATATCGTATAGAAAATGATTACCTAGAAGAAGGATATCATTTCTTTATTGCACGAGCCACAATGGAAAATGGTGAAACAGCTGTTACTAGAACTATTATACAAATTGATAAAACTTTGCCAGAAATTAGGTTGATTTCACCGGGTGAAGGTGGTCGGTTTAACGAAGAGATTGTATTCTCTGGTTTAGCAGCAGATGATGTTGGTTTAAGTAATGTAATGTTTACTTTGCGTAGTGGCGATAAATCTTCTTACGAAGTTCCAGCCTTTATACAAGGATTGTATTTTGACTTACATTTCTGGGGTGCTACATTATGGGATGTGGGAATAGGTCTTACCTTCTTTGATGATAACGTAAAACTCCAAGCTCAGTTCGGTCAATTTACTCAGGCACAACGAGATCTCTTTGATAAATCTGGTTTAGGAATGCGTTACGGTGGCAATGTATTTGGTATGAAACTTTTAGCCAATCTTGCATACGTTCCTTTCCAGTATTTCCTTGGTCCGGATTGGCATTGGCTTTCTGCAGGATTTGCACTTGGAGCAAACTTCTCTATGTTTACAGAAACCCAAAGTGGTAAACCACAGATGCTTTCTGCTGTTGTAGCACAGATTGAATTTCCAAGAGTTACGTTACAAGAACAAAAACTGTTTAGAACATATTCGTTCTATACAGAAGTTCAAGCGTGGTTCTTGCCCACAGATGTTCAAGCAGGAGAAGCGGATATTAGTTCGATTATACCGCAAATATCAGCGGGTGTTCGAGTTAACGTATTCTAATACCATGCTACGGAAAGCATCAGCAAAATCTGCTGCTTGCCTTTCTGTAGCAAAAGCCGCCTTATCTAAAGGTGGTAAAGGCGGATTACTTGCAGCTATCCAGTAGCGCAAGTCGTCGGCTTGAACATCAGGAGTTGAAGCTGTGGCGTGAACAGGTGCAAGCCCTGTTGCATTGGCAAGTTGTCCTTGACATTCAGAGCCAGTAAGCATTTGCAGAAGGGTTTCAATGGTTTTGGCAGTTTTTCCTCTTGAGGTAAGGGGAATGGCATATGTTATAGGAGCTGTAAAACTGCGACTTTGTTGATTTGATGGCATAAATGTGCTTTTATGCCGTCGCAAAGATTCATAGGGAAGGGTTCTGTGGAAGGACAGTGGCATAAAAACTTTTTCTGGGGTGGTGTTGCTCATATAAACGGCTACTTCTTCTTGTAATAGGTTAAGGCAAAATTGTGGAATTTGTTGACTAGTAATGCCTTGAGCTAAAATTTTAGCCACATTCTGTAGCGTAGTGATTTCCTTTGCTGCAAGATTAGTTGCGTCTTTTGCTAGTTGTTTTGCAGTTTCTGTTCCGTAGGCAGCCTCTGCTATTGCTCCTGCTAGAGCTAAGAGCGTACTGTCGTGGCCACCGGCAAATATAAATGGTAACTGGTCAGAACTTGTGCTTACTGCCAGTTCATAGTGGTCAATTAGCAACGGAATCGCTGCTACAAGGCTGTTGCTTTGTTTTGCACTTTCTGCAACAGTCTGTGGCATTGTATTTAGGATAGAGTTAGACACGCCTGCTTTTCGTTCAAAGGCATAAGCTGTGGCAGCGTCTGCAACTAAGCCTGCTTGGCAAATCAAAAGGTCTACCTTTGGTTTTTGTCTAAGTTGCTGTTGAACAGGAGTGTTTGAAGGGTAATTTATGGTTTCTAGGCGAAAAGTTGATTTTGATTTGCCTGCTTTTTCGTCTAGTTGGTTCAGTAATAGCTGAAGCTGTTGAGTGACAGCACTTTGGACGCTCTCTGGAACGTCTCTAAAGGCTACGGTAATAGTTCGTTGCTTAAAAAGTAAAAAAAGAACTGTTGTGAGCAACACCAAAATAAGGATTGCTACAAAAATTGTTATGTGTTTTCTGGAAATATGCATACACAATGATAGCATAACTCCAGAATGGGTGCAATGCAGTTGCACCGGTATTTTATATATGATATTCTGGCTATGATAGCCATAAAGGGAAGAGGTGTTTTTGATGAAAGGCCATGGTTATAAACTAAAAGCTATGCTTTGTCTGTTTCTGTCCTTGAGTCTTTGTTTTGTGCTTTATGCTCAGGAAGCAATGACGGCTGAGGTTCTAAGGTCAGTGGACTTGGCTTTTTCCGAAAAATCATCGGAAAAATTGGCAACAGTCCTTTTTGCAAATAGCAAAGCTCCGGATTATGGCGAATTAGAAAATTATATTCTTAAAAAAATCCGCCAATTTGTTGTTCTAAATGAACTTGATTTTGCAAGGGATGCATCTTTAGTAATGATAGATACAAATATGGAAAACGACGAAGCTTTGGCAATTTATTCTTCCACTACAAAAGCAATCGAGCGTAGAACAGAAATGCTTTTGGAACAACAACGACAAGAACAGCAACTTGCTGAAAAAAAACAAAAAGAAGAATCCATGTTAGCAGAGAGCTCTAAAGTTTCTAGTTCTTATACACCAGTTGTTAATGTTTCTTCTGGTGAAACATTTTATTATTCTGCTCCAAAAGGAAATTATTTTCCAATTCAATGGGAAGTTGCTTTAGGTGTGGCGGATTTGATGATATATACAAATCAAGAGGAAACTTCTATCAGTTATGGACTTTCTTTTGGGGGAAATTTTTTCTATTCTGCGGAAGTAATAACCTTAGGGGTTGATTTATTTGCAGATGTAATGTTGCTATCTTTTTTGGGGCAAGAGGAACTTCATGGTCTTGTTAAAGCAGTTCCTTCCTTTGCGATTAATTCTCTTTCTGATAAAATTCTTTTTCGTGTAGGTTTTTTGTATGATACAGGTTTTGTTTCTCCTGTTATAGGTGCATCGTTTAATAATAAAAAAGAAGACGGTTTAGCTTTTGACATATTTGCTGACTATTACTTAGGGCATCTTGCACAAGAAAATATGTCGGTTGCTTTTGGAGCAGGAGCATCTGTTACTTTCCCTCTTATACAGGGAGAAGTAATTGCTATGGGGCTAAAGATTGGACTTTCAGATACCGTATATATTTATGATGACGGAATAGAAAATAACTTAAAATGTATTCTTGGATTGAAGGTAGGAAACTAATGAAAAGATTTAATTACTTTATTTTTGTTACACTTTTTTTCTTTTTGGTGGGAAGTCTTACTATTTCAGCAGACCCGGTGGCAGACAGATTTATTTCGGCTGCTAATGATCAATATTCTATTGGAGAATACGCTAAAGCTTACGAGTATATTAATCGTGTTTTGGATTTAAGTCGCTCGGGAACATTGTCAGACAATGCTGCCGTTTTGGCAGAGATGATATATTATTCCTATATTGGAGAATTAAGAAAGCAAGGTGATTCTGATTCTTTACAGATTGCAAAGGTTTGGCTTAAGGATTTTCCAGTTATCGAATCCTCAAGAATAAAAACTTTGGTAGCTGCTTTTGAAACAGACATTGAAAAAAAGACTCAAGCTACTAACCAAATAGCAACAACTGTTGTAACTTCTGATACTGCTGCTATAGAGAAGATTTTAGACGCTCAGGCAGCAAAGGATGAAGCCGCTCGAGAAGCACAAAAAGCTAGTGAACTTGAAGCGAGAAAACATGATACAGAAATGTTGCAGACTTTTAAGTCTGTTATGGAACTTTCTACCCAACAGAATGAATCTATGAACAAGACAATTCTCGTAACTGTTCTTGTAATTGGAGGTATTCTTGTAGTTGTTTTTGTAATTGTTCTAATCGGTGTTTCTATTAGTTCAAAAAATGCAAAGAAACAACAAGAACAGTTTGCTGCCACATTACAAATGGTAGCACAAATGTCTAGGATTCCTTCTGAACGGCTTATGCTTGATGGTGTTACAGATGTATATGGTGATTCTCACTTGCGTCTTGTTAATGGAACAGTTACTGGTGTTAATGGTTTGCCTGAGCCAGAAGTTGATGAAAAAGAAATGCAAGTTATCCGTGAGTTCGCCCTTCGTTGCGAACAAATTGGTAACGAAATTGATGTAATGACTGGTCGCAAAAATAATTCAAAGAATATATCCGAAATGGTTTACAAAATCAGCATGGAATTAGGAATCAAAAAGAATATAGCCATGTTGTATTTTTGTGCAGCGATGGTTTATGATATTGGTTTTTTGGGTTTGAACAAAGATTTACTTCAGGCGGAACAGTTGTCAGAAGAAGAAAAATATAGTATTCGTTCTCATGTAAAGCCAGAGGAAGGTTGTTTTGACTTTATCCCAGAAAAGTACAGAAATATTTTTACACAAGCAGCTGCAACTCATCACGAAAATATGGATGGTTCAGGATATCCAGGTGGACTTAAAGGAGAAGATATTCCATTAATTTCCAGAATGATTCATGTTGTTGAAAGTTTTGTTTCGTTGATTTCTAGAAGGAATTATCGAGCTATTTTTGACAAAGAATCTGCTATACAAGAATTAAAGAATCATCCTGAACTTTATGATGAACAAATAGTAGCTGTTCTTGATTCAATAGTCTAATTTTGGATTAAAGCTGTTTTTGTTACAAATTTAGTAGGTTAACTGTAGCACATATGGATATACTTGCAAAAAGGGTTAGTGTGGAAACTAACGATGTCCAGACTACAAGTTGAGCTGCTAATTCTGTGTCTCCTTCCATTTCAGCACTCATTGGAACGCTAGAAACCGCCACCGGTGTGCCAAATAGGGCTATAAGCGAAGGAAATTCATCTGTCCTAAAACCTGTCGCATAAGCAGCCAATAGGCAGACTGTAGGGGCAAGCAACGTACGAATAGCTGTTGCAAAAATTATTTGCCACTTTAATCTTTTGGCTGCTGAAAATGTAAAAGTTCCGCCAAGGGCAAAAAGTGCAATAGGCGAGGCTGCATTTGCAATCATTTGTAAAGCAGAAAATAAAAAGGGTAGTTGTTCCCTTATTGAAAAAACAGGTTGCCCATTTGTTCCTTTTGGTAATATTTGTCGTATAATAAGAGCTATTATGCCAAGGCAAACTCCTAAAACCAATGGGTTTGTGGCGATTCGTTTAATAATCTTTGCAATAGATTTTTTATCGTTAACAATTTTTTTTTCTGAAAATACCGAAAGAGCTATAGTTGCATAGATATTGAAAAAAGGAATAGAAACTGCGGCTAACACAGAAGCTGTTGCCAGTTGTTCTTGGCTATTATTCGTAAGAAATGCAACTAAAGGTATTCCAATTATAGCAAAGTTTGAACGAAAAATACATTGCAATACCACTCCTTTTTGATTTTGTTGTTTTATGATGAGAATAACAAAAATTAAACCAGCAAAGAATAGTATTGATATCGATGTTATAGCAAATAATGCAACTTTCCAATCATTTAATATAGCTGTTACATCTGTCACATTGTATATATTGCAAAAAAGTAGTGCAGGTAAACATATTTTAAAGCATAAACGATTAAGCTGAGAGTAAAAATTTTCAGAGAAGAGATTTGCTCTTTTTGTCGCGTAACCTAAAAGAATTAGCAAAATTATTGGTAAAACTGCATTACAAGTAAAAAATAGAATTTCTTGCAAAAAATTATTCCTCGCCGTTCCAACAGTAAGTACAAAGTTTGCATTTTTCTATGCCGACACTGTCTAGCATATCGTCTAAGCGATGATAACTTAAACTTGTAAAATGTAATTCGTCCTTAATTTTATTTAGCATTAGTTTGTACTTATCGCTGTCTGGGTTGCTGTATTCCTTAAGTTTGCTTAACTCTGTATCTTCGCCTTCAATTTGTCGAATTATGCGGCGTGTAATTAAATCGAGTTCAGATTTGGATCTAGAAAAATTCAAATATTTACAGCTAAACATTATTGGAGGGCAAGCAGGTCGCACATGAACCTCTTTTGCACCACTTTGATACAAGAAGTCTGTAGTTTCTCGTAGTTGTGTTCCTCTAACAATGGAATCATCAATTAAAAGAATATTTTTGTTTTTAATTAGTGGTTGAACCGGAATCAGCTTCATGTGAGCAATAAGATTACGTTGAGCTTGATTGTTGGGCATAAAAGAACGTGGCCAAGTAGGCGTGTATTTAATAAAAGGTCTTGAAAATGGAATACCAGATTCGTTTGCGTAACCAATGGCATGGGCAATCCCTGAATCTGGAACACCAGCCACACTGTCAGGATGAATAATTCCTCTGTCTCTACGAGCAAGAAATTGACCGCAACGATATCTCATTTGCTCTACATTTATTCCTTCGTAAGAGGATGTGGGGTAGCCATAATAAACCCACAAAAAAGTACATATTTTTGTTTTATCAAAGGGTTTTTGCAAAATTTGCATTTTATCAGCTGTGATAAAAACAATTTCACCTGAACCAAGTTCGTGATAATCAGTGTAGCCTAAATTTACATAAGCAGAGTTTTCAAATGAAATACAATATGCACCCTCTTTATGACCAACTTGCAAAGGTGTTCTGCCAAATTTATCTCTTGCACCGTAAATTCCTTCTTTTGTCATAATTAAAAGTGTGATAGAACCTTGAACTTTTTCTTGAACAAAGCGTATCCCCTCAAGAATAGAGTTTTTGTGGTTTATCAAGGCAATAATTAATTCTGTTTGGTTTATTTCGCTACCGCTCATTTCTAAAAAATGAGTGTAACCTCTGTCTAGTATTTCTTGAACGAGTTGATTCTTGTTGGTAACAATTCCTACCGTTGTAATAGCAAAATCCCCTAAACGTGAATGAACAAGAAGAGGTTGCGGTTCATTATCGCTTATACAACCGATACCGATTTTCCCTTTCATTTCTTCTATGTCGTTTTCAAATTTAGTTCTAAAAGGAGAGTTTTGTATGTTATGAATGGAACGCTCGAAGGTTCCATTTTCTTTAAGGACAGCAAGACCTCCTCGTCTTGTTCCAAGATGAGAATGGTAATCTACACCAAAAAACAAATCCAAAGAACAATCTTCTTTTGAAACAGCACCGAATACTCCACCCATTTAAAAACCTCGTTATATTGTTATTAATTGTCCTGCAGGAACGGATGTTGTTACCCAAGTATTTCCACCTATGATGCAACCTTCACCAATTATGGTATCACCACCAAGAATTGTTGCTCCCGCATATATTGTAACATTATCTTTAATTGTGGGGTGACGCTTTTTGGACTGTAAACTTTTTTTTACGCTAAGAGCTCCAAGCGTTACTCCCTGATAAATTTTTACATTGTTGCCAATTATGCATGTTTCACCAACAACAACCCCTGTCCCATGGTCAATAAAAAATGATTCACCAATAGTAGCTCCTGGGTGAATATCAATTCCTGTTTTGCCATGAATATATTCACTCATAATCCTTGGAATTATGGGTACTCCATTTTTATGCAAAAAATTTGCAATACGATATACTGCTACGGCTTCTAGTCCCGGGTACGAAAGAATTATTTCTTCTGTGCTTTGTGCAGCAGGGTCTCCGGCTAATGCAGCCTTTGTGTCGAGATTTATTTTACGGCGAATTTCTGGTATTTCTTCTATTAGGGCAAGTGCTGTTTTTTCTGCAAGATTAAAACAGGCTGTTTTACCTTTGCCACTAGATTGAGAAAGGTAAATTAGTGCTTTCTGTATTTCTCCAGTTAAAAGCTGCACAATTCTGTTTACTCTTCCACCTGTAATATATCTAAGATTGTCATCGTCTAATTGTTCAGCCGTCCTAAAACCAGGAAAAAGTAGTAAGAGTAATTCTATTAATACATCTGTCACATTTTGGCGATTAGGAAAGTTTTTCGTGTTGGCTAAGTTTATTCCACCGTATTCATTATATGATTCGAGTATACGGTTTATCATTTCGTCTGTTATCATATTGCATTCCTTGGTAAAGTCATTTTACAGCGAGTGTTGCGGAAGGAGCAAACTTAAGCAAACAGTCAATGTTGCTTAGACAATCTTCGTAACCGGCTTGATATAACTTATTAAGACGCTCTTTGTCTTTGCAAAGTCTACTAACTAATACATCTTCTTTGGGTCTAAAAACAAAGGCTTTGTTTTCTTCTTCTAGCTGATTAATTAAATTCAAAGTTTTATTGTAAAGGTCTGGTCTTGCAAGATTTGCTTCAATAAAGTTTGGATATTTTTTATACATTCGCTTAAGGACTTTTTTCATAGAAGAAGATACAGGCTTCTTTTTGTAATCTTTTGGTTGCGTTAAAATAATTATATGTTTGGTGTTTCCATCTTGCTGAGCTTTCATTATGGGAATTGAGTCAGATATTCCGCCATCAAAATATATTTTGCCGTTAATATGCATTGGTTTCCCAATTATTGGTAGTGAAGAAGATGCCTGCAACCATTGCAAAGCATCTTCTGGAGAATTTGGTTGAATATATTCTGCCTTTCCGGTTTCTGCATTTGTTACGGTAATAATAAATTTTCGCTCTACAGATTGATTTTTAAAAAAAGTAAACCAATCTATAGGGTTTTCTTTGGGAATAGTTTTAAAAATATAATCAAATCCAAAATATGTTCCATGTTTTAATAAGCAATACACTCCAGAATAACGTGCTTTTGATGCATAGTTTGCGTTTACACGTCTTGCTCTATCGAACTGTTTAGAGATGTAGGATAATCCGTGGCAAGCTCCAGCACTTACTCCATAGGTGTTGTTCCAATATATATTCCTTTGAATTAAGCAATCTAAAACACCGGCTGTATACATTCCACGCATTCCGCCGCCTTCTATAACAAGTGATGTTTTTTCCATAGTTGGTATTTTATAGTACAGGGCAATGAATGTCTACAGCATTATTTAGTTTTGTTTGCCAGTTGCGGTACTTTATCTTTTGTTTTATTATGAGAGAATGATGGATTGTCTTGTTAGTGAACTTTTAGTTCTTTTTTTGTTGCTTATTGTTTGTTTGCGTGTGTTTTCAAGAATAAGTAGCCGACGTGATATTTTTGTGGTGCTAGTTCCAGTGGCTTTTATCTTTAGTTTGCTTATTTTTGTTGCTTGGGGAATTAATTTGCCAACATTGTTGGTCTTCCTTATGGTGATTTTTGTATTTGCAGTTAATATACACAGTTTGTTTAGGCTTTTTTCTGGGTTAATGACTGATTATTATAGTTTTTCTCTTCAGTTTTTTTCCGTTGTAAGTGGAATATTAATAATTTTTGTTGGAACTTTTATTGTAATTACTCGTCCGGTGGAATTGCCGTTAGAAGAACTATCTGTTAAGCAAGAAAATCTATTGCTTACTGGTTCGTATGTTAAAGAATTTAATCAACGTGATTCAGCTTTCGATTCTTTAGATGCTAAAATCTTTTGCTACACCCCAGAATATTCCTCTCAGTATGCAGAAGAATCCAAGTTGCCTCTTGTAATATGTGTTATAGAAAATCGTCAGACTGTAGAAACTATGATGCCTTTTGTTGTACAACTTGCTTCTTACGGATACAAAGTTGTTCTAGCTGATTTTAAGCCATTTGTTTTTAAGCCTGCTTGGCAACGTTTAACTTCGTTGTTAGAAACGGATTCTGAAAAGCAATCAGAAGCTAAAACACTTGCCGTCGCTCAATATAATTCATTAATTCAGTATTATACTAAAGAAAATAACCACTCAGCTTTAATGCTTGTTGGGGATGGAGTTTGTGGACAAGTGCTTTCTACTGTAGCTGAATTAAATAGCGGAAAAATTGACGCTTGGTTTTCAATAAATGGTATGGCCAGTGATGGAAAAAACTACCCTTTAGATAACTGGCGTAATGGTTACGGTTTTTTACAAGAAGCATCTCCTTGGCTTGCAATTTTTGTAAAAGACACAGGATTTAATGGCTGTCGTGATACAAGTCGTTTTGATTCGGTTTATGCTGCAATTCAAGTAAATCAAGTTTTTAAAAAAGCATTACAACAAACAGGAGGCATTTTATGAACCTTATGCAGCTTGATGAGTATTTTAGATCTTTTTTAGATTTTGAAAGCTTTGCTACTGACTATTCTTTAAACGGTATTCAGGTTGAAAACAGCAATCCTTTTGAAAAACCGATAGAGAGGGTTGCTTTTGCTGTAGACGCTTGTACAGAAACTATAGCAAGAGCAGCAAAGGCAAAGGCAGATTTGCTTTTTGTTCATCATGGGCTTTTTTGGGGGCAGTGCCAAAGAATAACTGGTAGCCATTACCAAAGGATAAAAGCAATGGTAAATCAGGATATTGCACTTTATGCTTGTCATTTGCCCCTAGATGCTAATACTCAAGTTGGCAATAATTATGGTATTGCTAGGCGGTTAGGGTTGGAGCAGATTGTTCCCTTCGGTTTATGGAAAGGGCTTTGCATTGGTGCCGCTGGTGTGCTACCTAAAGCTCTTAATGTAAATCAACTGACAAAAAAACTTTTGCCTAATGGTGAACAACCTCTTGGTATATTACCTTTTGGAAAAAGAGAGATTCGTTCTGTGGCGATTGTTTCTGGTGGCGGTGGTAGTGATGAACTTGAACAAGCTATTTCTGAAGGTTACGATGCGTTTATAACAGGTGAAATAAAGCATGAATTATATCATACTGCTATGGAAGCAGGAATTTGTGTTATTGCCGGAGGTCACTATCAAACAGAAACAGTTGGTGTTCAGTTAGTTATGGAAAAATTAACGGCAGAAAAAGGTCTTGATACAATATTTATAGATGTTCCAACAGGGTTATAGACTTTTGAACTTTTTATGTAGTATATTAGGAATATATGATGGAAGAAGAAATTCAACTTGAGCTAAAGCAAACAACTTCGATATGGAAAAAGCTACTACCCCTTACATTAATGATTGCGGTTTTTGTGTTAGACCAATTAACAAAATGGTTAGTGATAAAGAATATCCAACCATACACTGTTGGATACAGTTTTTTTGATGGCGTATTACGCATTATTCATGTCTATAATACAGGTGCTGCTTTTAGCATGGGGCAAAATTTAGCTGAAAACGTAAAGTCGATAGTACTTGGTATTATCCCGTTGCTAGTATTAATCATGGTGCTTGTTATATATTTTAGAAGTAACGATTTTACTACACTGCAACGTTGGGCTATAGCAGGTGTTGTTGGTGGCGGTTTAGGTAATCTGTACGATCGATTCTTTCGTTCTGCAGGGGTGGTTGATTTTATTGATGTTAAATTTTACGGACTGTTTGGTTTAGAACGATGGCCTACTTTTAATGTTGCCGATTCAGTAATTTGTATCTGTGCGGGTATTTTAATTGTTTCTTTCGTTAGGGCAATTATTAGGGAAGAAAAGCAAAAAAACAAGGAGATTGATTCAAAATGACAAAAAAACAAGTTTCTATAGTTTTTCTTTTGGTAAGCACTGTTTTTTCAGTTCTTGTTATGGTAGCTTTGATTATTTTATTCACTGTAATTATTATGTTGCTATTTAAAGAAGTTGGAACAGTGATTTTACCTATGGGTTTTATATTAGCAATGTTTTTAGGTTGTCTTATTTCTCAAAAGGCAATGAATTTTGCTATAAAAAAGTTCAACTTAGAAGAAAAAATGGATCCTCTTTTTGGTGGAAAAAATAAAAGGTCTCGCCTAGATTAAGCGAAACCTTTTTACAGTTTAGGATTTTATCCAACAGGGTTGAAATATGTCTGTTGGATAAATCAATATCCATCGGACATGGCTCTATTCAAATCTCGTTGATACAGTTCTTGATATACTAAGCTACGAGTTTTTAGTTTTTCCTTCAATTCCTGAGCAAAAGGCATATGTCGCCAGAAAATTCCTCTAACTTCTTTGTCTAGTTTTTGTACGCCTTCGCTTTCTTTTGTCATCCAAAGAACATAGTCATCAATGAAAAAATCCTTAACATCACCTTTTAATTTTTGTGCTACAATCCACTGGTAATATTGACCGGTAAGACCTTCTTCCATCCAGTAGTAAGAAGCCTTTTCTTTTGCAACTTGCCAGCGCAAATCTGCTACAGCTGTAAGTAAAGCAATTTTTAAGTCTTTAGGATACATCGGTACTGCAATTCTACCACGGCTTGTTATTCTATTGTAGCGGTCAAATGGTTCCCAACAAAAGCCAGTGTCTCCATAAGTTGGAACGAGAACAACATAAGGAACAATACGATTTGACACATTTTTATGTATACGGCAAAACACTCCAGGGTCTATAGATTCAATCCAAGCCATTGTGTCAATTACATTTTCTCTAAAACCTGTGCCTCTAGGTGTACAGTGGAAATATTCTCTGGTAAATATAGGAAAATGGTTGCCTTGGCGTCCAACCGTCATTTTTGACATTTGTCTTACAGTATCAAGTTCTGTGAAAATGTCGGATTTGTTTACCTCTATGTTGGTTGGGGCATTCGTTAGTTTTGCGTCAAGAGAATCCGCTATCGATTTAGCTTCTTTTACTTCTGACAAATAATTTGAAATCTCTTTATCAACTTTTGTTAAAGCACGCAACCTTTCATTTATTTCCGAGAAAAGACGTTTTTGGCTTTCTGTGTAGGGAGCTCGATGATTACCTAAGCCGAATACCTCATCATGTTTGCATAACAAAGCAACTCTTGATTTAAGTTCAGCTTCTAACATGGCTCTTTGATTTTCTTTAGACGTAAGTAAGTTTTCTGAATTTTGCAGTTTACCAGAATTTTTACTTTTTAGCTGCATGATATGGGCATTTTCTTCTGCAGGATTGCCACTGCTTTTACGTGCTGGTCTTGCTTCGTCTGTTGCAGAAAGAGATAATCTGCCAGAAGCAATTTCTCTGAACCATTCGTCAATATAATAAACAGGTTCGCCAGTGTTGTTTTCCATAAAAACAGATGAAAAGGTTTCTTTTTGTTCTTGCGTAAATAACGAAGGCAATACAACTCCAAAACGCATAAGCATTCGTTTGCATTGAGGAATGCCAAGGTTACCCATTTTTGGGGCAAGAGAACGCAAAAATTCCCAGTACACATTAACCATCTGTTGCCGATAAACGGATCTATCCTTTGGGTCTTGGCAAGTTAAATACTTTGACAATAAAGTATGCAACCTTTGGGCAGATTCGTTTTCTCCACCAAGTGCGGTTTTGTAATAACTTGGGTCATCAAAAACATTTGAAGGTGTTGAAGAAAAGAATTCGGTTATAGGTTTAAATTGTTTTATGCTTAAATCTACTTCGCTAGCAGTTCCAACCACCTTTTGTGGTTCTTTTATTGGTTCTGTTGGAATTTCGTCTATCTGAATATCATCAAATGAAACATCTCTTTTTTGAGTTGAGGGCAATGATGCTTCTGTTTCAGAGAGTAAGGCTGCAATTTCTGGGGCTAATTCATCTTCGTACATTGCTATATTATGTGTTATCTTTTGCATAAAGTCAAGATTTTACCTATATCTCTTCCCATTACTATAATTCATGGCAAAGGCATTACAAAAAAATACAAAGAAATTAACCTCTGACTCGCTGCTTTTAGCAAAAAATCTTAAATCACTTATAATGTGTTTTCTCTGACCTGTCCTATGTTTTATTTTGCATTGACATTGTTTATTCTTTCTGCTAGAATTGTGATTCAGATATTTTATAGGCAGGTTCATTATGTCAAGAAGATGTGAGATTTGCGGAAAAGGTTCTCTGAGCGGTAATAAAGTGAGCAAGTCATATAATCATACACGCCGTGTCTGGAAGCCGAATGTTGTCAATGTAAAGACCGAAATCGGTGGAACAACTATGACAATAAAGATGTGTACTCGTTGCCTTAGGAGCGGTTACCTCGTTAAGAAGGTATAATCAGCCTTTTTTGTACGAAAGAGCTGCCTTTGGGTGGCTCTTTTTTTGTTTATTATTTATAATAATGTTGCTGTAGTTACAGCATAGAAGAAAAAAGTTTACAAAAAGCCCATATGGCTCTTCGTAGAATAAATTGTGAATCAAACCAATTTTTTTCGGCTAAGTGGCAGTTTTCTATATCTTTTAAGAAAATTTCCTTGTTTTCTATGGCTAATTTTTTGTCGTAAAAAAGGGCATTTACTTCAAAATGTAAAACAAAACTTCTCGTATCAATATTTGTAGAACCTATTGTTACGAGTTTATCATCGGTAACAAAGGTTTTTGAGTGGATAAAGCCATTGTAATGATAAAACTTTACACCGTATTCCATACTTTCTCTGATAAATTCGAAGGACGCAGCTTTAACATACCATTTGTCCCACGTTCCTGGGATCATTATTCTTACGTCAACGCCAGTATAGGCAGCAATTTTAATAGCATTTGTAAACTGAACAGTTGGAATAAAGTAGGGCGTTTGAATATAAACATATTTCTTTGCACTCATAATCATGCGGATAAGAGCGTCTTCAATTTCTGTTCGCTGAATATCATCTGGTCCAGAAAGCAATATTTGCGTAGGTATTTTGTCTTTTCCAAAAATGGTATCGGATAAGTTGTTATTCAGGTTATTCAAAATTTTCTCGTTCAAACTGTTAAAAACAGAGGGAGGAAAATAATTTGTTATATCATCAAGTTTTTTTAACCTAGTTTTCCAAGCAGGTGTAATAAACCAATCGGTCATAAACACTGATTGCAACACTGGAACAGAACTTCCTGTTATGCGTATGTGAGTATCTCTCCACAAAAACTTTTTGCTTTTTTTACTACAATTTGCATATTCATCACCTATATTTACACCACCCATATAAGCTATTTTGCCATCTATTACGGTAATTTTACGGTGGTTTCTAAAATTAATTGTGAGTGGTATACGCCACCGTATCGGAGAAAATGCCAAGGACATTCCTCCGGCGTTATCTAGCTTATTAAAAAATCTTGTGCTAGTACGCAGACTTCCCATATCATCATAAAGCAACTTTACGCTTAAACCTTCTCTTGCTTTACGGCAAAGTAAATCTAGTATTTCGTTTCCTGTTTTATCATTATGAAAAATAAAAGATTCCATATGAATACTTTCTTTGGCTTCTTCTATATCTTTTTTCATAAATTCAAACATATCTTGTCCCCAACAAAATACTTTAATAGAATCTGTGGTGGCAAGAAGGCTTTTGCTTTGGGATATATTCATATCTAAAAGTGAAAGATTTTCTTTAACAACTGAATTAGGAATATTTGCTCGATTTTCCCGAAAAAAATATTGTTGATTTTCTAGTATTTGGTTATGTTGTTCTAATCCGTAACTATTTATTTTATTTAATTGCTTTTTGTGGGTAAAAAAGTGTCCACTTAGCAATATATATAAGATTACACCTACACCTGGCAAAAAAATCATAGCCAAAAGCCATGCCATACGGCGGGAATCTTCTTTTCGCTCAAAAAAAAGCACAAAGATAATAAAAAAAATATTTGCAATATTGAGAATACGCCATGCAAGAGCAATTATTTCGGCTATTCCTGACATTTATTTTATTCTATCCTCGATAAATTGCAATTTTAGAGCTTTTAATTCTTCAGAAATTGAAACTTTGTAAATATGTGGATTTAATATTCGTTTGTATGTGGCGTCCAAGGTTTCAAGTTGATTTTCCATTGTTGCTCTAGCATCTTTTAATACTTGTTTTGGGCAAAGTGTTTCTTGTGTGGGCTTTCCTGCAGCAATTCTTTTTTTTAGTAAAAGTTCTACCTTTGTGGGGGTAAAGCCAAATTGTCTGTAGTCTACCGAAGGATGATAGAAACGGCGGTATTCACCTGGTAAAATTGTTTCGTTTTCTAGGGCAAGAACATCAGCTTTTGCCATACCATCTGCATCATAAAGTCGCCACACATTTTTTACTCCTGGATTTGTTGTTTTTTCTGGGTTATCAGAAAATTTCATTGTGGCAATCATTTTGCCGCCGTTTGGATTGTAGCGAGCTGCAAGTTTGTATACTCCGGTAAAGGATGATTCTTGTCCCCCTGTAACCATATGTGTACCAACGCCCCAACTGTTTATTGGTGCATTTTGTCGTACAAGAGTTTCTATTATTTCTTCGTTTAGTTCGTTGGAAACAGAGATTGTAGCGTCTTTTAATCCTGCTTTGTCCAAATATTTACGCACCTCTGTTGAAAGATACTGTATGTCACCAGAATCAAGTCGCACACCGAAATTGTGTCCTTGCTCTTTTAATTTTTTCCCAATTATGGCAGCATTTTTTATTCCAGAATTCAGCGTATCGAATGTATCAATCAAAAATACTGATTTTTCTGGATACAAAGTGGCATAAGCATCAAATGATTCAAGTTCAGATGGAAAAGACATTATCCAAGAGTGAGCCATTGTTCCTTGAACGGGAATATCATAAAGTTTTCCCGCTAAAGTGTTGCTTGTACCCGTAGCACCTCCAATAAAAGCAGCTCTTGAGGCACTCATTGCACCGTCAGGACCTTGTGCTCTGCGAAGTCCAAATTCCATTATATGACCTTTGCCAGAAGCTAGCCAAACTCTTGCAGATTTGGTTGCAATTAAACTCTGAAAATTGATGTGGTTAAGAACAAGACCCTCTATGATTTGAGCTTCTATCAAATTTGCATGAACTCTTAGAATTGGTTCATTGGGAAAAACTACAGAACCTTCGTCCATAGCGTATACGTCACCAGAAAATTTGAAGTTAGCCAGATAATCTAAAAAATCTTTTTGAAAAATTCCTTGTTTGTCTAGGTAGTTTATATCTTCAACGCTAAAAGAAAAATTAGTAAGAGCTTCTAACAAGGTTTCTAGTCCAGCAAATACAGAAAAGCCACCATTAAATGGTTGTCGTCTAAAAAACATATCAAATACAGCAGGGTAATTCATCTTCTGCTGCCAATAGCCTTGAGCCATTGTTAATTCATAAAAATCAGTAAAAAGTGCACTAGTTTCAGTATTTTCAAGGGAACGAATCATTTTTATACCTCTTTTCATACTAATATAGAATTATTGTTAGATAATGTCAAATCTCTTGTTTTGCAGATAGTGGTAAATGTAATATTTGTACAGCCTCTGCAATCTGTTCCTTTTTTAACGAAGAATAATTTATAACCATTACACCATTTTCTTTTTTGTTTAATTTTTGTTGTGTAAAATTTTGGAAATATTCAGATAAAAAGGCAACTAATAATCCCTGCGTACGATAAAATTCAGCAAGTTGTATATCCGTTTTTTCGGTTTTAACTTTAAGTAAAAAATGTAAACCTGCGTCCTTTTCTAGTACAGACATATCTTGGTTTATAGAAAATTTGTTTAGCTCAGTTGTAAGGGAATTTCTTAAGTTGCGATAATAGTTTTTCATTCGAATAAGGTGTTTTTCATAATAACCTTCATCAATAAACCTTGCTAATGTCATTTGTTCAATACTAGAAACTGTACAGGAATAAAACCCAAGTTGTTGATTAAATTTTTCAAGTAAGTTCAAAGGTAATACCATGTAACTTATACGCAAAGAAGGTGCTATTGTTTTTGTAAAAGTGTTAAGGTATATCACCTTTTGTGAATCAGCCATACTAAATAGGGTTTCTAGTGGTGGTCCAGAAAAACGAAATTCGCTATCGTAATCATCTTCAATGATAAAACGATTATCCTTTTCTTTAGCCCAAGCTAAAAGTTCTAAGCGACGTTTTATTGGCATAATAATTCCTGTGGGAAAGTGATGTGCAGGTGAAAGATGTACTACGTCTATATTGTTTTGTTCCAGTGTTTTTTTTTCTACCCCAGAACCATCAAGGAATAGAGGAATACAAGGAGCTCCGTTGGCTTTAAAAATAGAGTAGGTTTTTGTATGTCCTGGATTTTCTACTCCATAGTTAAGGTTACGTCCTAAAAGTTGAACAATTAAACTATAAAGATATTCTGTTCCTGCACCTATGACGATTTGATGACTTTTTATATCCATGTTTCTAAAACGATTTAAGTGGCGACAAATTGCTTTTCGTAATTCAATTATTCCTTGTGGAGGAAGTGGCGAAAGAAGTTTTTCTTTGGATTCTTGCAAAGATTTTCGTAGAAGTGATGCCCAAAGTGAAAAGGGGAATTGTTCTGGACAGATTGCGTTACCTTTCAAATTTATTTTAACTTCAGGAACAGTATTTTCTAATTCTTCTTTGCAAGTAGAATCATAGGTAAGAGGTTGCGTTTTTTGTGTAACTTTTGGTTCCAGTGGCGTAACAAAGTATCCTTTTTTTTCTGCTGAATAAATGTAGCCTTCGCATATAAGCTGCTCATATGCATTTTTAACGGTTATTACACTTATTCCAAGGTGGCAAGCTAAAGTACGTTTAGAAGGTAGTTTTTCGTTGGGTAAAAGTTTTCTTTGTTGAATCATTATTTTAATGTGATTGTACAAATGTTTTGTAAGAGAACTTGTACCTCTGGAAGAAAAATCTATAGTTAGCATAAATCTGAATATATCAAAACTAATTAAAAATGGCTATATCAATAATACCAGATAAGTATTATTTTTAATATATAACATCGATTAGGAAGGTTATTATGGACAAAAGACTTTTAACGATTCAAGATATTTCTTGTGTTGGGCAATGTTCTCTTACAGTTGCTTTACCAATTATTTCTGCATTGGGCATTGAGACGGCTGTTTTACCCAGCTCTGTTCTTTCTACTCACACTGCCGGGTTTTCTGGATATACATTTAGAGATTTAACGGAAGATATGGAAGGAATATTAGCTCATTGGGAAAAAGAAAAATTGACCTTTGATGCTTTTTACACAGGTTATGTTAGCAAAGAACAGATTCCTATTATAATTAAAATTATGGAGCAAACATCCCGGCAGGGTGCTTTGCGTATTGTTGACCCTGTAATGGCAGATAACGGTAAATTATATCCAGGTTTTAGTTCAGATTTCCCTGAACAGATGGCAAAACTGTGCCGTGGTGCTTCTGTGATTTTACCAAATATTACAGAGGCTGCGTTTTTATTGGGTATTCCTTATCCTGGAGACAATCGTAACGGCAAAGATTATGATAAAAGCTACATAGAAGAAATGCTCGTTAAACTTATGAAACTTGGTTGTAAAAATGTTGTGCTAACTGGGGTTTCTTTTGAAGAAGATAAACTTGGCTGTGCTTGTTACGACGGTAAGCAAATTGAATATAGATTCAATAAAAGACTTGATGCTCAGATGCACGGCACAGGAGATGTTTTTGCTTCAACCTTTGCTGGAGCTTTGTGTCGAGGATATTCAATTCCAGATTGTGCAAAGTTGGCAGCTGATATGGTGATTGAATCTATGCAAGCAACACTTGAGGATAAAAGTCATTGGTATGGCGTAAAATTTGAAAAAGCTTTGCCTTGGCTTATCAAGCAAGTAGGTTGTTAAACTAGGAATGTGTTGGGTAGAAGCATTCTTGTATGATTGCTTCTACTTCTAAGTCTTGTGCTGTTACGTGCTTTCGTTCTTCTGGAACAAAACTTAGCCGCCAGATACCATTTTGTTCATTTTGTGTTAACTGGGGAACAAGTTCCTTTTGTTTGCATTCATAAATGAACCAACACTGTAGGTAAATAAATTCCCCACCTTTGGTATAACGGTCTCGGTGGGTGAGAGGGGTTTCTAAGTCTATGGATTTGATATAGGTTTCTGTTGAACCAAATTGTTGATTTAATTCGTGGACGGATTTGTATAGATTAAATGCTGCCATTAAGTTTGTTTTGTCTCGTTCAAGTTGGTCTGCAATGGCAGAACTCTTGCCAAAAACTTGGAATGGTGCAATAAACTTTTTATAGTTTTCGATTACAGATTTTTTGTATCGTTCTTTATCGTCAAGACTGTAATATTTTGAATCGCTTTTGTTTTTTTGCAATTTTGGCGTCATGTTTCCGTCAGAGGCAATATATCTTTTAAATTTTGTTTCAAAGTTGCTTATAGCTTGTCCTAATGTGCTACTCTTTTCCATAATTATATTTTAACTTTCTCAATTCAAAAAAGCAACCTTTTATTTAAGATTAAAATAAACTTGCAAAACTAGGATTATAGTAAGTTGTTGACATATAGAAGACAGTTGTTTGACCTTGTGCTAAAATTATGTTAAACTGTCTTGCCGATTTGTTATGACAGATATTCAGACTGCAAGACTTGTTGAATTAATAACTTCTCATACAGGAATCAAGCTAACGCCGGTTTATACAAATTATGTATGTGAATATGTTGAAAGTCGGCTTATGTCTTTAGAAATAGGCTTTGATGAATATATTATTCAGTTAGATCCCGGCTCAAGGGAATTTAACAGCCTGATTCCTCAAATTACTACGAATGAAACATATTTTTTTAGAGAAGAACGAGAATTTCATTTACTTAAAGAGTTTTTATTCCCCTTTTATGCTGGTCGGCAGATGGTTATATGGAGTGCTGCTTGTTCTTCTGGGGAGGAGCCTGTTTCTTTGTATGCATTAGCTGCTTCTTGTGGAGTTATTCCTAAAGTTTATGCTTCTGACATAGATTTAAAACAACTAGAACTGTTCAAAAAAGGATTTTATGGTTTGACTTCTTTTCGTAGAGATGGTCAAACTTATAAACACTTGCTAGAAGAGATTGGCTGTGGTGAATATGTTGGAGATGGATTTCAACTTAGTCAAGAGTTTTTGAGCAAATTAAATATCACTGATTATAATTTAACAAGCACCTTAGCTCCTCCAACTAAAGAGCCAGTAGATTTAGTTTTTTTAAGGAATGTTTTTTTATATTTTGATGAAGAAACTCGAAAAAGTATTTTAAAAAAAATCTCTGAGATTCTTTCTCCAAGTGGAATTATTTTTCTTTCACTTAGCGAAATAGGTTCGATAGTTTCAAGTCTTATTCCAGAAACAATGGAAAAAATAAATGTAGGTTCTCTAAATTTTTTGGCAAAGAAATCATTCATGAAAGAAATACAACTGCCAGTAATGGGAAAAATATCTACTCCTCAAATAAAAGCATCTGCAATTATTCCTAAAAAAGAATCTAGTGTTGTTTCTTCTTCAACTGTTCCTAGAGAACAGCCTAAACCGATGGATAAGTTATTAGCTTTAACAGCCAAAGCTTCAGAAATTGAAAAGAATGCTGTAGCTAAAAATATTGTTACTCCAAAAAATACGTCATCTGTAACTGTGCCTTTGTCTTTAGAAAAAAAAATCGGAGAAAAGCAACGTAAGCCGGTATCTTATATTTTGAATAATTACAATGCGTCAAAAAAAGTTCATTTAGAAGATCCAGAAACTGCTTTTAAAAAAATAAAATCCCTTATCAAAAATGGGAATCACGCTGCAGCAAAAAGTTTTGCTTATAGTTTTTCCCCTACAGGAGATAAAAAAGTTTTTGGGGAGTTTTTTCGTGGTTATACAGAAAAAGCTTCAAATAATATAGCTCAGGCAGAGTTGCATTATAAAATAGCAAAAACTATGGCTCCAGACTTTTGGCCTGTACATTTTTACTATGGAATGTTGCTAAAAGAGCAAAGCCGAGATGAAGAAGCTAAGGAATCATTCAAGATTTGTTTGGGTTTGCTAGACGAATACAACCAAAAGGGTTCAACAGAACTTGATTTTTTAACAGAAACTTTTACCACGGATTATTACTATATAATATGCATGAAATATATGCGTTAAGATAAAGCCGTTATGGAAGAATGTGTCCTGCTGCCAAGTATAATTGATACCATTCTTTGCGTTCAAGGTCTATTTCTGTTGCTTTAGCAATTTCTTTAAGCCGTTTAGGATTGGCTGTTCCTGCTACGAGTTGCATTCTCGCTGGATGTCGCAGAATCCATGCAGCTGCTATTTGCGTTGAAGTCGCTCCTTTTTCTTTTGCTAAAAGTTCTATTGTATTATTTAGTTCTGGGCACTTTGGGCTATCAATAAAGCAACCTTGCCAATCTGGTAGCTGAAAAGGTGACCAGGCTTGTATTGTAATATCATTAAGGCGACAATAATCTAATACACGACCGTCTCTGTCTATTGAACCACATGATTCCATGTTGACTTCTATTCCTTGAGCTATCATATTTGAAACAGGTAAACTAAATTGTAGTTGATTAGCTAAAATTGGTTGTGATACAAATTTTTGTAATAGTTGAATTTGTGCGGGGCTATGGTTTGAAACACCAAAGTAACGTACTTTTCCGGTGGATTCAAGAGCATCAAATGCAGCAGCGACTTCTTCCGGTTCAACAAGTGCATCAGGTCGATGTAATAAAAGAATATCAAGATAATCGGTTTTAAGTCGCTTTAGAATTCCTTCTACAGAAGATATAATATGTTCTTTGGAAAGGTCGTAATATCCTTTGCAAATGCCACATTTTGATTGAATAATCAAGTCCTGTCTCTTTATAGCGGAATCAGCTTTTAGAGCTTGACCAAAAACGGATTCGCTTTTCCCTCCTCCATAAATGTCTGCATGGTCAAAGAAGTTAATTCCTTCTTCAAGAGCTGTGTGGATAAAGTCTATCATTTGCTCTTTTGTACATTCTGCAAGTCTCATACATCCAGCTATTATGGAGGGAACCAAAAGATTTAATTTTCCAAGTCTAACCTTTTTCATAATAATTCACCTCAAAAAAAGATTTTACGGAAGATAATCAGTCTTGACATTTTTAATTGCTTCAAACAGTTTTATTTTTTCTGAAACATTCCCGTTTGTAAGCAGTTCAAGGCGTTTGCGAGCTTCTTTTCTAGCTGAATTATCTTGATATTCGCAAGAACAAGTGTAAGAAACATAATTGTGATTTTTTGAATGTTCAATTATGGTGTTTTCATCGGCAAAACAAAGTGGGCGAATAATTGTTACTGGATATTTGTCATATTGTAACCGTGGTGGCATAGTTGAAAGCTCGCCTTTTTGCAAGGCGTTCATGATTAGCGTTTCCAAAATATCGTCCATATGATGTCCTAGTGCAATTTTGTTATAATCATTGGAAATAGCATAATTATTAAGTTCGGTACGTCTTTGCGTAGAACACCACCAACAATTCATTTTATGACCAGGTTTTAATCTCCCTAGGACTTCTGCAGAAACAAATTTCAGATTAACACCCCATTCAGCAAATCTTTTTTCAAGTTGTTTATCAAAAGGGGGAATATGATCAGAAGATATATGAAGAACAGCAAAATCAAATCTTTCACGGTTTTGTTTTTTTCTATTAGCAAAATACTCCACAAGTGCTGTAGAATCTTTTCCGCCGCTAGCACCAATAAGAATGCGATCTCCCGTTTCTATCATATTGTATTCATAGACTGCCTTGTCTATTATTCTAAAAAGCTTTGGTTGAGGCATACACACATTCTAACATAGCAATACGTTTTTAGCTACAGTTTTTTACACAAAGCTATATTTTTTTTCCACCCACGCCGGCGGCAGGATTACGGGGAAAAAGCTAAAACTTTGCGTAAAAAAGAGGGTGCGTAGGGAAAAATGACAATCGACGCATTCGAGCTTTAGCTCTTGTGGCGACTTGGCATTTTTCCCGAGAGCAACCGTATTTGTTTTATACAAACTCTTGGCTTTTTACCGCAAACGTGCCGGCGGCGAGGTTGTCGGAAAAACTACAACTTTGCGTAAAACTACGCACTCTCAGAGGAGATGCAAGCCAATTCGGCGAGACTGAGGGTAATAAGTACTCGGACTCCGGTTTTTGCTTTCGCAAAAATCCTCGCCATCCCTCAGATCGCCTCGGTTGTTTGCATCTCCTCTTGCGTGCTTTCATTGTTTACACAAAGCTATATTTTTTTTCCACCCACGCCGGCGGCGAGGTTGTCGGAAAAAACTACAGGTTTGTGTAAAAAAAGGGTGCGTAGGGAAAAATGACAATCGACGCATTCGAGCTTTAGCTCTTGTGGCGACTTGGCATTTTTCCCGAAAGCAACCGTATTTGTTTTATACAAACTCTTGGCTTTTTACCGCAAACACGCCGGCGGCGAGGTTGTTGGAAAAAACTACAGGTTTGCATAAAAAAACTCAACCTGTGGGTATAAAACCCGATAATTAATATGTATCCTATGGTTAAAAGGGGAAAATATGATACGAGGTTGGTATATCGGCTCAAGTGGAATGAACGCTCAGCAGACACGACTTGATGCTATTTCTAATAATTTAGCAAATGCGGACACAACAGGCTTTAAGCGTGATATTGCAGTAAGTAAGTCCTTTCCAGAGTTGCTTTTGCGTCGTATGAATGATGATGGTGTTTACAATACACCATTTGGTTCAGCAGATGTTGCTCCAATCGTGGGTAAAATTGGTCTTGGGGTGGAGACTAACGAGCTATATACAGATTTCGAGCAGGGGTCTTTTAAGCAGTCATCATCGAACACGGATATGGCTCTTAGTGGTCAGGGTTTTTTTGCTGTAGAAACCCCAAATGGTGAACGGTATACTCGTAACGGTAACTTTCTTGTTGGAAAAGAAGGTATTTTAACCACTAAAGAAGGTTATCCTGTTCTTGGTGAAAACGGCTACATTCAAGTTTCAGATTCAAAATTCATCGTCAACCCAGATGGAATGATTTATTCTGCAGATAATATGGAATTAATCGATCGTTTCAAAGTAGTTCGTTTTGATAACGAACGCTACCTTCAAAAAATGGGTTCAAGTTTGTATAAAAACACAGATATTACTGGCAATCCATACATTGCAGAGGGTGAAGAACGCCCTACAGTAATGCAGGGTTATACAGAAACCTCTAACGTAAACGTAGTAAACGAAATGGTTCAGATGATAGAGGTAAACAGAGCCTACGATGCTAATCAAAAGACAATTCAGAGTCAGGACACAATGATGGAAACCCTTTGGGGTAAAGTTGTACTGGCACGGTAAAGTCGCATAAAATATTTAATTTAGAAAGGAATGATAGATTATGGTGAGAAGTTTATGGACAGCAGCCACTGGGATGAACGGTCAACAGGCAAATATTGATGCAATATCAAACAATCTTTCCAACGTAAACACAACAGGTTACAAGCAACAGCGTGTAGAATTTGAAGACCTGATGTATCAAAATATAAAAAAAGCTGGGACGCCAGCCACAGAAGATACTGTAACCCCAGTAGGTATTCAAATGGGAACAGGTGTTAAAGTAGCTGCAACTCAACGCATTGTTACACAAGGTTCTTTACAAAACACAGGAGTAGACACTGATTTAGCTATTGTAGGTGAAGGATATTTTAGAGTTCAGCAGTATGACGGAAGTTTTGCTTATACACGAGACGGTTCATTCAAAGTAGACATGAATGGTCAGTTAGTTACTTCTGAAGGATTGCGTGTAATGCCAGAAATTATTATGCCAGAAGGCTTTAACCTTTCTACTCTTACAATAAGCGATGACGGTCGTGTTTCTGTAAAAGTTGACGGCGGAACAGATCCAGTACAAGTTGGTCAGCTTGAATTATATCGCTTTTCTAATCCAGTAGGTCTTGAAGCTACCGGAAGCAACTTGTTCAAAGTTACAAATGCTTCTGGTATGGCCATTGCTGGTCGTCCTGGTTTTGATGGTATGGGTACGACAAAACACAAATTTTTGGAAATGTCAAATGTTTCTGTTGTAAATGAAATGGTTTCTATGATAACAGCCCAGCGAGCATATGAGTTTAGTTCCAAAGCAATACAAACAAGCGATACAATGCTTTCAACAGCAGTAAATCTTAAACGCTAACTTTAGGGGAAGAATATGAGCGGAATAAACGGAATCGGATTTAATGGGAACAGTGCAGCTTTGACAAATGGATTTTCAGCTGTAGAAGCAGCAAAATTCCAAAATGAAACTGCAAAGTTTCAGTCTCTTTTAGATTCCGTTTCCGCTAAGCAAGAAGCCTCTTTGGCTTCTTCGCAAATTGCTCAAAGTGGGCGACTTAACGGTGATTATACATCTGGTTTTGATGGAACTTATACTTCACAAGCTGATAAAACATCTCGTCCTGTTGGAGCTGCTGCAAATTCAGCAACAACAAACAAAACTATAGACCGTACAAGTGATTTGTATGAAAAAGCCTTAGAGCTTGAATCATATTTTGTTAAAATGATGCTTTCTTCTATGCGGAGTACCCTTAGCGGTACCTCATTTAATGGTGAAGAAAAAAGTTATGCTCAAACTATGTACGAAGATATGCTTTATGATGAATTAGCTGTCAGTATGACCAAAAATGCAGGTTTTGGTTTAGCTGACCAAATATATCTAGAGCTAGTTTAAATAAAATACCTTTTCATAACAGTCTTGACATTGATTCTTAACCGCTATATTCTTCTATATTATTCAACAATTTAGTTTTACCAAGGGGTTTTTATGTCTTCCACTGAACAAAATGAAAAGTTGGCAACAATTCGCCACAGTACATCTCACGTTATGGCAGAAGCGGTTTTAAAGCTGTTTCCTGGTTCAAAAGTTGCTATTGGACCTGCCATCGATACAGGATTTTACTACGACTTTGAGTTGACACGCCCCATTACACAAGAAGACTTGCCTGCAATAGAAAAGGAAATGCGAAAAATTCTTTCTGGTAATCATGATTTTGTACGCAAAGAAATTTCTAGAGAAGAAGCTCTAAAAATGTTTGCTGACCAGCCATATAAGGTTGAGTTGATTAATGAGCTTCCAGAAAATGAAACTATTTCGATTTACACGCAAAATGGATTTACAGATTTGTGTCGTGGACCTCATGTTGCAAATACAAAAGAAATTAATGCTCAGGCTTTCAAACTTATGAAAACAGCTGGTGCATATTGGCGTGGAGACGAAAAGCGTCCAATGTTAACTCGAATATACGCCACTGCTTGGGAAAAACCCAATGACCTTAAAGCATACCTTGAAATGTTAGCCGAGGCAGAACGCAGAGATCACCGTAAATTAGGAAAAGAGTTGGATTTATTCCACATTGACGAAGATAATCCCGGAGAAATTTTTTGGCATCCCAACGGTTGGATGATTTATTCTATAATCAAAGATTATGTTCGTGGCAAAATCCGAAAAGATGGTTATGTTGAGGTAAACACACCCTTTGTCATGCCCCGTTCGTTATGGGAACGCTCCGGTCACTGGGCAAAGTACAAGGAAAATATGTTTATTACAGAAAGTGAAAAGCGGCTTTTTGCTCTTAAGCCTATGAACTGCCCGGGACACGTAGAAATTTTTCGTAACAAACTTCGTTCTTACAAGGATTTACCACTTCGTATGGCTGAATTCGGTTCTTGTACTCGAAACGAAGCATCTGGTGCTTTGCATGGAATTATGCGAGTTAGAGGATTCGTTCAAGATGATGGGCATATTTTCTGTACAGAAGAACAAATTCCCTCAGAAGTAGAAAAATTTTGCAATCTGTTAAAGGAAATGTACAAAGATTTTGGTTTTGGTGAAGACAGAATCACGGTTAAATTTTCTACACGCCCAGAACTTCGTGTTGGAGATGATGCAACATGGGATAGAGCGGAAGCTGCATTGGATGAAGCTTGCAAAAAAGCGGGAATTCAGTATGAGCTACAGCCTGGAGAAGGGGCATTTTATGGACCAAAACTGGAGTTCACTTTGGTAGATGCACTAGGTCGTGGTTGGCAGTGTGGAACAATTCAGGTTGATTTTCAGTTGCCCTCTGCTGAGCGTCTAAATGCCGAGTACGTAGGAGACGATAACGCAAAGCATCACCCTGTAATGTTGCATAGAGCAGTTCTTGGTTCATTGGAACGCTTTATCGGTATCCTAATAGAAAACTATGCCGGTGCATTACCAGCTTGGCTTCACTATCAACAGGCAGTTGTAATTCCTGTTGCTCCTACGTTTAATGAGTATGCGGAAAAGGTAAATGCTGCATTAGAAGCTATGGATATTCGTGCTGTAGCAGATTTAGGAAATGACCGTATGAATGCAAAGATTCGCTTAGCTCAGACACAAAAAATTCCTTATATGCTAGTTGTTGGAGAAAAAGAAGCAGCGGAAGGAACAGTTGCCGTACGATTCCGTGACGGAAGACCACAACAAGTAATGAAAATAGACGACTTTGTTGCATATGTTCAAAAAATGGTAACGGAACACGTTGCAGGAATTTAATAAAGTAAGTCTTGAGAACTTTAATTTTTTCAAGATAACTTTGAAAATGCCGTAAGTAACTCGAAGCTTGTGCCTTGCCTATACTGGTTCTTTGTGTTATGATACCACCACTATGAAAACTGAATTGATAAAAGATATTTTGGTTTCTGAACCAGATGGGCGTTCCGTAGATATTTGTGGTTGGGTACGTACAAAGCGTGAGTCAAAAAACCTTGTATTTATACAATTAAATGATGGTTCATGTTTCGCTTCGTTACAACTTACACTAGACAAAGAAAATCCTACTGATTCTTCTGTTAATCTGAATAATATAGAGAGTGAACTAAAAAAAATCACAACTGGTGCATCTGTAAGAGCAACAGGCAAATTGATTCCTTCACCTGCTTCTGGACAAGCTGTTGAAATAGCTTTGCAATCTCTTACTGTACTAGGTGAAGCCCCTGTAGATAGTTATCCACTACAAAAAAAGAATCACTCTATTGAGTTCCTTAGAGAAAACGGTCACCTGCGAGCTAGAACCAACACATTTGGAGCGGTTGCAAGAATGCGAAGTCAAATGGCATATGCAATTCATACATTTTTTCAAGAGAGAGGATTTCAATACGTTCACACTCCAATTATAACAACAAGCGACTGTGAAGGTGCAGGGGAAATGTTTCAAGTGACAACGCTACAGTTGGAAAATATTGCAGAAAAAGCTGTTATAGCTGGAGCAAAAGGAATGGCTTCAGAAAAGGCTAAGGCTCTTGTTGACTATAGCAAAGATTTTTTTGGTAAAAAAGCAAGTCTTACGGTTTCTGGTCAGTTAAACGCAGAAACTTATGCTACAGCACTTTCCCGAGTATATACTTTTGGTCCCACTTTCCGTGCAGAAAACTCAAACACAAGTCGCCACTTAGCAGAATTCTGGATGATTGAACCAGAAATGGCTTTCTTTGACTTAACGGACAATATGGATATTGCAGAAGATTTTGTAAAATATCTTTTAAATTGGGCATTAACAAAATGTGCCGCCGACATGAAGTTTTTTGATGAGAGAATTCAAAAGGGTTTGATTGATACTCTAACTCATGTGGTTAATTCAGATTTTGTACGCATTACATATACTGAAGCAATAGCTCAGTTAGAAAAAAATGCCAATAATTTTGAATTTAAGCCATTCTGGGGTTGTGATTTACAAAGTGAACACGAAAAATATCTTACAGAGGAAATTTTTAAACGACCTGTTATAGTTACAGATTACCCAAAAGAAATAAAAGCTTTTTACATGAAGTTAAATGAAGATGGTAAAACTGTTCGTGCAATGGATGTTCTTGTTCCTGGTCTTGGTGAAATTATAGGTGGCTCAGAAAGAGAAGCGGATTACGATACGCTTTTAGAACGTATTAAAGCTTTGGGATTAAACCCAGAAGATTATTGGTGGTATCTTGACCTACGCAAATTCGGTTCTGTTCCACACTCTGGATTTGGATTAGGTTTTGAGCGTCTACTACTTTACATAACCGGAATGAGCAATATTCGAGATGTAATTCCCTATCCTAGGGCATCAAAACTAGCGGATTTTTAATAAAAAATTGTACCCTCAAAATCTTTTCTGAGGGTACAATTCAAATAAAACTATTTCGTTTTTATTGTGGAATTGAACTAAAACTTTGCCAAAGTACGTTCAGTACGCTCAATAGCTTTTTCTGTTCCCAATATTTTTATTGAACCAACTAAAGGTGGACTTACGCGGCTACCTGTTACGGCCATACGAATAGGCATCATAAAATCCCCTAGCTTTATGCCTAGTTTTTCGGCTGTTTCACGAGCAAGTTCCTCAGCGGCTTCTTCTTCTATGGTGGCGATAGCTTTGATAAAATCAATACTTGCTATCAAAACTTCTTTTGTTTTAGTTGCATCTAGCTTTTTAGGAATAATCTGTTCAATGGGTGGAACAGCCGGCTCTGTAAACAAAAAACGCACCATTTCAGCAGCGTCGCATAAAAAGTGTAGCCGCTCTTTAATAAGGGGCATGAGTTGCATCAATTTTTCTTTTGTTTCTGCGGCGGTAAGACCTTGTGCTATAGGTTCGCCTGCTTCGTTTAAGCTTACACCAGAAACTTCTGTTCCAACCTTTGGAGCAGGGAATTGCTCTGAAGCATTTATAGGAATTGCAGCATCCCCTGTGCCAGTTATAAATGGCAATGTGGCTTGATATAATTCCTCATCACTCATGAGTCGCATATACTGCCCATTAAACCACTCCAATTTCTTATAATCAAACACAGCTGGAGCTTTGTTTAAGTGTTCAACTTTGAATAATTTTTCAAAATCAGCTAGTGCATAAATATCACGACCATCTTCGTATGAACAGCCCAACATGGAAACATAATTTATTATTGCCTTTGGTAAGTATCCTCTAGCACGAAACTCATTTACACTTGTTGCACCATGTCTTTTTGAAAGCTTTTGTCCATCTTGCCCCATAACCATTGGCAAATGGCAAAATTGGGGTGGTTCCCAACCAAAAGCCTGATACATAAGAACATGAAGGGGTGTAGAGGGAATCCATTCTTGAGCACGCATTACATGGGTAATCTTCATATAATGGTCATCCACCACATTTGCTAAGTGATAAGTAGGAAATCCATCACTTTTTAGCAAAACTGGGTCAGGATTTATATCCTCATTTTTCCATTCAATATCGCCAAGCAAAGCATCTGTAAAACGAGTAACGCCATCCATAGGTACTTTTAATCGAATTACATATGGCTTCCCAGCATCTAAGTTTGCTTTTATCTCTTCCTCTGTAAGATGGCGACAATTTCGATCGTAACCCGGTGGCATTTTATTCATGGTTTGAATACTGCGTATGCGGTCAAGGCGTTCAGCGTCACAAAAACAATAATAGGCTTGACCTTTCTCAACTAATTCATTTGCGTGTTTTTTATAAAGTTCAAATCTTTCGGACTGAATATATGGTCCATACTCTCCGCCTTTGCTACCACCTTCATCCCATTGGATGCCAAGCCAAGCCATAGTATCATACAAATTTTGTACATATTCCTCTCCAAAACGAGTACGGTCTGTATCTTCGAGACGAAGGATGAATTTGCCACTATTGGCACGAGCAAAAAGATAATTAAATAATGCAGTGCGTACACCGCCAATATGTTGCATTCCCGTAGGTGACGGGGCATAACGTACACGAACTTCCACAGAAAGCTCCTTATCACAAATTAATTTGTTTACATTATATCGGTACAACGGCTTTGAGGCAAGATACCAAAATAGAGCAATAACTTCATAAAAAACTTTTATTTTCCTTTCATGTGTGATATCATCAGAAAAGAGGTGAAAAGATGAAAAAGATTTCATATGTTTTAATTTCATTGTGTCTTTGCTTTGGAATTATTTCCTGCTCAAGCACAAAAGAGGTTTCTCAAGAGCAAGTGAATGCTGCTTTTGAAGAAGTTTATGATGAATTTGCAAAGATTCTTATTCTTGACGGAGCAAAAAACTACACGGTTGAATCTGGCGATAATCTTTCTAGTATCGCAAAAAGAATGTACGGTGATGACAAGGGATATTATTTCCCTGTAATAATGCTTGCTTCTTCAGCAACTATTTTAGATCCAGATTTAATTCAGCCTGGTATGCAACTTACTATACCAGATTTGAACAAAAACTTGGCAAACCCTGTTGCCAAAGAAAAACTGAAAGATTACTTTAAAGAAATTGCATCTGTTTACAAAAAGAAAGGAAACGCAACAGTTCAAGGAGCTTTATTAGATATTTCTAAGTCTTTGTAAAAATAACTGTACTAGAAATTAATGTCTTTTGCCGCTATACTGTACCGTGATGATTAACCTTGTAGTATTTCTTGGTAACTATGGTCACAGATATAGTGGCAATAGGCATAACGTGGCTTGGCAATTTGCAGATAATTTGCCTTTTGCTCACAAACTAAGTTGGCAATCAAAGTTTAAAGGTCAATATGCAACCCTAGATGACCTTTGTTCTGAGAGGGTTTATTTTTTAAAGCCAGAAACTTATATGAACCTTTCAGGGGAAAGTATTGGCGAACTTAGCCGTTTTTTTAAAATTTCTGCTGAACAAATACTTGTAGTTCATGATGAACTGGAACTGCCTGTAGGAACAATTAGTTTAAAAAAAGGTGGTGGTCTTGGTGGTCATAATGGTTTGCGTTCAGCAAAAGCTGTACTTGGAACTGCTGATTTTTGGCGATTGCGATTTGGTATAGGAAGACCTCAGCATGATGACGTTGCAGGTTATGTGCTTTCAGATTTTACAGCAGATGAAAAGATAATTTTTCAGCAAATTTTTCCGCAAGCCGCTGAATTATTAGAACAGATTTTTTCTGATAATCCAGATAAATTATTAAGCAAATGGAACAAAAAAAATCTTTTATTATAGCTTGTATGCGGTAAACCAAGCAGGGGAGTGCGAATGAAGCAACGTGAAGAAAAAGTTAAAACTTTGCGTTTAATGGAAATTGACCGTATGATTCGTGATGGTCTTTATCCAAATGCAACAACTCTTGGCAAAAAACTTGAAGTATCAAGAAGTACTATCGCTAGAGATATTGATTTTTTGAGAGATCGTTACCTTGCACCAATAGAATATAGTCAAGAAAAAAATGGATATTATTACACTGACTCAACTTTTTTTATAAAAAGTGTTATGCTCTCTGAAGGTGAACTTTTTAGCATTTCTGCTATAACTCCGTTATTAGAACAGTATAAAAATACGCCTTTAGAAAATTCTTTTCGTAACATTCTTAGCAAAATAATAGATATGCTACCAGAACAGGTTTCGGTAGACACATTATTTGTAACAAAAGAAATTAGCTTTATTAGTGATCCTTTGCCACGTATTGACGAAGAAGTGTTCAACTCAATTTTTAAAGCTATAAAAACTTTTAGCAAAGTTGAGTTTATGTATCGTAGTCTTAGCAAGCAGGAATATAACACCAGAAGTTTAAATCCATACCACGTGGTATGTCAAAAAGGTAACTGGTATGTACTAGGGTGGTGTCATAAATATAAATCCATAAGAGTATTTGCCCTTTCACGAATAAAAAATATTTTGGTTACGGAACAAAAATTTGACGTTCCAGTAGAATTTAATCCTGAAAAATTTATTGATCCATCTTTGGGAATATGGGTTAATACTCAAGAGCCAGTTAAAATAGAATTACTTTTTTCTGCAAACATAAATACATATATTCTTGAGCGAAATTGGCATACCACACAAGAAATTAAACAGAACCAAGATGGTTCGGTGTATCTCTCTTTTTTATCTAACCAAATGCAAGAAACGTTACATTGGGTTATGAGTTTTGGAAGTAGTGTAAAAATTCTTAATCCACCAGAACTAATTCAACAAGTCAAGTCCGAAGCTGAAAAAATGATGTGTCAATATTAGTTTTTCAGTATGTGGCAAAGCTAAGTGTGGTTCATTAGTATGTTATATTTCCCAATTTTTTTTGTTGCGATTTTTCTTTATTTCAGAACGAATTTTTTTTAGTTTAAGTTTGCGTTCTTTGCTTGCTTGTGTTGGTTTTGTTTTAATTCTTTTTTTAGGCAGTATTAAAGCTTGAACAATCCTATTTTCAAGTCTAGCTAATGCAATTTCTCTATTTCGTTCTTGATATCGCTCTTCGTCTACATCTAAATATAAATTATCTTCCTTATTCAAAATAGATGAAAGTTTTGTACGAAGTCGTATTCTTTCATCTTCAGAAATACCATCGATATCATTTATTGGTAAAATAAGATGAACTTTTGTATTCACTTTGTTTATATTTTGCCCACCGTGACCTCCGCTCCGTGCGAAAGTAAATTGAGATTTATTTATAATTGATTCATGGAGTTCTGTTTTATTCATAAACTATATTGTAACAGATTTTTATGATATATGAAAATATTGATTAAGTATTTTAATTTTTAAGGATACTACACCAAAAATATATTATAAAACATAGGTTAGGATTTTTTTATCAAAAAAATGACAATGGCGTATTTTTGGGAAATTTCCTTCAATTTTGCTAGAATTTTTACCAAAAAGCAACTATAATTTTCTCTGTGAAGAAACGATACTTTGTTTTTGTACCTGTAGTTTTTATTTTTTTATTTTTATCTGTAAGTTTTATAAACCACAAAATACAACAAAAAAAAGAGCAGTTTTTTATAAAAGAACAGTCCTCCAACCACGGATCTTTGGTTGACGTAGGCTTCCATAAACTGAATGTTTTTGTTTCTGGGAAAGAAGAAAGCCCTGTCACATTGGTCTTTATGTCGGGGGCTGGAACTTGCTCCCCGGTCTTGGACTTTAAAAACCTGTATTCGCTGTTCACAAAAGACTACAAGATTGCCGTTGTGGAAAAATCCGGCTATGGGTTCAGCGAGCTTGGCAACACTCCACGAGACCTAGACACAATGCTAGAAGAAACAAGGGCTGCTCTAAAATCCGCCGGAATATTAAGCGAAGACCAAAGTTCCGCCCTGGTTCTTTTTCCCCATTCCATGTCGGCCTTGGAAGCCATATATTGGGCGGACAAATACCCCCAGGAAATACAGGGGATAATCGCCCTTGACGGGGCAATACCCCAAGCCTACGACAAAATGAAGAACAGTTCTTTTGCAACCACTTTGGCAGCGTTGGCCTTAAAAACAGGAGTTGTCAGGTTCTTGCCATGGGTTTGGGAGTCTTCTGCGGCAATTAAAGCTGGAAATTTGACGGAAGAAGAAACAAAGTTGTACAAAGCCCTGTTCTACAACAGAACAATGACACAACCCATGAGGCAAGAAGCCGAAATCGTAAAAGAAAACGCAAAAAAAGTGTCGCAGATACAAGAACTTTCTGTTCCAACGCTTTTTTTTGTTTCAAATGGCGAAGGAACTTCTTTTTCAAAAGAGGGATGGCACGGCTTTTTTGATGAGTATGCGAAAAAAAACAGCGGCGTAAAAATAACAAAGTTGGACTGCCCGCATTACGTTCATAATTTCAAGACTGAGCAAATCTACGCTGACTCCATGGAATTCATTCAAGGGCTACACCAAGAACCAGAACTTTTGTGGATTTTCAAGCAAGCCTATCCTGCCGTGAAATTTGAAAGCGAATTTGACAGCTCCATTGGGGACTGGAAAATCCATTTAAAAGCAGGCAGTCGCAGTGAAACTTTGTATTGGGCGGAGGGTAAATTTCTTCCAAAGGAAGAACTTGAGTATAAAGATTTGTATTCGCCGTTTTTATATTCATATGCAAAAGAAATGTCCGACCCAAAGGATTTTACAGACGAAGACATAAACAGAATCAAAAATTTTTCCGCCCCGGAAAACAGAACCCAAGGGAAAGGCTCTCCGCCGTTTTTGTACGACTTGATTTACGACTGCAACACACGTGCTTCTTTGGAAACCCACATAAAAAATTTTTTCTTTTTGAACAAAAGATGCAATGCCCACGAATTCATACACGACAAATTGGCATTGGTTCAAGCTGATATTTTTAAAGAGGCGGAATCGGACTTGGAAGTCAAGCAGTTCATAGCCGACATTGCCAGTGCGGACTCCTACTCATGGAGGTCAATCAGCGACTCTGGCAACCGCTCGTTCCACAGTCTTGGGCTTGCGATAGACATTCTCCCAAAGGGTTGGGGGCAAAAAAACATCTACTGGGCATGGAGGCGGGACATAGACCCGGAAAACTGGATGCTCCTAGATTTGGACCGCCGCTGGATGCCGCCGAAAAAAGTTGTGGAGATTTTTGAAAGCCACGGGTTTTTGTGGGGCGGCAAGTGGATAATCTGGGACAATATGCACTTTGAATACCGCCCGGAAGTTATTTTGTATACCAATATGCAAAATCAATTATAATGTAATTTAATTTTGATTTAACAAAGAAAGAACTGAAAACAAGTTAAACTTGCACTGAGAGTATAACATGCTTTATTTTGTTATATTCATAAGTATGGGATGGAAATAACAGATAAGTCGGACCACGCAATTGGTTGAAAATACAAAAGTACCAGTTATCTCTGTTGATAACAATCCAGTTCCCCACCTCCTGCATCTCCCTGCACCGAGCCACATTCCACTTGTTACCGTTAAAATCACACATGGATTGAACCAAGCACTTCGCCAATGCTTTCTCTAATCACCAAGTCCGCTTGCCCGTCGGCGGTGGTGGCGGATTTGTTTATCAAGACGATGTGACTTCCTCTAAAATAATGAATCAATGACGCAGCCGGGTACACATTCAGCGATGTGCCGCCTATGATTAGTGTGTCCGCCTTGGAAATTGACTCCACTGCACCACGGACAACAGCCTCGTCCAAACCTTCTTCGTAAAGAACAACGTCAGGCTTTACCACACCGCCGCATTTCTTGCATTTAGGGATTCCGTCGCAACCGGTTTCAGCTGGGTCAAAAGCGACAACATGGTCAACTCCGTAAAATTCAGCACAACTCATGCAATAATTGCGCAAAACGCTACCGTGCAGTTCGTACACAATTTTACTTCCGGCCGCTTGGTGCAGCCCGTCTATGTTTTGGGTTACAACTGCCATAAGTTTTCCAGATTGTTCTAATTCCGCAAGTTTAAAATGAGCGGCGTTGGGTTTGGCCCACAAGGCTATCATTTTTTCTCTGTAAAAGCGGTAAAACTCCGCCGTGTTTGAGTCAAAAAAACTGCGGCTCAAGATAGTTTCCGGCGGATATGCCCATTTTTGGCTGTAAAGTCCGTCCTGCGAACGGAAGTCCGGAATTCCGCTTTCAGTGGAAACTCCAGCTCCACCAAAAAAAACAATGCGGCGACTTTTATCTATGATTTTTTGCAAAAACTGAATCGACATAAAAACTCCCTTTTTCAATTCTAACATTAGCAAAATCTTATGTCCATTACTTTTTTACTGTAGCCCCGCCGGCGTGGCTGCCGGTAAAAAAACGAGTTTGTGCAAAACAAATAGGGTTGCTTTTGGGGAAAATGTCAAGTCGCCACAAGAGCTAAAGCTCGAATGGGGCGATTCTCATTTTTCCCTACGTACCCTCTTTTTTATGCAAAGTTGTAGCTCTTTTTCGTAACCTTGGCGGCGGGGAATACGGGGAAGGCAAGTGGGACGTTATACGCAGCGTAGCTTCTAGCGGCGAAAAACAGAGGAGGGCGCCCTTTAGGGAGAAGACCTCTGTTTTTTATTTGTGCTAGTTTTGCAAAGCAAAACTAGGTAGGTGACTTTAGTCACCGTACGGACCCGCTTGCTTCCACCACGTTGCATACACACGTTTACACGTCACGGCTCACGTTTTGCTTACGGACGGGCGAGGAAAGGAAGACGACAAAAAAAGAAGACCGTCAAACCGACAGCCTTCTTGTAAAATTAATTCGCTAAGTTTTATGCACGGATTAATACATTCCGTCCATTCCACCCATGCCGCCGCCAGCTGGCATTGCAGGCGGGTTCTTTTCTGGTAGGTCTGTAATTGCACATTCCGTTGTCAAGAGCAAACTTGCCACAGAAGATGCATTCTGCAATGCAGAGCGTGTAACCTTTGCGGGGTCAATGATTCCGGCTTGAACCATGTCTTTCCATTCCATTTTTGCAGCGTCAAACCCAACGCCTTTCTTTTCATTCTTTGCACGGTCTGCAATAACCGCACCGTCAAGCCCTGCGTTTTCCGCAATCTGGCGGATTGGCTCTTCCAAGGCACGCTTAACAATTTTGAAACCTACTTTAGCGTCATCGCTCAGGTCGGTTGTGTCGGCTTTTTCAAGGCATTCAGCAGCTTGAATCAAGGCAAGACCACCACCAGCAACAATTCCTTCTTCCAATGCTGCACGAGTTGCAGAAAGGGCATCTTCTACACGATGTTTTTTCTCTTTCATTTCAACTTCTGTAACAGCACCAATGTTGATTACCGCAACACCACCGGAAATCTTTGCAAGGCGTTCCTTGAGTTTTTCCTTGTCGTATTCGCTGGTTGCACTTTCAATTTGTGTCTTGATTTCTGCAACCCTGTCTTTGATTGCCTTTGAATTGCCTGCACCGTCTACGATTGTCGTGTTGTCTTTGTCAATCTTAATGCTCTTGGCCTGTCCAAGCTGTTCAATTTCCGCTGTTTCAAGTTTAAGACCCAAGTCTTCTGTGATAACTTGTCCACCGGTAAGAATTGCGATGTCCTCAAGCATAGCCTTTCTTCTGTCGCCAAAACCAGGAGCCTTTACGGCACAAGTTTTTAGTGTTCCACGAATGCTGTTTACAATGAGTGTTGCAAGGGCTTCTCCGTCCATGTCTTCGCAAATAATAACAAGAGGTTTGCCTGTCTGTGCAACTTTTTCCAACAACGGAAGCAAATCTTTCATGCTAGAGATTTTTTTGTCGTGAATCAAAACAAAGGCGTCGTTGAAAACTGTTTCCATGCGGTCACGGTCTGTTACAAAGTAGGATGAAATGTAACCACGGTCAAACTGCATTCCTTCCACAAAATCTGTAGTTGTGTCCATTGTCTTGGATTCTTCTACAGTGATAACGCCGTCTTTTCCAACTTTTTCGATTGCACCGGCAAGGATAGAACCGATTTCTTCATCGTTGTTTGCAGAAACAGAGGCAACGTGTGAAACTTCGTCAGAACCTTTGATTTCCTTGGAATTCTTTTTGATTTCCTCAACAGCCAGTTTTACGGCTTTGTCCATACCTTTTTTCAATTCAATAGGAGTCATCCCTGCAGCAACTGCTTTTAATCCTTCACGAACCATTGAATAAGCCAAAACTGTGGCGGTTGTTGTACCGTCACCTGCAACATCGTTTGTCTTTGTCGCTACTTCTTTTAAAAGCTGTGCTCCCATGTTTTCATAGGGGTCTTCAAGCTCCACTTCTTTTGCAACAGAAACACCGTCTTTTGTTACTGTTGGAGCACCAAATTTCTTGTCCAAAAGAACATTGCGTCCTTTTGGTCCTAATGTTACTTTTACCGCCTGTGAAATCTGTTCCACACCAGAAAGCAACTTTTTGCGAGCGTCTTCATTGAAAAGCAACTGTTTAGCCATTTCTATTTCTCCTTAAATTAACAAAAATGTAGCATTAATATAAAATTTATGTTACAGTATGAATTAACTTCATACTGTAAAGATATAAAAAAAATCATTTATCGGCAAGGGGAGTAATAAAACTTATGAAAAAAATCCTATGGGGTATTCTTGGTGCAGGAAATATTGCTAATGATTTTGCACAAGCACTTAAAGCTACTGATTCTTGTATCTGTTATGCTGTGGCTTCTAGGGATACTAATAGAGGCAAAAAATTTGCGGAGAAATGGGGTTTTGAAAAAACTTATTCCACTTACGAAGAATTACTGTCTGATTCGGCAGTTCAAGCTGTTTATATTGCTACTCCTCACATGAATCATGCAGACCTTTCTATTGCTGCGTTAAAAGCAGGAAAAGCAGTTATTTGCGAAAAGCCTGCTGCAGTAAATGAAAAAATGTTGCAACAAGTTTACGATTGTGCTAGCCAAAATAATACTTTTTTTATGGAAGCCATGTGGACTAAATTTCATCCCTGTTTTCTTAAAGCTATGGAATGGATTGCATTAGGAAAGATTGGAGAACTTAAAGCAGTATACGCAGACTTTTGTATAAGTGGTTCTAAGGATTTGTCTGCAACATACAACACAAACAGACTTTTTGATTTAGAGCTTGCAGGTGGAGCTTTACTAGATGTAGGAATTTATCCCGTTACCGCTGCATTAGAGGCTGTGGCTGCTTCTGTTGCAAAGGGGCAGAAAAATTCCCTTATGCCAGAGCAAATTACAGTATCATGTCGCAAATATGAATCTGGTGTAGATGTGTTTGATTCCATAGGACTAAATTTTGGTCATACTATAGCTCATCTTTCTTGTAGTTTGGACACAGAATGTGGGGAAATGTTTAAGTCTGCTCGTTTTGTGGGTAGCCAAGGTGTAATTGAAGCCCCTCTTTTTTGGATGTGCCAACAAATAAGGTTGTATTCATCTAACGGAGAGTTGCAAGAAGAATACTCGAATCCATTTAAGGTAAACGGTTATGAATACGAAATAGAAGAATTTTGTCGTTGCTTAAATGAAGAGGAAAAAGACAACTCTGTGATTCAAACGCCAATGCATACTCATGGGCAATCTTTGCGTGTAATAAAAACATTGGATATGATTCGTTCGCAAATAAATCTTGTGTATCCATTTGAAGCAACAGATTACAATATAAAAAAAGAAACAGGTGTTTTGAAAGAAAGTGGTGCTATGCATCAAATGGAACTAGAATTATTTGAGCAACAGATTGTAGTTTATACAGATGGTGGTTGTTCTGGTAATCCTGGCCCTGGAGGTTGGGGATGTGTTATTCTGGCAGATGGATTACAGTATACTGCTAGTGGTGGTGAGCCAAATACTACCAACAATCGTATGGAACTTTGTGCTGCTATAGCTGCTCTTTCTGCCATTGATCAAAACCAAAATTGGAGAACTCGTTCCGTGGTTGTTATTATCGACAGTCAGTATGTTCGGAATGGTATAACCTCTTGGATTAAGGCATGGAAAAAAAATAATTGGCATAACGCAGAAAAACAACCGGTTAAAAATAGGGATTTGTGGGAAGTTTTAGATGATTTAAACTCAAAGTTGGATGTTACTTGGCAGTGGATTAAGGGACATTCTGGAATTTATTACAATGAATTATGTGACCAGTTGGCAACTCAAGAAGCTGAAAAATACAGTAGATAACTTTTGGAAATCCGCTAAAACACACTGTTGCTCTAGGGATTGACGAAAGAGTTTTTATTCCTATAATTAATTTCTAAAGGTGGTTTTTTGTGCAAATTCAATTAGAAGGGTTAGTTCGTACTTATCCTGCTACTGCATCTATGGCTCAGGATGTAAATGCAGTACAAGATGTAACTCTTTCGATTCCTTCAAACAGTATCTACGGAATTATTGGCAAAAGTGGTGCTGGAAAATCCACGTTAGTTCGGCTTATCAGTTTATTAGAAAAACCTGACTCAGGGTGCGTTTTGTATAATAATGAGAGGGTAGATAATCTTTCTAGCAAAGAATTGATTCAGCGTCGTCGCCATATTGGAATGATTTTTCAAAGTTTTAATCTTTTTAGTTCTCGTACCGCTGCAAAAAATATTGCTTATCCTTTAGAAATCTGTGGTACACCACAGATAGTTATAAAGCAACGGGTTGCAGAATTGCTAGAGCTAGTAGGACTTGCTGATAGAGCTGATTCTCCTGTAAGCCAGTTGTCTGGTGGACAAAAGCAACGTATAGCTATAGCAAGAGCTCTTGCCAATAATCCTGACATTCTTTTTTGTGATGAAGCTACCAGTGCTCTTGACCCCCAGACAACCAGAGCAATACTTTCTCTTATAAGAGAGATTCAGCAAAAAATGAATCTTACTGTAGTGATGATTACTCACCAAATGGAGGTAGCCAGAGATGCTTGCGATTATGTGGCAGTTTTAGATGGGGGTAAGGTTGTGGAACAGGGTACTGTGACTGAAATATTTACAAAACCCCAGTCTGAAGTTACCAAAGATTTCCTTGCGAATTTAAAACCGCCTACAGAAGATGAAAATTTATCTTCTCAAAAAGATGTTAAACTTGTTCGATGGTCGCAAACTAGAGGAAAGTATCTTTTGCGTTTTGTGGGAGCGTTAACAGATGAACCTGTTTTAAGCAATATGTTAAAAAAAATTGATGTAGAAGTTAATATTAGGGCAGGCGGAATTCAACATCTTTCCACTGGAAATGTAGGCACATTGGCTGCGGACATAACGGGTTCGCCAGAAAATGTTGCTGCTGCAATAAATTACCTTGGCTCAATGGGTATTACTGTAGAGGAGTAACAATGGATTTTGCTGTATTATGTTCACTAGTAGGAAACGCTACTTTGCAAACATTGGCAATGGTTTTTATTTCAACAATCTTTTCGTTGATTTTGGGTCTCCCATTAGGGGTGTTGCTTTGCGTTACAGATCCGGCAACAGGAATTATGGCAAAACCGGTTCTAAATCAAGTTCTTACAAGAATAGTAAATGTGTTACGTTCTTTCCCCTTTATCATATTGATGATTCTTTTGTTTCCTCTTTCACGTATAATTGTTGGAACCAGTATCGGGACTACAGCCACAATAGTACCCCTTTCGATAGCCGCCGCCCCCTTTGTTGCTAGAATAATAGAAACATCTTTAAAAGAAGTTGAACCTGGTGTTGTTCAAGCGGCTAGGGCGATGGGTTCTACTAATTTTCAGATAATTTGCAAAGTTTTATTACCAGAAGCTTTGCCTTCATTGGTTTCTGGTGTTACTTTAACCATCATAAATCTTATCGGCTATTCTGCTATGGCTGGAGCAATAGGGGGCGGCGGCCTTGGCGATTTAGCTATCCGTTACGGTTACCAACGCTTTCGACCAGAAGTGATGGTGGCGGCTGTAATAGTTATTTTACTTCTTGTGGAAATAATTCAATTTGTTGGTTCAAAAATAAGTGCCACTTTGATGGCAAAAAGATAGGTATTTTTGAGTTCTATGGAGAAAACAACTTTGCTTGAGGGCGGTTTTTATAAAGGATTCAAAGTAATACAAATTTCTGAAATACCGGAATATTCTTGCGTGGGTATATGGCTTAAACATGAAAATACTTCCCTCGAAGTGTTTCATATGTTTTGTTCTGATTCAGAAAATCTGTTTGCTTTTTCATTTTCTACGCCACCAGAAACTTCAACCGGCGTCGCCCATATTTTAGAACATTCGGTTTTATGTGGTTCACAAAAATTCCCAATCAAAGACCCTTTTATTCGCCTGACAAAGCAAAGTGTTAAAACTTTTCTTAATGCATTAACTTTTTCTGATAAAACCGTTTATCCGGGAGCTTCTATTTCAGAAGCAGATTATTTTAATTTAATGCGAGTGTACGGCGACGCAGTTTTTTTTCCTTTGCTGCAAAAATGGACCTTTGAGCAAGAAGGTCATCGATTAGAACTTGACGAAAAAGGCAACCCGCAAATTCAGGGTGTCGTATACAATGAGATGAAAGGGAATTATTCTAGTTTTGAAAATATTGCTTCTGATTACATTTTGCAAACTATGCTTTCGGGAACGGTGTATGACAAAGATTCAGGTGGAAATCCTGAAGAAATTCCAAAACTTTCTTATGAAGAATTTTTAGCCTTTCATAAAAAACATTATGTTCCCAGTAATTGTAAGATTTTTTTGTATGGTAATATTCCCACCGAAAAGCAGCTGGATTTTATTCAAACGAATTTCCTTGACACATTTGAAAAGTCTTCAAAGGAAAACATTTCTACATCTGCCAATGAAATACAAGCCCTTCTTTCTAAGTATCCAATTCAATTTGAAAAACCAGTTTTTTTGCAAAAGATAGGTCCTGCCTCAGAGAATGGAAATAAGGGTAGCATAGTTACAACCTCTTGGTTTTTAGGTGACTCTTCTGACCCAGAGCAATATATGGAATCAATTTTGATTGCTGAAATTCTTCTTGGTCATGATGGTTCTCCTCTTGCACGAGCTTTGCTAGAATCTGGACTTGGTCAAGATATTGCCCCAAGTTCAGGACTTGAATGCGAAATGCACTGGATTCTGTTTACGGCAGGTCTAAGGGGAGTGGAAAAGAAAAACTTATTTAAAGTGGATGGCGTTATACAGAAAGTTTTGCAGGAACTTTGTCAAAATGGCATTCCTCAAGAACATATAGAGGCTGCACTTCAAGCGGTTGATTTTTCTCAGCGAGAAGTTCGCCGTTCTCATGGTCCATATTCACTTGTTCTTATGCGACGATGCTTGCGTGGATGGAATTATGGGAAGTCCCCATTTTGTACGATTTCCAATAGAATTGTTTTTGAAAAAATAAAAAAGCACATCGCTACAGATGACAAATATCTTCAAAATTTGTTAAAAAAGCTACTTTTACAAAATAGTTGTCGTTCTTGTTTAGTTGTTACGCCAGAAAAAAAATACAACCGTATTAGGCAAAAAAATGAAAAAGAGTTAGCTTTACGGTTGCTAAAACAAAAATCAAAAGTGCTTGTCAAAAAAGAGCAACAGCAACTTATGCAATTACAACAAACTGAAGATTCACCAGAAAAACTAGCATTGATTCCTCATCTTTCGCCAAAAGAACTTTCTGCTAAGGTGAATATTATAGATACAAAACGGATAGAAGTTGCTAATCAAGTGCCACTTTTCCTGAATCAAGAGCCTACAAATGGAATAATATATCTTGATTTAGGTTTTCCCGTAGATGTGCTTTTGCCAGAGGAATATAGTTGGTTATCTTTTTTTGCTGCTACTGTAACAGATGTAGGTTTTGGTGGAAAAGATTGGGCTAGTACATCTGCTCAAATTGCACTTAAAACGGGTGATTTTTTTGCAAACCTTTTTACTTCTTCTTGTGTGGATCTTGATTCAGAGGCAAAAACTGATGCAGTGTTAGGGCGTGATTGGATATTTTTTAAAGTAAAGGCTTTAACAGAAAATTTTGCCGAAGCACTGGAACTTTTAGGTGAATGCATTACATCGGTAGATTTTTCTGATACAAAGCGACTTTCTGATTTAATTACAGAATATCGCAATGAATTGGCGGCTTCTATTATTCCTTTAGGAAACGAATATGTTATAGCTAGAGCTTCTTGCAAATTAAGTCGTTCTAAAGCGGTGGACGAAATTTGGAATGGTTTAACTCAGTTTTACGCTATGAAAAAAAACACGTTAAATTCAGAACAAATAGGTCAAATGTTCAAAGGGATAATGAAGCGGTTACTTGCTTCTGGTTCAGTATTACATATAACCGCAGATGAACAAGGGCTGCAGGTGGCAAAGCCTTTGCTTAATCAGTTTATACATAATTATAAAATTAAAGCTCCAGAAGAAAAACAAAAAATACTGGAATTAAAAGATTTTTGTTCTATTACAAATATCGAATCATCTACAGGGATAGAGATTTTTTCTACAAGTACACAGGTAGGGTTTTCTGCAACTTGTTGTCAAAGTAGTCCTTACGGCTCTACAGAAGCAGTACACGAAGGTATTTTGGCTCATTGGCTTACTAGCACATATCTTTGGGAACAGATTAGAACAATCGGAGGAGCTTACGGAGCTTTTTCTTGGGGTGATTCTGTAGAACGTGTTTTTTCTTTCTCATCCTACAGAGATCCAAAACCATTTCGTTCCATAGACGTTTTTATTTCAGCACTTAAAGAAGCCATTAATCGCGGTATAACTGAACAAGAACTTGAGAAGGTTATTACTGGTTGTTATAGCAAAGAAGTACAGCCAAAATCTCCTTCTGGTAGGGGTTCAGTAGGTTTCTTAAGGGCAATTTATGGATTTTCAGAAGAATATAGAGAAAAAAAAATAAGAACAATTCTTTCTACAACACCGGATGATGTGATAAAAGCAGCAAAACGAGTCCTTGAGTTTATGGAAACTTCTTATTCTGCTGTAATTTGTGGAAAAAAAATTGATAAACAGGCAGAAAAGACTGGAAATATTATTACTTTGCCTGTATAATAATAAAAAAGCGGTAATGGGCTTTTGGGTGGAAGGTGTTTTATGGATAAAAGACTTAAAGAATGCAGTGAAATGTTACGCAAACTGGTTTCTGGTGTTCAGGGTGCTCCTTATCCTGGATCTATGGAAAGTGAGTTGTATGAAATATGGTACGAACATATTCAGCGAACTGCAGTGGAATGTTTTGAGTTTTTAGATGCAAATTTTCCAAGAGAACAGGATGATATTTCTAAAACAATAAATAAAATGTTTTGATAGTTAATTACTGTGTAGTTTTTGCCGATATATGATTAGCAAAGTTTATTTTTTTGTTAGGGTTTATTATGTCGGCGACTCATGGAAGTAATATTGATTCATACAATTTGAAAGGTTTTTTGAAAAAATGTGGTTTTGACCGTTGGCGTTATGTTTTTAGCGGTTATAATGCATATTCAGGGGAAAAGGCTTTCTTTACTATTGAGTTGTACGTTACGAATCCAGCTCTTTCTCCTGATGTTGTGCAGTGTTCCAAAGTAGATCCATTGGCGGGTTCTTTAGATACTTCCGTATTACTTGCTCCTCAAGAAATTGTTCCTCATTCTTTTGTTTCGTTAAGGTTTACTTTTTTTTCTAAGACAGCTCAGATTTTTGAATCTTTATATCCAACAAAAAGTCTCTTGATTTCAAAAAGGGATGTTCGCATAGATGGTACAGATTTTGTTATGGATTCAAAAGCCCTTCGTGGTTCAATTACAGAAGAGCAAGGTATTGTTTCCTGGAATCTTAATATGGATAGGCAAAGTGTTTTTTTGCCTTCTCTGTCTAAAAAGGATATGTGCTGGAGTGCCTCTGGTGCAATGGCACAGTTTTCTGGTGAAGTTGTTGTTCATGGCGAAAGTTACATTGTTACACCAATTACATCTTACGGGTATATTGACAAAAATTGGGGACGTTCTTTTATAGATCCATTTTTTCATCTGTCTTGTTCGCACTTGCGTAGTACCATAAGTGGTTTGGTTATGAGAAATAGTGGATTTGCGATTCAAGGTATGTTTGACGAAAGTTTTGCTGTATTTGCAGACATTCAAGAAGGGAATCAACAAGTAAAAATAAACTGTTCCAAAACAAATGCAAAATCCAGATTTACTTGTACAGCTGTAGAAGATAGTTTGCATTGGACTGTAAGTGTATTGTATCGCAACTATCTTTTGGATTTGGACGTATTTTGTAAAACCAAAGGAATGGCTATACATTCCTATTCTTATCCAGCAAATCCACAAGAAGAACTTCAAGTTCTTGGTGGAGCAAACGGAACTGGAGAGTTGAAACTCTATAAGCGGGCAGGTAAGGTTTTGGAATTAATAGAACAAGCTGCAATGGAAGATGTTTTCTGTGAATACGGACGCAAAGACCAGCCGGCAGACGATGCTTAGTTTTTTAATTTTCACATTTAAGAAAATCTGTAGGCGTTAAAATATAGTCCATAGAAATATCATGAGTTTCTGTCGGAATGTATTTTACAATTTGTTGGTTGTAGCAACATCCAACAAATTCTTTTACGGTAGTATTTTTCTTTTGGTTTAAAAAACTAGATAAATAGTAATCATAATATCCTTTCCCATGTCCAAGACGAAAACCATTAACTGTAAACGCAACTCCCGGAATCAATATTATAGTGGGGCTAGGCAAATTTTTTTGCTCAATGGAATAAAGATATGGTGCTGGTTCTCTTATATCAAAGTTTCCAAGAATAAGTTGTTCTTGGAGAGTTTTTTTTGAATCTAAAACAAAAAAATTCATATTTGTTGTAGTTTTTTCTGTTTTAGGTAAGGCCACCATTTTTCCATATTTCAGAGCTGCCTGAATAATAATATCAATAGAAAGTTCATTTTGTGTAGCTGCATATGCTAAAATCCCTTTTGCTTTTTTAAATATACTGGAGCATAAAAAAATATTTGCAGCTTTTTGTGCTTCTTCTTGTGCTAAGGTTTTATCCTGATTGTAATGTTTTATGGCGGCTTTTATTGTCCTACGCAATTTTTTTTTAGCGGATACAATTTCGCTCATTTTGTTTCCCTTTATGAACCTCTAAATATAATATCACAAGTAAAAAAAAAAGACAAAAAAAAGTGTTTTCAGTCTAAAGTTTGTTTTTATTACACCGATACATTTATTGTACAGTAAAAATAGATTGACGGCGGTTATCGACATCCAGACGCCGTTGGTTTTGGTATATTGTATCTACGTAAGAGAACTGCCTTGGAATTCCTTTGAATTTCATAATAGGCAGTTCTTTTTTTTTGTAAATTTGATTTATGAAAAAAAATCCATATGCTTTATTGTGTAACCTGCGTTAGTGCAGAAAAAAAAATTATACAGGAGCTACAGCATATGAAAAATGAAGTTGCTGAAAAACTGGAAGTGTACTTGGCTAATATCGCCATTTCTTATGTGAAGATGCATAACCTTCACTGGAATATAAAAGGTACTCAATTTAAAGCAGTGCATGAGTATTTAGAAGAATTGTATAATGCATATGGTGAGACAATGGATCAAGTTGCAGAATTAATGCGTATGCAAAACCATATTCCACCTGCTAGTATGAAAGAATATCTTAAACTGGCTACAATCAAAGAATTAGAAGGTAACATTCTTGATACTAGGAAAGCTCTTGAAATTGTTCTTTTGGATATTATGGAGCTAAAATCGCATGCCCTTGACATTAGGCTTAAAGCTGCTGCTGAGGATTGTTTTGAAGTTATGAATATGATGGAAGACAACATAGCTGAGTATAGTAAAAATATCTGGTTTATAAAATCAATGTTAGAATAACTGAAAAAATGTTTTAGAGAAAAGGGTAGTGTATATTTTTTGCTAGACATAGTAGATGAAATAATAGCCCCTTTTCTCTAAAGTTTAAAATATGTATTATTAAATGTGTAAACAAGAATTAGAATCTTTTTAATTAAAAATTGGGAAAATAAAAAATCTACTCTTTTGTGTTATTTGATGTAGCATATCCAAAAACATAAAACGAACACTTTAATTTTTTTTTGCTTTATGATAAAATATATACTACAGTTATTTATTTGTGTAATTGATAATTGTATATTTTGTTATAAGTTAAAATTGGGGGATAAACAAAATGATGAAGAACTTTAAGAAAATATTATGGATTGCAATCTCACTTTGTTTGGTTGCAAGTTTTTTCAGTTGTTCAAGTAACAAGTCAACATCAAAGGATTCCATTCCCCTTTCTATGAATTCCGCTATTATAAGTGGAACTTTAGAAAACGGAATGGACTACTACGTTCAACGAAATACAAACCCAGAAAATCGTATTCAACTTCGCTTAGTTGTGAACGCAGGTTCTTTAATGGAAGATGATGACCAACTTGGAGTTGCTCACTTAGTTGAACACATGGCTTTTAACGGTTCAGAAAACTTTTCTAAAAACGAAATCATAGAGTTTTTTGAATCAACTGGAATGGCTTTTGGTCACGACTTAAATGCTTACACAAGTTTTGAACAAACAGTTTATATGCTAGAAATCCCAGCCGACAATCCAGAATTCTTAGAAAAAGCTATGCTAATTTTAAAAGATTGGGCTTCTGGCTTAACTTTTGTGCAAGAAGAACTTGATAAAGAGCGAGGAGTTGTTACAGAAGAATGGCGGCTTTCCAACGAAAACCTAAACGGTCGCATTTCTAATGCTGAATATCCAGTTCTTTTAGGAGGTTCTCTATTTGCAGAAAGACTTCCTATCGGAAAAATGGATATTATCCAAAATATTGATAGACAGCGTGTTGTGGATTTTTATGAAAAATGGTATCGCCCTGATTTAATGTCTGTAATCGTTGTGGGAGATATTTCATCTGAGGAAGTGGAAAAGGCAATTATCAACACAATGGGCGAAATTCCAGCCGCCACAGAGCCGCTTGAAATGCCGGACAATACTTTTACAAAAGACGAAAAATCACTTTTAATTTTCAAAGATAAAGAACAACCTTACACAATTGTTAGTATTTACGATTTTTCACCAGCTTTCCCTTTAATTACACAAGCTGATTACAAAGAACAGCTTACAAATGAGATTTTATTGTACATTTTAAACAATCGTATTCAAGAACTTGTGCAAAGCGACAATCCTCCATTTATTGATGGAGCAGCCATTAGCCAAAAATTACTTAACTCAAACTATCTAAACGGACTTTTGTTTGCTTGTTATGATAATCAAATTGAAAGTGGAATCAAAGTTCTTCTTGATGAAGTAGCTCGTATCCAAACTTTTGGAGTTACTGATTCTGAAGTTGAAAGAATGCGTCAATCAATTTTGGCATCATTACACGATGACTCAAAAAATGAAAGCTATTATTTAGTGGAAATTTTAACTGATTATTGTATTACAGGAACAATCCCACTTTCTCCTGCAGCAGAAGAAGCTATTGTTGAAATTGCAGTTAATTCTATCACCACAGATGATGTTTCAAATGCTGCAAAAAATATAATTGCAAATCGTGGCGTTTTCCTAGAAGTTCGCTGTAATGAAAATGCGGCTATTCCTAGTGAAGAAACATTAATGGATATTTGGGAAAATTACAAAAATGATGAAATTACAGCCTACGAAGATACAAGTGCTGATGCTGATTGGCTTATTATTCCAGAAAACAAGGCAAAAATCACTTCTAAAGAAGTTGTTTCTAAAGCTGATGGCATTACAAAATACGTTTTGGAAAATGGTGCCACAGTTTATGCAAAGAAAACATTTTACACCGATGACAAAATTTCTTTTACATTTTTAAGTCCTGGTGGTCTTTCTCTTGTAAGTGATGAAGAATACGTTTCTGGTGCTTTTGCTACAGATTATTCAACACTTTCTGGCTTAAATGGCGTTTCTTATATGGATATGCAAAAATTATTGGCTGACAAAGATATTTCTTATTCATGTTACATTGACCAATATGAAGAAGGTTTTGCTGGAACTGTAAAATCTTCTGATTTAGAAACAATGCTTCAATTAACATATTTGACTTTTGAAAAGCCATATTTTACAGATACAATGTGGAATTATTTGTACACAAATGCTAGTACAATGGCTCAAAGCTATGAAACTCAACCAACTGGCATTTTTTCACAAGCTCTTTTAAAAGCTTTGTACAAGGATGATATTAGAAAGCAAGTAATGACTACAGATTATGTTGCAAAAGCTAACAAAGAAGATGCCGCTAGAATTTTCACAGAAAGATTTGCAAATCCAAGTGATTTTATCTTTGTTTTCGTTGGAGATTATGAAGAATCAGATTTAGAAAACTTGATTTCAACCTATATTGGAACAATTTCTGGCGAAGATGTAACAGAAACTCCAATTTGGAGAGAACCTGATTTTCCAGCTGGTAAACAAGAAATCATTATAGAAAAAGGAATTGGAAACCAAAGTCAAGTTGCTTTGATTTTTGGCGGAGAATTAAAAAATCTTTCACCAATGGAAGAAAAAATTCGTGGTAATTTGTTAAATTCTTTTGTTTATCTATTGGATATTAAATTGCGTGAAGCAATCCGTGAAGACAAAGGTGGTTCTTACGGAGTTAGTGTTTATTACGATATGAATAGAATTCCAGAAGATAATTTCTATATTGAAATTGGTTTTGGTTGTGAACCTGGAAGAGAAGAAGAACTTGTAGACGAATTGTTTAAGCAAATTAAACTTTTACAAACTGAACTTGTAGACCAATCTTATGTGGCAAAACTTTCAGAAAACTACAAACGTGGCATGGAACCAGAAGTTCTAAAAGACAACGAACTTTGGGCAGACAGAATTGCTACTTGTGTTTTATACGACTTACCATTTGAAGTAATCACAGACGCAACCACAGTTCCACCATATCTAACTGCTGAGGCTATGAAAGATGTAGCAAATAAATACTTAGATTTGGAAAACTACGTTTTAGGAATCCTAAAACCAGAGACTGTTTCTAAATAAACTCAAATGGGATTCAAATGTTGCTTATTTAATATTACATTGCTAAATTGCATATTTGATTTTTACAGCGATTGATGTTTTGCATACGTTTTTAATATTGTTTTCGTGTGAATCTATGAAGTTATGCCATGGAATTGGTGGCGAATACAACGCAACAAAACCATGGCATTTATTTTATAATGTTTTTCTTAAATCCTTATGCCAAGTTATAAATACAAAGGAATTATTCTTTTCTAAATGACACAGGAGGGTTGTCTACTATATCGGCGTCAAGAGTTAATGTTGTTCCTCTTATTGTGGCAAATCCCAAGGATTCATTGTCATAAAAAATTTCTGCAATATTTCCGTTACAAGTATAATTACCTTCGAACTCTGGATCTGGTTCTTCAAATCCGTTCACCCATTCTTTGAGACTAACTTGATCTCCTGTAAATTCTAATTTTAATCCTTCTTCTTCGCTAATCCAACTTCCAATAAATGGATTGTCATTAACAGCGACTTCTTCTTGCTTGCAACCAACAAATCCAATGCAAGAAACCACCAAAGTACATAAAAGCACCAAACCAAATGTTTTTTTCATTAATGTTCTCCTTCTTACGTAGTGTGAATACGTAAAATCATCGATAAAAGGATTATAGGACTATTAATTTGTACTGTCAATACAAACTAATGTAAATTTTAGTATTAATAATACGTTCAAATTATAGAATAAATACGTAATAATTTTTTACATGGAAGTGCAGGAGATAAAAAATCGTCTTTCAACAAACATCAAGAAAATACGAAAGGCAAAGGGCTGGTCTCAATTTGAGCTAGCGGAAAAATCCGATGTATCTGAACAAACAATCAATAGCATAGAAAGTAAAAGACTTTGGCCAAGTGAAAAAACATTAGCTAAAATTTCAAATGCTTTAGAGATAGACATCTATAAATTTTTTTTACCAGAAAGAAATTCAGTTTTCTCTTCCGAAGAGTTTTCTTCTGATTTACGACTTGCTGTTGTTCAAAGTGTTCAGAATCTTGTAGAGAAAACCTTGCAACAGTATTCAAATTGATTTTACAAAAGGAATTTCCACAAAAAAACTAGCGAACATCTGTCATTTTATTTACGTTAATAATTTTTATTTCTGAAAGATTTTTTAATTTTTCCTCATAAAAGGTCTTTTTTTGTGGTTCGTCTATCTTATCACTTATAGAAATCAGTTTTTCATAGATTTTTGGGAGAACTTCAATATTATTTATTGTTTCATATTCTAAGCATTTTTCAAAATCAATGAATGCTTGATTGTATTCTTTCAGGTCAAACTCAACTAAAGCCAACCAATATAAACACCATACATCTTCTTGATAATAAGAAAATGCTTTTTCTAGCATATTTTTGGTGTATTCCAAATCTAGTTTTTCATATCCGTAAATATAATCTTCAATTCCAGAATCAACCATAAACTTGTGGTAATTTCTAAGGCGATTTATATCATTTGAAAATTGGATTTCCTGTTGGGAAACATAATTTTGTAATTTTTCCAGAGCTATTTCTAAATCATCTTTTTGAGCCCAAAAATCATAAGAGAAATTGTCTTTATACATCATTTTCAAATAATAAATACAATTAAGGAACTCCCTTTCATCTGACAAAGAATCACAAAAATCCCCTAAAAACAAATTATCACTTTTTGCATATTCCAAAAGATGGTTTATAAGAACTTGGGTATTTTCTTTTGAATCAATAAATTGATAACAAATTCCATAAGAAGGATTTTTTTGCTGTTTGATTAAATAATCGTATTTAGTAAAAGAATTCTGTTTTTCAATATACGAAAACTCATTATCGCCAAGAGAATAATCAAAATTTATACTAACAAAATCCTCATAATTTTTATTTAGTCTTTGTCCCAAAGTTTCCCATTTTCTATTGATATTTTTTTTGCTACCGTGATCGTATCCATAAAAAATAAGAATTTTTTCTTCCTTTGGGATAGTGTGATAAAGGTCTTCAATAAAATTATAACTTGCAGTGTCTCGAAGATTTAATTTTTCATAATATTCATAATTTTCAATATCTTTTTCGAGCAAAAATTCTTCTGGATTATAAATCTTTAGTTTTTCAGATTCAGAAACACCAGCGTTTATTTCTTCAATTTTTTGAGATAGAAAAACATCTTCATACTTACTTCCTGCTACTGACCAAGGGAAAAAACAATAAAAATTGTAGTTGCCATCTTTGGGATTTCTTAGAGAAAAACCTTCCATGCAAATATGTCTTACACCACAGTTATACAAGGTTTCCAAATTTTCTATCAAATAAAGTCTTGGATTAATTATTGAATGATTTTCCCCAATAAATATAATTTTATTTTCATTGATAATTGTATTTAAATCTGCCTTTTGCTTTTCACAGGAAACAAGAGAAAATAAAACAATAAAAATAAATAAGGAAACACGTTTTACCATTTATCGCCTCTTTATTATTCTATTCCCGAAAATGCGAAAAAGCAAATTATCACATTTTTCTATCCATGCACAATCTCTAGGTTATCTGGCTGGACTTTGCAAGGCAAAAACCACACTTCAACACCAGCTTTTTGTGCATTTTCCAAAGCGGTGGCGAATTCTGGGTGAGTTTTTGTGTTGGGCAAAACCATTTCCACTCCTTCCATTTGAATTACAAAAGCCAAAATTGCCTTATAGCCTTTAGAAACCGCAGCGGCAAGCTCATTAAGATGTTTTACGCCACGTTCCGTTGGAGCGTCCGGAAAATATCCCACGCCCTCAACTTCCAAAGTGCAGCCCTTCACTTCCATAAGGTTTTTTTCGGTTTTTCCTGTGGCTTCATCAGTTTTTTCCATGTAGAAGTCGAATCTTGATTTTCCAAAAGTATACTCTGGCTTAATTTTGCTGTAACCCTGATTTTGAAGCCACTCAAACACAACCTTGTTTGGCGCTTGACTATCGATATTAAACAAAAGAGATTTTTCTCCACCGTTTTTCATCCGCTTTCGAAAAACCAAAGGATAATTTTCCCAGTTAGAAACTTGGTCGTAGCGTTTTTCCACAGCCACCAAATCGTACAAAGTTTTTCGATTGGGATTTTCAGATTTTTCAAGATAAACAGTGCACCCCGGAATAAGAAGCTCTCTGCATCGCCCAGTATTTTTTACGTGAACAGTTTCTTCCGTGCCGTCAAAAAGACGAACCTGGGCAATAAAGCGATTTGGCCGAGAAATAAAGGTGGCGGTGGTGATGTGGTGGTAGTGCATGGTTTACAACGAAGATTTTAATTCATTTAACAAAGATTCACTTTTTGCAAAAGAATCATCAAGCATTTGCAATATTTGAGAAGTTGAATAAACAATTTCTTCTTCTTTTACAAATGGATTTTTAATATCCAAGTTGTATCCATTATTTTTAAGAACATCAATTCCAACTTTCCAAGCCTGTTCGTTTTCCAAACGATTATTCCACCAAGCTTTTAAAGAATCAAATTCCTTTTTTTGAATTGGTTTTGTTTTGGAATAAGATTTTTGCCCTTCTGGCAATTTATGTTCCCAATAAAAAATTTCTTTAGTTGGCTCTCCTTTTGTAAAAAATAAAAGATTTGTGGCAACAGAAGCATAAGGCTGAAAAACAGAATTTGGCAATCTTACAATTGTGTGAACATTACATTGTTCCAAAAATTCCTGACGAATTCTTTGTTTTACGCCGTCTCCAGTTAAAGAACCATCT
>JAGARN010000003.1 GCA_017622235.1 Spirochaetaceae bacterium | reverse complement strand
TTGTGTTATGTCTGATCAACTTACAAGCAAAGCGGGAACTATTACTTCTGGCGAAGATCGTTTTATGGAATGGAAAACAAAAGACGGAAATATTGAATCAAAATCTTTTGCAGATTTTACAACATTCTTTGAAGGGATTTTTCAAAAAGAGAGACTTTTAGATATCATAAAAAACTTTATTTGTTTTAATAACGAAGGAATCAATTCTTTTAAGATTTTAGCTGGATATCATCAATATTTTGCAGTTAGAAAAGCTGTAGAGCGAACAAAACAAGCGGTTTTAGGTGATGGAAAAATCGGTGTTTTTTGGCATACCCAAGGTTCTGGAAAATCTCTTTCTATGGTTTTTTATGCACATCTTTTGCAACAAACAATAGAATCTCCCACAATTGTTGTTATTACAGACCGTAATGATTTAGACAGTCAGCTTTTTACTCAATTCAATAATTGCAAGGATTTTTTGCGACAAGAACCAATTCAAGCCGAAAGTCGAGAACATCTTAAAAAATTACTTGATGGTCGCAAGGCAAACGGAATTATTTTTACCACAATGCAAAAGTTTGAAGAATCAAACGAACCTCTTTCTGAACGCAAAAATATTATTGTAATGGCAGACGAAGCTCATCGTGGGCAATATGGATTAACAGAAAAAATCAAAACTTTCAAAGACGAAAATGATAATCTAATTGCCCACCGAACAATTGGAACTGCAAGAATTATTCGTGATTCTTTGCCAAAGGCAAGTTACATCGGTTTTACAGGAACTCCAATTTCTCGCCAAGATAAAAGTACAATCGAAGTTTTTGGTGATTATATCGACATTTATGATATGACACAGGCAGTTTTAGACGGAGCAACTCGACCTGTTTATTACGAAAGTCGTGTTATCAAATTAAAACTTGATGATAAAGTTCTTTCTCAAATTGACGCAGAATATGATTACCTTGCTCAAAACGCAGATGAAGAAGTAATAGAAAAAAGTAAACATGAACTTGGAAAAATGGAAGAAATTCTGGGACATGAAAAAACTATTAATTCTCTTGTGGATGATATTTTGGAACATTACGAAAATGAACGCCAGTATTTGTACACAGGAAAAGCTATGATTGTTGCTTATAATCGTTCAATTGCAATGAAGATTTTTAAAAGAATTTTGGAATTGCGTCCTTCTTGGGCAGGAACTTTGAAAAAAAACTTTCAACAAACTCAGACATCTGTTTCGGTTGGTGAGCTTGTCGAACCAACAGTTCCCGGTGATGATGCAAAAATTGCTCTTGTAATGACAGAAAGTAATAAAGATCCAGAAGAATGGCGAGCTTTTATTGGTAACAAAAAATATAAACAAGAACTTGCAATTCGGTTTAAAGATAATTCAAGTCCATTAAAAATTGCCATTGTTGTTGATATGTGGCTTACAGGCTTTGATGTTCCGTCACTTGCAACAATGTATGTTTATAAACCAATGGAAAGTTACAATCTAATGCAAGCAATTGCCAGAGTAAATCGTGTTTTTAAAGATAAAGAAGGTGGGCTTGTAGTAGATTATGTTGGAATTGCAAACGCATTAAAACAAGCCATGAACGATTACACAGTTCGTGACAAAAATAATTATGGTGAAATGGATATTGCAAAAAAAGCGTATCCAAAATTCCAAGAAAAATTAGAAATATGTCAAAATCTTTTTTATGGATACGATTATTCTAATTTTTATGATGGCTCAGATTTACAGCGAGGAAAAACAATAACTGGGGCTGTAAACTTTATTATGTCTGTAGAAAAAGAAGAAGAAAAACAATGTTTCATAAAAGAAGCATTAATGCTAAAACAATCTCTTTCCCTTTGTTCTTCAATGGTAAAAGAAAAAATGCGAATGGAAGCGGCCTTTTTTGAAGCTGTTCGTGTTTTAGTAATGCGACTTCTTTTTAGTCCAACAGGAAAAAAGTTTTCTCTTAAAGAAATCAACGACAGAATCAATGAACTTTTAAAACAATCTGTAAAATCAGATGGAGTTTTAAATCTTTTTTCTGATAGTGGGGAACAAATCAATCTTTTTGATGCAGCCTTTTTAGAAAATATTTCAAAAATGAAAGAAAAAAATCTTGCTGTAGAAATGCTCAAAAAATTGATTGCAGAACAAGTAAAAGTTTATAAACGAACAAATCTTGTAAAATCAGAAAAATTTAGCGAATTAATTCAGCAAACTTTAAATCGTTATTTAAATGGAATGCTTACAAATGAAGAAGTAATTCAAGAATTGTTAAAACTTGCAAAAGAAATGCTCCACGCAAATGAAGAAGGCAACAAACTTGGTCTTACAGACGAAGAATTAGCATTTTATGATGCTCTTACAAAACCTGCGGCAGTAAAAGATTTTTATTCAAACGAAGAACTTGTTGCCCTCACAAAAGAACTTACAGAAGAATTACGCAAAAACAAAACAATCGATTGGCAAAAAAAGGAAAGTGCCCGTGCAAAAATGCGAATGCTAGTAAAACGCCTTCTTAAAAAATACAAATATCCACCAGAAGGCCAAGAAGACGCACTAAAAACCGTAATCAGCCAATGCGAAATGTGGACAGATAATCAAGAAGACTTTGAACACTCAGAAACTATTCAAAACGAAAAAGCAAACAAACCAACTTACGATTTTGAAAATTATCCTTCCCAAAACTTAATGGTTGCAGAAGAAAGTCCAAGATATGGAGGCTAAAATATTATGTAATTGCCACAGGTCTTTGTTCACACCTACGATGTTCACGGTGAATAAAGGTATGGTAACAACCATGCCTTCTCCAAAACGGGGAGGGCGTTTTTTTACTCTAAAAATATGATTATATGCTATAATCAAACAGAAAAACAGAAGGTGATTTGGGGTGTAGGAGCAGATGAATCAGCATTGTTTCCTGTTGATTTGTAAGAGAAAAGTTTGTAGGAGGAAAAGAAGAATGACTATTATACCATTGTTTTTGCTTTGTATATTTTTTCTACTACTATTTAAGAAAACAAAGTTGATTCATGAAAAATCCAATTTTATTGATTATTATTTATCATTAGATAGAAATTATTTAATCTACGTTTCTGAAACTAAAAAAACTTGTTGGAAGAAAATAAATAATAAATCTGGCTCATTTTATATTACAGATAATGAAAAAATTCATAAAGATAAAATAACGGCTTTTTGTGTATTATATCCGTCAGGGGAAATTCTTCATATCTCTAAAAATGCGAAAATTATACCAAAAGAAGCTTATTGGATTGAAGAAAATGAGGGCTTAGGTTTTGAGAAAATACCAACGAAAGAAGTAGAATTGAATTCTAAGAATATAAGAATAAGTAATAAAAAAAGTAGTAATCCTTTAAAAAACTATTATACAACAGAAATCATAAATAATATGGATTGTAATATTTTTCCTGTTGCATTTGGTGGATACATAAAAAACGAAAATGAGTTTATCTTAGACAATGTAGTTGATTCAGCATATTCTGCAAAACAATTTAAAAATTGGTATGGTTGCAGTAAAGAATACTTAGCAACTGGAGAAAAAGTTTCAGACCCAAATAATTATGGGAATGGATATTGGCTTTATATTTTTAAAACTGAATTTGGTGAAATAATAAAAGTAGGCAAAAAATTATAATTTTCAGAAAATCTAGGGAAATTGATATATTTAAACAAAAAAACGCTCCACACGTAGGATAACACTGGTATCTATTTCCCCAACACCAACACTATGCCTTTTACGGGAGTTTATATTAGTGAAATAAATGAATATAAAAAAAAAGCAACAAAAAGCAAAGTCTTAATTTCAGAACTTATGGAAAATATTTTCTATTGGCAAAAAACCAAAATTTTCAGCGTAACCACGTGCTTTTTTTACATTTGCAACAAGATCTTGCGGTCTATGTGCGTCAGCATTGCAGATAACTTTTGCACCTTTTTCTTTTGCAATTTGCCAAAATTTATCCACTGGATAAGGATGTCGCCAACCATCTTGACCCACAACAAGTTCCCGGGCAAGACCTAAACCATTTATTTCGAGTGGCAAATCATAAGAAACAGCAGCATCAATCAATGCTCTAAAGCAAGCAGCAAGTTCATCTGTCCAGCACCGCCCATCAGCCATTATCAAATCTGGATGAGCAACAAAATTAAATAAACCACTTTCTATCGCCTCTATCACACAATCAAAATAACGGTGCATGAGTACAGTTTCTTTTATTCTTGGTGCATAAACAAAACCATTTCCTTGAGAAATCCAATGTGGTCCAAGAACAAGATAATCTGCTTGCAACCTTCCTTTTAGTTCCTCTGCATACCAATTTTTGTAGCGACTATCATACTCGCACTCAAAGCCAAGATACAACGAAAAATCTGCATTTGAAGCAGCTAAGCGTACATCAGCAACATAATCTTCTGCCTGTTTTGGTGTCATACGAACTTCTGGCCAAGTATCGATTCCATCATCCGGATAAGGACAATGATCAGAAAAACCCAAAGCACTACAGCTATCAGAAACTGCAGCGGCAACATAATCCGCCACAGTTCCTTCTGCGTGTTTACACAAATATGTGTGAGTATGAAAGTTTGTAAACATTTTTACACCGCTGCTAAGGCCTGTTCAATATCCGCAATTATATCTTCTACATTTTCTAAACCACAAGAAAAACGTATCATTCCGCCATCAATTCCTGCCGCCACAAGTTGTTCATCCGTAAGCTGCCGGTGGGTGGCAGATGCGGGATGCAATACACAAGTTCTTATATCTGCAACATGAACTTCATTAGAAGCAAGTTTTAAAGCATCCATAAAGCGAACGGCGGCTGGTCTTCCACCTTTAATGGAAATAGAAATTACTCCACTGCATCCATCGGGTAAATATTTTTGAGATAATGCCCTATCTTTACTTTCTGGTAAACCAGGATAAGTGACAGATTCAATCTTATCAGAACATTTAAAATATTCTGCAACAACAGAAGCATTTAAACAATAACGTTTCATTCTAACAGGCAAAGTTTCAAGTCCCAAATTCAACAAAAATGCGGCATGAGCAGATTGATAGCAACCTAAATCCCGCATTAACTGCATACGTGCTTTGATGATGTAGGCCATTTTTCCAAAGTCTCTGGTATAAATTACACCGTGGTAACTTTCATCTGGTTCTGTAAACTCTGGGAACTTTCCGCTAGCGGCCCAATCAAAGTTGCCACTATCCACTATCACTCCCCCAACCTGCAAGGCGTGACCGTCCATGTACTTTGTAGTTGAATGAATTACTATATCAGCACCCCATTGAATTGGGCGACAAAGCACTGGAGTGGCAAATGTATTATCAACGATTAGAGGGATTCCAGCTTGGTGTGCGACCTTAGCAAATTTTTCTATATCAAAAACACGAAGAGCAGGATTTGCTATAGTTTCACCAAAAATTGCCTTTGTGTTCTTCTTTATGACCTTTTTTATTTGAGCTTCCGTTGCCTCTGGAGAAACCCAAATACATTTTATTCCAAATTTTTGCAATGTAACAGAAAATAAATTTACTGTACCACCATAAATTGCACTTACTGCAACAAAGCTGTCTCCTGCTTTGCACAAATTCAATATTGCACAAAGGGATGCTGCCTGTCCACTAGAAGTAAGCATTGCTCCTACTCCACCCTCTAAAGCGGCAATTTTTTTTTCTACAGCATCACAAGTTGGGTTTGCAAAACGAGAATACATAAATTCAGTGGGCATATCAAAAAGCTGAGCAATATGGTCTGTGGAATCAAATCGGTAGGTTGTACTTTGAACAATGGGAACTACACGGGGTTCTCCATTTTTGGGCTGATAACCTTCATGCAAACATTGTGTCTCTATTTTCATTTATTTTACCTCAAAATATAAATCAAACTATAAAAAAGACGGTAAGGTTTACCCCACCGTCTTTTTACTAAAATTAGCGGAGTTTAAACAACACCTTGAGCCATCATAGCTTTAGCTACTTTCAAAAAACCTGCAATATTAGCACCGGCAACATAATTTCCTTCCATTCCAAACTGTTTTGCAGCTGAATAAGCATTATCATGAATATCTTTCATAATACCCTTGAGTTTTTCGTCAACTTCTTCTCTGCTCCATGAAAGGCGAATTGAATTCTGTGTCATTTCTAAGCCAGATGTTGCTACACCCCCTGCATTTGATGCCTTTCCTGGTGCAAACATAACACCTGCATTTTGGAATGTTGAAATTGCATCTGGAGTTGAAGGCATATTTGCACCTTCTGCAACCAACTGAACGCCATTTGCAACCAAAGCTTTTGCTTCTTCACCATTAAGTTCGTTTTGTGTTGCACAAGGAAATGCACAATCACACTTAACAGACCAAGGGCGTGCATTAGCCGAATATGTAGCAGAGGGATATTTTTCTGCATATTCTTTGATTCTGCCACGTTTTACATTTTTGAGTTCTTTTACATATTCAAGTTTTTCTTGAGTGATTCCATCTGGGTCATAGATAAATCCTGCTGAATCAGAGAGGGTAACTGGTTTCGCTCCAAGCTGAATCAATTTTTCAACGCAATATTGGGCTACGTTTCCTGAACCAGAAACAGCACAAACTTTGCCCTTTAGGTCTTGATTTTTGACAGCCAACATATTCTGAGCAAAATAAACGCAACCGTAGCCAGTTGCTTCTGGACGAATGAGTGAACCACCAAACTGCAAACCTTTACCGGTAAGAACGCCTGTAAATTCGTTACGGATTCTTTTGTACTGACCGAACATATACCCAACTTCACGAGCTCCAACTCCAATATCCCCAGCAGGAACGTCTGTATCAGCCCCAATATGACGATTTAATTCAGTCATAAAAGATTGGCAAAAACGCATAACCTCTCCATCTGATTTTCCATGAGGATCAAAATCAGAACCACCTTTTCCGCCACCCATAGGCAAAGTGGTAAGACTATTTTTGAACACTTGTTCAAATCCTAAGAATTTTAATATGCCCAAATTAACAGAAGGATGAAAACGAATACCGCCCTTGTATGGACCGATAGCACTGTTGAACTGAACACGGAAGCCACGATTCACATGAACTTTACCTGAATCATCTGTCCATGGCACACGGAATATAATCACACGTTCCGGTTCTACCATACGTTCAAGAATTGCATGATTCTCAAGCTCTGGCATTTTTTCTACAACAGGTTCTAGTGATTCCAAAACTTCCTGTACGGCCTGAAGGAATTCTGGCTCAGATGCATTTTTTGCTTGAACCTGCTCCCAGACCTTTTTAACATATGCATTTTTCATTAAAGTTCCCTCACTCTTAAATCTTACTAAAAAAACTGTAATGAATATTAACATAAAAAGCCTTTAAATGTCATCTAGTTTTTAAAATTTATGAGCAAAAAACATTGCTGTTATCCAAAATAAAAGAGTGAAAAAAAAAACTTTTTTTGAAAATTATCAAGACTTTCCATTAGAGGAAGAATACCTTTCTATATCTCAAGATTCGGTGGCACAAGTTGCAAAAAATGTTTTCAAAGTTTCTAGTCTTTACCCATGGCAAAGGCTAGTTATAGCAAACATTTTAGAGTGTGCCGAAAAGTTACAAACTAAAGATTCTGCTACAATAGATTCATTTACTAGGGATGAAATTACTGAAACAGATATAGAAAATAAAGGTAAACAAGTAGTTCTTTTACCAACGGGAGCAGGTAAATCAATGTGTTTTATGATTCCAGCTTTATTGCTAGAAAAACCAACACTAATAATTTATCCCTTATTAGCATTAATGTCTGATCAAATGCGACGTATTGAACAAGCAGGTCTTTCTGCTGTAGTTTTCAGAGGTCAACAAACCCCTCAAGAACGAGAAGAAAATTTTTGTAAAATTGCCGCTGGAACAAAAATAATTTTGGCTAATCCAGAAGTTTTATGTTCAGAAGAATTACTAGAAAGGCTTTCCCATTGCAACATTATACACGCTGCTATAGATGAGGCTCATTGTGTTTCTGAATGGGGAGACAGTTTTAGACCTTCGTATTTAGAATTAGGCAAAATTCTTAAGCGATTAAAAATTCCTGTAGTGACTGCTTTTACCGCAACAGCCTCACCGCCGGTACTTTCGAGAGTTACACAAATATTATTCGATGGACATAAGCCCTACCTAATGCAAAGTACAGCAGACAGACAAAATATTCACTATTCGGTGCAATATGCCTGTGCAAAAGAAAAAACAATATTACGTTTAGCACTTACAGAAGAAAAACCAATGGTTGTATTTTGTCCTACAAGGCGGTTAACAGAAAAAACAGCTCGCTTTTTGAGAGAAATATTCCCTAAAGATAATGTAAAATTCTACCACGCTGGACTTACGAAAGAAGAAAAAACGGCAACCGAAAAATGGTTTTTCCCTCACACAAAAGGAATATTATGTTGCACCTGTGCCTTTGGTATGGGTGTTGACAAAAGCGACATACGCACAGTTATTCACTTTAGCCCTGCCCCTACAGCAGAAGCCTATATTCAAGAAGCTGGCCGTGGCGGAAGAGATGGCAAACCGTCTAAAGCAATATTACTTTGGGGCTTAGCCGATAAATTAAAATTTGAATTATTTACACAAAATAGCCGGCAACGAATTATGCAAAACTACGCAGAATCAACTACTTGCCGCAGACAGATTTTACTAGATGCACTTGCGACGGAAGAAACTGTTTGTAGTGGATGCGATATATGCGACACCACAAAAAAGAAAAAAAAGAATAATAATCAAGCACAAGACGAAAAAATTGTTTTAAAACATATAAAATTCCACAACGGAAAGTGGTCAAAGGAAGAAGCTGCTACAACAATGTACCAGAAAAGGATGTCAAACTTTATTACAAAAAACTACGAACCTCAAGATTATATCGAAATCCTTAGTCAATTAGTAAAAAGCGGAACAATAAAAATAAAGGGTAAGAATAAAAAGTTGCGTTATAGTTTTTTTTCAAAAAAGAAAACTACTCTTCCTCACCTTCTTCACTTTCCGGAGCAGGAGTTGGAGCCTGAGCAATAACTTTCTTTTTGTTCCGAACCTTAGGCGGCTTTTTACGATAACGTACCACATATACAACAAAATTTAAGTATAACACTACAGCTATAGTGGCTATAATAACATTAATATTTGTAAGTACAGCGGAAATTACATCCATCACGCTAAGATTCATACTCTCTGTATCGGTTGTTTGCAAAAAAAACTTAAAGCCGCCTTTAGCTATTATTTACTAACTTCAGGGTTTGACGCTATGGGTTGCTTATGATAATATTACAACTGCATGAGTGCAAATAACAATTCAGAAAAAAAAAGCCACTTTTTGTTATTTATTTTAGCAGGAATATTTATAGGTATAATTCTTAAACTTTTTGTTTTTGACGTACTTAGAGTGGAAGGGACTTCCATGGAACCTGCTATTCAAGACGGGAATACGGTAATAGTATTTAAGCTAGCCTACGGACTTGTAAGACCTTTTTCCGAAGACCTAATCATTAGTTGGGCAGAACCTAAACCTGGTGATATTGTACTGTACTTTTATAATAACAGGGCTGTCATAAAAAGATGTGTAGCTGTAGCCGGTGAACCTCTGGATTTTTCTTTTACTTCAGGGTATAGTCTTCTTGTGGGGGGAAAAGAAATTCCTTTGACAGAAAATCAATATCAGCGTATAAAACATAGTCACCAAGTTCCTAACGGTATGATTCTTGCTATTGGCGACAATTATAGCGAATCAATAGACTCAAGAAACTATGGATTTGTTTCAGTTGATAATATTTTGGGAAAGGTACTTAAAAAATGAACAAAATGTTCTCACGCCGCCGGTTTATAGTACTCATCGTAATGCTTTCCATCCTTGGAGTATATATAATCGCCGTATATGGTAAACTTGCATTTCAACCTGTAAAACAAACTGAAACTCAAACAAAGGAATTTACTAGAGGTGCTATTGTAGACCGCAACGGCAGACCTCTTGCTGTGACAACCAATTTTTATCATCTTTCCGTTACCCCATCAGCAATAACAAATTTGCAAGAAACAGCTCTTCTTCTTTCACCTGTTTTGCAGATGTCTCCGGAAGAAATAGAATCCGCTATACAATCTGCCGACAGAGTTTTTTACTTAAAAAAACGCCTAGACGAAAATGAATACGAAAACATAAAAAATATCATATCAAGTAATAATTTAACAGGTTTACGTTTTGATAGGATTCCTGGACGTATTTATCCAGAAAATTCTTTAGCGGCACAACTTATTGGCTTTATGGGCGACGACGGTGAAGGACTTGCTGGTGTAGAATACTCAATGCAAAACATATTAGCACCCAAACTTTCAACCGATATTGAATCATCACGCCCAGGACAAAACATATATCTAACGATTGACGCAAACCTTCAATATAAATTAGAAAAAATTGCACAATCCGCCATGGAATCAACTCAAGCGGAAAGCGTTATGATGATTGTAGCAGATGCAAAGAATGGAGAGATTCTTTCCTACATAAGTTTACCCTCTGTCAATTTAAATGAATATCGAACTTCTTCTGTTGAACAAAGGCAAGATAGGCCAGCAGTAACTGCATACGAACCAGGTTCTGTTTTCAAAATTTTTTCTGTGGCAACATTTATTGACGCAGGGTTAATCAAAGCCGATGAAATATTTGTATGCGATGGGAAATACGATGTCCAAAGTGCTAATGGTGAAAGAATAAGAATAACCTGTCTTGAACACCACGGAGCTATAACACCTAGTCAAGCTTTACAGTATTCATGTAACGATGCCCTTGCTCAAATGAGTGCAAAAATTAACGCAGATTATTTTCTTGCTAAACTTCGCCAACTTGGATTTGGTTCACGAACAGGGATAGAATTACCAGGAGAAACATCAGGATTAGTAAAATCCACCAATGATCGACTTTGGTCAGCCCGTTCTAAACCAACTATATCAATAGGTCAAGAAATTAGTGTTTCTGCATTGCAAATGGTTAGAGCTACAACCACTCTAACTAATGGTGGAATACCCACAGAACTTAGCGTAATTTCTCGAATAACAGACAAAGATAACAACGATGTTTATGTACATACGCCAACCTTTGGACAACAAGTTTTTAAGTCAAACACAGCAAAGTACTTGCTAGAGTGTATGGAATCAACGGCTAAAACAGGAACCGGTCATAGAGCAGCTTTGGGGGATATTTCTATCGGTGTTAAAACTGGAACTGCACAAATGGCAGATATGGAACACGGTGGATATAGTGATACCGATTTTCTTTCAAACTGTGTAGCCGTTTTCCCTGTAGAAAATCCTCAAGTTATACTTTACATTGTAATTACAAAAGCACAAGGCGAAACCTATGCCGGACGAATTGTTGCTCCTGTTGTTGCAGACGCAGCAGATGTTATAATCGACCACATGGGGCTTTCAAGAGAAGGTGCGGCATCTTTAGCCCACTCCGGTAAGGTTTCAGTTTCATCTGGTGTTCTACCTGAAATAGGAGCTTACTTACCAGATTTTACTGGAGTTCCTAAACGCTTACTAACTAGTTTGCTTTTGAGAGGCGACCTTCAAGTAACGATAAATGGTGACGGATATGTCAAAAATCAATACCCTCCGGCGGGAACTCCAGTAACGGAGAATATGAACATTGAACTCTATCTGGAATAAAAATTTACATCTTTTACGACAAAGATTCCCTGATTTATATAGTCTTATTCAAGAAAACCTTGTAGCATCTTTACCAACAGATGAGCAAATTCCTTTATCCTTTCCATGCGGTTGGCAAGTTTACAAAGCACGCAACGAAGAACTTTCGGCTAAAGAAAATGGAACTAACTTACATTCTTCTTACAATCCTAGCCAAGAAGCAATAAACTTAGCTAAATCAATATTGGCTAAACAACAAATAAACTCTACTCAAGATGTAACTGTTTTCTGCGGTTTTGGCTTAGGATACGCTCCTATTGCATTAGCAAACCAAAATCCATCTGCCACATTAATTCTAATAGAACCAGATGTAGCCTGTTTTACTGCCGCACTTTATTGTATTGATTTTTCAAAGTTATTTTCATTAGCCAATTTTGCACTTTTAATTGGTGCAGCTTTAGAATCAGTAGTAACAGTGCTAGAGTATTATGGTCTTAGTAGATGTTATTTTGTTCGCAACAAAGGTATTGCTTTTCATGCGAAACAGTACTTTGACAACTTAGACATTCTTATTGAACGAAACCTTTCTAAAAATCAAATAAACAAACGTACTTTAGAAAAGTTTTCTAGCCTATGGCAAAAAAATAGTTGTAAAAACCTTCTAGCATTAACAGAACTAGATGGAGTTTCAAGATATAAAGATACTGCAACAAATTTAAGTGCCTTTATCCTTGCGGCAGGACCGAGCCTTAATCAAGTATTACCTCACCTTAAAGAAATAAAAGAACGAGGATTACTCATTTGTGTTGATACAGCCCTACGTGCTTGCCTAAGAACTGGCATAGAACCAGACTTTGTAATATTAGTAGATCCACAATATTGGAATTCACGCCATATTACAGGTTTATCCTCGCCAACAGCTGTACTAATAACTGAACTTGCGGCCTACCCTTCTACCTTTAGATTTAATTGCCGAGAAAAGATTTTATGTTCATCTCTATATCCAGTGGGCAAATATTTTGAATCAATATGTGGCACAAAAGGTCAACTAGCCGCCGGCGGTTCTGTTGCCACCACAGCATGGGATTTTGCTAGATACTGCGGTTGCAAAGAAATTTACTTTGCTGGATTAGATTTAGGTTTTCCTGCAAAGCAAACCCACGCTAAGGGTAGTTTATTTGAAGAACGCTTTCACGCAAACTCTAATAGAATTAACACAGCAGAGGTTTCCTGTGCAAGTGCCATTTATTCTGCCCCAGTTGAAATTAAACAAGCCTACGATGGTTCTGATATCTTAACCGATAGTCGAATGTCTTTATATGCTTGGTGGTTTGAAAGTAAAACCGCAGCTTTTCCACAGCAAAAAACCTACAGTCTTTCTTCTCGCAGCTTAAAAATTCCAGGTATAAGTTTTTTTCCCCTAGATAAATTACTAGAAAAACCTTCTGCACTAAAAGAAAAAACTCATTTTTTTAAAAAAGAAACGCTACTAAAAAAAGAGTTCCAAAAAAACACACTAGACCGTGAAAGAAAATTCTTATTTGCAAAGGAAACTTTACTAGAAGGATTCACAGAACTTTATGAGCTAGCAAACAAAGGAAAAAATCTATGCAAAAAAGTTCTATCAAACATCAATAGTATTTCTTTCCCTCAAGATTATAATCATGTTGCAACAAAACTAAAAGAAATTGACATAAAAATTATGGGTAGCAAAATTACAGAAGCTGCATCCTTAGTATTTCCTAATGAACAAAAATTGGAAGAGATTTTTAAAAGTTGCAATATACCACAAGACCCAATGGCTGCATCGCTTTTTAAATCCAATATAATTTATCAAGAGATTATCACAGCCGTAAGAGGTTACCGTAACCTACTTTCAGAGTAAATACATAAAGGCTCTGCTTCTAAAAAAAATTCTTTCATGATAAAAACAAAATCCTCTGTAGAAGCAGATTCTAGCCATTTGAATTCCTCGATATAGTTTATTGCTGATTCACCTTTTTCTAGGGATTCTCCTATAAGTGCCACAACTTCTGAATTATCAAAAGTCCCCCCAAAAGTATAAGCTATCCATTTTGCTTTAATCCCCTGAATAACATTTTGATTCGTAAGTTCTTTATGTAGTTGTTTTAAAACTTCGTATAGTACACTATCAATATCTTCTTGAGAAGAAACTCCCTGGAATTGAATTCCTCCTAGTGGCAAAACCATAGAAGCAGTTTTAATCTGCACATTTTTTTCATAATAAGTATTTAACCTAAATTTTATTTCGTACAATAAAGCATTAAACAAGGGAATTTTTTCTTTTTGAGTGGGAGCATAAGTATAATAATGCACAGGATCATTAAATTCTGTGGTTGGTATAAGTTTTGCAGGTCTTTCACCAGCTAAATGTGCAGGAATATCTGTCAAAAATATTCTATTCAGGTGAATATAATGTTTTGTTGATATTATCCTTGGAATAATTCTATTCCATCCAGGTGAATACCCAACAGAAAGACCAGAAATATCAGGGAATACAGACAAAGCACCAAAAGACTGTTCCGAAAGAGCTAAAACTTGGTCAATAGTTTCAGAAGAAGCTGTTACAATACTATATCTTGATGCATCAAACATAAAAGTTTGGGCTGTAATCACAGAATCATAAGTCATTTCTTCTAGAGGTTGCCTATTCAAATTAAAAAGAGAGTGATAAACTGTGTCGTTAAAAATCTCTTTCATAGCGGCACAATACATTTGAAAATTTGTGTCGCCAATAGCTATTTTGTACTCACTTTGAATATTGTAAAAAACCTCATCTGCAACAATGGGAGTAATATCACCAAAAACTATACTATGAGCAGCAAGTTGCATACATTTTTGAAAATCTTTTTGTTGGCAAACAATAGTTATATAACTAAACTCAAGTCCTGTTTCACAACTAATTTCTGGCATTCCCATTAGCTGCCCATCATAGAACAAAGTTGCTGCCGAAGAAGTTATGCAGGAAGTTAAACATCTAACAAGCAAAGTTTCAATACCATACATTCCCCTAAATGCAGAACGCTCACCGCCTGCAATTTCTATACGTATTGCAGATTTGTTTCGATTAGAACTATTAAAATGAATCAAAGGTATTCCATTTGAAAGACGAACTTGCTTTATTGATTGAAGGTGTTCCTTCAAAAACCAATCAGAATAAAGCGTAGAATCTTCTTGTACCTCCTTTGGGTCATTAACAATATTTTGTTGCAAGCTTTCTTGTGTACTCTGTTGAACTGATTCATGATGTATAACCCCAAAGCCCGCCGTCTCTAATTCTTGCTTTTGAGTCTCAAAAACTTTGTCATTCATTAGTATAAAGGCGAAGGGCTGACTTTCGATTATTTGTTTTGCAGACTGTGATATCTTTTGCATAGAAAAATCATCAAATCTCTGGTCTAAATCTAACGTCGAAGAAGCAAATTCTTTTGCAACATATTCCATATAATCAGCAACGGTATCAAAACTTTGTTCAAAATATAAAACTGACTTCGCCGCAGTTTGGAAATCCTTAGAACCTAAAGCTGAAACAACTTCAGTTTTAAGTGCATCAATTAAGGCTTGTATTTGACTTGCCCCAGAAGCACAAGAGGTATCAGATAATGCTTGAATAACTAAACGGCGGCTAATTCCCCAATTTGCTGTTGTGGCAGAAATATAATATTCAGAAAGAATTCCTGTTTCTTGATAAGAAGATATTGCAGAAAGCTTTTCTGCGTTTTTGCTATTCAAAAATTCTGCCACAACTTGCACCGCTATATTCTGCTCAAAGTCCACCGCTGGAAATTGAATTACCAACTGATTTAATTCATTAGAAAAATCAGGTGAAACCAAAACAAATGCGGAATCCGTGTGAGTATTAACAATAGGAAATATATTTTGACTAGCAAGTATGTTTTTTTCAAAAGGATAATGTTCAAAAGTATCTTGAATTATTTTTTCTAACTGTAACTTGGACAAGGGGGCAGAAACTAATAATCCACAATTTGAAGGAATATAATAACGCTGTGCTACTTGATAAAGTTTTTCTCTAAGCTCACCTGCTGTTTTATTCAAAAAAATATCAGGGTTAATTCCAGAGTAATTTTGCCAAGTTTCTGTACCTGTAACACAACTTTCTATCTGTCGATTTATAAAACCTGTAGAAGAAGCATAGAATGTAGATAATTCTGAGGAAAACTTCTGCACTTCTTTTCGGATTGAAGAATCTAAGAAAGTTGGTTCAAAAGCTTTTTCCGCAACTATACTAAATATTCTCTCTGTAAATTCAGGCAAAAAAGATAGCGTATAAACAGAAGCGTTGCTACTACATTCTACACTTACATCAATACCATAGTTTTCAAAATCAAAATCGATATTATCAAAAAAAAGTTTTGTAAACAAAGGTATAAAACCTGCATCTTCTTTGGTTTGGTGAATATATCCGCTTTTTACTATAAATTTCATTGTAACCATCGCTTGATTTTGCTCTGGCAACAAAAAAACACTTAACCCATTTTCAAGTCTGTAACGGTGCAAAGCTTCTTGAAAACCTACTTGAGCATAACTAAAAGAAGCTATTGCAAAAATCAACACCATCACAACATAGATATTTTTTTTCATAGTCTTACTATACTACACAAAATAAATTTTGTCATTTAACAAATGAATTAAACCTAATATGTAGTATTTTTTTTGTCGATAGAAGAATTATGGAAATTATCAGCTACCTCGATAACCGACAAACTTCTTACTCGCCTAAATTTAAGCCTGTTAAAATTAAACGCAATTTTCAACAAACACAAGATTATTCAGTGTATGCACCTGTTTCATTTAACGGCAAAAAAGGCATCGCAATTCCTATTGAAACTGCGTTAAATCAATGGAAAAATCTCTTAGAAACAGCGATATGGTATATCACTAAACGTTTTTGGTTGATTCTTTCGTTAGGAATTATGATTGTCGCCGGTGTAGCTTTGGCTATAGGAATTGTTTCACTTGGAAATTATATACAAAGTTTTCCTAAACCAGTAGAGTTAGCTTTTCTTACCACACGAGAAGCAGAATTCTTAAACGGAGCTATGGAAAAATTTGCACTTTACGAAATTGATGATGTAGACAGTTACGGAAACTTATTAGAAAACGGAAGTACAATTTCTATTTCAGATGTAAACTTAAGAGAGCCAGTAAAATTTACTACGTACATAGTTAAAACTGGAGATACAATTTCTCAAATTTCAAGAAAATTTGGGTTAACTAACATTTCTACACTTATAGGTGTAAACAATATAGGCAACGTACGCCAATTACGAGCTGGACAAAAACTCATTGTGCCATCAGTTGACGGTTTAAATTATACGGTAGAAAGTAATGATACCTTAGAGGGGTTATCTGTAAGATACAATGTTGCCGTAGAAGATATTCTTGACGTAAACGATTTGTCTAGTGACACCCTTGTTCAGGGGCAACAACTTTTTATTCCAGGAGCAAAACTAGATTCTTCTACACTTAAAAAAGCCATGGGGGAACTTTTTATCTACCCACTTTCTGGAAATTGGCGACTCACATCCAGATTCGGAAAAAGAGCTGATCCATTTACAGGTGTTGATTCCTCTCACACTGGTATTGATATGGCTATGAGCCAAGGCTCTCCAATAAAAGCTGCTATGAGCGGGAAAATTATAGGTATTGGGTATACCAATGTGTATGGAAATTATGTTATAATAGACCATGAAAACGGATATCAAACCCTGTATGCACATATGCAAAAGCCATGTACCTTAAAAAAAGGTCAGTATGTAAATCAGGGTGCACAGATTGGATTGGTAGGCAACACTGGCTATTCTACAGGCCCTCACCTACACTTTACTGTGTATAAAAACGGGAAACTGATAGATCCGCTAACCGTCCTAAAATAGGAGACTTTATGCAATCAGTATGTGTTTGCCGTGGTTGCGGCAGAACCATTGAAACAGAATTTCTTTATTGTCCTTGGTGTGGAATTTCAAGGTTAGAATACAACACAGGTGAAGACCTTTCCCCAATGCTTTCAAAACTAGAAGAACTACAAATACAGGACAAAGTTAAGCATATAAAACGCTTAGATGCAGAACTTGCTGAACTTGAAAAAGATTTAGAAACTCTTGCACTAAGTGCGGAGATGCATAAATGAAAAAACTGGTAATTAACTGGATAATTTTTTTTGTCGCCCTTTTTTCAGTTTACAGTGAAATTTCTTTTTCCACACCAGAACTTAACCCCGAAAGTCAAATTATTTTTTCTGTTACGCATAGTTTCCCAGGTGAAACAACTTACAGTACTTTGTTTACTTCGGATTTAGATAACCTAAATGCTCCCTGTAAACAAATTACAACTTTTCCTGAACAAATGACATTACTTTCTAATGGACAAATCCTTAGGATAAGAAATAGATACGGAATCTCTCTTTACAACCTAACAACAAATTCCATTACCCACAATTCTGCATCTTCTCAAGAAGCAATACCTGCAAACCCTGTACGTAAAGGTGCAGAATCAGTAAGCCCTGACGGCAAATGGATTTGTACATTAGAAAAAACAAGCAGTGCCACCGCTGCAATTCTACTTGAAAATGCCACTGGTTACACAAAAACAACTCTTGTTCCTTCCACGGAATTTAGTTACAATCAGATTCCAGTTAAATGGTCACCTGATAGTTCTCTTCTTGTATACGAAAAAGAAGGGAACCTTTACTTTACAGAACCAGAGGCAATGTTCCGTAGTAACCAAATTCCAGAACATTTACGTAAAATCGGTTCAGGTTCAATTCACTCTGTTTACTGGGCTTCCGAAAAAAAATTAATTTATATACAGAATGATATTGTTTACGATATACCACTTTATGAAATGTACACTAGAGCAATATATTCAGACTTCGTTGGAATCGGAACAATAATCGGTCGACTTCCCTTTTCTTTTGATGCAACCGACAGGTTCTCTATAAACCCAGATACTACTCGCATAGTACTTATAAGAGATAATCGAACAGTAACATATATGACCCTACCAGGGAATGCCTCTTTTGCAGAGCAAATATATACTTCTACCCAATCACCTAATAGTGGTGAAACCTATACTTTTTCAGTTTATTGGTCATCTGACGGAAATCCTCTTGTTTGGTTACAAATTAACCAAACAAGCAATTCTTTTAGTCAAGTTTATTCACTAAATGATGAATCAAACACAATAAAAAAAACAGAATTTCCTGTACCCAAAAATGCTAAAATGCCTTTGCTATCACCAGATGGCAAGAAATTATTTTTTACCGACAACAACACAGCCTATGTATATTCCCTAAATACTTGGCAAGAAATAGCGTCTGTAAAATGTGGAGCACTTATTTCTTGCTTATGGGCTAATTCTCAAACCATATATCTTGGCGGAAGAGAAACTCTTTGCCGATGGAATATAAATAGCCACAACAATGGTTCTTACCAAACATTGTTTCCTTCTAGTGCAGAAAAATACGCTTGGAACAATGAAACAGGTTGTCCTGTAGTTTTAGCAGAGGGAATTCTGTTTGAATACGACCTAAAAAAAGAAAAATGGAATAAATCTTTGTTACAACAGCTTCCAAATAGCAACACAAGAAACGGAAAATACAGAACTTTTTTAGGTACTAGCCCTAACAGCGATTTTACAAATGCACCCTATGTCAGAAGCCTTTCAGGACCAGCTGTGACCCAAATATTGTATACTCCAGCAGCAGAAAAGAAAGCAGCACGTCCTGTTGTTTCTTTAGCCTTTGATGCTATAGACAACGCAGATGGATTAGCAACAATTTTGCATATCCTAGAAAATTATAATATTAAAGCAACCTTCTTTATCAACGGAGAATTTTTACGTCGTTACCCTGAAGAAACACGCTGGATTGTTTCTGCAGGGCATGAATGTGGCTCTATGTTTTATACTGCAACCGATTTAATAGAAAAACAAGGATTTGTTGTAGATGAAACATTTATTCGCAGAGGGCTTGCAAGAAACGAAGATGAATTCTTTAGTTTAACAGGTAGCGAACTTTCATTAATTTGGCACGCACCATTTTACAAAGCTAACCAATTAATTCAAAACGCAGGAAGAAAAGCCGGTTACACATATATTCCTCACAGTATTGCACCAAAGGACAATATTACTTTAGAAGAGGCTGCAAAATCACAAAAGTATTATTTAACAGCCACAGAAGTTATCGAAGAAATTACTGCAACACTAAAAGATGGTGGAGTGATTCCAATATCGGTGGGAATTTCTAGCGGCAACAGAAGCGATTATCTGTATGACAAATTAGACTTACTTATTGGTGCAATTCTTGATGCTGGGTATAATATTGTTACCGTTGGCAGTATGCATTTGCTTGAACTACCTGTCGCAAATACAAATCAGCCACTGTAATATAAACCATTGCTTCAACAACAGGCACTATTCTAGGGCAAAGGCACACATCATGTCTGCCTTCAATTTTTAACTCAGTATTTTGATAAGACCCATCAATTTTTTTTACTGTTTGCTGGCTTTTAAAAATACTTGGTACAGGTTTAACCGCAACACGTAGAACAATTTGATTCCCATTAGAGATTCCGCCAAGAATTCCACCTGCATTATTTGATTCAAAAAAACAACCATTCCCATTACTACGCATTGGATCATTCATAGAGCTACCAGTCATATCTGAACACATAAAACCTGCACCAAATTCCACGCCCTTTACTCCACCTATTGAAAGCATGGCCTTAGCTAATTGTGCATCAAGCTTATCAAACACCGGTTCGCCCAAACCGGCAGGCAAACCTTGAATACAACATTCAACTATACCACCGCAACTGTCCCCTTGAGAACGGAACTCTTGCACTTTTTGATTCATAAGTTGAGCAGCTCTCATGTCTGGAGCACGCATAGGATTCTGTTCAATTACAGACGTGTCTATGTTTTCGCATGAAATGCCTGCCGCTCGTAGCGTATAGGCTATAGCAGCAAAATCTGTTCCAATCAAACACTGCAACATGGATTTTGCAATGTATCCTGCAGCAACCCTTGCAGCGGTTTCCCTGCCAGAAGCTCTACCACCACCTCTGTAGTCACGAAAACCATATTTTTCATCATAGGTAAAATCAGCGTGTCCAGGTCTAAAGGTATCTTTAAGATTATCGTAATCTTTTGAATGCTGTGCAGTGTTTTGAATCAACACAGCAATAGGCGTTCCCGTCGATTTTCCTTCAAATACACCACTAAGAATTTCGCACTTATCTGACTCTTTTCGAGTAGTTACAGCCATATTCATTGCTGAATCATGATTTCCAGGTCTACGTCTATTCAGTGCTTCTTGCATGGAATCCTGCTCAATAGGAATTCCTGCCGGACACCCATCCACTACAACGCCAAGTGCTAAGCCATGACTTTCACCAAAAGTAGTTACTTTAAATGCTGAACCAAATATACTTCCACCCATATTTCCTCCAGAAAATCGACAGCTAGAAGAATATCATATAGCCGCTTTCACGTCAAATCAGGATACAGTAAAAACCACAGTAATTGACTAGTGGGCTGCAGTATGTTAAACTTTTTTTATGAAAGGATTTGTTGTTATTTGTTTGATTTGTTTTATTACTTTTTTTGCGATGGGTTGCTATTCAGTTCCAGAGGAAATTCCTGCTGATTTAACCGCAGAAGAACTTATTCAATTAGCCCAATTCAGTTACGACTCTGGAAACACAAAAGCAGCTCAGGCTTATTACGAAACTATAATAATCAGGTATAGTCATGATATTAACTTACTAATAGAAGCTGAATACGAAATTGCCCACATGAAAATTAAAGAACGCAAATGGGCTCAAGCAGTACCTGATTTACAGCGTATTTTGCATTACTACGAAACAGACACAACTGGCACCTTACCTTTGGCATATAAAAAACTTGCACAGATTGATTTGGCAAAAGTACCTGCCTATGAACTAGAAAAAATTAATACGACACAGTTTGTTACTGAAGAATAATTTTTATAATAACCTTATCGCTCAACAGAACTTTTGCCATCTGGTGTTATTATTGTATCGATGATAATTCCTCTAGCAAGTGCCACGGCTTGAACTAATTCTTTGGTATATTTTCTTGAACCCCTTGGTGTGGGATGTGCTTCTGCGTCGCCAATCAATATTATTTTCTTTTGAGCGTCGCTACGCCACTGATAAAAATCCATAGAAGCAAATAGAGCTTCATTTACAGCTTCTGGAATATCGCCACCTTCTGTTCCATATATTGAAAAAGAATTAAGAGATTTTTCAAAATCAGTTAATTGTTGTGTAAAAGGGAAAATTCTTACAGGTAAACCTTTGTAATTATAACTGTCAGTGTAATCCCTATAAAGCAACAAACCGATTCTAATATTTTTCATTTGTCCTTTGAACAAATAATCTAATTGCCCTACAAGAGATTTTCTAAGTTGCTGAATGTCATCTTTCATGCTACCTGTAGCATCAATCGCAAAAACAACATCCACTGGAGAAGAAAAATTTAATTTCTGTAATGAATGAATTATATCTTGCACTAAAGTTTCTGGACCATCAGAATAAATTAATTCACCAGATGCAGAACTGGCAATAGAAGCAAAGTTTTCTACAGCAGCCTTATTATACGAATCTGTAAGAATAACAGGCTCTACTTTTTCAGTTGGATACGGAATCTCTCCAAGATCAAACATAAAAGGATTATCTTTGAATCCTGCTGAATAGTCACCATACTTTGCACCAAAGGTTCTTATGTTTACAAAAGTATTCAAAGCCACTTGTACAGTTCCATTACGAGTCCAAGGATAACCGTAAACCATATTTAGCGGGATATAGAGACAAAAACATGAACCGAATTCAGCATATTCTGTATTTAAGGTTGAATCGATTATACTATATTTTGCGTATTCTGAAACTAAAGGTTTGCCGTCTAACATACGAATCTCATCTCCATTTACGGCATTCCATTCTGTTGCTCTATACGCATAGTTTGCTTCTTTGCCTAAAGGGTCCTTTGTTGTTTCTGTAAGTAGCACTGAATTAATATCAGGTTTCTTGCGGATATAAAGATTAAAACCAACAATTTCATTATTCTCTGAAATTTGCGTTACTAAAGCGATATCATCATTAGTTATAGTTAAGTCTTGCGTATATCCAAGAAATCCAACAAAAAATATAAAGACAAAACAAGATGCAAACTTTATTTGTTTCATACATTTATAATCGACATTTATTAATCTAATAATAAGACAAAACATCCGGTTTGCTTATTTAAGTTTTGTGTACTATGTTTTATTTATATGAAAACACTTTCAAAACAAGCAAATGTAGCTTTTTATTTTGTTTATACTGCTGCTTCCTTTATTTTAGGTTCTATAGTAATAATTAAAAGTATAAACTTTTACCAATTTTTAGCAGGTTCAGCAGGAATTTTACTTGGGTTTGCAAATATATTTCTTCTTGTAATAAAAGTTGCAATAAAAGATAACACTGACGTAGAAAATTTTGCAAAACCCTTAAGTTTTGCAAATAAAATGAATGCTGCAATCATGTCGTTAATGTATGTTATGCTATGGAAAATAGGGTTGATTTCTTTGCGTGTTTTTTTACCCTTGTGGATTTCACTACTTATGTATATATTAGCTGGAATAAGAATTTTGCTGTGTTTTGGATATCACAACAAAAACTTAGAATTAAAAGTTCCACTTCAATGGATTTTGCTTAGAAATATTCCATATTTTATTCAAAATATTATGGTAATCGGATTATTTTTTTTAAACAGGAATCAAAATTTAAGCTTAGCCTGGATAGCACTTTCTATATGCTTTGTGTGCTACATTATAAGAATTTTTCTGCAAGAAAAACAAATTAAATCAAATCTTTTTGCCATTCCTGAATCTATTGCTTATATCTGGCTAATTTCGATGTTTTTGTAACAAAAGCTAAGAGCGAAGGGCAGCTTCTACTTCTAAAATTACTTCATCTGGAGTAGAAGCACCTGCAGCAATTCCTACTCGTCTAAGTTTTAAAAAATTTTGTGGAATTTCTGTCGCAGATTCTATTAATGCTGCTTGATTAAACAACTGACGTGCTGTCATAAGTAAACGTTGGGTGTTAGCAGAGTTTTTTCCGCCAACAATCAACACTCCTTCAACTTGACCCTGTAATTGAGCCAAAGCTTCTTGCCTTTCCATGGTAGCAGGACAAATTGTATCTAGTATCTGAAGATTTTTTATTTCTTGTTTTAAAAATTCCCCTATAGAATCATATTCACAACGACTAATAGTTGTCTGACACAAAAGTACAGCATCTTGTGGCAAAGAATGTTCTGTATTTGTTTTTGCAGACATAACTAAAGATTCTGCATCAGAAGTGTTTTCAATAAGAAGGTAGCGTTTTTCGCCAGTAGCAACATCAACTGCACAACCAGCAATTCCTGCAACCTCTCCATGGTTTTTGTCCCCTGCAATTATAACTGTAAACCCTTTTGCCGCAAAATCAGCAGCTCGCCTTTGGCTAAGCATTACCCTTGGGCAAGTTGCGTCTATCAACGTACAACCTGTAGCTTTTAACTTAGAAAAAATTTCTGGGGGAACTCCATGAGCTCTAATAATTACAACATCATTTTCATTTAATTTATCTATTTGGCAAGTTTCAAGAATCTTTACACCCTTTGAAGAAAGTGATTCCAAAGCTCTAGCATTATGAATTAGTGGACCTAAAGTCCAAACTCTCCGATTAGGATATTCCGACAAGGCACGGTTTGCCATATCAACGGCACGGCGAACCCCCATGCAATAACCAAGAACTTTTGCTTTAATAACTGTTGGTTTGTTATCTGATAAAGTCGTTAAAGTTTTATCTGTTTCTTTCATTTTAGTCGATATTCAGATGAGCAAAAATATAAATAAAAAACGCCGTGCCAGCTTTTTTAGCTCAAGACACGGCGTTCTTCTAAAACTGCCTCATCAATTTGAACCCGGAAACTGAACAACATTTGCAGGCATATCTTTAACCTCGTCAGAGGGTTTCCAATTACGCCGTGTAACAGCCAAGAAAGCACTTGTGATCATAATCGTTGAATAAGCACTTGAAATAATACCAATTATCAAAGCCAAGGCAAAATCGTGAATACTTCCTGTAGTAAAGATACATAACGCCAAAACAGCCAATAATGTTGTAATTGTTGTAATCATTGTACGACCAAAACAGTCTGACTGAGAACGATCAACAATATCCATAAACTTCTTAGTGTTCATCTTACGCATATTTTCACGAACTCGGTCAAGTACAACAACAGTATCGTTAATACCATAACCAAGAATCGTAAGTATGGCTGCTAAAGTAATTGTACTAAATTCCATCTGAGTCCATGCTATAAAGGAGATTATCACCAAAGAATCATGAACAATAGCTATTACCGAAGCCAAAGCAAAGTCCCACTTAAAACGAATAGTTGCATAAAGCCAGATAAGAGCAAGTGCTGCTACAACAAGGAAAACCGATTGCAAAATCAAAGACCCTGAATATTGTGCCCCAATATAATCCGTCTTAATAACAGCAATGTTTTCTGAGCCAAAAGCAGTACCTAATGCAGAAGTAACAGATTGTTGCATATTTGTACTACCAGCCCCTTCGTTTCCGTCATCTTCTATGCGAATCTGATAAACAGTGTCGATATCTGAACCAACTTCTTTTACAGAAACACCATCTAAACTACTAAGTGAGTTGCGAACTTGATCAACAGTTGCAAGCTGACCATCGGTACTATAATACAAACTGTATGGTGTAGAAGAAAGCACACTTGAAAGAGCAGAGTTTGCAAAAAGAGCTGCAGTTGAGACAGAAGGATTTTTTACAGAAATCGTTAAGCCTTCAACAGATTGCATAGCTGTTGCTAAATCCGCTACTGTAGCGTAGTCTGCAAAACTATAGACTAGAGTTTGATTATCCGCACCAACACCACTAATTACTAGAGAAATATTTGAAGGATTAATTTCTACAGATACAGAGGCTGGACCTTCATAGCTTACGTTAATAGCAGCAGGAACAATTCTTACATCTTGAACTAAACCAGGCTTAAAATCAATTCCAAAGTTGATACCCTTAGTCAAAATCGGATAAAGCCCACTGAGAATAAGCACACAACTGAACAAAACTGCAAAACCCGTATATTTACTAAAGCGTACAAGTTTTTTCATTATCTTACCCTCCAACCAATGCTAACCTTTTGCTTTTTGAATACATCAGTTCCTACATCAAACATAAGACGTGATACAACTAAGGCTGTAAACACAGATGAAACAACACCAATAGACAAGCTAACCGCAAAGCCTTGAATTGGACCAGAACCCAACTGCGACAAGAACAATGCCGCAATAAATGTTGTGATATTTGAATCCATTATTGCCCAAAAAGCATTACTAAAACCTGCTTCTATAGCCGCAGCACGGCTTTTTCCTAAAGCAAGTTCTTCTTTAATTCGTTCAAAGATAATTACGTTTGCATCAACCGCCATACCAATTGTAAGAATCATAGCAGCGATACTTGGAAGCGTCAAAGTTAAATTAAATGCGGAAAGTACACTGAATACGATGTAGAGGTTTAAAACCTGAGCAACAACTGCATTCAAACCAGCACCTTTGTACCACAGCAACATAAACAACATAACAGCCAAAAGACCAACAACCAAAGCTTTTATACCCTCTTCTATGTATTGGTCACCCATAGAAGCTCCCACAACTTGTTGGCTTTCCACGGTAAGTGGAACTTCAAGGTATGCTGTCTGAAGAACCTTTTGAATATTTTGTGCTTCTTCAAAATCAAATCCAGAAATTGCAACATTTCCACCAGTAATTGGCTCATTTATATTAGCATAGGATTTTACTTTATCATCTGAAACAATAGCCATAGGTTGATTAACATGGTTTGTGGTAAAATCGCCAAAAATCTCTGCTCCCTCTGGACTTAATACAAAGGTAACCTGAGGGCGACCAGTTCTGTCAGATGCAATTTCTGCGGACTTAATGTGTTTACCATCAAGAGCAACTTCTTTTTTTACAACCAAATAGCCCACACGCTCATCTAAGCCATACTCGTCTTTTACGTAATAGCCAAGAACTTCACAATCTTCTGGAATGATACCAGGGTTAAGAAGTTCCCCAGAAGCATTAAAAGTTGTTGCAGGATTTGACATATAGTATGTATCAAAGGCAGAAGTAGCATTCATATCGACTAAGCGGAAATTCAACACACCTGCACCCATAATGATTGAGTTAATTCGGTCTGTTTCTGCGGCACCTGGCATTTCGATATAGATACGATCTTCCCCTTGCTTTCTAATAACAGGTTCTGTCAAACCAAATTTATCTATGCGGCTGGTAAGCGTTTCTATAGCTTGATCTAATGTTTCAGCCTTAAAAATAGCTGTATCAGAAACAGTGTCTCCCGCAGAAGCCAAAGCAGCATCCAAATCTGCCTTTACAATAACGCTCATTCCACCAGATAAATCAAGACCCAACTTTACAGAATTGTTGTAACGGTCTTTTGCATCTAAGACCTCTTCACGGTAGCGATCTTCAATTACAGAAAGAAGCTCTTGTTCGTTATAGAATGAGTCAACAGCACTTTTTACTGTCATCACTTCTGGAACTGACTTTTTCAATTCCTTGTAATTTTTACGAGCAACTTTATCAAGCCACTGAAACTTTTCTGGCAACACTCCGTCAGGGTTACTAAAATACAGAGACTTCAACTCCTGAACATCAGTAGAAGCCATGACATTAGAATAATCCTTGATTTTCTCTAGGGAACTTAACGCCAGTACCTGAACCTCTTTTGGGGTACGAAAGTACCAACTAATCGAAGGCCACAAAAAGACAAAACATAAGCCCATAATCACAAGGATGAGCAGAAAACGACTGCGCTTACTCATGTGTTTTTACTCCAATATTTATTTGTTTTCTTCGGGAGAGGATGTTTCTGCTTCTACAGCAGTTTCCTCTGCTTTGCTAATTTTTTTGTTAGACTTTGCAACATCTGCTGATTTATCAGTTATTACAGTTGCAATAGCAGTACGATTAAACTCAATCTTTGAGTTATCATCAACTTTAACAATAACGGTCTGTTCTCTTGTAGAAGATACTACACCATGAATTCCGCCGATTGTAACAACCTTATCACCTTTTTTTAAAGCTGCAATCATTTTTTCTAATTCTTTTTGCTTTTTGTTTTGTGGTCGAATAAGCAAAAAATAAAAAATTATAAAGATAAACAAAAGTGGCAAAACAGTCATCATTATAGAACCTGCACCAGCCGTTGTTTGAAGCAAAGGTAAAAAATTCATACAAATCCACCTTGATAAAATTAGTATACGTACTTAATAGAATATCATGACGAGCTTATAATAGTCAAGTCAGGGAAAAACAAGAATGATGGCACAATTTCTGATGATATCCATGCTTGTAATGACATCTCCTTTTGAAGGTGTGAAAACACTTGCAAATATACGTAAAGAAATTCTATATTTCAGTTTTACGTGAAAGTAGAGAAGAATAAAAAATACTTTCCATGTTCTATGCTCGCCGAGATTCAATGCCACCCTTTAAATGCAGGGCATTGGTTTTTACGCTATTCCCATGTTTTGCTGTTTTTGGTATAATAAAACCAATAAATCTCACTTTATTTTTAGAGGCCTACATATGGAAAAGGTAAATTATTTCAATGCGATTCCTTGGAGAGAAGCATTGCTTCAACTTGGTCATTGCCGGTTTATGGCACGTGAAGAATTCAATGACGGAACAAATGCACTGAAAGGAAAAAAAATCGTTATCGTTGGTTGCGGTGCTCAAGGATTGCACCAGGGAATGAACCTTAGGGATTCTGGGCTTGATGTAAGTTACGCCTTGAGGGAATCTGCCATTGCAGAAAAACGCCAAAGCTGGAAGAACGCCGTGGAAAACGGATTCAAAGTTGGTACATACAAAGAAATGATTCCTACCGCAGACTTGGTGGGAAACCTTACTCCGGACAAACAACATTCCAATGTTTTGGAAAACGTAATTCCTTTGATGAAAAAAGGTGCTTCTTTGTGGTACAGCCACGGATTCAATATTGTAGAAGAAGGAATGCAGATTCGCCCTGACATCACAGTTGTAATGATGGCACCAAAAGGTCCGGGTTCAGAAGTTCGCACAGAATATGTTCGTGGCTTTGGAATCCCCACGTTGATTGCAGTTCACCCTGTAAATGACCCGGAAGGAAAAGGTTGGGCTATTGCAAAGGCTTTGGCTGTGGGAACAGGCGGAAGCCGAGCCGGTGTTCTTGAGTCCAGTTTTGTTGCGGAAGTAAAATCTGACCTTATGGGAGAGCAGACAATTCTTTGTGGAATGTTGCAAACGGGTTCATTGCTTTGCTTTGACAAAATGGTAGAAAAAGGAATAGACGCTGGCTACGCTGCAAAGTTCATTCAGTATGGTTGGGAAACAATCACAGAAGCCTTGAAATGGGGCGGAATCACAGGAATGATGGACCGTCTTTCAAATCCTGCAAAAATTAAGGCAAATGCCCTTTCCAAAGAACTAAAGTCCATCATGGGCGATTTGTATCGCAAACATATGGATGACATTATTTCTGGTGAATTCAGCCGTGTTATGATGATTGACTGGGCAAATGACGACGTTAATTTGCACACATGGAGAGAAGCCACAGGAAAAACAGCTTTTGAACAAACTCCCGCAGGCAATGTGGAAATCAGCGAACAAGAATATTTTGACAACGGTATTTTGATGGTTGCCATGGTGAAAGCCGGTGTGGAACTTGCGTTTGAAACAATGACAGATGCAGGAATAAAAGCGGAAAGTGCATACTACGAGTCATTGCACGAAACACCGCTTATCGCAAACCTTATCAGTCGCAAAAAACTCTACGAAATGAACAAAGTTATATCCGACACCGCTGAATACGGATGTTACTTGTTTGACAACGCCTGTCGTCCCTTGTTGAAGGATTTTATGGCAAAAATCGACACCGACGTAATCGGAAAAGGTCTGTCTGTAAAGGATAACAGCGTTTCTAACCAGGAGCTTGTTCGTGTAAACGAAGAAATCCGAAACCATCCAGTAGAAATTGTCGGAAAAAAACTTAGAGGCTACATGACAGCCATGAAAGCCATAATTGGTTAAGTTTTTTACGTAAACAGACGTATTTTTCTTCGCAACAACGCCGCCGGCGGGGTTGCGGGGGAAAGTCGCAAGTTTTCATAAAAAAGAGGGTGCGTAGGGAAAAATGACAATCGACGCATTCGAGCTTTAGCTCTTGTGGCGACTTGGCATTTTTCCCGAAAGCAACCGTATTTGTTTTATACAAAGACGTGTTTTTCTAACGCAAACACGCCGGCGGCGGAGTTGCGAGAAATAGCTCAAATTTTGCCATGACTTGACCCATTCCCCCCTCTTCAATAGAATATATTGTATGAAGAGTTATACATTCAAAGGTGGTATTCATCCACCTGAACGAAAGGAATTGACTAAGGATAAAGCGATAGAAAGTATTTTTCCTACGTCAAAAACAGTTTATATTCCTGTTACCCAAGGTGGTGTCGCTAATCAAATCCTTGTTGCCGCAGGTGATAGTGTTGCCTGTGGTCAAAAAATAGCAGAAAGTCCAGCTTTTATGTCTGCTCCAGTTCATGCTTCTATAGCTGGAACAGTTAAGAAAATTGAAACTCGCATGATAACTGGCAATATCGAAGTTCCTTGTATTGTTATTCAGTCTGATGATTCTGGGCGAACAGATTTTATGCCCGCTTTAGATCCTTTTATCTGTTCTAAAGAAGAATCATTGCAGCGTGTAAAAGAAGCAGGAATTGTGGGAATGGGGGGTGCTGCCTTTCCGACTCATGTAAAACTAAATCCTCCTGCTGGTAAAGTTATTGAATATGTTTTAGCTAACGCTGCTGAATGTGAACCTTACCTTACGATTGATGAACGAACCATGCTAGAGACTCCTGATAAATTAATTGATGGTATTGCCATTGCAATGAAAATAACCGGAGCAAAAACAGGAATTATCGTTATTGAAGACAACAAGCGTTATCTGATTCCTGTGTTACAAAAATCAATAGAAAAATACTCACATGGAACTCCTATTTCAATATGCTTATGCAAAACAAAATATCCACAGGGTGGCGAAAAAAGCATTACAAGTGCAGTACTTGGCAAAGAAATTCCTGCTGGAGGTTTACCTGCTGACATTGGTTGTGTAATAGATAACGTAGGAACTCTTTGTGCAATTTCAGATGCTTTCAGGGAAGGGAAACCTGTTATTGAAAGAGGTTTGACTGTTTCAGGTGGAGCTTGTGAAACACCAAAAAACATCCGAGTTCCAGTTGGCACTCTTGTAGGAGATTTAATTTCCAATGAAATCTCTTTGAAACACGGTGTTGCAAAAATTATTTCTGGTGGTCCAATGATGGGTTTCGCCATGACAAATGCAAATTTCCCTGTTGCAAAAAATACGTCTGGCGTTTTATTCCTCACAGCGGAAGAAACATTCCTTGTAGATGAATCTCCTTGTATCGGTTGCGGTAGATGTGTTGATGCTTGTCCTTGCAGATTGACTCCTGTTATGATGGTGCGTTCTCTTAAAGCTGGGGACTATAATGATGCAAAGCGTTTTGGTCTTATGGATTGCGTTGAGTGTGGTTGTTGTTCCTATGTTTGCCCTGCAAAGGTTCGTTTAGTTCAACACTTCCGAATAGGCAAAGCTCATGTACGTGCCGAAATAGCAAAACAAAAGGCGGAATCTGAAAAATCCGCTTCAAAAACAGGAGGCAAATAATGTCTGCTCCATCAGATATAAACGAAATATATCTTTCATCCAGTCCCCATTTTTCTTCAAAACGAAGTACAACGTTTGTAATGCTTTGTGTGGTTATTGCATTGCTGCCACTTTGCGTTAATGGCGTTGTATTGTTTGGTATTCCAGCCCTTGTTACAATACTTGTTTCAGTAGTTAGCTGCGTAGGTTTTGAGTTTATTTTTCAAAAATTGACAAAGCAAACTGTTCGTATAACTGATTTGTCTGCTGTAGTTACTGGTCTTATGTTAGCACTGGTTTTACCCCCTACAGTGCCAGTTTGGATGATAGTACTTGGTGGCTTGTTTGCAATTATTGTGGCAAAAGGTTTTTTTGGCGGAATTGGTGCAAATGTATTTAATCCAGCTCTTACAGGCAGAGCTTTTTTGTTTACAAGTTTTCCAGTTGCAATGTCCACATGGACTTTACCAATAGATGGTGTTACTGGAGCAACAGTACTTTCAGAAATTAAAGGTGGAGTTTTCTTTGCAGACAGTGAATTGTATTTGCAATTTTTCTTAGGCAATAGAGCTGGTTGTATCGGAGAAACGAGTATTTTGCTAATTTTAATTGCATTTGTATTTTTACTTGTAACAAAAATAATAGACTGGCGAGCTCCAATTTCTATGGTTGCTACTGTAGTTTTTTTTACATGGGTTACAGGTGGCGACCCCCTCATGGCGATACTTTCAGGGGGGCTTATGTTTGGTGCCGTTTTTATGGTAACCGATTATGCTACCACACCTGTAACTAAGGGAGGTCGTGTTGTATTTGGAGCTGGTTGTGGCTTAATAACATTTCTTATCCGTCAATTTGGTGGTTATCCAGAAGGTGTAATGTTTAGCATATTAATTATGAATGCCTTAACACCTTTTTTGAACAAAATTATATCTGTGAAATATGGTTACCGAAAACAATACAACGGAGGCAAAACAAAATGAAAAATATGCTAAAGCTGGGTTTTGCCTTAGCTGCATTTGCTAGCGTTGCTTGTGTACTTTTGGCTTTGGTTAACAATTTTACCGCTCCTGTTATTGCACAAGCAAAGGCAGAAGAAGTAAATGCAGCTCTTTCTGTTGTGTTTCCAGAAGGTGATTCCTTTGAAAAAGTTGCAGATTTTACTACTGATTCTTCTAGTTCTATAAAAATAGAGGATTTATATATTGCAAAAAAGGGTAACAATGTGCTTGGTGCAGTTATTCAGGCAACAGGACCAACTTATGATAAAGCTACAATCCTCTTAGGAATGAATATGAATCGGCAAATTACAGGGATTCAGTTCCTTTCCATTTCTGACACACCAGGCTTTGGTCAAAAAGCAACAGAACCAGAATTTTATACTCAATTTGCAGGTAAATCCGCAGATGATGAATTCAATGTTGGTAGCGATGTTGATGCAATATCAGGTGCAACGATTACTTCTAGGGGTGTAGCACAAATAGTAAAATACGCAGCTTATGTTGCAGGAGAATATCTTGCAAAAAATTATGGAGCAAAAGCTTCTAATTCATCCGCTCCAGTTGTAGCTCCTGTCCCAACAGTTTTTACCTATTCAGAAGCTTATGCTTCTCTGTTTCCAAAAGAACAATATCCCACAGCCCAATTTTTAGAAGATTCCAATGGAATTGGAAGAATCGTTCGTTCTATGTTGGTCGAAAAACAAGTTATTGTTTTAGAAAATGGAAAAACAGTAGGTGCTATGGTAGCGGTTCGTGGGCAAACCTACAAATCAGGTGGAACAGTACTAACCGCCGTTGATTCTACCGGAAGAATTATCGGTGCAAGGATAATTGAACTTAACGATAGCCCAAATTTAGGACAGAAAGCTTTAGAAGAAAGTTTTTACGTTCAGTTTGCCGGAAAAAACGCTTCTGATAATTTACTTTTGGGTCAAGGAGTAGATGCAATCTCTGGTGCAACTATAACTTCTGCCTGTGTTGCTGATATGGTAAAAGTTGGTGCTGTAGAAGCCTGTGCTTTGCTTAAACTTTCGATTTCAGAGAACTATTCCTTAAACGAGCTTTATAGAGGTGAATAGAAATGAAAAAATACTTGGATATTTTTACCAATGGCCTTATGAAGGAAAACCCCCTTTTGGTTTTAATGATTGGTTTATGTTCTTCTTTAGCGGTAACCACAAGTTTTTCCAATGGGTTGGGTATGGGACTGGCTATGACCTTTGTTTTGGTTATGAGTGAAGTAATAATCAGTTTGTTCCGTAAATTGATTCCTTCTTCAATTCGTATTCCAGTTTTTATAATCGTAATTGCATCTTTTACCACCATTGTTGATTTATTGATGCAAGCATATTTGCCTGAATTATCTAAATCAATGGGTGTATTTATTCCACTAATTGTTGTCAACTGCATTATAATGGGAAGAGTAGAATCTTTTGCTTCAAAAAGAACCTTAGGTGAATCATTCTGTGATGCCCTTGGAATGGGTCTCGGTTATCTTTGGGTTCTTTGTGGTATATCTTTTGTACGAGAACTATTGGGTTCCGGTTCAATTTTTGGCGTGGAGATTATCCCAGAAGCTTATCGAATAGGCTTTTTTACAGCCGCTTCTGGTGGTTTTTTTGTATTTGGAATGTTTATAGCAATAAGTATGAGTATTCGTAACATTATTCAGAAAAAAAAGCAAAATGGAGACCAAAATAAATGAACGAGTATTTAAAGATTTTTCTTTCTTCCATGTTGATTGACAATGTGGTACTGATACAGTTTTTGGCTTTGTGCCCTTTTATTGGAATGACTACAGATACTGGAAAAGCTTTCGGTATGGGTGTAGCAACATCTTTTGTAATGGTTCTTGCCACAGTTGTAACGTATCCATTATATCATTTTGTTCTTTCACCTTTAGGATTAACTTTTTTGCAAACCCTTGTATTCATTTTAGTAATTGCAAGTCTTGTTCAGTTAGTGGAATTTTATCTAAAAAAATCTGCACCAGCATTATACAGTTCTATGGGTGTATATCTTGCTCTTATTACAACAAACTGTGCTATTTTAGCTGTTACACTAAATTGTATTAGCAAGAATTATGATTTTTTACAGTCCATCGTTTATGCAGTTGGTTCAGCAGCAGGTTTTTTAATGTCTATGGTTTTGATGTCGGGAATAAGGCAGCGTATAAAAATTGCTCCTGTACCCACATTTATGAAAGGAACTCCTGTACTTTTTGTTGCAGCAGGATTACTTTCGATGGCGTTTGGTGGCTTTTCTGGGCTAATAAAATAAGGTTGGTTAAATGAATACGATTCTTATAACACTGGGTGTTTCTTTTGTTATAGCCTTTGTGCTTGGTGTTTTGTTAGGTTTTTTTAAGAAGGTATTTTACGTACCTGTCGATCCTCTAGTAGAGCAAATACGCGAAGTTCTGCCTGGTGCAAACTGTGGTGGCTGTGGATTTCCTGGTTGCGATGGATTTGCTGCCGCACTTGCTACAGGCAAAGCTCCTGCAGACGGTTGTGCAGCAGCTGCAAAAATTGTGGCAAAGATTCTTGGAACAGATACCGTATCTACAAGTCAAGTTGCACTTCTTGCTTGTCAAGGCAGCAAAGAACACGCTCAGCCTCGAGGAATATACAATGGTATTAAAACTTGTCGTGGGGCAAAACTTAGTGTAAACGGAACAAAGCTATGCCAATATGGATGTATCGGATTTGGAGACTGTGTTGCTGTTTGTCGGTTTGATGCACTTTCTATGGGCGAAGATGGTTTGCCCCACGTAAATTACGAAAAATGTATTGGTTGCGGAATGTGTGTTAAAGAATGCCCACAAGGGCTTTTTGCAAAGATTCCTTCCGATAGGAAAGGAGCTGTAGCGTTGTGTTCTAATCGGAGCACAAACAAAGCCCCCATAATCAAACAATGTAAAACAGGCTGCATAAAATGTGGTAAATGTGAACGCAACTGCCCAGAAAAAGCAATTCAACTGATAGAAGGCTTGCCCATTATTGATTATACAAAGTGTAATTCATGTGGTGAATGTGTAACCGGATGTCCTACAAAGGTTTTACAGTTACTCGAAAATATTACAAAAGCATAAAAAAAATCCGATGCAACTCTGAAATATAGTAGGCATGGAGGGGGACTACCTACTATAACAAGGACATTGCATCGGATAAAACCTTCCATGGAGTTTTGGTTAGGTTTTAATATTTATTTCATCAAGTATTCTGCCACGGCTTCATAAGCTGGTATTGAAATCGGGTCTATATACTTGTTTGAAGACAATGGATTTGAAGCAAATCGAACTATTACCATTTGTGCCTTAGGGTCAATATATATTGCTTGACCATGCACTCCCCTAGCCATATAGGCTTTGTGATTGTTATTAGTAATCCACCACATATTTTTGTAACTCCAGCCTTCTAGCTTTGGATATTCTCCGCTTTTTGCAAAGGCTTCAGCGTTACCTCCACAAGTAATGTTCCGTACTGCTTCTTTTGGAATAATTCGTTTGCCGTCAAGTTTTCCTTCATTTAACATAAGTTCTCCGAATATTGCCATATCCCGTAGATTCAAATTGAATCCACCACCTGCAAAAGCAATTCCTGCAGAATCTAGCTGGTAGTATCCGTCATATTTTGCTCCCATGGGTTTCCATATTTTTTCTGATAAAAGTTCAGTAATACTTTGACCTGTCACTCGTGAAATTATCCAACCAAGTACTTCTGTGTTTATTGTTTTATAGCCAAAAATATCCCCATGATTCTGTTTTGGTATTTTTTTTACAGTAGTTAAATATTCATAATAGTTTTTTGGGCCATTGTAGTCAGTAGGACGGAAAGGATTCCCCGCCATAGAAAAACTCCAAATTTCAGCTTTTGGGTCATTGTAATCTTCGCTGTATCTAATTGCAGTGGTCATATCCAAAACTTGCTGGACTGTGGCGTCTGCAAAGCCTGAGTGTTTAAGTTCTGGTAAATACGTAACGACAGATTCATTTGAATCCAAAGATCCTTCTGTAATTAACATAGAAGCAATTATTCCTGCAAAGGATTTACTAACAGACATAGCTGCGTGTAATCCCCATGGATTAAGTCCAGCAAAATACTTTTCGTAAACAATTATTCCTTTGTGTAGTATAATTATTCCATCGGTATAGTTTTTTTCTAATGATTCAGCCCAAGTTATAGGAACCTCACTATTCCAAGGGATGAATTGCAACTTATCAAGGTTTACTTCTTTTTTTACCTTAAAATCAAAGAATTCCCCTTTTGCTGCGGGAACTTCCCTTGTAGGTAAAAACTGTCGCATATGATTTACGCTGTAACGCAAAGCAGGGAATTCAAAAAAAGAGCCATCTGTAGCAGATATGATTTTTTCTTTTACTGGGGGAAATCCCCTCATCCAACCCATTCTTGTAGGATCTGTTTCTGCAATGCTTAAATATACGGGATTTGCATCATTCATTTTTGTACCACCTAAATCAAAGGTTAATACTTGAACTACATGATTGCAAATTTTACAGCGAGATTTATTGTTGTTTTTGTGGTTTTCTTCCGCAACCTTTTAATTCATCACAGTAACCTAAACGCTGACACTTTGGTTGTAACAATGTATCACAAATCCATTTCCATTCATCGCTTAAAACAGAAAGCGTTGCTTTAAGTTCTGCCATAAAGTTACGAAATTCTCTATATGCTCTAGTACAACAACGCATCTCTGCTAAATGAATAAGAGCTCGTAGATTTATCTTAAAGACAATCTTTGAATGCATCGCAAGAGGAAGCAAATTTGCAGCATCTTCTTTGGCTAGCCCACTTTCTATAAGTGCTTTGTAACTTGCTTTAATATTTTCGAGAGCTTGTTTGTATATTTTTCTTTGCTCTTGGTCTAAAGTCTCTGGATAATAGAAATCTTTTTCGATATCAAGCACATTGTAGTCTATGTAACGTGTACTTGCCTGAAGACGACTTGTACCTACAATATGTGTATATAGTTCTCGAATCATACGAGCAGAATACCCTTCAATAACCATCTCTACGTCTGGGTACTCTGCTGTTCTAAGATGCCCAGAAGCGATACAATCTTTAGCACGTTTTATATTTTTTTCGGTATTAGAGGTGTCGCTGTTCCAACAGATACCTGCAACCTTACCAATATGACTTAGTGGAGTTTTATCTATATCATCAAATAAAGTTATCATACAAACATTATTGTAGAAAATAAATATTTATGCAACATAAACTATTGTTAAATAAAAACATTCTTTTTAATATTAAAAAATACTCTAAGTCACTTTTCTATCTAGCCAAAAATATGATATACTTCCGTCGTGTAATGTTTTATTTTACGTTGTAAACTTTGTTATCATATAGGAGTTCATATGAATAAATACTTACCCAATACAAGACCGGATTCAATGCAAAGAATTACCACACCTGAATTAGCCAAAAACTTCATTGATGAACAAATTGCTTTAGTTCGTGAACAAGTTCAGGATAAAAAAGTGTTATTAGCACTTTCTGGCGGAGTTGATAGTTCTGTTGTAGCTGCTCTTTTGATAAAAGCGATTGGTAAACAATTAGTTTGTGTTCATGTGAACCATGGTCTTATGCGAAAAGGTGAAAGTGAACAGGTTATAGAGGTTTTTCGTAATCAACTTGATGCTAATCTTATATACGTTGATGCAACAGAACGATTTCTTAGTCTGCTTGTTGGTGTTAGTGAACCAGAAACAAAACGCAAAATTATTGGTAATGAATTTATTAAAGTATTTGACGAAGAAGCAAGTAAGCTTTCTGGAATATCTTTTTTAGCACAAGGAACAATTTATCCGGATATTATTGAAAGCGACGGTGTAAAAGCTCACCATAACGTAGGTGGTTTGCCAAAGGATATGCAATTTGAGCTTGTAGAACCTGTTCGCTTACTTTTTAAGGATGAAGTTCGTGTTATTGGTAAAGAATTGGGTTTGCCTTCATCTATGGTCGATAGGCAACCTTTCCCAGGACCAGGACTTGGGGTTCGTTGTCTTGGTGCAATCACAAAAGATAGACTTGCAGCTCTTAGAGAATCTGATGCTATACTTAGAGACGAATTTGAAAAAGCAAATCTAACATCAAAGATTTGGCAATTCTTTACTGTTATCCCAGACTTTAGAGCAACTGGTGTAAAAGATGGAAAAAGAGCCTACGACTGGCCTGTCATTATTCGTGCTGTAAATACTGTTGACGCAATGCACTGTACTGTTCCAGAAATTGATTGGAATGTACTCAAAAAAATTACAGACCGAATCATAAAAGAAGTTCCTGGAATATGTCGTGTACTTTATGATTTGAGTCCTAAACCTTCTGCAACTATTGAATGGGAATAAAATAAAGGAAATAAGTTTATGCCCAGCATTTTTGTTGGGCATTTGTTTTTATATGATAAAACTAGTACTTACAGATTTAGACGGCACTTTGTTTTTAGACGATAAAACAATTTCTCAATACACTACAAATGTACTAAAAAAAATTCGAAAAAAAGGAATTAAAATCGGATTTTGCACAGGCAGAGCAACCAATTCAATTCACTCCCATATAAAAAAAATTTCCCCGGATGTAGTTATTGCAAATGGTGGTGCAGAAATTTTTATAGACAACGAACTAATCTATAGTTGTGGATTTTCTGCACCTGAAGTTCAAGTTTTATTTGATTCTGTATATAGAGTTTGTGGTAGCAATGCAGAAATAACTTGCGATTCCGAAGGTGAAGTTTATTGGAATCGCACGCAAAATGCTCAAACCTCACTTTATTCTGACAAATCAATTTTTCATGATTTTAAAAGTTTTAATCAAACCGCAATGAAAATATGTGTACAAACTTGGGATGAAGAAAAAGCACTTGCCATCGCTTCTAGTTTAGGTTTAGAAAAGGTAAATTACATTAAATTTTCAGACGTTCCCTGGTACAGTTTTTATAAAAAAGAAGCAACAAAAGAAAATGCTATAAAAACATTGTCAAAGCATATGTTCATCGATTTAAAAGATATCGTTGCCTTTGGCGACGATTTTAATGACATAGGAATGCTAAAACTTTGTGGAACAGGTGTTGCAATGGAAAATGCAATTTTGCAAGTAAAAGAATGTGCTGATGAAATTACACTAAGTAATAATCAAAATGGAGTTGCAATTTGGCTTGAAAAAAGAATAGCTATGTAAGAATTTATTTTTTAGAAAATAATACTTAAAACAAGCTGAAAGGACACTTTTTGTGGCGAGTGTTTTTTTTAGGGGATATGGATATTATACTGGCACAGAAAGTTTTACATGGGTTCCAGTTTCTTCATCGCTTGAAATACTAAGGTTTCCTTTTAATAACAATGCCCTAGATTCCATACCTTTTAATCCAAGTTTTGTACTTTTTTCTAATTTTTTTGGAGAGAAAGATTGTTGCTCAAAACCGCATCCATCATCAGTAATGAAAAAATAGATAAAATTACTTGAAACTTCTTCTCGAACAACAACGTTGATTTCCCTTGGATTTGCGTGTTTTGCTGCATTGGTCATAGCTTCTTGAATAATTCTATAGATGTGAGTTTTTTGTTCAGTATTAAGTTTTTCTAAAAGTCCATCTTCGGTAATAACCACATTTTATTTTGTCTTTTTATTCAAAAGGGATTTTCTGGCTTTCTTTTTGTAATTTGTAGTTTATCAATGGTGCTAATTGTTAGATTATACATTAAAAACAAAGAAAAGCTCTCTTTAATGGATTTTGTTTTTATGATTTTTATTTCTGCCTTGGTAATTAGTTTTGAAGGTGGCATAATTTTTGTATTTGTTTTTAACCAATTTGATTTTAAAGAAACTGTGGAAGTAAACAAAATAACTTATATTTTATTACGCCAACAAATTCCACTGTTGTTTTCTTCTTGGCTTTCTAGAATTCCTGTAAACCTTTTGGATAAAACTTTAGCAGTTTTGGCAGGAGGCTACGGTGCTATTGGACTTGGAAAACTTTTGGGGAATCATTTTCAAAAAAAAGACAATTCTTTACCTCAGCAAAAAAATTAATTCATTTCTATGTACTCTAAAAGTTGCTGTTTGTTATTTGTGCCAGTTTTGTCGTAAATTCGGCTAAGGTAGTTTTCTACACTTCGTTTTGAAATATTCATGTTTTCTGCGATTTCATCATTGGTGTATTTTGCAAAAACACAATTTAAAACTTCTTGCTCTCTGTTTGTTAGCATATTTAGTTTTGTTTGTGCATTTATATAAGACGTAATTAAATTTTGTTGAATAAATTTTTCACCTTTTGCAATGGCTTCTAAAGCACAAAGTATTGTATCACAATCAGAATTTTTGCTAACGTATCCACAAGCACCAATTTCTTTGCTTAATGAATGAGCAATAATTCCTCCTGCTTCGTGGCTTGAATAAACCAAAGTTTTTATATTTAATTCTGGATTTTTAAACATTTTTAAGATTTCAAAACCGTAAAGTTTTTCAGTATTAACGCCACTTACTTTAAAAGATAAATCAACAATAGCAACAACGCAGTCTGTTTGTGATGGTTTATAAGATTCAATGAAGGCTTTTACTTCTTCTAAATTTCCTAATTTTGCTAAAATCTGCCAATCGGAATTGCTTGAAACCCAAGAATTAATGCCTTCTCGTAAAAGTTGATGGTCGTCAATAATGATTATTTTTTTCATGATGTTATTCTAGCATAGTTTAGAAATTGTGTAATGAGTAGAAGTACATAGAAAATTAGTGCGTTGGACGCACAGGTTTTTTAGTTTTGAAAATTCACAAGCCAACTATAGGCACTTATTACAGAAATATTTTGATTTTCCTTTGAAATAGAATAATCATCATAGTTTGTTATCAACAAAAGATTTGTACAACCTGTTTTTTTTGATGCAAGTAAAAGTCCATTTATTTCTCGTTTTAATGTTTTAGGTGAAGATATATCATAACTAACTTGTATTAATTGATAAACTGTTTTCCCTTGGCAAATTACAAAATCACATTCGCCAGAAGTTTCGCTATAATAGTAAATATCGTATCCTTGGTTTTTGTATCGTCGGAGTAATTCAATGTATATAATTGTTTCTAGCCTCCAACCAAAATTTTCTCCTGCAAAAGCATTTTGTCTATTATTCATAAGAGCAACATCAACTGCATACGCTTTTTCATCACGAATTCTAATTTTACTTTTTGCAGAATATTTATGCAAACCACAAATTAGATAGGCATTTTTACAATAATTTACATAGTTTTCAACTGTATGGTCTGACTTAAAACCAAAGGTATTTTGTAAGTCCTTATAATTCATTGTAGAAGGAGCATTGTTTAAAAGATGGTGTGCAAGTTGTTCAAAGGCAACTTTATATTTTATAGAATAACGATTTTCAATGTCATTTTGTAGAATATTATTAACAAGTGTATTTATATAAGTTTGTTTTCTATTTTCTTCTAGTAATTCAGGGAAACCACCATCTTTAAGATAATCATCAAAAATAGCTTGTAAAAGACCTTTTTCTTTTGTTGTTGAATAAGAAGTGTTAATTTTTTTGTACTGGCAATATTCTTTAAAAGAAAAAGGAAATAATTCAGTTTGAATATATCGACCTGTAAGATGTGTGGCTAATTCTCCACTTAAAAGTTTTGCATTTGAACCAGTAATAAGTAAATGCATTCCAGAACGCAAAAGTCTGTTTACAAAAAGATGCCAAGAATCAATATTTTGTATTTCATCTAAAAATAGATGATTGAAGTCACCGTAAATTTTATATAGACATTCAAGAATAACATTTAAATCTTCAGAACT